>JAFODP010000041.1 GCA_017380635.1 Bacteroidales bacterium | reverse complement strand
AGTGACCAAGTCACAAAATCTTACAAATATATTTTTATATTTTCGCCGAAAAAGTCACGGCTGTGTGCGTGTGCGCACACGTAATTATTTTTTATATTTTTATATTTTAAGTGTATATTATTGAAATTCAGCCGCTTACCTTTACAAAACATATTACAAAAAGTTTATAAAATATAATATTTTGCATTATTTTTGGGCTTTTCCCATTGATTTGGACGCAATCAGAGCCTTGAAATCGTCAAAGGAATATATAACGAATATAACGTTCGGGTATCTTTGGCGCCACGTTTCTTGCTCAGGTCGTAACCTTTGGCGAGCGTCTTTTTTAAACTCCACGAGCAAAAAACATGAGCCGTCCGGACTGAGAAACGAATCATCGGGTATTCCTTTGCAGCCGTTCTTTTCATTTTTCCAGCATACCCACCCACACGCGCGAGCGTATGAGCGACATTGCTTTTCTAGTTGTAACTCTTCGTGTTTCATAGTCAGTGTCTGCGTTATATCTTCTGTCATCAATGTCTGTATTACGCGTTCGCGAGCTTCTTTAAACGAAAATGGTTTAAAATCATCTCTTTTCATATCCTTAAATATTTGCGTTAAACACCTCAAACACGCGGTCACTTGCGCGATCCTTTTTCCATTTTGTCGCAAACATCTTGACGGTGCTTTCGATTTTTATAATGTCATCATCATTATCGCAATTCGCTATCAACGCGAATAATTTGCCGTATAGATTGACATCCGATTGCAGCGCGTCATAGGCTACCAATTCGTTAGCCGCTAGACGGCAGCATTCGGGCGATATACCTTTCGCGGTGATACCCTCTACCGCTTTTAATGCCTTTTGCAATTCTTTGAGCGTTTTGCCCATTGCAAACCTTTCGTCACCGCGCGCGAACTCAATCGCCAACTCCTTGACGCGCTCATTAACTACGGCACGGCCATATTTTCGGCACGCTGCGTCATACTGAGGTTTCTTGTGGTATTCGTTTTCTACGCTATGCGCGATAGCATTAATGACGCGCTCGGCCACATGTACGCACACGATCGCGATTGACGCTAAAACGTCAATATCCTGCTGAGTGAGGATCGTCTTTTTAAGTGTTTCAATTTCTTTCATAATCTTTAAAATTTATTTCAAGTTGTCGTTTATTCCATTCGGCTATTTGCTCAGCCGTTGGCTTGTGTGTGTGTGTGTGTCATAATTGTTCGATTTTTTGTTTAAGTTCTTTGAGCTTGTATTCGAGTTTCGTTATTGCTATAGCAAGTCCGCACATCAATACATCGTGCTTAAAATTATATCCATCACGCTCACTACCTGATATTAGATTTTGTATATTATCCGAAATTTCCTTTCTATAATAAAATTTTTCGGATTCGTTATTTGTACATCTAATCTTTTCGTTTAAGACGGTCACAGTAGCACATGTTTCATCCGCTTTTCTCAATAACGTATCAGCAAAATGATATTCGTGCAACAGATCGATTGCCTTGTTTACATCTTCTACTTTCATTGTTTCGTAAGTTTTAAAAATTCGTTTTGTTGTTTGTGTTTGTTTTGCAGTGCGCGCCAAATAGCCGCCTCGCAGGTGTTTTCAGCCGCAAAGTAGTGTATCTGCACGGGTCGCGTTTGTCCTTGACGCGCAAGGCGTGCGTTGGCTTGTGCCCACAACTCGTAATTGTACGTGAGCGAACTCCACACGATAACACGGCCGCCGTGTTGCAGGTTCAATCCGTGTCCTGCGCTTGCGGGGTGCGCAAACAGAACATCAATCTCGCCAGCGTTCCAGCGGTCCATAAAACCTGCTTTTTTTACGCTCTCAGCCGTTATGTTCTTGCGGTCTAGCATTTCCTTGAGCCAAACCGCTTCTTCGCGGAAAGCGTAAAAAAGCAGCACCTTTTCACCCTCTGCTTTGCATCGCTCGCAAAAGTCTGCCACGGCGTCCAATTTGGCACTATCTTTGCCACGTATAGCCACACCGCTTTCGTCATAGATGAAACCATTACAAAGGGTCTGCAACTTTGCGAAAGCAGCACCCTCTGAAACGGTCAGGTTGCAGCCATCCAACTCAAAGCCGAGAAACGCTTGCAGGTCATCATACGCGCGGCGTGTTTCGCTTGCTAGTTCTACCTTGTGCCACGTGCTAGATACGGGGGGGATAGTGAGGTAATCATCAGCGGTGAGCGTGAAAATTTGGGCACGTATAGGAGCCAGCAGTTTTTCAACGGTCACGTCCTTATTGAGGGTCCACTTTTGAAACTGCAAGCCTGATCCCTGCAACGCATCGTGGAAATTCATCGCGCGCCATGCAAAGAAATTCAGCCCCGCGCAAAACTTTTGCACCAAGCCCACCGCGGCCACCTGTCCATAAATATCGATCGCGCCGCTTGCAAGGAACGTTCCCGTAAGCCCGACAACCTTATCCGCGATAATTTGCAGCACCTGCTTTGTTCTAGCCGCCTGCACGTTTTTGAATGAGGTTAGCTCGTCTATAACCAGCAAGTCAAAACGGGCACTCCATGCCAAATCGCCCAAGTTATCGCGACTGATAACCTTGTAGGGCTTGTTTTTGTCGGCTAACGCTTTCTCTCGTTTGGCCTTTGCACCAGCCGCGATAGTCATTTTGTCGGCGCACTTGAATCCCCATTTTTGGGCTTCTTGCAGCCATGTTGTTTCGGCTACACGTTTTGGCGCGATTATCAAAACGCTTGCAGGCTCTGCACGTTCGATATACGCCAAAACGGCGGCCGTCTTACCAAGGCCCATATCCACCGACAATATGCAATGGGGGTGCCGTTCGATATGCGAAACTATTCGCTCTTGATAGTTATGCAGTTTCATGTTACTCACGCTCTTTTCTACATTTAACGCACTTATATTTCTTCGACTTTCCCTCGAAATAGCAGCAGTCCATGCACTCACCGCCGCCTATAAGAAAGCCCGTTGTTACGCAGCGCGAAATCAAAAGGCCGCGCTCGTTAGTTGAATAAAATTTTTCTCCAGCCATATTGCAAAAAGTTTAAAAAGGTAATTTAACATCTTCATTGTCCACGCTCACCGTCTCCACATCATCCCCGTATATGATTGCGCGTTTTAATTCCGTTGCGCGTTTCTTCAGGTCCGAAAGCAGCCAATAGGTCTGCGTGGAATAGCGCGAGCCGTAAACGTTCAAAACCGCGTGCTCTATT
>JAFODP010000021.1 GCA_017380635.1 Bacteroidales bacterium | reverse complement strand
ATGTAAACCCTTGTCAACTATCTACACGAAATAACAAAAAATAAGCTCCGCAAATTCTCCACGTCAGAAATATGTCTCAAAAATATGTGGAAATTTGGGAACCATCAAAAAGCAGCCTGAAAGTGTTAAATTTTAGAATGCACTGATAATTAAAGGTTTATACTTGGTTATTCCTGAATAGTTTTGGTTGTTTAGGGCTTCTAAATACAATAAAAGAAAGCATCAAGGCCCAACGATTCAAGACCTTCTGGTAATTGCACGTTTTTCAGGTTTTTGCAGATGGCAAAAACTCCATGCTCTATTTTCTTTACGTGGCTGGAAACTTTGATGCTTTCTATGCCCGATTTGTAAAAACTTTTCGCTCCGATTCTGCTGACGCCCTCCGGAATATGGATATTGCTCAACAAGGGGTTACCATAAAAGGCCTGCTCACCAATTTCACGCAGTGATGCCGGCAGGTGAACGCTGGTGACGTTGCTTTCGTAAAAAGCTTTGTCGGCAATGGACACGCATCGATAAAACTTGTCTTTTATCTTGATATTCTCTCTGATATACAGATTGATGCGTTTTGTGACTGTGTCTTTTTTGAAGTTGAACAGACTACGGCCCAATACCATGCAAGTGGCGCTGTCTTCGGAAACGATTTTGTAGTGAATGCCTTCTACCGTCTTGTCTTTTGTCAGGAAATTCTTCACATAGCGAAGATTCTTTTTGTCCCTGTCGTAGGGTTGCCAGATGAAAAATGCCGCCAGCAACACCAGTAGGCATCCCAGACAAGCCGATAATGTGACAGCGGGCTTCTTTTTCAGAGCCTTTGTCAGTTCTTGCGTGCTTTCGAAACGTTTGTCCATGTTTTTCTCCAAACAACGTTTCATGATGCGCTGATATTTGGGCGACAGGCGTTTACCACGCATCTTCTCGATGTGGGCCATCAATTTTCCCAAGGCATAAATATCGGTACGGATATCAAGTTGTTCGCTGTTTTTCTTTTGCTGTTCGGGTGCAGCATAATACTCCGTCATGCCGGCACTGAAACTATAATGGTCGGTGTCGCAGAAACCTAAATCCACTATTTTTACGTCATCGTTGATGCGCGTGAGCATGATGTTCGAGGGTTTCAGGTCGCAATAGACAATGTGATGTTCGTGCAGACAATGCAAGGCGTCGAGCAACTGCAAGAGAAATTTCTCCAAATGTTTTTCATCGCGGAAATAAGCCGGATCTTTGCTCAGTTTTTCCTGAAGTGTTTCGCCCGACACATATTCCATCAAGATGTACGGACCTTGGCTGTTTTCGCCCCATTCCTTGTAACGCACGATGTTAGGATGCTCTATCTGTATGCCTTCCTTAAACTCTTTCTCGAAAATAAGTCTGAAACGCGGGTCATCAAGGTATTCCGCACGCAGTTGTTTCATAAAGAATTGCTCGCCACCCCGGTTTACCATATAGGCTTGCGAGGTGCTGCCGGCTACATCCAAGGGCAAGATGCTCTCGAACAATTCTCCGTTTGTGTCGATGTTAATAAAATCTGAAGATTGCGTCATGATATCTATCGATTGAAGCCTAAAGAATGTTGAAGGTGACGCCGCCTTTGCTTCCGCAAATGTAGTTGCAGGGCGCTCCGCCTTCGTGTACCAAGCAGTAGAGCATCAGGGGTTTTCCGTTGACGATATAATTGACATGGAAAATGTCGCCCGGGCTCAGTTTGCTGTTGATGGATTCCTCCACGCTGAACAAATCCATACCTTCGAAGCGAATGGTAACGGCTCGGTTGGGTTGCCATAAAAGGCGGATACGATCGCCTGGCATCAGGGCAGACACTTTGAGGCTTTCGTTGTTGATAAAATCGCTGTTGCCTTCTTCGTTGAGGTTGTGCTTGAAGGCCTTCCAATCGATGTAGCCCGCTGTTTTTGCTAAGGTATCGAGCGTGAAAAGTTGGGGCTTGTGGTTTTGTTCTTTTTGCAGATATCCCCACAAACGTTTCAATGTGGTCGTGCTGATGTGCACTTTGGTGAATCCATAAATGCGAGCCGACAGGAAATCGAAATCGCGTGGCGTCTTCATTTCTCTGCCTAATGTTTTCTCAATTTTTGTTTTCAGTGCTTCTATTGCCGTTTCCATAATGCTTGCAAAGATACTGTTTTTTTGTAATCATGCCCATGAAAACACACTTTCGTCAAACTTGGACCAAAATGGACCAAGGCCGATTCTGCCTTATTGAATAAACTTGCATCCAAATGAAAACATATAAACAAATTAAAACAATTGGTATGAAAAAACTACAACTGCTTTGCCTGCTCATGCTGGCATTTTTTACTTTTTCTTGTTACGACGATAGCGATATCCTGAGTCGTTTGGATGCTATGGAATCGAATCGCGTGGCTTCTATCGAAACCCAAATCGCTGCGGCTCAAAACTCTATCGAAGCCCTGCAAGCCGCTGATGTTGCTTTGGATAAATACATTGATGCTTTGGAAGCCAAGAGCGACAGTTTGACGCAAGAGCTGCAAAATAGCGACCAACAATTGGACAATCGCATCGATGAAGTTTATGAAATGACGATGAAGGAGTTTACCTTGGTTAATGCTGAAATACAGGCACTTAATAGCCAAGATTCTCTCTTGAATGTCCGCTTGACCGAGCTGAACGACTACATCGCACAGGTGGAAGCCCAACAGAAAGCCGAGCACGATTGGGTACAACAGACTTTCTCTACCTTGAAACAATACGAAGCTACTTGTGCTGCCATTGCCGGCCTTGAAGCTCATTTACAAACCGTTGATGGTAAATTGCTCGATTTGACCCAGGCCTTGGCCGAACAAAAGCAAGCCTTGGAACAAAGCATTGCCGATGCTGTTACGTCCGTTAAATCTTGGGTAAACGAACAACTCTCTGGCTATTACACCATTGCACAGACCGATGCCAAGATTGCCGCCGTGCTCGATACGATGACGCAAGAAAACGCCGAGCTTCGCCAACAACTGACGCAAATGCAAGATTCTCTGGCTCAAACCCGCATCGACTTGACGACGGCTTATCAAAGCGCCATTAAGCAGGCCATCGAAGAACACGACGGAAAAATTACCAAAGAAATTGCTGCCCAGGTAGAAAGCCTGAACAAACGCATCGACGACGAAGTGGCCGCCATCAACGCCCAACTGCAAGCCCTAGCCGATCGCGTGGCTGCTTTGGAAAAAGAAATGGAAGAACTCAAGAAAATACCCGGCATTACTTTCGACGAAGCTAATCCAAGTTATGTGCCCGGCGAGGTGGTGAACGTTGCTTTCACGCTGAGCAATGCCGACGAAAACACCGTGGTGGAAGCCTTGGCCAACGGCCTATGGGAAGCCGAAGTAGAAATGTCTGCCTACGACAAAGGCAATATTAAAGTGACCACTCCCGACAGCGGCGGAAAGGGTAAAGTACTGGTATTCGTAAACAAAGGCGGCCAAACCATTATGCGAAACCTGCTCTTCGACCAAGGTGCGGTGACAATAGCCAACGATTTATATACTGTTGCGCCGGGCGATACCATACTTTCGGTAGAACTTTCCACCAATTTGCCAACTTACGAAGTTCAGATTCCTCAAACTGCACAAAGTTGGATTCGCCAAACCAACAGTCGAACAAGAGCTGCTATGCATAGCGAAACACTTATGTTAGAAATTGATGCAAATGCAACTGCTCAAGATAGATCTGCTGTAATTCAAGTTGTTGGCACTGGTGATATGACAAACTTGGCAAGTTTTGTTATATATCAACAATCGGATGTGATGGGCAACAACGAAATTTGGTACACCAGCACCGATGGCAATATTGTCGAGCCGAACAATACCTTGGCATTTGGCGCTAATATTATCAGTAATACCTATGTGAATGGTAAAGGTGTTATCCTTTTTGATGATGATTTGACGTCGGTGCTTTCTGGTGCTTTTAAAAGCAACTATTCGCTAAAGACTATAACCTTGCCAGAGAGCATTAATACCTTAGGAGAGTCCGTTTTTCAATACTGTTCTTCTCTGACACAGATAGACCTACCCGACGGTATCGTTAAAATAGGCGGATCATCTTTTTATGGTTGTGAATCTCTGATTGAAATAAATCTTCCTTCTTCTTTAAATTTGAAAAAATGTGGTAGTAAGATTTTTTATGAATGTACCTCTCTTGTTAAAGCCAATCTAAAGGATCTTCCTAAAGCAGAGTATATCCCGTACTCTATGTTTCAAGGATGTAGTGCTCTTGTCGAGGTAATAATGCCCAAATGTATTTTGGAGATTGATCATGATGTTTTCTATAATTGTTCTTCACTTAAAACCATCAATTGGCCAGACTCTTTGACAACAATTGCTTCCAGTGCTTTTAAGAAATGTACATCTATTGAAAATATTAATTTGCCTGAAGGGATTACCAGCCTTGGACAGAATGCTTTTGAAGGCTGTTCTTCGCTTGTAAATGTGACACTGCCATCAACGCTTACTGAAATAGGTAAATATGCTTTTAATTCATGTAAGTTGCTTAGTATTCTTGAAATAAATGCAATGGATGCTACTTTAGCTGAGAATTCCTTTCATAGTTGCCTTTCTTTAAGAACCGTTGTTCTTGGAGCAAGTGGTATTAGTGCAAATAGCCATGCTTTTGATGGTTGCTTTTTGGATAAATGCGAACTGATAGTGCCTGTTGGCACAAAAGCGGAGTATGAGAGCAAAAGTGTTTGGAAAAACTTTTCAGTGATAAAAGAAGCTGAATAAGACAGATTTTATATCTCAATATAGTTCTTTCAGCGCTTCCAGACCATCGGCAATCATTTGCGCATGATCGAAAGCTAAGGGTGGCAGTGCTTCGATGTTGAACCATTTTGCTTGGGCAGCATCGTCGCCTGCCACTGCTGTATAGGCCGATTTGTCCACCACGCCCCAGAATGTGACGGTCACCACGCGTTCGCGCGGGTCGCGATTTACCGTGCTGTACGCTCGCAGTTGATGCAGTTCGATGCCGCTCAATTGGGTTTCTTCCATCAGTTCGCGAGCCGCGCATTCTTCCAGGGTTTCGTCCATTTCCATGAATCCGCCCGGCAGCGCCCAACAACCTTGGTATGGTTCATTGGCACGTTGTATCAGTAAGACAAATAAATTGTTGTCTTCGCGTGATTTGCTATTTTCGCGACCGAAAATCAGGCTGTCGCAAGTGAGAGCCGCGTGAGGATATTGGTAAGTGTAACTCATAGTGAAAATGTCTGAATAGTTTAACGCAAATACTGCGTCGCAAAGGTAAGTAAAAATGTGCTTGTCTCTGCCTCCTTCGTCTTTTAAAGATTTTCGAGCCTTGCTACTTTTCGCGCTTGCTCAGAATCGCTTCGCTTTCCTTCGTCGGCTCGCAAAGATTTCCGCTCCGCATTACTTTTCTCGCAGCTCAGTCAGCCAAGGCTTCCTTCGCGGCTCGCAAAGTAGGATGCGGCTCGGAAAAGAAAACAAGCCTGGGCTTGTTTTCTTTTCTTTATCCTTCGTTTTCGGTCGCTTTGAAAGCAAGCTTTCAAGCGGCCTTCAACTCAGGATAAAAAATCAAGCGAACTTGTTTTATCTTCGCTCGCCTTTCACTACTTTTGTAAGTTTTATGAATAGTATGGAAAAATTGTTGCAACATATTGCCCGTTTGCAGGAAAGAATGCAGTGCCTGTCGCAAGAGATGGAAGCGATTCGTTTGGAAATGAACGAATTGACTTCGCTTTGTGAGATGGCGATCATGGCAGGGAATGCGGCTTCCGATACCGTTTGCGAAGCAGAAATACAAACAGAATATTCTGCAGTTTTGATGGCTGCAGTTTCAGCGGAAACGCTTGCAGACGAGACTTTTGCCGAAGAAGATAAACTGGAGACTCCAATTTTTTTCGAGAAGGGCTTGGAAGACGAAAATGATCTCAACGCAGAAGAATCCGATTTTGAGTTTGATGAAATTGATTCCACCGAAGCAATCGAAACCGAAGTCTATGTGGAAGAAGCGACTGAAACAGAAATGTCAGTCGAAGCCGCTCTCGACGAAGCAGAAGCCGAAATCAAAACCGAAATCAAACCCGAACCAGAAGCCGCTCTCGACGAGCCGGAATCGGAACCCGAACTAGAATTCAATGACGAACTAGAAGCGGAACTTGAAGCCGAAACCGAAGCCGAAGCCGAAACTGAACCAGAACCAGATCCTGAAATCGAATCAGAATCAATCGTTATGCAAGGCCAAGAATTTGCGGAAGGCTCGAAACTAGAATTTGCGGAAGATACTATGCCGGAAACTTTGGCCGAGAGTTTGGCGCAAGAACGTCCCGATTCATTGGCCGAGCGTTACGAAAAACAGTTGGCACAGAAGCGATTGCAGAATACTTTGGCCGCTCAGCGTTATGCCGATTTTTCGCGTGCACTCAGTTTGAACGACCGTTTCCGTTATCAGCGCGAACTTTTCAACAACAATCGCGAAGCTTTGTCGCAATTGTTGGCCGCACTCGACAGTATGGAAACTTGGGCCGAGGCCGAAGATTATCTCAGCAGCTATCAGTGGGACGAGGAACTCCCTGTGGTACAAGAGTTTTATGCAATGATTGAGCAACATTTCAACCAATAATCGATGGCAAAATTATCCTTAGTTCCAACGCCGGTGGGCAACATGGAAGATATGACCATGCGTGCCATACGTCTGCTTAAAGAAGCTGATCTGATTTTGGCCGAAGATACGCGCACCAGTTCGCATCTGCTGCATCATTTCGACATTCATACGCCCATGATGTCGTATCATAAGTTTAACGAACACAAGACGATAGACGCTTTCGCACAACGCATTTTGGCCGGAGAGAACATCGCGCTCATTACCGATGCGGGTACGCCGGGCATTTCCGATCCGGGCTTTCTTTTGTTGCGTAAATGTGTGCAAATGGGCATCGAAGTGGAATGTTTGCCGGGCCCGACAGCGCTGATTCCCGCCGTGGTGGTGTCGGCTTTGCCCAACGATCGTTTCTTTTTCGAAGGCTTTTTGCCGCAGAAAAAAGGTCGTCAGACGCGTTTGAAAGAATTAGCCGAACTTCCCGTTACCTTTATTTTGTACGAATCGCCTTTCCGCATCGTGAAGACTTTGCAGCAGTTGGCGGAAGTTTGTGGCTCGGAACGTCAGGCTTCGGTGACGCGAGAAATTTCCAAAAAATTTGAAGAAACGCAACGTGGCAGTTTGCGAGAATTGGAAGCCTATTTCACAGAAAATCAGCCTCGTGGCGAATTCGTTATCTGCGTAGCGGGCAAAGACGATAAATCGGACAAGGAAGATAGGTTTGGCCAAGACGCTTCGGAAGAAGATTTTGGCAAGGAAGAAAAACGCGAGAAGAAAGTGAAGAAAAACAAGTACGCCCGCGAAGACAAGTACGCCCGCGAAAGTGAAGATTAACTAACTGAAAGAGAATGTATAACACGATAGAAGAACAAATTGAAAAAACCATTCTGGTGGGCCTGATTACGCCGCAGCAGGATGAGCAGAAATGTCGGGAATATCTCGACGAATTGGCTTTTTTGGCCGAGACGGCCGGCGCTGTGCCCGTGAAACGTTTCGTGCAACGTCTGGATTCTCCCAATCCTCGTACCATAGTTGGAACGGGTAAATTGCAGGAAATCAGAGATTATATCGAAGATAACGATATTTCCTTGGTGATTTTCGACGACGATCTTACCGCCAAGCAACTCAAGAATCTGGATGATGTTTTGAAAGTGAAGATTCTGGATCGTACTAGTTTGATTTTGAATATTTTCGCCGATAGAGCACAAACAGCGCACGCAAAAATTCAGGTGGAATTGGCTCAATATCAATACTTCTTGCCACGATTGACGCGTCTTTGGACGCACTTGGAACGTCAGCGAGGCGGGGGAGGCGTAAACTTGCGTGGTCCCGGTGAAACCCAGATTGAAAGCGACCGTCGTATTGTGTTGGATAAGATTGCGCAGCTGAAACGCGAATTGCAACGCATCGACAAGCAGAAAACCGTGCAGCGCAGCAATCGTGGAAAAATGGTGCGTGTGGCGCTTGTTGGTTACACTAACGTGGGCAAATCGACGCTGATGAATGCGCTGAGCAAGTCGGAAGTTTTTGCCGAAAACAAGCTTTTTGCCACGCTCGATACCACGGTGCGCAAAGTGATCATCGACAATCTGCCTTTCCTTTTGAGTGACACCGTCGGCTTTATCCGTAAATTGCCGCACGACTTGGTGGAATCTTTCAAATCTACCCTCGACGAAGTGCGCGAAGCCGATTTGCTGCTGCATGTGGTGGATATTTCGCATCCCACTTTCGAGGAACAAATCGAAGTGGTGAACCGAACTTTGGAGGAAATAAAGGCTAACGACAAACCTATCATATTGGTTTTCAATAAAATTGATGCTTTTACTTACGTCAAGAAAGACGAAGACGACCTGAGTCCTATCAAGCGCGAAAATCTTTCCCTGGAAGATTTGAAGAATACCTGGATGTCTAAAATGAACCAGGATAATTGTATTTTCATTTCGGCCACAGAACGCTCTAATATGGAGACTTTCAAGGAATTGGTTTACGAAAAAGTGAAGGAAATCCATATCACGCGTTTCCCGTACAACGATTTTCTTTTCCAGAAATACGACGAATTGACAGACAACGAATAACAATAATAATCGCTTAAAAATCAATATCTTATGTTTAAAAGAATTGCAACGCTTTTATTGATGGTTCTGATGCTCTCGTCTTGTGAACTAGGCTTATTTGGAGAGTTGGGAAACGGTGTGTCTGTGAGTCAAGAAATTGAGGTCGGAGATTTCGATAGGATTTCGATTCCAAGTTTCGTGGATGTATATTATACACAGACCTCCGACGACATAAGTGTCACGCTTACATGCGATGAGAATCTCAGTAAGTATTACAGAATCGAGGTGAAAAATGGTGAACTTATTGTGGATTGCAGACGCGCTTTTTATACTAAAATTGACACCTACCTTAGGGTTTGTTCCCCATCAATTAGCGGGGTGAAACTTAGCGGTTCGGGCGACCTCTACATCGATAAGGCCTTGACCATTGATAATAGCTTTACGATCGAGTCGAGCGGCAGTGGCGATGCAGAAATTGCTGACCTGACTGCATCGTCGGCTACAATCAGTTTGACAGGAAGCGGAGATGCTAAGATAGACCGGATGCTAGTTGAGTCTGCCGAATTCAAATCTAGCGGTAGTGGAGACATAGAGGGTAAAGAGATAACAGCAGAAAGTATAGCCATAAAGACCACAGGCAGTGGTGATTGTTACCTTGGTTGCAAGGACTCTGGCAACATTTCTGTTCAAATTTCGGGAAGTGGCGATGTCAAGCTTAGAGGTACAGCAAGAGCCCTCGTTAATATTTCCCTGAGCGGCTCTGGCGATTTCGATATGTCGGGCCTAACTCTCTCCGGAAGATAATCCTTTGATGGTTTTCTCAGAGATATTTGCTATTTTTGCTTGATTTAATGTAATTGATTATCAACAATATAAATAATACAAAAAATGGTAGAATTTAAGTACGCCCCCATGTTTCAGACGGGCAAAGATGAAACCGAATATTATTTGCTGACGAAAGACTATGTGTCGGTGAGTGAATTCGAAGGTCATCCTATTTTGAAAATTGAAAAAGAAGGTTTGACGGCTATGGCAAATGCGGCTTTCCGCGATGTTTCTTTCCTCTTGCGTCGTAGTCATAACGAACAGGTTGCCAAGATTTTGCATGATCCTCAGGCCAGTGAAAACGACAAATATGTGGCACTGACTTTCCTGCGTAATGCCGAAGTGGCTGCCAAGGGTAAATTGCCTTTGTGTCAGGATACCGGTACGGCTATCATCCACGGTGAAAAGGGTCAGCAAGTGTGGACCGGCTATTGCGACGAAGAAGCGCTTTCTTTGGGTGTTTTCAAGACTTATACCGAAGAAAATCTGCGTTATAGCCAGAATGCCCCGCTTTCTATGTACGAAGAAGTGAATACCAAATGCAACCTTCCCGCGCAAATCGATATCGAAGCTACCGAAGGTATGGAATATCATTTCCTCTGCGTTACCAAGGGTGGTGGTTCTGCCAATAAATCTTATCTTTACCAGGAAACCAAGGCTCTTTTGAATCCTGAAAAGCTCGTTCCTTTCATGGTGGAAAAAATGAAATCTTTGGGTACGGCGGCTTGTCCTCCTTATCACATTGCTTTCGTTATCGGAGGTACTTCTGCCGAAAAGAACTTGCTTACCGTGAAGCTTGCTTCTACTCATTATTACGACAATCTGCCTACTACCGGCGACGAAACCGGTCGTGCTTTCCGCGATGTTGAACTTGAAAAGCAGGTGTTGGAAGAAGCTTACAAAATTGGTTTGGGTGCACAGTTTGGCGGTAAGTATCTTGCTCACGATGTGCGCATTATCCGTTTGCCTCGTCATGGTGCCAGCTGTCCTGTTGGTTTGGGCGTTTCTTGCTCTGCCGACCGCAACATCAAATGTAAGATCAACAAAGATGGTATCTGGATTGAAAAGATGGACGATAAGCCTTACGAACTTATTCCCGAAGAACTTCGCAATGCCGGCGAAGGCGATGTTGTCACCATCGATTTGAATCGTCCTATGAAAGATGTTTGTCAAGAACTTTCTAAATATCCTATCGGTACGCGTCTTTCTCTGAATGGTACTATTATCGTAGGTCGCGATATCGCGCACGCCAAGCTGAAAGAACGCATCGACCGTGGCGAAGGTTTGCCTCAATACATCAAAGATCATCCTATCTATTACGCCGGTCCTGCCAAGACTCCTGCCGGTATGGCTTGTGGCTCTATGGGCCCCACCACCGCCGGTCGTATGGACTCTTACGTAGATCTTTTCCAATCTAATGGCGGTAGCCTTATCATGCTTGCTAAAGGTAATCGTGCTCAATGTGTTACCGATGCTTGCCACAAACATGGTGGTTTCTACCTCGGTTCTATCGGTGGTCCTGCTGCCATCCTTGCTCAAAACAACATCAAGAGCATCGAATGTGTCGAATATCCCGAACTTGGCATGGAAGCTATCTGGAAGATTGATGTGGTTGACTTCCCGGCTTTTATTCTGGTCGACGACAAGGGCAACGACTTCTTCAAGAGCATCTAGTACGTAATCTAGCGCAGCGACTGCACTTTCACCCTCGGTCATTTGCGAAAGCAAACTCCCTTCGGGCTCAAGTTTGTCGCTACGCTATCTCACGCACTATCTGCACTTGAAACTGCAACGATGTATAGCGCACGATCTGCCGCGCCGGCTGCGTTCTTGAAGTCACGCACTCTCCAAGTTTGCTTAGCACACGATCTAGCGCAGCGACTGCACTTTCACCCTCGGTCATTTGCGAAAGCAAACTCCCTTCGGGTTCAAGTTTGTCGCTACGCTATCTCACGCACTATCTGCACTTGAAGCTGCAACGATGTATAGCGCACGATCTGCCGCGCCGACTGCGTTCTCGTCCTCGGTCATGTACTTTAGTACACTCCCTTCGGGCTCGAACTGGCCGCCGCGGCATCTCACGCACTCTCCGTTCTTGAAGTCACGCACTCTCCAAGTTTGCTTAGCACGCGATCTGCCGCGCCGGCGCTTGAAGTTGCACATGATTATAATGAAAGAGCTGATGCCTTTCGGGATAGTCTTTATTCGGCAGTGAAAATCAATTCGCTGCCGAATGTATTTATATTCAATATATTAGGTGGTTGTGTTGTGAAACGAATTGTTTACAAAAACCGCTTAAACTCCAATCTTACTCTTCCCGTGTAGCCTCCTATGTGGTCTAAATTAAGGTCAATTGGTATTACTTGGTACGGCTTAAATAAAATTCAATATTCTGCTCTTTTTGTCTTTGAAATTCTAATCTGTCATATTTTGGCAGTTTGGTGGTGTAGTTTTGCCGAAAATTACATCCCACTTATTATGAAAAACAAAGAATATACCCACTTGCGAGCGCAGGTGCAGAAAATCGAGGAGAAGATTCTTGCCATCACGGGCAAAAATGTGGAGTTTAATATGGAGTGGACTCGTTCGCAGCGCAAATGTGAGCAGGT
>JAFODP010000020.1 GCA_017380635.1 Bacteroidales bacterium | reverse complement strand
GCATTTGATTATCTTTTTGGCATAGCCAACATCCTTGTTCTTGCACGGCATTCCTTTTTCGTCAAAATATACTACTTCATTAATGTATCCTTTCTCATCGTATTTGAGTGTCACTTTTGCATAGCCATCGTTATTCCTACACAGCTTTCCGTCCTCATCAAAATATGTTTCTTCAATTCTATTCCACATGTTATCATATTTTACTATTATCTTGGAGACACTATCATTGTCTAAATGCTCTTCATTCAATAAGTAGATGTTCGTCAACCGCAAATCGGTAAAAGATGTCGTTTCAATTCTGTTTCTCATCACTATGTCTTCAGAGTTAAGTATGAACATCTCTTTCTTAGGTATTACAATAACTTTACCATTGCTGTCTGCTATACTATAACTTATAATGATTTCTTTCTCTGTTTTTTGTATATTAATTAGCAACCAATTATGTGTTTCTATTAGATATTCAATGCATTCATATTTAGGTTCTAATACCCAATTCCCTGACTCTTCAATTAACCCATGTTTACCATTTAAACCTCTCATAGGACACAATCCTTCGTTAAAGGTGAAATCTACAAACTGTTCCAATTGACGGTTGTATTGATCTAATCCATATTTTGGATTACTTGAATATGCAAATAAGGGTTCTATAATATATTTACCATGTTTATCAATAAAGCCTAATTTACCGTTAACGCAAACAGCTGCTTTTCCTTCAGAAAAACGCCAAGCATGGTCATATTCTCCAGGAATCATCATTGGAGTACCAGAGGATCTATCAATATACTTTCTCTTGTGATCTTTTTCATCTATTACGAGCAGAATATCCTCATCTTTACTTTCTGAATAATGCCTAAACGCTGGAGAAATTTGTATATTATCTTTCATATAAAATTGGTACGTAACAATATTGTCAACTTTAGCGTCATCTCCATAATATGCATTTCTATAAAATTCTCCTTCTGCGTCAATATATGTTTCATACTTCCTGCATAAATAATACTCTCCTCTGTCTTCTGCAGAATCATATATGGCACATTTCCTATGTAAAAGTTTTCTTTTGAGTTCCATGTATTCTGGTGCATTAATCGTATTTATCAAACCGCAAGACTCAAATATGGGTATGTCTCTAGTTAAGGAATTTGTAAGACTATTGTATCTTAATAGAATTGAAACACTATCGTTGTTCTCATATATAATTCTTTCCTCATCTTCTGTAATTGCATTCTATATTTTCCCTTGATAAAACATATCATCTTTATACTCGTTAAATAAAAACTCAGCTTCACTATACCTCCCTCTAGCTATGTGTGCCTCGATAATATTTAAATATGGGAGCTTTAACAACGAGTCCGTTTTAATAGCTTTTATTGCGTATTCTTCTGCCTTATCAAACATTTTTCCATATAAATAATACCTAGAAATATTATTATAATGTTCCCAAATATCATATGACTTATTGCTCTGCGGTCTTGTGTATTGACACAATGTATCCAACGTTAGTTTAACAAATGATGTATCATCAACAAATGGTAAAAGTTGATATGACCTATTCATTGCCAATCTTAAATTATTTGCAGTATTATGAGTTAGAGTACTCTGTGATTCTAACAACTCATCTAGTTCTTGCAAAGAATCAAATTGATATTCTTGAGAAAGATATTTCTTAAAACAATTTAATATAACTTTTTTTGCTATTATCGGATTATTCTCTTTTACTTCTGCTAATGATTTGAAGTAATCTAATGCCCCTGATATATTTTCAACAAATAAAGATTCCGATGATAGATTAATTACAGAAGTACATACATTTGGAATATTTAGATGTTGATTGCATTCCCATGTTATATTACCCCCGTCTTTATTTTTTAATAAAAATCTAATATTGGGTGTTTTGTCAATATCATTTTGTTTACTACTTATGTTAAGCCCATTGATAAATATTCTACGCACCCACGTTGGAAAAACATATAACCATTTGTCGTTAACATTGTTATTTAAATTATATGAGCTTAAACCTCTACTAATTATTATATTATCATCTATATTATAAAATTCAACACTCAGAATCTCGGAATAATTAACAGGTACGATGATATTATATCTATCACGTACACCATAATTGCCTTGAAAATCTCTAATGACGATAAATTCTCTATTGGCATGGATTATATTTTGAGGAGTTTTACCATATTTGATATTTGAGAAAATGTTGTATCCGATACTATTCAATGGCGCAATAATTAAAGATATAACAACTATAATGATTGCAGTAAATAGACATTTATTTTCAATCCTTAATTTTGACCCGAAAACGATTAGTGAAGTCAAAATGATAAACCAAATAAATAAAATGAAGATGGTTCCATATGGTATATATTGGCATAAAAATATACATGTTGAAATAATCAAAATTCCTAATGCCCCTTTATGTATCAAACAATCATGGCGATCTGTTATTTCTCTAAAACTAGTAGATATTTCACGACAAAATTTAAATAATAGAATAAACATCAATACAACTGATATTATTCTCCCTATGATTTCTTTATCTGCTAATGAATTGCCATATGCCCAACAATATGAAAATGTAGAAAGTATACCAACAATGAGAAGTATCACTCTAAGACTTTTGTTTTTATTATATACTTCAAATTTTAGGCAAGATATAAGTGCTGATTTTAATGATAAATTTCCATCTTTTAATTTTATGAAGAAGGTTGTAAGTGGATACATGGCAATAAATAAACCTAAGTCACTACCATATCCCAAATACAATATCAATAGTAATACCGTTGCTATTATTGATAAAATACGTGATTTTTTCTCACAAGTGAATCTATATGGAAGTAGTATTAAGAATGAAAATAATGCTAATAAGCCAATTATAAAGATGTGGTATTTTAATAATAACATCATGAAATTTGTGGCTAGCAAAAGATAATAGAATCCTTTTTGCGTACGCTTGGACGGGTTAAAGGAAAATGTACTAATAACAATTGAAGCACAGCATAGTATCAATGTAGCAATATTAATTGGTCTTAGAGCACTATCATTAAAATTAAACCAAACATCTTGCGGAACCAATAAAAGCGATAGA
This sequence comes from Bacteroidales bacterium, assembly GCA_017380635.1. GTDB lineage: Bacteria > Bacteroidota > Bacteroidia > Bacteroidales > UBA1402 > UBA1757. Next base: position 62,722 of record JAFODP010000020.1, on the reverse strand, counting down.
AATATAGAAGATATTAATTTCCAATGACAGTTTTGTTTATTATATTTATCGTAAAATGTATATACAAATAAAAAACCTATTGCAATAGAGGTTGGATTTAAAAGTGAAGAAATTGTATAATATCCCCACCACCCAGAACCTGAAGAGAAGAAAATATAGCATAGCAATAGAATAAATGAAAAATCTAAACATCGCAATATTGAGGCCGCTCGTTCTTTCGTCTTAAGTTGCTTCTGTTTCTTATTATCTCTATGTTGCTTAGCAACCATGCATAAAACATCATGAGTAAATTCCACACGTGCAACTCCATTCGTCTCTTCAATTCTTATAATACGTTTTTCTGTGAGGTGGGTGAGATTACTTGCAAGTGCTTCTTTTGTAAGTTTGGGTATCTCAACATCTTCAAGTGCGATAGAATTTCTATAGCCATTAGATGTTAATAGATGTTTCTCTAAATATGTTACTAAAGTAGGAGGTACTGGAGCCATACTCTTTGAGTAAAAGTGAGCAATAATATTACTGCCAAATTCCTCAATAATCTTCGTGGTAATAATATCGCTTTTTTCTTCGACAGCTCTTTGATACAATTCAGAGCAAAAAAGCGAAAGAATTGAGGTGTCTATTGAAATCCTACCTAATGAACGATCTGAATCAATTACGTCCTTACCTGAAACTTTGCTTAGAATCTTCAGTGCGCCTTCTCGTGTAATGAGACCTTGACTGGGTTTAAGAATAACTTCTAAAGCCTGATGACCATTCATTTGCTTTATACCAATCCTATTTCTTCTTAAAACTGCTATACCGTATGAATAATCTTCTAAACGAGCAAGAAAATCTTCCCTTATGATAAAGACTATTCTGCTAGTATTGCATTTAAGCTCAAAATATCCCGAACTGTTTTCCAGCAGCTCCTTTGTTTGAGTAGGGGGTGTATCATATTGAATGGCATTTATCATTTCAAAGAAAGAAGATATCTTATATGTATCATCGTTCTGTGTAAACAACTCTTCAAATTGGTCAATAAAGATTACGGGTCTGATGGAATAGTTGTCTTTTGTCCAAAAACCTCTAGTATGCAAAAAAAAACAAAGTTTCTCATTTTCGCAAATCTGTTCAAGAGAAATAGTACCATCATATTCTACTTCTCCATTAACAGAATCTACGGCAGCGGTTATAGCATCAATAACTTGCATGCTATACGACTTATCTGAACTGTGATTGAGGCGTATCCTAATAGGCAGATAATTATTTTCAATTAAAGCAGGAGTTAAACCTGCATTAAGAAGAGATGTTTTACCTGCTCCCGATATACCGTAAATTGTAGTAATAAAATTATCATAGATAGCATTACTAACAATCTCAATATCATTGTCACGTCCATAAAATCTATAGGCATCATTGATTGAATATGACTCTAAGCCTAACCAGGGATTGTTCTCTTTTAACAGCATCTTTTTAGCGAATTGATCTAATAAACTTTTTCAACTTCAACTCAATGTCTTCACTTTGGAATGATATTATATGGCAATCTCGATAGGTCTTCGGAATACGTTCATCATTAGGGTTACATTCATCAATTGTAATTGGAGCAAAAAATGGTAATCCAAATCTGTCCTCAAGTACACGATGCGCGATTGCCCACTCCTTTCTAAAAAAGCGAGGCTCCTCTATCAGCGTTGTTTTAGAAAGTACAGGCATAAAACGTTTGGCTTTTGTTATAGCAGAAGTAATTTCTCTTTCATATTTATCTGATAGAACAAGTTCACGTTTATCAAACCAAACTTTTGCGCCTAGATTCTTAAGCATATCAGCCAATCTATTGGCGATAGGTAAATCTTCACTTGCATACGAAATAAATATATCTATTGATTCGTCATTCGAGTTGAATACTTCTTTTTCTTCTAAAGGATTTATCTCTTCTATATTAGATTTATAATTACCCCAGTGCCATATGAGTTCTTGAATGAACGTATTACTGCTTTTGTATATGGAAGTGTGTATTCTGGACAGAAATCTTTCTAAGTCAACATCATCCTTCACCTGATCGACAGAAACAATAGCTTGCATAATTTCCATAATTCTATCACCATGATTAGAATTAGGAATTAAAGAAAAATTTCTAATAGAATGCCAGAAAAATTTAAATAACCAATTTGGATAGTTACAACCTAAAACCATTAGAAATTTATTGGCTAATTGCTTTGTAAGTATAGGGGGTCTTGCATCTGTATCATGCCATAAATGTATATATTCAAGAAGATCTTCCTCTGTTACCATATATGACCTTTTTATTTTTCCACATCGTCCAAACAAGTAGTATATTATTGTTTTATCTCCACACATTACAGCAGGAGTAAGGTCTGAATCTGCAGCTTTCTCATATGATAGTGAAACACAATCATGCCCCTTTTGAGATAAAAGAGTTTCAAGACCTGGAATAAATGAGGTTGTAAGAATAAGTGGAAATTTATTTAGCTCAATTAATTGATGCAATGATTCCCTTACGTAGATTTTTTCAGTTTGGAGAATCTGATTGATTTCATAATATATATCAGTTTGGGAGTTGATGAAACGTATTTTATGATTCATAAAATTTTCTAGTTCTATCGCATCTGCGATAGAAGAAAAATCAACAAAAGAATCTGTTACATTAAATCTTAAAGCAAGTTTCTTAATTAAGAATTCTCTAACACTGATTTCTTGCTCATTTTCGATAACATAGAAAAAATCGTCACCAATAATAGGGACAACCCGTTTATTATTGATTGCCTCAAGTAACAACTCCCAATTACGCTCGCTTATTTCATTATGACTGGCCATACATATATAAATATCAACAGACTTGATAATTAGTATAAGAAAATATACTAATCAAAAAATTTAATAAATTGTTTAAGAACAATATCTAAAGATGTTATTCTATTATTTATAAATAAAAACAACTCTTCATTCATCTTTTAATCATTGTTTATAAGTCTTTTCCACAGGAGGAGCATTTATCTGCAGTCATGAGATTTTTGTGGCCACAGTGAGTACAGAAACAATATTCACCCGTAGTGTCGGATTTCTCTATCGGAGAAGTAGAGGCATCAACGGAAATATCGCCAGACGAAGCCACATCCATAACAATAGCAAGTGCCTTGTCGTCCAACTTCGATTGGGTTATCAAACCCCATACTTGCGTCAAGAGCACGGGCCATGCCACATACCAAGCCAATAATGCAGGTATAATTTGCTTACCAAAAATCCCGACACTGGCATCGAATACGACCGATTCTTCGCGAGGTGTCAACGATATTTTCAGCGCGGTTTTCATACCCAAAGCCAATTTGAATACACCACCTTTTGAGATGGAAACCTCAATGCCACCGCTCATCAAATTATCAGAAGCCACATCGTACCCATCAGCTTGAAAGTCTCTACACAAACGTTCGGCCATGGCTGGAATATATGCAGGCGATACATATAGTATCTTACTTGTATTAAAAGTTCCCATATCTATGTCTTTTACATTGGTTTTACACTATTGTAATGATAAGCCATGTTCAGCACGTTAAGTTCAGCCAAAAACGCCTTCACCAAATCTATTTGCTCCTGATTACAAGCGGCTTGAAGTTTTTCTGCCAAGCGCATCACTCTTTCAGATTGCTCCTTCAACTCCTCATCTGTCACCAACTCATCTGCTATGATAGACTTCCATGACGGAGTTTGTTCCATCAGAATATCGATGTTCAACAATCCATTTTCGTCGAATAAATCTTTCATTTTCAAATAGTTTATAGCTTATTATTTCAGTTTATGACCACAGTATTTACAGAATCCCCAATCAGATGACACTGAACGATGACAGTTAGGACATTCGTTGCTACCTAAGGCCTTGGTCATAGCCTGCATGATACGTTGATACTGAGCACTCTTTCCCCACTTCAGAATTTCGCGTACACGCACAGCGCTGAATGGATGGGATTGTTCCATGATTACATAGATTTGTAAAGCCTTGTTCCACAAACCATCGTTGTAAATTTCATCGTACTTATCGGCTTGTTTGGCCCACTCTTCCATATTAAGGTGAGCAGTAATCGACTTCGGTCCCCCAGCCAAACGAGCCATTGTGGATGCCACCACTTCGGGAGAAGCAACTATACTGGCACAGCGATCGCACGAAAGCTCACTCTTGCGATACCAATATAAGACAGCCCATTTAATAGGTGTAGTCAGTGTGCCCAAAACACCAAGAGCATCTACACCGCTCAAAATATATCGCGCTATACTATGATACAATACGTGACGACACATGATATGACCGCATTCGTGGGCAAGGACGGCGTCTAATTCTTCGTCGCTCATCATTTCCACCAAGCCAGATGTAACAGCAATAAATATTTTGGTATCACCAAAAGTAAAAGCATTTGGATTGGGATCCATCATAAGATAGAATTCCGGTTCTTCTATACCAAGTTTTTCACAAATGGGCGGGAGATGGTTGTACAATTTTGGCAATTGTGTGGGCGACAACCTGATAGACGTCGCCATATTCATACCATACTGCAATTGTTCAAGTCCGATGGCCATAATTTTCTTCACCAGCATCGGAAATCCCGGAATAGATTCCAACTGACGCAATGCTGCTGCGTCCTCAGGATGAATAAATTCTGAAGGTTTAATCATATTCTGAATCAACTTAAATCTATTGTTTGTTATTTTTACGTTTCACAAGATCATACCCGAGCTTCTTCAAAAGTTTTATGGTCTTCATAGCCATTTCGCGGTCGTAGTCCTTTTCGCCTTCGGGAAGTTGGGAATAGGGCATCATATCTGGATGAAGCAATTTATCGTCATCTCTTTGAGGACCATAACGCCAACCTTCGGCATAACGATTCTGCGCCCAAACTTCGTGAGCGTTTTCGGCGATAGCTTCACGCAATTCGATCAAATCTTCGGTGAGAACCACATCAGACAAATCGATAGGATGTGGAATATATTCACATGTATCGGGTGAAACAACACGCAACAAATAATTTTTAGAATCGCTCCACGCATCCAGAAATTGAGCTAAAGGATAGGTATCTTCCGCGTCCGGAGAATTGGGATCGAATACGCATATTTTTTGCGCGGTAGCATCGTACGATGTAACAACTACCGTATGGTCGGGAATCTGTCCTACAATAAGGTCTTCTCTGATTTCGGACAATCCGGCATTCAACAATTCTCCACCATCAAGCGCAACTATTACGCTCTCATTTTTCTTGAGCGCATTTGCAATATCGTCAATCCTCGCTTTAAATTGGCGAGTCACCACAAGACCTTTAGCTTCCAAATGGCGTCCCACATTGTATAAAGCCGTGCCTTCTTTTTTTTGCCATCCACAGCGAAGCGCCTCAGCGTAGAGTTGTTGTTCGTCGAAATCTATACCCATCTTTCTTAGCACAAATTTTTCGCATTCCAAACTACAGAGATTCTCTTCGCTGCACGTAGCAGCCATGGCCGTCATGGGAAGAAGCTCACAATCCACTTGAGGCATGATACCCAATTCCGCATCTACCAATTGAGAAATATGCAGCAACTCTCTCAATGAAGCATCTTCAGAGATTTCGCACATTATCTCCAGGCTTTCTTGTGCAGTGGCGTTTCCATCGAGAAAAGCCGCCAATACCTCCGACGAGATCTTATTTACAGATTTCTTTTTCATATTTCCCAGTTTCGAAAAGCACCATTTGTGTCAGCGCAGCCATAGCCCTTTTCTTTATGTTATACAAATTATCTACTGTCACTTGCAACTCTTCTGCCACTTCTTTAGGTTCCGCATCGTCCAAGAGCAATCGCTGCAAAACATACACATGGCGCTTGTTCGGCATCATGCCAAGCAAACGTCGTACATCGATAGCAGCTGATATGGCACCCGATTTATCATAGGATGCTTCAGGTTCATTGGAAAGAGGTTCCCGAGGTTCCATATCTATCATTGAATCCCTTTTAGCTACAAAATAACGAATAGCTACCACCTTCATCCACTGATAGATAGAACTTCTTCCCTGGAATTGACGCAGACGATGAGCTTCGTTTTCCATCAAATAAAGATAGAATTCATTCACAAACTCATCGTAATCCACCTTGTACGTAAACACATGACGAATGATACTAGCAAAAAGCGGACGACAATCCTTAAAAAAGAATTGCCGAGTAACTTTCTCATCTCGCTCCACCAATGCCGCTATTATTTGTTGGTCAGTCATTATTTCTTACAGAATCATAAATCTCTCTAATTGGTCCGCAATATACGATAAAATATCTTAAATATGGTAAAATTCTTTAATACACTTTCCATCAAACTCTGCATCCACACGATGTTGCAAAGCGGAAAATGCCCTGGAATGAGGAAAGATAGCCAACGTCTCTTCATCCCAATCTTGAGAGTAGATTCGATATTTGGTAGAAATATGTACCGTTTTACGACGATGAATAATCTGATAATAAATCACACCTTTTTTGCCTTCCACTTTTGATGGACGAAATTTCACTTTTACTGTTGCCATAAGCATTACATTTAATTTACATGTATTAACAAAGGAAGAAGCTGCGCCAAATTTTCATTTAAGCACAGCCTCTCCCTTAATCTAAATTATGACAATCTATCAAATCCGCCTTCGGTAATTGATCTTTCAGCAAATTAAATTCTCACTCATCTCATCACCTTCAAAAATAGACAGCGAATATTTGCGCTACCATCATTCTGCAAAACGTAATCATTCGCAAAGTTCGGCCAATTTTGCAATCAGTTCGCGTTCGGATGGATGCTCGTCTCCGATGAAAAGTATCATGTCGTCGAGTGCCTCGCGCGAAGCGCCCAACAAGCTCATTACCATTTGCATACAACCGTAGCTGTAGCCCTCACATTCCATCAGCGCATACAAAGTTTGTTGTTTCGGGGTCATCATACCATATCAGTGTTTCAGAAGTTTTTGCAAAGATAGTGAAAGGCGAGAGCAGAAAAACAAGCTTGCTTGATTTTTATGCCGAGCCGCATCCTGTCTTCTATAAAGATAGTAAAGGCGAGAGCAGAAAAACAAGTTTGCTTGATTTTTATGCCGAGCCGCATCCTGTCTTCTATAAAGATAGTGAAAGGCGAGAGCAGAAAAACGAGCTTGCTTGATTTTTATGCCGAGCCGCATCCTGTCTTCTGCCGAGCCGCATTCTGTTTTCTGTCAAAATAGACTTTACTTAAAAATTTCGCAAAAATCTTGCGCGTTTCAAAAAGACGAAATATCTTTGCGATATCATTTTGATATCATTACGAACGAACAAAAAAATCATCACGAACGAACAAAAAAATCAATATATACAATCAATCAAATCTAAATCAATTATTATTTATTCAACCTTTTAATTTGTAGAGACTATGAAAGAAATGATTCAACAGGAAAAGGATTTCCAAGGATTCAGCATGAGCGGATTTTGGATGCTGCTCGGACACATTGTGGTGATGCCTGCATTGGTGGTAGGATTGGCCCTGGCCGCAAGCAAGGGAATTATCGGTATAGGATTGGCGGCAACGATCATCGTTCTGATCGGTATCTTCTGGATTATCAGCATGATAGGCTACATGGAACTGGAACCAAACCAGGCTCGCGTACTGGTATTTTTCGGTAAATACCAAGGCACTTTCACCAAAACCGGTTTTTATTGGGTTAACCCCTTCTTTGCCAAGAAGAAACTGTCGATGCGTGCGCGCAATTTGGACGTAGAGCCCATCAAGGTAAACGACAAAGCCGGCAACCCGATTATGGTTGGTTTGGTGCTCACCTGGAAACTGAAAGACACCTATAAATCGATGTTCGAAATCGACTCGCAGACCATGGCCACAAGCGCCGCCACCGGCACGACCACGGTATCGTCCATCATGAAAGCTTTTGAAAATTATGTGAAGATTCAGTCGGATGCCGCTCTGCGTCAGGTGGCTACGCATTACAACTACGACAACAACGAAGGCGACGCCAACGAACTAACTTTGCGTAGCGGTGGCGAAGAAATCAACGAAATCCTCGAAAACACTTTGAACGAACGCTTGGCCATGGCCGGCATCGAAGTAGTGGAAGCCCGCATCAATTATTTGGCTTACGCACCCGAAATCGCCGCCGTGATGTTGCGTCGTCAGCAGGCCTCGGCCGTTATTTCGGCTCGCGAAAAGATTGTGGAAGGTGCTGTTTCGATGGTGAAGATGGCGCTCGACAAACTCTCTGAAGAAGAAATCGTAACGCTCGACGACGACAAGAAAGCCGCCATGGTGAGCAATCTGATGGTGGTGCTTTGCGCCGACGAACAAGCGCAGCCTGTGGTAAATACCGGCACTTTGTACAACTAAAAAGCGGTTGTCATGGCCGAAAAAAAAGACACCAAAAGCTTCATCCTGCGCATCGACACCGACACCATGAACGCCCTGGAGAAATGGGCCGCCGACGAATTTCGTAGCGTCAACGGACAACTCCAGTGGATCATTGCAGATGCTTTGCGTCGCGCAAGCAGACAAAAGAACAAGAAAGATGAATAAACAACCCTCACTCAAGATTTCCGACATCAACTCCTGCCGTTACAGATGGGACAAAAAAGCATGGATACTCAATAGCTTTTTCTGCCTTATCTTACTCACCTGCCTTGTCATTTTGATTATCGAGGTGATACACCATCGCGAAGACATCGTCGGAATATTCATCTTGATCCCGGTTCTCGTCTTCTGCTTCAGTATGACGCCTGTCGGCTTAATCGTGGACGACGATTATATCGCACTGAAACGATTGATTGGCCGCAGTCTGATTGACAAGCACGACATTGTCCGCCTGGAACAAGTGGATAAGCATTTCCTCAACAAATGCCGACGTCGTCATGGGAGCGGGGGCACTTTGGGCTATTGGGGCATTTTCGTTCATCCCGAAGAAGGCAAGCTTCGATTGTTCTGCTGCAACAAAGAGCGATTGGCACTTATTGAAACTTCTGACAAAAAATACCTAATCAACTATTAACTTTTAACAGATTGAAAAACACGATGATGACGATGCGAGCCGGGCCCGTCGGGCCCGGCTCGCACTCTTTCCACCAACCTAAAACCCCAGTCTTCACCAACGAAAAAAGCCCATCGGCACAGGCCGACAGGCTTTTCGTTTCTTTGCAAAACTATTGATTAGCGAACGCGTTCTACGTATGAACCATCGCGGGTATCTACCTTGATCTTTTCGCCCACTTCGATAAACAAAGGAACACGAACGGTAGCACCAGTTTCAACGGTTGCAGGCTTCAAGGTGTTGGTAGCCGTATCACCACGCAAACCAGGTTCGGTGTAAGTGATTTCCAAAACTACGTGAGTAGGAACATCGGCATAAAGAACGGTTTCAGATTCAGCGTGGGTAACCACTTCGCACATATCGCCATCTTTCAAGAAATCAACACCGTTGATAAGATCCTTGGCAATAACAATCTGTTCGTAGGTTTCAGCATGCATAAAGTTGTAACCCATATCGTCCTGATAAAGGAACTGATAAGGACGACGTTCGATACGTACTTCGTCCACTTTCACACCCGAGTTGAAGGTCTTTTCCAACACGCGGCCGGTCTGCACATTTTTCAGTTTCGTACGAACGAAAGCAGCACCTTTACCGGGCTTAACGTGCAAAAATTCAACAATAAAATAATACGCACCGTCCAAGTCGATGCACATACCATTCTTAAAATCAGCGGTAGTAGCCATAAAAATATTTTTTCTAATTAAATGAATATTAATTTTTTGCGGCTGCAAATATCGCTCAAATCTTCCACATCAGCAAATTTTTAAAAAAATTATAGCAAGCATTTGTCAATTCAAAAATATTCAGTACTTTTGCGTCCGCTAAAAACAAGACGAAAATTAGAAATAAAAACAAGTAATATAGAACGTTATGAAAAGAACATTCCAACCCTCGAACAGAAAGAGAGCCAACAAACATGGTTTTCGCGCCAGAATGGCTACCGCTAACGGTCGTCGCGTATTGGCAAGCCGTCGTGCTCACGGCAGAAAGAAATTGACCGTATCTGACGAAGAACGTCTGAAAGGTTAATTTTATGTTCGATTGAGTTCGAACGTCATCTTCTAAAAGTAAAGGCCCCGCGTCTTTACTTTTTTTTTGCTTTCAACTCAAGAAAAATGTTACCTTTGCAAGCTACTCATATAATCAAAATATGAAACCCGGAATTAAAAAGACAATGTTTCAGTTGGTGGTCTTTGTTTTGACCATCGTTATACTATTTATCGCACTGAATATCTGGCTGAAAGCCTATACCCGTCACGACAAAGCCCTGCGTGTTCCCGACGTCACGTTGCAACATTTGGAAGAGGCCGCACTCAGTTTGAAGAACAATGCCCTGCGCTTCGAAATCATCGATTCTATCCGCAACGCCAATCATCCGGCCGGTGTGGTGCTGGAACAACGACCTTCGGCAGGCTCGAAAGTGAAGGAAAATCGCATCATTTATCTCACCATCAATTCACAGGAAGAAAAATACATGATGGTGCCCAACGTGAAGGACTTCTCTCAGCGTCAAGCCATTGCCACTTTGCAAGCTTTAGGTTTCAAGATTGCCGATGTGCGTTTCGCGCCTTCGGAATACCGCGATTTGGTGATTGATGTACAACACGAAGGCCTCAGCGTCAGCAATGGCGCTAGTCTGCCAGTAGGCACCGCCCTCGACCTGATTGTGGGACAAGGCGCCGGCAGCGAAAAAATTGCCATCCCCGAACTTATCGGCAAATCGCTCGACTCGGCCATCATCATCGCACACGAAAGCAGCGTCAACATCGGCGACATCTATTACGACGTGGAACCCGACAACAAACGCGACGCCAACAAATATTTCGTCTACATGCAAGACCCCGCGCCGCACATGCATTACAACGTGGGCAAGCGCGTCAACGTTTGGATGAGCAAAAATCCCGACATGTTGCTTTCGCCCGACAGTTTGCTGATAGAAGACATCGAAATAGATTTCTGATAGCCTCATGACCGATTACAAGGACATTTCATTGTCGCAGGAAGAGAATCTGGAGGAAGATTTCTACGAAAGCCGCGAACTTTACGAACAATGGCATTTCGTGGCCGATCCCGGACAAACTTTGTTGCGTATCGATAAATTTCTGGTGGCACATATTGCCAATGTGTCGCGTAGCCGTATTCAGGATGCTGCCGATAGTGGCATGATTATCGTCAATGGCAATGCCGTCAAATCGAATTATCGCGTCAAGCCCGGCGACGATATCCGCGTGATGGTGAACTATCAGCCCAACGACACCGAAGTTATTCCCGAAAATATTCCGCTCGACATTGTGTACGAAGACTGCGACCTGATGGTGGTGAACAAACCCGCCGGCATGGTGGTGCATCCCGGTCATGGCAATTTCACAGGCACGCTGGTGAATGGATTGGTGTGGCATTTCAAGGACGATCCGCAGTTTCCTTCGGACGATCCGCGCCCGGGTTTGGTGCATCGCATCGATAAGGACACTTCGGGTTTGCTGGTGATTGCCAAGAATCCGGAAGCCAAGGCCTTTTTGGGCGCACAGTTTTTCAACAAAACCACCGAACGCTGTTATCATGCTTTGGTGTGGGGCAATTTCGAAGAGAACGAAGGCCGCGTGGATATTCCCATTGGTAGAAGCAAGCGCGACCGTCTGCAGATGTGCGTCTATCCCGATGGCGACGAAGGCAGCAAACACGCCGTCACCAACTACCGCGTATTGGAACGTTTCGGTTATGTCACTTTGGTGGAATGTCGTCTGGAGACGGGCAGAACGCATCAGATTCGCGTTCACATGCAGCATCTTGGCCATCCGCTTTTCAACGATGCACGTTATGGCGGCAACGAAATCCTGAAGGGCACACGTTTTGCCAAATACAAACAGTTTGTGGAAAATTGTTTTGCCGTTTGTCCGCGTCAAGCTTTGCATGCCAAGACTTTAGGTTTCGAACATCCGCGCACGCACGAAAAGATGTTCTTCACTTCCGAAACACCCAACGATTTTGAATTATTGCTCCAGAAATGGAGAAACTATACCGCAGCTCGCGATTTAAACAACGAAGAATGATTATGAAAACCATCGCCATAGTAGCCGGAGGCGATTCCTCCGAATACGAAGTTTCATTGAGAAGTGCCCAAGGGCTTTACTCTTTTATCGACAAGGAAAAATATCTGCCTTATGTCGTGGTGTTGCACGGCCGCGATTGGCAAGCTTATCCCGAAGGATTGGACAGCGACGCCCGCGCCATCATCGACCGTAACGATTTCAGTTTCACCTATCAAGGCAAGAAAACCACTTTCGATTTGGCTTGGATTACCATTCACGGAACGCCTGGCGAAAATGGTTGTCTACAAGGTTATTTCGATGTTATCGGCCTGCCCTATCAATGTTGTGGCGTGTTGGCCGCTGCGCTCACTTTCGATAAATACACCTGCAATCATTATTTGAATCAATTCGGCATCAAAACGGCCAAATCTATCTTATTGAAGCAGCCCGGAGTTTTTGACGAACAAGAGATTCTTGACACTTGCGGTCTACCCTGTTTTGTTAAATCGAACGTGGGCGGATCCAGCTTCGGCACGACGAAAGTAAAAGAAGCTTCGCAATTGCAAGGCGCCGTGGCTGCCGCCTTCTGCGAAGGCGGCAGCGTCATCGTCGAAAGCTTCCTCGATGGCCTTGAACTCACTAGCGGCTGTTACAAGACGGCTCAAAAAAGCGTTTGTCTGCCCCTTACCGAAGTACAAACCGAAAACGAATTCTTCGATTACGAAGCCAAATATCAGGGCAAGGTTGAAGAAATCACGCCTGCCCGTATTCCCGATGCCTTGCGCGACCAGATCCAGGCTCAGACATCCTTCATCTACGACTTGCTCGACTGCCGTGGCATCATCCGCGCCGACTACATCATTTGTCAGGACGACATCTACTTGCTCGAAGTGAACACCACGCCCGGCATGACAGCCACCAGTTTCATTCCGCAGGAAGTGGCTGCCAATGGCCAAACCATGGCCGAAGTTATGGACGAAATCATCACCGATATAATAGGATAAACTATGAAACAAGCTTACGACGACATCCGCTGTTATCAGGAATGCGATTATCAGAATGCTCAATCGCAATTGTGGAACGATCCTGAATTCTTGCACCTGCTTCGCAAGATTCCCTTTATTCCCAATGCCGATGCCTATCGCCAACTGGCACTGAGTTTTCCCACGCTCGAGAGTTTTCAGAAAGGCTTTGTCAGACCTTTGCTCAAAGAGGTTTGTCAAATGAGTCACAGCCAAATCACTTGCTCCGGACTGGAAAACATCGAAAAATCGAAAGCTTATCTGTTCATCTCCAACCATCGCGACATCGTGATGGACACGGTGCAACTGAACCATATCCTGTTTGAAAACGGCTTCGAACCCAGCGAAACAGCCATCGGCAACAACTTGCTGATTCGTCCTTGGATAGAACATTTCGTACGTCTGCTCAAATGCTTCATCGTGAAACGTGGCGTAGGCGTAAAGGAACAAATTCTGGCTTCGCGCGAATTGTCGTCTTACATTCAGGATGCCATCAAGCAACGCGGCCAGTGTATCTGGATGGCGCAACGCGAAGGCCGTGCCAAAGACAGCAACGACCGCACCCAGAAAAGTGTACTGAAAATGTTAATTCTTTCGGGTGGCAGTAACGTTTTGGAAGAATTGGCGTCTTTGTGCCCGTTGCCTTTGAGCCTCTCTTACGAATACGACCCATGCGACTATCTGAAAGCCAAGGAAATGCAAATGAAACGCGACATTGAAGGCTTCAAGAAATCGCCTGCCGACGATTTGCTGAACATGCTCACCGGCATCACCGGATACAAAGGTCGAGTGCATTATCATATCGACCAATGTCTCAGCCAGGAAATTTTGCAAATGGATGCCAGCATGCCCAAGAACGACCTGTTACAACTGATTGCCGATCGTATCGACGCTTCCATTCATCGTCATTATCGGATGTATCCCAACAATTATGTCGCTGCAGACCTTTTGTCGGGAAGCAAAGATTTTGCCGATAAATACAGCGACGAAGACTTGCTTCGTTTCGAAACCTACTTGAACAAGCAAATTGAAAAGATTGACATTCCTCAGGGACAAAAAGACGAAGCTTTCTTGCGCGAAAAAATCCTGGAAATGTATGCCAATCCTCTTAAAAATCATCTAAATACTTTATAATGAAAAAACTATCTCTGTTTACCTTGGGGCTTCTTGCCTTGCTTTTGAGCAGCACTTCGTGCGACAATTTCATCGAAAACACGAAGAACTTGTATTCATATCAAACTTTGGCCACGTTGGTTCCTTCCAACGAAAAGATGGGAGAATGCTTTATCGCCGACGGCGGCATCACGCTGATTGCTTCCGATTTTGTAAAGCCCGACTCTATTCCCTACAACTCGCGTTTTCTCTTGGCTTTTTCGGTATGGGATTACAATATGAACCACGAAGACAGCACTTGGATAGTGGATTTGTCGGCTTTCCGCATCATCCCCAAACATGATTTGTATTTGCTTAGCGACAGCACGCCCGACCTGGCCACCAACCAACAATTGTCAAACCTGGAATATTGCAGCTACTACAACGACATGCTCACCATTAGCTGTTACACCTTCAAATCGAAAGACAAAATGGACCGTCTAGCTTTGACTTACGACCCCAACAGCGACAGCATCGATGCCAAAGGCAAACATTATGTCAATCTGGAATTGAAACATTACACGCCCAGCATCAACGTACATAGCAGCCAATGGCAATTGAATAGTTTCGATTTGTCGCCGCTCAAGAAAAGTTATGCAGACAAGACCGACACTTTGTACATCAACTTTATTTATACGGTAGAAACCGCCGATACTTTGCAAATGAAATATGCGATGCATTAAGTCCTTTTTCTTGTTTGCTGCTTTGTTGCTTGCCCTAAGCGCTTGCACGGATGCCATGTATACCGAATTGGATATCTACTATCTCGATTTGGGCATGGCGACGCGAAATGGCAACACGCTTTGTTTTCTGATGGACGACAGCACGTGGCTTTATCCTGAAAACAGCAACTTAAACAACGAAATCGTAAGCGGCAAACGTTACAACATCCACTATCGACTGCTTGAGCACAATAGCGGACAAAAGAAAAAGGAAAGATACAAAGCCGAAGTATTGGACTTGAGAGAAGTGCCGATACTGCCTATCGAGGAAAAACTGAAGGATGCAAACAGCATGCTGACACACCAACAGATTCGCGTCGATAGAATTTGGTTGGGCGGAGGATTTCTGAACATCAGCTACCACGGATTGATGCACTCGGATGGCAACGAACTGCAACGCATTCAAATGATCAACCAGAGCGATTCTACCAATGGTATCCAGTTGATGTTCCACCATTTCAAGAAAGAAGCGCAGAGCAACGAAAAACTCCAACGTTACGATTTTTGTCTCTCGTTTCCCTTGACGGAAATGCCCGACTTCAACCACAAAAAGACCATCAAGCTAGCGGTATTCGAAACCCAAGGATGGACAACGCATTACATTTCCCAAAAATAAGTTGATAAAAAAATAAGGTGACTAAATTTTAGCCACCTTATTTATTATATAGCATTAAGCGAGTATCAGAGACAAGCTGCGGTATCTGAAGCAATCATCCATTCTTCGTCGGTGGGAACCACGATAACGGTCACCTTTGAGTCGGGAGCAGAGATAACGGCTTCCTGGCCATGAATGCTATCGTTGATTTCAGCATTGAACTTGATGCCCATGTATTCCATATCGGCACAAACGTCGTAACGAGCAATAGCTTGGTTTTCACCAACACCACCGGTAAATACCAATACATCCACGCCACCCATAGCAGCTGCGTAAGCACCAACATATTTCTTGATACGGTAGTGATACATATCCATCGCCATCTTGGCTCTTTCGTTGCCTTCGTTGGCAGCCTGGGTAAGTTCGCGCATATCGGAAGAAACACCCGACAGACCCATGATACCACTCTTCTTGTTCAAGACATTGCTGGCATCTTGCGCGCTCCAGCCTTCTTTTTCCATCAGGAAAGTAACAGCACCGGCATCGATGTCACCCGAACGAGTACCCATCAGCAGACCTTCCAGCGGCGTCAAACCCATGGTAGTATCGACACACTTACCGTTCTTAACAGCAGCAATAGAACCACCATTACCGATATGAGCCGTGATAATTTTGGTAGCATTGTAGTCGAGACCCAAGATATCGCAAGCGCGTTTTGACACATAACGATGGCTGGTTCCGTGGAAACCATAACGACGAACGCCATATTTTTCGTAATATTCGTAAGGAATACCGTACATATAAGCCTTGGCGGGCATGGTTTGATGGAAAGCCGTATCGAACACAGCCACCTGAGGCATTTCAGGAGCGATAGCAGAAACAGCGTTGATACCCAAAAGGTTGGCAGGATTGTGCAAAGGAGCCAAATCGTTGCAAGCAATGATGTTATCCAATACTTCTTGTGTAATCAAAGTACTTTGGTTGAATTTTTCACCACCATGTACCACACGATGACCTACGGCGTCCACATCTTTCAAAGAGTCGATACAAGCGTATTGTCCTTTGGTCAATTGATAGATAATGAATTCGATACCCTTGGTGTGTTCGGGGATGGGTTCTTCCAAAATAACCTTTTCGCCATTGGGAGCAGTCAGTTTCAGGAACGAACCGGGCAAACCGATTTTTTCAATACCACCTTGTGCCATCACAAAGTTCTTGTCCATATCGAACAATTTGTACTTGATAGACGAGCTACCGCAATTTAATACGAGAATCTTCATGTCGATAAAATTTATGCTTTCTTAATACCAATAGCCTGATTGCTGGTGATAACAATCATCTTGTAAACATCGTCTACCGAACAACCGCGAGAAAGGTCGTTGATAGGAGCTGCCATACCTTGGAGGATGGGACCGATAGCTTCGGCATCGCCCAAACGTTGAACCAGTTTGTAAGCAATGTTACCACTTTCCAAAGTGGGGAATACCAATACATTGGCATGACCGGCAACGTCGCTACCGGGAGCCTTTTGCTTAGCCACAGATTCTACCAAAGCAGCATCCGATTGCAATTCACCATCGATATGCAAAGAGGGTTCCATTTCCTTGGCGATGCGGGTTGCTTCCACTACTTTGTCTACCATTTCGTGCTTGGCGCTACCCTTGGTAGAGAAGCTCAACATAGCGATATTGGGTTCGAAACCGGCAATGCTGCGGGTGGTAGCAGCGGTAGAAACAGCAATTTGTGCCAATTCGGCTGCGTTAGGATTGGGAGTAACGGCACAGTCGGCGAAAACCATCAAACCATCTGAACCATAATTCTTGTTCTGCAAGAACATCAAGAAAGCACCAGAAACCACAGAGATACCGGGCATGGTCTTCACAATCTGCAAAGCAGGACGCAACACATTACCTGTTGAGTTCAAAGCGCCGGCCACTTCGCCATCGGCATCGCCGCTCTTGATCATCAAAGTTGCCAAATACAAAGGATCTTCCACTTTCTTCTGAGCTTCTTCCAAAGTCATACCCTTTTTCTGACGCAATTGGAAAAGCAATTCAGCGTAAGCTTCTTTCTTGGGATGATTCAAAGGATCTACCACGGTAGCTTTGCTCAACTGATCCAAGTTATTTTCCTTGGCCAAGGCTTCTACTTCGGCAGGATTGGCAATGAGAATGATTTCCGCAACTTCGTCGGCCAAAATCTGGTTGGCAGCTTTCAAAGTTCTCAGTTCGGTTCCTTCGGGCAACACAATTCTTTGCGGACAAGCTTGTGCGCGGGAACACATTTGTTCTAACAAGTTCATAATGACTGTAATAATTTAAGTTATAAAAATATTGTTACGATTCTTTCTTACTTTGTTTACGATGAGGCGTATAACGCGGCTTGGGCTTTTTCTCAATCATGATATCCTGCAGCAAACGCTCCAACTCGGTGGTAGACAGACGTTCACGCAATTTTGCATTATGCGCCAAGGCAATTTGTCCACTTTCTTCCGACACCACTACGGCCACCGCATCCGTCTGCTGCGCGATGCCCATAGCTGCATGATGACGCAAACCATATTTCTTGGGAATATCCCCCGCAGCCGATACCGGCAGAATACACGAAGCCGCCTGAATCTTTCCTTTCGTTACAATCACGGCGCCGTCGTGCAAAGGCGTATTCTTGAAAAAGATATTCTCGAGCAAAGCCACACTCACTTTCGCATCGATTTCTTCGCCGGTGGCCGCATATTCTTCCAGACTCACATTCTTTTCCAATACTATGAGCGCGCCCGTTTTCTTTTCGGCCATATTTTTGCAAGCCAACACAATCTGCAGCAGATAAGCCGATTGCGCCTCGTCGCGTTGTCGTCCGGAAGAGAAAAGTTCGGCCACCGTACTCCATTGTTTGCGGGAACCCAAGAGCACCAAAAAGCGCCGTATCTCGTTCTGAAACAAGACAATAAGCGCAATCACACCCACGTTCACCACTTTATCCAAAATGCCGCCAAACAATTTCAGTTTGAAAACATACGACACCATCACCCAGATAAACAACACCGCAATGACGCCGTAAAAAATGTTCAGCGCGCCGAAACGCTTCATCAAATGGTAGGTGACGTACAAGAGCACCGCCACCAGAAATATGTCGATAATATCCAGTAAACCAGGCAATATCATAATATTTTCGAACGATAACAATTCATAATTCCTATACATTCCACCGCCGCTTTCACATCGTGAACGCGCAAGATATGGGCACCACCCTGCAAGGCCAAAGTATGCAAAACCGTTGTTGCTTGGAGCGATTCCTCGGCCGTGATGTGCAAAGCTTCGTAAGCCATGCGTTTGCGGGAAAGGCCCACCAACAAAGGCGCGTGCAAGATCTCAAAATCGGGCAGATGTCGCAAAAGTTCGTAATTCTCGGCCAAGCTTTTACCGAATCCGAAACCCGGATCGATGATGACGTCAGCTACGCCCAAGGCACGCAATCGCTGCAATTTTTCGGCCAGATAACGCAAAACCGCCTGCGGACTATTGTCTGTTTTTTCCTGCTGCGAAGCATACACGCCGGCACTATGCGTGAGCACATAGGGCACCCGACAATCGGCCACAGTTTCAAACATTTTGTCGTCCAATTCGCCGGCACTGACATCGTTGATGATGGACACACCGTAATCTTGCACCGCGGCTCGGGCAATCTCTGAACGGAAAGTATCTACCGACAATATCGCCTGCGGAAAAGCCTTTCGCAAAGCTTCCAATGCCGGAAAGAGCCTTCGTTTTTCTTCCTGTTCATCGGGCATGGGCGCTCCGGGACGCGTTGAACAAGCTCCCACGTCGATGATGTCGGCACCTTCGTTCAAGTGTTTTTCCACCTGTTGCAAAAGGGCTGACGAAGACGACACACGGCTTTGCGCATAGAAGGAATCGGGCGTCACATTGACAATAGCCATCACGAGGGCCTTGTCGAGCCGACAAAGTCTTCCATCTAGCAAGATCGTATATTCCGATTGAGGATGATACATAACTGAACAACAGACAAATAGCCAAAGCGAGCCTTGTCTGGAAACTAATTTTGCAAAATCAAGCGCAAGATACTACCGAAACTGAGAAAAAACAAGCGAGTGCTTCAATTATTTTTAACTTGACAAGGCTATCTGCATTTTGTATCTTCGCGGTCAAAATTTACTTGAAACATGAAGTACAGTATTGCCGATATCTACGCTTTATTCTGCCAACATCCTTGCATCAGCACCGATAGTCGCCGTTGTCCCAAGGACAGTATTTTCCTTGCCTTGAAAGGCGAAAATTTCAATGGCAACCGTTTTGCCGCCGCCAGCCTCGAAGCGGGTTGCGCCTATGCCATCGTGGACGAAGCCGAATTTGCCAACAACGAACGCATCATCTTGGTAGATAATTGCTTGAAGACTTTGCAAGACTTAGCACATCATCATCGCATGCAGTTTAAAGACTTGCCTGTTATCGGCATTACCGGCACCAACGGCAAAACCACCACCAAAGAATTGTCTGCCGCCGTGCTTGCCAAGAAATTCAATGTACTTTATACCCAAGGCAACCTGAACAACCACATCGGCGTGCCGCTCACGCTATTGCAGCTGCGACCTGAACACAACTTGGCCATCATCGAAATGGGCGCCAATCATCCGGGCGAGATTGCCGAACTGGTGGAAATAGTGCATCCCACACATGGTCTCATCACCAATGTCGGCAAAGCGCATTTGGAAGGCTTCGGATCTTTTCAGGGCGTTATTGATACCAAAACCGCACTCTACCGATTTTTACAAAAAGAGCAAGGTTTGGTCTTCTACAATCCTGACAACGAGATACTTTCCGCTTACGCGCAAGCCGGTCTGTCGCAAGCTTATATCGCCGCAAAATGCCTAGAAGGGAGTCAGTATCTGCACATGACATGGCAAGGCTCAGCGGGCGAACATTTACTTGAAACCCAGTTGATTGGTGCTTACAATGCGGAAAATGTCAGAGCAGCCATCAGTCTTGGTTTGCATTTCGGCGTGGAGGAAACCGCCATCAACGAAGCCATTCAGGAATATCGTCCCAGCAACAAACGTTCTCAATGGATGGAAAGTGCTCACAACCAACTTATTGTTGATGCTTACAATGCCAATCCTTCCAGCATGAATGCCGCGCTCGACAACTTTCTACCCCGCCCTGCCGGCAAAAAGAAAGCCGTCATTTTGGGCGCCATGCGCGAACTGGGAGCGTACAGCCAGGAAGAACACGAAAGAATCATCAATCGATTGCTTGACAGCGATTTGGAAAGCATTCTCCTGATTGGGGAAGAATTCGGACAAGTGAACGATGCCCGCGTACGTCAGTTCCAAGATTCGGACAGTTGTCGTAAAGTCCTGGAAATAGAGCCTTTGCACGACTATTGTATCCTGATAAAAGGCTCGCGTTCCAATCAGTTGGAAAAACTCATAGATGTACTATGATATTGCCACAATAAAATCTTCTTAGTATCTTTGCAGCGAATTTATACTCACTCATTTATATGTTAAGCGACCTTAGCTCGGCGGACCCGGCTTCCGCCTCTCAAGTTTTAAGTATGACCTCAGAGCCGGAAGGAACGTTCTCATTGTTGATCGCCTACGCGTTTTTTGCCATCGGCATTTCATTTCTTTGTTCAGTATTGGAAGCCACCTTGCTTTCTACCCCCATCACCTTTGCCAACATGCTCGAAGAGCAAGGCACCAAGGGCGCCAAAAAACTGAAACATCTCAAAAGCAACATAGACCGACCCATCAGTGCCATTCTGATTCTCAACACCATTGCCAACACCGCCGGAGCCTCATTGGTGGGTTCTGAAGCCGGACGCATTTTCGGCAGCACGGGCGTGGGCGTCGTTTCGGCTATTTTTACGCTTTGTGTACTCACTTTCAGCGAAATTATTCCCAAGACCATCGGTTCTACCTATTGGAGAGTTTTGGCCATTCCGGCCTCTCGCATTATTCAAGGATTAATTTACCTTACATGGCCTTTGGTTTGGTTGGTGGAAAAACTGACCCGTCTTATTTCGAAAAACAACGAAGCTACCTCTGTGAGCCGCGAAGAAGTGGCAGCCATGGTGAGCACCGGCACCGAAGAAGGTGTGATTGAAAAAGACGAAAACCGCATGATTCAGAACCTGTTGCGCTTGGATAGCATCACCGCATACGAAATCATGACGCCTTCGAGCGTGGTAACGATGGCCGAAGCCAACGAAAGCATTCGCGAATTTTACAAAAGCGAAGAACATTTGAAATTCTCGCGTATTCCGCTCTACGAAGAAGAAAACGACGACTTTGTAATCGGCTACGTGCTCAAGCAGGAAATTTTGGAAAAGATGGCCGAAGATAAGTTCACCACCAAATTGAAAGAATTGTCGCGACCCATCCTGTCGTTCAACGAAGAAGAACCTGTTTCCAATATTTTGGAGCAATTCCTTGGCAAGAAAGAACATATCGCTGTGGTCATCGACGATTTCGGTGCAGCCAGAGGTATTGTCACTTTGGAAGATGTTATCGAAACCATGTTGGGCTTCGAAATCGTGGACGAAAAAGACGAAGTGGTGGATATGCAGGAACTTGCCAAAGACCGCTGGCGTCAGGTGCAGGAAAAAGTTTCCAAAGAATAAATTCCTTCGTGAAACATTTTATTGAAAATCCAGATACGGCCTCAAGCGATGCAAATCCTTGGGGCCGAATTCTTCCATAAACTCCAAGGCTTCCAAACTATCGATGCGGCCGCTTTCGCGTCGGCGATTGACAATAGCACACACTTGTGAATAAGAGAGATAGGGATGGCGCAGCAGCTGTTTGAAGTCGGCTTTGTTTACCAACAATGGCTTTACAGCGGCCAAACTATCGCCGGCGGCCAGAGCATCGGCCGAGTGTAGATATGTCATCTGCTTTAGATTTTGTAGATTTTCAGCTCGCAATCCTTCAATTTCGTCCAACTGATCGAGTGAAACAAATCCACCCAGAGCGCGTCGGTAAGCCAGGATTTTGCCGGCCGAATATGACCCGATACCTTTCACGGAAAGCAGCGTCAGGGAATCGACCTGATTGAGGTTGAGACGCTGCGCTGCGGCAGGAACTGCCGCAGCGCCGGTTGAGCAGGCGTCGGTCGTGACGTGGTTGGCGGATGAATATGCGGTGGAATACTGCGGCTCACTCGCCGCAGCGGCGGTCGTGACGTGGTGAGGGGCTGAGGGGGCGGCGGCGAGCGGAAGCTCGGCGCCGGTGCGCGTGCTGCGGGCGGCAGTTTCGTCAGGATGGTGAGCGCGCGCCGGCGCGCGCGAAGCCCGCTCCCGCGGGGCTTCGCGCCGCCCCGCCTCATATCGCGCTGCCCTTTGCACTTTCTGCGCCTCCCAAAGCGCCATCTGCTGCTGACGCGCCACTTCTCTCAAACTATCTTGCCGAACTTGTTCCGCATCGAAAGCCGCCATCGCCTGCAGCAAATCATCATCCAAGCGCCAGCAATAATCACAGCACAATTTTATCGCAAAGAGAATCATCAGAAAAAGCACTAACGACAGTTTTTCTGCTTTAGGGTAAAGCATCATGGTACAGATTCATAAACATTAACAATCTTCCACGGAAATCCCGCGGAAACAACTCTACAAAGTTAACATTAATTTTACAAACAATAAGCGCGGAACACTATTTTTCTTCCCAAAAGGAAAGTATAGCATTCCGCGCCGTTTATCACTCAAAAACCAAGCAAAAACCGTCTTTGCAAGGATTTTATTTTTTCAGAATCTTCAGACGTTGTCCCCAATCCTCCATCGCCTGATTTCGCCATTTTTTCACCGTCATCACGCCTTGCATATTTTTATCAAATAGCTCGGCATCAGGCTTATCGCTATACCAATGTTCGCCCAATTGAAAATCGCTGGGATAAGATCGTCCGGGGAAAATATTTTCCATCGTAATAGCCCCTTCGTGATTGGGAAAACCCGGAATATCCGAACTAATGGTATAAGTGAGCGTTCGCGCATAATTAGACGAGTGACGCACCGCATAGAGCCCATCGCCCAAATAGAAACCACCCCATTTCTGCTTGGCAATTTCAAGCGTAAAACAAATGGAATCGGCAGGAATATCCAAAACCGGACCTCTCATACGAAATTCAATAACGGAATAAACCGGCACAGTGTCTTGCGCAGTAGCCGCACGGTTGAACAGCACATAAGGACTACGATCAATCGGCACAAAACTACCGCCCCAGGATTCCTTGCTAGGATCGTCAGGATTGCCATCCATCATGTACAACAAAGAAGGCGTATCGCCCATTTTGGGCAGACCTTTATAATAGTTGATAAAATCTTCTCCCAGATGTCCGGCACCCTTCAGATAAGCTTCGTAATAACCTGTGTTATAAGCATCGTGCACATTTTTGTCGGCAATAAATCCGCGATAAGAAGCATTACATTCAATCATCCACAAATCGGGAAAATGTTCAACAATATACATATAACTGTTCACGCTCCATTTCTTGTTCGGACCGCCAATCCAATACACACGGATACGATCTTTGATATCGGGAGCATCGTGCAAGGCCTGAGCCAAATCGTCCAAACCGCCCCAAACCAGCACCCAAAGCGGACGAGCATCGTCACGACGAGCGCATTGCACTATCCAATCGGAACCTTCGGTAGCCGTCATATATCCGGCATAAGGTACCGCCCCTTTTCTACCCTGCTTACAGACAGATCGCAGATAGTCGGGCGAAGAAAGACCTTTGATTTTACGGGAAAGTTTGCGAAAATCCTTTTCGTACAAATCGATCATCTTCAACAATTCTTCCTTATTTCCATTGCCATAAGAAGGCGAAGAAACCAAACCTTCGGTATCGAACTTATCGGTGTACATCAACAGATGCGCCACCGATTGATTGTCGTCAGGATCGGTGCCGCCCACATCCGTACTGATGAGCACACGCGGTTTTTCAGGAACAGCTTGCTGCGCAAAAGCGAAATTTACCGCACTCACAAGCATGAGCACAATGATGGTTGTTTTTTTCATACAATAAACGATAAAAAAGTGATGCACAAAGCTACAACATTACAGCATAAAAACCGCCATCAAGGAAGAGCGGAAATGAGATACGACATAATTATCCACCGAAATGGAATAATCTCACACATCCAAGCACAGAAAATCGGAGATTTTAATTATCTTTGTATTTTTAGCTTCTGAACAATCACAATGAAGAAAAGAAATTTACAAGATAGCCTTCGCGCCTGGCCGCGTTTCAGTTTCACACTCATTTGGACGGGCCTTATATTCTTGGCATGTCTGATCGATCCCAGCCCGATGATGGAAGATTTGCCACCCATGTTCGGCATCGACAAAGTGGCGCATTTCGTGCTGTATTTTGTGTTGATCGGTCTTTTTCTTTGGGAATACAACCATCGTCAATGGAAAGGGAACAAGAAGGATGCCAAAAAACTTTTCTGGTTTAGCCTTTTGATTTCTTGTACATTAGGCGCGGTTATCGAATATTTGCAAGGACTCACGGCTTATCGCGGCCTGGACGAAATGGATCTGGTAGCCGATATCGTCGGAGCACTTTTCGCCTATTTATTTTATTGTATACAGCTTTTAAAACCTCAGGATAACAATGAAGAGAATTAATGTATTGCTACTCATTTTCAGCTTGTTCTTGCCCGCCGGCCTTGTCATGCAAGCCGACAACACGAACAGCCAAATATGGGTCAGTCCGGACGGAAATGACAAGAACAACGGCAGCATCGACGCACCCAAACAAAGTCTTCACGCCGCATTGCGCGAAGCCCGCGAATATCGCCGATTGAACAAGGTGCAAGGCAATGCCTTGGAAATCATCATGGAAGATGGTGTGTATCCTTTGCACGAAAGTTTGCTGATTCGTCCGGAAGATTCCGGCAGCGAAGATTGCCCCACCATCATCCGTGCAGCCGAAAATGCGCGTCCCGTGTTGAGTGGCGGCATCCGCATCGAAAATTGGCAAGTACTGAAAAAATCGCCCAAAGGCCTGCGCGTGCCTGCCTCAAAAGTGTGGTATGCCGATGTTCCCAAAGTGTCAGGTCGTGACATCGATTTCAGACAAGTCTATATCAACGGAAACAAAGCCCTGAAAGCCTGCGATGTAGAAAACCCCGACGCTTTACATAAAATTTTGGCCGTCGATAAGGAAAAACAAGAAATCCGCATTCCCGCTCCAGCCGTCAAGAAATTTCAGAAAGTGGAAGGCATGGAATTTTTCATTCATCAAATGTGGGAAGTAGCCATACTCGGCATCGAAAGCATCAAAATAGAAGGCAAAGAAGCCGTGCTGCGTTTTCATCAACCGGCCAGCCGACTGGAATTCGAACATCCTTGGCCACCGGCCGTTATCGCCGAAAGTGGCAATTCGCCCTTCCGCCTGAGTGGCGCCATCGAATTTCTCGACCACGAAGGCGAATGGTATTACGACCAGGAAATCTGCCGTTTATACTATATGCCTCGTCAGGGAGAAGATTTGACCAAAGCCGAAGTGATGGTTCCTTATTTAGAAACGCTGATTCAAGTATTCGGCAGCCTCGACCGTCCGGTGGAACATATTCATTTTGAAGGCATCGGATTTATGCACAGCACTTGGATGCGTCCCTCCGAACTGGGCTATGTGCCGCTTCAGGCCGGCATGTATCTGCTTGACGCTTACAAACTTCCCATCGACGGAACGCCCTTAAAAGCCAATTTGGAAAACCAAGCTTGGATAGGTCGTCAGCCGGCAGCGGTGCAATTGTCGGGCGTAGCCCATACTTCCTTCGAAAGATGCCGTTTTCAGCACTTGGGCGCTTCGGGTCTGGATTACGTCATGGCCAGCTGCAACGACCGCATCGAAGGCTGCATTTTCAACGACATCGCCGGTAGCGGCATCGTGGTGGGTAAATTTTCCGATCCCGGTTTCGAAACGCATCTCCCCTATCAACCCAAAGACGAAAGAGAACTGAGCCGTCAAATGCAAATCCGCAACAACTGGGTGTACGATTGCGCCAACGAATATTGGGGTTGCGTGGGCATTATCGCCGGATATGTACAGAATGTCTGCGTGGCTCACAACGAAGTATGCGAACTACCTTACAGCGGCATCAGCATCGGCTGGGGATGGATACGCAGCGCCAATTGCATGAAAGACAACCAAATGATTGCCAACGACGTACATCATTTCGGACGACACAATTACAGCTGCGGCGGATTGTACACGCTTTCTGCCCAAACCGGCACGCTGATTGCCGAAAATTACGTACACGATATTTATCATCCCGATTATGTTCACGATAAAACCCAAGGTCATTATATCTATCTGGACGAAGCTTCTTCTTGGATGACTATCCGTGACAACTGGTGTAGCGAAGCCAAATTCGGACAGAATCAACCAGGTTTAAATCATTGGGAAAACAATGGTCCGCAAGTGGACGACAGCATCAAAGCCAAAGCCGGCATACAGGAACATTGGCAACACATTAAAATAATGCCTTTATAATAAAGAAGTTATGGAACTTTTCAAGAAGAAGATACATTTGTACGCGCCGCTCGAAGGCGACGCTATCGCGCTGAGCGACGTAAACGATGAAGCTTTCAGCCAGGAAATGCTCGGCAAAGGCATGGCCATCATTCCCACCCACGGATTGGTGCATTCTCCCTGCGACGGTGTGGTATCCGTTTTACAGGAAACCGGACATGCCATCTGCATTACCAGCGACGAAGGTTTGGAAGTGCTCATTCATATCGGCATCGATACCTGCAAGCTGAAAGGATTGGGATTCAAGCCTTTGGTAAAACAAGGCGATCATGTAAAAACGGGCACTCCTCTCATTGGTTTCGACTTGCTGGGCATCCACCGTGCCGGTTACGACACCACCGTTCCCATCGTCATCTGCAATAGCGACGACTTCTCCGATTTCGAAATGATTACCAAAGGAAGCGTCGATTTGTCAGACAAGATTATCAGCATCAAGAAATAAAGCCTCCGCCTTTTTCGCATGAGAGTATATTCAGGAAAATGTTTGGTTGAAGGGGCTGCCATCGCGCCGATATTTGTCTATCGTCCACCGCAATGGGAAGATTGTCAGACCGTGGTAGCAGACACGCAACAGGAATGCGAGCGTTATCGATCGGCCTCGGAAAAAGCCGCCAAGGCTTTGCAGGAACGTTATACCAAAGCTTTGCAAAGCAACAGCGAAGAACAAGCGGCCATTTTCGAAGCGCAACAGATGATGCTCGAAGACGAAGATTTTTCCGAACAGATACAAACGCTTATCACAGAAGATCATCGCAGTGCGGTAAGCGCCGTGATGGAAACGGCCGAAAGTTTTGCGCAGATATTCCTGCAAATGGATAGCGACATCATGAAAAGCAAAGCGGCCGACATGCGCGACATTGCTTCTTTGGTGATTCGTTTTCTTCAAGATCGACAGTTGATATTCGACAGCATGCCAGCGCAATGTATCGTATTGGCAGAAAGACTTTTACCTGGAGAATTAGCCGAAATGGATAGCCGGAAAGTGCTTGGCATCGTGCTGAAAGAAAGCTCGGCGCATTCTCATTTGGCCGTGTTGGCTGCCGGACGAAAGTTGCCTTTCCTGCTCTGCCCCGACATGGATTTGCAAGATTATTGGACAGGACAAGTGGCCGGCATGGATAGCGCGCAGACCAAACTTTGGATAGACATTTCGCCCGAAACCGCCGAATCATTGCGTCGTAACTATCAATTTACGGAGCCGTTTGCCAGTACCCTACCGCAAAAACAAGATACACAAATGGCCACCGCCGAGGGCTTCAAACTTTGTCTCAACATCGGACATCCCAAAGAATTAACCTCAGAAGTGATTGCCGCTTGCGACGGCGTGGGCGTTTTCCGCAGCGAATTCCAATTTATCGGCAAAAGTCAGGAACCGGACGAAGAGAGTCTTTTCGAAGATTATCGTTACGCCGCAGAAGCCCTGAAAGGCAAAACTTTGGTTATCAGAACCATTGATATCGGAGCCGATAAACAGGCGGCTTTCTTACACTTGCCGCCCGAAGAAAATCCAGCTTTAGGTTGTCGTGGCATTCGCCTTTGTTTCGAAAAAAAAGATTTGTTTGTCAAGCAATTGAGAGCTATTTTACGCGCATCGGCTTATGGAAAAATCGCCCTTTTGCTGCCGATGATTTGTCAAGTAGACGAACTTTTGCGCAGCAAGGCCATCCTCGAGGAAGTAAAAAAGTCATTGCGAGGCGAAGATATTCCTTTCGATGAAAACATTGCTTTAGGCGTGATGATTGAAACACCGGCCGCCGTTCTCATTGCCGACGAATTGGCTCGCGAAGCCGATTTCTTCAGCGTGGGCAGCAACGACCTGACACAATATTGTTTAGCCGTAGACAGAGACAACCGCCAGATGGAATCTTATTACAACGCACAGCATCCCGCGGTAATGAAATTGTTGAAAATGACGGCCCAAGCGGCCACGGATGCTGGCATCGGACTTTGCATCTGCGGCGAATTGGCCCGCGTAAGTTCGGCCACACAAATCTTGGTAGACATGGGTTATCGACAATTTTCGGTAAGCCCGGCCTTTATTCCTTTAATGAAAGAAACTTTAGCTTTATGCAAACGATAAATCACTGTATTCAAGCAGCGGAAGGGATGCACGCCCGCCCTGCGGGCGTGCTGGCCAAAACCGCATCGGCCTATCAATCTACTGTCAATCTGTACTTTCAAGACAAATGCATCAATGCCAAACGTATGCTGGCCATCATGACACTCGGCCTGCAGCAAGGCGATGCCATCAGAATTGACATTGAAGGAGAAGACGAAATAGCCGCCGCACAGGCCTTGACCAGAGTTTTGATTTGACAGCATGGCAAACAACAAACACTCCGTATCGGCATTTCTGCAAAGTCTGGGCAAATCGCTGATGCTGCCCGTGGCTTGTCTGCCCGTAGCCGGCATACTTATCGGCATCGGTTATTGGCTCGCCGCTTGGGACAACATCGCCGTGGTAGCAAATTTTCTGCTGCAGGCCGGCCAAGCCATCATCAACCACATTCCGCTGCTTTTTGCTATTGGTATTGCCGTTGGCATGTCTGACGACCAACATGGTGTATCTGCCTTATCCGGGCTTATCAGTTGGCTGGTTATCACCGCTTTATTATCGCCAGAAAGCGTAGCAAGTTTACGTCCCGGCATCAGCCTTGACGCCTTTGCCAAGAGCGAAAATGTATTTATTGCCATCATCAGCGGACTCATCGGAGCCTGGTCGTACAATCGCTTCAAAAACACCGATTTACCCGAGGCCTTGGCCTTTTTCAGCGGAAAACGATCGGTTGCCATTGTTTCGGCCGGCATCAGCAGCCTGGTCGCATTGGTATTGCTGTTTGTGTGGCCCTTGCTCTACAATAGCTTGATTGCCTTGGGAAAATCCATCACTTCGACGGGTGCCCTAGGCGCAGGCATCTATGTTTTCCTCAATCGACTGTTGATTCCTTTCGGTCTGCATCATGCTTTGAATCAAGTATTTTGGTTCGATTTGGCCGGCATCAACGATTTGGGTGATTTTTGGAGCGGACAAGGCACACTCGGCCAGACGGGCATGTACATGTCGGGATTTTTCCCCATGATGATGTTCGCCTTGCCGGCGGCCGCATTGGCCATTTATCACAGCGCCTTGCCTTCGCAGAAGAAAAAAATCGGAGCCCTTATGCTGGCCGGCGCCATCAGTTCCTTTTTCACCGGAGTTACCGAACCACTCGAATTCAGTTTCATGTTTACAGCGCCCTTGCTTTATTTGTTGCACGCACTGCTGAGCGGACTCGGCGCATTCGTGGTGGCCCTGCTGCCCATTCGTGTCGGCTTCAATTTCAGCGCCGGACTGGTGGATTTTCTGCTCTGTCTGAAATCGCCCATGACGCTGCATCCTTGGGGCATTTGGCTCATCGGCTTAGGCATGGCTGTCGTTTATTATCTGCTTTTCCGTTTGTGTATCAAAGTCTTCCGCCTGAAGACACCCGGACGCGACATAGATGAAGCTTCTCACAAAGCCGAATCGCCATCCCACAAAGCGGAAGAAACTGCAAAGACTTCAAACCTCGACACGCAAGCCGACATCATTCTGCAAGCGCTGGGTGGCAAAGCCAACATCCGACAACTCGACCATTGCACCACACGACTGCGCATTGAACTGAACGATTTACAGATAGTTGACCAAGCAAGCATCAAAGCCACAAAAGTGAACGGCATTATCGTCAGCGGAGAAAATTCGCTGCAAATCGTGGTAGGGCCCAAGGTTCAATTTTTGGCCGAAAGCATGAAAACCCGTTTGGCGCAAAGTCTGTAAGTTTAGGTCTTAGGCCGGCAATAGGCGGCGCCATTACTTCAGCAAAATCTTCTGACCGCCTACAATGTTAACACCTTTGACAGGCGCTGAAAGTACTTGTCCTGCAAGATTATAACAAGGCTCATGCTTCGAATCTACTGCCGCATCGAAGCAGGGAGTTTCCAATGCCGTGACATCGTCTATATCAGCCTCGAATTCAATTTCTTGCGACGGAAGAATATAATCGCATACAATCTTGATTTCCAAAGCATCCATGGCCGGTACCGCAGCAATTTCTACCCAAATTTCAGCACCGGGCAGCAAAGCCTTGAGCGAAGTTTCCGAACGAACGTCACCAATAGCAAAATAGGCATCACGATAGATGGGCGCAATTCCTTCATTTCCAACAAGAAGCTTCGTCTTTCCGTTTTCCATGAAAGCATCCTTAACCACAAAATGATAACCCATGAACATAGATAGTTGCTTAAGACGTTCCGGCGTTCCATATTGGCTGTCGGGAGCCGCATTGGCATTCATAAAAGTAATATGATAATTGAAAAGCATCTCATCGATGGTATGCCCGTTCAAACCGCCAGGACGCAAAAAAGATTCTTTTACAGGAGGATAGATTTCGCCTCCATACACGCCTGTATGCCAACGCGTTTGTCCACCCAAATTGCGCCAGGCCTTGGCATAACCTCCTTTCAGAAAATAATCGCCCATAAAAGAATCCTCAAAGAGTCCGAAAGTGAGAGCAAGCAGTTCATTATCATCAACAATAGGCGAATTATCTGCCGCATTTTTAGAAACCAGCCAAGGCAAAGCATCGGCCATCCGACTCAGATGAAGCAGAAATGTCTTTTGAAAAGCCAAGGAAGGGAAATTTTTTCCATACTCAACCTTCGTTGGATATATATGATATTCAGACCAATGGCCAAAGCCAACTTCCAAAAAAGCCAAACGAGGATCGCGCGCATATCGTTGCATAAAATCGCTGTAAAACTGCAAAGTGAAGCGTTCTAATTCCGCGCAACGCCAATCGGCATAATATGTTTGGTTTTCATCCGACCAAGTTTCCTGATAACCAGGCAATTGCTTGATATACGCCGGCACAGCCGTGCTTCCGACTTTTCCATCGACATCATCGCTATTCGGATATTCATAACGAAAACGCGCCACCAACTGATGCCCGCGACTTGCCACATCGCTGAGAGCGCTATCGAAATAAGTCCAATCGTAAATGATAGTACCATCTTCTTGACAGCCTTTCACCAATCTGCAAGGAAGGAAATAATTGAATTCCAATTGAATACAATCGCCATAACTGCCATGAATCTCGGCTGCCTTATAGGGCCAGACGGCCAGGCCGGTCATGGGTTGTGGATGCGTAATACTTCGCTTCAAGGCTATCTTTTGCGCCTCTGCGACAAAAGCCAAGGAAAGGGATAAAATAATGCTTAAAAACAATCGTTTCATACGACAAAAGTAACAAAGAATTTGAGAGGTACGAAAAATTAGCTTATTTTTGCAAGCTATGGACTCTATGTTTCGGAGTCTCAAAAACATATTCAGCAAAATAATTATTGAAATATTAACATTTAATCATTCATTATGAGCAAAAAAGGAAGTTTGAAGAGCACTTTGGCTGTCTCGCTGACCAATTATCTGGATGCAGGTGCCATTGTTGCCGGAGCCAGTGGTTTGACACTGTGGCAGAATTATTTAGGTCTCACCGAAGGTCATTTGGGTTGGTTGAACGCCATCAGCGCCAACTGTTTGGGTGCTGCCATCGGTGCCATCATCGGCGGATTCTTGGCCGACAAATACGGCCGTAAAGCCATCTATTCTTACAACATGCTTATCTATATGACCGGCGTTGCTTTGGTGATGCTGAGTTTCAATTTCCCGATGTTGTTGGCAGGTTTCCTCATCACCGGTATTTCGGTAGGTGTGGGTGTTCCCGCTTCATGGACCTATATTTCTGAAAGTTCGGAACAAACCAAGCGCGGCCGTAACATCGCCATTTCTCAGATGGCATGGGGCGTTGGTCCTTTCGTTATCCTGGTGTTGGGTATGTTGTTCGCTCCCGAAGGTATTGCTTTCGGTTTCACCGAAAAAATCGGAACCTGGATCAGTGGCGGTACTGCCACCGGAGCCGCTTTGGAAGTATGGAGCAGCCGTATCGTATTCTTCTCTTTGTTTGTGGTTGCGTTGATTGCCTGGTTGTTGCAACGTCGTTTGGACGAATCGCAGGAATGGGCTGCCGCTAAAGCCAAAGAAAGCGCCGAAAAGAAAGGCGTATTTTCTTCTTTCGGTTCATTGTTCACCAACAAAGTTAATGTTCGCACCGTTATCTTCTTGGCAGGTATCTATCTTACCTGGAACATGGTAGCTTCTGTTATGGGCTTCTTCCAGCCTCACATTTACGAAACTGCCGGTGGTTTGTCGAATGCCGATGCCAATATGTTCTCTGCCGGCAACTGGGCCATCGTTATCATCACCACCTTCTTCTTCTCGCTGATTGTGGACAAAGTGCCTCACCGTCTTCTCTACATCACCGGTTTGGTTATCGCAATCGCCGCTTGGGTGATGGTGGCCGTAATCGGTGTTAGCAGCATGGCCGGTCTGATTATCTTCACCATTCTTTGGGCTGTTCAAGGCGGTGTTTCCGTACAAGCTTTCTACGCTCTTTGGGCTTCTGAATTATTCCCCGCCAAATATCGTGCTGCCGCTCAAGGTATTATGTTCTTCTTGGTTCGCGGTATCTGTGCTCTTTGGGGATTGTGCTTCGTTTACATCTACGGAGAAAACGGTCAAGGATTCCAGCTGGCTTCTTACCTGATGATGGGACTGCTGTTCATTTCTTTGGTAGTCGGCGCCATTTGGGCACCCAAAACCCAAGGCAAGACTTTGGATCAGATTACCAAGGAACGTTATGGTGACAATTTCTAAACAATCATAGCCACGATTCATACGCATTTGTCAGTCTGAAAACAGGCTGGCAGATGCGTTTTTTATCTGTTTATAACACAAAGAATTATGCAAGCAACATGGATATGGTTTCCCGGTGATTACGAAATCTGGCTGGGCAACAACATGAACAATCGTCGTACCGATCGCGGCGCGTATTTTCCTCCTTTCTGGAAACAAGACAGTCATTACGTCACCGTAGAATTTTCTACCGAAGTCGATTTGGCCAAGGACGAAAATATCTTGCTCGAGGTGGAAGGCGACTACAATGTCAAAATTGATGGCAAGATGCTTTTCGGTATGCCCAAGGAATTTGAATTGGCCGCCGGAAAACATAAAATCAACATCAAGGTACATAATCAGGCAACGCCGCCCTGTCTCTTTTTGCAAGGCGAAACTTTCGGCAGCGATGCTTCTTGGAAAGTCACATTCGAAGACAAGGAATGGATAGACGAAAGCGGCAAAGCCTCCGATACGTCGGCCACCGAATATCAATTGGCCGGTTACTGGAATTTCAACACGCCCGAAAACAAACCCTCGGCCTTCCGTTTGGCCCGTCGTCGTGACGAAGCGATTGATTGTCAACAGGTAGAAGGCGGACGTTTGTTCGATTTCGGACAGGAAACTTTCGGCTTCGCCATCCTGAATCAGGTGAAAGGCAATGGCAAAGTTTATCTCTATTATGGTGAAAGCCAAGAAGAAGCAATGGACAAAGCCTATTGCGAAACCTACGACCAACTCATTGTCAAGGACGGACAGATTACCGATCTTTCCACCGGAAAAACCTTGCCCATTCAGGCCGATGGCAGTTACACGCTGGCCTTGAGCAAAGCTTTCCGTTATATCCAACTCTGCTGCGAAGGCGAAGTGTGCGTGGAAAGTTTGAGCATGGATTACGAATATCTGCCCGAAGCCACGCCCGGACGTTTCCGTTGCAACGACGAACTCATCAACCGAATGTGGGAAATCGGCGAATATACCATGCAACTCACTACCCGCGAGTTCTTTATCGATGGCATCAAGCGCGACCGTTGGGTATGGAGCGGCGACGCTGCCCAGAGCTATCTGATGAATTATTATCTTTTCAACGATAACGAATGTGTGAAGCGCACCATTTGGTTGTTGGCCGGCAAAGCGCCTATTTCGAGCCACATCAACACCATCATGGATTACACTTTCTATTGGTTCAACAGCATTGCCGACTATTATCTCTACAGCGGCGACAAGGCTTTCTTGGCACAGATTTATCCTTCGATGCTGCATCTGATGGATTACGTACTGGGCCGCACCGACAGCGAAGGTATGGTGCAAGGCCTCACCGGCGACTGGGTATTCGTGGATTGGGCCGACAAACCCATGGATAAGAACGGACAATTGGCTTTCGAACAGGTATTATTCTGCCAAGCGCTGAAAGCGATGGCCACCGTTGCCCGCACCATCGACAAGACCGACGATGCCGACAAATACCAAACTTTGGCCGACACTTTGGAAGCCAAGTTGATTCCCGCTTTCTGGAACGAAGAAAAGCAAGCTTTGGTACACAATCGCGTGAATGGCCAACAGAGCCAAGAAGTGTTCCGTTATGCCAATATGTTTGCCATCATGTACAACTTCCTCGACAAGGAAAAGAAAGACGCTGTGGTGAAATCGGTTATCTTCAACGATGATATTCTGAAAATCACCACGCCTTATATGCGTTTCTACGAATTGGAAGCGCTTTGTATGTTGGGCAAGCAAGACCAGGTAATGAAAGAAATGAAGGATTACTGGGGCGGCATGTTGGCCAAGGGCGCTACTTCTTTCTGGGAAAAATACATTCCCGAAGAAGAAGGCAGACAAATGCTGGCCATGTACGGACGTCCTTACGGTAAGAGTCTTTGTCATGCCTGGGGAGCCAGCCCGATTTATCTGTTGGGCCGTTACTACATGGGCGTTCAGCCTACATCGCCCGGTTATGCCACTTGGGAAGCCCGTCCCACATTGAGCGACATGGAGTGGATGGAAGGCAGCGTTCCTACGCCTTACGGCGAAATCATCATCAAGATGGATGGCGAAAAACTCAGCATCAGCAATCCCGGCGGCGTGGGCACCATCTATTATCAAGACAAAGTCTACACGTTGCAAGCAGGAGAAACATTAACTATCTAAACTAACTAATATGAAGAAATTGTATGCATTATTCGCCTTGTGCGCACTTTTACTGAGCAGCTGCTGCCAGAGCAAAGGCGATATCAGTATCGTGCTCGACAATCCAAGCAGTGAACGTGCTGTTTTCGCTGCCGAAAAATTGGCCGATGCGCTCGAAGATGCCGGTTACACCATCGCCGACAATGCCAAACAACAGATTGTGTTGGGTTCTTGTCATAGCGAAAGTTTCCGTCAGACTTGTCAGCAAGCCGGATGGAATGCCGATGTGCAAGGCAAGGAAGCTTTCCATATCTACGGAAAAAAGGGTCAATTTCTGGTGGCCGGTAGCGACGAAAGCGGTGTGCTTTATGGCGCCCTGGAACTTTGCGACCGTTTGGACGAAAACGAAAAATTGCCCAAAAACATCGATTTTCAAGACGCGCCCGAAATGGTGTTGCGCGGTACTTGTATCGGTGTGCAGAAAACCTATTTCTTGCCCGGACGTCAGGTGTATGAATATCCTTATACCGAAAAGGAATTCCCCTGGTTTTACGACAAAGAACTGTGGATCGAGTATCTTGACATGTTGGTGGAAAACCGCATGAACTCGTTGTATTTGTGGAACGGACATCCCTTTGCTTCTTTGGTAAAATTGCCCGATTATCCTTATGCTTTGGAAGTGAGCGAAGAAGACTTCAAGAAGAACGAAGAAATTTTCAGTTTCCTTACCACCGAAGCCAACAAGCGCGGTATCTGGGTGATTCAAATGTTCTATAACATCATCGTTTCCAAGCCTTTTGCTGAATATCACGGCATTCCCACCCAAAACAGAAAAGTGGAAATCACGCCACTGTTGTCGGATTACACGCGCAAATCGGTACAAGCCTTCATCGAAAAATATCCTAACGTTGGTTTGTTGGTTTGCCTGGGCGAAGCCATGAATACTTGGGAAGACGACGTAAATTGGTTTACCAAGACCATCATTCCCGGTGTACAAGACGGTTTGAAGAACTTGGGTATCACCGAGGAACCGCCTATCGTGGTGCGTGCACACGACACCAACTGTCAAATGGTGATGGAAGCTGCGCTGCCGCTGTACAAGAATCTGTACACAATGAACAAATACAATGGCGAATCGCTTTGCACCTACGAACCGC
Organism: Bacteroidales bacterium; assembly: GCA_017380635.1. GTDB lineage: Bacteria > Bacteroidota > Bacteroidia > Bacteroidales > UBA1402 > UBA1757. The sequence continues at coordinate 25,565 of JAFODP010000020.1, read as the reverse complement.
GCGGACCTTGGACGGCCACCCATCGTTATTTGAGTTCTTTGGGTAGCGTGCATGTGTCGAATGTACATATTTTGGCCAACCTGGAACCCTTCCGTTACGGATCCCCCGATTTTATCCAAAAGAGTGTGCAAGCCATGCATAATGTTCATGGTGCCAACGCTTTGCATCTTTATCCGCAGCATTCATATTGGGATTGGCCTTATGCTGCCGACCGTTTGGCCAATGGCGAACGTCTGTTGGAAATGGATCGCGACTGGATCTGGTACGAAGCTTGGGCCCGCTACGCTTGGAAGGCCGATCGCGACCGCAACGAAGAAATCGATTATTGGTGTAAAGCCTTGGCCGACAAATACGATTGCAGCATGGCACAAGCCCGCAACATCCTCACTGCCTACGAAGAAACCGGCGAAATCTCTACCAAGTTGTTGCGTAAATTCGGTATCACCGAAGGTAATCGTCAGACTTTCCTTTTGGGTATGTTTATGAGCCAGTTGGTGAATCCCAATCGTTGGACGGTGTATCCCGACTTTGCTAATTCTTGTGGTCCCGAAGGTGAAAAACTGGAAGTTTGGGCCGAACGCGAATGGAAAGGTCAGCCGCACGTGGGCGAAACGCCTCCCCAACTCATTGCCGAAACCCGCGAACATGCCCGCAAAGCCGCCGAAGCCATCCGCAAGGTAAAAGGCATCAAGGGTGACAAGGATGAATTCGAACGCTTGAAAAACGACATTCTTTGCTACGAAGCTTTCACTTACAGTTTCGACGACAAATTGGAAGCCGCCATGTACGTGCTTCGCTACAAATATTCCAACAACGTGGCCGACTTGGACAGCGCTTATACTTTGATGGAAAGCAGCTTGCAACATTACCGCAAATTGGTAGACTTGACACGCGATACTTACCTGTATGCCAACAGTATGCAAACACCCATGCGTCGTATTCCCAACAGCGGTGCCAATGCCAAGAACAAGGAATGGTGGGAACTCTTGCCTCAGTACGAAGAAGAATTGGCCAATTTTGCTGCCAACATCGAACAAATCAAGAATCCTAAAGCGGTGGCCACCGTTATCGAGCCATTCAAGGCAGTGGATGTGCGTTTGAGCAAGCCCGCCAAGGCTCAGTTTATCACCGTGAAAGAGGGAGAAAAGTTCTACACCGACAAGCCTTTCAAGATTCTGCATATCGCTCCCGAATTGCAAGGACTGAAGGCTATGCGTTTTGCCTACGAAGTGCAACGTGATGCCGTTACCGAATTGCAATTTACTTGCAAAGAGCCTGTTACCTTGTGGATTGGTTACTATAGCCCCATCAGCCCGAGCCAACGCTATATGCCGGCTCCCAAGTTGGAAACCGACGCTTCGGCCAACCAATACGGACAAGCCGACATCAAGATTGCCAATGCTTTGGAAATTGAAAACATGCCTGCCGTGAATGTGCACAGCTATCATTTCGATGCCGGCAGCCACAAACTCAATTTGGGCAAAGGCCTTTGTCTGGTACTTGGATTCAGCGAACAAATGGAAGATTTCAAGACCCGCGACGCAGGCCTAAAAGAATCCAGCGCCATCGACTGGTTGTTCTATTGATACATGCAATTTTCAGCATAACGACAGCGAGCGGCCCTGCGGGCCGCTCGCGTCATTTTCCAGCAGAAAAATCTTTGCATAAAGCGTAAAAGTACGTACCTTTGCGGCCGTTTTTTAAAACATATATGTTTTCATGATTTCGGTCATCTCTTCTTTTGCCATTTTGGCAATCGCAGCGCTCATTACGCTGATTCTCAAAAACAATCGAAACAAGGGCATTCTCGCCATCTCGGCCATTTGTACAGCCGCTGTTTTCACCAGCATCACCGCGGTGCTCGCCCTGACAGGACAAAGTTTTCAGTATCAATTTTATGCAGGAGCCTTTTTAGGCAATGTCCGTCTTTGCATGGACGGATTGTCGGCCTGGTTCAGTCTGATTATCTCTTTGGTTTTCAGTCTTGGAGCCTTCTATGGTTGGGGTTATATGCAACATTACCTCGACAAGAAGAACGACATCGGCATGCACATCTTTGCTTACCTGATGGCTTATCTTTCTATGCAGGCGCTCTGCGTATTACAACACAGTCTGGCCTTTCTTCTGGCATGGGAAATCATGGCCCTGAGCAGTTTCGTGCTGATTATCTTTGAAAGTTGGAAAGCCGATGTCATCAAAGCCGGCATCAACTTTTTCATTCAATCGCATGTGTCGGTGGTATTGCTAACAATAGGTTTTCTGATGATGTCGGCCCAGAGCGGCAGTTTCGATTTCAACAGTTTTGCCTCGCTCAGCGCAAAACAAGCCAACACGGCCTATGTGCTGCTTTTCCTCGGATTTGCCGTGAAAGCCGGTCTGTTGCCTTTCCACACCTGGTTGCCTCATGCCCATCCGGCCGCACCCGCGCATATTTCGGGCGTGATGTCGGGCGTTATTATTAAAATAGGTATCTTCGGCATGTTGCGCATGCTCAGCTTCGCACCCATTCATTACGAAGGCGTGGGCTATCTGGTGCTAACTTTAGCTGCCATCAGCGGATTGTACGGCATCATGCAAGCCATCGTGCAAAAGAACATCAAAAAACTGCTGGCTTATTCGAGTATCGAAAACATCGGTATCATCTGCATGGGTATCGGTTTGGGATTGATCGGTGTGGGCAGCGGACAGTCTTTGCTCACCTATCTGGGATTTGCGGCCGCTTTGCTGCACACGCTCAACCATGCGCTTTTCAAATCGAGCCTTTTCTTTTTGGCCGGTAATGTCTATCATGCCACGCACAGCCTGAACATGGAACAAATGGGCGGTTTGGGCAAGAAAATGCCTTGGACCTGTCTGTTCTTCCTCTTGGGCTCGGTAGCCATCTGCGCACTGCCACCCATGAACGGATTCGTGTCGGAATTCATGCTCTACAACGGCCTTTTCCGTTGGATGCAGGAAGCTTCGCTGACGGGCGCCGTAGGCGCCTCCTTCGCCATTCTGGCATTGGTACTGATTGGCGGACTGGCCATCATCTGCTTCACGAAAGTGTTCGGTATCACCTTTTTAGGTACGGCTCGCAGCGAAATGCACGAAGTAAAGGAAATGCCCAAAATTCGTCTCGTTCCCATCGCCATCAGTTTAGTATTGATGCTTTGCATCGGTCTTTGTCCTTGGCTTTTCAACAGCGCCATGCAAGCGGCATTGGCCAATCTGCCACAGGTTGATAGCAGTATCCATAGCGTCGGACAAGAACATTTGGCCATGTTGTCTTTGGTGTGCATCTGTTTCCTTTCTCTGGTGATTATCCTGTATCTGTTGCGCAACAAAGTGCAATCGAAACAAAACATCCGTCAAAGCGAAACCTGGGGATGCGGATACACGGCCGCCACGCCCAAAATCCAATACACCGGAGCTTCCTACGTAAAAACCTATAGCGACACACTGGACGGACTGATTGGTTTCGAAAAACAAAGCGACATTCCCACAGAAAGTTATCCGCAACAAGCCGGCGAAGTTCGAAGCGAAAGTTTCGACCAATTGGAACACAAAGCCATCGAAAAACCGCTCAGAGGCTATCAGTGGCTGATGTCGCATTTCCTCTTCCTGCAAAACGGAAAATTACAGTTCTATATGTTATATGGTATCATCTTCATTCTGATTACCATTATTTTAACTTTCATTATCCATTAAGTTATGCTGAGTCTGCTTCTGATTCTGATAGCCGCCTGTTTCTTCGACGGCATCATCATACGCACCAAAAGTATCTGCGCGGGACGTAAAGGTCCGGGCATACTGCAACCCATTTACGATGTTTGGCGTTTGTGGCACAAAGCCTCGGTGTATAGTCCCACTTGCGGATGGGTTTTCCGTTGGGCGCCCATCGTTTATTGCGCTTCGGTGCTGGCCGCCATCAGCGTGATTCCTTTCGGACAACAACCCGCGCTTTTTTCTTTCGACGGCGATTTCGTGTTCTTTGCTTACATCCTGGCCTTGGGCAAGCTGTTCAGCATCCTGGGAGCCTTGGATACCGGTAGCAGTTTCGAAGGAATGGGCGCTTCGCGCGAAGCCTTGTTCTCGATGCTGGCCGAGCCCGCTTTCTTCCTGATTATCGGTTCGGTAGCTTTGCTTACCGGACACACCTCCTTCCACGATATTTTCGCACACCTGCACTTGGGCGATCCGGTCAGTTATGCATTGGCCACTTTGGCAGCCTTTATTCTGTTGATGGTTGCCATGATCGAAAACAGTCGCCTTCCCATCGACGACCCCAAAACCCACTTGGAGCTGACCATGATTCACGAAGTGATGATTCTCGACAACAGCGGCTTCGACCTGGGCTTGATCTTGAGCAGCGGCTACCTGAAATTTGCTATGTACACCGCCTTGATTGTCAATTTCTTCGTGGGAGGTCTTGGTTTGGAATGGGGCATTCCGCTATTCTTTAGCATCCAGTTTGCCGCCGCCGTCATCATCGGTGTTGTAGAATCATTTATGGCGCGTCTGCGCATGAATCATAATCCTCAGTTTATTTTCGCATTGACGTCTATCGCCTTGATGGTGATTTTCGGCGTGTTGCTTTTATCAGGTCAATTGTCATGAAAGAAATATTGCTGATTATTTTTCTGGTGACATTGTTTTACATGTCCATCGCCAACCGTATGCGCGGCTACATCCAAGTGCTTAGCATACAAGGTGTGTTGATGTTTTTGGTAGCCTTCTTCCAATTGCACGAAGTAAGCGCCTTCAACCTTTTCTGGATTTTGTTGGAAACCATCATCTTCAAATCGGTGGCGGTGCCCTATTTCTTGTCAACCATCATCAAACACAACAAGATTACGCGCGAGTCGGAACCTTTCCTGCCACATTTCGTTTCGCTGATCATCACCACCGCCATCGTGGTGGGTACCATTATCCTGGCGAGCATGATTAAAGACGAACATCTGGACAAGATCTTCTTTGTGGCTGCCGTTTCGGCCATTTTCTTCGGCTTGTACTTCATCAGCTCGCGACGCAAATTGCTGTCGCACGTGATGGGTTATGTGGTGATAGAAAACGGCGTGTTCATCCTGTCGCTGGCCGTGGGTAACGAAATGCCCATGTTGGTAAACCTGGGCGTGCTGCTCGATATTTTTGCTTCGGTATTGATACTCGGAATCTTCGTCAACAAAATCGGCGACGTATTCAAGGATGCCGACGTAGATAGTCTAACCCTATTAAAAGACTGAGCCTTATGATGTTATCTATCTACTTTATCACCACTTTATTCTTGGTTATCTGTCTGGTTTTCTCGCGCAACAGCAAAGTGCAGGAAGCCTTGATGGTAGTTTTCACCATGTTGCAAGTGCGTTTCTGTGTATATGCCTGTTGTCATTTGCGCGAAGATATTTTCAACTATTTCAGTTTCGATGCTTTGGGCGTATTACTCTTGGTAGTGCTCACCATCATCTGTATTCCGGTGTTCATTCATAGCCACATTTACCTCACTCGTCCTCAGGCTAAAATAGAATCGGCCGCAGTTTATTACGCCGCTTTGGTGCTGCTGGTAGCCGCCATGAGCCTCAGTTTCCTGGCTAATCATGTGGCTGTCAACTGGATATTCACCGAAATCACCACCTTGAGCGCCGCGCTGCTCATTTATCATCATCGTAACAAACTGGCCTTGGAAGGCACCTGGAAATACGTGTTCATCTGCGCCATCAGCATCAGTTTCGTGTTTATCGGTATCTTGTTCCTGAGCCTTTCGTTGATGCACGCGGGCGCGCACGACCTTTCTTACAAGTGCCTGATTGCTTCGGCCCAACAACTGGATACTTTCTGGCTGAAACTGGCATTCATCTTTATCTTTACGGGTTACACCGCCAAAATCGGCTTGTTCCCCATGTTCACCGCCGGCATCGACGCGAAAGACAAAGCCCCGGCTCCTGCGGGCGCCTTTTTGGCAGGTATTTTGGTGAATGTCGGATTCATCGGTATTTTCCGTGTATTTGGTGTCGTGGCCAATTCTGAAGCCTTCGAATGGTGTCGTCATTTTATGTTGATTACCGCGCTGATTACGCTCTTTGTTGCCTCGGCATATATGGTGAAACTGCACAACGTGAAGCGTATGCTGGCTTATTCGGGTGTGGAACACATGGCCATCGTGATGTTGGGTCTTGCCATCGGCGGTGTGGGTTATGTGGCCGCCATCATGCACCTGATTATGCACAGTTTTGTTAAATCAGGCCTTTTCTTGCATTTCACGCAAATGTATCGTCTGTACCAAAGCAAACTCATCGACGACATGGGCGGATATTTCAAGCATAATCCCTTTGGCGCCATGGTGTTGCTCTTCGGATTTTTCTGTATCATGGCTATTCCGCCATCGGGACTTTTCGTGAGCGAATTCTTCATTTTCAAAGCCATGATAGATGCGCGTCAAATCTTGGTGTTCGCCCTGACGGCCTTCTTCCTGACGGTGATTATCTGGGCCATTGCCCGCAGCGTGATGCAAATCATTTTCTTGCCCGCCAAACGCGAAATTAGCGACATAAAATTTTCTCCTTGGGAATCTGTTTCTCAACTGATACTCTTTCTGATAGCAGCTTATATCGGTATCAATCCGCCGGAAATCCTGCTGACGCTTATTAACGAATCCATTTCCATGCTTGCCTTATGAAAGCCTTGTCTGTAAAAAATGGCGCTTGCGTAGCCTTGATTGATATTCCCTTGTTGTCTTACGACGATTTTTATGCGGAAATTGTTGAAGCGCTGTCCGATATCAACTTGCACTGTGTCAATTATTTCGCTTATCCGCAAAGCGACAGCTTGCGTCTGTATGCCTGTTTGGCCGACGATGCCCAAGGCGATATCCATATCCTTTCCTGCGAAGTGAAAAAAGAGGCTCAATTGCCCGCCATCTCGGCCAAAGTGCACGCCATGGAACGCTTCGAAAGAGAATTGAACGAAAACCATGGTCTCAGATTTTTAGATCATCCTTGGATGAAACCTGTGCGCTACGCGCACGACCGCGCCGACAAAACACAGGTGATGGACAATTATCCTTTCTACAGCATCAAGGGTGAAAATCTGCACGAAGTGGGCGTTGGTCCCATTCACGCAGGTATCATCGAGCCGGGACATTTCCGCTTTATCTGCGATGGCGAAAAAGTGCTACATCTGGAAATCCATTTAGGTTATCAGCATCGCGATGTGGAAAAGTTGATGTTGCAAAAAGACAAACTCATTCAGCGCAGTCTTTTGGCCGAATCGACGGCGGGAGACACGGCCGTGGGTCATGGTACGGCTTTTGCCATGTTGTGGGAAAGTCTTTGCGGTGTGGAAGTGTCCAAGCGTACCCAATTGGAAAGAACCCTGGCGGCCGAAATTGAACGTATCGCCATTCATACCGGCGATTTGAGCGCGCTTTGCGGCGATGTGGCTTATCAGTTGGGTAATGCCGTGTTTGGTCGTCTGCGCACGCCTATCATCAATTTCATGCAAGAATGGTGCGGCAACCGTTTGGGCAAAGGATGCATCCGACCCGGTCATTCGCCTTATGTATTCACGCCCGCCTTGGCCGATCGCTTGCAGGTAGTGTTGCAAGCTTACGAAAGAGATTATCTGGAAATGATTGCCAAAACGCTGACGATGCCTTCTGTTTTGGCGCGCTTTGAAAGAACGGGCGTACTGAGCAGAGAACAAGCGGTGGAAATCGGGGCAGTGGGCATGGCAGCTCGCGCCAGCGAGCTGGCGCGAGACATCCGCAGCTCTCACCCCTACTTGGCTTATCCCTTGTTGCATCACGAAAGCATCACGCGTCGTCATGGCGATGTGTATTCGCGTACGCAAATCCGTCGTTACGAAATTGTTCAGTCAATGACCTATGCCCGTCAATTGGCGCAACAACTCAAAAATATGCCCCTCGAAGACAATGCCCGTCCGGAAATGAAACCACAGGCCAATTGCTTCAGCATCATGCTCACCGAAGGCTGGCGCGGCGAAATCTGTCATTGTGCCATCACCGATGCCGAAGGTAAGTTGGCTTGCTACAAAATAAAGGATCCTTCTTTCCACAACTGGATGGCGCTGGCCTTGGCTGTCAGAGGCAACGAAATTTCAGATTTCCCCATCTGCAACAAGAGTTTCAATCTTTCTTATTGTGGTCACGACTTGTAAATCATTGCTATTATGTTAGATACACTCAAAATATTATTGCATCAGGGCAAGCAGTATATTCCCGATGTCACCAAGGCCAAAGTGCCCGGCATCTTCCGTGGACGTCCTGTAATTTCAGAAGACAAAAGTGCCGACAACCAAAGCATTTGCGATGTTTGTCCCACCCATGCGCTCTTCGAAAAAGAAGGCAAACTTCAGCTCGATTTGGGTCGCTGCGCTTTCTGCGGCGAATGCGAACGCTGTTTCCCCAACAAGATTCATTTTACCCAGGATTATAAATTGGCCACCAACAAGCGCGAAAACCTTATCGTAACGGAAGGCGAAGACAAGCCCATCGTTTTCGACAAAAGCGCCGTTCGTCCCGAAATAAAGAAACTTTTCGGCAAATCGCTCAAACTGCGTCAAGTGTCTGCCGCCGGCGACAACAGCGGCGAATGGGAATTGGGTGCCACGGGCAATGTCAACTTCGATATGGGTCGTTTCGGTTTCGAATTCGTAGCCTCGCCTCGTCATGCCGATGGCGTGGTTATCACCGGTCCGATTTCTGAAAATATGGCCCGCGCGCTCGACATCTGCTACGAAGCCACGCCCGATCCCAAAATTGTAGTGCTGGCCGGTACCGATGCCATCAGCGGCGGTATCTTCGCCGACTCTCCTGCCCTCGACCGTCACTTCCTCGACGAGCACGACACCGACCTTTACCTGCCCGGCAATCCGGCCCACCCGCTCACCATCATCAACGGCCTGCTCGCCCTCAGTGGCAGAAAGTGAGCGTTGTTGATTCCTGCGTCCGGACTCAATACTCAGATGCAGCCTTGAGTCTCCAAAAATTTAGCAGCCTGTTTCGTTCCCGTGATGCTTATCGCGGTGGTCAATGAAACAGGTTGCTTTTTGTTTACGCTTATTCAAGAGATAGGCTGAAAAACAAAGAGCTAAGCGGCTGTTGATGATTTTGCAAGAGATTTTGGGGAAATAAATAATTATTTTGAATTTTCTCTTGACTCGTCCCCAAGGGCATACACTAACTTTGCCACAGATTTCGAAATTAGACTAAGAATCGTACGATTATGAGAGAAAAAACAAAGTTAAAAATCGGAGAGTTCTCACAGATGATGCAAGTGACCGTGAAGACCCTGCGTCACTACGAACAAAAAGGGTTATTGTTTCCCTGCGAAGTAGATGAGTGGACGGGCTACCGCTATTACAGCGTTGAACAGATGCAAAGGCTCAACACTATCCGCCAATTGCAAAGTCTCGGTTTCTCGCTTGACGAAATCAAGGAGTTGTACGAAGAAGGAGCACAGGCCCCAAGTGTCGAGCAACTGAACGAGAAGATAGAGAAGACGGAACAACAACTGCAATTATTGGTGGCACGACGCAGTCAGTTGGTCAACTGGGTGAATGCTCGCAAAAAAATTAAAACAATGGATAAATCAAAATTCAGTATTCAATCTTTGCCCGAAATTATCGTGGCAAGCCATCGCGAAGTAATTTCTGATTATGCCGCCCTCGGACCGTTATGTGTAGAGAAAATTGGTCCCGAGATGCAACGCCTCGGTTGCAAGTGCCCACCTCCAGGCTATTGTTTCACCATTGAGCACAATAAGGAGTATCGCCCCACCGACATTGATATTGAGTATTGCGAACAGGTGGAAGAGATCGGTACAGACAATGCTATTATCCAATTCAAGCATCTTGATGCTGTTCCCAAAGCACTCTGTATGAAGCACGTCGGTCCTTATGAACGCTTCCACGAATCATTTACCGAAGCATTTGCCTACATGGAAGAACAAGGTTACAAGATTGCCGGCCATCCCCGTACTTCTTACATTGACGGTGCATGGAATCAGGAAGACCCAGAACAATGGGTATCGGTGATTCAGATTCCGATAGCATAAGTGAGCGTCCGTCCGGCACCCAGAGGGTGCCGGACGGCAACTCTACCACAAGCTTTCCTTAGAAAAATTTGCGTTTGCAGGCTTCTTGACTTATATTTGCATTTCGTCGAAAAAATTGTGCAAACAACAACAAACATCATTTATATGAAGCTTACAAGATTCTTTTCTTTTGCTATGGCCCTGCTGATTTCGTTCAGCCTCAGCGCCAAGCCCGCCAAGAAAAAAGCTCAGGCTCCACTTGGTCCCGAAACGCAAGTTCAATATCTTTCAGGTCGCGACGCCGCCAGCGCCGTGGAATGGGATTTCTTCTGCACCGAAGGTCGCAATTCCGGAGAATGGACCAAAATCAAAGTGCCTTCTTGCTGGGAAACAGAAGGTTTCGGCACCTATCAGTATGGTATGCCTTTCTATGGTAAAGCTCGTCCTGCCGGCATTGCCACCGAACAAGGTAAATACAAAACCTCTTTCAAATTGCCCGCCGAATGGGAAGGCCGCGTTATTCGTTTGGTTTTCGAAGGTGTGATGACCGATTGTACCGTCAACATCAATGGTCGTCGTGGTATCAAGTTGCATCAAGGTTCGTTCTATCGTTTTTATGGCGATATGAGCGATCGTATTTATTTTGGCAATAAGGAAAACACGCTGGAAATCACCGTCAGCAAGGAATCGGCCAACGAAAGTGTCAATCTGGCTGAACGTCGTGCCGACTATTGGAACTTCGGCGGTATTTTCCGTCCTGTTTATATCGAGGCTTTGCCCGCCTTCCACATAGACCGTTTGGCGCTTGATGCCAAGGCCGATGGCGATTTCCGCAGCGAAATTTTCTTGGGTTGCGCCATGGACGAAAACTACAGCATCGAAACGTCGTTCACCGACATCAAGGGCAAAAAAGTGGGCAAATCTTTCTCAACGCCTGTGCGCAACGGCAGCGACAAAGTAATCATCGAAACCCAGGTGCCCGGTGTGAAGAACTGGACCGCAGAAACGCCCAATCTTTATTATGTAGAATTCAGTTTGCTTTACAAAGGTGAAGTGCAACACAAAGTGCGTCAACGTTTTGGCTTCCGTACCATCGAAGTGCGCGAAAACGACGGTTTGTACATCAACGGAGAGCGCATCTTGGTGAAAGGTGTAAACCGTCACAGCTTCCGTCCGGAAACGGGTCGTGCCTTGAGCTATGCCGACAACTTGGCCGATGTGAAGATTATCAAGGAAATGAACATGAATGCCGTGCGTATGTCGCACTATCCGCCAGATGCCATTTTCCTCGATTATTGCGACTCTTTGGGTCTGTATGTGATGAACGAATTGGCCGGCTGGCACGGCAAGTACGATACCGAAGTAGGCAGCAAACTGGTTAAAGAAATGATTACCCGCGACGTAAACCATCCTTCTATCATCTGGTGGTCGAATGGTAACGAAGGCGGTTTCAACTACGAACTGGAACCTCTTTTCCACGAATACGATCCGCAGAAACGCCCGGTTTTGTATCCTTGGGCCAACCGTAACGGTTTCGAAACCAAGCACTATCGTTCTTATGGTGAAAGCCAAGACTTTATGCGCAACCCCGGTATCTTCATGCCTACCGAATTCTTGCACGGCTTGTATGATGGTGGTCATGGCGCAGGTCTTTGGGATATGTGGGAAATGCAATGTCGTCATCCGCGCAATGCCGGTGGCTTCCTTTGGGTTTTCGCCGACGAAGGTGTGATGCGTACCGATATGAACGGCAAGATAGACAATGTGGGCAATTATGGTGCCGATGGCATTGTTGGTCCTCACCACGAAAAGGAAGGTAGTTTCTATACCATCCGTCAGGTTTGGAGCCCCATTTATCTGAAACCTGCCAACCAGCCTCAGATTCGTTTGCATCGCGAAGAAAAAATGCGCGCCGACCAATGCAGCTACATCGCTGATGCCGACGCTTTTGCAGGAAAATTCATCGTTGAAAACCGCTACGATTTCAACAACTTGAAAGATTGTTCATTCTCTTGGGAATTGGCCAATTACAGCTTGGACAAAGCAGGTCACGAAGTAATTGCCAAGGGCCAACAGCAAGGCTTTGATTTGCCCGCCCGTCAGAATGGCGAATTGGCTCTGAAATTGCCCGCCAACTGGAAAGATGCCGATGCTTTGTATGTAACGGCTTATAATCCTGCAGGCGAAAGTGTTTACACTTGGGCTTGGTATTGGAAGAGCGTAGAAGAATTGCAACCCGAAGCCAAGGCACAGGATTTGGCTTTGTCTTACGAATATCAAGGTGACGACCTTTTGGTTAAAGCCGGCGACAACAAGTTGGTTTTCAACACCAAGAATGGTTATCTGAAATCTTTCAACCAATTTGCTTTGAGCAATGGTCCTCGCTTCATTGCAGCTCGCCGCGGCGACAGATCGCAAGATATTTATTACAACCACGACGACAAGACCGCTCGCAGCAAAGAACGCATTTATCAAGACATTTCCGGCACCTCAACGCTGACCAAATTCGAAGTGAAAGAAGAAGCCGACAAATTGATCGTTAGCGCTACTTATTGGGGTCAGTTGCAGCAAGTTGACTGGACCATCGAAAAGAGCGGTGCCATCTTTATCGACTATGCTTATCGTTGGGAAGGCAATATCGAACTTTGCGGTATCTGCTTCGATTATCCCGAAGAAAAGATGCTAAGCGTTCGTTTCTTGGGCAAGGGTCCCTATCGCGTATGGCAAAACCGTATGCATGGTACCGTGCTGGATGTTTGGGAAAACGAATACAACGATCCCATCCCGGGTGAAAGCTTCACCTATCCCGAATTCAAGGGTTATTTCAACGACTGGAAATGGGCTCAGTTCCAGACAGAAGAAGGTCAATTGCTCTTGCAAAACCACAAAGCCGGCACTTTCTTGGGTGTTTATACGCCCCGCGACGGCCGCGATGTATTGCTCTACACTTTGCCCCAAACCGGCATTGCCGTCTTCGATGTCATTCCCGGTGTTCGTAACAAGGTGAATTCTACCGACTTGGTTGGTCCGTCTTCTTTGCCTCAATGGTTGGAAGGCGTGCAGAAAGGCCGCATTCAGCTTTCTGGAAAATAATTCAACCGACAAGCAAAAATTCGAATAGCATAAAGAAATTTCATTATGGCTGACAACAAAAATATTCTCCCCGTTGAAATCGTGTTCCATCCTTCGTGGTGGCATCATCATTGCGGCATTACTTTCGATCAGGATTTTTTCTACAATCCCGACAAGCGCGTGGCATGTGAAATGAAAATGGAAGACGAATTGTATCGCCGTTTCGGACAATATGGTTTGGGCAAGGATCACGGAAAGATGTTGCCCCAAGTGGGCGCCGTGCACAATGCGGCCGGTTACTTGCTTTCGGAAATGTTAGGTTGCGAGATTGTGTACAGCGATGATGCTGCGCCACAAGTGATTTGCGCCCACAAGCCCGACCTGAACCTAGATGTGGACGCTGCTTTCGAAAGTCCCGCTTTCAAGCGCATGGAAGCCCTGATGGACGAACTGGAAAAACGTTACGGCTATGTTTGTGGCGATATCAATTGGAGCGGCGTGCTGAACCTGGCGCTCGATGTGCGCGGCGAAGAAATATTGCTCGATATGATGTTGCAACCCGAAGAAACCAAGGCTTATTTCGACAAGATTGCCCAAGTGATAGAACGTTTCTTCAGTTATGTACAAAAGCGTTGCGGCAGCAATTCCATTTCTGTCAACCGTAATGTCATCAATTATCCGGGCTCGGTATATCTGCATTCGGAATGTTCGCACACGATGATTGGCGAGGAACAATACGAAGAATTCTTGTTGCCTTACGATATTGAATGGTCGAAGAAATACCAACCTTACGGCATTCACTATTGTGGTCCCGATCCTCATCGTCATGCGGCACAAATGGCCAAGATTCCGCATTTTGCCTTCTTGGATGCCGGTTGGGGTGGCGATATCAAGCTTTTGCGCGAACATTTGCCCCATTGTTTCTTGAACTTGCGCATCGATGCCGTCAGCATCAACAACATGACTTGCGAAGAATTGGAAGCGCACATCCGTCGTATGGTGGCCGACAGTGGCGATTTAAGCCTGACCGGACTTTGCTGCATCAACATGGACGACAAAGTTACCGACGACAAGATTGCTTGCATCTTCGAAACTGCCGCCAAATTGAGAGAAGAAGCCGGATTGGCTTAAGATTCTCGCACCTCGATTATCACGATTCGATTATTTTATCAAGATTTTTTGTTGCTCGATAAGGTAAATACCAGCGGGCAAAGATTCCATAGGAGCATTCACCTGACGGCCGTCTAAACGGTAAATGGTGGATGCTTCTTTTTGATGGGAAAGGTTCACCGAAGGCAGTGCGTCTTGCTGCGTTTTCATGATAGAAAGTTTTTGCAAATTACCGGTGTACTGGCCACGAGAACTCAGAAACTTAATATCCATGCGCCAATTGCCGGCAGGCAGTTCCCCCAAATCCACTTGATATTCCTTGTACTTTTCCCAATCGCCCGTATTGCTGATAGACAGCGTTTTACTGATTTGAGAAGCGCCAGAAGCCAAATCGCTGAACGAAATATTCAGTTTAAAATCATCTCGCTTGGTGGAAGCAATGAAAGACATGGTGAAAGCTGCTGATTGCGTATTGCATAGTTCGAAGCGCAAGACATCGTTATGGCTGAAACTATCGGCCTTATCGCCTTTGATAACAGCCTTTTTTTTACCATCAGAAGCCATGATGATCTCTGCCTTATCCAAATCGATTTTTGAAGCAGGAATAAACACCACATTTTCATTTGGATTGTCGTATTCAATATAGCCCGAGGCCACAGCGCCCTGATTTTGAGCCTCAGTGATATCGGCCACCAAAGAGTTCAAATAAACTTCCAGCATGGTATAACCTTTGTCATCGAGCAAAAGGCCATCGGATGCATCCTGCGGATTCAAGTGCTGAGAGATTTCCCAGTCATCGTCCATGCCATCGCCATCGGCATCTTTGTAGTGGCGCGTTTGCTTGAGTTCGGGCCAAGGGCTCCAATCGGCATCGGCATGAGCCGGCTTGATATCGTAAGGCGTATCTATAATGCCAGGCAAATCACCTTCTCCGTTCCCCGTGTAAGTAGCCTTACGCTGACGAGTATCCTTCACAATAAGCGAATCTAACTTATCTCGACTGCGCGAACATCCGGCATAAGCCAACACTTTTTCGTAGGCATCGGCGGCCGTATGCGTGCTCACATACATATAAGGCAAAGGTTCTGACAAACGGATACTATCCTTAGTAGCAGCTGTATAACCCGGATTTTCAGAACTAATTTGTGGATAAATTCCCATTTCCCAGTTTTTGTTCAACAAAGAAGGATAATCAGGATTATCATTGCCATCTACAAAATATTTTCCCCAAATAAGATAACTGCCATCGCCCGCCTTGGTAGAAACACCCAGACCGCAAATACGATACGCCAAAGGCTGACGACTTCCTGTAGCACGCGCATCGGTGGCCGGCCCCGGCTTATAATAATTGTTGACAAAATTCACCTTCATGCCTTCCCCGCCGTAACAGCCATTACCCGACCAGTTGTACATCACATTATTGCGAATATCGGTGGTATCTTGTTGCACGTAGGTGGGACGATTTCCCAAACGAGGTGTACGAGAATCGTGATGAGCCAAAAGATTGTGATGATAGCTGGCGCCTTTTCCGCCCCAGTTGCCGCCATAACCATGCGCTTGTTTGCTATGCGTAGAATGACGCAAACTCTGAGAAATGATGCACCATTGCACCGTCATATGCTCATTACCGTACACCGACAAACATTCGTCCACGCTCCAGGAAACCGAACAATGATCGATGATGATACGTTTGCCGTCCATACCACTGAGTCCGTCGGGTTCACCTCCGGAAACATCTCCGGGACGAAATCTCATATAACGGATTATCACGTTGGGAGCAGCTATACAGAAATCCCAATCGGCCACGCAAATACCGTCGCCGGGAGCCGTTTGTCCAGCAATGGTGACATCGCCGTTGGTTAGTTTTAATTGAGATTGCAAATGTATGGTGCCACAAACATCGAAGACAATGGTTCGCGCGCCCTTTTGTTCACAGGCCCAGCGGAAAGAGCCTTTGCCGGAATCGTTCAGATTGGTAACATGATAAACTTTTCCACCGCGGCCACCACTGACATAACGGCCGTAGCCTTCTGCGCCGGGAAATGCCGGAGTTTTTTCGGGATAAGCATTGGATGCACATATTTCGTTGGTGTTCAGCACGATAAGAGCCAGACACACTAAAAGAAAAGATTTCATGTAATTATTCATATTAATGCCAATGATTAATCAGTTCGACGATGATTTGCGCGTCTTGAATGGACATCACCGGACTGATGGGAAGGCTGAGTTCGGTATCGGCCAAATGCTCGGTAATGGAAAGTTGGCTCGGCTGCGCTGCCGAGTGTGCAGTGGCTGCAACAGCTGCGTAATCGTTCCAAGGCGCTTTGGCATAGCATTCCTGCAAATGCGGCGGAATAGGATAATGGATCAAGGTTTGCACGCCTTGTGCTGTCAGATAGGCTTGTAAACTATCGCGTTGAGCCTTCGTTTGCAAGAAAATCGGAAATAGATGATACACGTTTTCTGCATCGGGCAAGCGGCGAGGCAAACGCAAGCAAGGATGATTCAAATGCTCGTAATAATAGGCAGCAATTGCCTGACGATGTGCGTTATCTTCTTCCAAATGACGCAGTTTCACTTGCAGAGCGGCCGCTTGTATTTCGTCCAAACGACTATTGCGACCGGCATATTTGAACACATATTTCGCCTGCGAACCATAATTGGCCAAGGCGCGGATGGTATCGGCCAAGGCCTTATCGTTGGTGGTGACAGCGCCGCCATCGCCCAAGGCGCCAAGATTTTTTCCGGGATAAAAAGAATGTCCCGACGCATGACCCAAAGCACCGGTGCGTAGCTCGCCGCAACGACAGCCGTGGGCCTGCGCATTATCTTCCACCAAAAGCAGATGATGTTGCTCGCAGAGCGCGGCAATAGCCTGCGTATAGGCATTGCGACCATAAAGATGCACCAGACAAAGCGCTTTCGTACGAGGCGTGATAGCCGCTTCCATACGCGTTTCGTCGATTTGCAAAGTTTCAGGATCGGGTTCAACCAAGACTGGTTTCAGATTATTTTCTGTGATAGCCAAAACACTGGCAATAAAGGTATTGGCCGGAACAAGCACTTCGTCGCCGGGCTGCAGATAACCCAATTCAAGATAAGCACGAAAAATCAAAATCAAAGCATCCAAGCCATTGGCACAGCCCACGCAATAGTCGCTTCCGATAAAACGAGCATAATCGGCTTCGAAATCGGCATTGGCTTTTCCTTGCAAATACCATCCGGATTGCACTACCCTACCGACCGCCTCCGAAATTTCATCCTGATACTTGGCCGTGATTGCTTGCAAATCGAGAAACTTTATCATAATTCGCGCTGTTTATATTCGATAAATGCTTGATAATTGCGGATATAATCGCTTTCGTCGTACAACTCAGAGGCCAGCACCATACAAACCGAACCCGAAGAAAAATCGTCCACTTCGCGCCAAATACCCGGTTTGATAAGCAGCGCCTGATAAGGCCGCTTCAAACTGACACTGCGTTGTTCTTTGCCATCGTCTAAACGAACGGTGAAGGATCCACTGGCGGCTATCAACAACTGATACAAGCGTTTATGAGCATGTCCTCCGCGCACGGCATCGGCCGGCACATCGTAGAGATAATACAAACGCTTGATATCGAAAGGCACCGTGCGCGCATTTTCCACCACGCAAATATCGCCTTTGCGCGCCGAATGATGTCGGTCGAGATTGATGATTTCACAATCCTGAACGCTGAAAGCGGGAATCTGAACTTCGGATCCGCCTGGGGTTTGCATCGGGAGCCCCACTTCAGAAAAATCACTCTTATCCACAGCACTTTGCAGATTCGGC
Organism: Bacteroidales bacterium; assembly: GCA_017380635.1. Lineage (GTDB taxonomy): Bacteria > Bacteroidota > Bacteroidia > Bacteroidales > UBA1402 > UBA1757. Next base: position 7,538 of record JAFODP010000020.1, on the reverse strand, counting down.
AACTGCTCCACCCAAGCCACAAATTCGTCGTAATCGCGGATGGCATCCTGCTCGTCGTAGAGCGTTGAAGTGGCAATGGCCGCCAAGGAATTCGTCGAGAAATTGTCGATCTTGCGCCAAGTGCCGCGCGGCACATAAACGCCTTCGTAAGAACGATTCAGATGATATTTTTCGCAAGTATGGCCGTCGTCCACCCAAACATCGAAACTGCCCGACATGGCCACGATAAATTCTTCGGTCTGCTTGTAGGCCACAGCGCCACGCGACTCCCCGCCGGGCACATCGTAAATCCAATGTACTCGTTTGATTTCGAACGGAATCTGATGTCCATTCTCCAAGAACGAAAGGTTACCCCTATCGTCCAAAATCTTGGGCAATGCGATGATTCTCGATGACATAGGCTTTTAACTACATAACGGCAAACACGCAAAGATAGTATTTCATTTACGAACTTTCAATAGCATTTTCAGCAGGATAATCATCTCTCGTTCGTATACAACATGTTCAGCCGAGACTATTTGAGCAACACATTCAAAATATGCAAGTTGCAAAAAAAAATGCTTGCCATCACCTACACATTGAAACACAAACTCAGCAATAGAATTGTCGGATATTTCAGTTTAGCAAACGACAAAATCACTTTAAACGATTTCAGTTCTCCTACAGATTTCAATCGATTTCGTCGCAAACGATTTATCAACAGAAAAAGAATTAAGAGTTACCCTGCCGTGAAATTATGTCGCTTAGCAGTTGATAAATCCTTGTGAGGAAAACTTTCGGCAACCATTATTTTATTTTAACTAATTGATTATCAGTGTTAGTTTTTACGAAAATTGCGAAATCCTACATAGAAGACTACATGGAAATCGTAATCAAACCCAAAGACTACGAGTACAAAGGTAAGAAAGTAAAGCACTGAAATCAAGCATCTTCCAAAGATGCATTGTGAATAAACCAAGGTGGCGTATGAGAGAACTACACAGTTCACCACATACGCCACTTTTGTCTTGAATTAGTTTGTAATAATTCGGACTATTTTGTAGCCGGAATTAGTACCCATCACTCGCTGCCACGCACAATGCTGCTCGGGCAAATTCCTGTGGAAAATGGGTTTTAAGGTAGGCGGTTGCGTAGGCGATGTAGGCAAGTACTACAGCGTGGGCTTTGGGGTAGGCGTACAATCCATACTCTGTCATCGTTTGCCAACTCGCTTCACCATATTTTGTCACCCAGCGAGGACGATACAACTCCAACTTTTCGGTCTGTTTTCTGCCAACCGAACAGCGCAAATCATCAGCCTCTACCTCGCTAAATCCGCAAGCCATCGCATCGCGCATAATCTCCTCTTGAAAACAATATCGTGAATCATTCTCGTTAAACATCTCAAATGCCCCTGGTCTATTTATGGCGCAAAGACGCACCAAATCATCAAACGAAATCGGCGGATTAAAATACATCTCATTAACCAATCTTCTACGATTTAGGCAATAGATTCCCGTCAAGTCGCCATAGCGTAGCGAGCGATAAGTCTCGGCATCGTCGAGCGGTATTCGCAAAGCGCAACCATTAGACAAGTCGGACAGCATCAATCCGCAGTTCTCCCAAATCCCGTAGTTTGCTCTGCTGATCAGTCCTGCGATGTTTGACGCTACAAGCGTTACGCTATGCCCCTCGCTCTCATTACTCGCAATTGCCTGCTCCAAATCTCGCAGATGAGATGGGCGCAAAATCTTACCAATAAGCAGCTCCACCTCGGTAAACTTTGGGCAATCCTCGGGCATAAATCGAGCGAACATTAGGTCGCATTTTATGGGGTCAATGTTCGTAATTCGCAAGCAATAAAAGACCAGCGAGGCAGAAAAGACTCCTCGACCCGCAATATATGATATCCCCAATAGATTCATTTGCTCGGTTATCTCTACCACACCAAGCAGATACTCCACATAGCCACATCGCTTAAAGACCGCTATTTCGTGGTCGATGCGTTGCAGATATTCTTCTCGGTTTTCTGTGGTCAATATACCCATGTTTTCTACAACATCAATCACCTTTTTACGCAGATACTTTGCCGGTGATTTCGCAAATTTCTTGGGGAGTTTCGGTCGTGGAACGCTAATCTTATATTCGCTCATTATTCTAATGTTTTAATTGTTTGCAGTCTTGTTAATTTGCCGTTGTGCGAGAAAAACATCTCACCTTGTTGTGATAACAGTGTTGCGTCTGGAGTATCGAGTACGAGCCTCGATTCATATTTATCCACAACACGGAAACAAATTCGTGTTGGGATATTTCCTTTCAAAATACCAGGAAACATCTGGCTGCTAAGTGGAATTGAAGTTACCACAAGATGGACTCCAGCCCAATGACCTCGCTGGGCAATACGAACAAGCATATCCATAAAATATTTATCTGTTATTACAAAATCAGCGAGGTCATCAATCAATACCATTATCGGATAGCGTGAGAGTTGTGTATCGTTCATTCGTTTTTCGATCTTGTCGCACAACATCTCCAACTCCTTACGAATCTCCTCCATTGTCGTTAGATAAAAGTCGAAATAGGGACGAGGTCCTTCCACGCCTTTGGGGTCGATATAATAGACAAAACACCCCTCTGACACCTTTCGTGGCGAGTAGTATATAGACTGCGCAAAGGCGTGCAGCAGGTTTGTTTTTCCTTGGCATGTTGCGCCCCCAACAAGAATATGTCCAACATTCGCCAAATCGATAATCATAGGCTTATAATTATCGCCAACACCCAAGACAATTGGCAATGACATATCTTTCAACTCCTCCTTATACGAGTGCATTATTGTTTTTATACCAATATTTATACTCTCAGGGTGTTGTCGGGAAGATTCCACACGAATCTTCGGTTCTCCGTTTTTAGCTCTCAATATAACTCCTCGATAAGAATAGAGTTCTATTAACAAATACTCATCCATTGCTTTGTGAAATCGTACACTACTTATAGTTTTCCCTCGTTCATAGTCGAGTAGAAACTCAAACGCATAATAGCTTGGGGCTTTAATGGTCTTTATTTCCCTTGGCATTAATTTAACCGATTCAAAAGCCTCCCTTACTAATCGTCGTAAAAAACTTACTTCATCAAAATCACTATTCTTCATCTTCTTGCTCTATTATTTTGTTGATATAGTTGTCATTGTAAAGTCCTTTCTCTATCGCCTTTGCCATAAGCGCCGAGTAGATGCGCCAGAAGTTCTGTCCGTGAGGAGTATCCTTCTTGCCATTGCGCCGATACGTGGGCAAGAGTACGATAAGGCATAATATAGTATCCGCTGTCATAAACCACCCTCCACACGAAATAGAGATACTCCATATACCCCTCTACTTGCTCGAAGGTGTCGAGCTCCATTTGTATTCGCGCCCCTATCTCGGGTGTGAAATCTGCACCCCAGCGGTCGGTTACATCATTCCAAATTATAGTAATAAACTCCTCTTTTGTCGTCTCATTAAAGGGCAAGGCGAGACGAAATCTAATGCTCTCAATCATAACTAATCCCACCAATTATGTAGATGAAACTCCAAAAACTTAAACAAAATACAGTATGCTTTGTTATAGCGTACTTTCTGCATATCGCCCTTGTCATAATAGCCATTGTGGTCATGGAAAATTTTAAATCTATCGGCATTACGCAGATTCACCCGATAAGGGAATTTTTCGCAGTCACCACTCTCGTTGCCATTTTTTAGAACTATATTTATCAGGCGACAAGCAGTACGCATTGTACTTACAATATAATGTCCATTACGACAATGCCCAAACTGCTCCCAATATTCAATCATTCGCTCGATTTTGAATTTCAGGATAAAGAAGATATCCGACCAATCGTAATCACCGCCCCACGGCAGTTCACGCATAATCATATCGGATTTTTGTCTATCGAGCGCACCACAATAGGCATTCCAATCCTCACGCTCCATTCCGTGGACTGGCCCTTTACCCCAATTTTTATCCTTCTCTTCCCATTCTTTATCAAGACGCTCTCTTTCGACTTGTCGCTCCTCTTCGGTCATTGCCTCAAAGCGAGCACGAGCCTCCTCTCTTTCGCGTACCTCTTTTGTGAGTGGACGGTGATTGGCTATTTTGAAATAATACTCCTCACCCTCCTCTTCTTGCTCTTTTGCCTTATATTCAGCCCTTTCTGCCTGCCACTTATCCTCCAACGGTTGCAGACGCGCAATGGTGGCTAAGTCTGCCAATCTCTTATCGAGTTTACGAAAACAACAGTCATAGATTGCTCGTGGATGGAGGGAACTCCACTTTTCGCCAATAATATACGCCTGCTCCAACTGCTTGATAATGCGTTCTGCTCGGTTAAAACCGATGCAAAATTTATCACTGATAGCCGATGCCGACACCGCCTGTCGCTCAACCACATAATGCGCCACCTCATCAAAGAGAGGGTCGCGGCTGTTCCAATCAAAAGTTTCGTTATTCATCTTCTTGCTCTATTATTTTATCAATATATTTATCGTTGTAAAGCCCCTTCTCTATCGCCTTTGCCATAAGTGCTGAGTAGATGCGCCAGAAGTTCTGTCCGTGAGGCGTGTCCTTCTTGCCATTGCGACGATGCTCCGTAAAGTGGATATGGTGGGCGTATTCGTGGATCGCTATCTCCTCCAACGAGTGGACATCGCCCCAGCCGCCGTGAATCGTTATACTCCGCTTTGCCGGCACATAGTAGCCCATACGACTCTTGGGGCGTTGCATAGTAACACGCAACTCGAAAGCGACCTGCGGGCAGTAGATTTTCAATAGCATCCATTTAAGTTGCGTGGCAACCTTTGTGGTCGGATCGGTTGAACGATATGGCTTCTCGCAGACCTTCGCAGGTTGTCCCTCGGCAGTCAGCTCACGCCAGGCGGCTCTAATCTCCGCCCATAACCGAGCGAGTTTTCTGCGGCTTTGCAATATGAAACACCGTTTCCAATCAAACATCTTCATACCCCTCATAAGCCCTCATTAACCGTTTCAATTTTTCAATCTTTAATTCATTGGAGATTTCGCTATCAATAATTTTTCTCGATTTCTTTTTAAGATCGAAACCAATTTCCTGCCGATTGTCCCAATGAACATAGGCGTCTATATTTATAAGATACTGAGAATAGTATTCTATTGCGTTATTGAGATGTTCTGGATATGTAAGAATTTTTATTTTCTCAATACGAGGAATATGCCATATGGCAAGTTGGTTATCGGTCACAGAAACCTCTCGTTCAACAATACTATAAGCCAAGTTTTCATAATAACCGCCAAGCATTTTTGCAGCCTTAAAACTTCCAGACCGAGAGGCATTGTTTAGCCAACTGATTGCGCTAAACATATCTTGTTCTACCCCTTTACCCTCATAGTAACAGATGCCTAATCGGTATTTCCCTTCGTGGTCAGCCTTGTCTTCTGCCGCCAACGACCAACAGCGAATAGCATTCGCATAATCGTCATTTGATGCGTATATGTCTCCTCCTTCACAAAGAGCATTGATATTATCCAAATCCATAACCCAAAGTTTTATAGTGCAAAGCTACCGCACCACACTGACAAATTGCGGCAGAACCATACAGCCTATTTATGAAATTCCGACTCAAACTGGTGGAATAGTTTATAATACAACTGCATATTAGGCAATTCCCAGAACTTCGAGACCGTAGCTGGCTCTCCGTCTAAATTATAAATCTTGGCCGTTGGCAAAGCCAGTAAAAATGGAGAGTGAGTAGCAATAATAAATTGACAACCACAATGTTTTGCAGACGATTCTATAAATCGAGCAAGTTCTTGCTGCAATTTACAGGAAAGACTATTTTCGGGCTCATCGAGGATATACAATCTGTCGGGAACAATGTTCTCCACCAAACTCATAAAACCCGTTTCTCCATTTGAGTAGGTCTGCGTCTTTTCGCCTATGTTCTCCTTGATAAACTGCGCACAACTCTTTTTCTTTATATCAACGACACGAGAAAAAGTATCAACATTCTCACCCGTTTCGAAATCGAGGTGGTGTAAAGCATCTCGCTCATTTGCAGTGTAATATCGAGGGTCGGAAGCGGCTCTTTTAATTCGCCCCACCTCAGCACGCACAGTGTTGCTTTGCATCGATATAAACTCGTTTTTACCACGCGTATCGAGCATATATTTGAATATGTCATCACTTGTAATGATTGTTGTTTTGGCCTGCAGAGAGGTATCATCATACCACACCCCCTCTTTGTAAGTGCAGCGTGCGAGATAATCCGCCTGCCTATCGCCTTTGTTGTAAGCAGATCTTCGTTCGGCTTTCAGTTTACAGCCAATCAGATTGAGAGCTGTCGATTTGCCTGATCCGTTGCCACCATACAGAATTGTGATTTCGGAGAAATCAAGCGAGTGCAAACCGCGCTTGGAAAGTACGCCAAAGGGATATGGCGACCCGTTGTCCCAAGGATGACTTTGATAGTAGTCCGCCAAAAAACGATCCTCTTTCCCTAAGGTCATGAACCTGAATTGTTCTAAATAGATCATAGCTGCATAATTTAATTTTTCACAAAGCTACCACCTCACTCTGTCAAAAGTAGTCATAGTGATTCTAATTCTTGTTCGAGTTGGGCAATTCGTTTGGCACCTGCTTCGAGGTCGTAGTGGAACAACCCCGCAAACGAGCAGTTGCAGAGCATTTCGATATCGGCTTCGGATATCGGGTGAGGAAAGCCACAGTCGGCGTATGGTTGCATCTTCCGCCAAACGGCACTAATAAGCGACTCGCCCGTGCGGATTTCGAGCCGAGGCTCACGCTGTGCGAAGTAGTAGAACAGCATCTCTCGGTGGAGCGCCTCGCAAAGTTCGTCTTTTGTCATTAAATAACGAATTTAATGTTTAATTGCTTGTTATCTCGTGCCTCTCTTATAATAGCCTTCATAGCTCTCGCACCTCTCTCCAGGCTGCGAGAAGAGACTTTACAATTTCCTGCCAATAAAGGATTGTGATCTGTTATTCGGCCTACCATAGAACTACCCATTTCCCACCTATCAACTATAAGTTTTCCATTTAGATATAAACTATGGTATTTAAGTTCGCCGCCCCATCTATCTTCAACAACTTCTTCCTCCTTTGTTACTTCGCCTTCTGGGAGCAATCCCTCTTCTTGCAGATAAGCAATATTAGTCTTCCAAAAACGCCTTCTATGATGGGGGTTGGTAAGATGAGCAAGTTCGTGTAGGATAACATCCCTTATATAGTTCGCACCGTCGAAAACAATGTTAGGAAAGAGACTAATCAGACATAAGTGAGAATTGCATCTTCCTGCGCTACCTCTCCAGCATAGTCCATAATTCCATTCCCACTGACACTCTAAATCGTGACGGGTACAAACACGATTGATTAGTTCATCGATATGCCTTGCGAGCGCAATATGCATAGCGACCATATTATCCTTTTGCTCTAACTTCTTTTTAGGAGTCAGTAGACAGAATTGCGTTGCAAACTCGCAACACTCCTCTAATGTCGAAAATCTCTCTTGTGTCATAATTTTATTGGTTTTGATT
>JAFODP010000019.1 GCA_017380635.1 Bacteroidales bacterium | reverse complement strand
GCGCATAGAGCGTGATATCTTGCGACAAGGTTATCGACTGCTTATCTGTGTATGAAGTGCCGCTGCCGTCAGCTTTGGTATTCCAACCAGTAAAGGTGTAGCCGGAGCGAGTGAAAGTGTTGGCCGTAATTGCTTGCGAAACGCCGGCCACAAAAGTTTGCGCGACCATGGTTCCCGTACCGCCATTGGCATCGAAAGTAACGACAACAGGTGCTCTTTTCCACTGCGCGTAGAGCGTGATATCTTGCGACAAGGTTATCGACTGCTTATCTGTGTATGAAGTGCCGCTGCCGTCAGCTTTGGTATTCCAACCAGTAAAGGTGTAGCCGGAGCGAGTGAAAGTGTTGGCCGCAATTGCTTGCGAAACGCCGGCTTCGAAAGTTTGCGCAGCCATGGTTCCCGTACCGCCATTGGCATTGAAATGAACCTTACATATCATTGACCACTGCGCGTAGAGGGTAACACTCTTCTTTATCTCAGCCATTTCCATATCTGCATACGAGATTCCTTTTCCGTCTGCACGAGTATTCCAGCCGACAAATACGTATCCTGTACGCGTAAATTCATTGGAAGAAAGTTGTTGCGATATTATACCTTTCTCGAAACGTTGTGCTTTCATATCGCCTTGACCGCCGTTGGCATTGAAATTAACAAAGACGGCTTCGGGCACAATCCAAGGCTCGCAAGTGGTGAAGAGCAAGCCGGTCAATAATGTACAGATAATGAGGAAACTATATTTTTTCATAGACTTTTACTATTTGGCCAAAGGCAGGTTAAACATAATGGATGCATTTAAAGCCACTTCGCCGATGGCCAGATGGTAAGAGGGCGATACCGCCGCAGAGAAATTATTGCCAAAGTTCATTTGAACGCGACAAGCTGCCAATATGCCTTTATGCAGGTTGCGGTATACACCATAGTCGTCGAAGCCGGCCAAGGCGCCATAACCCACTTGCGGTGTCAGCATAAATGATTTGCCCATTTTCAGACCATAACCCGCGCGCAGATCGTATTTCTGTGTTTCGAAGCTTGGTTCGAAACTATAGTTGTATTCCACATTCACACCTTTAAAATAAGCGCCTGCCTGCGTCGAAATCATTATCTTCGGCATTACTTGCACACCGGCACCGGCATACGCCATGAATGTAGGCAGTTTCGCTTCTGATGCAGGCTTTTCCTTCTTTAGCTCCGGCTTTTTGGGCGCTTCTTTCTTGGGTTCTTCTTTTTGTGGTTCGGGCTTGGGTTCTTCTTTCTTGGGCTTTTCGATTTTTGCCTTGGAATTTCCCTTTTCCATGCTCACATTCAAGGAAGCTGTCTGACTATGAGCCACTTCGATGGTTTTCTCCAAAGAGGCATAACCGGCACTTTCGAGACGAACCTGATGCGATCCCACCAAAATATTATTGAGTAGCAAGGGCGTTTCCCCTACCGGCGCATCGTCCAAATAAACACTGGCACCAAAAGGCATGGACATCACCTCCAAAGAGCCATACAATGCCACCGGCTGCGGCAGCGTGATGCTTTGCGCCTCGTTGCCCGTAACCTTCACAAGCACCGATGCAGACTGATGCGAGGGCTTGCGCACTTCGGCCTTGTACTCGCCCACTTCCAAGCGCACCACGCAACTACCCTTGCCTTTGAGTTCATCATCCACCCAGATTTCGCATTCTTCGTCGGCAGCAAGCAAGGTGATGGCTGCCATATTCGAGTCTAATGACACATCGATTTGCGTGGTATCATTGTCCGAAACAAGAGCTTCTGTTTCAAGCACTTTATAAGAGGGTTTCATGATACGCAAGCTGTGTTTTCCGCTTTTCAGCGCCTCGGTTATCAGCGGAACCAGGCCAATGCGCTCCCCATCGAGATAGACGTAGGCGCCATGATATTCTTCGGCGGCGTTCAGTTCTATCCATCCGAAATTAGGTTTCAAAGACACCTGTATCATGGCTTTATTCTCGGCCGTCACTTCCAACACTCCGGCCTGCGTATGGTAATTGGGGGATGATACGCGGTAATTGTATCGACCATAAGGCAGGCGCTTGGTGGCCATACCCTGCTCATTGACAATCAGTATTTCGTCGTTGATTTCTACCGAAGCATCCGTTGGTTGCACTTGGAACACCACAAATTGTTGCTGCACCGTCACATTGGTAATGGTCTGCACCTGAGCGGTGACCACTTTCATTTCGTAAGTGCGCGCCTTGTCGATGGGAATGGGGAAATAATAATCGCGCAGATAGCCCAACTGCTGATGGAAGATAGAAATGCGCTTGATGCCGTGCGGCACATAGACCCAAATCTCGCCCACATGTTGCTCGGTTTTCACAATGCCCACCATACCGCCGTCGAAGGTAAAACCTTGTACCGTGGTGGGGATTTTTATCAATGCAGCCACTTCGCCGTTGTGGTCTTTTTGCATCGTGCCATAAGTATTGGCCGTCAAGTCGTTTTCAAGAAGTTGGAAGGAACTAACACTGATTTCCTGCGCATTTGCCTTAGATACATGCAAAACGCTCATTATCAGCAAAATACACTTAAACAAACGGGAGGTATTTTTTATCATACTACTTTCTCAAATTGCCTGCGAAAGTAATCATATATATTGATTTATAAAAGGTTCATTTTGGAACACTTATAACAATTTTTACGCTTTTGAAATTCCGAGTACTGAGCGCAAAACTGCGAGCGAAAGCGCAGGGATTTCAAAGAGGGCGAGAGCGCAGGGAGCGCCTTAGTTCGCCGCTCACATTGATAACTCCAAAGCTTGCAGGGTGGATGAAATAAGGTGTTCACAAGTTTGAGCCCGAAGGGAGTTTGCTTGCGCAAATGACCGAGGATGAAAGCGCAGGGAGCGCCTTAGTTCGCCGCTCACATTGATAACTCCAAAGCTTGCAGGGTGGATGAAATAAGGTGTTCACAAGCTTGAGCCCGAAGGGAGTTTGCCTGTGCAAATGACCGAGGGCGAAAGCGCAGCGAGCGCCTTAGTTCGCCGCCCACAAAATAGAAACCAAAACTTGCAGGGTGGATGAAATAAGGTGCTCACAAGCTTGAGCCAGAAGGGAGTTTGCTCTCGCAAATGACCGAGGGCGAAAGCGCAGCGAGCGCCTTAGTTCGCCGCCCTCCAAGCTTTGGCCATTAGAGAGTGGCCGGCGGCGGTAGGATGAATCCCATCCCAAACCCAATAACTCACAGGCGTCTGCGGATGCTTTTTCCAAGCCTGTTCAAAGAGTTGCTGGGAATCGATAAGCGAGGCATCATAATCTTTGGCCAAAGATTTCACCACATCGGCATAAGATTGCACCAAAGTGTACCAAGCATCGTAATTGTTTTGATATTTTCCCACCGGCGCAATAAAAGGCGTTATCAGTATAATCTGCAAATCAGGATTTTGTTGCAAAGAAGCATCAAGAAGTTGGCGATAATTGGTTTCGTAAGCTTGGGCAGAAAGCGAGGCGCGCACACTATCGTTGCCGGCTTGATAATAGCAAGCATCGTTGATGCCGACCATCACCGTCAAAACATCGGGTTGCAAATCTAAACAATCTGTCTGCCAGCGCGAAGCCATATCGACGATGGTATTTCCGCTGATGCCACGATTGTGGAAAACGAACTCTTTCTCAGGATATTGACTCATCATCTCGGAGGCACAAAGAAAAACATATCCATGGCCATAAATATGATTGAGATCTTTGTAACTACGCTTGGAAGTATGGCTTTTTACGCCCCAATTGCCGTCGGTAATGGAGTCGCCGATAAAAAGGAAAACACTGCCCTTTTCTTTTTTGGAAAAAGAATCTTTCATAGCCGGATAGACCAGCACAAAAACAAGGGCCGCAACAAGTAAAACAGACAAAGATGGAAACGAGATGGCAGCAGCAATTTTTACAAGTTTCTTTTTCATAAACTATTATCTCTAAACGTGTTACAATGTGTAATCTTCATTACAAACGATGTTTTTCTTTAAAACGCAATTGTTGCTCCAGAACGGCCGTTTTTTTCATTTCGTAACCGGCAGCGCGGGCCGTCTGGATGGGACAAGTGTACATGGTGTCTATTTCCATGGGGCGAGATGCCTCATAATCGAGTTTCATGCTGGGCGAATAAGGTGTCATTTTCTCGGTGGAAGCAATCATTTTATCGATAAAATCGAAAGGAATCGTTGCGCCACAAGCGGCGGCCGCCTCAATCACTTCACGCATCAAATCCCGCAACAGAGGGCGAGAATCGGCATCGAAGGTAAGTTTATCGGTGGAAGCATTCATCAATACCGTAAGCCCGTTATAGGGAATATTCCAAACGAGTTTTTTCCAACGAAGATAATTCAGGTCGTCCACATATTGCGTGGGAATGCCGGCTTGCTGCAGATCCAAAGCCACTTGCTTGAGCGAATCGGCCACACAGGCGTGATAGGGAGACAAACTAAGTTCGCCGTACTCCGCATGACGGATATATCCCTGCCTCACTTTAAAACTGCAAATAAAGGCCGTGGCGCCGGCAATCTTGATATCGGGCAAATCTTTTTCCAAGGCTTGCTCCAAGCCGAGCCCGTTCTGCACGAGGATCACCAAAGAATCGGGATGCAAAATGGGCGGAAGAATATCTTTCAACTGATAGTTGCTCAAGGTTTTAGTGCAGACCAAAATCACATCACATGGAGGCATTTGCTTGGCATCGTTATAGGCATTAACCTGCGTCAGATGAAAATCTCCTTTGACGGATTCCACCTTCAAACCATGTTCTTTGATATATTGATAATCGCTACGACAAAGGAAATGTACATCTTGTCCCGATTGCGCCAGGCGTCCACCATAATATCCGCCGATGCCGCCCACGCCTACAATAGCATATTTTCGTTTCATTCTGTTCTTTTTTGAAAGCGCAAAAGTAGGCATTTTCATCGCATTATCACAGAAAAAAAGCAAGCACGATTTCGTTGCTTTACAGCGCCGAAACCGTGCCAAACTTATCAAATTGGTTCCAAAAGGATTAGAACATTGCTTTTACTTGGTTGTAAACGTTCTGTGCGGTGAAGCCCAATTTTTCGTCCAATACCTTGTAAGGAGCAGAGAAACCGAAGCTTTCCAAACCGAAGATTTTGCCTTCGCTGCCTACCAAGCCCAACAAATTGACGGGCAAACCTGCGGTAAGACCAAATTTCTTCACGCCAGCGGGCAAAACAGCTGCCTGATATTCAGGACACTGACTGCGGAACAAACCTTCTGAAGGAGCATTTACGATGCGAACCTTGATACCATCGGCGCGGAGCAATTCTGCACCAGCCACCAAAGTAGCCACTTCCGAACCGGTAGCCACCAAGATAACATCGGGATTTTCGTCGGCACCGGCCACTACGTATGCTCCCTTGGCAGCCTGATTGTAATCGGTACCTTCGGGCAAGAAAGTGATGTTCTGACGAGACAAAATCAAAGCGGTGGGAGTATGGGTATTTTCCATAGCCAGACGCCAGCAAGTGGTGGTTTCGTTAGCATCGGCAGGACGAAGTACCAACATTGAATTCTGACCGCTGTGGTTTTTCAGTTTTTCCATCAAACGGATTTGAGCTTCCTGTTCAACAGGTTCGTGGGTAGGACCATCTTCGCCTACGCGGAAAGCATCGTGGGTCCAGATGAACTTAACGGGAAGTTCCATCAAAGCAGCCATACGAACAGCGGGTTTCATGTAGTCTGAGAACACGAAGAATGTACCGCAAGCAGCAATCACACCACCGTGCAAAGCCATACCGATACAGCAGCAAGCCATGGTCAATTCAGCTACACCAGCCTGGAAGAAAGCACCTGAGAAATCGCCTTTTTGGAAAGCGGTGGTGTTCTTCAAGAAACCGTCGGTCTTGTCCGAGTTGCTCAAGTCGGCAGAAGCACAGATCATATTGGGAACTTGTTGAGCCAAAACGCTCAATACAGCGGCAGAAGCATTACGGGTAGCATCGTCGGTTTTCTGTTGAACGGCAGTCCAATCCACTTCGGGAGCTTCGCCGGCAAACCAAGTCTTCAATTGAGCAGCCTTTTCGGGATTGGCAGCAGCCCAAGCTTGTTCTTCAGCAGCACGTTCAGCTACGATTTTCTTCAATTCTTCGGCGCGGGCAGCGTACATAGCCTGAACATCGTCGTAGATGATGAAAGCATTGTCGGGATCGGCACCAAGATTGAGCATAGTGTTACGATAAGCATCGCCACCCAGAGGAGCACCGTGGGTCTTGCAGTTGCGTTCGTACGAAGTATTGTCGGCCTTCAAAGCACCTTTACCCATGATACATTTACCGATAATCAAGGTAGGACGTTCGTTTTCAGCCTTAGCTTCTTCGATAGCCTGACGAATCTGAGCGCAGTCGTTACCGTTGATTTCGATAACATGCCAACCCCAAGAGCGATATTTCATGGCCGTATTTTCGGTCATTACTTCGGCACATTCGGTAGAAAGCTGAATATCGTTAGAGTCGTAGAACATGATGAGGTTGTTCAAGCCCAAGTGTCCTGCAATACGACCGGCACCTTGTGAAATTTCTTCTTCTACGCCACCATCAGAAATGTAAGCATAGATGGTTTCCTTTTCGAAAGTAGGATTGCCCGTGCGAGCTGCCAAGAATTTAGCAGCGATAGCAGCACCTACAGCAAATACATGACCCTGACCCAGAGGACCTGAAGTATTTTCAATACCTCTTTCGATGCAGCGTTCGGGGTGACCAGCGGTGGGCGAACCCCATTGACGCAATTGTTGCAATTCTTCCAAAGAGAATTTGCCAATCATTGCCAACTGAGCATACAACATTGGAGCCATGTGACCGGGATCCAAGAAGAAACGGTCGCGACCTTCCCATGCAGGATTTTCAGGATCGTACTGCAAATATTCTGAGTACAACACGTTGATAAAATCGGCACCACCCATAGCACCACCGGGGTGACCAGACTTTGCTTTTTCAACCATTGAAGCTGCCAATACGCGGATATTGTCGGCAGCGCGGTTCATAAGTTTGATATCGTTCATGATTAATTATGTAAATGTTATCGTTATTTTTTGCAATCGACAGCGGCTTGCTCAATAGGCAAACCGGCTTGATAAGTCTTGATATAGCGGTTGAAACCTTCCACATCTTCGGGACGGGGAGCAATTTCCACACCGGCATCTCCGGCGAAGACTTCGCTTTCCAGATAATCGGCCAGAGCCAAAGACTGATGATTGTTCACCATATAAGCGGCCAGAAGTGCAATACCCCATGCACCACCCTCGCCTGCCGTTTCCATCACAGAAATGGGAGAATTGAGAGCCGCTGCCAGAATACGCTGACCTACGCCTTTGGTCTTGAACAAACCGCCATGTCCGGTAATGCGATCTACTTTCACTTTTTCTTCGTTGAAAAGCACATCGTTACCAATTTTCAATACGCCCACGGCTGCATGCAGATGTGCACGCATAAAGTTGGCCAAATTGAAATGATCGTTGGCAGAACGCACAAACATAGGACGGCCTTCCGACAAACCGGTAACATGTTCACCTGAAATATAGTTGTAGGTAAGCAAGCCACCGCAATCGGTGTCGCCGCTAAGCGCGTGGTTGTAGAGTTTGCCGAAGATTTCGTTCATATCTACCGGAATACCCATCAATTCCTGGTATTCTTTGAAGATATTGATCCATGCATTCAAATCGGAAGTACAGTTGGCACAATGCACCATCGCTACCAGACTACCGTCGGGTGTGGTAACCATATCGATCATTTCGTGAGGCTTGGACAAATCTTTTTCCAACACAATCATAGAGAAGGAAGAAGTACCAGCCGACACATTACCGGTGCGTTGTTTCACTGCATTGGTGGCCACCATACCGGTACCGGCATCGCCTTCGGGAGGACAAAGAGGCACACCGGCTTTCAAATGACCTGAAACATCCAATTTTTTGGCAGCTTCTTCTGTCAGATAACCAGCGTTTTCGCCGGCCACCAATACTTTGGGAAGAATATCGAGCAAGGTCCAGTTGTAGCCTTTCGGCGCAATCAGCGCATCGAATTTTTCCACCATCTTGGCGTTGTAGGTCTTGGTATCTGCATCTACGGGAATCACACCGGAAGCATCGCCGATGCCCAACACTTTTTCGCCGGTCAATTGCCAATGCATATAACCTGCCAAAGTAGTGAGGAAGGTGATATCTTTCACGTGTTCAGCATCTTCCAACACACATTGATACAAGTGGGAAATACTCCAACGCAAAGGAATATTGTAAACAAAAAGTTCCGACAATTCTGCAGCAGCCTTGCCGGTATTGGTATTTCTCCAAGTGCGGAAAGGCACCAACAATTCGTCTTTTGCGTTAAAAGGCATGTAACCGTGCATCATCGCACTGATACCGATGCCGGCCAAAGTTTCAATTTCCGTATCGTACTGACGTTTTACATCGGCACGCAACTGTGCGTAACAATCCTGAACGCCATTCCAGATAGCATCGAGGCTGTAAGTCCAAAGACCATCCACCAATTGGTTTTCCCATTCGTGGCTACCTTGTGCAATGGGTTTATGTTCTTGGTCGATAAGCACTGCTTTGATTCGGGTAGAGCCGAACTCGATACCAAGCACGGCTTTACCAGATTCAATGATATTTTTAGCGTTAAGACTCATATCTTAATCCATTTAGGCTTCCATTAACGGAGGGCCTTATTCAACATGTAATACACTTCGTTCATGCGCAGCTCTTTCTTGAACGATTCGATGGTGGTATCGTGGTTGATATGCAACATTTCGATACCGGCGATTTCTGCGTAATCCTGCCAATATTCGGCATCCAAATCGTAAGAGAAAATGCTGTGATGCGTACCACCTGCCAAAATCCAAGCACCGGCACCCACTTCGAAATCGGGTTCGGGAATCCAGAGAGCAGAAGCAACGGGCAACTTAGGCAGCGGTTTGGTTTCGATACAATTTACATCGTTCACAATCAGACGGAAACGGTTGCCCATATCCACTACGGTTGCGGTCACGCCCTTGGCCACTTTGCTGGTAAATACCAAACGAGCAGTGGGTTGTTTACGCACACCGATACCCAGGAAGTGAACTTCCAAACGAGGCTTCTGAGCAGCAATCATCGGGCTGATTTCCAACATGTGGGCTTGCAGAATAGAACTGTTCTTGCCGTTGAAGTTCAAGGTATAGTCTTCGAGGAATGAACATCCCATAGGCATACCTTGGGTCATGAACCAAACGCTGCGCAACAATGCGGCCGATTTCCAGTCGCCTTCGCCACCAAAACCATAACCTTCGGCCATCAAACGTTGTGAAGCCAAACCGGGAATCTGGTCGAAGCCCACGAAGTTAGGATCGTTGATATCGTCGTTACCCAAGTCGTCGAAGTTGGTAGTGAAACCTTTAGCGCCCTTAGCTTTCAAAATAGCACGCAAAGCCAATTCAGCCTTGGCTGCGTTCCAAACTTTCTGATAGCCTTCCGTACCGGGAGTTTCTAATTCGGCTTCATGATCGTAGAGCTTCATGTATTCAGCCACCAAAGCATCCACTTCGGCATCGGTAATTTTCTTGAAATACTCCATCAACTCAGAAACGGGCGTATAATCCACGTGATAACCCATTACTTGTTCTGCAGCCACCTTGTCACCATCGGTAACGGCTACGTTGTTCATCTGGTCGCCAAAGCGAAGAATGAGCATATCCTGAGCATCGGCCCAAGCAGCAGCTACGCGAGCCCAAACAGCGATGTGTTTCTGAGCAGATTCATCTTTCCAATGACCTACCACCACCTTGCGAGGAATACGCAAACGGGCGCAGATATGTCCGAATTCACGGTCGCCATGAGCACTCTGGTTCAAGTTCATGAAGTCCATGTCCATGGTATCCCAAGGAATTTCGGCATTGTATTGGGTATGGAAATGCAAGAGCGGCTTGCGCAAAGACTGCAAACCATGAATCCACATTTTTGCGGGAGAGAAAGTATGCATCCAAGTGATGATACCGATACATTTTTCGTCGTTATTGGCAGCCTTCATCACAGCTTCTACTTCCTTGCTGCTATTGGCAGTACCCTTGTACACGATTTTCACAGGAATGTTGCCTGACTGATTCAAGCCATCCACCATATCTTTAGAGTGAGCATCTACAGCTACTACTGCATCACCTCCGTACAACAATTGTGCACCGGTGACCCACCAAATTTCAAATTGATCGAATGCGTTCATATTGATAAATGTTTAATGTTGTTGTCCTTTTTGTCCGTAATATGCGTTGGGACCATGTTTTCTCATATAATGCTTTTCTACCAAAAGAGGATTCATTTTGGTTTCAGGATTGAGCGTCAAAGAAATATAGGCCATTTTGGCGCATTGTTCCATCACCTTGGCATTGTACACGGCATTGTCGGCAGAGGTTCCCCATGAGAAAGGACCATGATTCTTTACCAACACACCGGGCGTATGGTCGGGATTGATATCCTTGAATGCTTCGATGATAACGGTACCGGTTTCTTTTTCGTATTCATCCATTTCGGAAGCCACCATGGCACGCGTGCAAGGAATATCCTTGTAGAAATAATCGGCGTGTGTCGTTCCGATATTAGGAATGGCACAACCCGCTTGCGCGAAGGCCGTGGCATAAGTTGAATGCGTATGAACGATACCTTTGATATTGGGGAAAGCCTTGTACAGTTCCAAATGGGTTGGCGTATCGGACGAAGGATTCAACTCGCCTTCCAATACATTGCCATCCAAATCGATAACGACCATATCTTCCACTTTCATATCGTCGTAAGAAACACCCGAGGGCTTGATCACTACCCTGCCGCTTTCACGATCAATGGCGCTGACATTACCCCAGGTAAAAATAACCAGACCTTGCTTTACCAAATCAAGATTCGCCTTAAAGACTTGTTGTTTGAGTTCTTCCAACATAATAAAATCAAATAAAAGAGAGCTGCAGCACGATGGCTACAACCCTCTTGTTAGCAATTACCAAAGTAAAATATACAGCACTGCCAAAAGCGCAATAACGCAGAAGGCGCCAATATTGAAGGTACGATCGGTACGGAACAAAGCCAGATCCACGCCGATAGCCTTAGGATCTTGTACTTTATCCTTGGCGTTAGAATTCAAATAAATACCCAGTACCACGAAAGCTGCAGCTAGGAAGAAGATAGCTTCGAAACCGTAGAATTGCAAAGTTGCCATATGACCGCCACATGCGTAAGCGATTTTCTGAACCAGACCCAAAACGGCCAGCAAGATACCGCTGTAAAGCAAGATACGACCCCACTTGAGCTGAGTCTTCACGGTGTTTACATCCATTTCGTCGGCCTTTACAGTCTTCTTGCTCATCAAAGAAATAGGAATGAACAAAGCAACCAATACCATGAATACATAACCCATGCGCAGCAAGAATGGCGTGTCAGGCATAAGGAACTTGAAGAGGATACTGAATACGAAGGTGCCGAGAGCAGCCACGATAGCAGCCGTACCAGAAGAGCGCTTCCACAACAGACCCAAACCAAAAATTACCACGATACCGGGATATACGAAGCCTGAATATTCTTGGATAATCTGGAAAGCTTGGTCGGCACCGCCCATGATAGGATAAACAGCCACCAATGCAATCACCAATGCCACCACTGAAGTTACACGACCCACGTTCACCAACTTGGTTTCAGAAGCATTCTTGTTGATAAACTTCTTGTAGATATCCATCGTAAAGATGGTTGAAGTTGAGTTGAACATGGAAGCCAATGAAGAAATAACAGCAGCCGTCAGAGCAGCGAATGACAAACCTTTCACAAATACAGGCGTAAAGTTACGGATCAAGAAAGGATAAGCATCGTCCGAACGGGTGATACCGCCGCTCAACAAACCTTGGCTGATCAAACTGTCTTTGATTTCAGGATTGTTCCAGATAAGGAATGCGCAAACACCGGGGATACATACGATGAAAGGAATCAAAATCTTCAAGAATGCAGCGAAAATCAAACCTTTCTTAGCTTCAGCCAAGCTCTTGGCAGCCAAACCCTTTTGGATAATGTACTGGTTGAAGCCCCAGTAACCGAGGTTGGTCAACCAAAGCGCACCCACGATAACAGCGATACCGGGAATATCAAAATAAGGATCGCTCTTCAAAGGCAATTCGGGATTACGTTCTACAACCAAGTTAAAGTGCTTGTCACCAGGAATTTCACCCAATTTATCCATCACTGAACCCAGGGCTGAAATTGCGCCGTCAGCGCCTACCAGCGGAGCAATGGCATCCAAGGTAAAGTAAGCGGTAATCAAACCACCACCTACCAGGAAAGTTACTTGCAATACGTCGGTCCAAGCCACTGAAGCCAAACCACCATAGATAGAATAAACACCGGCAACCAAGAAGAGAATCAGGATGATTACCAAAAGTGTCATATCCATACCAGCGAAACCGATAATGGTAGGCAATCCCAAAATCTGCTTGATAGCCAAAGCGCCCAACCAAGACACTGATGTCAGGTTGATGAAAACGTACAGGAACAACCAGAAGATAGAGAATGACAAACCTACACCATTATTATAACGATCGCTCAAGAACTGAGGAATGGTGTAGATATTCTTCTTAATCATCACCGGCAAAAGGAACTTTGCCACTACAATCAAGGTTGCAGCTGCCATCAATTCGTAGGCTGCAATGGCAATACCCGACTTATAAGCCGAGCCTGACATTCCGATAAATTGTTCGGCCGAGATGTTTGCTGCAATCAGCGAAGCACCTACAGCCCACCATGTCAAGGTGTTACCGGCCAAGAAATAATCTTTTGAATCTTTTTCTTTTCCTCCTTTATTGCGGGAAAGGAGCAAACCCAATCCTACCAGAACAATGATATAAAACACAAATACCAGATAATCGACGGTAGCGAATCCATTGTTCTGTAGCGCCTCTATAATCTTCATAATCTACTCATTATTAAATTTAACGTTTAGGACATGCTGATGCTTTTTCGCAGTTTTGCTTTTTGTCGCAGTTTGCTTTTTTGTCGCAAGCAGCGGTCTTTTCGCAATTTGCTTTCTTTTCGCAGTTTGCAGCTTTGGTGCATTCGGCTTTCTTAGCACAGTCTTGCTTCTTTTCGCAAGCAGCGGCTTTTTCGCAGTTTTGCTTTTTGTCGCAAGCAGCAGCCTTGGTGCATTCAGCTTTCTTAGCACAGTCTTGCTTTTTGTCGCAAGCAGCGGCTTTTTCGCAGTTTTGCTTTTTGTCGCAGTTTGCAGCCTTGGTGCATTCGGCTTTCTTAGCGCAGTCTTGCTTTTTGTCGCAATTTGCCTTCTTTTCGCAGTTTGCAGCTTTGGTGCATTCGGCTTTCTTAGCACAGTTTTGCTTTTTGTCGCAATTTGCCTTCTTTTCGCAGTTTGCAGCCTTGTCGCAATTTTCTTTCTTGTCGCAAGCAGCGGCAGCCTGTTCGCAAGCAGCCTTGCCACAAACACCGAACTTATAGATACAGATACTCTTGTAGGTTTCTCCCGGACGAACTACCACAGAAGGGAATTCGGGGCGATTAGGGCTGTCGGGATAATGCTGCGTTTCCAAACAAATAGCAGCACGTTGGTTGTACACAACACCCTTCTTACCCTTCAAAGAACCATCCAAGAAATTACCGGTATATACCTGAACACCAGGCTCGTTGGTATAGAATTCCAAGGTACGACCCGAAACAGGATCGGCCAATTTACCAGCCAATTCCTTAGGACATTTGGTATTCAACACCCAGTTGTGGTCGTAACCATTACCTTTTTTCAACTGATCGAAATCGTAGTTGTTGATACGTTCGCCAATGCGGGTAGGTTGGCGGAAATCCATGGGCGTTCCTTCTACAGAAGCAATTTCACCGGTAGTGATAAAGATATCATTTACAGGCGTATAAGCATCTGCATTCAGATACAGCATATGGTCGAGCACGCTCTGAGCATCGCCAGCCAAGTTGAAATAAGAGTGATTGGTCAGATTCACCACGGTAGCCTTGTCGGTAGTGGCTTCGTAAGCAATCACCAAAGAGTTGCAATCGGTGAGCGTATAGGTAGCCTTCATATTGAGCGTACCGGGGAAGCCCATTTCGCCGTCGGCAGAAGTATAGCTGACAACCAACTGTTGATTGTTAATTTGTTCAATATCGAACATGCAATATTGATAACCTTTCACACCGCCGTGCAAACTATTGGTACCATCATTAACAGATACCTGATATTCAATGCCATCGATAGAAAATTGACCTTTATCGATACGGTTTCCATAACGACCGATGAATGCACCGAAATCGGTTTTGTTGTCCAAATAAGGTTGAATATTGTCGAAGCCCAACACGATATCGGCAAATTTTCCATTTTTATCTGGCGTACAGATAGAAACGATACGAGCGCCGAAATTCATCATGGTAACTTCTACCCCATTCGCATTCGTCAGAATATACAAATCATTTTGTTTACCGTCGATTTCCGTTTGGAAATCAGCTCGGTTCAACTGAGCCTTGGGAGCATCGTAGCTCTTGCCACAAGAAGCAAGCATCAAACAAGCAGCCAAAACCGAAGTTAGAAAAACTTTCGTTTTCATACCTTATTATTTAGGTTGTTTACCGATATAAGCCAAAATACCGCCATCCACATACAGAATGTGACCGTTAACAGCGTCAGAAGCTTTAGAAGCCAAGAATACGGCGGGACCACCCAATTCTTCAGGATTCAACCAGCGACCGGCAGGCGTTTTGGCAACGATGAATGAATCGAAAGGATGACGTGAGCCATCGGCTTGTCTTTCGCGCAAAGGAGCGGTTTGTGGAGTAGCGATATAACCCGGACCGATACCATTACATTGGATGTTGTATTCTCCATATTCAGAACAGATGTTGCGGGTAAGCATTTTCAGACCACCCTTGGCAGCTGCATAAGCAGAAACGGTTTCACGACCCAATTCAGACATCATTGAACAGATATTGATAATTTTACCTTCACGACGTTCCATCATTTCGGGCAATACAGCGCTGGCGCAAATGAACGGACCAACCAAGTCGATATCGATAACCTGTTGGAATTCGCTGCGCTTCATTTCGTGCATAGGAATACGCTTGATGATACCGGCGTTGTTTACCAAGATATCGATCTGACCAACTTCCTGGTGAACTTTTTCCACCATTTCCTTTACTTGATCTTCGTTGGTAACATCGCAAACATAACCATGTACATTTTCAATACCGGCTTCTTTGTAGTTAGCCAAACCCTTCTGCAAAAATTCTTCGTTGATATCGTTGAAGATGATGTTCTTTACTCCGGCTTCAGCAAAAGCTTTTGCAATATTGAAACCAATACCATAGGAGGCGCCTGTTACCCAAGCATTCTTTCCTTCGAGGGAAAACATATTCAAGTAGTTCATAGTTGTATAATGTTGATTGTTATTGACAAAAATTTATTTCAAATCGGTAATCTTAGAGAAGTCCTGGTCGCTGTAGTCGAGGTTTTCACCGCCCATACCCCAAATAAAGGTATAATTAGAAGTGGCAGCAGCACTGTGGATAGACCATTCGGGAGACAAAACAGCCTGATCACCTTTCATCCAAATGTGACGGGTTTCGTCTACTTCGCCCATAAAGTGACAAACGGCCTGATCTTCGGGAACTTCAAAATAGAAATAAGCTTCCATACGACGGCTGTGAACGTGTGCAGGCATGGTGTTCCATACAGAACCGGGAGCCAATTCGGTCATACCCATCTGCAATTGGCAAGTGGGCAACACAGATTGAACAATCATACGGTTGATGGTGCGGTCGTTGCTGCCTTCCAATGAGCCCAGGTGCAAAATATCAGCATCGGCCTTGGTCACTTTGCGGTCGGGATAAGTGCAATGAGCATTGGTTGAGTTGAAATAGAATTTGGCAGGCTTAGCGGGATCTTTACTTTCAAAAATCACATCCTTGTCGCCACGACCCAAATACAAGGCTTCTTTGTAATCCAGTTCGAAAACTTCGTCTCCATGACGTACGATACCGGCGCCACCTACATTGAAAATACCCAATTCACGGCGGGTCAAGAAATAAGGAGCCTTCAGCGGATCAATAGCCTCCAATTTCAAAGCTTCAGCAACAGGCATTGCACCGCCCACTACCATACGGTCGTACATAGAATAAACCATATTCACTTCGTCGGCGGCGAACATGGTTTCAATCAAAAAATCTTTTCTGATACGCTTGGTATCATAAGCCTTAGCATCAGCAGGATGCGCAGCATAACGAACTTCGTAATTGGTTTTCATTTCAGTTAATTTAATTGTTATTGTTTATTCAAATTTCTAATCGAGTCGCATACCTACACAATATGCGCAGTTTAATTGGGCAAATATAGTGAAAGTCGAGAGAAAAAAGCAAAGGATAAGCAATTTTTATTCTACAAGAGCGCGGCGGAAGACAGTTTACTGTCAATCCGCCGCGAGCGCAGTAGAATGAAAAACAAAGGGGCCCTTTGTTTTTCCGAGACGCATCCTATATTGCGAGCCCGCAGGGCGAGAAATATGGGATACGGAACGAAAAATTTATTTTGAAGGAACGCAGCATTGCGAGCCCGTAGGGCGAGAAATATCGATGCGGAACGAAAAAGGGAACGCAGCATTGCGAGCCCGCAGGGCGAGCATCCACCATCACAGAAATCGATGCGGAACGAAAAATTCAAAAAATCGCCTGAGCAGATTAAACCATTACCCCACGTCATCATCTAAGGCTCGTTTTTTTCAAAATTTCAGCATACATATTCATGAAGACTTTACAAAAAATCGCTCTTATTACATTGATGCTCAGCGCAAGTCTGACAGCGGCTGCTGCCGATTACACCATACAATCCAAGATTTTGGATAAAGACACCGAAGCAGGTATCGAAATGGCCACCGTCCGTTTGTTGGCAGCCAAAGACTCTTCGTTCGTGGTTGGAGCCGTCAGCGACCAATATGGTGACTTCATGCTCAAAAAAGTCAAAAACGGAAAATACATCCTCGAAATCAAATACTTGGGTTACGACAATCACTACCAGAACCTACAAGTACAAGGAAAATCCTTGATGCTGAAAAACATTCTTCTGCAAGAATCCACCCAACATCTCGACGCCGTGTCGGTGAGCGGAATGGCCGCCCAGATGTTGGTAAAAGTTGATACTATCGAATTCAACGCTGCCGCATTCAAAACCACCGAAAATGCCGTGGTGGAAGACTTGCTCAAACGTCTTCCCGGTGTAGAGGTAAACGACGGAAGCATCACCATCAACGGAGAAACCATCAGCCGTATCAAAGTGGATGGAAAGAAATTCTTCGACGGAGATATCGAAATGACTACCAAGAACTTGACTGCCGATATGGTAGAAAAGATTCAAGTTATTGACGAAAAATCGGATATGGCCAAACTGACCGGCTTCGAAGACGATCAGACCGAACGCATCATCAACATCACCCTAAAAAAGAACCGTAAAAAAGGTATTTTCGGAAACGTCAAAGGAGGCTTGGGTGCCGACATGACGCAAATCGGAGAAAAGGCCGAAGGCATGGATTTGGGTGCTTATACCAAAAATTACGATTGGGGAAAATTCTTCAACAACGATGCACGCTACGATGCCAACGCCTTCATCAACTTCATGTTGGGCGAATCACAAACCGCAGTAGTAGGCGGTGCCAACAATATCAACAGTTCGCGCAGCGGACGCGGTAGAGGCAATCGCGGTTGGGGCGGCGGCGGTGTTACCCAGACCCAGAACGTCGGCATCAACAACAACACACAAATCTCTGAAAACCTGTTGGTTGGCGGCGACCTTTCTTACAATCACTCCAGCAATTTCTCTGAAAGCGAAAGCACACGCGACAGTTGGTTGGCCGAAGATACACTCACCA
This sequence comes from Bacteroidales bacterium, assembly GCA_017380635.1. Taxonomy (GTDB): domain Bacteria; phylum Bacteroidota; class Bacteroidia; order Bacteroidales; family UBA1402; genus UBA1757. The sequence continues at coordinate 31,037 of JAFODP010000019.1, read as the reverse complement.
ACAACAACCGCAGCACTTCGCGCGGAAACAGCGACAACAGCAACATCCGCCTGGAAATGGAATGGAAAATCGACAGCATGAATACTTTGGTTGTGCAGCCGAGCATCTCTTTCAGCCATAACGAAAACATCAGACAATCGGAATACGATTATTACACCAATGGCGACAGCACCAGCTGGGGTAACAGTCGCAACAACAGCGTTTCGGACAACACCAATGCTCGTCTAAATTTGATTTACAGCCACAAATCGAGAGCGAAAAGAGGTCGTACTTTCACTGTCAATCTGGGTGGAAACATGAGCGAAGGACTGAGCACCGGACACAACCTTTCCAATAAATTCACGCGCAACGAAACCCAAATCATCGACCAGGAAACGCTAAACAGCTCCGATTCTTACGGTTTCAATTTCAGAGGATCGTTCGTTGAACCTTTGTGGAACATGAAAAACTTCATGGAACTGTCGGGCTCGTTCAATTACAGCGAAAGAACTTCGGAAAAATCGCAATACGATAAAAACGACGAAGGCATCTACAATATTCTGGATACCGAATACAGTAACAACTATCGGAACCGTAGCATGTCGGAAGTGTTGGAAGCCAAATACCGTTACAACGATGGCGTGGTGAACATGACCGCCGGTTTCAGGTTGCAGCCTTCGCAGAATTACAGCCACACCCAATACATGGATGGTAACGATCCATACATCACCGAACAACAAGTGGTAAACTTCTCTCCCAGTTTGAGTTTGCGCTATAATTTCGGCGACCGTCGTAACTTCATCCGCATGGAATATCGTGGTAACAGCAGCCAGCCCAGCATCCAACAAATGCAACCCGTCAAGAACAACAACGACTTGATGAACGAAACCGTGGGTAATGCCAGCCTTTTGCCTTCGTACTCGCAGAATCTGCGTTTCATCATCACCAAATTCAATCCGGTTACCTTTGCTTCGTGGAATGCCACCATCACCGGTTCAATGACGCAGAACGCCTTGGTTTCCAACAGTATTTACGATGCCACCGGCAAACGTTACAACCAAACGGTGAATGCCTTGAAGAATCCTTTCAACTTTAACGGAAGTTTCATGTTCAATGCGCCTATTATCGAGAACCGCTTGCATTTCAACACCAGAACTTCTTTGAATTATCAGGAACGCTTTGGTTATACTTCTCGTTTGCAGGATTTGAATATCGATATTAATAATATGCCTTTGGGCGCAGAAAGCCGCACTCAGAATTACGGTGTCAATGAAAACCTTTCGCTCACCTTCACCCACGATGTGATTGAAATTGGTGCACGCGGTAATTATTCTTATGGACATACGCACAACTTCTTGAGCAACAGCAGCCAAAACACCATGAACTGGTCGGGAAGCGGAAACATCAACCTGCATCTTCCCTACAGCATCAATATTGCTTCGGACATCAGCTACAGCGACCGTAAAGGTTACTCAAATTTCGACCAAAGCGAAATCATGTGGAATGCCACCATCGACAAATCTTTCGGCAAGAAGTTGACCCTGCAGTTGCGCATGACCGACATTTTGCGTCAGCGTCTGAATATTTCACAAACCATCGGCGACAACTATATGTCGTTCCAAAAATATAACACACTGCCCTCTTACTTCATCCTGACCGTTACCTACAAAATCTCTAAATTCGGAGGTAATATGAGGGGCGCACAAATGCCCGACAACGGCGGAGAAGGTAGAAGAGGTGCTCAAAATATGCCTTCGGGTTTTACACCGAGAGGTCTCGGAGGCAACATTCCCATGATGGGAATGTAAAGCGATGAGAGTTTTATTTCTTAAAAGAGGGGCAACACTACCCTCCTTAAGAAGAAAAGGCCACTGCAGGGATGCAGAGGCCTTTTAATTTTTATACCATAGCTATTTCTACTACAAAATCAAAGTTTTCTGATGCGCCATTCGTTGGGATAGAGATTGTTGGCACGATTTCCGAGATTCTTTATCCAACCCAGATTTTGTCCTTCGTATTGCAAAATCGCATAGCCACGAGGCACATTGGCATCAAGAACGATGGCTTCGCGACGCAAATACGAAAGCGCCCTTTCTTTATCGACAGAAGCCAAGCTAACAGCATCTTGTTTCAATGCAAGAGAAAGCGCCAAAGCCGCATCAGGAATGAAATCCTTGCCTTTGATTTCGCCCAAAGCGATACCCGCCTGATGCATACGCACTTTCGATTTAGCCAAACCATCGTATAAAGACAGTACTTCGGCAGACATGGCATGATAACGGCCGGCCACTTCGACACAGACAAAATCGTCGGACGACTGTAAGATTCTCTGCGCAGGTTCAGGCATTTTGCAAGTCTTCACACTCCATTTAGCTTGACGCGAAGCAGCTGCTTCATGGTCGGAAAATTTCTGCAAAAGCGACATAAATAAACCTTCACCGCGACTACGATGAAACATAAAACGAGCCGAAGGCAAATCGCCTTTCAACGAAGGCGTGATACCCAAATCGTCGAAAGATTTTCCCAATAGTTTTTCCGTATCGACCGACAACACATCCGCACCCAAATGCGAAGCTATCCAAGCGATATTTTCCTCGTTTTCAGCCGTATTAAAAGTACAAGTGCTGTAAATCAAACAGCCACCGGGACGCAAACGCGGCCAAACAGCCTGCAGAATTTCGCGCTGACGCGTAGCACACATATCCACATTGCCGAGATTCCAATGCTCCACCGCCTGATCGTCCTTGCGGAACATACCTTCGCCCGAACAAGGCACATCGGTGAGAATCAGGTCGTAAGTGCCGCAAAGATCTTCGGGTTTAGCTTCGGTGACTATCACATGAGGATAGCCCCATTTGGTCAGATTTTCAGCCAAGATATTTGCACGAGAATGAACAATTTCGTTGGCCACCAAAACACTGCCTTCGGGCAGTACATCGAGCAAAAGGGTCGATTTTCCGCCGGGAGCCGCACAAAGATCCAGCACTTTCAAAGGTCTATTTTCAGCCTCCATCACACGCAAAGCTTGTTGAACAGCCGTCCACAGAAACATAGAAGAGGCTTCTTGCACATAATAAGCACCGGCATGAAAAAGCGGATCCAAGGTAAAAGACGGACGCTCAGACAGATAATATCCCTGCGGACACCAAGTCACCGGCGTGGTTTCCTCAAAAGACAATGGCGCAGCCTTGCGACGATTCAAACGAATAGACACACTGGCATCGTCCTGCGAGGCGGCTTGCAGAAAAGCATCGGCATCATCGCCCAAAAGAGAACGCATCTGCCGGATAAAATCGTCGGGTAATTGCTTCATCAGCGATAGAGTTTTTTAGCTTCGTTATAATATTCGTCCATCTGGGCCAAGCTCATGTCTTTCAGCACCTTGCCATCTTCTTTAGCTTTGGCTTCCAAGTAGTTGAAACGATTTCTAAACTTTTGGTTGCTGCGTTCCAAGGCATTATCGGGATTAATTTTGTACAGACGGGCCACATTGATGAGCGAGAAAAACAAATCGCCAAATTCAGCTTCGAGCGCAGCTTTATCGCCCCTTTCGTCGGGACGCGACAATTCTGCCTGCACTTCGGAAATTTCTTCCTGAACTTTTTCCCAAGCATCTTCTTTGTGTTCCCAGTCGAAGCCCACGCCACGCGCCTTGTCCTGCATGCGATAAGCCTTGATCATGGAAGGAAGACTGTCGGGAACGCCGGCCAGAACGGTTTTGTTGCCGTCTTTTTCGCGTTGCTTAATTTTTTCCCAACTCATTTCCACATCGCTGGCAGTTTCCGCCACAGCATCGGCATAGATATGAGGATGACGAAATTTCAATTTAGCACAAACTTTTTCCAAAATTTCCTGAATATCAAACAGTTGTTTTTCCTCACCCACTTTGGCATAGAAAACGATATGCATGATGATGTCGCCCAATTCTTTGCAAACTTCGGCATAATCTTCGTGCAGCAGCGCTTCGTTCAATTCGAAACATTCTTCTATGGTAAGCGGGCGCAAAGTCTCGAAAGTCTGTTTTTTATCCCACGGACATTTTTCTCTCAATTCGTCCATAATGTCAAGCAATTGGCCAAAGGCCTGCATCTTGCTTGCTTTGGTATGTTCTGTCGTCATAGATATCTTCAAAATTTTAAAGCAAAAGTAATCATTTCTGATAAAATAATGCTAATTTCGCGACTTCTATCGGAAGATAAATTCTATACAGGAAAAATAATATTAATCAGTTATATATCAAACTATTATGGAATTACCATCAAAGTACAATCCCGCCGACTGCGAAGGAAAATGGTACGAATATTGGATGAAACATAAGCTTTTCCACTCCGAACCCGACCATCGTGAACCTTATACTATCGTTATTCCGCCGCCAAATGTGACGGGTGTGCTTCATATGGGACACATGCTCAACAACACCATTCAGGATATTCTGATTCGTCGTGCACGTATGCAGGGCAAGAATGCTTGTTGGGTGCCCGGTACCGACCACGCTTCTATTGCTACCGAAGCCAAGGTGGTGAACAAACTAGCCGCACAAGGTATCAAGAAAAGCGACCTGACCCGCGAAGAATTCCTCAAGCATGCTTGGGAATGGACCGACGAACATGGTGGCATCATCCTCAAACAATTGCGTCGCTTGGGTGCTTCCTGCGATTGGGACCGCACCGCTTTCACCATGGACGAAAAACGCAGCGAATCGGTGATTAAAGTCTTTGTCGATTTGTACAATAAAGGCTTGATTTATCGTGGACTCCGCATGGTAAACTGGGATCCCAAGGCTAAAACTTCTCTCAGCAACGAAGAAGTAATTTATCGCGAAGAAAAAAGCAAACTCTACTACTTGAGATATTATGTTGCCAACGACGACATGAGTGGCGAAACCGGCGCCGAAGGCGAAATCGTTCATCGCGATGAGCAAGGCCGTCGTTATGCGGTGGTGGCCACTACCCGTCCCGAAACCATCATGGGCGATACGGCTATGTGTATCAACCCCAAAGACCCCAAAAACCAATGGTTGAAAGGCAAGAAAGTGATTGTTCCTCTGGTGGGCCGCGAAATTCCCGTTATCGAAGACCGTTATGTGGATATCGAATTCGGTACCGGCTGTCTGAAAGTAACGCCTGCTCACGACGTGAACGACCACATGCTGGGCAAGAAACATCAACTGGAAACCATCGATATTTTCAATCCCGATGCTACTATCAGCGAAGCTGCTGGACTCTATGTTGGCATGGACCGCATGGAAGTGCGCAAGCAAATCGCCATCGATCTGGAAGCTGCCGGCCTGATGGAAAAAACCGAAGATTACACCAACAAGGTGGGTTACTCGGAACGTAATGCCGACACTGCCGTAGAACCTCGTCTTTGTATGCAATGGTTCCTGTCGATGCAACATTTTGCCGACATCGCTTTGCCGCCGGTGATGAATGACGAACTGAAATTTTATCCTCCCAAATACAAGAGCACTTACAACAATTGGTTGGAAAACATCCAAGATTGGTGTATCAGCCGTCAGTTGTGGTGGGGTCATCGTATTCCTGCTTATTTCTTGCCCACCGCAGAAGGGGCTGAAGAACAATTCGTGGTAGCCGAAAACATCGAAGAGGCTTTGAATAAAGCTCGTCAAATTGCCGGTTTTGAAAATGTTCAGGCCGAAGATTTGCGTCAAGACGAAGATGCGCTCGATACTTGGTTCAGCTCATGGTTGTGGCCCATCTCGCTTTTCGACGGCATCAACCATCCCGGCAACGAAGAAATCAAGTACTACTACCCCACTGCCGACTTGGTAACTGGTCCGGATATCATTTTCTTCTGGGTGGCTCGTATGATTATGGCCGGCTACGAATACATCGGCGATATGCCTTTCAAGAATGTGTATTTCACCGGTATCGTTCGCGACAAACTGGGTAGAAAGATGAGCAAGAGCCTTGGCAACTCGCCCGACCCCATCGGCCTGATCGATACTTACGGAGCGGACGGCGTGCGTATGGGTATGATGCTCTCGGCTCCCGCCGGCAACGACATTCTTTTTGATGACGCGCTCTGCGAACAAGGTCGTAACTTCAACAACAAGATTTGGAATGCTTTCCGTTTGATCAAGGGTTGGAACGTAGACGAAAACCTGGCTCAGCCCGAATCTTCTCGCATTGCCGTGGAATGGTTTGACGCTCAGTTGAAAAAGGCTACCGCCGAAATGGACGATCTCTTCTCGAAATACCGCTTGAGCGAAGCTTTGATGTGCGTTTACAAACTCTTCTGGGATGAATTCTCGTCTTGGTATCTGGAAATGATCAAGCCCGCTTATCAACAACCCATCGATGCGGTAACCTTGAAAGCTACCTTGCACTATTTCGAACAGCTCTGCCTTTTGCTGCATCCTTTCATGCCTTTCATCACCGAAGAATTGTGGCAAAACATCGAAGAACGCGCCGAAGGCGAAAGCATCATGACGCAACAGCAAGCCAAATTGGGCGACTTCGACAAGCAAATTATCGACGATATCGAAGAAGTGAAGAACATCATCGCCGGCATCCGTACCATCCGTTTGGAAAAGAACCTTCCCAACAAGAATGTACTCAGCCTCGACGTGATGGGCGAATACAAGGAAGCTTATGCTTCTGTTATTCTGAAGATGGCCAACCTCGACAAGATTGAAAAAGTAGAAGCCAAGCAAGCCACGGCTGCCGCATTCATGGTGGGCACCACCGAATTCTCTGTACCTCTGGGCGATATGATCGACAAGGACGAAGAAATAAAGAAACTGCGTGCCGACTTGGAATACTTGGAAGGCTTCCGCAACAGCATCCTCAAGAAATTGAGCAACGAAAACTTTGTCAACCGCGCTCCTGCTGCCGTTATCGAAGGCGAACGCAAGAAACTGGCCGACAGCGAAAGCAAAATTGCCGCCATCCAAGAAAGCCTGGCTGCGTTGTCATAAGCAAGAACGCTTGTCATAAACAAGGCAATCCATTCGCCACGAACCCAAAGAGCAACACATTCTTTCATGAAAGTGTTGCTCTTTTTCATTGATTTACACCAAGCAACTTCACCTGCGGACACTGTCGGAGCGCGGCATGTAGCGATGAGCGAAATAGCGGAGCGCAGACGGATGGCCGTGAAGAAACGAAGTTGTTTGAGGCGCGTTAGCCGGCCGAAGGAATCTGAGGCCGGCTAAAAGGCCGAGTTCTTCGTTTTAGGCTAGATGCCAAGCGCAGCCGCGAAGCGCGTTTAGCCGAGCTTCGACAGTGTCCGCAAACGGAATAGCGAAGCGATGAGCGAAATAGCGAAGCGCGTTTAGCCGCGCTCCGACAGTGCCCGCAAATAAATGAGCCATTCATAAGAAAAACTCCTGCAAGCCATAAGACCTGCAGGAGCGACTGAATGGAAATTTTAACAAATAAGATTGATTGATTACGATTATCCGAGGAAACCTTGGTCGAGCATAGCTTGGGCCACTTTCATGAAACCGGCCACATTGGCACCCTTCATGTAGTTGATGTAGCCGTCGGGCTGTTTGCCATAACGCACACATTGCTGGTGGATGTCGGACATAATCTGATGCAGACGAGCATCCACTTCTTCGGCACTCCACGACAAATGCATGGCATTCTGCGTCATTTCCAGACCAGAAGTAGCCACACCGCCGGCATTCACAGCCTTACCCGGACCATACAACACCTTAGCTTGAATAAAGGCATCGATAGCTTCGGGCGTACAACCCATATTGGAAATTTCACCCACACAAAGTACACCATTGGCAATAAGAGCCTTAGCATCATCAAGATTGAGTTCGTTTTGGGTGGCGCAAGGTAAAGCGATATCCACTTTCTGCTCCCAAGGACGACGTCCGGGGAAGAAAGGCACATGGAATTTGTCGGCATAAGGTGCAATTTCGTCGTTGTTGGCAGCACGAAGTTCGAGCATGTACGCAATCTTTTCTTCGTTCAAACCATCGGCATCGTAAATATAACCATCAGGACCGGAAAGCGTTACTACTTTGGCGCCCATTTCGGTAGCTTTGGTAGCAGCGCCCCAAGCCACATTACCAAATCCTGAAATAGCAATAGTCTTGCCCTCGATACCCTTGCCGGCAGTTTCCAGCATTTGCTTCACGAAATACAATCCACCGAAACCGGTAGCTTCAGGACGAATGAGCGAACCGCCGAAAGCCAGACCTTTACCGGTAAACACGCCCGTATTTTCGCGAGCCAACTTTTTGTACATGGCATACATATAAGCCACTTCACGGGCGCCCACACCAATATCGCCGGCAGGCACATCGGTATCGGGTCCGATATTACGCCACAATTCCAGCATAAAACTGTGGCAGAATCGTTGAATTTCGGCAGAAGATTTTCCTTTAGGACTGAAATCGGAACCACCCTTGGCACCGCCCATAGGCAAAGTGGTCAGAGCATTTTTGAAAGTCTGTTCGAAGCCCAGGAATTTCAAGATGGAAAGATTTACAGAAGCATGGAAACGCAAACCGCCCTTGTAAGGACCAATAGCATTGTTGAATTGTACGCGATAACCCGTATTCACCTGAATATCACCTTTATCGTCCACCCAAGGCACTTTGAAAGTGAAGATTCTATCGGGTTCCACCAAACGTTCTATGATTCTAGCTTTTTCAAACTCAGGGTGCTGATTGTAAATGTCTTCCACACTTAACAAAACTTCGTGTACTGCTTGCAAGTACTCGCGCTCAGCCGGATGCTTAGCTTCCAAACGAGCCATCAATAGTTCGGTATTCATAATATTTGCATAAAAATACAAAGGCAAATATAATCGGCTTTGACACTAGTTCTTCCTAAAGAACGTTAATTTTTTGTTAAATGTTAAAAACAAGATCAAAGTTAGACAAACTGCAAAAACATCATGGCTCAAAACAAAGCCATTTACTTGAAAAGAAAACTGCGCCAAACACCTAAGTTCGACGCAGTTATCCATTTATCTTTCGTACTTAACCGAGAGAGAATGCTTTATTTTTTCTTCAGCACGGTGTAGATGAAGTAGCCAATCAGAGCCGCATACATCACAATAGAGAGCACTTCGGCACCTGTGCCTTGGTTCCAAGCGGTCATCATCCAGTCGATGCCGGCAAAACGCAAAGCCGCGCTGACAACGCCCATCAAAGCACCACCGGCAATAAAACCTGATGCGATAAGCGTACCTTTTTCAACACGTTCGCTATTGAGCTTGGCATCCTTAGAGCGAGAACCCACAAACCAGTTGATGAAACCGCCCACTACCAAAGGAATATTCAATTGGAAAGGAATGAACATACCCAAAGCGAAAGCCAACACGGGCACCTTGAAGAAATTGAGCACCAAAGCCAATACGGCACCGCTCGCATACAACCACCAAGGAGCACCGGTGCCCGACATCAAAGGATCGATTACAGCAGCCATGGCGTTAGCTTGAGGAGCCACCAAAGCATTGTCGCCCACGAAACCGTAAGTCTTGTTCAAGATAATGAGCACACCGCCTACCGTCAAAGCAGAAACCAAGGTGCCGAGGAATTTCCAGGTTTGCTGTACGGCGGGAGTAGAACCCAACCAATAACCAATCTTCAAGTCGGTGATGAAACCGCCGGCCATAGACAAAGCCGTACACACCACACCTCCCATAATCAGAGCAGACACGATACCGGTACTACCCTTCAATCCGACGGCCACCATAATAACGGAAGCCAGAATCAAAGTCATCAGCGTCATACCTGAAACGGGGTTAGAACCCACAATAGCAATAGCATTGGCAGCCACGGTGGTAAAGAGGAATGCGATAACGCCCACCACCAAAATACCAACTACCGCATGCAAAAGATTGAAGTCCATCACGCCAAAGAAGAAAAAGGCGAAAACAGCCAAAAGGGCCACAATAATACCCACGATAATCACCTTCATGGAAATATCGCGACGTGTACGCAAGACTTCTGCATCCACTTTCTGACCTTTGCCTTTCATTTCGCTGGCAGCCAAACCGACGGCACTCTCAATGACGGGCCACGATTTAATGATACCCAAAATACCAGCCATGGCAATACCACCAATACCGATATGACGGGCAAAATTAGAGAAGATGGCTTCGGGAGACATGTTGGCCACTACATCGGTAACGGCAGGATTGAGCATCTGCAGGAAATCATCGCCCAACAAAGGCAAAAGCGGAACGATAACGAACCAAACCAAAGCCGAACCAATGGTGATGATGGCTGCATATTTCAAACCTACGATATAACCCAGACCCAACACAGCAGCGCCGGTATTGATACTGAAAACCAACTTGGCTTTTTCGGCCAAAGCTACACCCCAGGTGCATACACGAGAAGTGAAGTTTTCGGTCCAAAGTCCGAAAGTGGCCACGATAAAATCGTACAAACCACCGATAAGACCTGCGAAGATCAATGGTTTGGCTTGTCCGGCACCCTTTTCGCCCGACATAAGTACCTGAGTAGTAGCAGTTGCTTCGGGGAAAGGATATTTACCGTGCATATCCGACACGAAATATTTACGGAAAGGAATCAGAAACAAGATACCCAAAATACCGCCCAACAAAGAGCTAAGGAATACTTGCATGAAATTCACTGTCATGTCGGGATACTTGGCTTGCAGAATGTAGAGCGCGGGCAAGGTAAAAATAGCACCGGCCACAATCACACCCGAACAAGAACCGATAGATTGAATCAAGACATTTTCGCCCAAAGCATTTTTACGCTTGGTAACGCTGGAAAGACCAACTGCGATAATAGCAATGGGAATGGCTGCTTCGAAAACCTGTCCCACTTTCAAACCTAGATAAGCCGCTGCAGCTGAGAAAAGTACAGCCATAAGCAGACCCCAGGTAACCGACCAAACATTCGCCTCGGGATACACTTTCTTGGGCGACATCACCGGTTCGTACACTTCGCCATCCTCCAAAGGACGATAGGCGTTTTCTGGCAATTCTGTTTTCATAAATCTTTATTGTTAATATTTGTAAAATTTCTATTACAGCTCAGCTAAAATTCAAGCAAGCTTGCTTATTCTACTCTCGCTATATTTGTAGAATATAGGATGCGGCTCGGCATAAAACCAAGCAAGCTTTTTTTCTGCTCTCGCCTTTCACTATATTTGTAAAATTTCTTATTCAATATTTGAGCGCTTTTCAAAGCGAATTATTCATTCCAAATGCGCCATGCTTCAACGGCTTGTCCATACAACATTTCCAGACCATTCTTAGTGAAACAGCCCCTGTCTCTACCCTTTTTCAAAAAGAGCGTTTCTTCTGGATTGTACACCACGTCGTACAACAAATGACTTTTCGACAAATATTGATACGGGATATCGGCGCAAGCATCTACTTTCGGAAACATACCCAAAGGTGTCGTATTTACAATAATCTGATATTCAGAGAGTATTTCTTCGTTTAATTGTTCATAACAGATCACTTCCTGTCCATCGATGAGGCCGGCCTTGCGCGAAACCAATTGCGTAGGAATATCCAGTTGATGCAAAGCGTACACCACGGCTTTACTGGCACCGCCCGTCCCCAACACCAAAGCTTTCAAAGGACGATACATATTTGCGCCAGGCAAAATATAGCTACCGGGCACCAGCCATTGAGCCGCCATATCGCGCTCCTGCAACATGGGCAACAAACTTTCCATCGAATCGCGAAAACCCACAAAATCGCTATTGTGACCAATCAATTTCACGGCAGTTCCCTTACGTTCCACGCGAATGACGTTCACCGCACCCATCGCCTTGGCATCGTCCGACAATTCGTCCAGATAAGGAATGACGGCTTGCTTGTATGGAATGGTCACATTCAAACCAACCAAATCGGGATGGGAAGCAATCAGCGCCGGAAATTGTTCAATGCTTTCTAAAGGAAAAAGTTGGTAACAAGCATCAATGCCTTCATTTTCAAATTTTTCCGTAAAATACTTCTGCGAAAAGGAATGTCCCAAGGGATATCCGATGATACCGAATTCTTTCATTGTCGTGCCTCCTTTAATATTTCTTCATATACTTGTTTAGCCTTTGCATCATCGCTGATAGCCAGTTTCAGATAATATTCGGCGTCCGCTTCCTGATCGAGCATGGCATAGCAAAGCGCCAGACAAAGATGCAGATTGGGCATAGGCAGATTCTTGTCTTTAATCAGCAGAAAAATTTCCAAAGCCGATTGGTATTCACCCACTTGAAAATGCAAATTAGCCAAAGCAAAAAGCACCTCAAGATTAGGATCTTCAACGCCTTCCAAAGCCTGTTTATAAGCCACGATAGCCGCATCGTACTGCTCTATGCTCACCAACAATTCTGCAATGCCCAACCAAATTTCTTTGTTAGCAGGATTCAGCGCCAGCGCCTTTTCGTAATACGACATCGCTTGTGAATAATCTTTCTGTTGAGACAAACAAAAAGCAATACCCACACAGGCCATATCATCTTGAGGATTGTGTTCCAAAGCCTTATAATACCAACTCAAAGCCAAATCCAATTCGTTCTTGTGCTCGTAACATTCGGCCAGACAACCGGCTAAGTCGCCTTTTCCCAAGCTGGAGGCATGAGGTTCTTCCATCAAATCGTAAGCCTGCTGATAAGCATCGATGGCACTGTCGTATTGCAACAATCGGCCGTAAGCATGACCCAGTTCCACGCAGACCGTGAGTTCCGGCTTGGAAGCAGCCGCATTGGCAAATTCCAAAGCATTCACTGCTTCTTCCAACTGATTCATATTCAAATACAAAGAACCCAATCTTGCCCAAGACTGCGCATCGTAGGGATATTCATCCAACAATCGGCGAAAATAATCCACGCAAGCATTCAAATCGCCCATCAGATAAGACACATCGATGGCTTGTTGGTACAATTCTTCGTCTTTGGGATTGTGCTGCAAACCTTGTTTGATGAAAGCCAAAGCATCGGCATAGAATTCGTAATGCATCAACACATCGGCCACATCGGAACAATAAAGCGACTGGTCTCCCTTGCTCATTTCCAGATTGCGACGAAAAAGTTGCAAGGCTTCTTTTTTGCGGCCCAAAGCCAGATAAACCGAGGCCAACATCAGTTCTGTATCTTCGTTCTGAGGCAATTGTTCCACCAAGGCCAAAGCTTCTTGCGGACGTTCTGTCTGCAACAACCAGGCCACACGTTTCAACAGAATAAACTCGTTACGAGGATGTATAGAAAGCGCCAAGTCTATCAGCTCGGCGGCGGTATCGTTGTCGTTCTCCATCAAATAATATTCGATAAGACGATCAAAATCACCGACATCCAAATAGATAGACTCTCCTTTGGCGCGCATTGCTTCGTAGCGCTTGGCCAAAGACTGCGCATATTGTTGCCTTGAGGCGTTATTTTGCATTAATCTTGCTCCAGGTATCTTTCAAACCGACGGTCTTGTTGAAAACCAAATGATCGGAAGTAGTATCAGGATCGACATTGAAATAACCGATACGTTGGAATTGGAAATAATCGTAAGGCTTGGCTTCGGCCAGGAATTTTTCCACATAACATTCGTTGATGACATTCAATGAATCGGGATTGATAATTTCCTTCATCGCTTCCAGCACATCGCATTGCTTGGCTTCGCGGATGGCAGCCAATTCGTCGCGAGGATTTTCTACTTTCCACAAACGGTCGTACAAACGCACTTCGGCCTTGAGGCAATGATTGCAACTGAGCCAATGAAGCGTACCTTTCACCTTGCGGTTGCTGCCCGGCATGCCGGTTTTGGTTTCGGGATCGTATTCGGCGTAAACGGTGGTAATGCGGCCGTTTTCATCCTTTTCACAACCGGTACATTTCACGATGTAGGCATTCTTCAGACGAACTTCCTGACCGGGCGTCATGCGGAAATATTTCTTGGGAGCATCTTCCATGAAGTCGTCGCGTTCCATCCAAAGTTCGCGGCTGAATTCGATGATATGGCTGCCGGCGCTAGGATCTTCAGGATTGTTGATAGCTTCCATTTGTTCCACCTGACCTTCGGGATAATTCGTAATGATGAGCTTTACAGGATCGAGCACGGCAGAAACACGGGTAGAACGTTGGTTCAAGTCTTCGCGCACAGCACTTTCGAGCAAAGAGAATTCGTTCAAAGCATCATAAGTGGTGTAACCGATTTTGTCGATAAATTTACGGATAGATTCGGGCGAATAACCACGACGACGGAACGCGCAGAGCGTTGGCATACGAGGATCGTCCCAACCATTCACCAAACCTTCTTTCACCAGAATCAGCAAGTTACGTTTGCTCATCAAGGTGTAGTTGAGGTTCAATTTATTGAATTCGTACTGACGCGGACGATGGTCGTTCAAATCTTGTTCTTCTTTCACCCAATCCACAAAAAGGTCGTACAAAGGACGATGAGGCACAAATTCAAGCGTACAAAGCGAATGCGTCACACCTTCGAAATAATCGCTCTGACCATGGGCGAAATCGTACATAGGATAAGCCTTCCAGGTGTCGCCGGTGCGATGATGAGGATGTTTTACCACGCGGTAGATGATAGGATCGCGGAAGTGCATGTTCGAGCTGGCCATATCGATTTTGGCACGCAACACCATTTTTCCTTCTTCAATCTCGCCGCTGTTCATTTTTTCGAACAAAGCCAAACTTTCTTCCACCGGACGATTGCGATAAGGACTCTCGGTACCGGCCTGGGTAGGTGTACCCTTCTGCGAAGCAATTTCTTCGGCCGATTGTTCATCTATATAGGCTTTGCCTTCCTTAATCAAACGGATGGCAAAATCCCAAAGCTGTTGGAAATAATCCGAGGCATAATATTCGTTACCCCATTGAAAACCAAGCCATTTAATATCTTCCTTGATAGCTTCAACGTATTCCACATCTTCTTTGGTAGGATTGGTATCGTCGAAACGGAGGTTACATACACCGCCATATTTTTGCGCCATTCCGAAGTCCATACAGATAGCTTTGGCATGACCGATATGCAGATAGCCGTTAGGTTCCGGTGGGAAACGTGTCTGGATACGTCCGTCGTTAAGACCATTCTTCAGGTCGTCTTCCACTATCTGTTCAATAAAATTCAAGCTTTTCTTTTCCTCTTCAAGGGGAAGGTTGTTCAATTCTGTCATATATATTTAATCTTTGATAATCAATTCGTTACAAGAAAGAATTTCGCCATGGCGATACAAAAAATCCTTGTACGGCAATAAGCGAGCAAAAATAGCAAGCCGAATGCGTAAATGCAAACAGCAAGGGCATTTTATCCAAAAAAAATCCGCCCTGAAACTTCTCCTTATTTTTTAGTCGGTATTTTTTATATTTTTTAAGAAAAAGTAGTATATTTGAGCCCTTTTGTAGCAAAATGGATATAAAAGATAATTACATGTTTAACAACTAATAATCAAGATTTATGAAACAGTTCATGGACGAAAATTTCTTGCTTGAAAACGAAGTATCGCAAGAATTGTTCCACAATCACGCCAAAAATCTTCCCATTATCGACTACCATTGCCACTTGAACCCCGAGTTCATTGCCAAAGACCGTAAGTTCGACAACCTGGGTCAGATCTGGTTGGAAGGCGACCACTACAAATGGCGCGCAATGCGTACCAATGGCATCGACGAACGTTTTTGCACCGGCAAGGACACCAGCGATTGGGAAAAATTTGAAAAGTGGGCAGAAACCGTGCCTTACACCATGCGCAATCCTTTGTATCATTGGACTCACCTCGAATTGAAAACCTGCTTCGGCGTTGAAAAGATTTTGAAGCCCGAAACCGCTCGCGAAATCTTCGACGAATGTACCGCTAAGTTGCGTACCCCCGAATTCAGTGCCCGTGGTTTGATGCGCAAATACAATGTTGAAACTGTTTGTACCACCGACGATCCCGTTGATTCTTTGGAACATCATATCGCTCTGAAGAACGAAGGTTTCGAAATCAAGGTATTGCCTACTTGGCGTCCCGACAAGGCTATGGCCGTTGAAGTTCCCGCCAATTTCCGTGCTTATATCGAAAAATTGTCTGAAGTATCGGGCGTAAGCATCAGCAAGTTCTCTGACGTTATCGACGCATTGCAAGTTCGTCACGACTTCTTTGAATCTGTTGGCTGTCGTTTGAGCGACCACGGTATCGAAGAATTCTACGCCGAAGACTACACCCAAGCCGAAATCGACGCTATTTTCAATAAGGTATATGGCGGCACCGAACTCAGCAAGGAAGAAATCTTGAAGTTCAAATCGGCTATGATGTACGAATTTGCCATCATGGATGCCAAGAGCGGCTGGACACAGCAATTCCACTACGGTGCTATCCGCGACAACAACAGCCGTTTGTTCGCTCAATTGGGTCCCGACACCGGTTTCGACTCTATCGGCGACTTCACCGTTGCCAAGAACATGTCTAAGTTCTTGAACAAGCTCGACAAGAGCAACCAATTGGCCAAGACCATTCTCTACAACCTCAACCCCCGCGACAACGACCTGATCACCACTATGTTGGGTAACTTCCAAGATGGTTCTGTAGCCGGCAAGATCCAATTCGGTTCAGGCTGGTGGTTCCTCGATCAGAAAGTCGGCATGACCGCTCAGATGAACTCTTTGTCTGTATTGGGTCTGTTGAGCCGTTTCGTAGGTATGCTTACCGACTCTCGTAGCTTCTTGTCTTATCCTCGTCACGAATATTTCCGTCGTATTATGTGTAACCTTATCGGTGTTGACGTAGTGAACGGAGAAATTCCTGCCAGCGAAATGGACTTCATCGGCAAGATGGTAGAAGGTATTTCATACTACAACGCAAAATCATTCTTCAAATTCTAAATAACAAACAGGGCGCCATCCTATCTCTTCGGAGAAAAGAGAAGCGCCCGTTTTCAGTTTTATCAATATGAGCAAAAAAATTGTTACTTTAGGCGAAATCATGTTGCGCCTTTCTCCCGAAGGTCAAGACCGTTTCATTCAGTCTGAATCTTTCAGAATCATCCCCGGTGGTGGTGAAGCTAACGTTGCTATCAGTTGTGCTAACTATGGTCACGAAGCTTACTTTGTAAGTAAATTGCCCAAGCACGAAATCGGCCAGATGGCTATCAACGCTATGCGTCGTTATGGTGTTAATACTCAGTTCATTGCCCGCGGTGGCGAACGTGTTGGTTTGTACTATTGCGAAACTGGAGCTTCTATGCGTCCTTCTAAGGTTATCTACGACCGCGCACATTCATCTATCGCTGAAGCTACGGCTGCCGATTTCGATTTCGATGCTATCATGGAAGGTGCTGATTGGTTCCACTGGAGCGGTATCACCCCTGCTATCTCTGACAACGCTGCCGAAATCACCAAGTTGGCTTGCGAAGCTGCTAAGCGTCACGGTGTAACCGTTTCTGTCGACTTGAACTTCCGTAAGAAACTGTGGACCAGCGAAAAGGCTATCTCTATCATGCGTCCTTTGATGCAATATGTTGACGTTTGTATCGGTAACGAAGAAGATGCTGAATTGTGTCTCGGTTTCAAACCCGATGCTGACGTAGAAGGTGGCGAAACCAACGCTGAAGGCTACAAGGGCATCTTTGAACAGATGATGAAAGAATTCGGTTTCAAATATGTTGTTTCTACCTTGCGCGAAAGCTACTCTGCTACTTTCAATGGTTGGAAGGCTATGATTTACAATGGTCAGGAATTCTACGAATCAAAACGTTACGAAATTAATCCTATCATCGACCGCGTAGGTGGTGGTGACTCTTTCTCAGGTGGTTTGATTCACGGTTTGCTTACCAAGCCCACCCAAGGTGAAGCTTTGGAATTCGCTGTAGCTGCTTCTGCTTTGAAACACACCATCAACGGCGACTTCAACCTTGTTTCTGTTGACGAAGTTGAAAGCTTGGCAGGTGGTAACGCTAATGGACGTGTACAACGCTAATTTCAAACAACTATGGCTAAATATAATAAATCACAAGTGATTGCAGCTATGAAGGAAACCGGTATGGTGCCTGTTTTCTATCATGCTGATGTTGAAATTGCCAAACAAGTGGTAAAAGCTTGCTACGATGGTGGTGTTCGTGCTTTCGAATTCACCAACCGCGGCGACTTTGCTCAAGAAGTTTTCGGCGAATTGGTAAAATATGCCAACAAGGAATTGCCCGGTATGATTTTGGGTATCGGTTCTGTGGTTGATCCCGCTACCGCTGCCATGTATTTGCAATTGGGCGCCAACTTTGTGGTTGGTCCTTTGTTCAATCCTGAAATCGCTCCTATCTGTAACCGTCGTTTGGTGCCCTATTGCCCCGGCTGCGGCACTGTTTCAGAAGTAGGTAAAGCTCAGGAATTGGGTTGCGACCTTTGCAAAGTATTCCCTGGTGACGTGCTCGGCCCGGCCTTCGTGAAAGGTTTGAAAGCCCCCATGCCCTGGAGCCAATTGATGGTGACCGGTGGTGTTAAGCCCACCAAGGAAAACCTCGAAGGATGGTTCAAAGCCGGTGTTACCTGTGTAGGTATGGGTAGCAACTTGTTCCCCAAGGAAGTAATCGCTGCCAAGGAATGGAACAAGATCACCGAACTCTGTGCCAATGCTCTTCAGATTGTTAAGGAAGTACGCTAATCATTTTTATTAACCAATATTATTATGACAAAAAATTCAACTTCAGCAAAGTTGATGACCAACTGGCGCTGGTGGATGTGTGTATTGCTCTTCGTGGCTACCACCGTCAACTACATGGACCGTCAGGTATTGTCATTGACTTGGAAAGACTTTATCGCTCCCGAATTCCACTGGACCGATAATGACTATGGTACGATTACCAGTATTTTCTCTATCTTCTACGCCATCTGCATGTTGTTTGCAGGTAAGTTCGTAGACTGGATGGGTACCAAAAAAGGTTATCTTTGGGCTATCGGTGTATGGTCAGCCGGTGCATGTCTTCATGCCGTATGCGGTTTGCTCACCGAAAAAATGCTCGGTTACGAAAGTGTAGCTGCCATGATGCAGGCCACCGGTGACGCTGCTGTTGCCGTTGCCAGCACCAGTGTATGGTTGTTCCTTATCGCCCGTGGTATTTTGGCTCTTGGTGAAGCAGGTAACTTCCCCGCTGCCATCAAGATCACCGCTGAATATTTCCCCAAGAAAGACCGTGCTTTCGCTACCTCAATCTTCAACGCAGGTGCTTCTGTAGGTGCTTTGATTGCTCCTATCACTATCCCCGTATTGGCACAATATTTCAAGAATATCGGTGTTGGTGGCGGTTGGGAAATGGCTTTCATCATCATCGGTGCGCTCGGTTTCATCTGGATGGGATTCTTCGTATTCATGTACGACAAGCCCGAACAGTCTAAGCACGTTAACGAAGCAGAATTGGCTTACATCCATCAGGACGACGAAGAAGAAGCTAAAGAAGTAGCTGCTAAGGCTGCTAAAGAAGAAAAGAGCATTCCTTTCTGGAAATGTTTCACCTATCGTCAGACATGGTCGTTCATCGTTGGTAAGTTCTTTACCGATGGTGTATGGTGGTTCTACTTGTTCTGGGCTCCTGCTTACTTCTCAGACCAATTCGGTTACAAGTCAAGTTCAGGTACCGGTATGTTGCTCATCCTTACCCTTTACGCTATCGTTACCCTCTTGTCGTTGGTGGGTGGTAAATTGCCTACTATCTTTGTCGACAAAAAAGGTATGAACCCCTATCAGGGACGTATGTTGGCCATGTTGATCTTCGCCTTCTTCCCCTTGGCAGCTTTGTTTGCTCAACCTCTGGGTCTTGGCTTCAACAACGCATGGTGGCCCGCCATCCTTATCGGTTTGGCCGGTGCAGGACACCAAGCTTGGTCTGCCAACTTGTTCTCTACCATTGGTGACATGTTCCCCAAATCTACCATTGCAACCATCACCGGTATCGGTGGTATGGCCGGTGGTATCGGTTCATTCCTCATCAACAAGGGTTCTGGTATGTTGTTCACTTACGCCGAAAACCAAGGCGCTGCTTTCACCTTCATGGGTTACGAAGGCAAGCCTGGTGCTTACATGATTGTATTCTGCATCTGCGCTGTTGCTTACATCATCGCATGGTCAATCATGAAGACTTTGGTTCCCAAGTACAAACCTATCAAATTGGAAGACTAATCCCTATTTGAAAAATAAGGAAAGCCCTAGTGCTTTCCAACAGAAAACCGACTTCATTTTTGGGGTCGGTTTTTTTTTGTAATTTGTAGTCATTTTTTCCAACCATTCTACCCTATTCCTCGTCTAATAGATGAAACTTCGTTACAGCAGGATTTGTTTAACTTTCAAAATAACACGATTATGGACAACAATTTCATTGACATCTTAGTACCTATGGGTATTTGTGTGGTATTACCTATCATGATTGTCTGGCTGATTACCCGCAAACAACAAAACGAAACCAACCGTAAAACTGAAATCATGCTGAAAGCCATCGAAACAGGACAGAAGATCGATAGTGAATTTTTCAGCATTCAAAAAAAGGCAAGCAAAAGTATTAAAGAACGCCTTTGGGACAGATTAGTAATTGCCTGGATGACAACTATTTTTGCCATCACTCATGCAATATTTGGAACTTCCATCTATATAGGAGATTTAAAACTTGATAGAAGCCTATTTGATTGTATATTTCTTGCGATTGGCATTTCTTTCTTTATCAGTTATTATGTAGGAAAGAAAATCTTCAAAAAGGAAATGGAAGCAGAAGCAGAATCTGAGGCACAAGCAGGATCTGAGGCAGAAGCAGAAGCAGAAGCAGAAACAAAAACAATTGAACAGAAATAACAGATGACGGAAGAGCGTTTCATTCATTATATGAAGACTGAGCAGGAATCACTTCGGAGGTTCTTGCTTGGTCTATGTCAAGGCAATGCGGACATGGCCGACGACATTGCTCAAGAAGCGCTCGTTCGAGCTTATGTAGCTTCGGGTACCTTCATGGGACTTGCAAAATTTCGCACTTGGTTGTTTCGTATTGCCTACAACTGCTACATAGACCGTCTTCGCACAAAGGACCACACCTCGATATCGACAGCATCTGACGAAGCACTCAGCATCCCAGGCACTTACGATGCCGATGAAAGTTTTCGTTATCAACAACTTTACTTTGCCTTGGACAAACTAAGCGAGAAAGAGAAAGCTTGCGTGGTGCTTCATTATTTCGAAGACAGGAGTCTAAAAGAGATCTCTTCCATTTTACAGATTCCTCTTGGGACTGTAAAATATCATCTTTCTATGGGACGACAACACCTAAAACAACTCTTACAATGAATCAGCAAAATATAGAAAAATATCTTAGGGAGCACAAACCTCTGGTAAAAGACAATCCATATTTCATCTTGGAGGTTCAAAGTAAAATGCGCAAGGTGAAAGGCATTAAAGTCGAAGTGGATAGGCAAAACAAAAAAACGCGTATTGCTCTGATTTCCACACTTTTCATCGGACTGATAGTAGGTACGTTCTGCATGGTGCTTGTGTACTTCCATCCCATCCATCTTGACATAGAGCAGAACAAAATCCTGCTACAAGCCATTCAGTTCTTAGAAAACTACAAATCTTATCTTCCCATTCCTATCGCTCTGTGTGCCATCGTATTAGGCATTTTCTTCAGCCGTGAAAAGCAAGACGGCTTCTTTTTTCCCTTGCGATAAAACGCACAAGCTCTTGACAAGGGTATTTTGATAATCTATTTGGAAAATCTTATTGTTTTATCAAAAAAACGGTTTCGATTTTATATTTGGATGCGAGGAACAAGAAAATCCGAATCGTCTGAGGACACAAAACAGGCGAAGCTCGATGGACTGCTCTATTTCGTTGGTGATATTCATTTCTCCAACAGGTATATATATTTTTTTCAAAAAGCACTTGCAGAAACAAACTATATCGTTTACTTTTGTATCGGCAAACGATATAACGACAAACGAAATAAAAATTTAATTTCTTAAGCGATGAATACAACTAACAACGCACTCACCGAGGCTGTCTATTACATCTTACTTGCACTGGTTGAGCCCATGCATGGTTATGGTATTATGCAGCAGACGGCAGCTTTGAGCAATGGCAGGGTGAGACTTTCGGCCGGAACGCTCTATGGAGCATTGGCATCGTTGCTCGATAAGGGCTGGATTGAGCAGCTGCCTGAGGATGGCCGTAAAAAAGATTATCGTATTACGCCGGCTGGTCGTGAAGTGTTGAGGCTGGAACTTTTACGCCTTGCCGAGCTACTTGAAAATGGACGAAACATCTTACAAAACGAATAAGTTTATTCTAAAATACTAACAATTATGGAGAAGAAGGAAATAAAGAAACTTTGGCGATTCTATTCGGTTGCCGATTACGAGAAGGAAGAGGCATTTTTGAATGAAATGGCACGTGCAGGATGGAATCTTACAGCTGTTGGTTTTTGCCGTTATATCTTTCGTCGTGGCAATGAGGGAGAGTTTATCTATAAACTCGATATGGTAGAGCGCAGTGAATCTGACGAAGTGAAGGAAAGCTACTTCAACTTCCTTAGCGATTGCGGAATACGTGTTGTGGGCGAGTTTAAGGATTGGATTTATCTCCAAAAGCCGGCTTCAGAAGGCCCCTTTGATATGAAGAACGATACATACGCCAAGTTGCGTCATGTAAATAAGGTCTATTCATTTTCGTTGCGCACCGTATGTAACTTGTTGCGACTCTTTGCCGGCATTATGGTAGTTCTTATCCTTTTGCAGTTGCTATCAAATAATGTAAGTCTATCAGAATTCTGCAGTGGCGTAATGCTCGGTGTGGGCGTGAGCAGCTTGATAGCGCTGGTTATTATATGGGTACCTATCGTCAATAAACTGCGTTGCCAGGTGAATAAACTTATAGACGACATAGGTGTCAATTTATAGCTGAAGCCTGCAAAAATTTAAGCAAAATAAAAGTGGCGTATGTTGTGAACCCTGTAGTTCCTTCATACGCCACCTTCGTTTATTTATCTATTAGTTAAGACTCCATGTAGTGTCTTATAAAGTTTGCGAGAATGCGCTATATGTGGTGGCCGCGAGGCGAAGACGACGGGAGCGTACCTAAGTACGTGACCGAGGATGATCCGAGCGGGCTCCGCAGATGACGCATTATCCAATCTTTATCTGTGACGATAGAGATCCCAGCCGAGGTAGTTGGTGGTAGCTTCTTCGATGATGTCGGCAACGTGCTTGCGACACATGGCCACATGATGTTCGAAACCGTTCTTACAGATGTAACGCATCAAAGTTTGGAGGTTATCAACCTGAGTAACAGCGATACAACCGTCCATACCATAATGATCGTTGGTGAGTTTACCTTCGCCCAAGTAAGACTTGATGCAACCGTAATTGTCGTCGGTAGAGATACGGAAGAACGAGAAGTCGCCTTCGGTAACCATACCCTTCACAGCGCCGAAAGTATTGACAGAACCCAACTGACGACCCAAAACGCCCAAAGTACCAAGTTCCAAGTTATTGTTTACGAAGCTCTTAGGATAGTTACCACAGTGAGTACAAACACATTTGTTGCGTTCTTTGGCGAAGTTGTTGTTCCAATCGAGCAAAGCGGCGGGCTGACCGGAAGCCAAGCTCAATACATACATAGAAACGGCACCGGCGATATCCATTTCGCAAGCACTGGGGATAAGCTTTTCGCTCATCATACTCATGCTGACACAAGCGGCGCAACCAAAGTTCTTTTCCAAAGAATCCCAACATTGAATAGCCGTAGCATCCACTTCATTTTCAGCCACCCAATTGTCGACAGCTAAACCGAACTTAGCCTGGAGTTTCAGTTTTTCTTCGTAGCAAGCAGGTACATGAGCATAAGCACGGATTTCTTCGATCTTGGCCTTCACATCCTGATCGCTCAGTTTTTGAGCTGCAAAAAGAATTTCAGACAAATCGACGGGAACCACGGTAATGCCACTGCTTTGCAGAATCTTTTCGCTGGCGCGAACCGTTTGGAAACCCATAGGACGGGCACCGATAGCACCGATACGAGCCTTGTGCAAACCTCTTACCACACGACATACTGATGAGAAATATTCCAAATCGGCTTTGAATTCAGGCGAATCGATATCGCAAGTATGCAAAGAAGTAAGCGTGAAAGGAATATTGTATTGATAAAGGTTGTTGCAAACAGAAATCTTACCGCAGAAAGCATCACGACGATGATCGAGGTCAACTTTGTCGTTGGAGTCGTCGCAAGCTTGCACCAGAATGGGCACATTGAGTTCGGCCAAGTCGATGGCATTGATGATACCGATTTCGAAACCGAAGTTGGGCAAGCAAATGATGATACCATCAATCTTGTCGCGGTTTTCTCGGAACAATTTGGCACATTTCATACCATCTTCGCGGGTTTCCATACTACCCTGAGTAGGCGTAGCATCTTCGGGAAGAATCACATAATCGTGACCGGCATCTTTCAGCATCTTCAAGAGTTGAGCTCTTACATCGATAGCCAAATCTGAATTGAAATAATTGCGGGTACCGATGATGATACCGAAGCAAAGTTGTTTTTTGTAAGCCATTGATTTATCGTTTAAATTGTTAAGTTGTTCATTTACAATAAAGCACGTTTTACGGCAGCGGTCCAAGCATCGCGCAAAGCCTGACGTTGTTCGAGCGACATCTGCGGCAAAACAGGACGAGCATTCTTACGCATAGCAGCCAAAGCCTCAAAACTATCGAAACGCTTCAGTGCCAAGGCATTCATACGCACAGCACCCAAAGCAGAAGCTTCTTCGATAGGACTGATGCTGACATTGGCCTGCAACATATCTGCCTGGAACTGCATGAGGAAAGCATTGTTGGTAGGACCGCCATCCACGCGCAATTCTTTCAGATTGACACCGGCTTGTTCGGTCATCAGAGAAACCAAATCGTTCACCTGATAAGCGATGGCTTCCAAAGCGGCACGCACCACATGAGCCTTCTTGCTACCGCGGCTCAATCCACAAATCAAAGCGCGGGCATCGCTATTCCACCAAGGAGCGCCCAAACCGGCAAAAGCAGGCACCACAAACACGCCACCATTATCGGGCACGGAAGTGGCCAAAGCCTCAGTTTCGGAAGCATGATCGATGAGTTGCAGATCGTCCACCATCCATTTGATGGTAGCACCGGTGCAGTGAATATTACCTTCGAAGGCATAAAATGTCTGGCCTTGAGCAGCGAAAGCCACCGAAGTAACCAAACCTTCGGGCGCATGATGAGCCTGTTGGCCAATATTTACCATCACCGACGAACCGGTACCATAAGTAGCTTTACCCAAACCTTCCTGGAAACAAGCTTGTCCCACCAAAGCAGCATGAGAATCGCCCAACACACCGGCAATAGGAATAGGTGCATCGAAAAGGCCACCAAAATCGGTTTCACCAAAACAAGCATCGCAGGCACGCACTTCGGGCAACAAAGAAGCCGGAATCTTGAAATCTTCGAGCAATTCTTCGTCCCAAGCCAAAGTGTGGATATTGTACATCATGGTGCGCGAAGCATTGGTTTGGTCGGTAGCATGAACGCGACCATTGGTCAGGTTCCAGATAATCCAGCTATCGATGGTACCCATGCGCAATTGGCCGGCCTCTGCCCTTTCACGAGCCGAAGGCACATTGTCGAGCATCCAACGCAAACCACTCACCGAGAAATAAGCATCAATGAGCAAACCGGTTTTAGCCTGTACTTTTTCCGTCAAGCCGGCTTCTCTCCACTGACGACAATAATCGGCACCGCGTTGGCATTGCCAAACCACAGCCGGATATACCGTCTTGGAAGTAGCCGCATCCCACAGCACCACCGTTTCGCGCTGATTGGTAATAGCCACTGAAAGAATATCTTTTTTATCAACGCCTGTTTTTTCAATCAGTTGTGCGGCACCTTGGTAAACATTCTGCATAATTTCGTGTGCATCGTGTTCTACCCAACCCAACTGCGGATAAAATTGTTGATGATCCAAAGAAACACGTCCGCAGAGTTTTTCCTGCTCATCAAAAAGCATCAGTTTGGTGGCGGAAGTACTTTGGTCTATCGCGAGAATATATTTCATTGCAACCAAGCTTTAACGGTTTCGATGATGCCTTCGTAATCCATCTTATAGTGATGGAAAATTTCTTTAGAATTACCGATAACAGCATTTTCGTCGGGAATACCCAAGAACTTCACGGGAACGGGATTATGTTCGGCCACCAATTGAGCCACGGCAGCACCCAAACCACCATAAATGCTATGTTCTTCTACCGTAAGGATACGACCGGTTTCGGCAGCAGCCTTCAAGATAGCTTCTTCATCAAGCGGTTTCAAGGTGTGCATATCCAACACGCGAACACTGATACCATCCTTGGCCAAAGCCTCGGCAGCCATCTTGGCATGATAAACAGTTTCGCCACAAGCAATGATGGTGAGATCTTTACCGTCGCACACTTGAATAGCTTTACCAATCTGGAAAGGAATATCGGTGCTTTCGTACACATTGGGCACGGCATTACGACCTACACGGATGTACACAGGATGGGGATAATCGAGCAAGCTTTCCACCAAACGACGACTTTCGTAAATATCGCAAGGCAAAGCAACGGTAATTCCGGGGAAACAACGCAACACGGCAATATCGTGCAAACTGTGATGGGTAGCACCCAAAGCGCCATAGCTCACACCGCCGCTCACGCCCAAAATACGAACGGGCATGTTGGAATAAGCCATGTCTACCTTAACTTGTTCCAAGGAACGAGCCACATAGAAACAAGCCGGACCACAAACAAATACATTTTTGCCGGTAGAAGCCAAACCTGCGGCCACACCAACAGCATTCTGTTCCGCAATACCCAATTCCACAAATTGTTCGGGCAGTTCTTTCGCGAAATCACCCAAAGTAACCGAACCACGGGCATCGGTGGTAACAGCCACAATATTCTTGTCCTGACGTCCGAATTCCACCAGACTGTCGGTAATCATTTTTCTGCAAGGTATCGTATTCATAGCTTATGCGTTCTTAATAGTTTCTATTGCTTGATCCAGTTCTTTCATCGCGATAGCGTATTCTTCGTCGGTAGGAACACCGTGATGCCATTTGGCCACATTTTCCATGTAAGAAACGCCTTTACCCTTGATGGTATGAGAGATAATAAGATGAGGTTTACCCTTCTTCTGCTTGATATCTTCGTAGGTTTCGAGGATAGCTTTCATATCGTTACCATCAATTTCGTAAACATTCCAGCCGAAAGCTTCCCAACGTTCACGCATCGGTTCGAGCGACATCACATCTTCGGTATTTCCACTGATCTGCAAATGGTTGCGGTCGATGATTGCCACCAAATTGTCGAGTTTGTAGTGCGAACCGGCCATGGCAGCTTCGTAGATAGAACCTTCGCCTTGTTCACCGTCGCCCATCATCACAAAAGTGTAGTAGTCTTTCTTGTCCATTTTGGCAGCGATAGCCATACCTACGCCGGCAGGCAAACCATGACCCAAAGCACCGGTATTCATTTCCACTCCGGGCACTTTGCGCGTGGGATGTCCGGCCAATTTACTCTGATAGCAGCTGAAAGTTTCCAACCAGGCATCTTCGAAGAAACCGGCCTTGGCCAATACACAATAAAGCGATTCTACACTATGGCCCTTACTCATGATAAAACGGTCGCGATCGGGCATATTAGGTTGCTTGGGATCAATATTCATCACATGAAAATACAAGGCTGTCAGCATATCGGTTGATGAAAGAGAACCTCCGGTATGACCTGCTCTGGCCTTGTAAATAATCTCAATTTCTCTTTTGCGGATTTGAGCCGCCAAAAGTTGAAGCGCTTGAAGCTTCTTTTGATCAATGACACTCATATGGTTTTAGTTTTATAGATTATTCTTTTCAATAAGCCACAAAAATAGATTTTATCTATTTATTTTCAAAGCTAATTTTCAATTTTGCTCGCATGCCGCCTGTATAATACCCTTCGAGATATTCTTACGCAACAAAAGCAAATATTTCGATTGTATAGGACGATGCGTAAGACAGAGCAAAAAGGTAGCCACCCATTTACATAATTCCTTCACAAACAAGCCAAAACGACGATGATGCAGCACGGCTCTCTCCCACTGTCCACGACCATTATTGTAAGCCAAACGCGAGAAATAATCCTGATTCAATTTACTTTCGGGAATGATATGATACATCACCGCAGCAGGCACATAATAGCAAGTCATTCCCTGTCGGGCCATACGTTCGAACAAATCGCTTTCTTCCCCGCCCGTCAGTTTCTTGCCGGAACGTCCCAAGGCAGTATCGAAAACGCCTATCTTGTCGAAAACTTCTCTTCGCATGGCCATATTGCCTCCGCCGGGAATACGAGACTTGGGAAACACTTTGATAGCCTGGCCAAAATCCATCGGATTGGCAATGGGTTCTTCGGCATACTTCGACATCCACTGCGGTCTGCCGGTGGGATATTCGGCTATAATTTTTCCACCCGCCGACATAGCATCGGGATAATTGTCGAAAAGCTGCAGATAGGCATCGATAAAGCCGGGAACGATATGTTCGTCGTCGTCGATGAAGGCCACGATTTCGCCCGAAGAATGAGCTATGCCGGCATTGCGCGCGTGCGACAAGCCTTGCTTTGTTTCCAGACAATAGTGAATGTTGAGTTGCGGATGCTCCGCGATGAAAGCCCGAATATTCTCGGCCGTATGGTCGCTTGAATTATTATCTACCACGATACATTCCCACAGCGAAGCCTCAGCCTGCTGACGAGCCACCGAACGCAAAGTAATCAATACTTGTTCTGCTCGATTGTAAGTAGCTATCACCAAAGAAAATTTTGCCATATTCTTGATTATTTCTTTTCCATACTTTCATAAATAACTGCCTGAATCTTAGGACGGATATCCAATCTGGCCAAAGCATTGTTGGTGCGGTCGGGATGCACGCGATTGCTCAGGAAAATATACACCACCCGATTGACAGGATCTATCCAGAAACAAGTGCCGGTAAAGCCCACATGACCATAGGTCCAGATGGAAGCCTTTTCGCACACCGGTTGTTTCTTCTGCGGATTGGGCTCGTAAGCATCAAAACCCAGCATTCTTCGGCTCAGTTTGCTGCGGGTTGAAGTAAAGAAGCGCAAGGTCTTAGCCTCAAAATAACGATGGCCGCCATAGGTTCCTTGCTCGAGATACATCTGCAAAACTTTAGCCAAATCGTTGGCATTGGAGAATACGCCGGCGTTGCCCGCAGCACCGCCCAAAAAAGCAGCCGCTTCGTCGTGGGTATAACCGCAAAGCAATTGCTTGCGCAAACAAGTATCGAGCGTAGTGGGCACGATACGCGAGGCATCAAAACGTTTCAGCGGATGATAACTGGTGGTGTAGGCGCCCAGCGGTGCATAAAATTCATCAAAGACATAGTCTTCCACCGTTTTGCGGGCAATATTCTCGGCGGCAAAGCCCATCAACAGATAGCCCAAATCGCTGTATACGTAGCGTTTACGCTTCAATAAATCGGCGTCGTTGATACGACGGATAACGCTGTCGCGGAAAGAATCGTGCACGTAGAAATCTTCGGCCACCTGCAAAGAGAAAGAATCCTTGGCGGTAGACGACACCAAATGCGAATAAAAATTGTAAGAACCAGGCGCCCAAGCATTTTCGTCGAAGCGCATACAATGCACGCTGTCTGCACGATAAGTCAAAAAGAATGGCGATGCATAGCTGGAAGTATCTATCAACATTTGGTAAAAGGGCACGAAAGACGGCAAACGCGACTCGTGGTACAACATCTGACGGAAAGATAAATCGGACTTATCGCCTTTTTGCAAAGCCGGCAGATAATTGGAAACCGCTTCGTCCAAATGCAAACGTCCTTGCTCGGCGAGCGACATAATCATGGGTGTACAAGCAATGGCTTTGGTTAAAGAGGCCAGGTCGTAAATATCGTCGTTGCTGACGGCTCGGCTGTGTTCGTGATCGATATAACCATAAGATTTATTCCATACCACCGCGCCGTCCTTGGCCACCAAAACCTGACAACCGGGAAAAACCTCGCGCTGCAAAGCGTCTTCCACGATACTGTCAATCGCCATCATGCGAAGGCTGCTCATATCAACATTTTCGGGATAGAGATACGACAGACGCGTTTTTTCCGTATCCAAACCCCAGCCACAAGGATAATATTTACCGATAGGAGCCGACAGACGACCTCTGATGCTATTTCCTCCGAAAATGGCTTGCGCAGCAGCTTTTTGCGATAGTTCGCTATTTTCGTAAGCACAAAGCACCGCCTCTGCCTCTTGCAGGATATCGCCATGCAGGGCCATGGAATAAGGCGAGGAGAAAAAGCAAAGTGCCAAATGGGGCAAATGACGCAAACGGGCCAACCAAAGCTGTTGCTGACGGGTATTGGCATAAATAGCCACAATGCAACGGTCGTATTTTTTCAATTGCTCGGCCAAATCTTCGCGATCGTTTTCGTTGCCCGCCAACACCGGATAGACATCGATATTTTCCTGATAGGCTTTCAACTGCTCTACAAAAGCATTGTTCTTGTCGGAAGCGCCCAAAAGCACCACCGCCGTTTTTTTACTATCCAAATGTCTCAAGGGAAGGAAATCGTTTTGGTTGCGCAACAAAGTGATGGCTTCCACATGCAAACGCAGATTCAAAGCTTTCGCCTGCTCATGGTTCAAAACATCCACGATACTATCAAGTTGGATGGGCTGCTGTTTCGATAAACCCAAAGCATATTTGTACGTGAGCAACTTGCGACATTTGGCATCGATAAGGCTATCGCTCAACAGGCCTTTTTCCACCGCTTTCACCACCGCCGTGATATCGGCCGGAAGATTGGCCGGACTAAGCAAAATATCGTTGCCGGCTTGTAAAGAGCGGATGCAATTCATACCGCTATACGAAGAAACGGTACCTTTCATCACCAAGGCATCGGTGAAGCATAAACCATTGAATCCCAAACTATCGTGAAGCAAAGCACCTGTAATGGCACGCGATTGGCTGGAGGGCAACAACACATCCTTTTCGAGAGCGGGCACCGAAAGATGTCCCACCATCAAACCATCGATACCGGCTTGGATGAGATGCTTGAAGGGAAGCAACTCTACCGTATCCATGGCGGCGGGCGG
>JAFODP010000018.1 GCA_017380635.1 Bacteroidales bacterium | reverse complement strand
TTGCCATCTTTCGTCGCCTTTGTCCCAGAGATAAGCCGCTTTGGCGGTAGGAATCAGCTGGTTGCGACAAGATTTCATACCATTGGTGGCATCACCGTAACTGTGTCCGAAAGCATGTTGCAAACCGTGTCCACCATTCAAGATGTCGCCGGCATAACCTTCGCGTTGGTATTGAACCGAGAAGATGATTTCTTCGTTGTTTTCGTTGAAGGGCGACCATTTATCGGCAAAAGACATATTCAAGGCTTGTCCGTTGATGGCGGTTTCTGCCCATTGATGCGCTTTGTTGAAATATTTGGTCGAAGTGATTTCGTAACTGCCTTTGGCAGCATTCTTCAGCGTAGTATGCAAATCCCATCCGGCCGCCAGATAAACTTTAGCCAAAAGGGCAGCTACCGCACGTTTGCTGGCAACTCCGTCAACACTGGCATCGGGCAAGCTGGAGGCGGCGTACAAATCTTCCAATTCTACAATCATGCTGCTGTAAATACTGCTCAGTTCGGTACGCGGATAAGATCTTTCACCACTGTTGATGTAAGAAGTGATGTAAGGCACGGCGCCGAATTGTTGGGTCAGCAGATAATAGCCATAATTTCTCAGGAACTTGGCTTCGTCTGCGTAGGGCGAAGCTTCATTGTAATAGATAACGCCATTGGCATAGTTAATCATCTTGTACGCATTGATATAGAAGCTCTTGATGCTTCCGTCTTCGGCTGTCAGAGATGCATATTTGTGAAAACTATTAGGATCGGACGAACGACCGGTAGTATAAATATCGGTGCCCCATTCGTTGTAGTCGGTGGTGGTAACCAAGGGACAAAGCGAGAAATATGCCTGATTCTTGAGCGATGCCAAGCCTTCTTCGGTAGAGAAATATTCGTTGGCGTCAGATCCGGCCGATTTGTTGTCGGCATTCAGGAAGCCATCGCAGCTGCTCAAAGTTAAGGCGCTGAGGCATAGAGCGGTAAAACTGTATAATATCTTTTTCATAAAACTGTATCGTTTAGATTAGAATTTGAGGCTTGCACCCAATTGATAAGTGACGGTGCTCGGACCATCGTTGCTCAAAGAAGCATTGGCCCATTCGGGATCGAAACCGCCATAATTGGTGAAAACGAAAGGATTGGTGACGTTCAGATACAGACGCAAAGCCTGACATCCAATTTTGTCGAGCGCCGATTTAGAGAAGGTGTAACCCAAGGTGATGTTCTTCACTTTCAGGAAAGAAGCATCCACAATGGTTTTGGCACTATTCCAATAATCAGCCTGAATGCCGGCACCATCGCCAGTGCCTGCATTGGGGAAGGGATACGAGCCGTAATGGGTATTTTCTTGATAAACAGGATTAATCAGCATACCGTCGGCGGTAACGCCATCACAATCGAGCAAAGTACCGGCGGGAACATACCAATCGGCATTCAGACGCATACGTCCGCGGTCGCCCAAATCGTAATAGGATGAATAAAAGTTGGACGATACATAGTAACCCATTTTGGTGTACATGGAAGCAGACAAATCCCAGTTTTTGTAAGAAAGCGAAGTGCTGAAACTTCCTGTCCACTTGGGCGCAGAACTATAAATCTTTTTATCGTTGTTGTCGAAAATACCATCTTGGTTCACATCCTTGATGATGGGCTGACCTTCCTGCCATTTATAAATTTCGTAATAATAATCGCATTCACGAATCTGTTCGCCTGGCGTGAATCCATGAACGATAGCTAATTCAGATTCGGGCACTGTCATCATCTTGTCGCTGACGATACCATCCCACTGATAGGTGTAAACATTTTCTACCGGATGACCGATGAACAAACCTCCGGTGATGCCGGTAGGAATGATATCTGTGCCTAATCCGTTGATGTCAAGCACTTCGTTGTGGTTCTTGGCGAAAGAGAAAGTGGTTTCCCAATGCCAGTTATTGTTGGCGATGTTTACAGTGGTCAGTTGCAATTCGATACCGCGGTTCAATACCGAGCCGACATTGGTGTTCATCGAAACGCCGCCGCTTACCAAAGGCAAGTCTACCTTGTAAAGCAAATCTGACGAAATCTTGTTGTACCAGTCGATGCTACCGAAGATGCGGTTTTCCAGGAAGGCATAATCCAAACCGAGGTTGGTTTCCTTGGATGTTTCCCACTTCAAATCTTGAATAACAATGCCGCTGGGATAATAAGCATTAGAGAACTGATTGCCATAAGGATAATAGTTAGGGCCGGAAACTGTCAGATGCGTGGCATAATTGCCGATACCGGAGTTGTTACCCGTAATACCATAAGCTGCACGCAATTTCAGATTGCTCAACCAGTCTTCCGAACCATCAAACCAATCTTCTTCGCTCAGGCGCCATGCGAAAGCCGCAGAAGGGAACGAGCCCCATTTATAGCCCTCGGCAAAACGAGAAGAACCATCCCAACGCACCGTGGCCGTGAAGAGATATTTATTTAATAAGGTATAATTGGCACGCAAAGCATAAGACAACATACTGCTTTCGCTATAGCCGTTGGACGAATTATTGGCATCGTAGGTACCGGTGGCCAAATTGTACCACAATGTGCCTTCCATTACGTCAGTGGCTTGATATTTTTCCGATTCGGATTGTCCGTAGGTGGCACTGGCCAAAGCCATCAAATTAATGTCGTGGATGTCGTCGAAATCTTGTTGCCAGTTGATGACATTATCCCATGTCCACGATAAACCTCTGCTTCCTTGGATATAAGCCGAATTGGGACGATATGAGTTTTCGCTCACTTCCTTCTGGTAATAACCGGTGGTTTGTCCGGTATAATTGGGCGAGAAAGTGGTCTTGAATTCCAAAGATTTAAGCGGTTTGATGCTCAGATAGGCATTAGCCATCATACGCCAAGCTTCTTTTTGTTTTTCTTCGTTATCCCAATACATCAGCGGATTGAAACCCGACGAGAATTGATAACCTTCGGTGCCGATATAATAACGACAACCAGGCTGAGGAATCAAACTGCCATCTTCGAAATAAGGCTTCCAGAAAGCGTTGGTGCGGTAAGCATTGGAAACACCGTTGTCGGAAGCGTAATCGTTGTGAATCTTGGCAAGATTGATCGAGAATCCTGCGGTGATGAAACGGTTGATTTTCGCATCCATACTACCTTTGAAGTTGAATTTCTGTTCATTGTCGCCCATGTAAACGCCTTCTTGTTGGGTATAGCCAGCGCCCAAATGATAACGAATATCTTGGCTGGAGCCTGCCACCGAAATGTAATGATTCTGTTGCAATCCATTCTGCGAAATAAGACGAGGCCAATCGATGTTGATGCCTTCTTCGCGCATTTCGTGCAGACGATAAATGCCGCTTCCGGTGGTCGATTCCAAAGCCATTTGTCCAAAATCGGAAGCATTCATCGTATAGACGGGCTGTGCGGTAGAGCCTGTTTCGCCGGCGAATGCCAAGAAGCGACGCAAACGATAGGTATAAAATTCTTCAGCATCCTGAAAATCGGGGAAGCGTGTGGGAATAGCCATTCCGACATATCCATCGTAAGAAATACTGGGGCGTGCACCTTTGCTGTGAGCCAACGCACCTTTGGTGGTGACCATAACAACACCCGCCGTGGCACGCGAACCATAAATGGCAGTAGAAGAAGCATCTTTCAAAATATCAATACGTTCGATGTCCTGTTGGTTGAGCCATTGAATATCATCGCAAATAACACCGTCCACTACATACATAGGCGTTGTGCCGCTATTCAAAGAAGAACGTCCGCGGATATCAATGTTGAAACCGCCACCTGCACGGCTACTATTCTGGGTGATGTTGACCCCGGCTACTGCGCCTTGCAAGGCTTCCATCATGGTAGGAGCACCTTTCATGGTAAGTTTGTCTGTCTTGACAGAACCCACCGATCCGGTCAGGTCGTTTTTCTTGACAGTGCCGTAGCCTACTACGACGGCTTCTTCCAAAAATTCAGAATCTTCCTGCATAACAAAGTTCAGCGTGCCGCCACTCACCGTTTTGGTCTGTTTGCTGAAACCGATGTAATTTACAGAAATAGAAGCACCTTGGGGCACTTCACTCAATTGATAATTTCCGTCGATGTCGGTAACGGTAACCGCTTTTCCATCGATAGATACACTGACACCCACCAGGGGTTCGCCATTTGCATCTTTCACATTTCCTTTGACATCTTGTTGGGCGTACATCCCCATGCAAGTGGCAAGCAATGCGAGCGATAGCAGGCATTTTTTAAGATTGGTGAACATAAAGCAATGTAGTTAAGATAATGTCGTTGTTAAATGATATCGCAAAGATAAAACAAAGAAACGAAAGTGCGTACGAAATGGAGAATGTCTGTTAGCAATTTAACAGTGTTTGCTTCGGTAAATTGGCACAGATTTATTCGATGGTTTGACTCTTTACACAGTCCTCACTCTTTCTTGCAACTCTCTCATCTTCTGCATGAGCGCTTCAAACTCTAAAGATTTGCCATAAATGAAGAAATGCCTCATGTCGGCATAATCATCTTGCCACGCCTCCATAGCCGATTCTGGTATCATAAAGTTGATGGTAGATGGTTCATGTAAATCATAGTTGACATACTTCAAAGCATAATAAACCTTACGATGCTCAACAATGGTATCGTATAGTGTTCGATTCGATAAGGCTTCTACTCCATATTCTGTATCCATCAGTTTTACCAAATCATAAAGGTGTCGAGACATTCGTACGCTTCGGGGTTTTTCTTTTTGAAATTCTTCGGCCAAAAGAAATAGCTTCTCAAGAAAGGTGCGAGTAGGAACGACTGTTTTTACTAAACTATCTGAATCGGAATCTTCGCCATCAAAAGTTTCACCTATTAAGGAACAGATTTTTCGTAATTCTGTAGGTTCATCCATTGAAAGACAACTAATCTCAATCTTTACACGTGGAGGAATATAATGTATCGTATCTTCAAGAATTGACGGGTAGTGTAATAGAATCACCGTAGGATCTTTGTCTGAATCTATAGGTCGCCATTTTCCATTTTTATCTTGTTCCTGGGATACATTCTCTATACTGTAACCAGAAACCTCCATTTCTTTCAAGTTGGCATCTAATTGAGTAGAAAGAATCTCATGGATATACGCTCGTGACATTTTGCGTAATTTTTCACGCTGGCTTTTACTTGTGTTCTCAATTCCAAAGAAAGAATGGCTGATGGCCAAGTCAATGTCTT
Organism: Bacteroidales bacterium; assembly: GCA_017380635.1. Classification (GTDB taxonomy): domain Bacteria; phylum Bacteroidota; class Bacteroidia; order Bacteroidales; family UBA1402; genus UBA1757. The sequence continues at coordinate 231,489 of JAFODP010000018.1, read as the reverse complement.
CAGAAAAACGCTCTATAATATTAAAACCTTTTGACAAGGCTGTTCCGCCTTTGAAGATTAAAAAATTGCGGCAATCTGTTTGAAATAAAGCCTTTAGTGTAACGGTTACCCACCAATCCTTTTCAATAACCACTTGATTCATTCCTGGATACTTGGCTTCAGTTTGTTGCAACATGGCCAAACGGTCAATTTGTTCGTGATTAATCCACATTTGTTTTTTCATAGTATTATCAATTTAAGTATTAGTTGTGTGTCATTGGTTTTATTAGGCGTTTCATCCAAAGAGGCATCTTATTGATGTCTTTGATTAGAGCTTCTTTATTGCTTTCTTTTGCTATCATTTGCCGGATCAAAATTAATTCAAATTCTCCTACATTCTCTTTTTTTAGAGCTTTGAGTGCTTGAACAAGTAGAGAAATAAGGCTAGTTTCGTAACAGAAATTCTTGGGTACACCTCGTTTCAATACTACTTTCCTATTGGATAAGTTTATGATTCGTTCGCTTCCGGAAGTAAGGTATGTGTAATTCATCGGTACTTGAGTCGATAACCCTAACGCATTCAATGCAGTCATGCCAGAAGGTAACACCTCTGCATTATCTCGAACAGCAATGGCTTGTATTACCTTGTCTACAGACGGAAGAACAGCGCCGAATCGACTATTCCGTGGCTTGGCATATATACCATGAGCCATTTTAACAAGCTTGCCTTCAGTTGTCAACTCAGACAAAATGCTCCCCACAAATTCCGTGTGATATTCAGGGAAATCTGAGCGAAACAGAATACAATCTTCAGGCATCGCTTCTATACGCTGTCTGAGAGTTGTGGTGTTTATTGGATCTTTAGTAATCATTGCACATTTGAAATTTTGCTGTTTTTTCAAGTGCAAAGGTATAAAAAGGATTCAGATAAACGATGAATTGCTAAGTGATTTATTCGTTAGGTTCGAAAGATCATCTTTAGGGATGTTCAGTATGAAGGTCTAATATGGTTTTGAAGTCGTAATCCATAAATTATGACTGAAATACGACTAGGTATAACTATAAAATAGAATTACAACTAAACAAGGTGTCAAACTCGTCGATTTATCAATTCGATACAGGATAATTAATGGTGTATGAGGAAAGCCAAAACCAAACTTTAGAAAGTGGACCTCAAGCAAATAATCCTCCTTTTTTTATAATTTTTTTAACGAATAATATTTGTAAAACAGCCAAAAATGAAGCTACTTTGCATCTCAATTTTGAAACTTTTTTACTCACTTTTTAACTAATTAACTATGAAGAAAATCTTTACTCTTGTTGCTGCAGTATTTGCCGCTATGGCGATGAATGCTCAGGTAAAATCGACGGTAATGGAATTGCGTCCTACCACTTTTGTAGAAGAAACCGCAGACCAATCATGGGTGTTTCAGAATGGCATTTCTGTGAAGGTTAATGGTAAATCTTATGCCTCTGTCGATGCTTACACCGATGGCACAGAAACTGCTCCTTATGCCATGTTGAAAGTGTCTAAAGATAAAGCCGGTACCATCACTATTCCTTCAAATTTGGGTGTTGTGAAAGTTGCTTTCTATGGCATTTCTAACTCATCTGCTCTGAACTGGGCTTATTTGCAGTCTTTCGCTAACACGGCCGAATTCCCCATTATGACGGCAGAAGCTCGCGACGTGATGAAAAACGAAGATATCCAGAAATTGCAATATCCTGTCAGCCCCATGGTTTCTTCTTTGGCTCAGCCCTTTGCTACCTTCACTGCCGAAAAAGGTACCGCATGGTTCGAAGAATTGAATTTCGAATTTGACGGTAACAACCAAGTGGCTATCAACATTATTCTTTGGACTGTTGGTGAAAACGAAGTAGAAGCTTGGGATCCCGCTACCGACGAAAATATCAACGCTGTTCTTTCTTCGGAAGGCGTTCTTTCAACGGTTGCCGAATTGCGTCCTACTACTTTCGTTGAAATGGGCGAAGGTCAAGCTTGGACTTTCAACAATGGTATTACCATGAAGGTGGATGGTAAGGACTATTCAGAAGGTGCCGGATATAAGAGCAGCGAAACCGATTCAGTGCCTTTCTCATTGATGAAAATTTCAAAGGATAAGGCCGCTACTATTTTCATTCCTTCAGACAGAGCTGTAGTGAAAGTTGCTTTCTATGGTGTTTCTAACTCGCCTGAAGCGCACAACTGGGCATACTTGCACTCGTTCTCTAACACCGCCGATTTCCCCATCATGACTCCGGAAGAACGCGATGTAATGGACAATGAAGCTATTCAAAAATTGCAATATCCTATTAGCCCCATTGCCAGCACGGTTACCAAACCTTTCGCAGAATTTGTAGCGCCCAAGGGAGAAGGTTGGTTCGAAGAATTGAATTTCTTGTTCGATGGTCACAACCAGGTTTGGGCCAACATCGTTCTTTGGACAGTTAGCGAAACCGAAGTAGAAGCTTGGGATCCCACCTCAGACAAAACCATCACCTCTATCGAAGAAGTGGTAGTGCCTGTTACTCCCGTTATCTACAACTTGCAAGGTCAGGTAGTTGGCGAAGACTACCAAGGTATCATCATTATCGATGGTAAGAAATATTTGAACAAATAATTTGTTTCGTAAATGATATCGCGACAGCTCGGACTTGTGTTCGGGCTGTTGCTCTTTTCTCTCTAATAATACCATAATAAGATGAAACGAATTATTTTGATGACGCTTGTTGCATTCGTGAGTGCACTTTCGCTTTCGGCGGCAGCTCCTTTTTCGGTGTCGGATGGACTTTTTAATGCAAGCAATACCAACACTCTTGGCCTGACGATGGCCGAAGGTACCGAAACTATTACCGTTTTTGCGCCGTCTAACGCGACAGATCATTTTAGTCATGGTGCCGTGATGATAGCTTTCAAAGGTAATCTATATTGCATGTGGCAAAGCTCCAAGCAAGACGAAGATTCCGAAGATACTTGGGTGGCCTATAGCCGTAGCGAGGATGAAGGTGCCACTTGGTCGCAACCGATGGTTCTGGCCGAAAGCATTGCCAATGGATATTGCTCGTCGGGAGGATGGTATGCCACGGAAGATTCGCTTATTGGTTATATCAACACTTGGCCCGCCGGCTTGAATCCCAAAGGTGGATATACGCGCTATGTAGCTTCTGCCGATGGCATGAACTGGACCGATCCCGCCGATGTGCTGATGGCCGATGGTAGTCGTTTGAACGGAATTTTTGAACAAGATCCGCATGTATTGCCCGATGGTCGTATTGTTAATGCTGCCCACATGCAGCCAGGTTTGCATATTACACCTTTATATACTGACGATGCTTCCGGCCTGAGGGGTTGGAAACGAGGTGAATTTGCCTACACCGACAATGGTGCGCAGTCTGTCGAAATGGAACCCAGTCTGTTTCAGCAGGCTAATGGCGATTTGGTGATGATTTTCCGCGATCAGAACTCTTCTTATCGTAAATTGGCAGCTGTCAGCAAAGACCGAGGTGAAACCTGGAGCAAGGCTCAGAAAACCAATATGCCGGATGCGCGTACTAAACAATCGGCCGGAAATTTGCCCGATGGAACGGCTTTTATGGCGGGCAATCCTGTTTCCAACAAACGACGTGTTCCTTTGGTGTTGACGCTCAGCAGCGATGGTAATGTTTTCAATCAGGCCTATCTTTTGCGCAGTGATGATGATATTCAAGCTTTGCGTTATCCGGGTAAGGCAAAAAGCAGTAATTCCGGTTATAGTTATCCTAAATCTATGGTGGCCGGCGATTACCTCTATGTTTCTTATGCCACCAACAAAGAAGATGTACAGTTCACGCGTGTGCCCTTGGCTTCTATTGCTATGAATACCACGGATTTGCGTCCTGCGGATATGAGCGAAGTTTTGTCATTTGCCATCTTCCATTTGAATGGAACATTGGTTTATCGTAGTGCGGAAGGCGAAAGTTTGCAGTATTTCGATTGGTCGTCGTTGGACAATGGTGTGTATGTTTTGCAAATGCAAGAAGCAAAAACGCTACAATCCAAACTTATCTCCGTGAAGAAGTAAACGAAACTAAAAAATGATAAATTGTCCGAAATTTGTGATAGAAAAAGATACAAGAACTAATAAATAATATGTACTTTTGCTGCCAAGAAATGAATCTCTCTCATACTTTAGGTTAGTAAGTTAGTTTATGGCGTCCGCACATTGTGAAATGTTCGGACGCTTATTTTTTATCCTAAAGTTGGTTTGCTAAATTAGCGTAGCACGATATTTCGGATGGCTTCAATACCCACCGATTCGTTGAGTTTCTTGATGAGCGAAGCGCGCATCAGCATCAGTTCGTTGCGCACGATGGCCGATTTTACATGCAGATAAAGAATGTGATTGCGGATGTATAGCCTTTCGGTTTGTGCTGCCAGTTGCGGCCCCACGATACTACTCCAGTTGTTGATGAGTCGAACTTCGCTGAGTTTGCCGTCCAGATGATTATCTTTCAGTATCTGTTGCAGCACTTTGTCGAGTGTTTCGCTATTGCGTCTTCTCATGATTCTTAGGCTTGATAATGACTGATTTGTCCGTTTTCAACGAGAAAAACGCGATGATCGCCGGCCAGGCTTTGCAGAATTTTTTCCAAGTGCGACAATTGCGTATCGCTGATGAAAATCTGTCCGAAATTTTCTTGCGATACCAAACGGACGATATTGGCCACGCGCTCGTCGTCGAGTTTGTCGAACAGATCGTCGAGCAGGAGCAGGGGCGCCTGATGGCTTTTTTCTTTCAGAAATTCGGCTTGTGCCAACTTCATGGCTACCAAGCAAGATTTATTTTGGCCTTGCGATCCCACTTTCTTCAGCGGAAATTCGCCCAAAAGGATGTCGATGTCGTCTTTGTGGATGCCGCGGGTGCTGTAACCCAGAATCTTGTCGCGTTCGCGCACTTCGGCCAATTGTGCGGCCAAATCGCCTCTTTCGATATGAGAACTATAAGCGATGCTTACTTGCTCGGCCTGTCCAGAAATCTCTTGATAAAAATCATTGAACACCGGCGTGAAACTTTCGATGAAAGCCAGGCGTTTACGATAGATTTCTTCGGCATGTTGTGCCATCTGATATTCGTAGATTTCGTAGATTTCATCGGGAAAAATCCTGTCTTCCTGCTTGAGCATGGCATTGCGTTGTTGCAGCGCGGCGTTGTAGGCTACCAAGGCTTGCATATATGAGCTATCGTACTGAGAAATAGCCATATCCATGAATCGTCGGCGTTCTTCGCTGCCTTCGCGAATCAGGGCTTCGTCGGCGGGAGAAATCATCACCAAAGGAAGCTGTCCGATGTGTTCCGAGAGTTTTTCGTAAGATTTCTTGTTGCGCTTGAATACTTTGCGTCCGCGTCGTTTGATGCCGCAGTAGAATTCCTGCTCTTTTCCGTCTATATCGTATTGTCCTTGCACCATGTAGAAGTCGGCTTCGTGGCGTATGGCCTGCGAATCGATGGCCATATTGTGGCTTTTGCAGAACGAGAGTAAATAAATGGCATCCAGCAAGTTGGTCTTGCCTTGACCGTTCTTGCCGAAAAAACAATTAAGTTTGGGCGACAACTCTATGCTGGCTTCGCCGATATTCTTGAAATTCAGTATGGATAATTGTTTCAGGTGCATGGGAATTATTGAGGATGCAAAGGTAATAAATTCAAAAGATTTTTATACCTTTGCGCGCTTAAAGTGATTTTTTGCGAGAGATAAAGAAAATTCGAAAGAAATAATAACAATAAAAATAGATTTTAATATGGCAACTAAGAAAGTAAGCCCTAAGGCAGAAGAAAACAAAGACGCTTTGGAAGGTATGAACGAAGCGCTGACCCGTTCAGAACAATTTATCGAAAACAACCAGAAAACCCTGTTGATCGCTTTGTTGGCTGTGATCGTTGTGGTAGGTGGTATCTTCTTGTATAACAGCAAGGTGGTGCTTCCCAGAGAACAGAAGGCAGCTGAACAGATTTTCAAAGGTGAACAATATTTTGCTATCGACTCTTTGGATTTGGCTTTGAATGGCGATGCTATCGATTATATTGGTTTCGAAGCAATTGCTAAACAATATGCTAGCACCAAGACCGGTAAATTGGCTAAGGCTTACGCTGGTTTGTGCTACAAGGCTCAAGGTAATTACGAAGAAGCTATTGCTTACTTGAGCAAGGTTAAAACTTCTGATATCGCTGTAAGTCCTGCTTTGGTAGGTGCTGTGGGTGATTGCTATGTAGAATTGGGTCAGGCTCAGAAAGCTGTGTCTTATTTCGAAAAGGCTGCTAAGTCTGGTAACACTTTGTTGGCTCCCATTTATTTGATGAAGGCCGGTCGTGCTTACGAAAGCCTGGGTCAGTGGAGCAAGGCACTTGCTGCTTACGAAACTATCAAGGCTGACTATCCCAACTCTATGGAAGGCAGCGAAATCGAAAAGTATATTGAACGCGCTAAATGGCAGAAATAAGCTGGTTCGATGGCTACCAAGAATCTTTCTGAATATAATCCCGAACTCTTGCCCGACGCAAGCGACATGGTTTTCGATATCGTGGTGTCTGAATGGAATCACGAAGTGACCGGTGCTTTACTCGAAGGTGCTGTGTCTTGCTTGAAAGAAAACGGTGTGGCAGAGGAAAATATCCGCACGTATTGGGTGCCCGGCAGTTTTGAGTTGGTGTATGGCGCAGCTCGTCTGAACAAGGCCAACCAGACTTGCGAACATCCTAGTAATGCCATTATCGCGCTGGGTTGCGTGGTGCGCGGTGGAACGCCTCACTTTGAATATGTGTGCCAAGGTACCACCCAAGGCATTGCCGCTATCAACGAAAAAGCAGAAACGCCCGTTATCTTTGGCCTGCTCACCACCGACGATATGCAACAATCGCTCGACCGCGCAGGTGGTGTGTTGGGTAATAAAGGTGTTGAAGCTGCTCGCACTGCTATCCAGATGGCCGGCTTCGCCCAAAGCATTTAAGAGATTTCTAGCGTTTCAACGCGATATTCCTTTAACAGGTGTCCTTTCAAAAGGACGCCTGTTTTTTGTTTGCAGCAACTCCTTTCTTGGCACAAGCGTTGCGTTCTCTATGCGGTTCGTCAACTTCTCTACACACTTGGTATATAGTTGCTTGCATTCCCTATATGTTTGGTTAAATCCTCTACACACTTGGCTAAATTCTCTATACAGCTGCTTGGATTTTATTATATGCTCGGTTAAATAAATATTAACTAAATGTTGACAAACGAGGTTTTGGATGCTTATATTTGTGCTGAGAAAAAGTTATGACCATGAAAGACTTGATTGTATCTAAAGATGAGAGAATGCCCCTTGGATATACAGCGTGGCGCGATGATATTGAGCAATTAATATCAGTGTCTAAGCTTCGAACGGCTATTAGTGTCAATTCCAGTATGTTGGATTTATATTGGCATATTGGACAAAGTATATTGCAACAACAAAAAGAAAAAGGATGGGGTCATAAAATAATAGTTCAATTGTCTAAGGATTTGAGTAGTAGATTTCCTGATGATAGAGGTTTTTCAGAGCGAAATCTGGGATATATGAAAAGATTTGCCTTGGAATATCCCGACTTTCCAATTTTGCAAGTGCCGCTTGCAAAATTAAAGATTCCACTTACCCAAATTACATGGTATCATCATATATCATTGTTCTCGAAGGTAAAGGATATGGCCGAGCGTGCTTATTATATATGCGAAACAACCAAGAATGGATGGAGCCGAGATGTGATGCTCCATCAAATCGAATGTGGTTATATTAATGCAAAAGGTCATGCAATAAATAATTTTGCGCAAACCATGCCGCCTTTGCAATCTAATCTTGCCCGCGACATATTTAAAGATCCATATAATTTTAGCTTCTTGGGGACTGTGGCTCTACAAAGCGAGTTGGAGATTGAGAAATCTCTCACTAATAAACTTACTGATTTTTTATTAGAAATGGGTCGGGGTTTTGCCTATATAGGCAGGCAGTATCGGATTAATGTTGATGGAGATGATTATTACATAGATATTCTTATGTATCATCTGAAACTGCATTGCTATGTAGTTGTTGAGTTGAAAGCTGTAGAGTTCAAGCCTGAATATGTGAGTAAACTTAATTTTTATATTTCAGCTGTGGATGAGTATCTTAAATCGCCGGAAGATAAGCCCAGCGTGGGATTATTGCTTTGTCGTACCAAAAGTGATAAGAAGGCGGAGTTCTCTCTTAGAGGGATTGCTCAACCGATGGGGATTGCTGCGTACGAAACGGAACAACTATTTAGAGAAGTGGCTTCTGCTTTGCCGCAGATGGAGTAGGAGGGGAATGGAAACGCCCCGGCCGCAGGCCGGGGCGTGCACTATCACTCAGTTCGAGCGGGCTCATTTTGCAAACTTTCCAGCAAACGTTTCAGTACGCATTGGGCCGAGATTTCTCGGTTGGCGGCTTCGGGAATCACCAGTGATTGCGGGCTTTCAATCACATCGTCGCTCACAATCATGTTGCGGCGCACGGGCAGGCAGTGCATAAAGTAAGCATTGTTGGTCCAGGCCATGTGTTCGGCATCTACCGTCCAAGAAGGATCTTTGCTCAGAATCTGTCCGTAATGCGGATCGCGGAAAGCCGACCAGTTTTTGGCATAGATGAAATCGGCACCTTCGAAAGCCTTCTTTTGGTCGTATTCTACACGCGCATTCCCCACAAAACGTTCATCCAGTTCGTATCCCTTGGGATGTGTGATGACAAATTCGTAATCGGTGCAATTCACCATTTCGGCAAAACTGTTGGGAACTGCTTGCGGCAAAGCCTTGGGATGAGGCGCCCAAGTCAGCACCACTTTAGGACGAGCCGTCTTCTTATATTCCTCGATGGTGATGAGGTCGGCAAAACTTTGCAACGGATGTCCTGTAGCCGCTTCCATACTGAATACAGGCTTGCCTGAATATTGAATGAATTGATTGATAATCTTTTCGTTATAATCGTCCTCCTTGTTTTCGAAACGCGCAAACGAACGCACACCGATGACATCGCAATAGCTAGCCATCACGGGAATTGCTTCCAGCAGGTGTTCCGATTTGTCACCATCCATGATGACGCCGCGTTCGGTTTCCAGTTTCCAGGCACCTTGGTTTACGTCCAAAACAATAACGTTCATTCCCAGGTTCATGGCAGCTTTCTGTGTGCTGAGGCGGGTACGCAAACTATTGTTGAAGAAAATGAGCAAAGCGGTTTTATTTCTGCCCAAATCTTGATAGGCAAAACGATTCTTCTTGATTTCCAAAGCTTCTTTCACGGCGGCTTGGATATCGCCTAAATCCTTGATGGAAGTGTAATGTCTCATATTATTTCTGCTAACTGATTACTTAAATGAAAATATCTGAAGCTCAGGCCTTTCTGATGGCAAAACTATCGCTTTCAATCAAATATTTATAACTGCAAAGTTCGGGAAGCGCCATGGGGCCACGCGCGTGCATTTTTTGCGTGCTGATGCCGATTTCTGCGCCGAAACCAAATTGAGCGCCATCGGTAAAAGCGGTGGAAACATTCACATACACGCAGGCAGCATCCACTTTGGCTTGGAATATCGCTTTTGCGCTATCATCTTCAGTAACAATACATTCGCTATGCTTCGACGAATAACGACGGATGTGCGATAAGGCCTTTTCAATAGAATCGACCGTTTTAATCGACATTTTATAATCGAGAAATTCTGTGCCAAAATGTTCGTCTTGAGCCATTTGCAAAAGTTCCGTCGGATAATGTCCTTGCAAGCTTTCGTAGGCTGTGGCATCGGCATAAATTGTCACTTTCGAAGCGGCTAAGTCGTGGCAGAGCGCGGGTAAATCTTGCAATCGATCGCGATGCACCAACAAACAATCGAGCGCATTGCACACACTCACGCGACGCGTTTTGGCATTGTTGACGATGGCTGCACCTTTCTGAATATCACCACTTTTATCGAAGTAACAATGGCAGATGCCTGCGCCGGTTTCAATGACGGGCACTTTGGCGTTGTCGCGCACAAATTGAATGAGCGACTGGCTACCACGCGGGATAATCAAATCGACATAATCGACGGCTTGCAAAAGGGTGGCGGTGGCGGCGTGATCGTTGGGCATCAGCAAGGCGGTGTTCGGGTCAAGACCAAAGTTTTCCAATTCGGCCTTGATGACTTGCATGGCCGCCAGATTGGAATATTCGGCATCTTTTCCACCTTTCAACACGCATGCGTTGTGGCTGCGCAAACAAAGCGAAAATACATCGAAAGTAACGTTGGGACGTGCTTCGTAAATAATGCCGATAACGCCGAAAGGAACGCGCACTTTCTTGATAGTCATTCCGTTGGGCCTTTGTGTTTCGCTCAACAATTCTCCTACGGGCGAAGGCAAAGCGGCCACTTTTCGCATATCTTCGGCAATGCCACGAAGGCGGCTTTCCGTTAGTTGCAGACGATCGTATTTGGGATTATCGGGCGACATACGCGCCAGGTCTTTGCCGTTTTCGTTCAGAAGAAAACGGCTGTGTTTTTCGATGCTGTCGGCCAGGGACAGCAACAATTGTGCAATCAAATCGTCGTCTATGCCGTTCAAGGCGATGGAGGCTTGTTGTACCGCCTGAAGATCTGCGTAGAGGTTCATCTTATTCTAAGTAAAGGTAATCGTAATGAATAAAAGCGCGTTGGCCTTTTTTGCCCATATTGCGACGCGCGGCTTGGCTATCGCAAGAAATTTTTCCGATGCCGATGTTCTGGCCTTCGGCTATGATGCGCACCAGATCACCTTTTTCGAACTCGCCCACAATTTGCGTGACGCCCACGGGAAGCAGGCTGCATGCCTTGTTCGAACTGATGGCCTCTTGGCAGGCTTGGTTGATGTGCAATTCGCCTTTGGCAAAACCTTCGCTGTGCGCAATCCATTTCTTGACGGCAGAAGCGCGTTTCTCGGCCACGAAAAGGCTGAAGGGGGCATGCCGCTCTTCGAGCGGCATGCCTTGCTCCTCAATAATATCTGCTATAATATGGTCGCGTTTTCCGTTGGCAATGGCCACAGCGATTCCTTCTTCGGCCACCTTGGCGGCAATGCGGTATTTGGTGAGCATGCCACCGCGTCCGAAAGCCGATTTCTTCGTGGAAATATACGCGCTCAGGTCTTGCGACGAGCTAATCTGAGGAATCAGTTCGGCGCCTTCCTTGGGATTGCCTTTGTAAATGCCATCGACATTGCTCAGCAAGATCAGCATATCGGCATCCATCATGGTGGCAATCAGGCCCGAAAGTTCGTCGTTGTCGGTAAACATCAATTCCGTTACCGAAGTGGTGTCGTTCTCGTTGATAATGGGAATGATACCGTTTTCCAACATTACCTGCATACAGCGTTTCTGATTCAGGTAATGACGACGGTCGGAGAAATTTTCTTTGGTGGTGAGCACTTGTCCGCAGCCGATGTTGTGGTCGCGGAAAAGCGCGTAATATTTATTGATGAGAATGGCTTGTCCGATGGCTGAAAAAAGTTGGCGTTGCTCTACGGCATCCAACTTTTGCTGAGGCTTGAATTCCTGGCGACCGGCGGCCACGGCTCCCGAAGAAACCATCAACACCTCGATGCCACGACGATGCAGTTCGGCCACCTGATCTACCAGGGCCGACATACGTGTAACATCCAGGCTGCCGTCTTCGCGGCTAATCACCTGACTACCTATTTTGACAACAATTCTCATAATTTATCTGCTGGCTTTCAATGCTTTGATAACGGCGTTGCTGAAGCCGTTGGCTTCCAGTTCGTTCAATCCTTTGATGGTGATGCCGCCCGGCGTGGTCACTTTGTCGATTTCGTTTTCGGCAGAAGTGTCGTTGTTGAGCAGCAGTTCGGCCGCGCCCTTCATGGTTTGCGCCACCATGGCTTGCGCGTCGGCAGGACGGAAACCCATTTCAACTGCGGCTTGTACCGAAGCGCGAACGTAACGCAAAGCGTAAGCGATGCCGCAAGAAGTGAGCGAAGTGGCAGCAGCCATTTTATCTTCGTCCAGCAACATACAAGTGCCCAAATCGCTGAAAATCTTGAAGATGAATTCGTTTTGTTCGGGCTTGGTGTTGGCGGCGGCAAACAAGTTCATGCTTGTCATTTCGCTGATAGCGGTGTTGGGAATCAGGCGATAACAAGGCATCTCGCTCAATGCTTCGGGCAAATGTTTGTAAATCTGTTCGAAAGCAACGCCAGCGGCCACCACAATCAAGATTTTCTTTTCGTTCAGCGCCGAAGCGATTTCCGTCAATACAATGTCTACCAACCAAGGTTTTACGGCCAGCAACACGATGTCGGCCTGCGCGGCTTGCAAGTTGTCTTTGCACACGCAAATATCGGGAACGCTGTCTTGCAACGCGCTCAGACAAGCTTCAGACAAGTCGCTGACAATGATGTCTTTGGCTTGAAAATAATCCGTTTTGGCCAAGCCTCTGGCGATAGCGCCGCCCATGTTTCCGGCGCCGATAATTCCGATTTTCATGCTTCGGGTAGATGTTTTAGTGAGGTTGATTTACAAAAGAGATTTCAGCGCCTCGATAAATTGGGCAGCCTCTTCCATGCTCAGACAAAGCGGTGGCAAAAGACGAATCACGTGGGTGCCGCTCACGCCCGTAAAGATGTGCTTGTCGTAGAGCAATGCCTGACGAATTTCCTTGATGGGCTGTTCGAATTCCAATCCAATCATCATGCCTCGACCGCGTACTTCCTTGATTTGCGGAATTTTACTGCACTGGTCCATGAGGAATTGTCCCACTTTGGCGGCGTTGTCAATCAGTTTTTCGTCTTCCATCACATCGAGAACGGCCAAGGCAGCAGCGCAAGCTAAATGATTGCCACCGAAGGTAGTACCCAACATGCCGTACACGGGCGTAAACATCGGAGAAATCAACAATCCGCTCATGGGGAATCCATTGGCAATGCCTTTGGCAACCGTAATCAAATCGGGACGAATGCCGCTGTATTGATGCGCGAAGAATTTTCCGCTGCGACCATAACCCGACTGAATTTCGTCCAAAATGAGCACGGTGCCGGTGGCGGTGCAGACTTCGCGAAGTTCTTGTAAAAATTGATTATCAGGCACTTGAATGCCGCCTACGCCCATAATTCCTTCAATAATGACGGCGCAGACATCTTGTGCGGCCAAACTCTTTTTAACAGCTTCTATATCGTTCAAAGGTAAAAATTCCACTTCGAGCCCTTCGTTCACAGGTGCTACGATTTTAGGATTGTCGGTGATGCGAACGGCGGCCGAGGTTCTGCCGTGGAAAGCTTTCTTGAAGGCTACCACTTTTTTTCTTCCATTGTGGAAAGAGGCCAGTTTCAAGGCGTTTTCGTTGGCTTCGGCGCCGGAGTTGGCCAGAAAAAGGCTGTAATCTTCGTAACCGCAAGCTTTGCCCAAACGTGTGGCAAATTCCTTCTGAAGATTGTTTATCACCGAGTTGGAATAAAATCCCAATTGCGCCACTTGCTGCGAAATCTTTTCCACATAATGCTCGTGCGCATGGCCGATGGAAATCACCGCGTGACCGCCATATAAATCCAAATATTCTTGTCCTTTGTCGTCCCAAACCTTGCAGGCTTTTCCCTTAACAATATCAACCTGAAACAAAGGATATACGTCAAATAAATTCATAGTTTTTCAATAAAAGATAGCTTAAAAACCGATGCTTTTCAGCCCCAAGCCGCATTTTTCGTTCAGGCCGAAAATAAGGTTCATGTTTTGCACCGCTTGTCCCGATGCGCCCTTGGCCAAATTGTCGATGGCCGAAAGAATATGCAGTTTCTTGCCGTGTTTTTCCACGTGAACCAAAGCTTTGTTGCTGTTTACCACTTGCTTCATGTCGATATTGCTATCGCTCACAAAAGTAAAGGCGGCATCTTTGTAAAAATCTTTGTACAAGGCAACAGCTTCTTCTTGAGATAATTCGCAGTCGGTGTAGACCGAAGCAAAAATACCGCGGGCAAAGTCGCCACGCATGGGCACGAAGTTCAAATCCTGGTCGAAGCCGGGTTGCAAGTTTTTCAAAGTCTGATTGATTTCAATCAAATGCTGATGCGTGAAGGCTTTGTACACCGAAATGTTGTCGTTTCTCCAGCTGAAATGCGTGGTAGACGAAGGCTTGACGCCTGCGCCCGTCGAACCGGTGATGGCCGTTACATGAACTTCGCTTTTGAGCAAATGCGCATGAGCTAAAGGCAAGAGTGCCAGCTGAATACAAGTGGCAAAACATCCCGGGTTGGCAATTTTCTGCGCGCCTTGGATCTTGCCGCGTTGATATTCGGGCAAACCATACACGAAGCCGCAACTTTCGTCGCGATAGTCGGTGGAAAGGTCGATGATTTTCAAGCCGGCCGGCAATTCGTGCGCTTCGATGAATTTCTTGCTGTCGCCATGGCCCGAACAAATGAACAAAACATCAATCTGGTCGAAAGGCAATTCGTCGGTAAAAGTCAGCTCGCATTCGCCGAAAAGTCCGCTGTGCACCGAAGCCAAAGTGTTGCCTGCGTTGCTGCTGCTGTTGACGAAAACAATCTCTGTCTGAGGATGATGTATCAAAATTCTAAGCAGTTCGCCGGCCGTATAACCGGCGCCGCCTATAATGCCCACTTTTATCATTGTTCTTTCGATTTTGCTACGCGGTTTTGTACACTTTGATGAATTTTCATCTGGTTGCCCATGATTTTAACGAAGCCCTTCATGTCGTCGGCGTCCCAAGCTTTGTTCACTTCGCCGTATTCGCCGAAATCGGTCTTCATCAAATCGTAATCGCTTTCCACGCCCACGAGCGTATAATAATGAGGATGCAACTCGATGATAACCTTACCGTTAACGTTCTTCTGAGAGCTTTCCAGGAAGGCTTCCAAGTCGCGCATGACGGGTTCCAGATACTGAGCTTCGTGCAAGAACATACCATACCAAGTGCCGATTTGGTCTTTCCAGTATTGTTGCCATTTGGTCAGGCAATGCTTTTCCAACATCTTGTGAGCGTTGATGATAAGCAGCGGACCGGCAGCTTCGAAACCCACACGACCCTTGATACCGATGATGGTATCGCCGATATGCATATCACGACCAATGCCATAAGCCGAACCGATTTCTTCCACTTTACGGATAGCATCCACTTTATTGTCGAAGGCTTCGCCGTTCACGGCGGCAATTTCGCCCTTCACAAAATCGATGGTAAGGGTTTCGCTGTCGTGCTTCACTACTTGCGAAGGATAAGCTTCTTCGGGCAAAGTTTGGTTCGATTTCAAGGTTTCTTTTCCACCGATAGAGGTACCCCAAAGACCTTTGTTGATAGAGTATTCCAATTTCTTGAAATCAGCCACGAAACCTCTTTCTTTCAGGTAGTTGATTTCGTATTCGCGGGTCAGAATCATATCGCGGGTAGGCGTGATGATTTCAATTTCGGGCGCCAGAATCTGGAAGGTGAGGTCGAAACGCACTTGGTCGTTGCCGGCGCCGGTGCTACCGTGAGCCACGTATTTTGCGCCCACTTCCTTGGCATAATTGATGATGGCGATGGCCTGGAAAGTACGTTCAGAACTTACCGAAATAGGATAAGTGCCGTTGCGCAGAATGTTACCATACACCATGTATTTGATACTCTTTTCGTAATAATCGCCGGTGATGTCAAGGGCTACGTGTTTCACAGCGCCCAACTGATAAGCTTTTTCTTCGATCGTTTTCAGTTCTTCGTCGCTGAAACCGCCGGTGTTGGCCAAGGCAGTATATACTTCGTAACCTTTTTCTTCGGTCAGATATTTAACGCAGAAGGAAGTATCCAAACCTCCGCTATATGCTAAAACTACTTTTTCTTTCATTGTATGATGTTTTTATAAATTCTTGATAATTGCTTCGGACGATGTTTGTTACAATCTCAGTGTTCGATGTGGAAATGTTCTTCGGGGTCGAACAACATGGCGGTACACATACAGAATCGTCGATTTTTTTCCTGCAGAATGGGATAATTCACGCAGCTTTGGCAGCCTTTCCAGAAAGCGTCGTCGTCGGTGAGTTCGGCAAAAGTAACCGGACGATAGCCCAATTCGTAATTGATTTTCATAACGGCGGCGCCGGTGGTGAGACCGAAAAGTTTGGCATGCGGATAACGCTCGCGCGAAAGTGCAAAAGCTCTCTGTTTGATGCGTTTAGCCAAGCCTTGTCCTCTGAATTTCTCTACCACGATAAGACCGGAATTGGCCACATATTGTTTGTTGCCCCAGCTTTCGATATAACAGAATCCGGCAAATTCATCGCCATGCAAAGCTAGAATAGCCTTGCCTTCCAAAATTTTCTGTGAAAGATATTCGTTGGTTCTTTTGGCAATACCGGTTCCGCGAACCTTGGCAGCGTCTTCGATGGTTTTCAGAATGGTGTCGACATAAGGAAGGTGAGATTCGTCGGCTACCAAAATTTGAATTTCTGTTTCCATGATTGAATGATATACTCGCTATATTAATGGTTGATGGGTAAAACTTCAGACAAAGTGCGCAACAGCTTGCGGCGATCGGTGCCTTCGCGGGGAATTACCAAAATGGTGTCGTCGCCGGCGATGGTGCCCAGGATATTCTTCGACGAGCGACGGTCTATTTCGGCCGCAATGCCGCCGGCAAAAGCGGGCTTGGTTTTCACCACGGCGAAAGGTCCGCAAAAGTCGATAGAAAGGAATCCGGTAGCGGCAAAATGAATTTCTTGCGTTTTCATGCGCGCAGTCTTACCCAGCGGCGACGATTCTTCGGGAAGTACATAAATATAACCTCCTTCGTAATCGGGCATCTTGGCGATTTTCAGTTGCTTAAGGTCGCGCGAGAGGGTGGCCTGCGTCAGAATGAATCCTTCTTCGGAAAGCAGTTGCAACAATTCTTCCTGGCTGCTGATTTTTTGCTCGGAAACGTATTTCCGGATACTTTTTAAACGATTGCCTTTATCTTTCATAGCTGTTGTTTGGCTTGTTTTTGAATATGAATGCAAAAATGCCTGCAAAAATATACATTATTATCCATCGCCCAAAACTTTTGCCAATAAAATTTATAAAATATGTATATGAATATTTTATGCAAAAGGTGTATGCAACAAAACTTATAGCTTTTTCATCAATTTTCGGACATAAATGCCAAGATTGGTTTCATGCTCGTCAATGCCCAATTTTTTGCGGATATCACTGCTGATATGATAATGACGCTTCAGTTGAATATATTCTCCAATATCCTTTCCGCGCAAGCCAATCGCGTATAAACAGAGGTAATTGATTTCGTAAATAGAAAGTTGACTATCTTCTAGATATTTGATAAACTTTGGATGCGATGCCTTGAATGCCAATCTGGTAGTATCCATAAAGGAATCTTTGTCTTTCAGCATTTTGTCGAGCCAATCGTTATAAGGTTTTGCGTAGATATCATTCTCCGAAATTCGGGCTGCCATCATGGAATTCAGCATTTCCAGCCTCGATTTGACCGCATCGGCAACAGGCCCCGACAATTCATCCTGAGAAGTCAGAATTTCTTTTAAGTTTTCACTTTCCGATTCTAATTGTTCGATTCTCATGCGAAGATTTTCCTTAACCAGATTTTGCTGTTCGCAAGTCAATTTTGCATTTCGATATCGATAATAAATCCAGGCTAGAATGAACAATAACGCAAATACGCAACACAAACTCCACCAAATAATTTTGTTTCTTTCTTGAAGCTTCATCATAGAAGACAACTCCATTTGGTGTTTCTCTTGCGCAAATAACAAATCTTGCGAAAATAGTTGCTGATGAAAGTTCTCTAAAGTGGTGGCGTATAACTGATAACAATGCAAAGATTCTTTATAATCTCCATTGGCTTCAAGAATCTTAGACTTGATAGCCAGGTATTTCAGATAATTCTTGGCAATGACTTCTTCATTAACAGATTCCACATAGTAAAGCGCATTTTTAATATCACCTAAGGTATAATAGGCCCAGGCTATATCCAGTTTTGTTTCTTCAGTCAAATGATTGTTAGCTACATATACGGAAAGAAGTTGCTTGATGTCTTTTTCTGTACCGAAAACGGTGGTGTACGACAATAGATGCGGAACGATAAATCTTGAATAATCGGGATTCACTTGTATTCGTTCTCGACAAATGGATAAAACGCTATCGGCCAATAGACGATTTTCTTCGATAATGTAACCATCCAACGATTTTGCAAGACTGGTCATCTCGTATAAAGAGTGCTTGATGGAACGATATAATTCGGCAGCCTGCAAATTGTTTTCTATAAACTCCTTGGTCTTGTAAGATGTATAAAAAATGGTCGATTGGGCCACGAGCAGATTGGCGAAAGTGAGCGTGTCGGTATATCCTTTATTTTCAACATCTCGTGCCTGGATAAAAACTCGCATGGCCTCATCCTGTTCTCCTCTGTTCTGAAAGATTCGTCCTTGGTAATACAATGTGCGAAGTTTTTCGTCTGGTGTTCCCTTTTCGAGATAATGATCTATGGCGGGCTGAATAATGGAGAAAGTGGTGGTGTCCACGAAATTCTTATCCAATGCCATCGACAACAGCAAGGCGTATTCTGCCTTTTCTTCTTTTGTGGAGAGTGTTTTCGCATCAACACTTCGAAGCATAATCAATGCGCTATCCGGACTGGTGTTCATAAGGGATTCGGCCTTCGAAAAAATCTCCGAATAGCTGTTGCGCTGTGTGCACGAAAAAGCACAAAATAGAAAGAAAATACTCCAAATATAGTTTCTCATCGATAGCTGCGATTGTCTCCGCAAAAATAGGTAAAGATTCTTAAGATTAAACAACAGCGCAGCCATCTCCGCTGCGTTTATGCATCCCTGTCAAACTATTTTGGCCGCTGTCAAACTTTTCCAATTTTGCCACTTTGTAAATGGCTAAATCTCAGACTATTGAAAATGCCGCCGTCAAACTTTTTTCTTGTGTAAAAGCAATACATGATATAACTTTGTGAAAGTTGACATTGATCGAAGTTCTTCTACGAGATTGTCTCCAGGGCAAAAAGCAGCGTATCAATATGTAGGGGAAAATGGGGCTTACTTTGAGTGTAGACGAAATATTAAAGAACTTAATATTGATGTAGGAGACAATACATGGGTTTCTTACCAAAAGAAAATCTTATTGATAATTTAAAAAACATCAGAGGCTGCAAAGAATTAAAAGATTAACGATATATTTGTTTTTACTATCAGATATCAATTTGTATGAAAAAGTTTTACACCACCCTGCTTTTTAGCCTTTTTATCTTGTGCGTCAGTGCAGCAAGCGTTGAACGTACTGTCGACGATATTGTTTACAGTATCAACACGGCCAACAATACCGCTACAGTGGTTGGTCTCAAAAATACGCTGATGGAAGGAGAACTGGTTATTCCTGACAAAATCCTGTACAATGGTATCGAGACAAGGGTTACCGCCATCGGCAATGGTTCTTTTTCGTTTTGTCGAAATATTACCCGCTTTTCTCTACCTCAGAGCATCACGAGCATCGGAAAGGAAGCCTTTTCTTATTGTACATCCATCAACGAGATAAGCCTGCCGAAAGGCATCAAAAGCATCAGCAACAATGCTTTTTATTATTGTAAAAATCTTTCAAGCGTTCATTTGCCCGACAGCGTCAAAAGTATCGGAGACAAAGCCTTTGAACTTTGCGAAAATCTGACAAGTATTTCCCTTCCCAATACACTGACAAGCATCGGCAACAATAGCTTTCAAAAATGCACTAAACTCTCTAGCATCAACTTTCCCGACAGCATCAAAACTATTGGAAGAAATGCATTCTCCGGTTGCGAAAGCCTGAGCAGTATCGAATTGCCCGAAAATCTGACCAATATTGAAGCCTATACTTTCTATAACTGTTATAGTCTTGCCAGCATCGATTTGCCCGATAGCCTGACTTATATTGGCAATAACGCTTTCTCTCAATGCCATAGTCTTGCCAGCATCACGAGTCGAAATCCCATTCCGCCCGTCTTAGGAAACAACTGTTTTTACGATTATTATAGTCTTGTTTACGTGCCGGAAGGCAGCATCGAAGCCTACACATCGGCCAAAGGATGGAGCAAATTCTATTACTTCTATCCTATAAAAGAAAATGAAAATGATGATGAAAATGATGAAAATGAAGATACTGATGACCTTTCGTCTGCATCAGAGCAGTCATTCAGAATTGCGGTTTGCGGCCATCGCATTACGATTGATGGCGCCGACAGCTACGAAGTATACAGCATTAACGGTTTGAACCTGGGCCAAGCAAAAGAACTTCCAACAGGAATTTATATCGTCAAAGTTGGCCATCAAACACAGAAGATTATCATCAGATAAGCACGCCTGGACAAAAAGTAGGATGAGAAAGACAAGCCTTGATGAAGCCTATTGCCGGCAATATTGATATAAAAAACAAAAGACTCCGAATTGCTTCGGAGTCTTTTTTATGTAGTCCAAGAAGGATTCGAACCTCCACAGACAGTACCAAAAACTGTAGTGCTACCATTACACCATTGGACTAACACGTGGTGCTTTCTTAAAAAGCGCCGCAAAGATAGTGGTTTTTATTTGAAAGAACCAAATCTTTTTCAAATTTATTTTGCGATAGGATGAAATTTATTTTTCAATCATCCAAAATTTATTTCGCAATCAGCAGAAAATAATTCTTTTTACCGCGTTGAGCCAAGATGTATTTGCCGTTCAGCAAAGACTTTTCGTCGATGATGGCATCGAAAGCAGCGAGCTTTTCTTTGTTGATGGCAACGCCACCGCCTTGGGCCATTTTGCGCATTTCGCCCTTAGAAGGGAAAACGGCTGCATGGTCGGTGAGCAAATCTACGGCGCGGATGCCGGCGCTCAGGGCTTCTTTCGAGATTTCAAAAGTGGGAACACCTTCGAACACGTCGAGGAAGGTCTTTTCGTCGAGCTGAGCCAACTGATCTTGAGAGGCGTTACCGAACAAAATGCCGGCAGCTTCCATGGCCTTGTTGTAGTCTTCTTCGCTGTGAACCATGATGGTAACATCCTTAGCCAAGCGCTTCTGCAACAGACGTAAATGGGGAGCGGCGCGATGTTCTTCGATAAGGGCTTCGCATTCTTCCTTGCCGATAAAGGTGAAAATCTTGATGTACTTTTCGGCGTCGGCATCGCTCACGTTCAGCCAGAATTGACAGAATTTGTAGGGCGAGGTGTATTCGGCCGACAACCAAACATTGCCGCTTTCGGTCTTGCCAAATTTGCCGCCGTCGGCCTTGGTGATGAGCGGACAGGTGAGGGCATAAGCTTCGCCGCCGTTGGTACGACGAATCAATTCGGTACCGGTGGTGATGTTGCCCCATTGGTCGCTACCGCCCATCTGCAGTTTGCAGTTTTTGGTGGCATTCAGGTGCAAAAAGTCGTAACCTTGCAGCAACTGATAAGTAAATTCGGTGAATGACAAGCCATCGCGGGCTTCGCCGTTCAAGCGTTTCTTTACAGAATCTTTGGCCATCATGTAGTTGACGGTGATGTGTTTACCTACTTCGCGAGCGAAATCCAGGAAAGTGAAATCTTTCATCCAATCGTAGTTGTTCACCAATTCGGCGCAGTTGGCGCTGTCGCCATCGAAGTTCAAGAAGCGGCTCAATTGCTCCTTGATGCAAGCCACGTTGTGACGCAAGATTTCTTCGGTGAGCAGGTTGCGTTCTTGCGATTTTCCCGAAGGGTCGCCAATCATACCGGTGGCGCCGCCAATCAATGCCAGAGGCTTGTGGCCGCAACGCTGAAAGTGACGCAACATCATCACACCGCAAAGGTGTCCGATATGCAGTGAATCGGCCGTAGGGTCGATGCCCACGTAAGCCGTGGTCATTTCTTTTTTAAGTTGTTCTTCCGTGCCGGGCATCATGTCGTGAATCATGCCTCTCCAACGGAGTTCTTCAATAAAATCCATGTTAATTATCTTTATTTGTTATTGTTTGCGTGTGGTTGTTTGACTTCCTTTAGCCAAAACGGCGCAAAAGTACGAAAAATTATCCGGACTATTTTGTATTAACCGAAAGCTTATGTTATTTTTGCGTTGATTTATTATAGACAGACTATGAAGGCACTTAATGGATGCGTATTGCTTTTTGCGTCTAAGACGGCGCAGATTGCCCCTCAAATCAGGGAAGCTTTAGAAGAAAACGGTATTGGTCTTGAGTACACAAGCAATGTGCAAAAGGCCATGGATTATGTGATGGACGAACATCCCTGTTTGGTATTTTTCGATGCCGAAACCGACGATGTCCGTGCGTTGGAACTTTGCAAGAAGTTGAAGAAAATCAAGGAAGAATGGGCTTTCCAGACTTGTTTCCTTATCGACGACAACAAGAATTTCGAAGAACAATGGACTTGGTTCAATAACGGCGTGGACGAATTTGCCTATCGCGATACCAACCCTATGCTTATCGTGCAACGTGTGAAAAATATCCTGCGTCCCTATCGTAAGCAAAGTCTGAATGTTCCCAAGAAAGGCTTCGTTATCGACCGCGAACGCTACATGGTTTTCGTTAATGCTAAGGAAATTACCTTGCCGCGTAAGGAATTTGAATTGTTGATGCTCTTGTCGTCACGTCCCGAAAAAGTGTTTACCCGCGAAGATATTTTCCGTTTGGTGTGGGGCACTCGCTTGGTGGTTGGCGATCGCACCATCGATGTGCATATTCGCAAGATCCGCGAAAAGATTGGCGAAGGCTATATCGTGACAGTGAAAGGTGTTGGTTATAAATTTGTAGAAAAACAATGAACAAGGTAATTGCTTCTCCGGCCGCGCCTAAGGCTGTCGGCCCTTATTCTCAAGCTCAATTGGTGCCCGCGGGTGCGCAGACGCTATTCATTTCCGGACAGTTGCCCATCAATCCCGAATTGGGAGCCATGCCCGAAAGTATCGAAGAACAGACGCGTCAGTCGATGACCAATTTGTCGAATATTTTGGCCGAGGCCGGCATGACATTCTCTGATGTGGTGAAAACCACCGTTTTGCTTGCTGATATTGCCGACTTTAAGGCCATGAACGACGTTTACGCTGAATTTTTCCCCGAACAGAAGCCTGCGCGCGTGTGTTATCAGGTAGCTGCTTTGCCTATGGGCGCCAAGGTGGAAATTGATGCCATCGCTGCGAAATAAGTATAGCTTCGTTAAATTGTGTTAAAATAGAGTACTGTGTGTTGCATAGTACTTGTTTAAATAATACTTTTGCCTCGTCTTATGATAAGGCAAGAGTATTTTTTTGTATGTACCTTATATAATATATAAAGATGAAAAAAGTGATTTCGGTAGGTTTGGGCGGTTACTCTTTCCAAATGGAAGAAGATGCCTACGACATGCTTCAAGATTATTTAACCAAGTTTAAAGCCAAATTGGCCAGTCAGGACGATGCCGGCGAGGTGATGCAGGATATCGAAAGCCGTTTGGCGGAAATTTTGCTTGAAGATGTTAAATCGCCCAATCAGGTGGTGGGCGTGGGTTTGGTGCAAAGCATTATCAAACGTATGGGCATGCCCGATGGTTCCAACGAGTACACCGATTATCAGACAACTTATCAGGCTTCTTATCAACAGCCGCAACGTAAATTGTTTCGCGATCCCGATCATTGCGTGTTGGGCGGTGTGGCCGGCGGTCTGGCTGCTTATCTCGATGCAGAAATAGTTTTGCTGCGTGTTATCTGGTTGGTGTCGATGCTTTTTGGCGGTTTGGGTTTCTGGGCTTACATTATTCTTTGGATTTGCGTTCCCATGGCCAAAACGCCTACGCAGAAATTGCAAATGCATGGTTTGCCTATCACGGCCGAAAACTTGCTTAAATATTCCAACAAAAACGACAAGAAATGACATATACCGATATCAATACCGATAATATCAAGTCGCAGATGCGAAAAGGCGTGCTGGAATACAGCATCTTGTCGATACTCGAGAAGGAAGATGCCTACGCGCCTTCGATGATCAAGATATTGAAAGACGCCAATATGATGGTGGTGGAAGGAACACTTTATCCGCTGCTTACCCGTTTGAAAAACCAGGGCTTGCTTTCGTATCGTTGGGAAGAATCCACCCAAGGCCCGCCGCGCAAGTATTACAGCCTTACGCCCATGGGTCGTCAGGTGCTTGCCGAACTTGATGCCACCTGGAACGAATTGGTGGACAGTATTCAACTTATCAGACAACGTTAAAATACCATACAATGAAAGAAGTAATTAAAGTGAGTATCGGCTCGTGGGCCTTTACTTTAGATACGTCGGCTTACGATTTTCTGCAAGCCTATCTCGATGCTTTGAAAACGCAGGCTCAGGATGTGGCCGCTGTGGAAGAAAGTTTGGGTAAATATCTTTCTTCGCAAGTGAAAAATGTGAGCCAAGTGGTGACCATGCAACAAATTCAGCAAGCTATTCAAGACTTGGGCTTGCCTGCTTTCGATGCTTTTTCGTCCAATGCGGAACATCAAACTTCCGATGAAAATGCCAAGAATAAAGTGGACGATTTTACCCAAGAATTTTCACAGCGTTTGCAGGAAAAAATGCACAAACATCGGCTGTATCGTCACCCGGAACAAAAAGTGCTGGGCGGCGTGTTCGGCGGTTGGGCCGCTTATCTGGGTTGGGATGCTTCGGTGTTGCGTATCCTTTATTCGGTTTTTCTCTTGGTCTTCCTTTTTGCCGAAAGCATAGTTTTCCCTATTTTATTGTTGGTTTATGTGGCTATGTGGGTGGCTATGCCCTTGGCGCGTAATCAGCAGCAACTGAATCAGTTGTATGGTGTTGGTGCCGAAAAGAAGGCAAATTGTGCGCAACATCGTGGCAATGAGGTGGTGAACGATATGGCGCAAGAGCTGAGACAATCGCAACTTGGTCGTTTTCTGTCGGAATTTTTCCGTATCGCTTTCGGTATCATCTTCTTCCTGATAGGCATGACTGGCTTGGTGATTTTGCCTCTTTGTTTTATTTGGCTCCTGCCTGCCGAGCTGATCAGTTTCTTCGATTTTATGCCCATGATGCCCGCGCTGGGCGTGAGCAAGGTGCTGTTTTACATTTGTCTCTTCATACCTTTCCTTATATTTTTCTACGAAGGCATCAAGTTGCTGTTCAATCTGCGTTTCAAGAAGTTTCGTTTGGGTGGACTGTTGTTGCTGTTCTGGTTGGTGGCGATGATTGCCATGGCATTTTCTACCGCCGCCGGAATTGGCCACATTGGTAAGTCGCATGTTGAAACTACGCAAAATTATCCTATTGAACAGCAGCAAGATACCCTTTATATCTCTATCGACGAAAGAGCTTTTTCAGACCAAACTTATGTCTGCGTCATCGACGAATCGCTGTATTTTCTTTGGGACGATCCCGACGAGAAAGCTACGCTTTACAGCATGCCGGTGTTGAAAATTCACAACGACGGCTTGCACAACGAAGTTTCCATCAAAACCTCTTATGCCTCTTGTTTGCTCAACGCGAATTTCGATTTCCTGCTGGACGATCGCAAAATGATAGAAAAGGAAGGTAAAAACCTGAAAATTTATCCCCGCGCATACAACAAAGAACGTCCTTGGAATCTGAGTCTTTGCAAAATGGACATTTACGTGCCTGCGCAAACCACCGTGGTGCTGGATTATGTCGACAATAGCAAAGATTGCGTGCTGAAATCGAACAAACGTTACTTCCCCTATCGCGGATACACGCAAGACATCGACGACGATGTGGATATTTCCTCCATCGACGGCAGGCGCTTGTCTTCTTTCGATTTTTGTTGGGACTGAATTTATTTCAGCAAGCTATCGATAACTTCGGGAAAGTGTGCGTATTCCAATGCGTGCACTTTTTCTGCTACCTGATGATAATCGTCGCCGGGAAGCACTTCGCATTTGGCTTGGAAAATGATGTTGCCGCTGTCGTAAAGTTCGTTCACGTAGTGGATGGTGATACCCGATTCTTTTTCGCCGGCAGCCACCACGGCCTTATGAACATTGTCGCCATACATGCCTTTGCCACCGTATTTGGGCAACAAAGCGGGATGAATATTGATGATGGCGTTGGGGAAAGCGGCAATCATGTTTTCGGGAACTTTCCACAAAAAGCCGGCCAACACGATGAAATTGATATTGAGCGCTTGCAGTTTGGCGATGAGTTCTCCGTTCTCAAAACTTTCGCGCGTGAAGCTTTCGCAAGGAACATTCAATTTTTGGGCTCTTTCGAACACATAAGCCTTAGGATTGTTGCAAAGTATGATGGGAAAGCTTACTTCCGGTCTGTTTTTTCTGAAATATTCAATGATATTTTCGGCATTTGAACCGGAACCAGAGGCGAAAATGGCCACGCGATGTGAATTAATCATTTTTATAAGTATTTGAGAATTAGTGTTTTATTTTTAATTGTTAAAAATTTTAGCAATTTTTTCACTGCAAAATTAGCATATATTTGATTTTCGTGGTTACCTTTGCCCAGTTTTTTTGAAAACAAAAATCAATTATTAATTAAAAACACAACTATTATGGAAGTTAAAGAAAAAGTAGCCGCTATTATTGCTGAAAAGCTTGGCGTTGAACTTTCACAGGTTACTCCTGAAGCTAGTTTTACCAACGACTTGGGTGCTGACTCTCTTGACACTGTAGAATTGATCATGAGCTTCGAATCTGAATTCGGTATCAGCATTCCCGACGAAGACGCAGAAAAGATTTCTGTGGTTAATGATGCAATTGAATACATTGAAAAAGCATTGGCTTAATTAATTAATTTTTAGACGCCTTAGCGATAAGGTATACTAATAAATTATGAAATTAAGAAGAGTTGTTGTAACAGGTCTTGGTGCGATAACGCCTATCGGAAAAACGGTTCCTTCCTTTTGGGAATCTTTGATTAATGGCGTGAGCGGAGCAAGACTTGTTACTCGTTTTGACGCCTCACAACACAAGACACAGTTTGCTTGTGAAATAAAAGATTATAATCCTCTCGACTATTTCGAACGCAAGGAAGCCTCCAAATATTCCATGTTCGAACAATACGCGCTTATTGCGGCCAAAGAAGCCATCGAAGATGCTGCTTTTCAATTTGAAAACGAAAACTTGGAGCGTTTTGGTGTGGTTTGGGCCAGCGGTGAAGGTGGCGTAGATACTTTCGAAGAGGATGTCAAAAAACATTACACTGTCGATAATGGCGCGGTGCGCTACAGCCCATTTTTTGTACCGAAAGTAATTACGGATATGCCTGCGGGTTATATCTCCATTGCTTATGGTTTTTCCGGTCCCAACTATGGAACGGTGTCGGCTTGCGCGTCGTCCAATACGGCCATTGCTTCGGCTATCGACCAGATTCGTCTGGGCAAGGCTGATGTGATTGTGTCGGGTGGATCCGAAGGTGCTATCACGCCGGCCGGTGTGGGTGGATTTAACGCGATGCGTGCGCTGTCAACCCGCAACGACAGTCCTGAAACCGCCAGTCGTCCTTTCAGCAAAAGTCGTGATGGTTTTGTGTTGGGCGAAGGTGCTGCTTGTCTTATTCTGGAAGAGTTGGAGCATGCATTGGCACGTGGAGCCAAGATTTATGCCGAAGTGGTGGGTAGCGGTATGTCGGCCGATGCGTATCACATGACGGCGCCTCATCCCGAGGGACTCGGCGCCAAACGCGTCATGGAGTTGGCTTTGGCCGAAATGGATGTGCCCAAAGAAGAAGTGGATTACATCAACACGCATGGCACCTCGACCTACTATGGCGACATCGCAGAATTGAAAGCTGTCAAGGCTGCTTTTGGTGAACACGCTTACCAAATCAACCTGAGTTCTACCAAATCGATGACCGGACATCTCCTGGGTGCTGCCGGCGCCGTAGAAGCGGTGGCCACGGTCTTGGCCGTGAAACATGGCGTGGTGCCTCCTACCATCAACCACGAAGAAGGTGACGAAGATCCCGACATCGATTACAACTTAAATCTGACCTTCAACAAAGCTTGCCAAAGAGATATCCGTGTGGCATTGTCCAATACCTTCGGTTTTGGCGGACATAATGCTTGTATCGCCTTTAGAAAATGGCAAGGATAAAGAGGAAATCGATTTTCGGAAAGCAACAACGATACTTTTCGTTTAGAAGACTATTGGGCTTTTGGCCAAGGCAAATACGTTATTACGATCTTGCTTTGCGCCATAAGTCTTTGTCTTTGCATAATGCCGACGGTTCGCTCCAGAACAACGAACGCCTAGAGTTTTTGGGCGATTCCATTCTCGATGCTTTAGTGGCCGATGTGCTCTATCATCATTTCGAAAATCGGGGCGAAGGCTTTCTTACCACCACGCGTTCTAAGATTGTTAAACGCGAGACACTCAATAAGTTGGCACTCGATATGGGCCTCGATAAAATGATGGTGGTGGCCAACAATACCAATTCTCTGCGCAAGGATATTTTCGGCAATACGCTCGAAGCTTTGTTTGGTGCCATTTATCTGGATCGCGGTTACGAGGCTTGCCGACGTTTTTTGGAAAAGAAAATTCTGGAACAATTGCTCGATTTGGAAGCGGTAGCCAAGACGGTGAGCAATTATAAATCGCTGATTTTGGAATGGTGTCAGCAATATCATTACGAACTGGAGTTCCCCACCCACGAATTGCCGCGCGAAGAAGAGGGCCCTGCAACTCCTCCGGTGTTTGAGTGTGAATTGCTTATCAACGGAAAAGTAGTGGCCAAAGCACAAGGCTATTCCAAGAAAAATGCCCAACAGCAGGCCGCCGAACGTGCTTGGGCCGATGTACAAAGCGGTAAGCTTCAGTAAAAAAACGCAGAAAGTTGGTGCGTTCTTAAGAAGCTTTCACTATCTTTGTCCTCATTAGGCATTTCAAGAATCAGACCATGTCAGCAAAATTTTTAACCCCCTTGTTTTCTCTGTACAACAAAGATCGCTTGGAAGAAATCCGGGAAGCCTGTGCTATGCCCTATGATGCTCAGAATGAGTTGCTTTTCGAGATGCTTAGCGATGCTGCAAGCACAGAGTGGGGCAAACGTTACCGCTTTTCCCGCATACATAGCTACGACGATTTTCGTCAACGATTGCCTTTGCAGCAATACGAGGATATCCTGCCTTATGTGCAGCGCATGATGGCCGGCGAAGGTAATTTGCTCTGGCCCGGTACCTGTAAATATTTTGTGCCTGCCGGCGAAAAGAACCTTGCTTCGCATCTTTTGCCCATTACCCGCGATGCCCTGATGGATAATTTCTACGAAGGTATCTACGATTCGATGGCGATGTATCTGAAAGACAAGGGCGAAGACAGTAAACTTTTCGACAGTTTTTCTCTTTGGATAGGCGCTAGCAAACGCGACCAAGTGTATCGCAATTTGTCGAATATTCTCATCAAAGAAGCGCCATTCCCTCAGAGTTTGTTTATTCGTCCGCAATCGCCGGTGAATAAGAGCAACGCTCATTCCGAACTGGAAGTTTTGCTGGAAGAATCGCAAAAAGGCCAAGTGAGCAACATTCAAGGCCGCCCGCATCGTTATTTCGATTTCTTGAAATATGCCGAACAGAAAACGGGAAAATCGGGCATCAAGAATATTTTGCCGCAAGTGGAAGTCTTTTTCCATCGAGGCAAACCCACGCGTGCCTATTTGCAGCAAGCGCCCATTCAGGATATCGATTATCATGCTTCGTTCTGCACCGCCGAAGGCTTTTTCGGTATGCAGGAAAAATTGGGCGAAGACGCGATGTTGCTGCATATGGATGCCGGTATTTTCTACGAATTTATTCCCGTCGATGCCGAGCTGAAAGCCGAAAACGTGGTGCCTTTGGAAGAGGTGCAGCTCGAGCAGGCCTATCGCATGATTATTTCTACCCGCGCAGGCCTTTGGCGTTATCTCAGCGAAGGTCCGTCCATCGTATTTGTATCCAACCGACCCTATAAATTTTATATACAATGAAACAGAATTTGCTTATCTACAATACTTTAACGCGTAGCAAGGAACTGTTCAAGCCTTTGCACGAAAATCATGTGGGCATGTATGTCTGCGGTCCGACGGTGTATGGTGATGCCCATTTGGGTCACGCTCGTCCGGCTATTACTTTCGATATTTTGTTCCGTTATCTGCAGGAAATCGGTTACAAAGTGCGATATGTGCGCAATATTACCGACGTGGGCCATTTGGAACACGATGCCGACGAAGGCGAAGACAAGATTGCCAAAAAAGCGCGTCTGGAACAGCTGGAGCCTATGGAAGTGGTTCAGTATTACTTGAATCGTTATCATCAGGCTATGGAAGCATTGAATGTTTTGCCTCCCAGCATCGAGCCGCACGCTTCGGGTCACATCATCGAACAGATTCAGTTGGTGAAAGATATTCTCGACAATGGTTTTGCTTACGAAAGCGAAGGTTCGGTGTATTTCGACGTGGTAAAATACAACCAGCAATATCATTACGGTAAGCTTTCCGGCCGCAACCTCGACGACGTTATCAATACCAGTCGTGACAATTTGGATGGTCAGTCGGAAAAACGCAATCCGGTGGATTTTGCTTTGTGGAAAAAAGCTCAGCCCGAACATATCATGCGTTGGCCTTCGCCTTGGAGCAATGGTTTTCCCGGATGGCACTGCGAATGTACTGCCATGGGTAAGAAATACTTAGGCGAAAGCTTTGATATTCATGGTGGCGGTATGGACCTTGTTTTCCCGCATCATGAATGCGAAATTGCGCAGGCCACGGCTTCGCAGGGCAAGGATATGGTTCATTACTGGATGCACAACAATATGATTACCATCAACGGACAGAAGATGGGTAAGTCGCTTGGCAATTTCATTACGCTCGACCAATTCTTCAAAGGCGAACATCCTCTTTTGACGCAGGCTTATTCAGCCATGACTATTCGTTTCTTCATCTTGCAGGCGCATTATCGCAGCACGGTGGATTTCAGCAACGAAGCTTTGCAATCGTCGGAAAAAGGTTTGGAAAGATTGATGGATTCCTACAAGCGTCTGCAAATGTTGCAGCCTTCGGCAAATTCTTCTTCGGACGATATCAAAACTTTGCGTCAGCGTTGCTTCGATGCCATGAACGACGACTTGAATACGCCCATCGTGATTTCGCATCTTTTCGATGCCGGACGTTTCATCAACTCTGTGTACGATGGCAAGGCAACGATTTCAGCCGAAGATTTGGCCGAACTGAAAGAGGTTTTCAAATTGTTCGTGGAAAATATCATGGGCTTGCGCGTGTCGGGAGCGGCACAAGGCGAAAATCCCAAGAAAGAAGCAGCTTTCCAGGCGGTGGTAGATATGTTGCTCAATATGAGAATGGAAGCCAAAGCCAACAAAGATTGGGCCAAGGCCGACGAAATCCGCAATTCACTCACCGCGCTCGGTTTTGAAATTAAAGACCGCAAAGACGGCTTCGAGTGGAAGATTTAAGCGGCTTAGCGCTTCTTGTCCTCTTTCTTGATGAGTTCTTTGGGCTTCTGATTTTCGAAAGGAAGTTCTCGAATATTCCAGGTCTCCTGGATTTCCCAATTAGCTTTAAGCGTCAGTTTCTTGTTCAGGTAGAATACCTGCTCGGGCTGACGCTTTTCTTCGTAAGCGCCTGTGGTCCAGAGGAAGTCGTCGTTCGTGTCGATGATGAGGCGCAGGTAAACGTCGGTGGCGGGCATGTTCAGGCAGTCGGCCACGCCATCGATGACGGGCTCTTGATGTATCACTTTGTCGTTGCTGTTCAGCACTTCTACAAATGCCGTCTGCGAAGCTTCCAAACCAATGATGTTCACCGTCAAGCGTGAATAATCTTTTTCGGCCTTGACTTTGAATTCCTGGCTGAACTTATTATTGGTGATAGAATCGTAAATGCAGCGATATGCGCCCGAATCGAGTTCGATTTTATAGCTTTCTTCGTAATCCCAATCGCCATAGAAATGCAGCATACGCGGGTTGTAAAGGTCTTGCTCCAAATCGAAATTGTGCAACTCTTTCCAAGTAGTATCTACTTTCTGATACAGATGCCAGGCTTCGATGGAATCGTGCGCCACGGGATATTCCCAAGTGAAAGTGGGCACGGCGTAGACGTGAATGTCGCTGCCGAGTTTGGCCGTCAGCTTGAAATGTTTCACTTCGGGCTTCTTGGCCGGAGGTAATATGGTATCGTGCTTGAAAACAGTGTCATTCTTCAACCAGACAAAAATAGTGTCGTTCTTGGCAAAGATGCTGTCGTTGAGCACGATGATGCTGTCTTTTGTGAGCGAGTTTGCGAGGCTGTCGTTCAAGGCTTCGCGCTCGATGCGGCTGCTCAGCAAGGCAAACAAGCTGTCGTTGGCTTCGGTGATGGCGTCGTAGAGTGGTGTAACGATGGTGTCGGTGCGGAAAATGGTATCGTTCTTCTGCTCGATATCTTTCTCGTTCTTGCGACCACGACGGTTGTTGCGTTTGTTGTCTTGTGCGTTCTTCTTACCCGATTTGGCCTTCTCTTTTTTGAAAACCACTTGCAAGGTGTCGCAGGTAGGACTGAGCAAATCGTTGGAATCGGTCTTCAGATAATCAACGCGCAAAGCGATGGTATCCAACTTGATAAGGCTCGAATCTTTGATCCAATACGTCAGCGTGTCGTGGGTGGGATTGTCTTCCAAAACATACCAATCGTCTTGATGCTCAATGCTATCGGCTACCAGCAACTGCAGCGAAGGCAAGGTGTCGGCTTTGAATCCGAAGTAAAGCACGATTTTGTTGGCTTCCTTGCGTTCACTTTTTGCCAAATACTGACGGCCGAAATCTTCGTTGAAATACATCAGCAGCAGGCTATCGGGCTTGAAGCAAGTGATATCACGCATAACGATGGTGTCCACTTTTCTGGTGGTGTCGCCCTTGGCCATGGGTTGCCAAAGCGTATCGGGTTGCTGGCAGATTTCCGTCCAAAGATGTACGGCGCTATCGAGGAAAGCAATGCCTTCGCCTTTTTGATCGAACATGTAATCGCGGTTCTGATCGCCCAAGGCAAAAATGTGATAGGGAATATGTTTCATGCCGCGCAGCACAAAATGACCTTTGTCGTCGGTTTTGGCGATGCGCAGGAATTTTTCTTTCTGGAAAGCACTGTCGTGCAAATTGGCGTGTGCGCCCACAATGATGCCACTTTTCGGACTCAGTGTGGCGGCATCCAGCACATGTCCCGATACACAAAGACTGTCGATGCTGTCGCCGGTGGAGAAGGCGAAACTATATTGTCCGTAAGGGTTGCTTTCGTTATAATCGACGATGGCGTCGGAAAAATCGATGGTGTAGGTAGTGTTGGGCAAAAGGCTGTCCTGCAATTCCACGCGCACGGTGTTCATGATGCCGCTCACGATGGCGGGCTTTTTCTGTGGCGGCGAAATCACCACTTTTTCGTTGGCGCTTTGCACGCTTACCAATTCGTCAAACTCGATCTCGATTTTCTTTTTCTTCCACTGCGTGGCGTTGGCAACGGGCTTGCTTTTCACCAAAACAGGCGGCGTTTCGTCTTTGGGACCACCTTGCGGCGTACCGATGCTGGCGCAACCTGCTATGCCCAAGAACATCAACAAGATACTTATGCGGGTTATTTTCGAGAATGACATATGCGGATACTAACAAAATGAGCTGCAAATTTCGTGAAAACTTCCTTTATATAAAAGGGAATTTCCTAACTTTGCACGAATTTTTTGTAAAAGCGAAAACGATGAAAATTGCATTGATTGGTTATGGCAAAATGGGCCATGAAATTGAGAGAATTGCCTTGGAAAGAGGTCACGAAGTGGTTTGTACCATCGATATAGATACCCAACATTTGTTCGACAGCGAAGCCTTTAAGAGTGCCGATATCGCTATTGAATTTACCGGACCTTCTACGGCTTTCGCCAATTATCAGAAATGCTTTGCCGCGGGGCTTCCCGTGGTGTCGGGCAGTACAGGCTGGTTGGAAAAAATGCCCGAAATCCGTCAGGCTTGCGAGCAAGGCGGTCAGACTTTCTTCTATGCTTCCAACTACAGCTTGGGCATGAATCTCTTTTTTGCGCTCAACAAATATCTGGCCGAAAAGATGAATGCCTTCGGACAATACGACATCAAGATGAAGGAAATTCATCATACGCAGAAACTTGATGCTCCCAGCGGTACGGCTATCACCATTGCCGAAGATATTCTCGCACGCATCGACCGCAAAGACAAGTGGATCAACGAGGCTACCGACGAGGCTTCT
The DNA here is from genome assembly GCA_017380635.1 of Bacteroidales bacterium. Lineage (GTDB taxonomy): Bacteria > Bacteroidota > Bacteroidia > Bacteroidales > UBA1402 > UBA1757. Next base: position 197,329 of record JAFODP010000018.1, on the reverse strand, counting down.
ACCATCGGCATTGTGTCGGAACGTATTGGCGCAGAGCCCGGTTATCACGAAGTTGTCTACGATTCTCCCGTCGATACCATCAGTATTTCGCACAATGTAAAGAGTCGTTCTTGCTTGGCTTATGGCGCCGTTCTTGCAGCTGAATTTACGCTTGGTAAAAAAGGCTTGCTCGGCATGAGCGATATGTTGGGATTCTGAAAAACACCATAATACACATCTTATGAAAGAACGATTGAAAGCAAGTTTGCGCCGCTGGATCAGTTTTGTTGTCTGGGCGTTGATTTTTGTACTGGTAGCCATTTGGACGCGCAGCGCCTGGTTTTTGTTGCCTGTGCCTTTTGTGTTCGACCTTTATATCACGAAATTTTTGCCTTGGTTTTTCTGGCGCAACTGGAAAAATTCATTCTGGCGCACGCTTATGGATTGGGTCGATGCCATCGTATTTGCTTTGGTGGCCGTGTATTTCGTGTTCATCTTGCTTTTCCAGAATTATCAGATTCCCTCTTCGTCCTTGGAAAAGACCCTTTTGGTGGGCGATTTTTTGGTGGTAAACAAAGCCGCTTACGGTCCGCGCATGCCAATGACTCCTTTGCATTTTCCTCTGGCTCAGCATACTATGCCCATCGTGGGCGGTAAATCTTATTTCGAAAAACCGCAATGGCCCTATAAACGTGTGGCCGGTTTGGGTCAGATTGAGCGCAAAGATATCGTGGTATTCAATTTCCCGACAGGCGATACCGTAGCTTTGAAAATGCAAAATCCTGATTATTACACTATTTGCTATCAGATTGCGCAGGAACGCGACATCACTTACAGCCAAGCTGCCGATTTTGTACGCAGCCAGCCGCAAGTTTTCGGCGAGATTGTTTGGCGTCCGGTGGATAGACGTGAAAATTACGTGAAGCGTTGCGTGGGTTTGCCTGGCGATAGTTTGCAAATTATTGATAATCAGTTGTATGTGAATGGTGCTAAGCTGGAAGACGAGCCTGGTGTGCAATATAATTATTTCGTGCAGACCAAAGGTGGCTATATCTCTGAGCGTCAATTCGAAGACTGGGGCATCAGCAAGGAAGATCGCTTGATGCTTTCCGATAATAATGTCTTGGCTCAAATGATGGGATTTCAGCCCTCGGCCGAAGGAAAGCAGTTGCCCGTATATCATTTCCCCGCTACGCGCGAAGTGATTGCTAAAGTGCGTAAGGCTCCGAATATCAACGCAGTAAAAATCGAACCTGCGCTGCTTGGTCCTTACGAATTGGGTGGCACCATCTTCCCCTTGCACGCTTCTAACACTTGGACGCGCGATAATTATGGTCCGCTTTGGATTCCTGCCAAAGGCGCCAGCATCGAATTGAACGAAACCAACGAAATCCTTTACGGACGCGCCATTCGCGTATACGAAGGCCACGATTTGCAAAAGCGCGATGGACAATATTTTTTGGACGGACAGCCCGCCGACAATTATACCTTTGAGATGGATTATTATTGGATGATGGGCGACAACCGTCATAACTCGGCCGACTCGCGAGCTTGGGGCTTTGTGCCTGAAGATCACATTGTTGGACGTCCCGAATTCGTTTGGTTGTCATTGAATAAGGATAAGGCTTGGGGACAGGGTAAAATCCGTTGGAACCGTTTCTTTAAAGCTGCTCGATAAATTCTTATGACTCAGTCTGTTTTGCTTTCTACCGCGTATTTGGCACCGATTCCCTATTATGCCTGTCTGATGCATGCTCCGCAAATTTTCGTGGAGCAACACGAGCATTATCACAAGCAAACTTATCGCAATCGTTGTCGCATCGTGGCGGCCAATGGCGTGATGGATTTGAGTGTTCCTGTTGTAACTTGTAACAATCAGGATATCAGAAAAGTAGAGATAGATTATTCCAAGCCGTGGCAACGTCAGCATTGGCTTAGCCTGGAAGCGGCCTATCGTTCGACGCCTTTCTTTGAGTATTACCAAGACGATTTGAAGCCATTTTATCAGCAACAAGACATCAAGTATCTGTTCGATTTCAACGCGCAGATGCAGCAAACGATTTGCGATTTGATCGACCTCCATCCGCAGACTGTTTTGACGCAAGATTTTGTGTTGCCGACCTTATCGGCTTCGTCTGCCGAGGCTGCTTTGAATGATTTGCGCCATTTTGCCGAGGTGTTGGATTTGCGCGAAGCGATTCATCCGAAGAAAAATTTGCCCGAAAGTTTGGGCTATCGTTCGCAGAAATATACGCAAGTGTTTGAGCAACAGCTTGGTTTTGTGGCAGATATGTCAATTGTCGATTTGCTTTTCAATATGGGGCCTGAATCGATTTTATGTTTGCGCGACAGTTTTCCCGGTGGCGACAGTATTTCCGGTGGCGACAGTTTTCCAAACTCTACGAAATAACGACGATATGAAGCAAGAGCGAGTGTTACAATTTTCCAACGGTATTAGGGCGATACTTCATCCCGCGGCGGGCGAAGTTTGTTGCTGCGGCTTTGCCATTAAAGCGGGCACGCGCGACGAATTGCCTTACGAACAGGGCATTGCTCATTTTACCGAACACATGCTTTTCAAAGGAACCACGCATCGCAAGGCATGGCAGATTCTCGATCGTATGGGCGCGGTGGGCGGCGAAATCAATGCATATACCACCAAGGAAGAAATTTTTCTTTACGCCATTTGTCTGAAAAAAGACTACGGACGAGCGCTGGAACTGATGTGCGACATGCTCTTTCACAGCACTTTTCCGCAGCACGAAATTGAGAGCGAACGCGAAGTGGTGCTCGACGAAATAAATGTGTACGAAGATTCTCCCGCCGAACTTATCTACGACGATTTCGAAAAATTACTTTATCCCGGACAAACTTTCGGCTACAATATCTTGGGCGATGTAGACTGTCTTCGTGCGATGAAAACGGCCGATTTTCAGCATTTTATGCAACGCTGTTTCACCACCGATCGCATCGTTTTCTTTTCGATGTCGTCCATGCCGGAAAAACAGGAACTGCGTCTGCTCGACAAATATCTGAAGGAAATTCCCGATACTTCGGCTGCGTCTGTGCTGTCGGAACGCCAACAAGTGAAGATGCAAGTGGCTGTACGTGAAAGTATTAATCGTCAGACGCATCAGGCACATGTGCTGTATGGAAATGCGGCTTATCATCTGTATTCGGAGCAACGTTTGCCTTTGTTTTTCTTGAACAATATTTTGGGCGGTCCGGGGATGAATAGTCTGCTTAACAATGCTTTGCGCGAAAAAAGAGGCTTGGTGTATACGGTAGAATCGGTGGTGAATGCCTATAGCGATTCGGGTTTGTTTTCCATTTATTTCGGTTGCGACCACAAGGATGTGCAGCGCTGTTTGTCTATCGTTGACAAAGAATTGAAACGCTTGCGCGAAACGCCTTTGACCGAGGCTCGTTTGCGTGCGGCTAAGAAGCAGTTGCAGGGACAGTTGGCCATCGCTAGTGAAAATAAGGAATCGCAAGCTTTGAGCATGGGAAAAAGCCTGTTGTATTTCGATTATTTTGAATCGGTAGAAAAAGTTTTGAATCAGATAGAAGCACTGAGTGCTAAACAATTACAAGAAGTTGCCAAGGAAGTGTTCCATCCCGACACCATGTCCTTGCTAGTTTACGGAGAATCATAATGAAAACATTTGAAGAACTTGGTTTACAGGCCAATTTGTTAAAGGCTATTGCCGAATTGGGTTACGAGAATCCGATGCCCGTACAAGAGGAAGTTATTCCCTATCTCTTGGGCGAAGACAATGATGTGGTGGCGCTTGCGCAAACGGGAACCGGAAAAACGGCGGCTTTCGGTTTGCCTATTCTGCAGAAAATCGATACGAAAAGAGTGTATCCGCAGGCTTTGATTCTGAGCCCGACGCGCGAACTTTGTCTGCAGATATCCGACGACTTGAAAGATTATGCCAAATATATCGATGGCTTGTATGTGCTGCCTGTGTATGGTGGCTCGAGCATCGAAACGCAGATTCGCGGTTTGCGTCGCGGGGTGCATATCATTGTGGCAACGCCTGGTCGTTTGCTCGACCTGATGAACCGTGGCGTGGCCGATTTGTCTGCCGTGCAGAATGTTATCTTGGACGAAGCCGACGAAATGCTCAATATGGGTTTCTCGGAAAGTATCGATGCTATTCTGGAAGCGGTGCCCGAAAATAGAAACACTTTGTTGTTCTCGGCTACTATGCCCGATGAAATCGCGAAAATTGCGCGGAAATATATGCGCGATCCGCACGAAATCACCATTGGCAATCGTAACGAAAGTACTGCCAGCGTGCGCCATTTGTATTATATGGTTCATGCCAAAGATAAATATCAGACCTTGAAGCGTATCGTGGATTTTTATCCGAATATCTATGGTATTGTTTTCTGTCGAACCAAACTGGAAACCCAGGAAATTGCCGACAAACTGATTCACGATGGCTATAGTGCCGATGCGCTTCATGGCGACCTTTCGCAAGCGCAGCGCGACTATGTGATGCAGCGTTTCCGAGTGCATAATGTCAAATTGTTGGTGGCTACCGATGTAGCTGCCCGTGGTATCGATGTGAACGATTTGACGCACGTCATCAATTTTACTTTGCCCGACGAAGTGGAAGCCTACACGCATCGCAGTGGTCGTACCGGACGTGCCGGAAAAACAGGTATTTCTATCGCTATCATCAACTTGCGCGAAAAACACAAGATTCGTGCCATCGAGCGTATTATCAACAAAACTTTCGAGCCTTGCAAGATGCCTACCGGTAAAGAAATCTGCAACAAGCAGATTTTCAACCTGATGTCGCGTCTGGAAAAGGTGGAGGTGAACGAAGTGGAAATTGCCGATGTATTGCCTTCGGTGTATCGCAAACTTGATTGGCTCGATAAGGAAGATTTGATTAAACGATTGGTTTCTTTGGAGTTCAGTCGTCTTATCGAATATTATCAAGATAATGAAGATATTGAAACCATCGAAGAAAAGGCCAGCAAGAAGCAGGAAGAATCGAAAGGCGGAAAATCGCAGCATATCAGCACCGAAGAAGGTTTCTCTAAGATTTATATCGGTATGGGAAAAATTGACGGTTTGCTGCCGAAGAATCTGCTGGAATTGCTCAATGCCAATGTGGAAGGCCGCGTGGAAGTGGGTCGCATCGATTTGTTCCGTCGCTACACGCTTTTCGATGTGGATGAAAAGAGTGCCAAAAAAGTGCTGAAAGCTTTGCGCTCACTGCGTTATCTGGGTCGTGATGTGCGGGTGGAATTTGCCAGCGAAGAACAGATAATGCGCGCGCAACGCGAGAAGGAAGAAGGAAGTGGCGGTAAGCTTCGCGCGAAGCGTGGCCGCTCGCGCGAAGGCGCTCCTCGATACGATGCTGCTGCCACCGAACGCCATTTTGCCAAAACTGCCGACCGTGCTTCTGCCAAATATCCCGATCGTGCTGCCAAGCGCAGCGACCGCGGCATCGAAAAAAGTGCTGCCGCCAAACCTAAATATAAGGAGTCTTTTAAAGATAAAAAGAAAGCTAAAGCGAAGTCTGCCAAGGGAAAATACTAAAAAGACTTTTGTATTTGGAAAATTAGTACTACCTTTGCGCCCGCAATTGAGAAAATTGCATTTATAAAACATTATTATTTAACTATTTAATTTATTTCAACATGTATTTGTCGAAAGAAAAGAAGCAAGAAATCTTCGAAAAATACGGAAAGTCTAACACGGATACTGGTTCTCCCGAGTCTCAGATCGCCTTGTTTTCATACCGTATTTCTCATTTGACTGAACACCTCAAGTCAAATCGTAAGGATTATAGCACTTCTCGTTCTTTGAAGATGATGGTAGGTAAGCGTCGTCGTTTGCTCGACTATCTGAAAGCTAAAGATATTGAAAAATATCGTGCTTTGATCAAAGAATTGGGTATCAGACGTTAAGTTCTGGTCGAAAAAACGGAAGGTCGGTTCTCTTCAAAAGGGAATCGACCTTTTTTTTGTATCAAAGTGTTCCAAAAATGTTATTGGATGGGCATTTCGCGTAAAAAAAAGGTTTGAAAACTTGTTTTATGATTTTTTAGCATTAATTTTGGACGCTTTATGCATAAGTGTTTGCATGGGCAAATGGAAGAAATTCTTTTTAACTAACTTTTTACAATAAACTTATGAATGTACGAATGAAAAAACTGGCAGCATTGTTGGCTTTTGTCATGTGTTGTACAGTGGCGTTTGCGCAAAATTCAGTTCAAGGTACTGTTAAGGACAATACCGGTGAAACTGTTATCGGCGCTACCGTTCAGATTAAAGGCGGTTCGACGGGTGTAATTACCGACATTGATGGTAAATATACTATTTCCGGAGTTTTGCCTTCTGATGTGCTGGTGTTCTCTTTCTTGGGTTACACTTCTCAAGAAGTTAAAGTGGGCAACCAGAAAGTGATTAACGTTACCTTGATGGAAGATGCCAAAGACCTCGAAGAAGTAGTTCTCGTAGGTTACGGTGTTCAGAAAAAGTCAGACTTGACGGGTTCTGTGGGATCAGTTTCTATGGAAAAGATGTTGCAGAAAGGTTCTCCTAACTTGTTGGAAACCATGCAGGGATCTGTTCCTGGTGTTACCATTACCCAATCTACTGGTCGTGTAGGTGAAGGTTTCAGCATTGAAATTCGTGGTAAATCTTCACATGATAAGGACACCAAGCCTTTGTATATCGTGGATGGTGTGATGTGTGATGATATCGATTTCTTGAACCCTGCCGATATTGCACAAATCGACATTTTGAAGGATGCTTCTTCTACCGCTATCTACGGTTCTCGTGCTACTGCCGGTGTGGTAATGATTGCTACCAAGAGTGGTGCTTCTATTGCCGGTAAGGGTGCTAAGCCTAGCATTTCATACGATGGTTATTATGGTATTACTGAAATGGCTCGTATGCCGGCCTTGATGACTGCCGAAGAATTCTATCGTTATCGTTTCTTGAAGTTCTTGGGTTATGCCGAAGGTGGTTCTCCCACGGCTTTGAGTGGACGTCCTGCTTATGGTATGGCAGCTTTCGAACAGATGTCTTTGTGGAATACGGATAGAGGTGTTTCTGTCTTGAAAGAAATGATTGCCAATGGCGAATCTTACGATTGGATGGGTTTGGTTAATCAGACCGGTATGATGCAAAACCACTATGTTTCGGTGGGTGGTTCTTCTCAGGATGTTAACTATCACATGGGTGTTGGTTATACCGACGAAACCGGTGTTACCATGGGTGATGCTATGAGCCGAATCTCTTTCAAGGGTAGTGTGGATGCCAAGGTTAACAAATGGATGAAGGCTGGTTTCAATATCAACTTGTCTATGAACCATCGTGATTATGCCAACGATAACGCTGTACAGAATGCTTATCGTGCTAATCCTTTCATGAAGCCTTACGCTGCTGATGGTAGCTTGAACAAAAACCCTGGTAATAGTGTTTCTATGGGTTCAAGTTCTGGCTATCAGTTCTCAGACCAGACCTCTCCTTTGCTTTATATGGAAAACCAAACCAAGATGAGTGATTCTTATCGTATGTTGGGGAATGTATATTTGCAAGCTACGCCTATGAAGGGTCTTACTTTGAAGACTGTTTTCCAACCTTCTTACAGACAGTGGCGTTTGGGTCAGTTTGACGATACCATCGTGGACAACGAAAACTCTACCGCTCGTTATAACGTAAGCCAAAGCTTTGGTTGGGTATGGGATAATATCCTTACTTACGATAGAACTTTCAACCAGAATCATCGCGTGAATTTCACGGCAATTACTAGTATGGAAAGTAATCGTTCTGAAAGTGCTAACTTGTATTATCAGAATGTGATGGCTGGAACCTATTGGTGGAATTTGGCTACAGGTACTTATTTGGCCGAGGATTCAAAGAATAGCTATTCTGAAAACAGCATGATGTCTTATGCTTTGCGTGCCAACTATACTTATGCTGGTAAATATATGTTGACAGCCACTGTTCGTTGGGACGGATCTTCTAAATTTGCTCCCGGTTATCGTTGGGGTAGCTTCCCCTCTGCAGCTGTAGCATGGCGTGTTTCAGAAGAAGATTTCTTGAAAGGCTACGATTGGTTGAGCAACTTGAAACTCCGTGTGAGCTATGGTGTAACCGGTAACAACGCCGGTGTGGCTAACTATGCAACCCAACAGACTGTAGGTGGTCCGGACTATTACTACTTCGGTGGTGCATGGCAACAGGCTTTCTATCCCAGTGGTGTAGTTGATACTTCTTTGTCTTGGGAATCTTCACGCGAAATCAATACCGGTTTGGACTTCGGTTTCTTCAAAAACCGTATCAGTGGTAGCATCGACTGGTACAACAAAACTGCTTACGACTTGTTGTTCGACGTAAAACTTCCTTTGGAAGCTGGTTCTAATGGCAGCAGTCCCAAGGAAATGGCAACTAATGTAGGTGTTGTAAACAACCGCGGTATTGAATTTGCATTGTCTACTGTTAATGTAGAAACCAAAAATTGGCGTTGGGAAACCTCTTTCACTTTTGCAAAGAACAAAAACACCTTGCTCGATATCAATGGTACAGCAGATGAATTGCCTGCAGACTTGTTGTTCAAGGGTCACCCGATTAACGTTCTTTACAATTATGAATGGGATGGTATCATCAGCGACCGCGATATGGTTGTGCCCGATCATGAAATTGCCAAGTTGAAAGGTTTGACTCCTGGTACCACTATGAAAGAATATGATTACTATTATATCTGCTACGGCCAAACTGAAGGTCAGCCTAAGATTGTTGACCGTGATGGAAATGGCTCATATGACACAGTGGATAAGAAATTGTATAACAGGGATCCTGATTGGGTAGGTAGTTTCAATACCTCATTGAATTATAAGAATTGGGATTTGTCTGCTTCAGTGTATGTAAGACAAGGTGGTTATGCAAGCAGTGCTTTCATGAGTGAATATTTGAACTATGGCGACCGTGGTCGAACCAAATTACAGGTAGATCATTACATTCCTGCAGGTACTTTGATCGATTGTGATGGCGTAAATCCTGATGGTACTTACATCAATCCGGTTTACCAAGAAACCACTCACTATGGTAGCTATCCTTTCCCCAACAATGGTGCTGCCAACTCGGGTATCGGTGTATCTATGGACTACTGGCCCAGAGCTATTTCAGAAGTTTCTTATGTAAAGGTTAAGAATATCACTTTGGGTTACACCTTGCCTAAGAATTTGTTGAAGAAAGTGGGTATTGAAAGATTGCGTCTTTATAGCACTGTTACCAATCCCTTCGTATTTACCGACTTTATCGGTTTCGACCCTGAATGGGCTGGTGCGAGCTTGAAGCAAGATGCTCCCAGTACCATTACTTGGCAGTTTGGTGCTAACCTGAAATTCTAATAACTCCATACCTAATTAATATATAGATTATGAAAAAGATTAAATATTTTGGCGCATTGGCATTGTCGGCTCTTATGCTGTTGACCTCTTGCGACGGCTTCTTGGATGCTGAAAACAAGACCGCCGGTGGACAGACTGCCGATGAGTATTTCAGAACGCCCGAAGGTTTGGCTTCTTTCCGTGTTTATGCATATAGCTCTTTGAAGAAGATTGCTACAGCTAACACTATTCAAGAAGATGGTACTGACTTGTTCTTGCCGGCACGTGGTAAAACGCCTTCTCAATTTCAGGAATATTCTGTAACACCTGATAATAGTGAGGTTCAGAACTTGTATTTGTCTTGCTACGATATTATCAACAACGCCAATGCCTTGATTGATTTTGGTGGCGATACTTACAAACAAGATGCTTTGTTCTTGCGTGCTTATGGTTATTACATGTTGACCCAGCATTTTGGTTCTGTGCCTTATTCTAGCAGATATATCAATGATGCTGAGCGTAGTTATCCAAGAACTGATATTAAAACTATCTACGACAACATTATTAACGACTTGGAAACTTTGGCTGCCGATGCTACTTTGGTAGATCTTACAACCGATGGTACTGTTAACAAGCGTGCAGTAAATGCCCTTTTGGCTAAGGTTTGTTTGGCCGCTGGTTGGGATTTGGAAACTAAGTTGATTAATGAAGCTAAGGGTACTTATGAAAAAACTGGTACCATCTATTTTGCCAAAGCTAAAAATGCAGCCGATGCTGCTATTGATGGTATTGAACTGACTCAGTCTTTCGAACAGAAATGGAGTCCCGCAGGTGAAGTAAATAATCCTGAAACTTTCTACGCTGTTCAATACGAGCGTGATGGTTATCCCGGTGATGCTGCCAGTGGTGGTCACGGTTTGCAGAACGACTATGGTAACTATTATGGTCAGATTGGTACCAATGGTTTGAAGGTGTCTTCTTCTGTAAAGGTTCCCTCTCTTAAGTCATTGTTCTTGTTCGAAGAAGGCGACCAGAGATACAATGCTACGTTTATGACTCGTTTGGCAAACTATGCGCTTGATAATAAAGATGTTACATGGGGTCAAACAGGATACTATGCATATTATAACAACCCCGATTTCGAAACATTGCCTATTGCAAACTTCTATGCTCCCTATTATTGGACACAGGCAGAATTTGAAAAATTCTTGAAAGATAATCAGGCTTTGTTTGTAAGCACGGATAGTAAGGACTTCAAGTATAACAATCCGGCATGGGCTTTCTGGATGAGTGATCCCGTAGTGAAATATGAATTCAAGGCCGATGGTTCTATCAGCAAGAAGTCTTCATTCCCCTACAACCGTGCTACTTTGGATGCTCAGCTCAACTTTACTCCTTGCGTTAAGAAGTGGGACGACCCTGCCACCATTCAGGAAAACCTCAACTCATCTAACTGTTATCGCGATGTAGTTCTGTTGCATGCTAGTGATATTTATTTGGTGGCTGCTGAGGCTGCATATATGATTGATGGTAATGAAGCAACTGTATTGTCTTATTTGAATGACGTTCGTGGTCGTGCTGGTTTGGCTGCTCTTAATAGTGTCTCTGATTACCATCCTGCCTATTTTGAGAGAACCTCAATTGGTGAAATCGATTTGCTCGACCTTATCTTGGACGAACGTGCTCGTGAATTGTATGCCGAAATGCAACGTTGGATGGACTTGCGTCGTACCCGTCAGTTGGTTCGTTACAATGTGGCTTTCAATGAAATGATTGGCGCTGTTTCGGATATGCAAAACAATAAGGGAGAAACGAAGTGGTATCGTCCTATCCCCACACACGAAATTAATTCGAATACAGCTATGACTGAATCTGAAAGTCAGAATCCTGGTTATTAATCTATTAAATGGAATTAATTATGAAGAAATTATTTTATATCTGCATGGTGGCATGTTTGGCTGTCTTTGGTTTTTCCTCATGTGGACCCGAAGGTATGGTAGACAATACCCCTGTTACTGGACATCCTGAAGAACTTGCTGCCGGTGTTTATGTAGGCACCTGGACGCGTATATTGAATGCCGACACCCTTGTAGCTGAAGGAAAGGTGGTTGTTACTCCTGATACAGCATATGTGGTTTCTATAGATGTGGATGCTGTTTCATCAATTAGTTTGAAGCAAATGACAACTTTGGCCAACGTGGCTCAAGATAGTCATTATGGAACAAAGATTTATAATTCATCAGCTTCAAATGGTTTTGGTACAGGTTTCCGTGGTGCTACGTTCGAAAAGGATGGTGTTCAGAATTTGACTTTGAATTTTGTGTTAACGGTACAGGAACCTCGTAAACCTAAAAAAGATTTCAAATTCTCTTATGTAGGACTTAAACAAATTGAAGAATAAATTTATATCTTTGCGTTTGGAATGCTAGTTGTATTCCAAACGCAAAGAATTCTAATTTTTTTACTAACTATTTAAACTTATTTTTATGAAAAAAATCTTTACGCTCGTTGCTGCTGCTTTGATGGTAGCTGGTTTGAACGCTCAGGAATTGGGCGCAGTTGATGCTGCTGCCGCTGGTATCGTTGAAGGTGGTTCTGCTTTGACTCCTGGTACTGTTTTGGCTCAATCTGCTAATGTTACTATGACTGTTGGTGCAGATGATACTTGGAAAACCAATAATGGTGAAGCTAACGGTATGAAAAATGCTATCGTAGGTGAAGTTACTTTGCCTTTGGCTGGTGGTGCTCAAGGTTCTACTAATCCTAAAGATATTGATGGTGGTAACTGTGATGCTAACGCAACAGCTCCTGCAACTGGTGCTTTTGTTACTTTAGAAGTTAAGAAGAATGGTTATTTGTATGTTTTCCATAAGGGTTCTTCAAACAAGACTTACTTGGTTGGTGAAGAAGGTACTCTTATCGGTTATCAATTTGCAATGCATACCACTGAACAAGAATGGGGTACTGTTTTGAGCTATACCTTGGCTGGTGAAGGTGAATACAACTACATTGTTAAGGATTCTGAAGCTGCTAAGAACTTGATTTGGCCTGAAAAGTTGGCTTTGGGTGTAGAAAAATGGACTGAAATTACCGACGCTTTGGTTGCTGCAGGTGCTTCAAAGGCTCAAATCGGTGTAAGTGGTGCTGCAGTTATTAAGTTCCCCGTTTTCGAAGGTTTGAAGTATACTGTTAACGCTTGCGGTTCTAAGATCATGATCTCTGGTTTCATCTTCTCTGAAACCGATATCCAAACTGTTAAGCTTTCAGGTGACGAAGGTGAAGTTGTTTTGATGGGTACTACCGCTTTGGAGAATGTTGCTGCTTCTGTAGTTTCTAGCCGTTACTATTTGTTGAGCGGTGAAGAAGTTGCTGCTCCTCAGGCTGGTAACACTGGTTTGTACATCGTTAAGAACATCATGTCTGATGGTTCAGTTAACGTAAGCAAAGTTGTTTTGAAATAAGTAATTACTACATTTCGATAACGATGAGGGCCGCGCTTCGCGCGGCCCTTACTTTTATGGTATCCCATGTTTGAAGAAATACGGAAAGATTACTCTGGCTTTTTCCTCAAACAGTATTCTATATGGCAGAGCGAAAAAATCGACACTACTACAAGCAGTAAAATACTGATGGTGGTTACATTTATTTGTGCTTTTGCCATAATTTAATACCTTTGTGGTCGGAAAAATCTGCAATTATTCCGACTAAGATTTAGTTTAAAACAACATGCAAGAATCTGTAGAACAAAAAGTTAGAAGGATAATAACGCGCGCAAAATATGGCGCTGTATTATTCGTCTCATCATTTCCAAAATTCAATGTGGAATATGTAACCAAACTGCTTGCTCAATTTGAGAAAGAGGGTTTGATTACACGAATAGCCAAAGGCGTATATGTGAAGGCTAAAACAACACGATTTGGAGTGGTATATCCTTCTGCATTTGAACTTGTAAAAGAGATTGCCAAGCGAGATAAAGCTAAGATAATTCCAACAGGTGATACCGCCGCCAATAGACTTGGTTTTTCCACACAAGTACCAATGAATGCTTCGTTCCTCACATCAGGCGCCTCAAGAACGCTGAAATTAGGAAATAGAACCGTGACACTAACACATGGTTCTCCTAAGAAATTCGCGTATAAAGGAAAACTTATGCCTGAATTGGTACAGGCTCTTCGTAGCATTGGAGAGAATAATATAACAGAGAGCATGGAAAAAAGAGTTGCTCAATTATTATCAGCAACACCTGAAACAAATACAATTGAACACGATCTGTTATTAACACCGGTATGGGTAAGACAGATTATAAAAAGAAACCTTAAAACGAATACCGACAATGAGCAAATGGATAGACTTTCCGATAGATGAACGCAAGGCCATGATACAGGGCGTTGTGGAGGCAAAGAATATTGATGAAGCTGCAGCGGAGAAAGATTGGTGGGTGACAGCCATATTGTATGCCTTGTTCCAAACAAAGGCTGCTGAGTATTTGCTCTTTAAAGGCGGTACAAGTTTGAGTAAGGGTTGGGATATTATAGACCGTTTCAGTGAAGATATTGATTTGGCTCTTGGTCGTGACTTCTTCTTAAATGAAATGAATTTGTCGTGTGCCAGCTGCACCAGCAACACCCAAATTCACAAGTTCAGAGAAAAAGCTCAAGATTATCTTTTCGGTGAATTTAAAGATGACTTAAAAGAACAGCTGGCGAAATTAGGTTTGGATGTGATTGTACTTGCAGAGAATGAAGTTGTTGAAGAAAATGGTGAACTAAAGAAAGTGGATCACGACAAAGATCCATCTGTGATTTTTGTTCAATACCCATCACTCTACAATAGCGATGCTCCCTATGCAATACCGACTGTGAAGATTGAAATCAGTGTCCTTTCTATGGCTGAACCATACGAAATGAAACGCATATCTTCATTGGTTGAACAGGTCTATAAGGATGAAGATGTTGATTCTGATATTGTTCAGACCATCAAGACCGTGAGTCCTGCAAGGACATTCTTAGAGAAGGCATTTTTGCTTTGTGAGGAATACCAAAAGAAAGAGCCAAGAACATATCGTATGTCTCGCCATTTCTATGATTTGGAAAAGTTATCACATACCGATTATATGGATAAGGCATTGAATGACTCTAACCTTTATTATGACATTGTAGAGCATAGAAAGAAATTCTATCATGTCGGATATGTGGATTATGATAAGGAACTGCCAGAATCCATTACGATTGTTCCAAGTGAAGAACTTGTCCCAAAATATGAGGTGGACTACAGCGATATGCGTTCCAGCTTTATCTATGGAGAGGCTCTGGAGTTTGCAGATTTGCTCAAGTTCCTCGAAACGTTGCAGGAACGATTCCGAAAAGTACCTCCAAAAGAGAAGAAAGGCTAAGTCTTACAAATAAATCTACGCGAACAAATCTTCTGTGGTTATAATCTGCAGAAATGCCCCGCTGTAAGCTCTTGAATCTCTTGTTTTCTGCCGATTAGGTTTTTCATAAAATATCGTTTATTTCCCTGCAGACATATAAAAAATATCAATTGCGGAGAAATAAAACAACTTTTTTATCTTTCAGTGAGTATCATTCCTATTATCTAATAAATCAGCCCGCCGGGAACGCAGTTCCCGGCGGGCTTGTTATAGAAAAGTCTAAGAATGCTTAGTCTTTTAAGGCGCTAGATTAGTCTTCGAGCAAGATTTCCATCATGGCGATAACTGACTTGGCAACGGGAGTTCCAGGGCCAAAGATAGCAGCTACACCGGCCTTGTAGAGGTAATCGTAATCTTGAGCGGGGATAACACCACCGGCTACTACTACGATGTCTTCACGACCCAATTTCTTGAGTTCTTCGATAACCTGGGGTACCAAAGTCTTATGACCGGCAGCCAATGAAGAAACACCCAGAATATGAACGTCGTTTTCTACAGCTTGCTTGGCAGCTTCTTCGGGAGTCTGGAACAAAGGACCCATATCCACGTCGAAGCCACAGTCGGCATAACCGGTAGCAACAACCTTAGCACCACGGTCGTGACCGTCCTGACCCATCTTGGCAATCATGATACGAGGCTGACGACCTTCTTTCTTGGCAAATTCTTCCACCATAGCGCAAGCCTTCTGGAAGTTTGCATCGTTTTTAGTTTCTGATGAATACACGCCTGAAATAGTTCTGATGATAGCTTTATAACGGCCTACGACACATTCGCAAGCATAAGAAATTTCACCCAAAGTAGCACGCACGCGAGCAGCTTCTACAGCCAATTCGAGCAAGTTGCCTTCGCCGGTTTCCACACACTTGGTGATGGCAGCCAAAGCTTTGTCAACAGCAGCCTGGTCGCGGTTGGCCTTCAATTGCTGCAAACGTTCAATCTGTTGTTTACGAACAGCCGTGTTGTCTACTTCGAGGATATCGATAGGATCTTCGTGTTCCAAACGATATTGGTTTACACCGATAATGGTTTGGTTGCCAGAGTCGATACGAGCCTGAGTGCGAGCAGCGGCTTCTTCGATACGCATTTTAGGAATACCGGTTTCGATAGCCTTAGCCATACCACCCAATTCTTCTACTTCCTGGATGTGTTCCCAAGCCTTGTGAGCCAATTCGTTGGTGAGAGATTCTACATAGTATGAACCAGCCCATGGGTCAACTTCGCGGCAAACATTGGTTTCTTCCTGGATGTAAATCTGGGTATTACGAGCAATACGAGCAGAGAAGTCGGTGGGAAGTGCGATGGCTTCGTCAAGTGCGTTGGTGTGCAACGACTGGGTATGACCGAGAGCAGCACCCATAGCTTCGATACAAGTACGGCCAACGTTGTTGAAAGGATCTTGTTCGGTGAGCGACCAACCAGAAGTCTGAGAGTGGGTACGCAAAGCCAAAGACTTAGGATTCTGCGGATCGAATTGTTTCACGATCTTGGCCCACAACATACGAGCGGCACGCATCTTGGCAATTTCCATGAAGTGGTTGGTACCGATAGCCCAGAAGAACGACAAACGGGGAGCGAAAGTATCGATGCTCATACCGGCGTTGATACCGGCGCGCAGATATTCCAAACCGTCGGCCAAAGTGTAAGCTAACTCGATATCGGCGGTAGCACCAGCTTCCTGCATGTGATAACCGGAGATAGAGATAGAGTTGAACTTAGGCATGTTCTTCGAAGTATATTCAAAGATATCGGCGATAATCTTCATAGAGAATTTCGGAGGATAGATATAGGTGTTACGCACCATAAATTCCTTCAAAATGTCGTTCTGGATGGTACCGGCCATTTCGTCCAAGCTAGCACCTTGTTCCTGACCGGCTACAATGTAGAAAGCCAAAATAGGCAATACGGCACCGTTCATGGTCATAGAAACAGACATCTTGTTCAAAGGAATTCCGTCGAAAAGCACCTTCATATCTTCTACAGAGCAGATAGAAACACCAGCCTTACCAACGTCACCCACTACGCGTTCGTGGTCGGCATCGTAGCCGCGGTGAGTAGCCAAGTCGAAAGCTACTGACAAACCTTTTTGGCCGGAAGCCAAGTTACGACGATAGAATGCGTTAGATTCTTCTGCAGTAGAGAAACCTGCATACTGACGGATGGTCCAAGGACGCATCACATACATGGTAGAGTAGGGACCACGAAGGTTGGGAGCGATACCGGCAGCATACTGCAAGTGTTCCATGCCTTCCAAGTCGGCTTTGGTGTAAACAGGCTTTACATCAATCTGTTCGGGCGTTTTCCAATTTTTTTCAATGCCCTTTGCGGCTTCCCAAGCCTTGGGATCTTGCTGACAAGCAGCCGCTTTGATATCAATATTTTTAAAATCGGGTTTCATAACGTTCAAACTTATTTGATGTTTAACTGTTGGTTGAATGCTTGCAAGCTTTCCAAAACATTCGAACGAACGTGGATAAAGTTTTCGATGCCGGCAGCCTTCAAATCTTCCATGCAAGCAGGAGCACCGGCCACTACGAAGATAGCCTTGCCGTCGAGAGCCTTGTAAGCGCGAGGAGCCAATTCAGCATATTCATCATCGCTAGAGCAGATAACCACGATGTCGGCAGCAGCTTTCAAAGCAGCTTCAATACCTTCTTCAGGAGTTTGGAAACCAAGGTTGTCGACAATTTCGTAACCGGCGCAACCAAAGAAGTTGGTAGAGAACTGAGCACGAGCCAGACGCATAGCCAAGTTACCGATGGTCAACATGAACACTTTAGGACGTTTGCCGTTGGCCTGAGTAGCGAAACGCAAAGCTTCAAACTTGGCAGCACCACGGGTAAAGTTGATGGTAGCGAAAGGCTTTTCTTCCGAGCAAGTACCTTTGCAACCGCAAGACTTAGCCAATTCCTGAGCTTCGGCAATTTCGGTGATGTTGGGATATTGGTTGTTGCCCAAGAGGATTTCTCTGCGTTGAGCAATGTAAGTTTGACGCTTTTCGCTGGAAGCATTCACTTCGCCTTGGATGTAACCTTCCTTGATAGCAGCGTAGAAACCGCCTTTTTCCTGGATGGTGAGGAAGTATTTCCAAGCTTCTTCTGCGATGGCAGCGGTGAGGTTTTCAATGTAGTAAGAACCTGCGGCAGCGTCCACAATCTTTTCGATGTGAGATTCTTCCTTGAGCAGCAATTGTTGGTTGCGGGCAATTCTTTCAGAGAAATCGTTAGCCTTGGCAAATACCTTGTCGTAAGGAAGAACGGTGAGAGAATCAACACCGGCGATGGCAGCCGACATACTTTCGGTCTGGGTGCGGAGCATATTCACGTAAGCGTCGAAGATACACATGTTCCATTCAGAAGTGGTGGCGTGCATCTTGATCTTGCAAGCGCAGTCGCATTCAACGCCGTAAGCCTTCACAATCTTGGCCCACAACATACGAGCAGCACGGAACTTGGCAATTTCCATGAAGTAGTTGGTGCTGATACCGAAGTTGAATTTGATACGTTTTGCAACGGCGCAAGCGTCGAAGCCTTTTTCGGTCAAAGCATCCAGATAAGCCTGGCCATAAGCCAAACCGAAACCGAGTTCCTGAGCGATGTAGCAACCTGCATTGTTGAACATGACGGGGTTGGCGCCAAGTACGCGGAAATGAGGCAATGCTTCGGCAAGTTGCAACAATTCAGTAGCGTTTTCAATCCATTCGCCGGCTTCCATACCCTTGGTAAGCGGACGCTTGAAGGGGTCGAAGTTGATGCTACCTTTTACATTTTCCAAGTTGATGTTGTTGGCCTTCAAATATTCAACGAACAATTTGAAGATGTTCAACACTTGCTTGTTGCAGTTTCTGAAGTTGATTTCGATACATTCGAGGTAGATGCCTTTGAGCAAAGCTGCCATATCTTCGGCAGTGAAGTCTTTGCCACCGAAAACGAAACACAAAGAATCAACGCCCTTGTTGAGAACGTCGAGAGCTTTGGCGTTGGCGGTTTGGGGGTTTTCTACTTCGATGTCCTGACGAACCAACCAGTGGTTGTCGGCCTTGGTACCACGAACGAAGGGAAATTCGCCGGGCAAGGAATCGATGCTTTCTAATCCATTCAAATCTTCTTGGCGATAGAATGGCTGTACTTTAAATCCCTCGTTGGTTTTCCAAACGAGTTTTTTCTCGAAATCGGCACCTTTCAAGTCTTTGGTGATCACTTCCATCCATTGTTCTGTAGAAACAGGAGGAAATTCCGAGAACAATTTTCCTTTATTTTCTGCCATGATAACTAGGAATAATATTGATAAAAATTAAATGAATTTTCAAAAACAGACAAAGGTAATGCTTTTGCTCGATAAAATGAGCTCAAAATCAATAAATATACACTTATAGTTGCAGCAATTCGAAGATGTCTTTTTCTTGCGTAGGCTCAAACCAGTGATAGTCGCCGTCACGACGAAACCAAGTGAGCTGTTTGCGGGCGTATTTATGGGTGTTGAACTGGATTTTTGCGATGGCTTCTTCTAGGCTGCAATGGCCGTCGAAATGAGCGAAAAGTTCGCTGTATCCTACGGTTTTCAGTGCGTTCAGATGGCGATAAGGATAAAGGGCGCGTGCTTCTTCGAGCAGGCCTTCGTCCATCATGAGTTGTACGCGCGCATCTATGCGCGCGTACAACTCTTCGCGCTGCCGATGCAAGCATATCTTCACTATATCGAAAGGTCGTTCTTTGGCTTGTTTGCGGCGGAAAGACGAAAAAGGCTTGCCCGTCATCAAACAGATTTCCAATCCGTGCAGCACGCGTTTGTGGTTCTTTCTGTCCACTTCGTTGTAGTAGTCGGGGTCGAGCAAACGCAATTGTGCCAGAATGTCGTCCAGTCCTTTTTCTTCGTAGCGTTGCAAGAGTTCGCGGCGCAGGTCTTCGTCCACGTCGGGCATGTCGTCTATGCCCTTGCAGATAGCATCGATGTAAAGCATGGAACCGCCCACCATCAAGGCATTGTCGTGCGTTTGGAAATGCTCTTCGAGCATGGCTAAAGCTTCGCTTTCGAAGCGCGCTGCGCTGTAATAATCGTGAATGGACAGATTATCGACGAAATAATGCTGCGCTTGCGCCAATTGCTCGGCCGTTGGCTTGGCTGTGCCGATGGACATCTCGCGGAACATCTGCCTGGAGTCGCACGAAAAAATAGGAGAACCCAGCTCGCGCGCCAAACGCAAACTGAGTTCTGTTTTTCCTACGCCGGTAGGACCGGTCAAGACAATGAGTCTTTTCATATCGGGAACGCCCGTCGAGTTTTTAAAAATCGTCTGAGAAATCGTCGTTGAAGCCTTGCAAATCGAATTCGTCCTGGTCGTATTCGCTGTCGCCATAGAAGTCGCCGTCCAAATCGAAACCGCCGCCCGTTTGTTCACCTTTCAGGATAGCCTGGATGGTCTTGTCGAAATCTTCTTCGATATGCTGAACGGGAGCTTCGCCCGAAGCATCCACGCACTTGGCTTTGGCCAGATGACCCGAACGGATTTCTTCCAATTCGATGTACAATGCGCGTTCGTTGATAGAGTCGAACATGTATTGCAAGCGTTGACCTTCGTCTTCCACCAATTCGCTCAAGCGAGTTTTATCCATTACCCAAGTGTCTTCTTCGGGATTCAGTGCCATTTCCAAAAGCGTGATTTCCAACTCTTTTTCCCAGCGGTCGTCGCAAAGGAAGAAAGAAGTTACATCGTCGTTTTTATATTTTACGCTGTCCAGAATGGCTTGGTGAAAATCGCTGAACAAAGCGTCTGAATCAATCTCGATAATGCGTTCGAATAAATCGATTTCGTCTGAAAAAATACGGAATTGATAAACCATAGTCGTAGCAAATTAAATGATACCTTTGACAATACCTCTTTCGGAGGCGCTGACAAAATTAACAATCATTTCTCTTTCCGGTGTATCGGGAAGCTCATTTTTTATAGATTCAAGCGCTTCGCTCACATTTTTTCCGGAAAGGTAGAGATAACGATACACATCCTGGATGTTGTGAATTTGTTCGGCTGTGAAATTACGACGACGCAACCCCACTGAGTTGATGCCGCAATACGAAATAGGTTCGCGACCTACGATGCTGAAAGGAGGAATGTCTTTGTTGATTTTGCTACCGCCTTGCACCATGCAATGTGCGCCGATGCGCGTGAACTGATGCACCAAGCTGCCGCCGCTGATGATGGCGAAATTTTCCACTTCTACTTCTCCGGCCAACTGCACCGCATTCGACATGATGATGTTGTTGTGCAGCACGCAGTCGTGGGCCACGTGGCAATAAGCCATAATCAAGCAATTGTTGCCGATGACGGTTTTGCCTTTCGAGGCCGTACCACGATGGATGGTGGCAAATTCGCGGATATTGTTGTTGTCGCCAATTTCTACAGTGGTGTCTTCGCCAACAAACTTCAAGTCTTGGGGAATGCCGCCCACCACGGCGCCGTGATAAATGTTGCAATTCTTGCCGATGCGGCTGCCTGAAAGAACACAAGCATGAGCGTAGATATGCGTGCCGTCGCCGATGACAACATTCTTATCGACATACGCAAAAGGATCGATAATGACGTTGGCTCCGATTTGAGCTTCGGGATGCACAAAGGCGTGGTTTTCTGTTATCATAGTTGTTTAATTGTTGTTTTCGATTTGGGTGCGAATCAGACGCGCCAATTGGTTGTTGATTTTATGACCCGGACGCATGGCGATGATGTGACCTTTCAAAGGCTTGCCAATCAAAGCGATGTCGCCGGTAAGATCGAGCAGTTTGTGACGGGCGGGCTCGTTGTCGAAACGCAAAGGACTGTTGTTGATGTAGCCCAATTGTTCGGTGCTCTTGTGCGGCACTTTCATGATGTCGGCAATGCGGTCGAGCTCTTCCTGTGGAATGGGTTGGTCGTAGATAACCAAAGCATTGTCCAGGTCGCCACCCTTGATGAGGTTGTGTTTGAGTAAAAGTTCCACTTCGCGAACGAAGACAAAAGTGCGGCAGGCAGCAATTTCTTCGCCGAAATCTTCCATGCGTTCCAAACGAGCAAACTGGTTGTTCAAAATGGGCGAATTGAAGCTGATCAGACAAGTGATGCTGAAACTGTCGTAAGGCAAAACTATCAGCGAAGCGCCGGTCTTGGGGTCGCTCACTTCTATTTTTTCACGAACGATATAATATTCTTTTTCTGCGTCTTGTTCCACGGTGCCCACTTGCTGAATGCCTTTCACGAATTCAATGGCACTGCCGTCGAGAATGGGCACTTCCGGTCCGTTCACTTCGATGATGCAATTGTCGATGCCGGCGGCATAGAGCGCTGCGCAGGCGTGTTCGATGGTGCTCACGGTAACGCCGTCTTTCACCAAGACGGTACCTCTTTCGGTCTGTTCTACAAATTCAGCCAAGGCACGGATTTCAGGTTGATTCGCCAAATCGACACGTTTGAAGCAAATGCCGCTTCCCTCGGGGGCCGGTTGGAAAGTGGCGGTAATGGGCAAGCCGGTGTGCAAGCCTTTACCGGAAACGCTGAACGTATCTTTGAGCGTAAGTTGTTTGTTCATTGGTTATTGTTGTTTTTTAATTCGTTTAATTCTTTGCGTAATTGTTGCAATTCTTTGTAGATATCAGGGAATTTGCGGAACAAGGTGTAAGACTTCAGATAGCCTTTTATGGGCATGGCGGGCGAACCGAACCAAGGCGTGCTGTTGTCGCTGATATTGGAAATGACACCGGTCTGCGCAGCCAGGGTAACTTTGTCAGTAATCTGCAAATGTCCGGCAATGCCCACTTGTCCGGCAATGATACAATTTTTTCCCACTTTCGACGAACCGGCAATACCGCTCATGGCTGCCATCACCGTATTTTCGCCCACTTCCACATTGTGCGCAATCTGGTTGAGGTTGTCGAGTTTTACGCCTTTGTGAACGATGGTA
The DNA here is from genome assembly GCA_017380635.1 of Bacteroidales bacterium. Taxonomy (GTDB): domain Bacteria; phylum Bacteroidota; class Bacteroidia; order Bacteroidales; family UBA1402; genus UBA1757. The sequence goes on along the minus strand of JAFODP010000018.1, from coordinate 174,629 downwards.
GAACCCATGGTGGCACGATCGACGGTGGTGTTGGCACCGATTTCCACATCGTCTTCCAATACGACATTTCCCATCTGGGGAATCTTCTTGTAGCTGCCGTCTTCTTGCGGCGCGAAGCCGAAACCGTCGCCACCAATCACCACGCCTGCATGCAAGATGCAATTGTTGCCGATAATACAGTCGTGATAAATCTTGACGCCGGGATAAATGATGCAGTTTTCGCCGATTTTAACGTTTTCACCAACAAAAACCTGCGGATAAATCTGGCTGTTCTTGCCGATGACGGCTTTTTTGGAGATATAGCTGAACGCGCCTACATATACGCCTTTGCCGATTTTTGCCGAGCAAGCTACATGGCTGCGCCACTCGATTTTTTTGCGGCGAGGCTTATAGGAAACGGCCAATTGCATCAGTTTGGCCAAAGACGCGTAGGCATCGTCCACGCGAACCAAGGTGGCACTGATGGGTTTCTCTGCTACGAAATCTTTGTTTACCAATACAATAGAAGCTTTCGATTCGTAAATGTAGTGCGTGTATTTCGGATTGGCCAAAAAAGAGATACCGCCAGGTTTTCCCTCTTCAATTTTGTTGAAGTTGGTTACCGTGACATTGGGATCTCCTTCTACGATACCTTGCAGATAATCAGCGATTTGTTGAGCTGTAAACTCCATGTTTTTATCCTTGAATCTTTCTAATTGCTAAAATTACGCGAAGATAGTGCAAGCTAAGGGAAGAACAAAATAAACACCTTGCAAAAATTGGTCGGATGTTACAAAAGCGTAAAAAATGTACTACTTTCGTCCGTCCAAATAATTCCGCTAAATAAAAGGCTATGGAAAATACTTCTTTATCGTACATTTCGCAAACCTTGGCTGCACAACGCCAATATTTTGCCAGCGGTAAAACCCGCTCCATTTCTTTCCGTCGACAGATGCTGAAACATTTGCTCGCGGTGCTCAAACAATGGGAAAAGCCCCTTTGCGAAGCACTTTGGCAAGATTTGCACAAATCCTATCAGGAAGCCTATCTTACCGAAATCAGTATTGTTTATGCCGAAATCAGACAACATCTGAAACATTTGCGCCGTTGGTCGCGAAAGCAAGCTGTGCCCACGCCATTGAAACTGTTTCCTTCGCGAAGTTTTATCCAGCCCATGCCGTTGGGATGTACTTTGATTATGGCGCCTTGGAACTATCCGGTGCAATTGCTGCTGAATCCTTTGGTGGGAGCTATTTCCGCGGGTTGTACGGCTATACTGAAACCTTCGCCTTACGTGCCGAATGTGTCGCAGGTGCTGGACGAGATGATAAGCGAAAATTTCGACGATAGATATATTGCTATTGTTCAGGGACATCGCGAGGTGAACCAGGCTTTGTTGGCCGAGCGTTTCGATCTGATTTTCTTTACCGGCAGTCCGGCTTTGGGTCGCGAAGTGATGCGCGCCGCGGCCGAACATCTGACGCCCGTGGTCTTGGAATTAGGCGGAAAAAGTCCCTGTATCGTCGATAAAGATGCCGATGTGAAACTGGCGGCCAAACGTATCGCCTGGGGAAAAACGCTCAATAGCGGTCAGACTTGTATCGCGCCCGATTATCTCTTGATTCACGCTTCGGTAAAAGAAGCATTTGTACAGGCTTTTGCGCAAAGTATCAAGGACTTGCACGGAGATGATATCGCTACTTCGCCGCATTATGTGCGCATGGTCAACCAGAAGGCTTACGAGCGCGTGAGCGGCTATTTGAAGGACGGAAAACTCTTGTATGGTGGCAGATGTGAGGCCGCAAGCCGCTTTATCGAACCTACTTTGCTCGACGAAGTTTCGCCCGAAAGTGCTGTGATGCAGGAAGAAATTTTTGGCCCTGTTTTCCCGATGATTACTTTCGACGACCAAGGCAAAAGTTTCTCGGAAAAAGTAATCGAATTTGTCAACGCACGCGAACATCCTTTGGCTTTCTACTATTTCGGCAAGGAAAAACAAGCTTGGGAAATCTTGCAACGCTGTTTGTCCGGAGGCGCTTGCATCAACGATGTTATCATGCACATTGCCAACGAGAAAGCACCTTTTGGTGGCGTAGGAAATTCGGGCATGAACGCCTATCACGGACGCAAAAGTTTCGAGGTGTTCTCGCATCATCGCAGCGTCATTGCCACCGGCACGTGGATAGATTTGCCTTTCCGTTATATGCCTTATAAACTGTTCAGTCTCGTCAAGAAAATCCTTTAACGGATGTAGGCGTAAGCGTGTTTCTTCACCTTTTTCGACAACACGTCGATATTGAGAATGTCTGATGCTTCGGTGATGGGGCGGATGCTGCCGTCGTTGTACAGAATCTCGATGTCGTAGTCGCTGTTGTCGTAAATGTTGCTGCTCACGTCGCAGTTGATGGTGAAGTATTTGGCTTCTTCCATGCTGATGCCGAAGCGTTCGGCAATGTTCTTCAAATCGCTTTGAATGCGTTCCTTGCTCGGCTTTTTGTCGCTGAGGACGATTTTGAAAATGCGACGGTTCAACAGATTGTGACACAAGGTAGAAAGCACCACGTCATCGCAATGCTGCCAAAGTTTCATGGCTTGCCAGAGATCGCTGTCGTCGAGTTGCAGGAAATGTTGCAAGGCGGTTTCGTTGATTTCACCTTCTTGCAAAGGTTGATGCAGAAAATACAGCAGCGAAGGCGAGGCTTGCAAATTTATTCCTTTGGCAATCAGTTCTTTGGCGCGCTGCAAAATATTTTCCAACATTCTTTCGGCAGCCAGGGAAGTTTTGTGCAAATACACTTGCCAGTACATCAGACGACGGGCCATCAAGAAGTTTTCGATAGAGTAGATGCCTTTGGCTTCAATCACCAAATGATCGTCTACCACATTGAGCATCTTGATGATACGTGCCGAACCGATATTGCCTTCCACCACGCCGGTAAAGAAACTGTCGCGACGAAGATAATCCAAGCGATCTACATCCAACTGACTGGAAATGAGCTGATGCAGAAATCGCTTGGGATATTGGTTGGTAAAAATTTGGATGGCGATGTCCAATTTGCCTTGGAATTCCTCGTTGAGTCGTTCCATGAGGCAAAGCGAAATTTTTTCGTGCGAAACACCTTTAAACAGAGAATGTTCCAGTACGTGCGAGAAAGGTCCGTGGCCGATATCGTGCAGCATCACAGCGGCAGTAAGGCCTTCGGCTTCTGCATCGGTGATTTCATGGCCTTTCAATCGCAATTGACGGATGGCTTCGGTTACCAAAAACATGGCACCGGTGATATGCTGAAAGCGACAATGCGTAGCGCCTGGATACACTATCTGCGATAATCCCAACTGAATGATACGCGTGAGGCGATACAAGTAGGGATGTTGGTACAAATCGTACAAAAATCCGGTAGGCAGGTTGATAAACCCGAATACCGGATCGTTGATTATTTTCTGTTTGGAACTCATCGACATCGATAGGGATGAAAGCTTAGAAAATCAGTTTCAGATGTGCTTGCATTTCATTCTGTACTTTTAAGGCTTCTGTGCGAGCTGCTTGGGCAAAGTCTTCGCCCAGAGAAGCATACAAAATCTGACGCGAGCTGTTTACAATCAAACCGCAATCTTTGTTCATACCATATTCCACCACTTCTTTCAAACTTCCGCCTTGTGCGCCCACGCCGGGTACCAACAAGAAATGATTGGGAGCGATGGCACGGATGTCAGAGAACAAACTGCCGCGGGTAGCGCCCACCACGTACATCATGGCTTCTTCGTCGGCCCATTCCTGCGATTTGCGCAACACTTTTTCGAAGAGACGTTCGCCTTCGCTGTCGGTGGTCAATTGGAAATCCATCGAGCCTTTGTTGGAAGTAAGTGCGAGCAAAATCACCCAACGACCATCGTAACCGAGGAAAGGTTTCACGCTGTCTTCACCCATATAAGGCGCAACGGTAACGGCATCGATGTCCATTTCTTCGAAGAAAGAACGGGCATACATGGCCGAGGTGTTACCGATATCACCGCGCTTGGCGTCGGCAATAATCAACTGGTCGGGATAATTTTCTTTGATGTAATTCACCGTCTTTTCGAAAGCAATCCAGCCTTTTACACCCATACTTTCGTAGAAAGCAAGGTTGGGTTTGTAGGCGATGCACAAATCTTGCGTGGCATCGATGATGGCTTTGTTGAATGCGAAAATAGGATCTTCTTCCTGCAACAGATGCGCGGGGATTTTTTTGATATCGGTATCCAAACCTACGCAGAGGAAAGATTTTTTACGCTTGATATTTTCGATTAAATCGCTTCTTTTCATAAGGCAAAGTATTAATGATTAAATGTCGCTGGCTTTCAGACGTTCTGCATTTTCGGCAATGGTCAGTTGGTCGATGATGCCTTGCAAATCGCCATCGAGAACGGCGCTCAAATTGTATAAAGTCAAGTTGATACGATGGTCGGTAACGCGCGCTTGCGGATAGTTGTAGGTGCGGATCTTGGCCGAACGGTCGCCGGTGGAAACCATGGTTTTACGCTTCGAAGTGATTTCGTCGAGATACTTTTGGTATTCCATGTTGTAGATACGCGTGCGCAATTCCTGGAAAGCATGCGCCTTGTTTTTCAACTGAGAACGTTCGTCCTGACACTGTACCACGATACCGGTAGGAATGTGCGTCAGACGAATGGCCGAATAAGTAGTGTTAACGCCTTGTCCGCCAGGACCTGAAGCACAGAAAGTGTCCACCTTTACATCCGATTCCTTCAGCTCGATGTCGAATTCTTCGGCTTCGGGAAGCACGGCTACGGTAGAGGCAGAAGTATGTACACGGCCTTGGGTTTCGGTTTGAGGCACACGTTGCACGCGATGTACGCCCGATTCGTATTTCAGGATGCCATAGACGTTTTCGCCGCTCACCGTGAAGATGATTTCCTTGTATCCGCCCGAAGTGCCCGGGTTGCTGCTGGTTACTTCCGTTTTCCAACCTTTCATTTCGCAGAATTTGCTGTACATACGGAAAAGGTCGCCGGCAAAGATGGCCGCTTCGTCACCGCCCGTGCCACCACGGATTTCCACAATGGCATTCTTGCTGTCTTGCGGGTCGGCAGGCACCAAGAGAATCTTGATTTCTTCTTCCAATTGAGGCTGACGTTCTTGGCTGGCGGCCAGTTCTTCCTTGGCCATTTCGCGCATGTCGGCATCGCTTTCGTTTTCGAGAATTTCCTTGGCTTCCTCAATATTGGCAATCAGCTGACGATATTCCTTGCCCGCTTTCACGATGATATCGAGTTCCTTGTATTCCTTGCCGAGTTTAGCATAACGCTTCATGTCGGACATTACGTCGCTTTGCGTAATGAGCTGCGCCACTTCGTCGAAACGCGTCTGAATCAAGTCTAATTTTTCTATTAACGGATTCGAAGCCATAGATTAATATTCAAAACGTCCGTATTCGCTTTCGATGATCAATTGGTTGCCCTGTGACGATTCGCCCACATAACCGATAACGCGAGCATCGATGTTGAAGCTCTTGGCAATTTCAATTACTTGATCGGCATGTTCGGCATCCAGATAAACTTCCAGACGATGACCCATGTTGAACACTTTGTACATTTCCTGCCAATCGGTACCCGACTGTTCCTGGATGGTCTTGAAGAGCGGAGGAATGGGGAACATATTGTTCTTCACCACTTTCTTGTTCTTCACGAAATGCATCACTTTGGTCTGGGCGCCGCCGGTGCAGTGAACCATACCATGAATGTTTTCGCGCATCTTGTCGAGCAATTGCTTCACCACGGGCGCATAGGTACGCGTGGGAGAAAGCACCATCTGACCGGCATTCACGCCGCTCAATCCTTCGATGGCATCGGTCAGTTTCAGGCCGCCGGAATACACCAGATCCATGGGCGTATTGGGGTCGAAGCTTTCGGGATATTTTTCAGCCAGATATTTAGCAAACACATCGTGACGAGCCGAAGTCAGACCATTGCTGCCCATACCGCCGTTGTATGCTTTTTCGTATGTGGCTTGTCCGAAAGAAGCCAAACCAACAATCACGTCGCCTGCTTGGATATTGGCATTGTCGATAACGTCGCTGCGTTTCATACGGCAAGTTACCGTGCTGTCCACGATGATGGTGCGCACTACGTCGCCCACGTCGGCAGTTTCGCCACCGGTAGCATACACGCCTACGCCCATTTCGCGCAATTCGGCCAACAATTCGTCTGTTCCGTTGATGATGGCAGAAATTACTTCACCGGGAATGAGGTGTTTGTTGCGGCCAATGGTTGAAGAAACCAAAATATTATCTACGGCACCTACGCAAAGCAGGTCGTCGATGTTCATGATGAGTGCATCTTGTGCAATGCCTTTCCATACCGACAAATCGCCCGTTTCTTTCCAATAAAGATAAGCCAAAGACGACTTGGTGCCGGCGCCGTCGGCATGCATGATGTTGCAGTAGTTTTCGTCACCGCCCAAAATATCGGGAATGATTTTGCAGAAAGCCTGAGGGAACAAACCTTTGTCGATGTTCTTGATGGCGTTGTGCACATCTTCCTTACCGGCGGAAACGCCTCTGAGTTGATATCTTTTATCGCTCATAGCTAATTATTTACGCGATTTATTTACGTGATGCCAAATAGTCGCTTACGTTCTTTTCGATACGAGCCAAAACGTCTTCGCTTTCGGCCTTTTCGAATTTCTTGCCGGTTACTTGTTCGTAGAGTTCGATGTAACGATCGGTAACGCTGTTGCAATATTCTTCGCTCATGTAAGGCACTTGCTGACCATCCTTGCCCTGGAAACCGTTTTCAATCAACCATTGACGAACGAATTCCTTCGACAATTGCTTTTGAGCTTTGCCGGCAGCGAAATCGGCTTCGTAATCTTTGGCATAGAAATAACGAGAAGAGTCGGGCGTATGGATTTCGTCCATCAGGATGATTTCGCCGTCTTTCTTACCGAATTCGTATTTGGTGTCAACCAAAATCAAGCCCATCTTAGCGGCAATTTCGCTACCACGTTGATAGATGGCGCGGGTGTAAGCTTCCAATTGTTCGTATTCTTCCTTCGAAACAATACCTTGAGCAATGATTTCTTCTTTCGAAATATCTTCGTCATGACCTTCTTTGGCCTTGGTGGTAGGCGTGATGATAGGTTCGGGGAATTTCTGATTTTCCTTCATGCCTTCGGGCAAAGTAACGCCGCAAAGCGTGCGCTTGCCGTCGCGATATTCTCTCCAAGCGTGGCCGGTAAGATAACCGCGGATAACCATTTCCACTTCGTAAGGTTCACATTTTACACCAACGGTAACCATAGGGTCGGGTGTAGCCACTTTCCAGTTCTTCACGATGTCTTGGGTGGCATCCAGAAACTGTGCGGCAATCTGGTTCAAAACCTGACCTTTGAAAGGAATACCTTCGGGCAAGATAACGTCAAAAGCGGAGATACGGTCGCTCACAACCATTACCAAGAGTTCGTCGTCGATGTTGTAAACATCACGCACTTTGCCATGATACACTGACTTTTGTCCTTCGAATGAAAATTCGGTTCTAGTTACTGCTTTCATAATGATGATATTTTGTATTATTCGTTGTTTTCTCTGTTGGTTTCGCGATCGTCTTTGGCGGCCGCGTCGTAGGCTTCCACAATGCGCTGAACCAAACGATGTCGCACGATGTCACGCTTGTCGAATTCCACTTGGCTGATACCCTTTACGTTGCGCAAGATTTGCATGGCTTGCACCAAGCCCGATTTGGCGGTAGAAGGCAAGTCGATCTGTGTCAGGTCGCCGGTAATGATCATCTTGGTGTTCATGCCCATACGTGTGAGGAACATTTTCAGCTGCGAAGTGGTGGTGTTTTGTGCTTCGTCCAGAATGACCACGGCGTCGCTCAAGGTGCGTCCGCGCATGAAGGCCAAAGGCGCAATCTGAATCTGGCGGTTGTCCATGTATTCGCGCAACTTGGCGCCCGGAATCATATCTTCCAAAGCGTCGTAAAGCGGTTGCAGATAGGGATCGATTTTATCTTTCATGTCGCCGGGCAGGAATCCGAGTTTTTCGCCGGCTTCTACAGCCGGACGGCTCAGGATGATTTTGCGCACTTCTTTGTTTTTGAAAGCTCTTACGGCTAAGGCGATGGCGGTGTAAGTCTTACCTGTTCCGGCGGGACCGGTGGCAAATAGCAAGTCGTTGTCGCTGTAAGCTTTCACCAGTTTCTGCTGATTGACGGTCTTGGCTACGATGGGCTTGCCCGACATGCCGTAAAGAATGAGGTTGTCTTGTTTTACTTCGACGGGCTTTTTGCCTTGCACGATGTCGGTGATGTTGCTTTCGCTCAGCTGATTGAATTCGTTGGCGTACATTTGTATCGCTTTGGCGGCCTCTTCGAAGCGTTGCATTTCGGCTTCGTCGCCCAAAAATTTGATGACATTGCCTCTGGCGATAATTCTCAGTTTCGGGAACAATGCCTTAAGCAGCTGAATATGACTATTGTTGACGCCGCAAAACAATACGGGATCAACTTCGTCCAGAATAAAATGTCGTTCTATCATAAGCGAAAATGAATAAGGCCGAACAAGCTTTTTTACCAAAGCACAAAAGTACAATTAATTTCCTTAACTTTGCAGCCGATTTTCCAACAGATTATCAGAAATTTTTATCAAGCAGGATGCATCGATATTTTCTCCATTTTTCATACGACGGCGGCGCCTATCACGGCTGGCAGATTCAGCCCAATAATGTGACGGTTCAAGAGTTGATGACCGAGCGTATGTCGCGTCTTTTCGGGCCCGATTTTTCCCTGACGGGAGCCGGTCGCACCGATGCCGGCGTGCATGCTTCGCAAATGGTGGCGCACTTCGATGTGGCTCAGCCCATTGCCGATGTCAAGGCGATGCTGGATAAATTGAATTCCTTGTTTCCTGCCGATATTTCTGTGTCCGATCTATACGAAGTTCGTTCTGATGCGCATGCGCGTTTTGATGCTGTTTCGCGTCGTTATCAATATCATTTTTGTCTGAAGAAAAATCCTTACAAGCGTCAGTATAGTGCGCGTCTGTATTCCTGTCCCGATGTGGAAGCGATGAACCAGGCCGCCGCTGCGCTCTTCGATTATATCGATTTTACCAGTTTCAGCAAATTGCATACCGACGTGAAAACCAACAATTGCCGCATCATGGAAGCGCATTGGCAAGTGCAGGACGACGAACTGATTTTTACCATCAAGGCCGATCGTTTTTTGCGCAATATGGTGCGCGCCATCGTGGGAACCATGCTCGAAGTGGGTCGTCATAAAATTTCACTGGACGATTTCCGTCGGATTATCGAAAGCAAAGATCGTTGTGCAGCAGGCACTTCGGCGCCGCCTCAAGGCTTATTCCTAACGGAGGTGGAATATCCTGAAAACATTAAGATATAAAACGATATGTGGTTGTTGTGTACAGTGGCTTCGGCTTTGCTTTTGGGCGGTTACGAAGTCTTTAAGAAAATGGCAGTAAGAGGCAATTCGGTGCTCACGGTTCTGTTTCTGACCAGTGTTTGTTGTACCTTGGCTTTCTTTCCTGCTTTTTTGTTGTCGCGCTTTTGTCCCGACATGATGTCCGGCTCGTTATTGTATGTGGGACAACTCAGCGGCGTAGAACATTTCTATGTCTTGCTTAAGTCGTGTATTGTGCTCTTGTCGTGGACTTTAGCTTATTATGCGATTAAAGGTTTGCCCATCACCATTGCGGCGCCTATCAAAGCAACGCAACCCATGTTTGTGTTGGTGGGCGCGTTTATCGTCTTCGGAGAACGTATGAATGCTTGGCAATGGACAGGGGCTATCGTGGCGCTCACTTGCTTGGTTTTTTATTCTCGTGTGGGTGAAAAAGAAGGCATTTCCTTTGCGCACAACAAATGGATCTGGTGTCTGTTGGCAGCCATTCTTACCGGCGCGGTGAGCGGCCTTTACGACAAATACATGATGCGTCGTTTCGACCGTATGGCAGTGCAGTTCTGGTACACCGCTTATCAGATTTTCCTGATGATTCCTGTGATGTTTTTCTATATCCGACATCAACGCAAATTGGCGGCAAAACAAGCGCCCGTCAATGGAATAGCCAGTTTGGGCGGTTTCCAATGGCGATGGAGTATCGTGCTGTTGTCGCTCTTTCTTTGCGCCTCCGACTTCTTGTATTTTTACGCGCTCAGTATTCCCGATTCACTTATTTCGGTGGTGTCGCCCATTCGTCGTTCGGGTGTGATTGTGCCTTTCCTGGCTGGCGCGTTCTTCCTTAAAGAAAAGAATATCAAGGAGAAAGCTCTCTTGCTTTTGGGCGTATTGCTTGGTATACTCTGCCTCTATTTCGGCTCGATGTAGTCTTGCCACCGGCTCGTTTCTTTTGCCCATCCTTCTTACATTCGTTCGGCACGTCTTCAACTCAAGTGTGAAGAAGTGCTGAGATGCTGCGCCCGCGAGGCGAGGACGACAGGAGCGTACTGAAGTACGTGACTTAGGACGAGCCGAAGCGGACGCTGCAGATCAGCGCTTATGCACACTTGGGGAAATGAAAAACCGCCCCGGAATCACTTCTGTGGCGGTTCTGTAACTAACTTTTTAAGAAAGTTCTATTGATAGAGATTTATGAAGAGAGTCTATGCTAATAATGGTATAGATTTGGTTTTATGTGCGTCTTTCATTAAGGTGTAATGGAGAGTGTGTCGGCTTGCGGGAAACCGAACTGAGATAATTTTGATATTTTTTCTACGTTGATATCTCCAGAAATATTAATCACCGTATTGTCGTTTCTGCCTCGCGATATCATCATGAATTCCAGAATTTTGTTGTCCTTCTTCAATTGATAGAATTCGGTTTTCTGACCACTTTCGTTGATGGAAGATATTTGCGAGTAAGGCACTTGTTGCAAGAGTTTATCCAAGGCGTTTTCGTAATCTTTGGTGTTTGTTGTCTGACAAATCACGATGCGCACAGCATTGATGGTATTGACCAGTTGCGCCAGTTCATCTTCCTCGTCTTCGTCCACAACCACCATCATGGTGCGCAACAATTCTGATGAAATATTGATGGTGGTGTAGCCTTCTTCGCCCGTAAAAGTTTGGAAAAACTTCAAAAAGGCGTTGTTTTCCTGCGCCATCATCTGCAGCGGCAAGCATAATACTAACAAGAGATATAATCGCTTCATAATGAGTGTTGTTTTGTTTATTTAATTAGCAATCCGATGCCGATGCAAGCTGTGTTGGTGATAGGGCCTTTGCCGGCTTCGAAGACTTCGCTCAAGGCATAATTGCCGTAGAAATACATATTGTTGTAGCCAACTTTGGCGAATAATCCGTATTGCAAAGGATTTACATAACGAAGGTTGTCTTTTATCTTGGGATATTTGGTTTTGGTGTAACTTTCCAATATCACTTCGGCCCATGCGCCACCCGATAGATAAAAATCACCCAAATTGACATCCAGCGCCAGAGGAACACCTACGCCGAAAGTGGTCATTTTCGATTTCTTGCAAGGTTGCGCCACCAATCGGTCGGCTTCGATACGGCCGCTGCCGCTCGAGATAGTGACATTGTCGTCGGCAAATACATAGTTGTTGCACATCAGTTGCAGACCGCTGGACAAGCCGACAAGGTCGTTTTTGCCCATGGAAGCCCCGAATTCCAGCAGCGTAATGTTAACCTGCACGGATCTGCCTACATCAAGATCCAAGAATTCGGGTGTTCCAATGGTATAGCTGCTGTAGTTTGGATCGACAAATTGATTGACTCCCAGCTCGATGAGTGCAAACCTGCCGTCGTATTTATGAATACGGCAAATGTTTTTCTTCGATTCAGGTTGTTTTTCGGTCCTTTCTTTTCTCCCTTTGTTGTTGGAAATCTGCAACTCAATGTCGCCCACTTTCAGCAGGATAGCATTGCGATCTTTGTTAGGCGTAATCTCCACAATGCTATTCAAGGTTGATGAATCGTTGTCGCTAATATCGCCAGGCTCGACAGCGCTGAGGCTGCCAAAACACAGGCCGATACCTAATATACTGAGTAATAATTTTTTCATGCGCGCTTTTTTTATTTTTGTTGATAATTGCTTGTGCTTGTCAATCCGGCCTTTTGTATTTCGAATCCGGCTAAGGCGTGACTGGGTTTGTTCATTTGTACACCCATGGTTTTCAACGACATGGCTCCTCGATAACAAGCTTCATGAACATCGGTGATGGGTTGTCCGTTGATGTAGCCGTAAACCCTCGGCGCCTGATGTTTGTTGCCATGCAGCATATTGTTGAATTGTTCGCTCTTGCGATGATGCTCGGCCGAAAGAATCTCTTCGCGGTGCTGATTGACAAGCGCGATGCTTCCTCCTACCACTACACCAATAATCAGCGAGGCTGCCATTGAAGCGATTCTGCTTAGGAATACGCGATGTTTCTTTGGCTGTTCGAATGCAACAAAAGTGCTGTTTTGCGGGCTCTTGGTCTGCTTCATGTTTTGGAAAGTGCAGAACATCGCCTTGGCATAAATCAAGTCGGCAGGAATGTCCTGTTTTTGGTTGAAATAGGCTTTCAAACGAGCTTCTTCTTCCAAGCTGCATTCGGCTTCCATATAGCGTTCCAACAACATTCTGATGTCGAGTTCTTCGTTATAGGCCATAGTTCATTATTTTAATAGTTCTTTCTCTAATGGTTTTTCTGGCGCGGGAAAGTGTCACCCTAAGCGTGGCAACATCATCACCCACTATGTCGGCAATTTCCTCCATTTCGTAACCTTCTACGTCGCGAAGATGAATCACCGTGCGCGCTTTTTCAGGCAGTTGGCTAATCAATTTCTTGACGATGGCTTCCATGTCTCTGAGATCTTCGCCCTGTCCGGAAACGAGTTCTCCATTGTCTACAAAAGCATCTTCCAACTTATCTTCGTGCAAACGCTCTCTGCGCAGTTTGTCGATACACATGTTTCTGACCATTCTCAGCACGTAAGCGTCCAGATTTTCAAATTTGTCCAAACTTTCGCGCATGCTCCAGAGTTTTGAGTAAGTATCCTGCAACATGTCTTCGGCATCCATTTCGTTGCCCAGAATACTCAGGGCATAACGGAATATCGAATCCTTTAGCGGGATGATCACTTTATTGAACTCTGTTGTCGTCATGTATCTCTTCAATCTACAATGGAATAACGTCTCTTGTCATAAAACATAACAAGCCTCTTCCGAAATTTAATAAATATTAAGAATTCTCTGCTCGAAAGCCAAAAGCCGGTGCAAAGCAAAACGAGAAACTCTGAAATACTTCTTGCAAATATCTTGCCAAATAAAAAATGCCCGAAGAACTATTTCTCCGGGCATTCCTTGCGAGTATTGGATATTATTGTTTTTCAATCCATTCACGAGCATTGACAAAGGCTTCGATCCAAGGAGAAACTTCGTCGTTGTGCAGACGATCTTCGGGATACTGAGCCCATTGCCAGGGGAAGATAGCTCTTTCCAAGTGAGGCATCATTGCCAAGTGGCGACCATCGGCCGAGCAGATAGCAGCACAATCGTAAGCCGAACCATTGGGGTTGGCAGGATAAGCGCTGTAGTTGTACTTAGCCACGATATGATATTGATCTTCGCTATAGGGCAAGTTGAACTTTCCTTCACCGTGAGCTACCCAAACACCCAATTTGCTGCCAGACAAAGACTTGAACATAACAGAATGGTTTTCGGGAATTTGCAAGCTAACGAATTCAGATTCAAACTTGTGCGAGTTGTTGTGCAACATTTCGGGTTGTTGTGCGTGTTCGGGATAAAGCAGACCCAAAGCTACCATACACTGACAACCGTTACAGATACCCAAACTCAAAGTGTCCTTACGTTGATAGAATGCGTCCAAAGTTTTCTTGGCAGTTTCGTTGAAGAGGAAGCCACCGGCCCAACCCTTGGCAGAACCAAGTACGTCAGAGTTAGAGAAACCACCCACGAAAACAATCATGTTGATGTCTTCCAAAGTTTCGCGTCCTGACATCAAGTCGGTCATGTGAACGTCTTTTACATCGAAGCCGGCCAAATACAAGCTGTAAGCCATTTCGCGGTCGCCGTTCACGCCCTTTTCACGGATGATGGCAGCCTTCACGCCACTCTTCTGACGACGGTCGGCGCTGATGCCGTATTGAGCCAATTTTCCGCTGAAGTCGGCATTGAATTGCATCAACAGAGGTTGGTTCTTATAGTTGTTGAAACGTTCTTCGGGACAATTGCCTGCGGCTTGCTTGCGTTCGAGCAGGTAAGAAGGTTCGTACCAAATGTCGCGCAATACGTCGATATCGAATTTGAAAACTTCTTCTTGAGCCACGATGCTGAGTTTGCGTTCACCGGAAACATTACCCAAACGGAAGTAACGCAAACCGGCTTCGCTCATCAAAGCTTCTGCTTCGGCAGCGTTCTTGGCTTGAACCAAAACAGCAGGATTTTCGGCGAACAATACTTTTACCAAATCGTCTTCGGCGCCCATGGCAGCGGCCATTTCGTCCAAACAGATGTTCAAACCTCCGTGGGTGTTGGGGAAGCACATTTCCAGCAAAGCGGTAACCAAACCACCGGCAGAAACGTCGTGACCAGCAGCCAACATACCTTTATCTACCATTGTTTGAACGGCATTGAAAGCACGTTTGAAGTAATCGGCATCCTTAACACAAGGAACATCCTGACCAATCTTGTTCAACGACTGAGCCAAAGCCGAACCACCAAGTTTCAAATCGTCGGCAGAGAAGTCGATATAGTAAAGCGGATAATTTCTGTGCTGACTCAAAACAGGAGTGATAACCTTCTTGATATCAGAAACTTCTGCACCAGCCGAGATGATAACGGTGCCGGGAGAGAATACCTTGTCCTGACCATATTTCTGCGTCATTGACAAAGAGTCTTTACCCGTAGGAATGTTGATACCCAAAGAGATAGCGAAATCGCTGGCAGCTTGAACAGCTTTGTACAAACGGGCATCTTCACCTTCGTTCTTGCAAGGCCACATCCAGTTGGCAGAAAGAGAAACGCTCTTCAATTGTTCGCTCAGCGGTGCCCAAACAATGTTGGTCAAAGATTCGGCGATGGCCAAAACAGAACCTGCTGCAGGGTCGGCCAAAGCGGCTTGAGGTGCGTGACCGATAGAAGTAGCGATACCGGCTTTACCACGATAGTCGAGCGCAACCACACCCAAGTCGCAAACGGGCAATTGAATGTCGCCGGCGCATTGCTGACGGGCCACTTTACCGGTTACAGAACGGTCTACCTTGTTGGTGAGCCAATCCTTACAAGCAACGGCTTCGAGCTGAAGCACATCCTTGAGGTAAGTTTCTAGTTGTTCCTGATCGTATTTGGGAGCTGTATAGCTTTCTTCTACGCTGTGGTCGGTGATAACAGTGCGCGGCGGTTTACCGAACATGTCTTCCAAAGCGATATTGATAGGATGTTCTCCTTGTTTGTTTTCGAAAACGAATTGCATATCGCCGGTGGTTTCACCCACAACATAGAAAGGAGCGCGTTCGCGTTCGGCGATGGTTCTGAGCAAGTCGATGTCTTTTTCGTCCACCACCAAGCCCATACGTTCCTGACTTTCGTTACCGATGATTTCCTTGGCCGACAAAGTGGGATCGCCAACGGGCAGTGCATCCATGTCGATTTTACCACCGGTGGCTTCTACCAATTCCGACAAGCAGTTCAAGTGACCGCCTGCACCGTGGTCGTGGATAGAAATAATGGGGTTGGTTTCGGCTTCGGCCATGGCGCGGATAACATTAGAAACGCGTTTCTGCATTTCGGGGTTGGCGCGTTGAACGGCATTCAGCTCGATAGCGTTTGAATATTGACCGGTTTCTACAGAAGATACGGCGCCACCACCCATACCGATGCGGTAGTTGTCGCCACCCATGATAACAATCTTCTGTCCGGGTTTAGGTTCGCCCTTGATGGCATCTTTCTTGTTACCGAAGCCAACACCGCCGGCCAACATGATCACCTTGTCGTAAGCGAATTTCTTGTCGTTTTCTTCGTGTTCGAAAGTGAGCAAAGAACCACAGATAAGCGGCTGACCAAACTTATTACCGAAGTCGCTGGCACCATTCGAAGCCTTGATAAGAATCTGTTCGGGCGTCTGATAGAGCCATGAACGTTCCTTCATGCCATTTTCGCAAGCGTGGTCTTTTTTGTTGCGGGGATAAGAAGTCATGTAGACAGCTGTACCCGCGATAGGAAGCGAAGCTTTACCTCCACCCAGACGGTCACGGATTTCACCACCGGTACCGGTAGCAGCACCATTGAAAGGTTCTACGGTAGTGGGGAAGTTGTGGGTTTCGGCTTTCAGAGAGATAACCGATTGAATATCCTTGATTTCGAAATAATCCGACTTGTCGTTGGTGGCAGGAGCGAACTGTTCGATAACGGGACCTTCGTTGAAGGCAACATTATCCTTGTAAGCCGATACCAAACGATTGGGATTCATTTCGGAAGTTTTCTTGATAAGTTTGAAAAGCGAACTGGGCTTTTCTTCTCCGTCAATGATATAAATACCGTTGAAGATTTTGTGACGGCAGTGTTCAGAGTTTACCTGAGAGAAACCGAAAACTTCGCTATCGGTAAGCGAACGGCCAAGCTTAGCGGCAACACTGTTCAGATAATCGATTTCCTGCTGACTCAAAGCCAAACCTTCCTGCAAGTTGTAAGCAGCAATGTCTTCGATGTAAACGATGGGATCGGCTTCTTTGTCGATGGTGAAAATTTCCTGATTCAAGCCTTTGTAAACGCGTTGAAGCATGGGGTCGTGCTCAGCATCGGCGCTGGCAACAGGAAAATACTCTTCTATACGGGAAATACCGCTCAAACCTAAGTTGATGGTGATTTCTACGGCATTGGTACTCCAAGGCGTAATCATTTCGCGACGAGGACCGATAAAAATGCCTTCCAGAGAAGTTTCTTCCAAGGCTTGAGCTCCGCTGAAGAGCCAAGTCAGTTTCTCAATATCCTTGGCGCTGAAAGCCTGACTGCATTCGACGGCCAGGATACTGTTTTCTTTGGTTTTAAAGAATTGTATCATACTTGTTATAATGGGTTCTTGTAAAGAGCTGCAAAAGTAATGTTACTGAGAACGAAAAGCAAGCTATTTCGATGGAATTTATCGGATGCTTTTTGTCTTTTTTCCGTCGATGGCGTGCATAACACCGAAAGCTGCGATGTAGGCGAAAGAAATCAAAGGCAGAATAAATCCGAGTGCCATGTTGTCTTGTCCCAACGCGCCCATGCAGATGGGGAAGACGGCGCCGCCCACGATACACATCACCAACAGTGAAGAGGCTTGTTTGGTGTGCGAGCCCATGCCTTTTACGCCTAAAGCGAAAATGGTGGGGAACATCGGAGCCATGAAGAAATAGCTCAGGAACAGACCGATGAAAGAAGCGCGTCCCATTTTCATCAGCACCAAAATCATGCAAAGCGTTCCCAACAAACCGAAAATGCTCAGCAACTGTGCCGGCTTAATCCATTTCATGATGAATCCGCTCAACATACGTCCAACGAAGAACATGCCCATGCAACCGAAAGCCAAAAGATAACCGGCCGTTTCGTTGCTCATGCTGGGATCGGTTTCGACGGCGTAATTGATGAAGAAACTGCCCACGCCCGTTTGCGCACCCACATAAAGGAATTGGGCTATCAGTGCGAAAATAAAGAGTTTGTGTTCCCAAATAGAACCGGTTTCGGTGCCCGCTTCGATGGCGCTTTCTTTTTGGTCGGCTTCCATTTCGGCTTCAGGCAACTTAATGAAAATCATGACGATGGCAACCAAAATTACCAATGCGGCTACGATGATGTAAGGCTTGGCCAAATCGAAGTTGCTGCCCGTTCCGTTCAGAATGAGCGCGGTGCCCAACAGTGGACCGACTATCCAACCCACACCATTGAAGGCGGCGGCATAGTTGATACGTTGTTCGGCAAATTCTTCGGGACCCATGCCTGTGGCACAAGGATGCGCACCATTTTCAATGATACACAAACCGCAAGCCAGGATAAACAGCGCTACAAAGAAAGGATAGGGCGAATGAATGTAGCTGGCCGGAATAAAGAGCAGCGAACCGAAAGCGAAAATAAGCAAACCTATCATCAATCCGCGTTTGTAACCGGCTTTCTTCATGATGAAACCGGCCGGCAACGACATGATGAAATAACCGATATATACTGAGAATTGTACAAAACCCGATTGGGCTTTGGTCATATCGAAAGTTTCCTGGAAATGTTTGTTAAGAACGTCCAACATGCCGTGGGCCAGCCCCCAGAGCAAATACAATGTGGCAATCAACAGGAAGGGAATCAGATAATTGACTCCCTTGTTATTTTTAAACATCGACATAATGTAAACAATTAATAGTGAAATACTTCTTCCATGTCGGCCCACCATTCGCCTTCGGCGCGGGTGTCGAGCGGTTGTTGACAAGGTTTGCAGACATCCCACCAACGTTGGGTTTCTTCGTCGGCAGCCATTTTGGCCATATCGGCTTCGTAGTCGTTGCCGACGTATTCGTAATAACTGAACAGCAAACCATCCTTGTAATAAATGCTGTAATTCTGGATGTTACAGTCGCTAATCATTTTCAGTACGCCGGGCCATGCATTGGCATGAAGACGTTTGTATTCTTCCAGCTTTTCCGGTTTGACGGCGATAACTTGTCCGTAACGTTTCATAATATTCTGATAATTTGATGATTATTCTTCGTGAAGCGTTTTGAATAAAGCTTCAATGTTGGCGGGATTGATGTCGGGCAAAATAGCTTCGTGACTGGGCGAGAAAATAAGTCCGGTGGGGAAGGCTTTGCGAACGCGACGAACGTCGGCAGCCACTTCTTCGGGCGTGCCATTTACCAAAAGATGCTGAGCGTCGATGCCACCGAAGAAACAACCTTTGCCGGCAAAATCGACAGACAATTTCTCGGCCTGCATATCTTTGGCTTTCGCCTGAATGGGATGGATGATGTCGATGCCTAAGTCGAACAGGTCGTCGATGACGGGATAGATAGATCCGCATGAATGATGCACCACGGCCAGTCCGTAACTCTTGGCTTGATCCACCAATTTCTTCGTGCCGGGGAATACAAACTGACGCAATTCGTCGGGACCAACCATCAAACCGGTCTGGCTACCGAAGTCGTTACCGATAAGCACGGCATCCAGATAACCTTTGGTGGCTTCGTAGAAAATTTCGCCACAATCCAGATAGAACTTGGTGATACGGTCGATAACGGCCTGGAACATTTCAGGCGCCATAAACATCGTCATCAAAGCATTTTCCATACCGAAGGCAGAGCAAGCATCCTGGAAATGGGCAGCCCACATAATACCCATGCGGGCCATGTCTTCGGGCGCATTTTTAGCTAATTCGCGGGCCTTGTTGAAATCGATATGCTGTTCGGGATCGGGCCAAGGGAAAGTTTCCACCAAAGCCGGGTCGGTCATGTCTTCGAAAAATCCGGGAGCCGTCAGGGTACGTTCGTCCTGAGCGCCGCCTTCGCCGCCTTTGGCAAAGGCCAAAGAACAACCAATATCGTTCGTGGGAGGATTGTCGTAAGGAACAGGAATGGGATAAACATCGTCGTCGATAAGGCGTTTGAGTGCATCCACATTATCAACCTTGAAATATTCGAATAGTTTGGGAAGAGCTCCGGGAACGGGCAGGCCCAACCAACTGGCAGGACGATCCACTTTTTCTCTTCTCAGCGTAGCAAAAAATCGTTCTCTGTGAGTCATTGTTGTTAAAAAGTGATAAATTGTTAGTGGCGGCTAAGATAGTCAGTTTTTCAAGAAAAGCCAAGAAAAATAAGTCTTGATAAAATCAAAAGCATTTCTTATACTTGCAAGATTTTTTAACAGAACAATGAAAGACGTTTTCAATGGAAATTTGGCCGATTCACAGGCTACGAAAGTAACGGCAATCAAGCCGGAACAGTTTGATATTGAACGCTATGCGGAGTACGAAGCAAGCTTGAACGAAAGATGTAAGGCCTTTACGGAAAGTTCGTCGGGCGTGCTGGTGTATCGCCGAATGCGCGTGGCGGAAGTTTTCTCCTCTGGTTGTCGCGATATGCAGGCTTCACTGGCTTGGCAATTGGGCGCTTTGCAGGAAAGTATGAAATTCAAAGCCGATGTTCCCAACTTTCTGGAACCTTGGTACGGCTTGGGCGTAGTGGCCACGGCTTTCGGTTTCCCCTATGTGTGGGCCGAAGGACAAGCTCCCGCCATCGAAGGAAAATTCGCGTCTACCAAAGAATTTCTGGATGCTCCATACAAGGCTGTTCGCGAAACGCCCGAAGGTCGTCACAATCTGGAAATGTTGGAATATTTCCTCGATAAAACCAAAGGACGTCTGCCTATTTCCTATTGCGATTTGCAATCTCCTTTGAACAATCTGAGCAACATTATCGATACTTGTCAGTTCTATCTGGATTTCTGCCTGGAGCCCGAACAGATTCTGCAAGCCATGGACCGCGTGGCCGATCTCACCATCGATTATACGCGCATTCAGCAGGAAATGATTGGCGATGCTTTGGTAAAACCCGGACACGGTTTCTCGTCTTCGCGCGTATTTAACGGCCTGGGCCTCAGCGACGACAGTATGACCATGCTTTCGCCCGATTTGTATGCCGATCTTTGTTTGCCCGCCATGGTGAAATTGGGTAACGCTTTCGGAGGTACGGTTTTCCATAGTTGCGGCAATTGGTCGGGCAAGAAAGAATTGGTGGCCGGCATCGAAAATCTGCGCATGGCCGATGGCGCTTTCTCTTTGGCTACCGACCCGGGCGCCAATCCCACCGAAGGTTATGCCGATACTTTCGCAAATACCGGTATCGTGTTGAATACCAGAATTGTTGGTTCGGCCGAATTGGTGCTTCAGAAGGTGCGTGAACTTTGGAAACCCGGCATGAAACTCATCGTGGTAACCTATTGTGAAACGCCCGCCGAACAAGCTATGTTGTACGATAAAATTCATGAAATATGTCAGTAAATAAAATTGGTAACTATCGTTGGCGTGTGGTGGCCTTGCTGTTTTTCGCTACCACCATCAACTATATCGACCGTCAGGTACTGGGGATGCTCAAGCCCTACATCGCTGACGATTTGGGAATTACAGAAGCCGGTTATGGTTATATCGTGTCGGCATTCCAGGCTGCTTATGCATTGGGCTTGCTCTTCGTGGGACGCCTTATCGATAAATACGGCACGCGCATCACTTACGCCATTTCTATTGCCATCTGGAGTTTGGCAGGCTGTTTCCATGCAGCAGCTCGTGGTGCTTTCGGCTTTGGTTTGGCTCGTTTTATGTTGGGTATCGGCGAATCGGCCAACTTCCCCTCGGCTGTGAAAGCTACCGCAGAATGGTTTCCCAAGAAAGAACGCGCTTTGGCTACAGGTATTTTCAACTCGGGAAGTAATATCGGAGCCGTGGTGGCACCCATTATCGTTACCGCCGTTACTTTGAAATGGGGTTGGCAATGGGCTTTTATCGTGACCGGTTTGCTCGGCTTTATCTGGATGGCTTTCTGGGTGCCTATGTATAAACTTCCGAAAGATGCCAAAGGCCTGAAGAAGAGTGAATTCGACCATATCAACCAAGACGGCGTGGAAGAAGAAACCAAGAAAGAAAAAATCGCTTGGAGTCAGTTGCTCAAATTTAAAGGCACCATCGGTATTTGTCTTTCGCGCTTCGTTTGCGACTGGGTTTGGTGGTTCTTCCTTTTCTGGGCTCCCGACTTTTTGAACAAGACGCACGGCGTGGATCTTTCGCAAATGCAATGGGCTTTGATTGTTATTTATACTTTCGCGGCGTTCGGCGGTGTGGCCGGTGGCGGATTGTCGTCATTGCTTATCAAACGCGGCTGCAGCGTTCCCTTCTCTCGTAAGGCCGCGATGCTGGTTTGCGCGCTCTGCGTGGTTCCCGTTATCTCTTTGGCCTACGCAAAATCTTTGTGGATTGCTATTGCGCTCATATCTTTGGCTTGTTTCGCTCACCAAGGATGGGCTTCCAATATCTACACCCTCGTTTCCGATTATTATCCTAAAAACATGGTGGCAACGCTCACTTCTTTGGCCGGTTTCTGCGGTTCTGTCGGCGGCGTGCTGGCATCTTCTTTCGTCGGAAACATTCTGGAATGGACCGGAAGTTACCTTGTTGTCTTTATGATTGCCGGTTTGGCTTACGTGGCAGCTTGGCTTTGCTTGCAGATTTTCTTGCCTCGCGATGGTAAAGCTTATGGCGCTTGATGTTGATAATTGATAAAAAGAAAAATAATTATGCGTAAATGGATTGAAGACATGATGCAGCAACCCGAGGTGGTGGCTGTTCCTATTATGACCCATCCGGGTATCGAACTCATTGGTAAAAAGGTAGTGGACGCTGTCAGCAACGGACAAGTTCATTATCAAGCTGTTAAGGCTTTGTCTGAAAAATATCCTTCGGCAGCTAGTACGCTCATTATGGACTTGACGGTTGAAGCTGAGGCTTTCGGTGCACCCATTGTGATGCCCGAAGACGAAATTCCTTCTGTTAGTGGACGTTTGCTTTCTTCTGCCGAAGAAATTGAAGCTTTGCAGATTCCTTCTTTGTCTGCCGGTCGTGTTCCGCAATATCTGATGGCCAACATGCTTTCTGCCCGAAATATCACCGATCGTCCTGTTTTTGCCGGTTGTATCGGTCCTTTCTCTTTGGCAGGTCGTCTCTACGATATGAACGAAATTATGATGGGCATTTACATCGAGCCCGATGCCATGCATCTTCTTCTCGATAAGTGTACTACCTTCATTATCAACTATTGTCAAGCTATCAAGAAAACGGGTGTGGCTGGTGTAATGATGGCCGAACCTGCTTCCGGTCTTCTCTCCGACGAAGATGCTATGCAATTTTCTACCCAATATGTGAAGCGTGTGGTGGATGCTGTTCAAGACGATAACTTTACCTTGGTTCTTCACAATTGCGGTAACACCGGACATTGCACCAATTCCATGATTGCCAGTGGCGCTCGCGCTCTCCATTTTGGTAACATGATTGATATGGAGCAAGTGATGTCTGAAGTGCCTTCTTCTATTCTCGTGATGGGTAACCTCGATCCTGTTTCTGTTTTCAAGCAGGCTACTCCCGAAAAAGTTTTAGAAGAAACTTCTGCTCTTCTCGAAAAGATGAAGCCTTACAACAACTTCGTGCTTTCTTCGGGATGCGATTTACCACCGGAAGTGCCCTTCGCCAACATCGACGCCTTCTTCCAAGCGTTAAATAAGCATTGATCTGCCGCGCCCGCTTCGCTTTCGAGCTCGGTCATTTACTATAGTAAACTCCCGTCGCTCTCAAGCTCGCGGCCGCGACATCTCAACGCTTCCTTAACGCTTGTTTCAAGCTGTGTATAAGGCTTAATCTGCGGCGCCGACTAAGTGTAAATAAGCATCGATCTGCCGCGCCGGCTTCGTTCTCGCCTTCGGTCACGTACCCAAAGTACGCTCCCGTCAGGCTCGAACTCGCCACCACGACATCTCAACGCTTCTTTCCGCTTAGTTCTCTTGTGTGGAAAATTGTTGCGAATAAGCATCGATCTGCCGCGTTGGCTTCGTTCTCGCCCTCGGTCACGTACTTCAGTACGCTCCCTTCGGACTCGGACTCGTCGCCACCACATCTCAAACCTTCTCCAAAGCTTGGGCAAACCTTGTTTAAGGCTTAATCTGCGGCGCCGACTGCGACGTTGAATATAAATAGTACCTTTCCGACTGGATGTTGGGAGGGTACTTTTGTTTTGTGGTGATAAATGTTATCTTTGCCGCCAACTAAATATATAGAGGATGAAGCTGTTGAAGAATGGCCTGCTTTACGATGGTACAGGCTCGGAGCCGTATAAGGCTGATATTTTGATAGATGGAGATAAAATCGCGAAGATTGCGCCGGCTATTGAAGCCGAAGAAACTTGGGAAGTTGTCGACGTGGAAGGGCTGTCGGTGTCGCCTGGTTTTATCGATGCCCATTCACACAACGATTGGTTTGCTATCAAGAAGCACCCTGCAAAATATTTCGAACCATTTATCCGTCAAGGAATTAGCTCCTTTGTGGCGGGCAATTGCGGTATCTCGGCGCCAGGCTTCGAGGTCGACACTCCTCATGCAGATAAATTGGGCGCCGGATTGTTTGGCTATCAATCAACCACAGGGCGTTATCCCACTGTGTCGTCGTTTTTCGAGGCGGTAGATAGAAATATGCCCTGCAACTTGGCTGTGCTTGCCGGACATTGTACGGCCAGAGCGAGCGTTTCCGGCTATGAAAATCGTCCTTTGACGTCGAAGGAATTGCAACAAATGTTGGACATTATGGAGCAGGCTTTGCAAGAAGGCGCTTGTGGCCTTTCGCTCGGATTGATGTATGAACCGGGTATTTACGCTGGCATTGACGAACTGAAAGCGGTGGCGAAACTTTGCGAAAAATACCAGTGTCCGCTCACGGTGCATCCGCGCGCATGCTCGGCCGTGTCGATGACTTATCCGCTTTTGGGCCGTCCGCATTTGCTTCGCGCAATGGACGAACTGGTGGAAATTGCCAAGGGAACGAAATTGAAATTGCAATATTCTCATGCCATTTTTGTGGGAAGACGTTCGTTTCGCTGCAAAAAAGAACTGATGGATATTATTCATCGTTTGAAAAATGAAGGCGTAGATGTGGGCTTCGATATTTATAGCGAACTGCTTGGTGTGTCGGTTATTACCGTGGTGTTGCCCGCTTGGTATCAGGCTTTGACGTCCAAGCAGAAACGTCATTGGTTCCATCGATTGAAACTGGGTGTGTTGGTGGCTGCAACTATCGTGCTGCTTGGTTTTGGTTGGGACGATATTCAGATTGCCTACATTGGCGAGGGCTACGAACAATACGAAGGAAAAAGTGTGGCGCAAATTGCCAAAGAAATGGGGAAATCTTGCTTGGATGCCTATCTCGATTTGTGCGAACTGAGTCATTTTCAGGGTCGTATAAATATGGGGCCCTATAGTACGCCCGAAATTGTCAGCGAATTGTCGAAAGACGATCTTTGCTTGTACATGACCGATGCTTGGGTGGAAGATCATGGTGTGCAAAATCCTGCCATTTACGATTGTTTCCCGAAATTCTTGAAATTTTCGCTTTGCGGTAGCGGCGATACCATGCCTCAGACCATCCGAAAAATGAGCGGCGCGGTGGCCGATCGTTATGCCATCAAAGACAGAGGATACCTGAAGGAAGGCTATTTTGCCGATATCACCGTGTTCAACGAAACTGCTTTGCGCGAGGCGCAACCCGACCAGGAACGTTCGTTCGGCATCGAGCAACTTTACATCAACGGTATCAGGGTTTTACACGCCGACGCCATCGATTACGACGCCATCCAAACCAGCGGTCGTGCCATTCGCGTTGTCTGCCCGTAACTCGCGCCCTGAGCGGAAAACTGCGCACGAAGCGCCGAGCGTTTTGCCAGAATTTATCCAAAATAAGTGCACTCTCTCACTTGTAACGAGCCTGCGACAGGCTTGCCTTACGCGGCGAGCGGGCAGCCGAGACTTGCACCATTGGCCCTGCGAGCCGAAATATTCGTCGAAATTTTTTGCGGCAAAGTGCTTGCGTGGAGGATTTCTTGCAGTATCTTTGCCGGCAAGAAAAGATTAGTCGTGAGTGGACGATGTAATGGGTAGTGCAAAGTCCCCGCCCGCATCGCATCACACGAAAGTGTAAAACTCCCTCACGCACAAGGGGCAAGCATCTCATTCATGAGGTGCTTTTTTTATGTCGTTTCCCGAAATGGCAGTAATGCAGTATTGTACTTTTTCTTTGCTCAGTCGGCGTACCCCTACAGTCATTTTTGCTATGCCAATACTAGGTAGAGGATAAGTCATAATCATCATCCTTTCAAATGATTGCTGATTCTTATTTTCTTTTTTGGGGCGAGTGATGGCAAGTGTTTGGGCTCCGGTTAATATAGCATCAAGTTGTAATACGGCCAACGTTGAAAGATATCTCTTGGCGGCATGTTCGCTAGTCTCCACGATGAAATCATTCTGATATTGATGAAATCTTTCAACGATAGGTTGAACTTGCGTTGCGACGGATTGTCTTCTTTCCATTTTTGATAAAATTGACGGATAATGAGTTCTCGCTGTTTGATGTCATCTTTGCTATTACCTTTAGGTATGTCGATATTATTCTTCAAAAAATGTTTCATGGTTATTCAAGATTTAGTGACGCAAATATAAAGCCTTTTATTTGAAAAGATATTAATTAGTTAAAAATAAATTAACATAATTATGCGCGAGTTTCTTGCTTGAAGTTCTATCGAGCACATAGCTTAATCTTTGCCGACGCAAAATCGTTTTCCGCTGTTTAAGCTTTTCCGCGAATATAAAAAAACTCCTCTCTGAGGCTCAGAAAGGAGGTTTAGTTTTGAACAGCGTACCTGAGATGTTTTGGGACTATCAGAAGCTTGTCAACTTCTTACAGGATTTCCTACAACTGCTTGTGGGTCATGATGTCGAGGATGACGTCGTCGGTTTCGTTCATGCCGTCGTGGCCCAGACGGCCGATGTTGGCAATGCTGCGGTCGATGTCGTTTTCCGAAAGTCCGTCGGTGTGTTCCACCACTTTGTTGTTGAGCGCGAGTTCCGAGGTGACAAAGGCCGAGTAAAGTCCGGTGGTGATTTTCAGCGAACAACTCGGTTTGGCGCCGTCGCAAGCCATGCCCGCCAAAGTGTTGATCATGTTCTTGATGGCGAAACAAATCTGCTCGAAACTGCCGTCTTGCAAATAACAAATGCCCGCGGCCACACCGATAGATGCATTCACAATGCCGCAAAGCGCCGACAATCGGCCGATGCCCTGTTTGATGTAGATGGAGAACAAGTGACTCATAATGAGCGCGCGCGTCATCTTTTCTTGTTCGATGTTTTTGCGGCTGGCGTATTCGTAAATGGCTAAGGTA
Source organism: Bacteroidales bacterium (assembly GCA_017380635.1). Taxonomy (GTDB): domain Bacteria; phylum Bacteroidota; class Bacteroidia; order Bacteroidales; family UBA1402; genus UBA1757. Next base: position 147,693 of record JAFODP010000018.1, on the reverse strand, counting down.
CAAGTGATTCCTTGGTTGCCGCTGCCCGAATTGCTATAAACCGGCTTGGTACAACCATCCATACGTGCGTCGGCGGCGGCCACAGTTTTGGCAATCACATTGTGCACGATGTCGCAACCGGCGCTACGCATCAAGATTTTACCGGTAGAAAGGCCGTAACCTTTCATGCCTTCCAAGGCGGCTTCCACATTATAAGGAATGGTTTCCAGAATGAATTCCAATTCTTCGAGCGGGGTTTGCGTGGCAAAATCGAAGACCTTGCGGGCATTCAGCGTGGGAGCGTTCACCTGCGTGATGATGGAATTGGCAGTCAAGGCTTTGTGCAAGATAACTTCGCCGTCTTTTTCGATATGAACAAAACGCGTGTGCTGTTGCGCCACCACGGCTTTCGAATAAGCATCGCCGCTGCGACAGATACATTCCACGTAGAGCTTTTCCGAGGTATCTTTCAAAGCGATGCTGATGGCTGCGCTATGCGATTCCAACCACGATTTGGCCGCCTGAATCTCGTCGCTGCTCAAGTCGAGCACTTCCAGACCGCGTTCGCTCTTGCCGGACACAAGCCCCATGGCAATGGCGATGGGCAAGCCAATCATCCCCGTTCCGGGAATGCCTACGCCCATGGCATTCTTGAAAATATTCTTGCTGAGCAACACTTCTACTTTTTCAGGCATTTGGCCGAAAGTTTCGCGCGCTTTGGCCACGGTAAGTGCTACGGCAACCGGTTCGGTGCAGCCCATGGCCAACACCACTTCTCGCTTCATCAGCGCTTTGATGCTTTTGATTTCCTCGTTGGTCATATCAAATGGAAATAGTCATTATATAGTCGTTCATGTAAAAGCCTTCGCCGATGGGAAAATCTCCCTGACGATCTTTTTTCATGCCCATTTTTTCGTAAAACTTTACAGCCTTATTTTGTCGGTTGACGTTCAGTTCCAATCGACAGGGTGCGGGATGCAAAGTCTTGATTTCTCGAATAATATGTTTGAAAAGATAACTGCCCAAACCCGAACCTTGCACTTCGGGCAAGAGATAAATCTTTTGCAGATGGAACAAATCTTCGTCTTCTTGCTGAAAGGAAGCATAGCCCACCGGATCATCATCTTCGTACACCAAATAATATTGATGTCCTTCTTGCATTTGCTGACGCAAAGAAGGCAGACTGTACATCCAATCCATCATGTAGTCGATTTGATCTTCTTCCAGGATTTTTTCGTAAGTGTCCGGAAAACAGATGCAAGCCAGCGTACGAATCAGTGCACAGTCGTCCAAATTTGCTTTGCGAATAGTTCTCATCGCGTTATCTCTGAGGGATAATTATAAACAAGCTTCGTAAATGTCTGCCACATCGTCGGACGAAAGGGCAACGTAAGCTTTCATGGTGCCACCTTCAACCGCCTTTTGTGCCATGTCGGCGAAATGTTCGCGTCCGATGTTCAGGTCGGTCAGGTTGGAAGTGAGCTTCAAGTCTTCGAAGAGGAATTTTTCCAAAGCGGCTACACCGGCCAAAGCGGCTTCTGCGGCGGGAAGATTTTTATCTACATCGAATACATTCACCGCAAATTCGGCAAACTTTTGCGTGGTTTCGGGCAGAGCCTTCATGCAATGTTTCATCCAGCGCGGAGTGAGGATGGCCAAGCCAAGTCCGTGGGTAATATCGTAATAGGCAGACAATTGATGTTCCATGGGATGACAACTCCATGCGGTGGTTTTACCGGCCTTGATAAATCCGTTGATAGCCCAAGAAGACGCCCACATCAAGTTGGCGCGAGCTTCGTAATTGTCAGGTTGGGCCAAAGCGATAGGCGCATATTTTACCACGGTTTTCATCAAAGCTTCCATGATGCTGTCTATCATGAAAAGGTTGCCTTCTTCGGCATTGAAGTATTCTTCGATAATGTGTGAAAGGATATCGGCTGCGCCACAAGCTGTCTGATAAGGACTTACGGTGAAGGTGTTGCAAGGATCCAGGAAAGAAACACGCGGATAGAGAATGTCTTCCATGCGGCCCATTTTGTCGTTGGTTTCGGGATTGCTGATAACGCCGCCGCCGTCCATTTCGCTACCGGTGGCCGAAAGAGTCAGGATGGTAACCAAAGGCAACGCACCGTTCAAAGGTTTGCGAGGCGACTGGAAGAAATCCCATGGATCGTGATCTACGCAAGCGCCGGCAGCCATCCATTTACTGGCATCCAAGGTGGAACCGCCGCCTACTGCCAAGATAACATCGATGTTTTCGTCCTTGCAGAGTTGTGCGCCTTTTCTCACCGAGTCGATACGGGGATTGGGTTCGATGCCGGAAAGTTCGAAAACCTGGAAACCGCCTGCGTTCAATTCTTTCATCACAGTGTCGTAAAGGCCCACTTTCTTGATAGAACCACCGCCGTAGGTGAGCAACACGCGCTTGCCGTAAACACTCAGACTTTCAGCCAGATGGCACAATTGATCTTTGCCGAAATATACCTTGGTAGGAATGTTGTAAACAAAATTTTTCATAGTCGTATCATTTTAAATGAATCTCAAAATTGCGATTCCAAAAATACAACAAAAAATAAGAATCGTGCAAGTGCTCGGCGAAGGATTGACGGGGAAAAGCACAATTAACCATTAATGGGGATTTCCTCGAAAAAAGCGAAGCGATACCTTTGCCGACGAAAATATTAATCAACAAGAATAAGCTTTAACACATGAAAAAAACATTCGTATTGTTCTCTCTTTTTCTGATGACACTCGTGGCTTTTGCCCGCGAAAATGAGCATTCTCTTTTGGTGGTTCCTCGCGTGGAGGCGAATCCTTATATAGGTGGAAATCAATCTTTCGATTGGGGAAATTCATCGCTTTATACTTTGTTTGAAGGCGAATTGGGCGAAAGTTTTTCCTATTCGGTGATGAATCACTGGCTTTCTGCCGAACCGCTTGCACTTTATCAGAATACTTTGCGCAGCGACGACGCCAACTGGCTCGATTGGGCGTATATCACCGCCTATTTTGGCAACTTCGATATCAGCCTTGGAAAGCAAGGTATTTTGACCGGAAGCGTCGAGCAGGATGCCTACGACTACGATGTTTGTCCCAACCTAAGTTCGACGGTGTGGAACAACTTTTTTACTTACAATTGGGGCTTGACGCTGGGCTACACCAACGATGAAGAAAATACCTATCTTGCTGCACAAGTAAGTGTTTCTCCTTTTGGTGAATACAACAACAGCGGGCTATTTGCCTATTCGCTTTTCTGGAGCGGTGAATACGAATTCTTCCAGCCTTTGTGGTCGGCCAATGTATTGGAATACAAGGATGTGACAAACTCGGATGCGAAAGGTCGAATCTATATGCTTTCTTTGGGCAATCGTTTTACTTTCGACGAGCTGGAAGTGGCTTTCGAATGCGTGGCTCGCAGCTATGATGTTAAAAGTATTTTCAACGAAGAAATCAGCCTGATTGGCTCGCTTAGCTACGATATCAACGATCGCTTCGATGTGATGCTGAAAGGCGGATGGGAAAGCAATCGTAGCGGCAGAGGTATATTGGGTGGTCTGGATATGAGCGGCTTTTTACCCGGCTCGCTGGCGTTGATGGACAAGGATTATCTTTTCGGCGGACTCTTGCTCAACTATTATCCGCTGGAAGATGTGGAAAGTCTGCGTCTGCATACAGCTTTGGCTGCCAATAATCATGCCAATAGTCTTTCCGTAACGATAGGCGCTACCTATTATCTTCAGCTGTTCTGAACCAGGCGACGATAAATGCAGGTCTTGTTCTGGCAGATGGCGCAACCATAAGGACGTTTCTTGCTGTTCGGGCCTAAACCGATGATTCCGCTCACCGATTTGATGGGCGACATCAGGCAAGAATCGTTCAGACTGACGCCCGTGGGATTTTCGCCAATCATGGCAAAGAGCGGGCGTTGGTCGACGAGCGGCCAGTTGCAATAACCCGGACTATAACGATTGGTGATGTTCCATCCGCGAGCCTGACATTTTTCTTCGAGCAGGGCCTGGATGCGATCCATGGCATTTTCCACGGCCAGTGAACCCAGCGCATCGGTGAGGTAAGCTTCCAGTTGTTCGTCGTTTTGGGTGTGGGTGCGGGTAAGTTCAGTGAAAATAGCGCCAGCCGTGCAAACGAAAAGTGCAGCATAGTCGCTATCTTTCAGGTAAGCAGCCACTTGACGACCGCATTGCAAAACACCTTCTTCCAATATCACTTCGCCTTGCGCTACTTTTACTTCCCTTATTTTGTGCACGCTGTAACCACCGATGCTGCGATAGTCTTGTTGCAAGGATTGATGTCTTAGTTTGACAAAAGCAAACGCAGGATCGTCGTCATCTTGTGTCAGATGCAGATAATCGCAAGTCTGCGCCATATCGGGCAAGACTTCAACCAAGGGAAACTCGTAGCGGATGAAACTCATAATCAATCTATCTTTTCTTTCGAAAAACGATGGAATACTTTGAAAATCTTGAAGGTCTTATGCGGAATTTCGTGGATCAATACGATGCCTAACACGATGGCCAAGGCCGATTTGATGGCCAATAAACCAAAGTCGAGCGATTTATCCAGATTGTTCACGAACAAGTAATAGAACGACCAATAAATACCGGCTCCCGGCACGATGGGGAAGAGTCCGGGAATCAGGAAAATCATCGAAGGACAACGTCTCCATACGGCGAAACATCGGGCCGAAGTGGCGATGAAAAGGGTGCTGAAGAAAGTGGATGTCACCACACTATAACCGATAATTTTCAAGAAGAAAAGGTAAGCGGCCCAGCCGATGGCGCCCGTTAGTCCGGCAAAGAAATAGTGACGGGCGGAAACGCTGTAAGTGAGCGAAAAAGCATAAGTACCAATAAAGCCGGCCAGTACTTGTATAAACATTTCATTCCAGGTAATCATAACACCACGCCTCCTATACACTCGTTACCGATAATCAGCGCAAGGCTGACACCGAAAGCTATACATATAAAAATAAGGATGGCGTCCATCATGCGGATCAGTCCGGAAAGATAATCGCCGTTGGTCAGGTCGCGGATACCGTTCACGAAGGGAACCCCGGGAATAAGCGGCATCACGGCGCCGATAATCATTTGGCTCAGGTGATGACCTATTTCGAAATGGAACCCCAAAAAGCAGACGAAAGCTGCGATGAAACTGCCCACGCTGTTGCAGAATATTTTCGATAAATGAGCGTTGCCCACAAAGGCGACAAAAATATAAAGTGCCCAACCGGCAAACAAGGCTACAAGGGCGTCGTGGAAATTGCCTCCGAAGAGCAAACTGAAAGCGGCGCTACCGAAACCGGCTGCCAAAATTACTTTCCACTTGGGCAAGCGCTTCATGTTCTTGATTTCTTCGAGCTTTTCAACGGCTTCTTCGATGCTGTATTTACCTGCTACGATGTCGCGCGACAATTGGCTGACGGCCTCCACTTTATCGAATTGCGAACCTTTGACGGGAATGGGATTTACTTTGGCGTAACGTCCGCCGCTGGTGGAAAAGATTCCATTGGTGAGCAAGTAGAATTGTCTGGTTTCCACGCCATAATGGTCGGCGATGCGGTTCATCGTCTCTTCTACACGCGACAGCTCGGCTCCGTTTTCCAGCAATATCTGTCCGGCCATGCAGGCCAAGTCCATGGCTTTTGCCTCGTCTGTGACTATCATCTGAGTGTCTGATTGGTTGATGGATATTTGACGCCCGCCGAAATATGTCTGCCCATTTGTCGCAGGCTGGCGTAAGCGGTAACGGCGTCGTGATAGAATACCATGTGGCAGTTTTGTTGGAAGGCTTCTTGCAGTATCTGGGCTTTTTCCGTGACAGCCAAAGCTGCATGATTGTCGATGGCGGCGATGCAAGCGGCATTGATATGCAGACACATGGGCACCACGTCTCCGGAAATGCAGAAATTGCCCTGATCGGTTTGGGCAAAAGCCACCAACTGGTCGAAGGTGTGGCCTTGGGCTTTTTTCAGTTGCAGTCCGGGAAAGATTTCGATGCCCTCGTCGTCGAGTTCGAGTTTTTGCAGCAAACCTGCTTCATCGACGGCTTGCAGATTTTCGCGCAGATAAGCGTCGCCTTCCCAGGGGCCGGGTTGCAAGGAATTTTGCCATTGCGCCAGCGTGGTCCAGTGTTTGGCATTGGGGAAGGTAATCTGAATGTCGCCCTTTTCATCGAGAAAAGTACAACCGCCGCAATGGTCGAAATGCAAATGACTCAGCACCACATCGGTGACGTCTTCGGGTTGATATCCTTTTTCGGCCAAAGCCTGACGAATGTCTATCACATGATGAAAGCGATAATAATCCATGCCGATGGGTTTCTGTCCGACGCCGGTGTCGAAAATAACTTTGCGTTGGCCAAAATCAATGAAAAAACAGCGCATGGCCAGCGGACAACGGTTCTCATCATCCACCGGATATTTTCCCGACCAGATTTTGCGCGACATAATGCCGAACATGGCGCCGCCGTCGGTTGAAAAATAGCCGCTCTCTATGCAAAAAACTTTCATGAAAAACTGACAGGTATTTTCGCCGCAAATGTAGCCAAATGCCACGATTGCGCAAAGATTTTGATGATATTTCCTCGGGCTGTTATTCAGGCTCGTTTCTTTGTTGTATATTTGCGCGTTATTATCTAAGAAAATACCTAAGACAATGAAAAGAAATTATGTAATCCTGGCGCTTTCGGCACTCGTTTTGATGGGTTGTCAGCCTAAAAAATCTTCGGAAAAATTGTGGAATAATCCTCAGAAACCTTTGTCGGTTTGGATGGCTGAAAGCGAAATGCAGCGTATTCCCGACGGTACTTATCTGGATGAAATGAACGGAAAGCTCAGATGGAACTACACTTCGAGTATCGAGATGCTGGCTTTCATGGACTTGACCACCGCCACCGGCGACGAACGTTTCTGGAACTACACCAAGCATTATATCGACACGATGATCGACGAAAAAGGCATCATCACCAGCTATAAACTTTCTAACTACAATATCGACCATGTTTGTCCCGGCAAGATGCTTTTCGATATGTACGAACGTCATGGCGAGGCTCGCTATAAAATTGCGATGGATACGCTCTTTTCTCAGTTGATGTCGCATCCGCGTACGCAAGACAGCGGTTTCTGGCACAAACAGGTTTATCCGCATCAGATGTGGTTGGATGGTTTGTATATGGGCGCTCCTTATTATGCTGAATATGTGCATCAGTTTATTCCCGCCGAGCAGCAGGCTGCTTATTTCGAAGATGTGGCCCGTCAGTTCATTGTAGTGGGTGAGCATACCTACGATCCTGCTACGCAAGTGTATCGTCATGGTTGGGACGAAAGCAAATCGATGTTCTGGTGCAATCCTGAAACAGGTCAGTCGGCGCATTGTTGGGGCCGCGGCTTGGGTTGGTACGTGATGGGTATGATCGATGCTTTGGAATTTTTGCCCGAAGGTGAAAGCCGCGACCAAGTGGTAAAGATTTTCCAGGATATTTATCTTTATACCTTGCCCAAATACCAAGATCATAAAACCAAAATGTGGTATCAGGTGCTGGAATGTCCTCATCGTAAAGGTAATTACTTGGAATCGACCGGTTCTATCATGTTTGTTTATGGTTTCCTGAAAGCTATCAAGTTGGGTGTTTTGGATGAAAAATACACCTTCAAGGCTATGGATTGGTATCGCAAGTTTGTGGATTGTTTCGTGAAAGTAAATGAAGACGGAACTATCTCTATCACTGATTGTTGCGCCGGCGCCGGTTTGGGTGGCAAGCAAATGCGTAGCGGTACCTTCGATTATTATATCAACGAAACTGTTCTTCGCGACAACGACAATAAAGCGGTGGGTCCATTCATCTGGGCTTCATTGATGTACGAAGAATTGGTGGCCGCGGGCAAATGATTTTTAGAAGATAGGATGCGGTTCGGCAAAAAAAAATCAAGCAAGCTTGTTTTATTTGCGCTCACCTTTCACTATCTTTACAGAAGATAGGATGCGGTTCGGCAAAAAAAATCAAGCAAGCTTGTTTTATTTGCACTCACCTTTCACTACTTTACAGAAGATAGGATGCGGTTCGGCAAAAAAAAAATCAAGCAAGCTTGTTTTATTTGCTCTCACCTTTCACTATCTTTGCAGTCCATTTTTGGGAATTTCAATTAATTAAAATAATTATGTCAAAAGTAACCGTTATTGGTGTAGGCAATGTGGGTGCTACCGCTGCCAATGTGTTGGCTTGTAGAGAAATAGCCGACGAAGTAGTTTTGCTCGATATTAAGGAAGGTCTTCCCGAAGGCAAAGCTTTGGATATGAAACAAGCTTCTTGCTTGTTGACGATGGATACCAAATTGTATGGTGTTACCAACGATTACAGTAAAACTGCCAACTCTGATGTTGTAGTGGTAACTTCCGGTGTTCCCCGTAAACCCGGTATGACCCGCGAAGAATTGATCGGTGTAAATGCCGGTATCGTTAAGAGTGTAGTTGCCAATGTATTGGAATATTCTCCCAATGCTATCTTGGTGATGGTGAGCAATCCTCTGGATACCATGACTTATCTTACCGTAAAATCTACCGGTTTGGATCGTCATCGTATTATCGGTATGGGTGGTGCGCTCGATAGCTCACGCTTCAAAACTTATTTGTCTGAAGCTTTGAATGGTGCTAACCTCAACGACATCGAAGCTACCGTTATTGGTGGTCACGGTGATACTACCATGATTCCTTTGACTCGTTTGGCTACTTACAAGGGTGTTCCCGTTAGCCAGTTCCTCGACAAGGAAACTTTGGATAAGGTTGCTGCCGATACCATGGTGGGTGGTGCTACCTTGACCAAAATGTTGGGTACTTCTGCTTGGTATGCTCCCGGTGCTGCTGCTGCCTTCGTGGTAGAAAGCATTTTGCACGACCAAAAGCGCATTGTTCCTTGCTGCGTTTACCTCGAAGGTGAATATGGTCAGAACGATATCTGTATCGGTGTTCCTGTTCGCTTGGGTCGCAACGGTTGGGAAGAAGTTATCGACTTCAAATTGAACGAAGAAGAAAACGCTTTGTTTGAAAAGAGTGCTGAAGCTGTGCGCAAGACCAACGCTGTGTTGGAAACGCTCTAATTTTAGCAGATAATCATACGGACAGACTCTATCGGGAAAATTATTTCCTGCGGAGTCTGTTTTCATCTTTTTTTATTCCGATGAAGAAATTATATCTGGCCATCGTGGCCTTGATGACATGTTTGGGCTTGTCGGCGCAAGTGGAGTTGCCTTCGCAAGAACTCTTGCCGGAAGATAGTCTGCAGCAGCGCACTTTTATCGAAAGTTTGACGCAACAGGCGGAAAATCAAGCCAAAGTGACCCTCGTGCAGGATTCGGCGATACTTGCTCTCTTGGGTCAGCCCGGTGTGAATGTTCCCGAAAATATTGTCATCGTGCACAATCATCCTTGTCTGCAGATGATGGGTTATCGTATTCAGGTTTTTTCGAGCAACAATCAGCAGACGGCCAAGACAGAAGCTTTCCGTCGCGAAACGGCCATCAAGCAGGCTTTGCCCGAAATGACTTCTTATGTGCGTTATCAGGCTCCTTTCTGGCGCGTTCGCGTAGGTGATTTCCAGACCTACGAAGATGCTTATGCCAAATTGGTGGAATTCAGAAAAACTTTCGCCTTTGGTCGTGAAATGTCCATTGTCAGAGAAACCATTAATCTGCCTTTATGATAGACAAAGATGTAATCGGAAAGATGTCGGCCGAGGAAAAACAAGCGGCTTTGGCCGAACATTATCAGGCAATACTCACGCTCTTGGGCGAAGACGACACGCGCGAAGGTTTGCTCAAGACGCCTACTCGTGTGGCGAAAGCGATGCAGTTTCTAACCAAGGGTTACGAACAAGATCCGCAGGAAGTGTTGCGCTCGGCTATGTTTCACGAAGAATATCGTCAGATGGTTATCGTGAAGGATATCGATTTTTATTCGCTTTGCGAACATCACATGTTGCCTTTTTACGGCAAAGCGCATGTGGCTTATATTCCCAACAAGCATATTACCGGTTTGAGCAAGGTGGCTCGCGTGGTGGAAATTTTTGCTCGTCGTTTGCAGATTCAAGAACGCATGACCACGCAAATCAAGGAATGTATTCAGGAAACGCTGAATCCGCTTGGCGTGATGGTGGTGATTGAGGCGCAACATTTGTGTATGCAGATGCGTGGCGTGGAAAAACAGAACTCTATCACCGTTACCTCCGATTTTACCGGTATCTTTAAGGAAGCCAAGACGCGCGAAGAATTCATGACCCTTATCCAGAAACGATGAAAATCTGTATATTGGATGCATATACGGCCAATCCTGGCGATTTGTCCTGGGATGAATTGGCGTCGCTCGCTCCGCTCGCGACTTATCCCCGCACACTTCCCCAAGAAGTGGTGACGCGCGCTGCCGATGCCGAAATTGTGCTCACCAACAAAACCATTCTCGATGCCGAAAAGATAGCGCAATTGCCTAAGCTTCAGTATATAGGTGTGTTGGCAACCGGCTACAATGTGGTAGATTTACAGGCGGCCAAGGCCCGCGGCATCGTGGTGACCAATATTCCGGCCTACAGCACTTACTCGGTGGCGCAGACGGTGTTTGCTCATTTATTGAACATCACGCATCAGATACAGCGTCACAGTGACATGGTGCATCAAGGAGCCTGGGTGAATTCGCCCGACTTTATGTTTACGGCTGGCACTTTGCATCAACTGGCCGGCAAAAGCATGGGTATCGTCGGTTTGGGAAATACGGGAACGGCTGTGGCGCGCATTGCTTTGGCTTTTGGTATGAAGGTGCTGGCTTTCACCTCGAAAAGCGAAGCGCAACTGGCTTTAATGTTTCCACAAGAAGTGTCGCAGCATCAGTTGCTTAAAGTGTCGAAGGATGAGCTTTTTGCGCAAAGCGATGTGCTGAGTCTGCATTGCCCGCTTAACGAAGAAACCGCCGCCTTTATCAACCGAGATAGTTTGGCTCAGATGAAGCCGACGGCTATTTTCATCAATAGTGGTCGTGGTCCTTTGGTAGACGAACAGGCTTTGGCCGATGCTTTGAACGAGGGTCGAATCGCTGCTGCCGCCGTGGATGTTTTGAGTACGGAACCGCCCAAAGCAGATAATCCTTTGCTCAGCGCTGCCAATTGTTATATCAGTCCGCATATTGCTTGGGCTACGCAAGAGGCGCGTGCTACTTTGATTCGCATCGCCACCGACAATGTCAAGGCTTTTTTGGAAGGTCGTCCGCAGAATCGTGTGATATGATGTTTGGCTCGATTTTTGTAGAAAACCAAATAATTTAAATCAAAATAATATGAAAAAATCAATCGTTTACGTCTTGGGCATCTTGATGATGACTTTGACTTCTTGCCAAGCCAATGGCAGTTTTAAGTACCAGATCAGCGGTCAGTTGCCAGATTCAACTTGGCACGATCAGGTATTGTACCTCAGCGATATGAATACGGGTGATGTGCTCGATTCTGCTGTAGTAAAAGGCGATAGCTACGTATTCAGAGGCAAGGCTACTGAAAATGCCATTTGCCAAATTAAGTTTGGTCGTCCGGCGGTTCGTTTCATTTTGGAAAAGGGCAACATGACGGTAGATCACGATGTGATGGCTGTTAGCGGTACCGCTTTGAACGACTCGGTGCACACTTATCTCACCGAAATGTACACTTTGATGTCGGCTGCTGCCACCGAAGAACAATGGCAACAAATGGCCAGCGATTTCACCTTGCCTATTCTGAAAGCCAATGCCGACAATCTGTATGGTACTTATGCTTTGTGGTTCACGCTTTGGGCAGCTCAACCCAAAGGCGACTTGTTCGATCAACTTTTGGCTGTTGCCAGCGAAGAAAGCAAGAACTTTGCTCCCATCAAGGCTTTCGTTGTTCGCAATGAAGCTGTGAAGAATACCGTGGCCGGCAAGATGTTTACCGACTTCACCATTCCCGGAGGTAATCTGGATGGTAGCGATGCCAAATTGTCTGATTATGTAGGCAAAGGCAAATACATCCTCGTGGATTTTTGGGCAAGCTGGTGTGGTCCTTGTCGTAGAGAAATTCCCATCATTGCTGAAATTTACCAAAAATACCATGGTCCTAAATTCGACGTCTTGGGTGTGGCTGTATGGGATCAGCGCGAAGCTTCTCTGAAAGCTGCCAAAGAATTGGGTATCGTTTGGAATCAGATTGTTGATGCACAAAGCATTCCTACCGACTTATACGGTATCGGCGGTATTCCTCATATCATTCTTTTTGGCCCCGACGGCACCATTATCGAACGTGATTTGCGTGGCGATCACATGAAAGAAGTGGTAGCCAAGCATGTTGGTAAAAAGAAATAATCAGGCATTCGCCTTAGGGTAGGCGATGCGGGCGTGATAGATGCTTCTAAGTTTATCTTTGAAAACTTCTTTTATCAGCTCCAATTCCTGGAAAGTGATAGGTACATGTTTGTAACGTCCTTCGTTGAATTGAGCATCGATAAGCGATTCCACCAAATTGGAAATGCTTTCATCGGAATAAACTTTCATGCTTCTTGATGCTGCCTCGATGGTATCGGCCATCATAAGTATAGCCGTTTCCTTAGAAAAAGGATCCGGGCCGGGATAGAAAAAGCCTTCGGGCACTTCCTGGTCCGGATGCTCATTTTTATATAAGGTGTAGAAATAGCGTGCCGACGAAGCCCCATGATGGGTGAGGATAAAGTCTTTGATAACTTTCGGCAGACGATGTTGCGAGGCGATTTTCAAACCGTTGGGCACGTGGTCGGTAATTATTTTGGCTGCTTCTTCCATGGGCAGATTCAACAGAGGATTGCTTCCATCGCTTTGATTTTCGGTGTAATACGAAGGAGTAGCCATCTTTCCTAAATCGTGGTAAAGCGCACCGGTACGCACCAATTGGGCATTTGCGTTGATGGATTGCGCAGCGGCCGAAGCCAAGTTGGATACTTGCAGAGAGTGTTGGAACGAGCCGGGACAGCTTTCCGAAAATTCACGCAGCAGTTTCGAATTGATATTGGCCAATTCTACCAAAGTAACATCCGAGATATAGCCGAACATCCACTCGAAGAGATAGATAAGCAGATACGAACTGAAAAGCAATACCGCGTTGATGATGAAGGAAACATACATTTTCCATTGTATCTGGCTGAGGCTGCCTTCCTGCATGAGCGAAATGCTGGTGTAGGCAATGCAATACATGGCCAAAATCCACAAGATATTGAAAATGAGCTGAGAGCGTTGGGTGAGTCGTTTCAAGGTGAGGATGCTGATAACACCCACGGCCAGCTGCAACATCAGGAATTCAAAGGGGAAATGCGAAATGGGCGCACAGATAAGAATGGTAATCATGTAAGCGTAAAAGGCTGTGCGCGAATCGAAAAAGGTGGTAACCAATATCGTGATGATGGCGAATGGCACCATGTAAATGTTCAGTAATTGGTCGTTGCGGATAATCAAGGCACTGAGCAGGCAAAGCGTTACCACCAGTATCAGGATGAAGACGATGTCGCTGGTTTTGGCATAGATTTGCGGGCGGACTTTGTAGAGATAAATAGCCAGCATCGACATGGCTAAAGCTACCCAAAGAATTTGTCCCAATAGTACCCAATTGCCACCACTTTGGTCGTTGCGTTTCTCTGCCTGACGGCGGAAAGAATCCAGTTTTAGGAAAGTTTCATGATTCACAATCTCGCCCTGGTCGATGATGCGTTCGCCGCGTTGTACCATGCCTTGGGTTCGTGAAACGCTGCTAAGTAGTTCTTCTTTAACACGTTGCGAGGTGGTTTTGTCGTACGCGCAGTTTTCGTGCAAATAATTTTCGATATGACAATCGCGTATCAGTACGTTTTTGTTGATGTTGCGGGGTAGGTTGCTCAAAAGCGCTTCGTAGGCTTTTTTAGCCGTAAACAAAGAGGTGATGTCGCGGGTTTCTCCGATATTGTCGATGCGTACGCTCACCGTTTGATGGCCTTCTTTTTCCAATTGAGAAAGTTCTTCGGCCGAAATGATACCGGCATGATAAATCAGACTGAGTTGTTCGTTGAGATATTCCAAATATCTTTCCGGCACCATGATGCGCAGCACTTGCTGATAATCTTCCGCTAGTTTTTCCAAAGTCTGGGGCAGCACTTCGCTGTTTTGCTGCAAATAAGGATGATATTGTTTCAAGGCGCTGTCTTGCTCTGCAACGAATTGAGCTTCAGCTTTGTAAATGGAAAAATTGTAGGGCGCGGTGAGCAATCCGTAGCGCCAGGGTTTGCCTTCCTGAAATTGATAACGGAAACGGCCTTCACGGGGATAAACATATACGATAATGGCCGCGGCCAAAGCGAAAAGTATCAGTTTGAATGCTTTTTTAATCATCTCTTTGCTGTTTTGAAAAAAGTGGCTAAAAGTAAGAAAAAATAATGTACTTTTGCACTTTCATTTATAAATAAGGTAATCAAAATAAAATAGCTATGTCAGCAACAAGAAAAGTTCGCGTGCGTTTTGCGCCCAGTCCTACGGGTGCTTTGCATATCGGAGGTGTACGTACCGCATTATATAATTATCTCTTTGCCAAGAATTTGGGTGGCGATATGATACTTCGTATCGAAGACACCGACAGCAAACGTTTTGTGCCCGGCGCAGAAGACTACATTGTGGAAGGTCTTACCTGGTTGGGCATCAAATTTGATGAAGGCGTAGGTTTCGGTGGAAATTACGGACCTTATCGTCAGTCGGAACGTCGTGATATCTACAAGCGTTACGTGGACGAACTTCTGGCCAAAGGCAAGGCTTACTATGCTTTCGATACAGCTGCCGAACTCGATGCCAAGCGTGCCGAAAATGCCAACTTCCAATACGATGCACATACCCGTATGCAAATGAACAACTCTTTGAGCCTGAGCGCCGAAGAAGTGCAAGCTCGTTTGGAGAGAGGCGATGTGTATACTGTTCGTTTCAAAATCGATCCCGATCAATTGATCGAAATCAACGATATGATTCGTGGCGAAGTGCATTACAAATCGGATGTGCTCGACGATAAAGTGCTCTACAAGAGTGCCGACCAATTGCCCACTTATCACCTTGCCAATGTGGTAGACGATCATTTGATGGAAGTGTCGCATGTGATTCGTGGCGAAGAATGGTTGCCCTCGACGCCTTTGCATATTCTCTTGTATCGTGCTTTCGGATGGGAAGATACCATGCCTCAATTTGCGCATTTGCCTCTCTTGCTTAAACCCGACGGCAAAGGCAAACTCTCTAAGCGTGACGGCGATCGTCTGAATTTCCCTGTTTTTCCCTTGGATTGGAAAGATCCCGTTAGTGGCGATATCAGCAAAGGTTATCGCGAAGCCGGTTATTTCCCCGAAGCTGTGATCAATTTCTTGGCGCTTTTGGGCTGGAATCCCGGTACCGAACAGGAAATGTTTAGCATGGACGAACTCATTCAGGCTTTCAATATTCAGCGTTGCAGCAAGGCCGGCGCCAAGTTCGACTACGAAAAAGGAAAGTGGTTCAATCATCAGTATATGTTGCTGAAAGACAATATGGAACTGGCTGCTACACTCTTGCCCGAACTGCAAGCCAAAGGCATTGAAACTACCCAGGCTTATGTGGCAGAAGTGTTGGCTTTGGTGAAAGGTCGTATGAATTTCTTGCACGAATTCTGGGCCAATGCTGCCTATTTCTTCCAGGCGCCTCAGTCTTACGACGAAAAGACGGTGTCTAAACGATGGAAAGATGTTTCTGCCATGCAGATGGGCGAACTCGAAGCTATTCTCCAAGCCGACGATTTCAGCGATATGGCCGCTCTCGAAGCTAAAGTGGCTGCTTGGTGCGAAGAAAAAGCTTACGGAATGGGTGTGCCTATGAATGCTTTCCGTCTGGCTTTGGTGGGCGAAGGCAAAGGCCCTCATATTTTCGACATTACCCGTTTGATTGGCAAGGCTGAAACTTTGCAGCGTCTGCGTCGTTGTGTGGAAGTGTTGGGATAATGTACAGCATCTTTTTTCAAATATATGTGTGGCTGTTCCGTCTGGTAGCGCTCTTTCATAAGAAAGCTGCCAAGATGGTGGTAGGGCAGAAGCAGACATTTCGTTTGTTGGAGGAGAAAATCTCTTCCGACGATGCTTGCTTTTGGATGCATGTGTCTTCTTTGGGCGAGTTTGAACAAGGTCGTCCGCTTATCGAAGCCTTGCGCCGTCAGTATCCCACGCATAAGATTGTGCTGAGTTTCTATTCTCCTTCGGGCTACGAAGTGCGCAAAGATTATCAGCAGGCCGATGTGGTTTGTTATTTGCCTTTCGATACGCCTTTTGCCGTGAAACGCTTTTATCAGTTGGTGCATCCGCAAGCCGCCTTTTTCGTGAAGTACGATTTGTGGCCCAACTATTTGCGTTGTCTGCGTCGTCATCATATTCCGGCTTATCTGATTTCGGGCATTTTCCGTCCTTCGCAACGCTATTTTTGGCCGCTCGGTTCGGCTTTTTTTCGTCGGATGTTGAAAGGCTTCGATCAGTTTTTTGTGCAGAACCAGCTTTCGGCCGAATTGCTCACCGGCATCGAACTGGGCGATAAAGTGCAGATATGTGGCGATACGCGTTGCGATAGAGTTTTGCAGGTGGCTGCCGAAAGCAAGCACTTGTTTATGCTCGATACTTTCACTGCGCCGCATGTTTTGGTGGCGGGCAGTACTTGGCCTCAAGACGAAAAGCGCCTGATTCCTTATTTCAATCAACATAGCGATATGAAGATGATTATTGCGCCGCATCAGGTGAACGAATCGCGCTTGCTGTATATCGAATCGCTTCTGAAACGACCTGCGGTGCGCTATTCTCAGCTCACCATCGAAAGTCTGGCGCAAGCCGATTGCATCATCATCGATTGTTATGGTTTGTTGTCGTCGCTCTATCGTTATGGCGACATGGCCTATATTGGCGGAGGTTTCGGTGCGGGCATCCACAATACGCTCGAAGCGGCTGTTTATGGTATTCCAATGGTGTTTGGTCCTCGCTATCAGAAATTTGACGAAGCCAAGGCTTTGCTGGAAAGAAAAGCTGCCCAAAGCATCGACGATGAAGAAAGTTTGCAGGCGGCCTTCGATGCCCTGCGCAAGGATGCCGAACTGAAAGCCCGCGCGGGCGAAGCTGCCAAAGACTATGTGCTGACCAACAGCGGCAGTACCCAATGCATCATGTCTTATCTGACGAAACATTTGTAACATATTAAGCATCAACGATATGAAAACGATTTGGAAAAACGCATGGCCTTATCTTTTGGCTGCCCTTGTGTTTGTTGTGCTCACCTTGGTTTATTGCTCTCCGGTGTTGGATGGCAAAGTGCTGCAGTCGGGCGATAACCTGACTTGGCAAGGCGCCTACCAGGAATGTAAAAGCTATACCCAGGAAACGGGCCATCATTCTTTCTGGACAGGCTCCATGTTCAGCGGTATGCCCAATTACCAAATCGGTGGCGGTAAATATCCGGCTACAAGTTTGTTGTTGCCTATCACAAAAATCTTGCGTTTCGGTTTGCACAACGAAGTGATAATCATTTTGTTGGCTTATTTCCTGTGTTTCTTTATCCTGATGCGCTCTTTCAAGATGAATGTTTGGTTGAGCATCGTGGGATCTATCGTCATCAGCTTTTCGTCGTATTTCTTTATCATTATCGAGGCCGGACACAATACCAAGGCTTTGGGCATTGCGTGGATGTCGGCGGTGTTGGCAGGTTTCGTGCTGATGTATCGTAAGCAATATGCCTGGGGTTTTGTGCTCAGCATGCTGTTCTCTTTCATGGGCTTGATGAAGCATCCGCAGATGTCCTACTATCTGATTATGTTGATGGGTGTGCTTTTCTGCGCCGAATTGTATATCCACATCAAAGAAAAACAATTGAAGGATTTTGCCGTGGCTACTTTGCTTTTTGTGGCGGCAGTGGCATTGGGAGCCGGTCCGCAATATGCCAATATCCGTGCCAATAACGAATATGTCAAGGAAACCATGCGCGGTGGACATTCCGAATTGGTAAAGGCTAGCGACGAGACTAACAAGACGGCCGGTCTGGATTTGGATTATGCCACGGCTTGGAGCTACGGCTTGGACGAAACTTTCACTTTGCTTATTCCCAACTTCAAAGGCGCTTCGTCGCATTATCAATTAGACGAAAACTCACAACTCTATAAAACTTTGGTATCGAAAGGTATTCCCAAACGCACGGCGGCCGATTTCTGTCAGTCGGTGCCCACTTATTGGGGAACGCAGCCCTTCACTTCGGGTCCGGTCTATGTCGGTGCCATTGTTTGTTTCTTGTTTGTCTTGGGCTTGCTTATTGTGAAAGGTCCGTATAAATGGGCTTTGCTGGTGGCCACCATTTTCTCGATACTTTTGGCTTGGGGTCGCAATTTCATGCCCTTTACGGAATTGTTCTTCAACTACTTCCCGATGTACAACAAGTTCCGTACCGTATCGTCTATTCTGGTGGTAGCCGAAATTACCATGCCGATATTGGGATTCTTGGCTTTGAGAAATATCATGGCTAAAGAAGTGGAAGCCAAACAATTGAAACAGTATCTTTTTATCTCTGCAGGTATCACCGCCGGACTTTGTCTCGTTTTCGCGCTCTTTGGCAAGGCGATGTTCTCTTTCTCGGCACCCAACGATGCCCAAATGTTTGCCCAATTGCCCAAGTGGTTGTCGCTGGCTATTGTTGAACAGCGTGCGGCCATGCTTACGGCCGATGCCTGGCGTTCGTTCATCTTCATTGCTTTGGCTAGCTTGTTGCTTTGGGTGTATACGCAACATAAACTGAAAGATGCTTATTTCGTGCTGATTTTGGGCGTATTGGTTTTGGCCGATATGTGGCCGGTGAACCAACGTTTCTTCAATCAAGACAATTTTGTGACGAAGAAAGAAAACAAGAATTATTTCCAGATGCAGCCTTACGAAGCACGTATTCTGAAAGATCAGGATCCGCATTTCCGCGTGCTGAATCTGGCGGCCAATACTTTCAACGATTCGCGCACCTCTTATTATCTGAAATCTTTGGGCGGTTACCATGCTGCCAAGTTGCGCCGTTATCAAGATCTGATTGACGAACATATTTCCAAGATGCACATGCCCGTTATCAATATGCTGAATGCCAAGTATATTGTGGTGAATACTTCTCAGGGACCTGTGGAACAACGCAATCCGGACGCTTTCGGCAATGCTTGGTTTGTCGATTCGGTGATGGTGGTGAACACGCCCAACGAAGAATGTGCCGCGCTCAATCAGATAGATTTGCGCAGCACGGCTGTTCTTGATAATGATTTTGCTTCTTTCGTGAAGGATTTCCAAGCCGGTGCCGATCCTTCCTCGCAGATTCGTCTGAGTTCTTATGCGCCCGATGTGCTGGAATATCAGTCGTTCTCGAAAACCGATCGCCTTGCCGTTTTCTCGGAAATCTATTATCCCTACGGATGGAAAGCCTATATCGATGGCAAAGCGGTGGAACATTTTCGCGTGAACTATACTTTGCGTGCCTTGAATATTCCGGCCGGTAATCACGACATTCGTTTCGAATTCCGTCCCGACAGCGTATATAAAAATGGCGTCATATCAATTATATGCGCCATCCTTATCTATGTGGTTTTGGGCTTCTTAGCTATTAGAGCGGTAGTAATCTTCAAGCGCCGTCGTTAAATTTGACCATGCGTATTTTTGCTTCTCTTCGGGTATATTGGCCGTAAATTCGGCTGCCCGTTGACGAAGGAAGAAATCTTTCAAAGCCGTGGCAATTTCTGCAGGCTGAGGCTCAACCACGTAGCCGATTTTTTCGTGCGGCACAATCTCGCCCAAACCGCCTACCTTGGTTACCAACATGGGTTTTTCAAAATGGAAAGCCACTTGCGTCACGCCGCTTTGGGTAGCTGTTTTGTAGGGCAATGCCACGATGTCGCAGGCGCTGAAATAACGGCTCACTTCGTTGGTGGAAATGAATTGTTTGTAGAAAATTATCTTGTCTTGCAGGCCTAATTCTTCCACGCGGCCAAGGTATTTGTTTTCGTCTTCGTAAAATTCGCCGGCCACTATCAGTTTTATAGGCATTTGTCGCAGTTCTTGGTTGGCCATGGCTTCGATAAGCATGTCCAGGCCTTTGTATTCGCGGATAAATCCGAAGAAAAGAATATAGCGATAATCCGCATCGAGCTTCAAAAGCTGTAGGGCTTCTTCTCGAGGCATCAACTCACCGTAATGGTCGTAGATGGGATGCGGGCGAAACATCTTGGGCTTGCCTTTTTTGTCGAAACGATTCACGTCGTTGGCCACCGATTGTGAAAGCGCCAGAAAAGCGTCCATCTTTTTGACGAAATAGCCGGGCAAGATTTTGTCCAAGATATTCGGTTCGTGCGGTATCATGTTGTGAATCAATCCGATGCATTTGCAACGACTCTTGCGCAAAAAGGCGGCTATCGTTCCCATGCATGGCGCCATGAACGACATCCAATAGGCAAAAATCACCATGTCGGGCTGCATTTTCTTGAGCTGACGACCGGCTTTTATCCATGTGATGGGATTTACCGAACTGATATTGCGTGTGATTTTCAGTCCTTCGGGCGCGGCTTCGTCGCTGTATTGCGTCTTGCCGGGGAATAAAAATCCGGGATATTGTAGCGTGAAGGTGAACATTTCCACCTCTTTGCCTTCTGCCTGAAATTGTCGGGCCAATCTTTCGCTAAAAGTAGCAATGCCTCCCCGATAAGGATGCGCCGGCCCAACGATAACGATTTTATTGAGTGGCTGACTCATGGCGAAAATTAATAACGGTAATGTTCGGCTTTGAAAGGACCATTTTGAGGCACGCCCAGATATTCAGCTTGAGCGGGAGTCAAAACAGAGAGCTTGGCGCCCACGTGGTCGAGGTGCAGGCGAGCCACTTCTTCGTCCAAGTGTTTGGGCAAACGATACACATCGATGGCATAATCCTTGGCCCAGAGTTCCATTTGAGCCAACGCCTGATTGGTGAACGAGTTACTCATCACGAAAGAAGAGTGACCGGTGGCGCAACCCAAGTTTACCAGACGGCCGTCGGCCAAAAGGATGATGCTGTGACCATCGGGGAAGAAATACTGATCTACCTGAGGCTTGATATTGCGATGACGGATGCCCGGATATTTCTTCAGCTGATCCACTTGTATTTCGTTGTCGAAATGGCCGATGTTGCAAACGATGGCGCAATCTTTCATCTTTTCCATGTGCTCGATGCGGATAATGTCGAAATTGCCGGTGGTGGTAACGTAAATGTCGCCTTCTTCCAGGCTATCTTCCATGGGCTTCACTTCGTAACCTTCCATGGCAGCTTGCAAAGCACAAATCGGGTCGATTTCGTTCACAATGACGCGCGCACCAAAACCTCTCATCGATTGGGCACAACCTTTACCCACATTGCCATAACCGCAAATAACGGCCACTTTTCCGGCAATCATCACGTCGGTGGCACGCTTGATGCCGTCGGCCAAAGATTCGCGGCAACCATAGAGATTGTCGAATTTCGATTTGGTTACCGAGTCGTTCACGTTGAAAGCGGGGAAGAGCAATTCCTGGTTGGACATCATCTGATACAGACGATTTACGCCCGTGGTGGTTTCTTCCGATACACCTCTGATTTCGGGCACCATGGCATTCCAGAATCCGGGTTTTTCGGCCAGGACTTTTTTCAGGATGCTTTTCAGTTCGGCTTCGTCTTCGCCATGCGAAGGCGTTTCCAAGATGCTGGCATCTTTTTCGGCCTGTACACCCAAATGTATCATCAAAGTAGCATCACCACCGTCGTCCACAATGAGGTTGGGGCCTTTGCCGCCTTCGAAAGTGAGCGCCTGCAGGGTGCACCACCAATATTCTTCCAGGCTTTCGCCTTTCCACGCAAAAACATTCACGCCTCTTTCGGCCACTGCGGCAGCGGCATGGTCTTGGGTAGAGAAAATGTTACAACTGGCCCAACGCACTTCGGCGCCCAGTTCGGTAAGTGTTTCGATGAGCACTGCCGTTTGGATGGTCATGTGCAGCGATCCCATGATTCTAGCGCCTTTCAGCGGCTTTTGTGGACCATACTTTTGACGGATAGCCATCAGGCCCGGCATCTCTTTTTCGGCAATTTCTATCTCTTTTCTACCGAAATCAACCAAGGACATATCGGCTACTTTGTAAGGAATTTTGTCAAATAATGTTAAATCCATATTTTTTTAAATTTTTTTGTAACGAATTTCAAATACTTGCATCTAATGTGGCAAAAATACTATATTTTTGTGGCCCGAAAAAACGACTCTTTTTAATTTCCTCTATATATGTTTGAAGGTGTTTCTGCGTGAGCCGAGGCACCTTTTCTCATTTTATACAGTCTCGTTTTCTACCAACACGAAATCCAATTGTCGTTTGTCCATATCGGCGCGAGCTACCATCACTTCTACCGTGTCGCCCAAACGATACACTTTTTTGGTGTAACGGCCAATCAGGCAATAATTCTTTTCGTCGAAAATATAGTGGTCGTCGTCCATGTCGCGAACGGGCACCAAGCCTTCGCATTTGTTGTCGTTGCATTCCACGAAGAGCCCGAATTCCATCACGCCCGAAATGGTGCCTGTGAAAGTCTTGCCCAATTGTTCGGCCATAAATTCCACTTGCTTGCTTTTGATAGAAGCTCTTTCGGCTTGCGCTGCCAATTGTTCCATGGCCGAGCAATGTTCGCATTGACGTTCCAGACGTTCGCGGTCGAAACTTTTTCCATCGTTCAGATAGCGTTCCAACAAACGATGCACCAACATATCCGGATAACGGCGAATAGGCGAGGTAAAATGCGTATAATGCTTGAAAGCCAAACCATAATGGCCAATGTTGTCGGTGCTGTAAACAGCTTTTGCCATGGCTCGAATGGTGAGCGCAGAAATCATGTTTCCTTCGGCCGTGCCATGCACTTCTCCCAACATTTTGTTGATGTTGTGGCTCATTTGTTTGTGGTCGCCATCAGTGTTGAGCGTGTGACCAAATCGTTTGATGAATTTCGACAAGTCGGCCAGTTTTTCCATGTCGGGCAAGTCGTGTACACGATAAACGAAAGCTTTGGGCGTCGTGCCTTTTTTGTTGACGAATTCGGCTACGGTTCTGTTGGCCAGCAACATAAATTCCTCAATCAGCTGATGCGATTCGTTCGATTCTTTGAAATAAACTTCGATGGCCTTGCCGTTTTCGTCCAACTTGAAACGCACTTCTGTTCCTTCGAATTGGATGGCGCCGTCCTGCATGCGTTTGCGACGCAACAACTGTGCCAGCGCGTGCAAGGTCATGATTTCGTTTTTCAGCGTTTCGCTACGGCCTTCAATCACCTCCTGCGCTTCTTCGTAAGTCATGCGACGACACGATTTGATTACCGTACGCTTGATGCGCGATTTGATGACTTCGGCCTTGCTGTTGATTTCGAAAATGCAGGAGAAGCAGCGTTTTTCTTCGTCGGGACGCAATGAGCAGAGGCGATTGCAGAGCGCTTCGGGCAACATCGGCACGACGCGGTCTACCAGATACACCGAAGTGGCACGCTTCTCGGCTTCCAAATCGATAAAGGATTTCGGCTTTACGTAGAATGTGACGTCGGCAATATGCACCCCGATTTCCCAATGACCATTGCTCAGTTGGCGGATAGAAAGCGCGTCGTCAAAGTCTTTGGCTTCGAGCGGGTCGATGGTGAAAGTGGTGACATGGCGAAAATCTTCGCGATAGCTGTATTCCTGCGGCTGGATTTCTTCGGTAAATGTCGAGGCTTCTTTTTCGGCTTCGGCGGGATAAGTTTCCGGCAATTCGAATTCACCCATAATATCGTCACCCAAACATTTGCGTTCTTTGCGCAGTTGTTGGGCCAGCATGTAGCGGCCTTCTCTTTCCATTTTCAGGAAATGCTGCTGATGCAGACTGCGGAGCAATTCGTCCACCATCGTTTTGGTAGCGGCGCGAGTAATGCCCAAAGCTGCAGCCACTTGTTTATAATTGTAACTATTTCGCGCGTTGCGGCGGAAATAATCCATGATGCGTTGTTTCAGGTCGCCCTTGGTAAGACGGGCTATTTTCGTTTTCTTGTGTTTCATAAGGCTTTAGAATTTCTTTATCAATTCTTCCTGGCTCATGCTGACGATGATGCGTTTGCCGTCGGGAGTGAAGTTCTGGATAGCCGAAGCAAACAACTGACGGCACAAAGCAATCTGTTCATTGTCGCTCAGTGTCTGTCCGTATGGTAAGGCTGTCGATTTGGCCATCTGCAAGGCAAGTCTTTCGCTCAGCACTTGCTCGATGTTGGGACGTTCTTCCATTTTTGCATCCAGCAGTTCTTGCAATACCGCGTGCGCGTCTTTGCCGCCGAGTTGTTCGGGGATGCCGCAAAGCGTATAATGCGCGTCTGTTTTTTCGAAGCGGAAACCCAAATCGTTCAACTCTTCGATGATGCTTTCAAATTCGGGCAAAAGATGTTGCGGCAAATCAATATCTTCGGGAAACAGCAAACTCTGCGATACCGACTGATGGGCCGACAACTGTCGCACATATTGTTCGAAGAGAATCCGCACACTGGCCCGATGTTGGTCGATAAACAACAAGCTATCGCCCATGGGCAGCATCAGATAACGTCCGAAAAGCTGACAGATACGTTCTTGGAAAAGTTCCCAGGATGACTCGTCGTTGAACAAAGTTTCCAGCACTTCTTTCGGCGTTTCTACGATGTCGGCATTGATGGGCGTATCAAGATGGAAACCATAGGCTTGCGTATCTTCTTGGAAAACATCCTTATAGTCGCGGGCGCTTTCGAAAGTGTCGATCAAACTTTCCCAGTTCTGTTTTTTGGGAACATCGCCGGCGTAGCTTCTGTTGTGGCTTGGCGCAAAATGGGTGCTGTTGTTGGCCGAAGCAAAAGGATTGTAATGTTTGTCGAAATCAAGTCGTGGCGCAAGCAATTCCTTATCGTCCGGAAAAACATTTATTTCGGGGGCATCTTCTCGGTCGAAATCGATGGAAGGCACTGCGTTGAATTTGCCTAAACATTCGCGCACAGCCGCATTCAGGATGGGCCAAATCACTTGTTCGTGTTCGAATTTAACTTCGGTTTTGGTGGGACTGATATTGACGTCGATATTATCGGCGGGAACATCCAGAAACAGGAAATAAGCCGGTTGCAAACCGTTGGGAATCAGGTTTTCGTAAACATCCAATATGGCTTTGCGCAAATAAGGATGACGAATGAAACGTTGGTTGGCAAACAGGAATTGTTCGCTGCTGCGTTTGTTGGCCGCCGAGGGATCGCCGATGAATCCGCTGATACGCACAAAATCGGTTTCCACATCGATGGGGTAGAGCTTCTTGTTGAAGGTGGCGCCGAAAAGTGCGATGATGCGCTGACGCAGACTGCTGCTATGCAAATCGTAAAGTGTTTCGCCGTTGTGGCAGAGTTTCATGCCCAAATCGGGATGCGCCAAGGCTAAATGGATGAACTCGTTGCGGATGGCCAAGAATTGTTTGGCATTGCTGCCCAGGAATTTGCGTCGGGCAGGGACGTTGTAGAAAAGATTGCGCACCATGAAACGAGTTCCCGGCGCAGGCATCACTATTTCGTCCTGGCTTTCAATCTGCGAAGCGGCAATGGTCACCTTGCTGCCCAATTCATCTTCTGGACGGCGTGTGTGCAGTTCCACTTGGGCGATAGCGGCAATCGAAGCCAAGGCTTCTCCGCGGAAACCTTTGGTTTGCAGACTGAAAAGATCGCTGGCTTGTTTCAGTTTGGAAGTGGCGTGTCGTTCAAAGCAAAGAGCCGCATCCTCTGCCGACATGCCTTTGCCGTTGTCGTTGATTTGAATGAGCGTCTTGCCGGCATCCTTGATAAGAACGTCTATTTGCGTAGCGTTTGCGTCGATGGCGTTTTCCATCAACTCTTTCACCACCGAAGAGGCTTGTTGCACCACTTCGCCGGCAGCAATCTGATTGGCTACATGTTCGGGTAAAACGGCAATAATTCGGCTCATTTTCAATAAATTGATATTACAATAATGCGTAAACAATCAGCACGGCAATGAGCAAAACCATACAGACGATAGAAATGATACGACTGGTTTTGGCTGCTTTTTCAATCTTGCTTCCGCCGGGCACTTGCTGACGGAAACTTCCGCGGATGTCTTTTTCGAAATCGCGACGGATGGGTTTTTCTTCGGGATTGCTTTCCATATTCATTTCTTTTCTGATGCGTTCGTAACGTTGTTCGCGTTCTTCTTTCTGTTTATCATAATAAATGGGCTGATGATTGAACTGTCGCGCCCGAGGTTGTTTCAAGATAGGAAATAAGAAGCTCATATTGAATTATTTAATGGTTCGTCTGTTGTTGCGTGTAGAACGTTTGGCGCTTTGGCCTTTTTTGCGCGTTTCTTCGGCAAAACGATTGTCTTTTATCTCGTTGCGGCGGAAGACATCTTCGGGCCCAGTGGGACGCAATTCTATCGGCCAAGAGAAAAGCGGAATGCGTTTGTCGCTGTCTTTCACCAAGGAAAGCGGGAAAAATTTTCCTTTGGGCTGCGGCGCTACTTTAATCCTTTCCATTTGTCCGGCGCTATCCATGAACATTTCTATGTCGCCTTGTTCCAAACTGACCATGCCAATCATCTCATCATCCTCGTTGTGAGGAATATAGATGGAACGCGCATTTCCTTCGATGGTGACACGATGCACCTTGTTGTTCAGAAAATAGGCTTTTAGGTCGTCGCCGGAAGATTGGTTGTAGTACGAAGTGTCGGCCGTTTCTTGCGAAATGACGCTGGCATTGCGTTCTACGTGCAGATAATCGGCTGTATTGTCTTTCATGAACATTTTCATGTGGTTGCCGCGTACTTGCTGATTGTCCGACCAAATGATGGGTTGTCCGTTGATATCGAGGATGGAATCGCGGTTGGAATAAAAGAGCGAGTCGCAAACGGCTTGCAGGTTGCTGCGATACACGCGCACATGATGATAAGCTTGGAAAGTGTCGTAAATGGAATCCTTGCGCGTCATCAGCGTGTCGGCGTGCAGATACAGCGTGTCGTCTTTTTGCGAATATTCTCTCAGCAAGGTTTTGTTGGTGAGGAAGGCCATTTCTTGCTCTTCGTGATAATAAGCATAATTCGAACTGAGTATCATTGCTTTGGACGAATCTACCAGTTGTACATTGCTTCGTGCATGTCCGAAACCGCGGCTTTGGTCGTAACTCACCGTGTCGCCAATCATGTAGTACGGACTGCTCAACACATAAGAACGGTCGTAGAGCTCGCTTTCACCGCTGAGCGTATTGTACCAACCACGAAAAGCAAATATCGTCGCACTGTCGCCCAAGATTTGGGTGGGCGAAACAATGGAAGCCACGCGCGTGTCGGTGTTGTAGTTGAGCGTGTCGGTGTTCATCACAAAATCGGGATGCGTCAGCACGACCTCGTCTTTGAAGAAGGCCATTTTCGTATCGGGACTATAGCGTCCGTAGCTCGATTCTAGCACGTTGGTTGGGTCGACGATTTTTCCGCCAAAGAAGAAATAGCCGATATTGGCCACGCGGTCGTAATCCAGATGGTCGGTAAAAAGCTGAACATCCTTGTTGGTCATCACCACATCGGTGCGAATCTGTGCAATTTTGCGGTTGCCGTCGTAATAAAGCGTTTTGCCGTCGAGGGTCAGGGTGTCGCCTTGTTTGATGTGCACGTGCCCGTAGGCGTACAAGGTGTTGCTGGCTTTGAAGAAATGTGCCGTGTCGCAAAACATCCACACACTGTCGTGACGAAATTGCACATCGCCAATCAGCATCTGGAATTCCGCATTGACAGCTTCGTCAAATTCCAAGGTGTTGGCATGCTCAATGTGAATCATGTTCTGCGCTTGCACACAGAAAACAGACAGCAGCGTGAGTAGGACAATCGGGAGGTGACGCATGCTTAAAATTTAATCCAACCCGGATACTGAAACTCGCAGTTGCGCCAATTTTCGTTGATACGAACATAGGTTTCCTGTTGTTTCTGACGAATCCAGTCTTCGATGATTTGTTCTTTTTTGCGTTGCAACACAATTTCTTTCAGCTTCAAGAAATCTTCGGTCACAGAGGCCGGATGAGCCTTGGTTTTGCTTTTAACTCTGACGATGGCGCAGATTTCACGGTTGCGACCTTCGCGCGTATCCATCATCACGAAAGGCTTGGAAACTTCGCCCACATTCATGTTGTACACCAACTTTCCGATTTCCTGTGGCAATTGTTCCATTTGGAAACGCGAAGTGCCGGTGTAATCGTTGTTGATGAGCAAACCATTGTTGTTGCGGGTGTCTTTGTCTTGCGAATAATATTGAACCGCTTGTTTGAAGGTGATTTTTTCGTTGCGGATGGCATCGGCGATGCTGTCCAGACGTTGCAAGGCATTGTTCTTTTCGGTGGCGGAAATCTCCGGACGCAACAGAATATGACGGCAGTTGATGCGGTCGCCGCGCTTTTCAATCAGCTGAATAATGTGAAAACCATATTGCGTTTCCACGATGCGCGACACTTTGTTGGGGTCGGTAAGATTGAACGCCACGTTGGCAAATTCGGGCACATATTCACCTTTTCCCTTGAAACCCAGTTCACCGCCGTCTTTTGCCGAGGGACAATCCGAATAAAGCACCGCCAAAGTAGAGAAACGTTCGCCCTTTTGAACGCGTTCGGTAAAATCTCTCAGACGCGCTTTGATGTCTTCGATTTCGGCCGGATCGTATTGCGGTTCGATGGTGATGATTTCAATTTCCACTTCGGCAGGAATCATGGTCATGCTGTCGGCAGGCATATTTTTGAAATAGGCACGCACTTCGGCCGGCGTAACGCTCACATTTTCCAGAAGCGATTCTTTCATCATGTCGATGGTGCGTTCTTCGCGGGCATTTTCGCGTTGTTGTTCGCGGATTTTCGAAAGCGGCATGCCGAAATATTCTTCCAGTTTTTCTTTCGAGCCCAACTGCGCAATCATATAGTTGATCTGACGATCGACGGTGGCAATGATGTCGTTGTCGGTCACCACGATACTATCCAATTCGGCTTGATGCAAGAACAGTTTTTGTACAGCTATCTGTTCGGGAATGACGCAATAAGGGTCGCCATTGAACTTCTGACCTTGGTACAAAGCTTGCAGACGTTGTGCTTCTACTTCCGATTTAAGGATGGCTTCGTCGCCCACCACCCACACCACCTCGTCGATGATGTTGTTTTGTGCTTGCAGCGACCATGCGGCCAATAAAACTACAATAAGGTGTAAGATTCTCTTTTTCATGTCAATAATATCTGATTTGGCCTTTCTTTTCGGCTTCAGTCTTCATTTCGTCTTCCAATTGATGAAGAAAACTGGTTTTATGGCTGTTGATGATAATGTTCTTGATACGATGGTTCACAAATTCCAAAGGCTCAGGATTGCCCGACAAAAGGTATTCGTCAATTCTCAGCAAATAGCAGTAATGTTCGTCTTCTACTTCCAGAAAGTCTTTGCTTTTCAACAATTTACTCTGATCGATTTTGCTGGGAATATGATCCATAACATCGTCGAAACTCATCCAATCGCTACTGAAATTTTCATAAATCTCGGCGTGTTGCAGGCAGAGCAAATCAAGTTGTTCCAAAGAGGCTTCGTCTTTTTTGCGATACAAATTCTTGATACTCTTCAGGTTGCTTGAATGAACGGGCACCTTGATGAAGATTCCTTTAATTAGATTGCGCGAAGAAAGAAAGCGCTGCTTGTTGGCTTCGTAATAATCGGCAATGTCTTGGTCGCTCACTTCGGTTTTCAGTTTTTCGAGCAATACTTGTTCTTGGTATTCGTACACCATCAGCGCCTGGCGGTAGTCTTCCACCATTTTTTGAATATCGCTGCTTTCCTGCAGGTTCTTTTCGGCAGCTTCGTAAAGAAGGTTTTGTTTAATCCATTGATCGATAAAGGCTTCTGCGGCTCGGATACTGTCTTCTTTGCTCAGATAAAGCGGCATGGCTGCCTGAATTTCATCCAGATACAGTATATGACCAGCAGTAGCAACCACGGGTGTGCGGTTGCTATCACTCTGATTCCTTTGACATTCTTGCAAGAATAGAGGAATGCTCATCAATAGAATGCAAACAAAGCCTTTCATCTTATTTCAATAGTTTGACAACTTCTTGGTTGATGACTACAGGATATTTTTCTTTCAGGTCGGCTATCCATTCGGCTTCCAGATAATCTTGGTACTGAGCCGTGGCCTTGCCGCGAACATCGTCAGCGCTCTTGGGTTGTTTCTGTATTTCGCCCACGTAGAAGAAATAGGGATAATGACCATTAGGATTCCAATCGCCGGTGTTAAATACCACTTTGTTTACCATCGGATTGCTGCCGCCTCTGAACCATGTACCTTTATCCACACGTACATTCGACGTAGAGTCGTTGTTGTAGGTGCGCTTCAGCACGGGAGCAATAGAATCAATCGGCAAAGAATTGGCCAGTTTTTTCACTTCCTTCACCATGCTTTCTTCGTGACAACCAACCACAACACCTTTGAAACGAGGTTCTTCCCAACGGAAATCTTTCTTGTGCTTCTTGAAATATTTTTCCAATCCAAGCGTGTCGGTCGAGGCTTTGTTCCAAACATTGGCATTGCTGATTTCGAATAACAACATACCATCGTGGTATTCTTTCATCAACAGACCAAAGGCCGGATATTTGCTTTCCAACTGGCTGTCTTCGTAAGCAATCAGACTTTCGTGTACGAAATCGGCCCAAGCTTTATTCAAATCTTGTTTGGCGGCTTCGTTCTTTTGAAGGAATTCCACAAATTTTACGGCCGTCAGTTCGTTGTTGTCGAAAGAGGCGATAATGGGGAATTTCGACAAAACGCGCATGCTGGAGGCATCCAGATTTTTACGTTCGCTCAAAGTGATGATGAGCAATTGCAAGGCGTGTTCGTCCAGTTGATAATGATAATCTTTTTTCAGTTTTTCGCTGAAACTTTTGAAGGGCATCTCACGACGTTCGTCGCGCTGAATCATCTGATTGATTTCCTGTTGCACTTCTTCGATAGCCGGAAAAGCCAGGGTTTCGTAACGTTTCACGATGTGCCAGCCGTAAGCTGTCTGGAAAGGTCTTGAATATTCACCGTCTTTCAAGGCAAATACGGCATCTTCGTATTCGATGGGCAGAGAGCCGCCGCGCAACAAAGGATATTTGCCATCTTTGCCTACTACATAACGGTCGTCGTTGCGATAGCCGTTGGCCATTTCCTCGAAGCTTCTGCCAGCCTGCAATTCACGGTAGATATCAAAGATTTCTTCTTTAGCCTTGGCCTTGGCGTCTTCGGTGGCCGAGGCATTTGCGGCTTTCAGAATATGACCGGAAAGATATTGTCCGTAAGCTTGCTTTTTGCCGTGCAACTTGATAAGATGATAACCGAACTGCGTACGCACCGGCATGCTGATTTCTCCATCTTTCAGTTGTACAGCGGCTTTCGCGAAAGGATAAATATAACGCGAAGACAAGGTGTTGCCCAGATATCCGCCCTGGTTGCGGCTGTTGTCGGCAGAATGTTCCTTGGCCATTTCTTCGAAAGAAGCACCATTCAATATGGCCTGACGAATTTCCATAGCCTGTTGGTAAACAGCCTTTTCGTCGTCCTTGACGGGCAAGAGGATATGACTTGCGTCCACGTAAGTTTGCATCAGTTGGTAGGCTTCTTCCTGCAAGGCTTTTTCCATCTGATCGTCTTTCAGATACTGCGGTGTCAGCTGTGCGCGGTAGCCTGCCAACTCGTTTTTGAAAGATTCCATGGTGTCCAATCCGGCTTCTTTTCCGGCCGCCACTTTCAACTTGAAAGTAACGAACATATCGATGTATTCGTCCAAAGAAGTGCTGTCGGCGGTCTGATTACTGTTGTTTTTATTCCAGATATATTCGAATTCAGACAAGGAGACATCTTCTCCGTTGATGGTCATGATAATCGGATCTTGGGCGAAAAGATGGCCCAAGGTGAAGCAAAACAGTGAGGATAAAAGAATCTTTCTAAACATGATGATATCAAACTTAAAGTGAAAAGGGATTAACCCATACGTGAATAGTTGGGAGCTTCAGCGGTGATGGTTACATCGTGGGGATGGTTTTCAGAAACACCGGCAGAGGTGATGCGGGTAAACTTGGCATCGTGCAAAGCTTCGATGTTCTTGGCGCCACAATAACCCATACCTGAGCGCAAACCACCAATCATCTGATAAACCACTTCGTAGAGAGAACCCTTGTAAGGAACGCGAGCCACGATACCTTCGGGAACCAATTTTCTTGAGTCGCTTTCGTCGCTCTGGAAGTAACGGTCTTTCGAACCTTTTTCCATGGCTTCGATAGAACCCATACCACGATATGATTTGAATTTACGTCCGTTGAAGATGATAGTGTCGCCGGGAGATTCTTCCACGCCGGCCAAAAGTGAACCCATCATGATACAGCTACCGCCGGCAGCCAAAGCTTTCACGATGTCGCCTGAATAACGGATACCACCGTCTGCGATAATGGGCACACCGGTACCTTTCAAAGCGCTGTAAACATTGTAGATGGCCGACAATTGAGGCACGCCGATACCGGCAATGATACGGGTGGTACAGATAGAACCCGGACCGATACCTACCTTGATACCGTCAGCACCGGCTTCCACCAAAGCCTTAGCAGCTTCGCCTGTAGCGATGTTACCAACAACCACTTCCAAGTCGGGATAAACAGATTTAACTTTCTTCAAAGTTTCGATAACGTTGCGAGAGTGACCATGAGCGGTATCGATAACAACGGCATCAACACCGGCTTCTTTCAAAGCGTGGATACGGTCGAGGGTATCGTGGGTAACGCCTACACCGGCAGCTACGCGCAAACGGCCCAAGCTGTCTTTACAAGCAGAAGGTTTATCTTTAGCCTTGGTGATGTCTTTGTAAGTAACCAAACCAACCAAACGGCCTTCGCTGTCAACTACGGGCAATTTTTCGATTTTATGACGTTGCAGGATTTCTGCTGCAGCTTCCAAGTTGGTAGATTGTTGGGTGGTGATAAGATTTTCTTTCTTGGTCATCACTTCGTCAACCAAACGGTTCATGTCTTTTTCGAAACGGAGGTCGCGGTTGGTAACGATACCGATGAGCAGACGATTCTGATCTACCACGGGAATACCGCCGATACGATATTCAGACATCAAGTTGAGCGCCTGACGAACGGTAGAACCAGATTGAATGGTGATGGGGTCGTAAATCATACCGTTTTCGGCGCGTTTTACTATCTGAACCTGTTTGGCTTGTTCTTCGATGCTCATATTCTTGTGAATCACGCCGATACCACCTTCGCGGGCGATAGCGATAGCCAATTTCGATTCGGTAACAGTATCCATAGCAGCCGAAACTACCGGAATTTTCAACTCGATATTTCTAGAAAAACGGGTTGACAAATTGACATCACGAGGAGTTACTTCCGAGTAAGCGGGAATCAACAATACATCGTCGAAAGTCAGGCCATCATAGGCGATTTTATCTTCAATAAAGGACATAGTGATAATATTTTGTAGTGATTAATTTCCGAATTCTGATAAAAATTTGATACGAACCAAGCGAACTTCTTCTTCCGTGCAGTCGCCCATTTCTTCCATGGCTTGGTCAACACTGTCGCTATCCGATTCTTTGAAGTATTCGAGCAAGTCGTAAATTTTGTCTTCGTCGATAACTTCTTCCAGGAAGTAGGTGATGTTGATTTTGGTGCCGGAATAAACGATGGCTTCGATTTCGTCGAGCAGTTCGCCGAAAGACATGCCTTTCGATTGTGCCAAATCGTCGAGTGCCACTTTACGGTCGATGGCTTGGATGATAGAGATTTTCACCTTCGATTTGTTGGCAACGGTGCGCACGCGCAAATCTTCAGGACGTTCAATCTCGTTTTCTTCCACATGGCGTTTGATGAGGGCGATAAATTCGTCGCCATAGCGTTTGGCTTTGCCTTGACCTACACCGGGAATGTTTTGCAGTTCTTCGATGGTGATGGGATAGGTGGTGGCCATGGCTTCCAGAGAAGGATCCTGGAAAATAACGTATGGCGGCAGATTCAGCTGTTTCGACATTTGCTTGCGCAAGTTTTTCAGCATCGAATACATGGCAGGATCGACGGCACTGGTGCCTCCACCGGCCAATTGTATTTCTTCGTCTTCGTTATCAAAATCGTCTTGCATGACAATCTGGAAGGGCTTCGGTTTTTTCAGGAAAGCTTTACCGGCAGCCGTAATTTTCAATACGCCGTAGTTTTCGATTTCCTTGTCCAAATAGCCTTCAATAAGTGCTTTGCGAATAACATTGTTCAGTACGTCTTCGCCGTCTTCCTTGCAAGATCCAAAGGTTTCTAAATCGTCGTGCTGATAAGATTCCACATCAGCAGAGGTTTTTCCGATCAGAATATCCACGATATGATCGGTCTTGAATTTTTCTTTGACTGCAGCAATGGTTTCAATCACTGTAGTCAACAACTCCGTAGCATCCACTTTTTTCTTAGGATTTAAACAATTGTCACAATTTCCGCAGTTGTCTTGTTGGTAGGTTTCACCAAAATAATGCAACAACAATTTGCGGCGGCAATCGGCCGATTCGGCATAAGCAGCGGTTTCCAGCAAAAGTTCCTTGCCGATTTCCTGCTCAGCCACAGGCTTGCCCTGCATGAATTTTTCTAATTTTTCCAGGTCTTTGTTGGTATAGAACGCCAGACAGATACCTTCGCCGTCGTCGCGGCCGGCACGTCCGGTTTCCTGATAATAACCTTCCAGACTCTTGGGGATGTCGTAATGAATAACATAACGCACATCCGATTTGTCGATACCCATACCGAAAGCGATGGTGGCCACGATTACATCCACTCTTTCCATCAGGAAGTCGTCCTGGTTTTGCGAGCGGGTGGCGGGATCCATACCTGCGTGATAGGGTAAAGCTTTGATGCCGTTAACACAAAGTGTTTCAGCGAGTTTTTCTACTTTCTTTCTGCTCAGACAGTAGATGATACCCGACTTGCCTTCGTGTGCGCGGATGAATTTGATGATATCTTTGTCTACGTCGTTGGTCTTGGGACGCACTTCGTAGTAAAGGTTGGCTCGATTGAACGACGATTTGAACACCGTCGCGTCGGTCATGCCGAGGTTTTTTTGAATGTCGTGCTGAACTTTGGGCGTGGCCGTTGCAGTAAGCGCAATAATCGGTGTACGACCAATTTCATTGATGAGCGGGCGAATACGACGATACTCGGGGCGGAAATCATGTCCCCATTCCGAGATACAATGCGCTTCGTCCACCGCAAACAGCGATATTTTGATATTGCGGAGAAACTCGATATTCTCCACTTTGGTAAGTGACTCGGGTGCTACATACAGCATTTTCGTTTTACCGCTCAGAATATCACTACGCACCTGATCGATAGATGCTTTGTTGAGAGAAGAATTGATGAAATGAGCCACCCCGTCTTCTTCGCTGAAATTGCGCATGGCATCCACCTGATTTTTCATCAAGGCGATAAGCGGAGAAATGACAATGGCAGTTCCTTCCATCATCAATGCCGGCAACTGGTAACATAAAGATTTACCGCCACCGGTCGGCATCAATACGAAAGTGTCTTTGCCGTCAAGTACGTTACGGATAATGGCTTCCTGATTACCTTTGAAGGTGTCGAATCCAAAATACTCTTTTAGTTTTTCAACCAAGTTGTCTGATTTTGACATAGTTGTGATTTTTTCTATCAAATAGCAAATTTATAAACAAAACATACAGAAATACAAACGTTTTGGTTGAAAAAAAGGGATTTTCGTGAAAAAAATCCCTAATTAACGATACGATAACACTTTGGTACACTTAGGCGTTTCTGAGCCGCGCTTCCTTGCTGTTTTCCATCTTCGATTTGGCATATTCCAAGGTGATGCAGAGCTCTTTGCGTTCGGACGAAGGCGTTTCGTACATCACGTCCATCATGATGGCTTCGGTGATGGAACGCAAGCCGCGTGCGCCCAGTTTAAACTCGATGGCTTTGTCGATGATGTACTCAAATACTTCTTCTTCGAACGACAAGGCAACATCATCCATCGCGAAGAGCTTGATATACTGCTTGATGATGGCATTTTTCGGCTCGGTGAGAATAGAGCGCAGGGCCGTTCTGTCGAGCGGTTCGAGATAGGTGAGCACCGGCATACGACCAATAATTTCCGGAATCAGACCGAAAGCTTTAAGGTCTTGAGGCGCAATGTATTGCAAAAGATTATCCTTGTCGATATGACTACTGTCCTTGCTGGCACTATAACCCACGGTGGTGGTGTTCATACGCGAAGCAATCTTCTTTTCGATACCGTCGAAAGCACCGCCGCAGATAAAGAGAATGTTGTTGGTATTCACCGCAATCATCTTCTGTTCGGGATGTTTGCGTCCACCTTGCGGGGGGACATTCACGATAGATCCTTCCAAGAGTTTCAGCAAGCCCTGTTGCACCCCTTCGCCGCTCACGTCGCGCGTGATGGAAGGATTGTCGCTCTTGCGGGCAATTTTGTCGATTTCATCGATGAAAACGATACCTCTTTCGGCGGCAGCCACGTCGTAATCGGCCACTTGGAGCAGACGGGTAAGCAAGCTTTCCACATCTTCGCCCACATAACCGGCTTCGGTCAGCACGGTGGCGTCAACGATGGTGAAAGGCACCTTCAGCAATTTGGCAATGGTTCTGGCCAGCAAGGTCTTACCCGTACCGGTAGAACCCACCATGATGATGTTCGATTTTTCAATTTCGATGCCATCGTCGCTTTTTTCCTGCAACAGGCGCTTGTAATGGTTGTACACCGAAACGGAAAGAAACTTCTTGGCTTCGTCCTGACCAATTACATACAAATCGAGAAACTCCTTGATTTGCTGAGGCGTAGGCAAATCTTCCTTTTTGATATCGTTGTGTTTGTTGCCCTTTTTGTTGGAACTTTTTGCCAGGATTTCGTCGGCCATTTCCTTGGCGCGTTCGGCACAATCAGAGCATATATTACCAGAAATGCCCGAGATTAGCAAGGGCACTTCTGAACGAGCGCAGCCACAAAAGCTGCATCTATCTTCCGATTTTTTAGTCATAGTTATTTGCTTTTCAGCATCACTTCGTCTATCATTCCATAGGCTTTAGCTTCCTGGGCGGTCATCCAATGGTCGCGATCGGAGTCTTTTTCCACCTGTTCGAAGCTTTGGCCGGAATGATCGGCAATAATCTGGTACAACTCGTTTTTCAACTTCTGAATTTCGCGGAAGGTGATTTCCATATCGGAAGCCTGACCTTGCATACCACCCATCGGTTGATGTATCATCACGCGGGAATGTTTCAGTGCGAAACGCTTGCCTTGCGTGCCGGCTACCAACAGCACTGCTGCCATCGATGCGGCCATGCCGGTGCAAATGGTGGAAACATCGCTCGAAACAAACTGCATGGTGTCGTAGATGCCTAAGCCGGCATACACGCTGCCACCGGGCGAGTTGATGTAGAGCGAGATATCTTTTCCGGGATCGGCAGAATCCAAGTAGAGCAATTGGGCTTGCACCACGTTGGCAGTATAATCGTCTACCTGCGTACCCAAGAAAATGATACGGTCCATCATCAGACGCGAGAATACATCCATCTGAGCAACGTTCAAAGGACGCTCCTCAATGATGGTAGGGTTGATGTAACTGCTGGTAACTTTGGCGTATTGGTCTAAAGCCAAACCATTCATACCCAAGTGACCAACGGCGAATTTTCTAAAGTCGTTGTTCATGGTCAGAGTTGTTTAATTATTTCTTTTCGTAAAGTTTGTTGAATTCTTCGGTGGTAACTTCCTTAACGGTCAGTTTTACAGCGCCTTTCAAGAATTCAGCAACCTTCTGGCTCATAGCCTGGTCTTGCAAGTTGCGAGCCTGTTCGGGTTTCTTCAACATTTCGCCGGCATATTGTTCCAACAATTCTTCGGGAACGTTAGCCATGCCATATTGAGCAAACTGAGCCTTGGTGATGGTCTTAGCCATAGCCAAAACGTCGGCATTTTCAATCTTGATGTCGTTTTTCTTGATGATGTCTTCCTTCATCAGGTGCCACTTCAGTTCTTCGATCATCTTAGGCATATCGGCATCGATGCCTTCGGCGGTCTTCTTGTTGTCGGCAATGAGCAACCAACGTTTCAAGAAAGCTTCGGGGAATACCACGTCTTTCAATTTGTTCACCAATTTTTCTTCGGCATCTACCATGAAACGATAGTCGCTTTCGGGAACAAATTGGCTGGCAATGTCTTCTTTAACTTTTGCGCGGAAGGCTTCCAAGCTGTCAACAGCACCTTCGCCATAAATTTGGTCGAACAATTCTTGGTTGAGTTCCCCTTCAACGAAACGGTTGATTTCCTTGATTTCGAAAGTGAAATCGCTGGTAACATCCTTGGCAACTTCCTTAGGCAAGCGCAACAATGAAGCCAATTCAGCTTCGTTACCATCGTTGGCCTTGTGAGGATTGTAAGTGATAACGTCACCTACTTTTGCGCCTTCGAATTTAGCTTTTTCTTCGTCGTTCTTGAAGAAAGAAGGCAACATCAAAGCGTCTTCTACCTTAATGGCATCTTCTGCTTCGCTGATTTCTACCAAGTTGCCCTTGATAGAGTCGCGCATTTGGAAAGCATCAACTTTTTCGTAGCGGCCACCGCGTGAAGCATAAGCTTTTACCTGAGAATCAACCATTTCTTCGGTAACGGTGATATTATAATAAGGAATGCTGTCCTTCTTGTTGAGGGTGTAGTTCAATTCGGGAGCCAAAGCGATGTCGAAGATAAATTCGAAAGGACCTTCGCCGTCCAAATCTTGAGCTTCCTGTGATTCGCTGGGAAGAGGTTCGCCCAAAATGTTCAAGTTGTTGTCTTTGATGTAGTTGAACAAAGAATCAGACAATGTCTTGTTCAATTCGTCGGCGGTTACGCCTTTTTCGTACATCTTCTTAATCAAGCTCATGGGAGCCATACCGGGACGGAAACCGGGAATTTGGGCCTTTTGGCGATAGCTTCTCAGTGTCTTGTTTACACTCTCTTGATAATCAGCTTTTTCTAAAGTGATTTTAATCTGTGCATTAACAGCATCAATAATGACTTTTTCTACGTTCATAATCGGAAAAATTTTTTGGAGCGCAAAATTAATTTTTTATTCTCAATTGGGCAAACTAATTTTTTGTTGTTGTACCTTCGCGGCTGCAAATACTATGCCAAAATGATAAAGAAACTCTTGCAATTGATCGTTCTTCTCACCGCAATGCTG
The DNA here is from genome assembly GCA_017380635.1 of Bacteroidales bacterium. Classification (GTDB taxonomy): domain Bacteria; phylum Bacteroidota; class Bacteroidia; order Bacteroidales; family UBA1402; genus UBA1757. Next base: position 108,373 of record JAFODP010000018.1, on the reverse strand, counting down.
GCCGGTGCGATATTGATGTATGTTTTTGCCATAGCCTCGCTGATGTTGGTTCACGCCTGCACTTTCGATAGAGCGATGGTGTATTTGTCGCAGGCAGGCGGAGTGCGTTTCTTGCAAGCTTTGCAAACAGTTTTTCTTTTTGTTTTGCCAGTTTTTTTGATGCTCAGAATTTTCAAGCAAGATAGTTGTCAGTATCTTTCTTTGCGGAAAGTGCCTGTAAATAAGCTGCTTTTGGCCATGCTCAGCATTTTGTTGATGGTGCCGCTGATGAACGTGATTATCTCGTGGAACGAACAGATGCATCTACCGCAGTCATGGGCTTCTATCGAGGCTTGGATGCGTCGGCAGGAAATGGCGGCCACTCAACTCACCGAATTGATGATGTCCGATGTCAGTTGGCGCGGTTTGGTGCTCAATTTGTTGGTGATGGCGCTGATGACGGCATTTGCCGAAGAATGTTTCTTTCGCGGCACTTTGCAGACGATGTTAAAGACGGAAACTGACAAAATGCCACATCTTGCCATTTGGGTGACAGCTTTCATTTTCAGTGCGATACATTTGCAGTTTTATGGCTTTTTCCCACGGCTGTTGATGGGCGCCTGGTTGGGTTATCTGCTCTGTTGGACCGGCAGTTTGTGGGTGCCGGTTGCGGCCCATGCTTTCAATAATGCGATGGTGGTGTTTAGTTATTACGCTCTTGACAAACAATGGATTCCGGAAAATTTCGGCGAAACCATAGGCACGGGCAACACTTGGTATCTGGCAGTAGTTTCGGCTTTGTCGATGCTGGTTTTAGCCTTGCATCTTTCTGACAGCCAGTTCTCTTTCAAACAATTTTTCTCTAAGCGAAGCTAAATAGTCAAAAGGCGTTTCCTGCAGATTTTGGTAAGGAAAATCTTCCTGCAGGTGCTTTTGCAAATTGGCTTGCAGACACTCTTTTTCGTTTAAATCGCCAAGCGCATATCGCTGTTTCAGGAATTGCAGAATGCGCAGTCCGTCGGCCTTTTCGTGAAATCCTTGACGGAAATGTGGCAGGTCTTTCAGGTTGTCACGCAGCGGTTGCCAAAGCTGCTTGTCCTTGAATTGCGTTTCCAGAAAATCAAGGAAATCGTTCGTTTCCATCGGCTTGTTTTCGAAGATGTCGGGAATCAGCCCATAGGCTTGCGCGATACTTTCGAAGAACGAAGGCGGATAGAAAGGATAAGATTTCACATCGCCCTGGCAGGCTTTTATCAAAGCGGGGCCCGTGCCGAAATTCACTCTTTCGGAAAAGCGCGTGGCCGGCATCACTATCGTGGCGCAATCGTGTCCCACTTGGCCGATTTTGCAGCATTTCTGCAACAGATAGAAATCTTCGCCGCTGGGCAAAGGTTTGATGCCACCGATTTTTTGCAGGAAGTCTACGCGAAACGCCATGGCCGATCCTATCGCCGTAAAAGCAAAAGGCGACGCGATGGCTTGCATATTCAGATGATAAAGCCTCATGTAAATTTCGTAGCGCAGAATGGCCCGGTTGATGGCTTCGTTGTTTGCCTGCTCGTTATTGTTTTCAAGCAGAGGATGATAATAAGGCAAGGCCAAAGCCTGCGATTTTGGATGCTGCGAGAAATAATCGCCTACGGCCTGGCAATAATGCTTGTCTACTAAGGTGTCGGCATCGAGACTAAGGATGATGTCCGAAGGCGCGGCGATGCGCATAATGTGGTCGAAGAGCGTTTTTCGTGCCCAGCCCACGCCGCTGTGTTTGCCCACCCAGCCTTGTCCGCGACTGCTCTTGTCGATGATCTGAATGTCAGCCTTCAGGCTTTGCAAATACGCGATGCTGGCTTGGTTGTTCTGGCAGATGTCAGGCTTGCTTTCCCAATAGCTTTCCGGCTGATTGACGCAGATGTAGATATGGTAAGGGTAAGCGCTTTGTTGCTGTAACAAGGCTGCCATGGCCGAAGGCAGAAAATCTGCTTCGGCCATGGCAGGTATGGCAATATGAAGACATGGCTTCATCGTTCCGTCGGGAAATTTCAGAAAGGTCTGATGCCCATCAACAATCGTACATCCTTGATGGTTTTGGCAGCGCTTTCGCGTGCTTTTTCAGCACCCATTTTGGTAACTTTGCGCAAATATTCTTCGTTGTTGCAAATATCCAAATAACGTTCTCGGATAGGCGTGGTGAAGTTGATGATATCGGCAGCCAGCTGCTTTTTCATGTCACCATAACGAATTTCGCAAGTATTCCATTTTTCATTGAAATATTCGAGGGTGTCGGGCGTAGAAACCACTTTCATCAGTGTGAAAAGGTTTTCGATATAATCGGGTTTCACGCTGTTGGGTTCGGTAGGACCTTGGTCGGTGAGCGCACGCATCACCTTCTTCTGAATCAACTTGGGATCTTCGCAAAGATAAACGCAGTTGCCTTCCGATTTGCCCATTTTTCCGCTACCATCCAAACCGGGAATCTTAATCAAGTCTTCGCCGAAATTGTAAGCGGCAGCTTCCTTGAAATATTCCTGACCATACATACCGTTGAAACGACGGGCAAAACGACGCGTCAATTCCAGATGTTGTTCCTGGTCTTTGCCTACGGGCACTTTGTCGGCATTGTGAATCAGAATGTCGGCGGCCATCAGCGTGGGATAGGTGAGCAGACCGGCATTGACGTTTTCCGGTTGTTTGCGTGCCTTTTCCTTGAAAGAGACCGTCTTCGACAATTCGCCCAGATAAGCATGCATGTTGAGCAGCAGGTATAATTCCACTGTTTCAGGCACGTCGCTCTGTACATAAATGGTTGCCTTTTCCGGATCGATGCCGCTGGCCAAATATTCGCAGAGAATGTTTTTTACATTGTCGTGCAGAATGCTGGGGTCGGGATGCGTGGTGAGAGAGTGATAATCGGCAATGAAGAAGTAACAATTGTTTTCTTCTTGCATTCTGACAAAATTGCGCAAGGCTCCGAAATAATTACCCAAATGCAGATGACCCGTAGAACGGATGCCGCTAACTACTGTATCCATAGTCTAATTCAAAAAAGAAGAGGGTAACTAAAATTATCAGTGTTTTAGCCACCCTCTTACTATAAATAGTTTCTACAAATTATTTTTCAATTTCTTTTACTTCTTCGCTGAAACCCAATTGCTTGCGTTGAATATCGTAAGCGATGGGACAAGCCACGAACAAGGTGCCGAAAGTACCTACAATTACACCAAGAGCCATAGCGAATGCAAAACCGCGAATGCTGTCACCACCGAAAAGAAGGATGGCGATCAATACGATCAAGGTACTCAATGAAGTACTGAAGGTACGCAGCAAGGTTGAGTTCATAGAAATGTTCATGGTGATCTTTTTGTGACGGTTGGGATACAAACCGATGGTTTCACGAACACGGTCGAACACAACCACGGTATCGTTCACGGCGTAACCAATAACTGTCAAGATAGCAGCGATGAAGGTTTGGTCGATTTCCAAGCTGAAAGGCATGATGCCGTAGAGCAAAGAGAATGCGCCGAAGATGAACAATACGGTGAAGCACAAAGAGGCAACTACACCTGCACTGAAAGCCAAGTTGCGGAATCTCAACAAGATGTACAAAGCAATCATGATCAAAGCGATGCTTACTGCCCAAATAGCCGAAATCTTGATGTCAGAAGCGATGGTAGGACCAACTTTCTGTGAAGATACGATATGGTTGGCAGTAAAGTCTTCGATGCTGGTGCCTTCGGGCAAGAATTTCTGCAAGTTGTTGAACAAAGTTGCTTCGATTTCGCCGTCGAGCGTGTCGCTGGTTTCGTTGATCTTGTAGTTGGTAGAGATACGAACCTGATTTTCATTACCGATGGTGATAACTGACAATGAAGCGCCTTCGAAAGCATTTTCCAAAGATTGTCTAACGTCTTCGGTATTAACAGCTTGTTCGAAACGAACTACATAGTTGCGACCACCTGAGAAGTCGATACCTTGGCTCATGCCACGGAAGCCCAAAGAAACGATAGCGATGACAACGAATGCCAATGAAATATAGTAACCAACTTTGCGTTTGCCAATGAAATCGAAATGAGGATTTCTCAAGAAACCTGCAGAAATCTTGGTGGTGAAGGTGAGATCCAAAAGTTTGTCTTTGTCCAGGAAGCTGGTGTAGATCAAACGGCTCAAGAATACACCGCAGAAGAAAGAGGTAAGGATACCGATAATCAAGGTAGTAGCAAAACCCTTGATAGGACCGGTACCAAATACGAACAATACAATACCGGTGAGCAAGGTGGTCAAGTTGGCGTCGAAGATAGCAGAGAATGCGTTCTTGTAACCTTCGTTGATAGCTTTCTTGATGTTCTTACCAGAAGCCAATTCTTCTTTGATACGTTCGTAGATAAGGATGTTGGTATCCACGGCCATACCCAAAGTCAATACGATACCGGCGATACCGGGCAAGGTCAATACTGCCTGGAACGAAGCCAAAATACCGAAGATGAAGAAGATGTTGCAGCAGAGGCACAAGTCGGCAATCAAACCGGCCTTCCAGCCGAAGAAGAATACCATGTAAACCAAAATCAGGCAGAAAGCGATGATGAATGAAATCAAACCAGATTGGATGGCTTCCTTACCCAAAGAAGGACCAACGATGTCTTCTTGAACGATGCGGGCAGGAGCGGGCATCTTACCAGATTTCAATACGTTAGCCAAGTCCTTGGCTTCGTTTACGGTGAAGTTACCAGAGATTTGTGAACGACCACCGGTAATTTCAGTTTGAACGGTAGGATAAGAATATACATAGTTGTCCAAAACGATGGCGATGCTCTTACCGATATTATCTTTGGTAAGACGAGCCCAAGTCTTGGCACCTTCTGCGTTCATTTCCATGTCAACAACTACGCGGCCGTTAGCCTGTTCGAAGTTGTCGCGAGCATCGGTGATAACGTCACCGGCCAAAGAAGCGCTACCATCACGGTTGCCAGCCTTCACAGCGATGAGTTCGAACAAGTTGCTTTCTTCAGAAATAGCCTTTACAGACCAAACGAATTTCAAGTCGTGGGGCAAAGTTTCGCGCACCTTGGCAAGGTTCAGGTAAGTATTTACTTGAGCAGTATCTCTACCCAAAGCATAACCTACGCAAGGACCACGGCCAACACCTTGTTCGGTTTGGTTGATTTGCAGAACAGCAAACAAAGGATATTCTTTCTTCCATTCTTCGAAAGCCTGAGTATCGTCGGTATTTTGATTGGCATCTTCCATGCCTTCCAACAAAGCAGCTTCTTCAGAATCGGCCTTAACTTCTTCTTTCTTGGTTTCAACTTCAGCTTCAACAACGGGAGCAGCTGCGGCATTGATATCGCGAACGATAGTGTTGGCAGCAATCAAGCTTTCGTAGATTTCAGCCAAATCGTAGGTTTCCCAGAATTCCAAGTTGGCAGAACCTTGCAGCAATTTACGAACACGTTCGGGTTCTTTGATACCGGGAAGTTCAACCAAAATACGGCCGTTGTTTTCGAGACGTTGGATGTTGGGTTGAACCACACCGAAGCGGTCGATACGGGTACGCAATACGTTGAATGAGTTGTCGATAGCGCTCTGAACATCTTCTCTCAACACCTTGATAACATCTTCGTCAGAAGTGGTGGGGTCGATGCGGCCTTTCATTTCGAAAGTGCTGAATACAGCCGACAAACGAGCGCCTTCGTCCAAAGCCTTGTATTCTTCTACGAAAAGGTCGATATAATCGCGGTTGGTTTCCGTCTGACGAACAGAAGCGGCAGCCAAAGCCTTGTTGAAGTTGGGGTCGGGGTTATTACCAGACAGACTCTTCAAAACATCGGAGATAGAAAGCTCCAAAATAACGTTCATACCACCCTTCAAGTCCAAACCGAGGTTCAATTCCTTCGATTGGCAATCTTTGTAGGTGTTGCCCAGATAGATTTTTTCCAGGGCGATGGAATCCAAGTAGTTGCGTTCCATCTGTACATCGCCTTGTGCATATTCCTTGGCGTCTTTGCTTACCTTAGAAGTTACGAAAGTAAATGAAAGGTAGAAAGCACAAACCAAGACAAGCAGAATGGCGAACAGTCTTACAAATCCTTTTTGTTGCATTGTGTTTAAATTTATTATTGTTTCATTAAAAATTTCACAATTGCTTAGTCCAAACAGCTTCAAAACGACCCATACCAAGCACCCGACAACTCCTTTTTTGAAAGAGAATTGTAGTCAAATGCTTGATAATCAATCGCTTTTATTGCTATTTAAAGAAAAGCGAGCCGCAAAGATAGTTTATTTTTTGAAAATATTCATTAAAACAGACATAAAAATGCGGCTGCATGGGCATCTTACAAGCCTCTGCGCAAAAGCAGCGCTTCGGGATTGGGATCGGCACCGCGGAACGCACGATACAAGTTCATGGGCTCGTCGGTGTTGCCTCTTTCTAACACGTTCTTTCTGAACGAAGTAGCCGAGGCCTGATCGAAAATTCCTTTTTCTTCGAACAAACCGAAACCATCGGCATCAAGCACTTCCGACCACAAGTAAGAGTAGTAACCGGCGCTGTAATTGTTCTTGAAAATGTGGATGAAGTTGGTGCTGCGATAGCGAACGATGATTTCGGGAATCAGACCGAGTTTGGTCAGTTGCTCGGTTTCGAAAGCGCGAACGTCGAAATCCTGCGACTTGTCGAGGACGTGCCAGAACATATCCAGATAAGCGGCCGAAACCAACTCGACGGTGGTGAAACCTTGGTTGAACGTGTTGGAAGCCTGGATCTTGGCAATCAGTTCGTCGGGAATGATTTCGCCGGTTTCATAATGCTTGGCATAGAGTTTCAACACTTCGGGATGCATACACCAGTTTTCCATGATTTGCGAAGGCAATTCCACAAAGTCGCGGCTAACGCTGGTGCCACTCAGGCTGTTGTAGGTACATTTGCTCAACAAACCATGCAAAGCGTGTCCGAATTCGTGGAACATGGTTTCCACTTCGTCGATGCTGAGCAGAGCAGGGGTGTCACCCACGGGACGGGTAAAGTTACCTACATTATAAATATGAGGATGAACGTGTTGGCCGTTGAGCACCTGTTGTTTACGCAAGCTGCTCATCCAGGCACCGCTTCTCTTGCCTTCTCTGGGGTAATAGTCGGTGTAGAACAAGCCAATGAGTGAACCATCGGCATCGCTCACTTCGAAAACTTCTACTTCGGGATGGTAAACGTCCACATTGTCAAGTTGTTTGAAGTTCAAACCATACAAACGGTTGGCCACCATGAAGATGCCTTCGCGCACGTTTTCCATCTTGAAATAAGGCTTGAGTTCGGCTTCGTCGAGGTCGAATTTTTCCTTGCGCACTTTTTCGGTGTAATACCACCAGTCCCAAGCTTCCAATTTGAACTTGCCACCTTCCTTGTTGATATAGGCTTGCAATTCTTTGGCTTCTTTTTTAGCCTGAGGTAAAGCACGTTCCCAGATTTTAGCCATCAAATCGAAAACAGCTTCGGGAGTCTGAGCCATTTTGTTTTCCAAAGCATAATCTGCAAAAGTGTTGTATCCTAACAAATTAGAACGTTCGATACGATAGTTTACCATCTTGTTGATGATGGCCTTGTTGTCGAATTCGTTGTCGTTGTCGCCACGATTGATATAAGCTTTCAGCAAGGCTTCGCGCAATTCGCGACGTTCGCTATATTGCAAGAAAGGCAAACGACTGGGGTTGTGCAAAGTGAAGACCCATTTGCCTTCCAAACCTTTATTCTTGGCGGTGGTGGCAGCGGCGGCAATCACGCTTTCGGGCAAGCCGGCCAAGTCTTCTTCCTTGTCAATCACCAACATATACTGATTAGTTTCTTTCAATACATTGTCGGAAAATTGCAAAGCCAACTTGGACAATTCCATATTGATTTCGCGCAGACGATTTTTGTCGGCTTCGTTCAAAGCAGCACCCGAACGGATAAAATCTTTGTAAGTAATTTCCAGCAAACGAGCTTGTTCCTGATTCAGATTCAGCTGATCTTTTTGTTCGTAAACGGCCTTAACACGTTGGAACAGACCATCGTTCAACGAAATATTGTCGCCATGAGCCGAGAGCAGGGGAGAGATTTCCATCGACAAAGCTGTGAGTTCGTCGTTGGTTTCGGCGCCGGTAAGGCAAGAGAAAACATAAGAAACCTTGCTCAACAATTGGCCGCTGTTTTCCATCGCTTCGATGGTGTTTTCAAAAGTGGGCGCTTCGGGATTGTTTACAATAGCTTCAATTTCAGCGGTTTGTTGTTTCATACCTTCCTGGAAAGCGGGCATGAAATGTTCTACCTTGATTTCATCAAAAGGAACAGAGCCGTAAGGCGTGCTGTATTCCTCGAAAAATGGATTTTTAGATTGATTGCAAGACATCATCATGATACTGAGCAAGCAAAGAGACAAAATTTTCTTCATATATGTAATTGTTTATGTGATTTTTAAGATTTTACAAAAACGCGCGAAGATAGTGAAAGGCTCGGAGATTTCAAATTAACTTTTTACTTTTGCCATGAAATATCCCGTTAAGTCATTGAAATGAAAACCAAGACCACTTTCTTGTTGATTCTCTTTGTTATGCTGTCGGCTTGTGGCAATTATCGTTCGTCCATTCCCGATGTGCCCGTCTATGTGCAGCGCAATCTGGCTACCATCAACTGTTTGTTTCCGGGAAATGTTTGGTCTATCACCTCACCGCGTTTGGCTTCCGATGCTTGCGGTTATGCAGGTATTCTGTTGGTTTGTGCTTTCGATGGTCAGTATTATGCTTTCGATATGGCTTGTCCCCACGAAGCCCAGCCTTCCAAGCGCATCGATTTGCCCGACGAAAGCCTGAATGCCACTTGTCCGCACTGTGGCGAAGTCTACAACCTCTCTTTCGGACTTGGCACGCCCTCGCTTGGCATCTGCGATGAACCTCTCCGCCGCTATCGCTGCACCCTCTCCCCCGACGGCAACATCACGGTGCATAGGTAAATTACAAAGTGCACCAGAAACTGCACCAGAAACTGCACTCGAAAGTGGACTGAAAAGTGGACTGAAAAGTGGACTCGAAAGTGGACTGAAAAGTGGACTGAAAATATTGGATCAGTCGGAAGCTATTAAAGTGGCTCAGTTGAGCATGGAATGATTCCTCCCAAGGCTTTTGGCAAGTTGGGCATGTTTGTGAGCGAAAGAATGGAAAATGTTCTGCGGTGTTCGCACTAGCGGCTGGGGTAGGACGCAAGCCAGAGCGGCCGCATCGGAAATGGAAATGTCGGCCGAGCTCAGGTGAAAATATTGTTGGCAAGCCGCTTCCATTCCGAATAAGCCCGGCCCCGTTTCGGCAATGTTCAGATAAATTTCCAAGATTCTGTCTTTGCTCCATAGTAGCTCTATCAAAATGGTGTAATAACTTTCAACGGCTTTGCGCCACCAGCTACGACCGCCGAAGGTGAAGCAATTTTTGGCCACCTGCTGAGAAATGGTGCTGCAACCTCGAAGACTGCATTCGCCCTGCTGATAAGCCTGCGTCATGCTTCTGAGTTCGATAAGGTCAAAACCTTTATGTTGATAGAAACGTTGATCTTCGGCCAGTAAAACGGCATCAATCAACAGCGGACTGATATCTTCCTTGCTCACCCAGATTTGCTGCCGACGATAATCATCCTGAGAAGCGTTTTCTATCTGTCTTTTCAGCATCAAGGGCGTCCAGCGCACGGGCAAGAATTTATAGGCCATTACCCAAGAGAAACTTCCCACCAGGAATAAGCAAGGAAGATAAATCAGTACTATGTCGCGTAAGGATTTCATTTACTGCATGATTTCGCCCTTGGCGTTGAGAATGACTTCGGAATAGCTGTCCAACAAAGTGGCGCGATACATGTTTTTGTTTACGGCAATGATGCTTTCGTACAATGGATCGGTGAGACGTTTGCAATTGGCGTCCATCAAGCCGCAGCGTCCGCCCACTCGATAAGAAAACAATCCGGTGGGTACTTTTTTGTCGAGATACACAATTTCGCCATCTTTGTTTTCGTAGCGCTCCGACTCGGTGTAAGACAAGACGCTGATATGATCCACCACAAAAGCATTGATTATTTCTTCGTTGTAAGTGAGTTGTTTTCGGATGCCTGCACTGGAGGCAATGATATATTCTTCGTAGGCTTCGATGTTGTCGTATCGGGGTTGGATAATCCATTCGCCTTTTGTGTTGATGATGCCGCATTTTCCGTTAGTGTCGGCCACGATGCAATGTCCGTTTTTGAAAATAAATTCGTGAAGCGGATTGCCATGATAAGGATAAACAAAAGGAATCACCACTTCTCCTTTTCGGTTGATAAAGCCAATGTTTCCGTTTTTCTGCACGGCTGCCAAGCCTTCCGAAAATACCCAGGCGCGACGGTATTGCGCTTCGACAACAATTTCTCCCGTGTACGAATTGTAATAACCTCTTTTTCCGTCGGTACTGAATACGCCGAGCGAATCGTTGGGCGAAGGAATGCCCCAGTCCAGCTTGATGTTTTCGGCGGTGATTTTCCCGGTTTTTTCATTCTTGATGGTGATTTTTCCATCGTTTTCTCTGATGGCAATCAGGTCGTCGTTGAGAAGTAGGCCGTCTTCCGATACATTTTCAGCAATGGGTTTTTCGTAGCCGCAAATGAAAATGATGCCAACAACGAGAATGGCGGCCAACAGACTCCAGGCAGAAATGCCGATGATGCGTTTAGTTTTCGTGTTCATAATTTTTTTGATGAAATGTTTGATAAGAATTTTCCGCAAAAATCGTGTTTAATTGTTTGATTACAAGCGCATTTTGTCTGTAATGTACGACTTGCAATTCTGTCTTACGAAAGCGCTAGGCCAATGTCTGTTCGTACACTATATTTTCATTTCGTACCTACGTGCCGCTTGCGCCCATTTCTTGGGAAATAATTTGTACTTTTGCGCAAATTCAACTTCTCGGATGAGCGCTATCGTTATATCAAAAGGCACAGAACTCTTGCGAATACCGCAGGAGAAGCTTGTGTATATCTCTTCCGAAGGTAATTATTCCAATGTTGTTACGCTCGACAACCGCCGTCGCTTGGTTTCTTTTCAATTGGGTCAATTGGAAGATCTGATTGGCAACCAGTTGGGCGATGATGGTTCTCAGTTTCTCAGGCTGGGTAGGGGATTGATTATCAACACGGAATATATTTATGTAATAGATATTGCAAAACAACAACTGATTCTCTCGGACTGCGCCACTTGTTATCACGAACTTTCTGCTTCGCGCGAAGTCTTAATCAAGCTGAAGGCCTATATAGAATCATTAAGAAATTACGACGATGGGCAAAAATAACTTCGACATACACGACGACGAATTGAGAATAGTCGGACAGAAGACGCTGCTTTCGGCAAGCAAGAAGCCTAAGTCTCGGAAATACACCTGGATAGCTGTGCTTGTGTTGGCCGTGCTTGCGCTTGTCTTGGCGGCTTTGTTCTGCTTGAACCAACCTGTGTCGTCTCCTGTTTATGAATCTGATAAACAAGATACTTTGCCTCCATTGGGACATTACACCGATACGCTTGTCGAGAAAGCTTATGTGGAACATCTGCAAGACAGCATAAACGATATTCCTTTGGATATTTACATTCCTCATCATGCGCTGCCCGAGTTGTATATGGGCGTTCCCGATGAACAGGACGAAAGTATTGTTTTTGCTACCCGAGCTGCCGATGTGCGAGCCGATAATGGCAAGATTGTTGGGGCTTTTGTGTTGAAAGGCAGGCCTTTGTCTTGGGGATTGTCGAAGAAGGGTTATGCCGGCATTATCGACGGAAAATTGAATATAGGTGTGGCAGAAAATTCGCCATTATTCGAAGAAGCTACCGAAAAAGAAGGTTATTTCTTTCGTCAGTATCCTTTGGTAGACAATGGTGTGATGATTGAAAACGAACCGAAGGGAAAGGCTATCAGAAAGGCGCTTTGCGAAAGGAATGGCGAAGTGATGGTGGTGATGAGCCGCACGCAGGAATCTTTTCACGATTTTGCGCAAGCTTTGGCCGATATGCAGATAGACAACGCCATTTACCTGGTGGGCACTAAGTCTTTCGGTTTTTATCGCGACTATCAGCAGGCTTTGCACATAATCTATCCACATCCCGGCGATGCCTTCCAAAACGAAAACTACCTTTTGTGGCGCACGAAATAAGCGGACAAATAAAAAAGACTTCTCGATGCTTTCGTCGAAAAGTCTTCTTTCTGTACCCGAAACGGGACTCGAACCCGTACAGCCGCTATGGCCAAAGGATTTTAAGTCCTTCGTGTCTACCATTCCACCATTCGGGCAGCCTTAAAACGGCCGCAAAGATAAGGATAATTTCGGATTTGTCGTATCTTTGCCACAATTTTATCCTCGAGCTTTTTTGAAAATGCGTGGCGAAGGCCGAAATGATGCTGAACTCTCTTATTAAATTTCTGAAAACCTGGACTTTGCCCATCGCAATGACGATGGGTGCACTTGGCTACATTATATACGACGCTTGCCAGTTGCCCGATGCGCTGAGGCTTACTTGCAGTCGCGCGGTGGAGATTGTTCAGCCGGCCTTGCTTTTTGCCATGATGTTTCTGAGTAGCTGCAAGTTGAGTCCGAAAGACCTGCGTTGGCGACCTTGGCATTTCAAGTTGTTGGCCGTGCAATTGTCGGCCTTTGTGCTGCTGGCTTTGGCTTCGATGCGATACTCCGATCATGATTGCGCTGTGGTGTTGCAAGCCGCCATGCTTTGTATGATTTGTCCCACCGCTACGGCATCGCCCGTTATTACAGCCAAGTTGGGCGGCAGCACGGCATCCATCACTTCCTACCTGATTTTGGTGAATCTCTGCGTGGCCATCGTTGTGCCCATTTTTCTGCCCTTGGTGAATCCCACCGCCGGCATCGGTTTTTTCAGCGCCTTTCTGTCGATATTGTTGAAAGTTTTTCCCTTGCTGCTTTTGCCCTTGATTCTGGCTTGGCTGGTGCGCGCATATTGTCCGAGGCTTTTGCAGAAAATATTGAAGCAGAGCGATTTGGCCTTTTATCTTTGGGCGGTAGCTTTGGCTTTGGCCATTGCTGTCACTACGCGCGGTTTGATGCAAAGCCAAGTGGCTATTTCTTTGGTGGCGGGCATCACGATGGTTTCCATCTTGGCTTGCGCTTTGCAATTCTATCTCGGCAAGAAAATCGGTGCGCCGCATGACGACAAAATTGCTTGCGGACAATCGCTCGGACAGAAAAACACCGTCTTCATCATTTGGCTGGGCTACACTTTCCTCGATCCCGTCACCTCGCTGGCCGGCGGCCTCTACAGCATCTGGCACAACCTCTACAATTCCTACCAACTCTATCGACAATCGAAAAACCGCACTTAATTTCTACTTGGCGTGTTCAACTTCTGTTTGGCGTGTTCGGTTTTTTACTTGGCGTCTTCAACTTTTGTTTGGCGTGTTCAATCTCGTTGGGAATCCTGACGAGCGTGTTACCTAGGCTGCGCTGTGCGCAAGCGAAATCGTTGCTCCGTCGGATTTCCCCGCTTATTTGGGCATATTTTGTGTTTCTGTTATTGATTTTGTGTTTCTATAGATGTTCTCTATATCATTGATAGAGTTTAAAATCTGTCTGAATCAGCATTTATATCCAATGATAAAGTTGAAAAATAATTGTTAAAATGCTTGACAATGCCCGTGTTTGGATATTATCTTTGCGAAAAATCTAATACAATGACATCAAAGCAAGAAGTGCAAAAATTTTTATATCAATTTCATGAAAAATGCCAAGTGTATGATATTGTCTTTCGGGACGATCGCGGAAAAAATCTTCAAGCCTTGGCCGAATTGGGAATTACGGCCAATTACAGACTAACTGTCATCAAGTCGATTAAGGTGGAGGATTATTCCGAAGGGCCAATAGTCGATGCGCTTAATAAATATGGCGATATGTGGGTCTTTGGAAAGGACATCAAGGGAAACGAAGTGTATATCAAGATTTCTTTGGGGCAGCCGAATAATAGAACCATTTGTATATCGTTTCATAAGGCGGAATATAAAATGCAGTATCCATTTAAAAACCAGTAATATGAAGAGTCCATTTACCGGAGGTGAAGCGAGGCTGAGGAAAGAGCAAAGGGAACTTTGTTTTCGTAAGGAAAATTTTGTGTATGTGGCTCATTTTTATGAATGTGTCGATACAAAAGAACAATTCACTACCACTCAGCTCGACGAAATGAATGTAGGCCAGGTGTATAATCAGTACCGGGTGAAATATGGTATTCCCTTTCCGGACGAAATTAAGGATTTGAGAGAGTTGTACGGATTGTCGGCTTCTAAAATGTCTGAAATTCTGGGCCTTGGCGCGAATCAATACAGATTGTATGAAATGGGCGAGGTGCCGAGTGAAGTGATTGGAAAAACCTTGAAAAGTATCATGAATCCGGCTGTTTTTTCCATGTATGTGCGCAATGCCGAGAATCAGTTCCAGCCTCAGGAATTTGCCAAGTTGTGCGATAAACTTGCGCGTGCTACCAAGCATCTAGATGAAGTGATTTCTGCGGAAAATAATATATATACGATGGCTAAGCGTAGCGCTATCAATGGCTATGCGCCTCAATCGCAATCTAAGCTGCAAAATGTTGTGCTTTATTTTATTGAGAAACTTGGTGGCGTGTTTCCCACTAAAATGAATAAGTTGTTGTTTTTCACCGATTTCTGTAGCTATAAAAGGCGAGCAGTGGGCATAACGGGTTTGGCTTACAAGGCTATACAATATGGCCCGGTGCCTGAACGTTGGGATATGCTTTATGGCAGCATGGATGCCGTCGAACCGGAAATCGTTCCTTTTGCATCGGGGCATTCGGGCGAACTTTTGGTGTCGAAACACTCTCCTGATATGAGCCTCTTTTCCCAAGAAGAAATGGCAATTATGGACGAGGTGATACATAAACTTGGCTCCAAAACGGCCAATCAACTATCCGAAATGAGCCATCAGGAAGATGCCTGGCTTCGCTTCAAAGATGCCTCCGCCCTCATCGACTACACCGCCGCCTTCTCCCTGAAAGCTTTGTAGGGGCTTGAGGTATCAAAGTTTATGATTGCAAATGTTGCATTTTCATTAGTGAACGCCAAGGGGATTTTATATAAATTGGATACTAGTGAAAGTCGGTATTAAAATACAGCTGTGTTAATGCGCTATCGCTCAATGTTCAATCTCGTTGGGAATCCAGACGAGCATGTTGCCGGTGCCGCGGTGCGCCCAAGCGAAGTAGGGGATAAGCTTCAGGGCGGCGTCTTGGCTTTGCAGGCGTCCGTTTGCGTCGAAAGATAATGCGCGACCTTCAGCCGAAATACACTTGAGAGACTGCATCATTTTGCTTTCCGCTTCGGTGAAAAGCGAGTGGTTTTCAATCACTTTCAACTTGGGATCGCGGTTCAGGATAAAATGGAAGAAATTGAAATCGTTGTCGGGCCACTCGGCACAATACACGATAGGTCCGCGCTCAATGGCCAGACGTCCACGATCGGCAGCCACTTGCTGATGCGCCTGCACCAATCGAGGCTCCATGTCGAAATGAATGCGCAGCACATCGCCCTTTTTCCATTTACGCTCAATGGCTAAATAACCTTTTTCCAATTCGCCCTGCACGGCTTCGCCATTCACCGAAATCTGATAGCCAAGTTGCTTGTTGTCGGCGTAATGATAAAGATTACTTGGCACAGGTCTATTGCGCAGCCAGCCGGGAATACGCAACATCATACGAAACGATTTGGCCTTATTTTCCAGAATTTTGATGGCAATGTCGCCTTCCCAAGGATATTGCGTCGATTCTTCCAGCACAATCTTTTTTCCTTGTAATGAAATCTCGGCGGTATTGGCAGCATAAAGATTGATATACAGGCTGTTATCTTTGACGGCATACATATATCCCGGCAAGGACGGAATAAAGCGGCTGATATTGCTCGGACAACATGCGCATCCGAACCAATCTTTTCTCTCGTAGTTGCCGCGGCTTTCCAAAGGATTGGGATAGAAGAATTTACCTCCGTCCATCGACATCCCGCTGATAACACCGTTATAGAGCGTGCGCTCCAGACAATCGATATATTTGGCATCGCCACGCATCAGGAACATTCGCTCGTTCAGGTACACCATGGCAATGGCAGCGCAAGTTTCGTTGTAGGCCGTCAGGTTGGGCAATTCGTAATTTCTGCCAAAGGCTTCTCCGTGATTGGTGGCGCCCACACCTCCGGTGATGTAATATTTTTTACCGACGATGTTTTCCCAAATGTGGTCGATGGCTTTGATGTAGGCCGTATCGCCCGTCAAGGCAGCCACATCGGCCATGCCGGCATACATGTAACCGGCTCTGACGGCGTGTCCCACGGCTTCTTTCTGTTCGGTTACCGGCTGATGACTTTGGCTGTACGAAGTTTTGAACGAGGTTTTTCCACGCATATCGAGGAAAAATTTTGCCTGATCCAGATAACGGCGACTATCGGCCACGATGCCATGTTTCTTCACATAATCTTCCGAGTTGAGTAGCACATAAAGCCTGGCCAGCGCCATTTCGGCAATCTGATGTCCCGGCACCACGCAAGCCTGACCCTCTTTCGGACCCACTTCGCGCACCACGCAATCGGCATAACGACGGGCAATGTCGAGAAATTTTGTTGAGCCGGTGGCCTGATAATGCGCACAAGCAGCATCTACCATGTGACCGAGGTTGTAGAATTCGTGACTCAGATCTTCCACCTTTTCCCAGCGCTTGCTTCCCGCCCAGCGATGCGGTTTTTCGGGATTGATGGTTCGCGCCGTATATAGATATCCGTCAGGCTCTTGCGCGGCGGCCACCAAGTTGAGCACGCTGTCTATGTAAGCCTCGAGCGCGGCATCGGGATAAGTTTGCAAAATATAGCTGGCACCCTCGATGGTTTTGTACACATCGGTATCATCGAAGGAAAAACCCATAAAACTCGACACATCGTATTGCGGGCTGGGATGCGCCGCCTTCACGAAATTTTCGTAGCGACCTTCGCTTTCGCATTTGCTGAATGCCAATGGTACCGTCACCTCACGCGCGGCCTTCAGACGTTCGCCCCAAAAGGAATTCTCGACCATCTGCACCGCCGTAAACGGCACTTGCGTGTAAGGATAACTGCCTGTGTTGGCCTGGGCGGCAACTGTAGAAAGGTTTATGGTTAACGCACAAATCAGCAAACTGAAAGCAAAATTTCTCATAGTTGTGTCAATTATTTTCCGACGGCAAAGCTACAATGATTATTCCTTACTAAAGAATCTCAATAGATAAAAAGCATCGACAATCTTGCGATTATCAATGCTTTGCTTTCTACACGGCCATCAGCTCTTTGCCGAGGTCTCGAAGGGTTTGTTTTATTTGTTCCTTGCGTTCTTCGCTGGGGCGCTTTATACCATAAATATATTTGGCAAGCAGGCTTTTGTGTATGCCCATACTTCGGGCTAGCTCGGAAACGTTCAGTTGTGGAAACTTGCGAAAAATTTCGGCGATTTCGTTGTTGAGGTCTGGCTCGTTGTTGTCGAAAAAGCTACTGATATGAATGTCTTCATCTATTTCGTCCCAACGGATGGCGTCGCCAAAACGATTTATTTTAAATGCGGCGCGTTGCGATGCACTGGCATCTTTCAAGTTGGGAAATGCCTCCAGCGGGCGGCTCAATGTTTGTCCTTCGTTGGTTGTGATCCAGATCCTTTCTGCTTCAAACCATAGTTTTTCAATTGTGGCCATAATTGTTTTGTTATTCGTCGTGAAATTTCTTCCACTGTTCTATAAATTCTTCTCTGTAATGCTCAACAATAGTTATAGCTCTTTTTATATCGCGGGGTTTAATTCCTTTGTTTTCAATTAATTTAATGCAGGGCTCTAATTCTATTTTTGCTAATCCGTCTGCATTCTCCAGGTGTATATGAATAGGTAAATGCTCGTCGGCGTAAAAAAAGAAACGTAATCCAAAGATGGTTAATATTGTTGGCATAGATGATAATTTTAAGGCGCACAAATATGGGTCTAAATTTTGAGACCACAAACATGTTTTCCATATTTTTTTGAAGAATTTTTTAATGACGGCTGCTGTTCGATCAGATCCTAATGAATATGAAAGTGCATCTTGATCTGTGCGCAAACAAAAAAGCATCGAGAATCTTGCGATTATCGATGCTTTGGTTGAAGTCGGGATGACTGGATTCGAACCAGCGACCACACGCCCCCCAGACGCGTACTCTAAACCGGACTGAGCTACATCCCGAATTGCGAGCGCAAAGGTAATGCTAATTTTTTATTTTGCAAACGCTTTAGCGGAAAAAATCTTCGCGCTCTTGTTTTATTCTGATAAATTAGGCTTCCCCAGCTGAGAATCAGGCCTTTTCAAACTGAAAGTTGAATGCGTTCTCAACGGAAAATAAAAATCCTATCAATGCGAAAATCAAGCTTTTGCGGCTGCGGCAGCGCGGTTGGCCTGACGTTTGCGTTCAATTTCGTCGAGGATAATTTTGCGCATACGCATGTGCTTGGGCGTAATTTCCACGTATTCGTCTTCTTTGATGTATTCCAAAGCTTCTTCCAAAGAGAAAATGACAGGCGGCGGCAAAGTTACTTTTTCGTCGGTGCCGGAAGCGCGCACGTTGGTCAACTTCTTGGATTTGTTTACGTTAATCACCAAATCGCCTTCCTTGGCATGTTCGCCCACCACCTGGCCGGCATACACTTCTTCGCCCGGACTGATGAAGAAACGACCACGATCTTGCAGTTTGTCCATACCGTAGGCAACCGCCGTTCCGGTTTCGATGGCAATCATAGAACCGTTTTCGCGACGTTCGATGTCGCCTTTGTAGGGTTGGAACTCGATGAAACGATGGGCAATCACCGCTTCGCCGGCCGAAAGTGTCAGCAAAGTACTGCGCAAACCGATGATACCGCGCGAAGGAATGTTGAATTCCAGATAGACACGATCGTTCTTGGTTTCCATTTTGGTGAGTTCGCCTTTGCGACGCGTCACTTGGTCGATCATTTTGCTGGCGGCCTCTTCGGTAACGTTGATGGTGAGCTCTTCGATGGGTTCGCACACTACGCCGTCAATTTCTTTGATGATAACGCGCGGCTGACCCACTTGCAGCTCGTAACCTTCGCGACGCATGGTTTCAATCAGCACGGAAAGATGCAGTACGCCACGACCGAAAACCGTCCAAACATCCGAGTTGGGATCTTTTTCCACTCTGAGCGCCAAGTTTTTATCCAATTCGCGAACCAAGCGTTCGTGGATGTGGCGCGAGGTGACGAATTTACCGTCTTTACCAAAGAAGGGCGAGTTGTTGATGGTGAAAACCATGCTCATGGTAGGTTCGTCGATGGCGATGGGCGGCAAGGCTTCGGGCGTGTTGATGTCGGCAATGGTGTCGCCGATTTCGAAATTTTCAATACCCACCATGGCGCAAATGTCGCCCGAACCGATTTCGTCGCAATGTTTGCGTCCAAAACCTACAAATTCGTGCAATTCCTTGATGCGTGCTTTTTGCTGAGTGCCGTCGCGCTTAATCAACATAATGTCCTGATTTTCACGGAAGCTACCGCGATGTACGCGACCAATGGCAATACGACCCACGTAAGAAGAATAATCGAGCGAGGTAACCAACATTTGCGAAGCACCTTCCTTTATTTCAGGCGCGGGAATATGTTTGATAATCTGATCGAGCAAATAAGTGATATCGCTGGTTTCGTGCTGCCAATCGTCTGACATCCAGCCACGTTTGGCCGAACCATACACCGTTTGAAAATCGAGCTGCTCTTCGGTGGCGTCCAAGTTGAACATCAAATCGAACACGGCTTCCTGTACTTCGATAGGACGACAGTTGGGCTTGTCTACCTTATTAATAACTACGATGGGCTTCAATCCGATTTCCAAAGCTTTCTGCAACACGAAACGAGTCTGAGGCATCGGGCCTTCGAAGGCATCCACCAAAAGCAATACGCCGTCGGCCATGTTCAGCACGCGTTCCACTTCACCGCCAAAGTCGGCGTGACCCGGAGTGTCGATAATATTGATTTTGACACCTTTATAATTGATGGAAACATTTTTCGAAAGGATGGTGATACCTCTTTCGCGTTCCAATTCGTTGTTGTCCAACATCAATTCGCCGCTGGCTTCGTTCTCACGAAACAACTGTCCGGCTAACAACATTTTGTCCACCAAGGTGGTTTTACCGTGGTCGACGTGCGCAATGATGGCAATGTTTCTGATGGCTTGCTCTTTCATTCTGATGGTGAGATTGTATTAAATCTCTGAAAATAAATAAGTTGATAATAATTTTTTAGCTCTCGCTTCGAGGGCGCAAAATTACTGCTTTTGCATCAAATACCAAATACATCGCGATAGAAATCCAGACTTTCCTCGATGAGTTTTTCGTCGGCACTTTCATCGAGATGGATTTCGCCGACATCAGAAAGCAGGGCGAAGCGAATGTTGTGGTCGCTGTTTTTCTTGTCGTGATGCATGGCTTCTATCAAGAAAGGATAGTCGTCGCAAGTGAAGTGAAAAGCGCTGTAAAGTTCTTTGATACAGTAGATTGCCTCTTGCAAACGCGCGTGAGGGAAGTGCAGACGTTTGGCCGAAAGATAGAGTTCGCAAATCAAACCCCAAGCCACCGCATGTCCATGCAATACCGGCTCCTTGCGACGATGCGACAAACTTTCGAAGGCGTGGGCAAAAGTATGACCTACATTGAGCGCTTTGCGTAGGCCTTGTTCTTTGGGATCTTCTTGCACAATCTGTTCTTTTACCATCATCGAATGAAGTACGGCTTTTCCGAAAGCCTCAGATTGACAATCGTTTACGTCTAAAGACAAGACTTCGTTCCAATGTTCTGCCGACGATAACAAGCCATGTTTCAGCATCTCGCCATAACCCGAACAACGGTTGGCATAATCGAGCGTTTGAAAGAAGGGCGTGTGAATGACGACGGCTTTGGCCGGATAGAAAGCGCCCACTTCGTTTTTCAAGCCGTTGAAGTTGATGCCGGTTTTGCCGCCTAAGGCTGCGTCCACGCACGAAAGCAGGGTGGTGGGTATATTGATGAAATCGATGCCTCGTTTGAAAGTGGCTGCCGCAAATCCGCCCAAATCGCTTATCATGCCGCCGCCCACATTGATTAACAATGCTTTGCGTGTCGCGCCGCCTTCGCTCAATGCTTGCCAAACCCGACTCAACGAGGCGATGTTTTTGTGTTCGTCGCCGGCGGGCAAGCAAACCATTCGCGCTTCCTGACAGAATGCCGGATGTAAATTGGCCAATGTCGGCAAACAATGTTGACGGCTGTTTTCGTCGCAGAGGACAAAAATTTGGGCGCTGTCGTAATCGTTCAGCAGGCTATGCAGATGTTCTTGCAGTGAGGCTTGGTCTTGGGCTAATATTCGCAGGCTTGACATGGCGGAAAAAGGATGCAGCTAGTGTTGATTATTCGGCTTGGAAAAAGCTGAAATGTACACTTCCGTATTTTCTAAGTTCTTTGAAATGAGGTTCTTCACTGAAATCGTTGTGATGCGAATGTTCCACTACCAACCAGGCACCGCTTTTCAGCAAGCCGGCTTGGAACACCAATGCGGGAATCTCGCTCAGACGAGGATCGGCGTAAGGCGCATCGGCAAACACGATGTCGAACTGACGGCCGCATTTGTTAATATATTGATACACATCGCCTTTTACCAAGAGCAGATTGTCTACTTTCAACTTTTCGGCCACGCTGCGGATAAAAGAAACATGCGGCGTGTATTGTTCCACGCAGGTCACTTGTTTGGCGCCGCGCGAGATGAATTCCAGTCCGATGCTGCCCGTTCCGGCAAACAAATCGAGCGCGGTGCAATCTTCTATCTCGGTGATATTCTGCAAGATATTGAACAGACTTTCTTTGGCGAAATCGGTGGTGGGTCGGGCTTTCAGGTTGTTGGGCAACTGAAAACGACGTCCTTTGAAACTTCCGCTGATGATTCTCATAACAATTGACTTTGACAGTGTAAGAATTCTTGAATTTCTTCAGGAATAGAAAAACGACTGATATGTTTGAAATGCTCTTTTATTACATCTTCCAGCGCCGGATCTCCGCCAAACAATACATTTTCGACGGGACCGTATTCTTGTGCAACGGCTGCGATAAAATACTGGGCTTCAATATTATTAGCGGCTTTGAAACTATTGGCAAAAAGCAATTGTCCGTTCTGGGCAAGTATCACCTGCAAATCGTCGGCTACGCGATGCAGGAGCAACAATTTCTGCTTGCGGCTTTTCTTGATGGCGTAGTTGAGCAAAAGATAAGCGTCTGCCAACAACTGATGATGCGGCAACATTTCTTCGGCAACCTCTTCCAATGCGGCCTCTTTGGGGTAAGCCAATTTCTGCAGTTTGTCCGATAGTTGTGCGCAAGCAATGTCTTCGTTTTTAATCTCCGGAAAATGATGCTGATACACGGCGCATGCATCAATATCTTTGGGCAAAACGATAAAGTGCGGAACATGATACACCACTTGCAGATACACTTCTTGGCTGCCGGCAATTTCTTGGCGTCGACATTCTTCCCGAAAAGTCTCGATAGAGAAACTTTGTTCGGGACGCTTCGGGCTGGCAAATTGGCCTTGCTGAAAAAGTAATACCAGGCTTTTCATGTCTGAAAAAAAAGAAGCTGCCAAATAATCTTAGCAGCTTCTTGGCTTATTATTGGTAAAAAATTGATTCGGAAAATTATTCCCAGTTACCGGCGTTGTTGTTGGCTTCGAAGATGTTACCTACCATCAAACCAGGATATTTACCCAATTTTTCTGCGGTAAGACGAAGGTTCAATACTTCTTGCTTGTCCATGCCTACCAAGTAGGTTTCCAGCGGAGTGTTGGCCTGGAATACACGAACTACCAAACCAGAAGCACCCGTGCTAACGTCACCGGCTTGCAATTCGAATTGTTCGCCATTGGCAGCATAAGGTACATAACGGATAGAATCGATGGGGAAGCTGGCGCCGAACAAAGTATCCAGAACGCTTACGTAAGTGGTTTCACGACGGAAGCCTTCCAAACCCCATTTCTTGATTTCCCAAGCTCTACCGCGTGCTACGATTTCGGCAGCGTCGCGTTCGGTCAAACCATTTTCCAATTGTTGGTCGGTCAATTCACCTTCTTTCAATACGAAAGGCATTTGGCCGTACTTAACATAACCAATCAAGGTGTCGAATTCGTTGGCATACATACCGTGGGCGTTCTTGAAGGCAACCTGAGCGGTACGGATATCGATAAGACGTTCAATAACAGCTCTGTCACGAATAGCCTTTTCCTGGTCGAAACGGATAGGACGCATAATACTGTCAATACACAGATAGCCCATCAAGCAGATGGCGCAGATGAGTAATGCTCGGAAGAAAAGTTTCATAATATCTTTGTTTTTTATTGATTATTTCAATGAAAAAAGTGTCTCGAAAAAAGTTTTCAAGAACTAACGGGCAAAAATAGCACAAGAATTTTAATATAACTACTTTTATGGCCGAAAAATGTTGAGCAAAGATGAATTTTGAACAAATCAAGGCACAAGTGTTGCAATTTTTTGGTTTTGAGCCAACTAGCGATCAGAATCGGGCTATCGACGAGATTTTGCAATTCCTGTTGAGCCGCGAAGACGACGAGGTTTTCGTGCTGAAAGGCTATGCAGGTACGGGAAAAACCACCTTGGTGTCGGCGCTCATCAAGCTTTTCGACAAGATGAAAGTGCCTTCGGTGTTGATGGCGCCTACCGGCAGAGCGGCCAAAGTCTTTGCTTCCTACAGCCAGCATCAGGCCACCACCATTCACAAGAAAATTTATCGTCAGAAAGTGGTGACGGGCGATTATGGTGGTTTTTGTTTGGGCGAAAATTTGCACGACCATTGCATCTTCTTTGTCGATGAAGCTTCGATGATTGGCAATTCCAGCGAGGATGCCTCCATGTTTGGCAGCGGACGTTTGTTGGAAGATTTGCTCAAATATGTCTATTGCGGCCGACATTGCAAGTTGGTGTTGATGGGCGATACGGCGCAGTTGCCGCCGGTGGGCAAGGATGTGAGTCCTGCACTCGACAAGGATCATCTGCAATCTTTGGGTTTTCAGGTACGCATGGTGGAATTGCGTCAGGTACTGCGTCAGCAGGGCGATTCCTTGTTGTTGGAAAATGCCAGCGCGCTGCGAGAATCCATCACCGAATACGATGTTTTCGATTTGCCGCAAATCAGGGTAAACAAACTCGATGTGCTGCGTTTGCAGGGCGAAGATTTGGTGGACACCATCAGCGCGTCGTATCATCAGGTGGGCATGGACGAATGCAAGATTATCTGTCGTTCCAACAAAAGAGCGGTGCTCTTCAACCAAGGCATACGCGCGCGAGTGTTGTACAAAGAAGACGAACTTTCGTCGGGCGATTTGTTGATGGTGGCCAAGAACAATTATTTCTGGTCGCAAGCTTACAAGGAGATTCCTTTCATTGCCAACGGCGATTTGCTCGAAGTGTTGCGTGTGCGTCGGACCATGGAAATGTACGGCTTCCGTTTTGCCGATTTGGATGTGCGTTTCATGGATAGCGATTGGGAAATTTCGGTACGCGTGCTGCTCGATACGTTGACGGCCGAGGCGCCGGCTTTGGATGCGGCTTCGCAAGAGCGTCTGTATCAGGCTGTTTTGGAAGATTATGCCTATTGTCACAACAAGAAAGAATTGTTCGAAAATTTGCGTAAAGATCCTTGGCTCAATGCTTTGCAAGTGAAATACGGCTATGCCATGACTTGTCATAAATCGCAGGGTGGACAATGGAAACATATTTTTCTCGATCAGGGTTACGTGCAGGAAGATTGGATGGGCCTCGATTATTATCGCTGGTTGTACACGGCCATTACGCGTGCCACCGAGAAAATTTATCTGGTCAATTTTCAGGACGATTTTATCGCACAAGGATGATGCCAAGTCTTGTGTCAAATGTTACCTTTGTCTCCGAAAATGTTATCTGATTAATCGTAAAAACAATGTTCTGGATATTTTATGCTTTTCTTTGGCTGTTGATGTGGTTGCCGCTGCCATTGCTTTATCCTTTGTCTGATTTCTGTGCGTTATTGATGTATCACGTGCTGCGCTATCGTCGTAAGTTGGTGCGTCGCAATCTGACACAGTCTTTCCCCGAAAAATCCCTGAAGGAAATCAAGCGATTGGAATGGCGCGTCTATCGCAACTTTGTGGACGTGATGATAGAATCGATGTACAGTATTCACATGTCGAAAAAAGAAATCAAGCGTCGCCTTACCTATAGCGGCAAAGAAGTGCTGGACGAAGCTTTGGCCAAGAAGCAGGCTGCCTTTATCATGACCGCGCACAATGGCAATTACGAATGGCTTACCGGCGCTAAATTATCTTTCGAGAAAGACTACAACTACTTTACCATTTACCGCGCTTTGTCCAACAAACATTTCGATAAAGTGATGATGGATGTGCGTCAACGCAGACACAATGTCAATATCGAAATGCACGATTTAATGCGCAAACTCGATGAAAATCATAATAATGGCGTCACCGGATTTTATGGCATGATTGCCGATCAGAAACCTTCGCGTAAAAATCCGCAACATTGGCATTGGACCACCTTCCTTCATCAGGATACGCCTTTCCTTACCGGTACCGAATTTTTGGCGCGCAAATACGATTATGCCGTTCTTTATGCGCGCATGTCTAAACTAGGCCGTGGCCGTTACCATTGTCATTTGGAAATGCTTTGCGACGAACCCACCCTCACTTCTCCCGGCGAGATTACCGAAAAATATGCACGTAGGCTGGAGCAGGATTTGATGGCGGCGCCTGAGGCTTGGCTTTGGACGCACAATCGCTGGAGGAAAGATTTGTGATAATCGGCGAACTATGGCGCCGGCTGCGTTGCTCGGCTCGGTCACGTACTTCGAGTACGCTCCCTTCGCCTCGCAACTTGCCGCCACCATATTTCACCAATTCTGACAAATCTTTCATGCGTTGGGGTGATAATTGGCGAACTGACGCGCCCTTTTCGATATTGGGACTCGGTCATTTACTTCAGTAAACTCCCTTCGCCCCAAATCTCAATGCCACGCCATTTCACCAATTCTGACAAATCTTTTCGATTCGTGATAATCGGCGAACTACGGCGCCGTCTGCGTTGTTTGGAATAAATGGAAAAGGAAGCTGCCGTGAAGCAACTTCCTCTTTTCTTTGATTGGCTCCAAACTTTGGCTTACATGCCACCGTCCACTTGGATTACTTGTCCGGTAACGTAGCTCGACAAATCGCTGGCCAGGAAAGTGGCCACATTGGCGATGTCTTCGGGCGTGCCACCACGACGAAGCGGAATGGTTTTCAGCCAGTTTTCTTTCACTTCTTCGCTCAGCTGACCGGTCATTTCGGTAATGATGAAACCCGGTGCAATAGCATTGGCACGAATACCTTTGGCGCCCATTTCCTTGGCGATAGATTTTGCCAAACCAATCATGCCCGCTTTCGAAGCAGAATAGTTGCATTGACCGGCATTACCGCCAACACCCACTACCGACGACATATTGATGATGCTGCCGCCTTTTTGACGCATCATCACAGGCACTACGGCGTGACTGAAGTTGAAAGCCGATTTCAGATTGACCGTGATAACAGCGTCCCATTGTTCTTCGCTCATGCGCAGCAACAATCCGTCGCGAGTGATGCCGGCATTGTTTACCAACACATCGATGCGACCGAAATCGGCCACAATCTGCTTCACCACTTCATGACTCTCTTCAAAACTGGCTGCGTTCGATACATAGCCTTTTGCTTGAATGCCAAAAGCTTGCAATTCGCTCAAGGTCTTGTTGAAATTCTCGTCTTCTCTGATGTCGGTGAAAGCAATGTTTGCACCTTCCGAGGCAAATTTCAAAGCGACGGCTTTGCCGATGCCTCTGGCTGCGCCGGTAATCAGCGCTACTTTGTTCTCTAAAAGTTTCATAATCAATACTCTTTATTTGGCTGCGGCTTCTCTTTCGTCCAATTTTTCGTTATCTACTAAGGCGAAAGACAGACGAGCCTCTGAACATACTTTTCCTCTTACTTCAGCTTTGGCATCGATGAAAAAGAACATGCCTCGCTGCATGGCAACACTGCCGGTTACTTCGATGGTATCGCCGGGATAAACCGAGGCGGGGAAACGCACTTTGTCCATGCCGGTGAAGAAAGGCGTTTTTCCTACCAGATGTTCTTTCACCAGAAGGGCACAGCATTGTCCCATAATTTCGCAAAGTATCACGCCGGGCACCACCGGATGGCCGGGAAAATGGCCTTGCAAGAAATGTTCATCACCTTTGACGGTGTATTTTCCATGCGCAATCTTGTTTTCGTCGATGTCGATTTCATCTACCAACAACATAGGTTCGCGATGCGCTAAAAACTGTTTAATTTCCTCTCTTTTCATGACTATATATGTTTGAAGGTCTTAGATTTTTCTCATGGCAACGCAGGCATTGTGTCCACCGAAACCAAGCGAAGTGGAAATGGCTAGGCTGAGATCGGCCTTTTGAGCCTGATTGGGTGTGTAATTCAAATCGCATTCCGGATCGGGGTTTTGCAAACCGATGGTGGGCGGCACGATACCGTTTTTCAACGCCAAGGTAGCGGCAATGATTTCTACTGCGCCGGCAGCACCCAACATGTGTCCGGTCATCGATTTGGTAGAACAGATATGCGCTTTGTGAGCGGCTTCTTCGCCAAGAGCCAATTTGAAGGCCATGGTTTCCGATTTGTCGTTGAGCGGTGTGCTGGTGCCATGCGCATTGATATGCAGTACATCTTTTTCGGCATCGAACTTGGCTTCGGTCAAGGCTTGTTTGATGGCGCGGGCGGCGCAGGCTCCGTCGGGACGAGGCGCGGTATAATGATGCGCATCGCAAGTGTTGCCGTAACCGCAAACTTCTGCATAGATCTTGGCACCACGAGCCATGGCATGTTCGTATTCTTCCAGTACAATGACGCCGGCACCTTCGGCCATAACGAAACCGCTACGATTGATGTCGAAAGGCGTGGAAGCTGTTTTGGGATCTTCGCTGCGGCTCAAAGCTTTACTGTTCATGAATCCGCCCACGGCCAAAGGATGGATACTGGCTTCTGCGCCTCCGGCAATGATAGCGTCGGCAAAACCGCCGGCAATACAACGATAAGCTTCACCGATGGCGTGCGAACCGGTGGCACAAGCTGTCACCACTGGCAGACAAGGACCTTGGGCATTGTGCGCAATGGCGATGTTGCCCGAAGCAATGTTGGAAATCATCATCGGAACAAAAAGGGGCGAAATCATCTTAGGACCTTTGCTCAGCATTTTTTCCGTTTCATTCACGAAAGTGTGCATACCGCCAATGCCCGAACCAACATACACGCCAAAGCGTTCTGGATCGATTTTTCCTTGGATATCGCTATCGGCAACAGCTTGATTGGCAGCGCACATGGCAAATTGAGCATAACGGTCGCTACGACGAGCGGAACCTGCATCCATACCATGATCGGCCGGATTGAAATTCTTTACTTCGCCGGCTACTTTTACCGGCAGTTCGTCGGTGGAAAAAGCAGAGATGAAGTCGATGCCGCAAGTGCCGGCAATCAGATTGTTCCAAAAATTTTCAATATTGTTTCCGACGGGAGTGATGGCTCCCATACCGGTAATAACTACTCTTTTCATGTTTCTTCTGTAATGTTTATTTTTCGATGGATTAACGAACATGTTGTTGGGCCATTACTTCTTCGGCCTGTTTTACCATGCTTTCAATAATATCCTTAGCGGGTCTGATTTCGTTGGCCAAACCGGCACTCTGACCGGCCATGAAGCTACCTTCGGCTTCGTTGCCTTCGCGGGCAGCTTTACGCAAAGAACCTGCGCCGAATGCCATGATTTCCTCGGGCGTGCTGTTGGGATTCTTTTCCATTTCGGCAAAATTGCGGGTGAAGGGACTCTTGATGGCGCGCACCGGATGACCCAACGTTTTTCCGGTAACAGCCGTGTCGGTGCCGGCAGCTTTCACTACTTTCTGCTTGTAATTGTCGTGGATGGTGCATTCTTCGGCCACGAGGAAACAAGTGCCGCATTGAACGCCTTCTGCGCCCAACATAAAGGCGGCTGCAAGACCTCTGCCGTCGGCGATGCCTCCGGCAGCAATCACCGGAATAGACACGGCATCACAAATTTGCGGCACCAGGGCCATAGTGTTCATTTCGCCGATATGTCCGCCCGATTCGCCACCTTCGGCAATGACGGCACAAGCGCCGATGCGTTCCATACGGATGGCATGCGCGGGTGCGGCCAACACGGGAATAACTTTGATACCGGCTTCCAACCAGGCGGGCATGTATTTGGCAGGCGAACCGGCACCGGTGGTCACTACGGGCACTTTTTCTTCAATAACGATTTGGGCGATGATTTCGGTGTTGGGGTCTTGCAACATCAGGTTTACACCGAAAGGCTTATTGGTGAGTTGTTTGCATTTTTGAATTTCTGCGCGAACAGCTTCCGGACCACCAAAGATAGAGGTGATGATACCCAAACCGCCGGCATTGGAAACAGCTGCTGCCAGACTGGCATCTGCCACCCAAGCCATACCACCTTGAATAATAGGATACTTAATATTTAAAATGTCTGTGATTCTAGTTTTCATACTTGTGTTTTTTTAAGAATTAATAGGCCGACAAAGGTAACATTTTTTTTAAAGAGCCAAATTTTACCACTGCAGGAGACAAGATCCGGTAGAGAAGCCTGCGCCGAATGCGCTGAGAATCAGGTAATCGCCTTGCTGTAGTTTTCCTTCGCGATGCAGTTCGTCCAACAAGATGGGAATACTGGCCGACGAAGTGTTGCCGGTGCGCTGAATGTTTTGGTGAAATTTGCTTTTATCTTCTTTCAAATGCAGACAAATGCTGTCGAGAATGCGCGTATTGGCTTGGTGCAGCAAATAATGCTTGATGTCTTCCTGTTTCAGCTGACAATCGGCCAACAATTCCTTGATGTCTTTCATCGACGCGGAAACGGCCAGTTTGAACACTTCCCGGCCATCCATTTGCAGGCTGCTTGTCTTATTTGCCTCTTGCGTATCGAAAGGTGTTGAGTTGATGTATTGCTTCTGATACAGACAATCGATGGCACTCTTGGTAGACAATCGCATGGCTTTCAGTTGAGAACCTTCGCCCACGACCACCGCTCCGGCGCCATCGCCAAAAAGTACGGCCGTTCCTCGTTCGGTCCAATCCACCATGCGCGAAGGCATTTCGGCGGCTACTACCAGAATATGTTTGGCCATGTGGCTGTTGAGATATGCTTCGGCCATGCTGAGTGCGAAGATGAAACCCGCGCAAGCGCCATTCACATGTATACAAGGACAATCTGTGTTTATCAGTCCTTGCACGCGGCAAGCTAAATTGGGGCTGATAAATTCGTCCAAAACATTCGAACAGATGATAAAATCCAGATCGCTTGCTTTCAATCCTGCGTTTTCCAAAGCTTGTTGGCAGGCCTTGGCGGCCAAATCTTCCAAATGCTCGTCCGACATCACTTGTCGTTGCTTGATGCCTGTGCGCGACGAAATCCATGCGTCGCTGGTGTCGAAATACTGCGTCAGCATGTCGTTGGTCAAGGTCATCTTGGGCAGAGCCGAGCCCGTTCCTAAAATTTTCATTCCTCTATAAATTTAAAAATCCTTTGCCTTCAGAAAGCTTACTCGAAACGAAAACATTCTCCGAATTGAAAACATTCTCCGAAACCGAAACAAAATCATTCTCCGAAACAAATTCTCGCTCGAAGCGAAATCATTCTCCGAAATGAAAAACGTTTACTCGAAGCAAAATCATTCTCCGAAATGAAAAACGTTTCCTCGAAGCGAAATCATTCTCCGAAACAAATTCTTCCTCGAAGCGAAGACATTCTCCGAAGCGGGAAAAGCTTTCGAAAGGCGCGACAAAAGTAGAGCAAAGCCCCCGTTTCCCGGAAAAAAGGGGACAACGGAGGCTGTAGATGGGATTAAAATTCTTGCTTTTGGGTGGATTTTTCCTTTATACGGGGCGAAATATCCGAAAAAAACTACTTGGACGATTTCAATTTGGCGTCAATCCATTCGTAGCAGACATTCATAATGCAGTTCTTTTCCTGTTTGAAACGCTCGTCGAGGATGGATTTCTGCAGACATTGTTCGTAGAGATCGATGCTGAGGCCGAAGTGCGCCACCACACCTTTGCGCGGCGACACCAAGGCAAAAATCAGTTGTTCGCCGTCGTCGCTCATGTTGGTAAAGTAGATGGCCTTGCCGATAAGAAAATTCGGATCGCTTTCGTTGATGCGGATTACTTGGTTGCGCACGAAATATTTCAGCAATTCCACCACCACATCCGACAAGCCTTCGTCGAAGATGAAGATTTTTTCTTTCAGCGCATGGATGCCGTGCACATAACGCAGACGGTAATTTTTGTTGAATTGCGCAAAAGCTTCGTTGTCGGGAAAAGCATCTTCGCTCAGGTCGTTGTCTTCCGCTTTATGATCGAAGAAAAGCATGAACTGTCCGGCCAGGTCGTGATAAAGCGTTCCGAAAGTGATGTACACCTGATGTCCGCAAGAAGGGCAAGTCCAGGTGAAAAGGCTTTCGTCCATCACTTTGTCTTTCAGTTCGGGATTGAGCTGCACGTTGATGCTGTCCCAAATGGTCATCTCGCCTTGGGCTGCGCATTTCGGGCAGACAATTTTCTGTATATGATGTTGAGACATGGCTTACTGATTGATGCTGACGTTGTTGATGACGAAGTTTTCTATCAGGCTCTTGTCGATGTCGCCGTTGGCGGTGGCCTTTACCTTGATGTTTTCGAAAGTGAAATCGCTCAGCACATATTGGTCGCTCGATTTTACGTTGAAGAAATGCTGGCATTCCAAGTCGATATTGCGCATGGTGATGTGTTGTCCGTACGAAATGGGAATGTCTTTGCGGTCTTTCAAATCGAAAAATTGCGTCCAAGGACGGATGTAGAGGAAGTGATTGGCATGTCCGCTGATGTTTTCCACCGTGATGTATTCGTATTTTTGAGGCGTGTCGGGACGCATCTTCAGCCAAAGCAGACGGTTGCAATGATCCAGTTGACAGCGACGCAATACGATGTTTCTGTCGTGCACCGATTCACTACCGAAAGTGATGGCGCCGTGGCAGAAACCATAGGTACAGTCTTCGATGATGATGTTGATGTTGGAACCATTGTTGGGGTCGGTATCGGCCCAAGGACCTTTGCCGCCTTTCAAGGCTACGGCATCGTCGTTCACTTCCATGTAACAATTCTTCACCAGGAAATTGGTGCAAACATCGATGTCGATGGCATCTGAGCTAGGCGCTTTCACCGGCTTGACGGGCGCAAAAATATAGAGGTCGAACATCTTCACATTTTCACAACGATAGAAATGTGAATTCCAGAAAGGCGAGTTCAACAACTTGATGCCTTGAATCTGTACGTTCTTACTGTTGGAAATATAAATAAGACGCGGACGCAGCTCTTCCAAGTTGGTACAATTGCGGTTCACTTTTCGTCTTTGCCAGAAGGAACGCCAGAATTGCAGACCATTTCCGTTGATGATACCTTCGCCGCTGATAGTAAAACCATCCACGCCGTCAGCATTGACAATGCCGGGGAAATATTTCAGAATCTGACCTTCCATGCGGGTATCGATAACGGGATAATCGCCGATGTTGTCGCTGGCTTTCAGCACGGCACCTTTGGCCAGATACAGATGCGTACCTTGTTTGAAAAACAAAGAGGCCGTCAGATAAGTGCCTTTGGGAACATAAATAACACCGCCGCCGTTGTTGGCTGCCGAGTCGATAACGGCCTGAATGGCTTCGGTTTGCAACAAAGTACTATCGTTCTTGACACCATATTTGCGAATGTTGTATTGCTTCAACGAAGCATCATGTTCAACGCGGGTATAATCGTGAAACCATGCGGGAATAACACTGCCATCGGGGAAAGTTTCGCCTTCCACATAATCGAAGGTGGCAGCGGGCACCAAAGCTTCGGCTCTTTCGTCGATAACTTTATAAAAAGCCTTGGGTTGGAGCACTTTGTGAATCAGATGTCCGATACCATAACCGATACCGAAGCTGCCAACTATCACTATCAGAACAATGAAAACAGGTGTAATTTTTTTCATAAGGACTTATGTTTAATGAATCAATAAATTTTCTACACTGATTTTGGGAACGATATGCAGGCCATCCTGACGATAATAACTGAGCGAGTCGCCTTCGTTCACTTCTTTGAGGACGATTTTTTCAGCGCCTTTTCCTATGCCGAGCAAGAGCAGCGGTTCCAACGGCAGTTGCAAATCTTCTTTCACAGCTTCTTTGTTGAATGCACCGATGCAAATGCCATGCAAGCCCATATCTACCGCTTTGAGCAGAATGCTTTGCGCCGCAATGCCCAGATCTACACTGACATAACGACTTTCTTCCACCGTGCTGCAAATAACGATGTAGGCGCCGGGTTCTGTGCCGGGATAGGGCAGATGCAATTCGGGCAAGGCGCCACCCAGACGGATATAACGATTCAGTTTGTCGGCTTCTTCGCCCCAGACCATGCGATAGCGCAAAACTTGCTGATTGCGGGCCGAAGGCAGTTTGTTGCAGATTTCCAGCATACGACGCAAATGATGTTCCTTCACTTCGAAACTTCTGTCAAAGCCACGGTAACTGCGGTTTTCTGCCACCAACTGATTGAAACTGCGTCCGCTTTTGGCAGCTTTGCTATGTTGTTGCTTGGCCAGATGTTCTTCCATCTTGTTGCCTAAATAGTTGTCTGCCATAGCGTTCAATCTTTTTCGATTAATACGACGGCCAAAGCAGCCATGCCTTCTTCGCGACCTACGAAACTGAGTTTTTCGGTGGTGGTTGCCTTGATGGAAACGTCATCTTCGTCCACCTTCATCAGCGGAGCCAGGCAAGCCTTCATGGCCGGAATATGCGGATTGATTTTTGGACGTTCGGCGCAGATGGTAGCGTCTACATTCACCAAGTGCCAGCCTTTTTCGGCCAGCAAGTCGATGGTTTTCTGCAGCAGAATCTTACTGTCGATGCCTTTAAACTGGGCCGAAGTGTCTGGGAAATGGTACCCTATATCACGCAAGGCTGCGGCACCCAAAAGAGCGTCGCAGATAGCATGGATCAATACATCGGCATCGGAATGACCCAGCAAGCCTTTTTCATGAGGAATCTCAATGCCTCCTAAAAACAGTGCCCGCCCTTCTACCAGACGGTGCACGTCGTAACCTTGTCCTACGCGAATGTTCATTATCTTCCAATAATTTGACGCAGACCTTCGATGTCGAAGCCCAAGGTGAAACGCAAGGTTTGGTCGAGCGGGTTGCTCTGGGCTTGTGAAATCAGATAGGAAACATCGATGCTGAACATGGACATTTTAAAACCGGCACCGAAAGTGTAATAGCTACGGTTGCCTTTGTATTTGTTTTCGTAATGATAACCGGCACGAACAAAAAATTGATCGTCGTAAGCGTATTCCATACCCAGCGAAGCATTGATTTCGCTCAATTCTTCGGCAAAGCCGCCGGGTGCATCGTAGAACGAACGGAAAATACCGGCGATGGAAGAAATGTCGCTGTAAATTTCGTCTTTGCTTTGAGGCGTGGGCACCATCAACTTGTTAACGTCGGCCGCAATGGTGATGGCGTTGTAAGCGTTGAAAGGATAGTTCAAACTGGTACCGATGCGCAAGTCGGTGGGAATGAAGTAGTAATTGTTGCCGGCATCGTACGAAATCTTGGTACCGATGTTGGAAGCATTCACCCCGATGGCCCAAAAACCACGTTCACGACCAAAGTAAACCGGCTTCTTGTAATAAGCGCTGATGTCGGCAGCAAAAGCCTGACCGGCAGGATCGTCGGCGCTCATCAGGTCGGAGTAGATGTAACGCAAGGCAACAGACATGGACAGATTGCGCGACAGCAAACGAGAGTAAGCCATATCGATGGCCATTTCGTAAGGCTGGATGGCATAACCCACATCGCCCAAGCTTTCACGCAGAATCACTTCGCCCAAAGAGAAATAACGCAAAGAAGCACTCAAAGCCTGCATATCGTCCAGCTTCATGTAACCCGTCAGATAGGCCAAGTCGATGTCGGAAACCAATTGGCTCAACCAAGGCGTGTACGACATGGCAAAACCGGCTTCGTCTTCGATAAAGGCATATTTCGACGGATTCCAATACTGAGAATTAACACTGGCATTGGTGGCGGCACCTACATCGCCCATACCGGTAGCGGCGGCATCGGGAGCAATGCTCAACGAAGGCACCGAAGTGATGATGGGATTATAATCCTTGCCCGGCGCGTCAGTGCTTTGAGCCGAAGCAAACGTAAAGCCTGTCAACAGACAGAGCGCTAAAGTAAGATGTTTTATTTTCATAGTTGTACGTATTATTCAAATTGCATGGATTAAACTAACGGAAATAAAGCTTGTTTATTGTGCACGCGCGCGATTATTTGGCGCCCACCACAATTTTTCTGGAAATGACGGCCTCTTCCTTTCCGTTGGTTTGCACGATCAAGTGGCAGATATACAAGCCGTTTTCAATGCGCAAACCATTCAATCCGATATAATTCCATTCTATTCTTTCGCCATGGTTGTCTTTGTTTATCATCGATTGATTGCTCTGCCATTGCAAGCGGCCGCTCAGGTCGTAGACGCGCAGCTCGGCATTCATCCACACTTGCGGACGATTGTGCGTGAAAATAAAGGCAGCGCTTTCTTGGTTCTGTTCAAAAACGATGTCGAAAAGCTTCGAAGGCTCGTTCTTTTTTACGTAAAACGACAGGCTGGCCTGGTTGGAATTGTTCTGCATGTCCCAAGCTTTCAGTGTCAGTTGATGATAACCTTCCGTCAGTTCGGGCAGATTGAAGCTCAGTTTTCCCGAAACATAACTGTCGATATCCGATTCGTAATATTGGTTCAGGTTGAATTTCTGTTCGCCGTCGATGCTCAGCATCAAGTCGTGACCGATGCTGTTGCCGCTGGTGTTCAAGCCGCTGGAATCTTGCAGGAAAGCAATCAAAGTCGGGTTTAGGTTGGTGTTGCCGCCATCGCAGAAAAGCGTGTCGTTGAGGAAAAGCCTGATGCTCGGCCCGATGCTGTCTTTTGCCGCTTCGTTGTTGCTGCCGCCCACGATGAAATCTTCGAAAACGCCCTGCGCTTCGGTGTTTCCGTCCAAACTATGCGCATACAGATTCACTAATCCGCTCTTGTTGGAATAACTCAAATCCTTGGGCATGATGAAACTGAAATCGAAATAACCCTGCTTCACCGAAGCCTTGCCCGAATAAAGAATCTTGTTGCGTTCGCTGTAAGGAAAGACGTCGTTGCCGTTGTTGCCCAAAGTGTAAGCCGTTTCTTCGCAGTCGTAAACGCTGGGATAGATGATGCCATCGAAGTCTTCGGCCAGATTTCCTTGGCTGTCGAGAATACGGCCTTGCATACTTACCAAGCTCAAAGCTTTCAGCGTATCGGGCTTGGCTGCGTCCACGGGAATACTATCGATAGAGGTGATTTCTATCTGATAATCAGGATAACAGAGCTTAAGCGCCGGGTCGCCGATCAAAGCAAAATTGAGTTTGTTTCTATCGTTGTACAAGGACGACGACTGTTTGGTGTGACACATAATTTCGCCCAAGCTCAGTCTTTCTCCCTTTTCTTTCTTGAAGACCTCCTGGATAAAAGCTTTGTTCAGTCTGAAGTTGGGCTCCGAATATACCACGCGCGAAGTGGTGACCATGGCAATGGCGCCGCCGTTTTCGTTCAAGAAAACCTGTTCGCCGCCGCTGGTGGAAATATCATCGTAACGACAGAAATCGCAAGTAGCTGTTACCCAAAGCGGTAAGCGCGTGTTTTTCATTTCCTTGATATCGGTGATGCTTAGCAAGCCTTCTTCTGTCCAAGCCGTGGTAGAACCATGACCACTGTAATTGAGCATCAGCAAACCTTGGCTCAGCAACTGTTTGAAACGACGATTGGCATCGGGCGTTTTGCTGCCGGAAGCTGCGTTCTCGCGGTTGAAAGCGTCCACGTAAATCTTGTTGATGGTAAATTCCGGATGACTCAGACGCACAATGTCGGCCAAAGCGTCGGCATGTTCCGTATGGGTATTGTTGTCGAGGTCGTCGCCCAAGAAGCAAACCGCATTTTTCCACGGGCCTTTGTCTTTGTTTTTCAGATAGTTGATGCTCTTGTTGATGGCTGTTTGCGCTTCCTGTTTCGTCCTGACGGGAAAACGTCCCACGCCGATATCCATCTTGTCTTGCGGTAAAATAGCTCCTTCGTTATCGTCCAAAAAAGCAAAATAATCGTCGCTGACATAAGATTGCGTGCCTATCAAACTTTCTTTCGATTGATAGCAGAGCAATTTGTTCGGGCGCGAGGAATTATAATTCAAACCATTGGTCTTCAAACGATTGTCAAAAACAGCATCGCCAAAAAGCAACAAAGATTTGGGCAAGTCTTCGTCCGTGGCGGCGCGATCGTAAAACATTTTCATCAAACGACGATAGGCAGTGGCATCGGGCGTTCCCGAAGAAAATTCGTTATACACCTGTTCGGCATCCAACACCACGCAACGCAAATGGCTGTACTGACGATGTGCCTGGGCCAAGCTTTCGGCTTCTTGCATAAAGTCGCTGTGCGCGATAATCACCAGATCTTGAGCGCCTAAGCCGTGCAGGTTTTGGTTGGCTACTTTGCCCTGTTTTTTCGGAGAAGGCAGATTCGCTGTCAAATCCACCAGTGCAAATTCCTTCAAACTTTCGGCCGAGGCTCGGAAACAAAGTTCGCCTTCTTGCCAATAAGTGGGGACGATTTGCGGATATTGGTCGTTGCTCAAATCGAGTACGATAGCTTCATCGGAGGCATTGGCAATGCGGTATTCCACGCAGCTGCCGGGCGTCACGCTCTGCGGATCGCGAAACAAAAGCACCGCCGCATCGCCGTTCAACTTTTTGCGCACATTCAAGGTGATTTTGTCCAGATATG
This sequence comes from Bacteroidales bacterium, assembly GCA_017380635.1. Classification (GTDB taxonomy): domain Bacteria; phylum Bacteroidota; class Bacteroidia; order Bacteroidales; family UBA1402; genus UBA1757. The sequence goes on along the minus strand of JAFODP010000018.1, from coordinate 70,293 downwards.
CCGCTTTGGGCGTGCTGCCGCCATTTCGGTACTGCAAGTTGATGTTCAGTTGGGCCTCTTCGTTGTTGAATTTTTTATGCAAACGTTGCAATGTTCCGTAGGTGTAGTTGTCGCTCAAGGGAATGCCGTTGAAGTTCAGGTTGCCGATGTGCTTGTTGTTCAGGTTGATGACGCAGGTGCTACTCGCCGTGTTTCGTGCCACGAATTCCACCAGCAAACTGGCATTTTCTTCCTTGACGTAATGCGGACCTAAATCGAAACTGAAAGTTTGCTGCGCTGCAGACACAAAACTCTCGCCATAACATTCTCTTCCGGTCAATCCCAGATTGGTCCAATCGTTTTCGTGCAGTATAAATTCGGTATAATGACGGCTTATTTTGTCGGCCTCTCCGGCCTCAGGCGCGTGCTGCATCAGACATTGAGCGTCGCTGGTTTCGCCCAAAAAGTAAAAAGCCTCGTTGCTGTAATGATTCAGTTCGCGGACAAACATTCCCAGCGCAGCATCGTACACCCAGCGCTGCAAGCCTTTGGCGTAAAACAGCAAATAGCCTTGTTTGTCGTTGCGATACATGGCCACTTTGGGTAAATCGTCGAAATAAGGACGTTCTGTTTTGCCAAAATTTTCTTCCAACAAATGACCACCATAACCATACACTTGCACCTTGTCCGGATCGAAGCCCATCTTCTCTAAGTCTTTGTAACTGAGACGATAGATGCCATTTTTCGTCACGGAAATCTTTTGCCATTTGCCCTCGCGCATCACCGATTGCGATGCATAACGCGAAGCTGCCTCCCTTTGAGCGCTTTCATTTTCGGCAATAAAACTGGCTCGGCTGGCGTAATCGTCTCTTTGCCAAAGCAATGGACTTTCTTGTTGAATTTTCCATTCGAAAGAACTAAGACGATAATATTTTTTGTCGCGGCAGATATAGGGATAAAAACCAACGTCCCAATGCTTTTGTTTGCGGTAGCGGCTTTGTTTCACTTGCAATTGCAAACTGTCGCTCAGAGGCAGATTTTTCAGCAATGGCAACATGGCGCGAAGTTCGTTCCCCTTGATTTCCTCGAAGACAGGAAACTGTATGCCGATGCCCGAAATCTTGTCCGCGTCTTGAAATTGTTCGTAATACATCGACAAACCGCCTTCGTCGAGACTGCCTTCTTCGAAATGCCAGATATGCTGCGCGTCCACATACCAAGTCAGTTCCACCGCCGAAGCAGTGAAAGCACTGAGCATGAGCAATATGTATCCGAGCAGTTTTTTCATGAGTTTATTATTTTATGCGCAATTCCAACAATTTTCGTTCGCCTACATAGGCTTCCAAAGTGTCGTTGATGGCCACCGGTCCGACGCCCAGCGGCGTTCCCGTAAAGATAAGGTCGCCGGTTTTCAAGGTGAAAAACTTACTGGCGTAAGCCACCAACTGATCGATGCTGAAAATCATGTCGCCGGTATAGCCTTCTTGTCGACGTTCGCCGTTGATATTCAGATGAAAATGAAGCGCTTGCAAATTGAAACAATCTTTCGCCAAGAATTTTCCCACGATGGCCGATTGGTCGAAAGCCTTGCTGGTGGTCCATGGTAAACCGTTTTCGCGCGCATGACGCTGAATGTCGCGGGCCGTCATGTCCAATCCCAAAGTGAATTCTTCGTAGTAACGATGCGCAAACTTTTCGGCGATGTTTTTGCCCAATTTGGAAATCTTCACCACTAACTCCGTTTCGTAATGTATTTCTTGCGAAAAATCGGGCAAGAAGAAAGGATTCTTGTCGGTGGCGTAAGCCGAGTCGGGTTTCAGGAAAAGCACCGGCTCTTCGGGAATGGGCGTATTCAGTTCGATGCAATGCGGGCGGTAATTCATGCCCACGCAGATTATTTTCATATAGCTATTTCTTTCACAATCGACTGCGAAGATAATGCAAATTATTGTACTTTTGCCCCCAATAAATTGTTAATTTGATAGCCCTATGGATTGGAAAGATAAATTGGCTGCTTTGTCGGCATTACAACAAGATGAACCTGATAATCAGGAAACAAACGCGCAAGAAGAGCCTAAACCTCAGGCCTCGGCCAAGAAACAGACGCTCTATATTCGTTACGAAAAGCGCAATGGCAAGCCGGCCACGATAGTAAGTGAATTCCAGGGAACGGAAAGTGAATTGAAAGAACTGGCCAAGCGCCTTAAATCGACCCTCGGTATCGGTGGTTCGGCCAAAGACGACGAGATACTTTTGCAGGGCGATGTTCGTGCCAAAGTTTCAGAATTTTTGCGCAAGGATGGCTATAAACTGAAAGGCGAAGTTCGATAGTTGCCCCGCTTGGAAACAGGCCACAAGTTGCTTCCCTGAAAATCGGCCACAAGTTGCTTGCCCGAAATTTGGCAATCTGTCCCCCCCCAAAAAAAAAAAAATTTTGATAAAAAAAAGGAACCCGAAAATTCGAGTTCCTTTTTCTGTATTGAATAGCAAGAATTATTCTTGGTTCAAAGTGAAGTGCTTGAAAGCGGTACAGGTCAGGTGTTTCTGAGCCAATACTTCTTTCACGGTAGCCTTACCGGTGTTGTCACCACCACCTTCGTATTTCTGTTCAACCAAGGTGCATTCCTTGAAGAACTTAGCCATACGACCGGCAGCAATGTTCTGAATCATTTGTTCGGGCAAGTTGTTAGCCTTTTCTTCGCCAACGGTCTTCTTGATTTCACGAGCCTGAGCAGCTTGTTCAGGAGTGATCCAACCCTTAGCCATGTTAGATTCGATATGATCGTCGCTGTCAACGTGAGCAGGATTGATACCAGCTTTTCTGATAGCGGCTTCAACAGCCTTAGCTACTTGTTCAGCTTTGGTCTTTTCGATAGCTACTGCCAATTCTTTGTCTTTTACTTCTTGAGAAATACCGTCAGCATCGATAGCGATAGGAGCCATAGCAGCAATGTGCATAGCAACACCGTGGATGGTTTCGTATTCAGCATTTTCTTCAGCAAAAGCAACGATGGTAGCCAATTTGTTACCGGGGTGAATGTAAGAAGTAACGGTACCACCCTTAACGAATGAGTACTCAGCCAATTCCATTTTTTCGCCGGTTACACCGCTACGGTCGGTAATACGATCGGCAACGGTCAGGCCATCCATATCCAAAGCCAACAAAGCTTCTTTGCTTTCGGGTTGCTGAGTCAAAGCCAAATCAAGGATAGACTTGGTCAAAGCGATGAAATCAGCGTTCTTGGCTACGAAGTCGGTTTCGCAAGCCACAGCCACGATAGCGGCGAAGTCGTTGTTGGTACCAGCCAAAACACAACCTTCAGAAGCATCACGGTCGCTACGTTTTGCAGCAATTGCCTGACCTCTTTTGCGGATCAATTCAATTGCCTTTTCCATATCGTTGTTAGCCTCGGTCAATGCGTTTTTGCAATCCATCATACCAGCACCGGTCATTTTGCGCAAATGCTGGATATCAGCCATTGTAACTGCCATAATAGTAATGTGTTTTAGAGGTTAAAATTATTCAGCGTTTTCTACGGGAGCTTCTTCAGCAGCTTTCTTGCGACCGCGCTGACGACGTTCCTTTTTGGGTTCTGCTTCAGCTTGAGCCTGTGCAGCAGCTGCATCGGCATCAGCCTTTTCAACTTTGCGTTCTTCCAAACCTTCGTTGATAGCGGCGCAGATAGCGTCCAAAACTACTTCGATAGACTTGGTAGCGTCGTCGTTGGCAGGGATAACGTAATCTACGTTGCCAGGGTTAGAGTTGGTATCAACCATAGCGAATACGGGGATACCCAAACGGTTGGCTTCGTGGATGGCGATAGCTTCTTTCAATACGTCAACTACGAAAAGAGCTGAGGGCAAACGGTTCAAATCGGCGATGCTACCCAAGTTCTTTTCCAATTTAGCGCGTTGACGAGAAATCTGCAGACGTTCTCTCTTAGAAAGGTTTTTGAAAGTACCGTCAGCTTCCATCTTGTCGATGGTAGCCATTTTCTTAACGGCTTTGCGGATGGTGGGGAAGTTGGTCAACATACCACCGGGCCAACGTTCGATAACGTAAGGCATACCAACAGAAGCGGCTTTTTCAGCAACAACGTCCTTAGCTTGCTTTTTGGTAGCAACAAAAAGAACCTTCTTGCCGGCCTTGGCGATATTCTTCATAGCTTCAGCAGCTTCGTCGATGCTAGCGATCGTCTTGTGCAAATCTATGATATGGATACCGTTACGTTCCATGAAGATATAAGGAGCCATGGCGGGATTCCATTTTCTCTTGAGGTGTCCGAAATGTACGCCGGCTTCCAATAATTGATCAAAATTTGTTCTTGACATAATGCTTGTATTTATTTCGTTTACATTCTTTTGGGGCTCATTCAACACTCAGGTAGCTCTCTATTATATAAGGAGAAGTCCCGAATGTTTAGATACTAAACGTCTCTATTTTATGAGCAGTGTGTTAATAAGTTTCTTAAACAGCAAGAAAATAAATCTTAACGCTTGCTGAACTGGAAACGCTTACGAGCTTTCGGACGTCCGGGTTTCTTACGTTCAACGATACGTGAGTCACGTGTCATGAAGCCTTCTGCACGGAGAGCCGACTTGTCTTCAGGATTAATCTTGACCAATGCGCGAGCGATACCCAAACGGGCAGCTTCGGCCTGACCATTGTAACCACCACCATTCAAATTGATGTTGATGTCATAGTTAGATACAACGCCCAATTTGTTAAGAGGTTGCAGTACAACATATTGCAACAGGGGAGAGGGGAAATAAACCTTCAAGTCTCTCTTGTTGATGGTGATGTTGCCTTCACCTTGCTTTACGAAAACGCGAGCAACTGCTGCTTTTCTTCTACCTACTGCGTTTACTACTTCCATAATTAGCTAAGTTTGTTTAAATCAATAACTTTAGGGTTTTGTGCCTGATGAGGATGTTCGCTGCCAACATAAACGTGCATGTTGTTCAGGATAGCATCACCCAAACGGTTCTTAGGAAGCATACCTTTAACTACTTTACGATAAAGGTCTTCGGGGTTCTTTGCCAACAAACGGGCGGGGGTTGTTTCGCGTTGACCACCGGGGTAACCAGTGTGTCTCAAATAAATGCGATCGTTCCATTTTGAACCGGTAAGTTTAGCTTTTTCAGCATTGATGATGATAACGTTGTCACCACAATCAACATGAGGAGTAAAGCTGGGTTTGTACTTACCTCTCAGCAACTTGGCCACTTTCGTCCCCAAACGACCGAGCACTTGATCGGTTGCATCAACTACAACCCATTCTTTTTGTGCTGTTGCCTTGTTCACAGAAATGGTTTTGTAACTCAAACTGTCCACTGCTTTTTAAGTTTAAATGTTAATAAAAAATGATAATTAAAGTCCGTTCGGAAATTCGCTTCAAGTGCTAAAACTTTAAGAATTAGATACTTGATTTCAAAAAATCCGAAATCGGGCTGCAAAGGTACGGAAATTTTCCGAATCAGCAAAAGATGTTGGTGATTTTCTTTGCTCGCAGTCTGCGGGCAAGCGCTCTTATCGCTTATACACCAGCGGTTTTCCGTCGTGGCTGAGGCCCTCGGCACTGATGGAGAGGTGGCGGCAAGTGCTGTTGTTGAAAAACTCAATCTCAGCACGTCCGTTTTCATCGAGCGTCACATTGGGATTCCAGTAAAGCGTGCGGCGATAATCGCGCGGCAAGTCTTGCACCGGCACGCCCGTGTAATCGGGATGCACAAAATCCTTGCTATAGCTGTAACCCTGAATCTTGGTCTTGCGTTGGCCCATCACCACGGGGAATTCTGGCACGAAAGTGCTGTCGGCTGGCGGAATGAACACTACCACGCAGTCCAGTTCGGGATTACCAAGAAAACTTTCGTATGAAGACAGGTTGAAGCGCTTGGGCATTTTGATGTCTGTATATTTGGAACAGTCGATTTCTCTACTTTGTCCAACATCCTCGGTTAAATCTCTTTCTTCGGGAAATTCAATTTCGCTGGGATATTCAATATCTTCCGAAAGGCTTGATTGCTCTTCACCTTTATAGATAAATTTTTCTGGAAATTCCAATTCGACTTCGATGGTGAAATCATTCTCCTTTTGTTTCCGATCTTCTGCAGTTTCTACCAAAGAAGCATATTGCATCAACCAATTGGCATATACGGCAGGAATATTCTGATTGATAAACCATTGTTCTCCGGGGCGGAAAAACTGATCGTCCACACAACACATGGAAGCCGCTAAAATAGGCAAACTATATTTCTCAATAATGGCAGAATCAGAACGGATAACCAAACTTTCGAACATCACCGAACGATTGCGACGTTTGTAGGTTTGCCAAAACAGATTACCCTCCGGCAGTTGCGTATCTGAATAATAGGCTTTAGCAAAAACCGAGGAAAACTGGTTCGGCGGGAAATTATATCTATCCATGATACTCATTACCAAAAGATTAGGATCTTCGATATACATTTCTGTACCAAAATGATAAGTGTCGAACATGTATTCCAATTCCTCGGCAATGTTGTAATGACGCAAGGAATAATGTTTCTGTATATTTCTTGTAAGTTGCTTGCGCGATATGCCCACTTCATTCAAATCGATGCGCCGCAAGTTGTCATCGATGCGGTAATTGCTTGTCTGGTCGCCCATCAATGACTCCGGTTCGGGAATGCTCAGTTCGTAATAGGATATCTTCTTTGGCGCAGGACTGAACCATTTATTGATACCCACCAGATGATTCTTGTGCAGATTCCAGTCTTGCATGAAAAGCCGCAACTCACTTTGTCCATAAAAGTCGGGAAACTGCAAAGCGAACAAACCCAGATCGTTGGTTTTCACTTCTCCGTAGTAATGGACACTGTCGTTCAGCATGAAACTCATGTTCATGACCGCATTCTTTAGGCGCGGATTCCGCAGTCGGTCGGTATTGTAGATGGCGCCATCGGCCATCAAGGCACGTTCCAAAGGTTGTTTCCAATGCGGAATTTGTTCCGGCCTCATTTCCTGCCAGTTGTAGCGGCACCAACCTTGTATGAGCATCAACAAATCCAGATGCAATTGATGTACGCGGTCGTTCTTCTCGAAATAATACGAAGCCTGCTTGATGTAACCTTTCAGTTCGGAAGAAAGCAAAAGCCAAGTATAGAAATTGTCCGTATTGAAACTTAGATCGTCGCTTTCGGCATCGCGTACCGATATCGAAATCTGTCCCGGCAAGGCTTTATCATCTGCATCTTTGGCCTGCAGCTTCAGTTTTATTTTTTCATAAGGATCGAAGGCATTGCCTCGGCTGTTGTCCTTGATACTCAGGCTGGTGGGTTTTAAGTTTTCGTGTCGCACAAAATAAAGTCTTTCGGCCAGCGTACGACCTTCTCTATCGAATACACTCACTATGTTCACTCCTTCGGGCATCGCATTTGAGGGAATGAGCAGACGCTGCATGTTGTCCGTCTCCACCAATTCGAAGCGATAAATATTGCCGCCATGACTCAGCGCCACCGCCACAATACTATCGTTGAATACTTCGTTGTGACGGTAGTCCGTGGTGATTTCCACAAGATTATTGTCGAAATGATGTCGCAGGCTAAGCACGCATCCGCCATCCTGCGCTTCGGGCAAGGGAAAACGATACAGTCCGTCGTTGTAGTATAGCTGCACATGACAAGGTTGGTCGTCGACGATGATAGAAAACACGCCCTTACCATCCAAAATAGGCGCAATGGCCGTTATCTGTTCATTCCTGGCATTACAGACTCTGCCGGTGGCATGCACGCCTTTGCCCTCTTTGTCCTTGATACAGAAGGCGATGTTCTGCTGCACGCCCTCAATCAGAGCTCCTCCTTCGGGATAAAAATCGATGGAAATCTCTTTCTCTTTTTCGTAAAACTGTTCATCGAAAGCCCGATTGGAACTGATGCGTTTAAGCCTGTCTTTCGGGTCTCGAGGCTTTACGGGTTCGAAATAATATTTCTCTTGCGCGGTCTTGCCCGGATTGACAAAACGCCAAAGCACTGATTGCTCGCCCCATACGTGATGTTCTTTCACTTGTTTTCTTCGGCTCAGGTCTCTATCGAGGATGGTTTTCTGATGATAGTTCCCTTCGGGAACGTTTTTATACACCGGGAAAACGCGCGAGAAAACGGCATCGTCGCCAAAGTTGAGCATGTAGCGCGTGTAGGCGCGAACTTCGTAATAACCAGACAGATAAAGTGAATCCAGATGAAACTCGCCATGGCAGCCGCCGTTCACGATGGGATATTTTTTCGTTTCCAGCACCGCGCCTTCGGGCGAGAGCAATTCCACGTACAACACCTTGCTCAACTGGCTCTGCCGCTGCGCGTTGGCCGCCATCACGTAAGCTTTGAACCAGATGGTTTCCTCCAAAAAATAGGCCGTGTTGTCGAAATGCAGATACACCTTCTCCTGCGGATACATCTCGTTGAAGGCATTGATATCCTGAAAGTAAGCCGATATCTTGGCTTCGATTGAATAAGATGTGTGTGCATCTGCCGAAGTTATTACTACTGTAGCAGATGCACAATTTAATATGATATTGATGAACAATATTAGAATAAAGGATGTCTTTTTATAATACTTTATCATCTAGTATTTTAATCAACGAATGGAGATCAAACCAACACCATTTTCATTATTATACAATGTGCTATAGGAGAATACTTTATCAGGAGATATCCCATGATTTATACTATTATAGAAATGAATGACACAACTTCCTGAAAAAGATTTTCCACGATACATAATTCTACTGCCTGTAAATTCGTATGTTGGGTATTCGATTTCTGAAATTGTATTTGGTACGATAGACCCAAAATTTGGACTACTGATATCATTGTTACGCATTTCTACAATCGCATCAAAAGAAACGTAAGACGATGTTTTTACTCCACCAAAACACCATGATACAGAGGCTGCTATTTCATAAATAGGATCATTGAATTTGGTGCTATTTATTGTAATTTCTTGCGAATAATAACCTCTGTCAGGCAGATGTTCCGTGCTGGTTTTCAACACTCTTGGTTTGTTTTCTAAAGCGGAAATATTGGTGTTGGCGTTGCTGAAAACCGAGGTATAAGATTGATTTACACTTGTCGAATCCATATTGGATCTGGTGGCAGCAGAGAGTTCTTTGATACGGATAAAGTCTTTTTCGATGTCATCGATAGAAGGCAGACGTTTTCTCCAAACTTTTTCGTTGATGCTGACGCCTACGCCATACTCCTGTGCCATGGCTTCCACTTTCATCTTCAAACTTTCGAAGGTTTCTTTTTCATTTTCAACAAAATTCTGTTCGGGCTCCATAGAGCAGGACAAAAATAATGAAATCATCAAGCATGATAACAAGATGGTAAATAAATTCTTCATAATGAATTGTTTAGAAATTAGATAAGTATTCTTAAGTTTTATTTTTTATACACCAGCGGTTTTCCGTCGTGGCTGAGACCTTCGGCACTGATGGAGAGGTGGCGGCAAGTGCTGTTGTTGAAAAACTCAATCTCGGCGCGTCCGTTTTCATCGAGCGTCACATTGGGATTCCAGTAAAGTGTGCGACGATAATCGCGCGGCAAGTCTTGCACCGGCACGCTCGAGTAGTCGGGATGCACAAAATCCTTGCTATAGCTGTAACCCTGAATCTGACTCCTGCGTTGGCCCATTACCAATGGAATTTTTATTCTTTGGGCACTGTCTGTAGGAAGATAAAAAGCCACACAATCGGGATAAGTATCGCTATTGTTGTAATCGGGCAACTTGAAACGCGTGGGCGCTTGGGCACTTGATGAACTTTTCTTCTCCAAATCAATAGTCCAGATGGCTTGCGTAAAGCCAGTGTCGGGAACGGCCGACATTACATCCATCGCGCCTCTTTTTACCCAGAATGCTTCTCTTACTTCCGGTTCGGAACGTATCACGATTTCGTCGAAATAAGGCAGCTTCTTCTGATATTGAAAAACACGCCAAAAGAGTTTCCCTTTAGGGATATCTGTGTCGGAGGTATAGGAACTAGCCAACACGGTATTGAAATCGCAAGGCGGAAAATTATATCTGTCCATGATGCTCATTACGAGAGACTCTGGGTATTGATAGTACATAGATAAAGGGATTTTGTAGACATCCATCATATATTCTAGTTCTTCGCTTACGTCGTAATGCTGCAAGGAATATTGATACTGTATACGTCGTCGGAAAGTTCTTCTTTGGATGCCAACTTCTTCTAAGTCGATTTGTCGCAAGCCATCGTCGAAAATCGGAATCTGAGACGTGATGCCGATGGACGCATCTGCGGTGGGAACATTCAGTTCGTAGTAAGAAATATATTTGGGCGTTGGACTGAACCAGCGATTCAACGATACCATATGTTTCGGCGCAATGTCATAATCTCGCATGCCCACCCACATATTGCCTTTGCCGTAAAAAGGAGGAAATTGTACCGCATAATTGCCGATCTCATTGGTTTTTATTCGTCCGACATATTCGAGGCTGTCGCCTTCGGAATAAAAGCTGAAGGACATATTGGCATTTTTCAGACTCGGTTTTCGTAGATAATCCAGGTTGATGATGTTGCCATCGGCCATGATTCCTTTTTCGATAGGCTGTTTCCAACCTTCGATTTTATAGCGTTCGTTCATGTTTTCCCACTGATAACGGCTCCATCCGCGCGTAAGCATCAGCAAATCCAGATGCATCTGGTGTACACGATCTTGTTTCTCAAAATAATACGCAACATCCTTGATATATCCTTTCAACTCGGACGAAAGCAAAAGCCAAGTGTAGAAATTGTCGCTGTTGTAGCTGATTTCTTCCGTCCCGGCATCACGTACCGCTAAAGAAATACTCGCCGGCAAGGCCTTGCCGGCGGCATCTTCAGCATGCAACTCCATGTGTACCTTGTCATAAGGATTGTAAGCAAGACCTTTGTTATCATGATTAATTTTCAATGAACATTCCTCCCTTTCCGGATGAGTGATAAAACAAGAACGCTCGGCCAAAGCCCGACCTTCCTTATCGAAAACCGTGATAACATTCACACCTTCCGGCATGCTTCTTTTCGCCAACGAAATCTTATGCTCGCCCTCGGCCCGTACCAAATAAAACTGATAAATACTGCCTCCCCGACTCAGTGCCACAGCCACGATACTATCATTGAAAAGTTCGTCTTTGCGATATTTTGCCACGATGTGAATACTATCCTTGGCATAAAAATTACGCAATCCAAGTGCGCAGCCCGACTCATATATACGCGGTAAATCAAAACGGTAAGTCTTACCTTGAAAACGAATAAGAGCTTTGTATTTTTCTGCTTGATAAAAATACATATTGAAAACGCCCATACCATCGAGCAAAGGCGTGATACTTGCTACCTTTTTTCCATAGCTGTTCACAATTTCACCTGGAATATTCAGTCCGCGTCCCTCTTTGTCGCTGATTTGAAAAGCTACCTGTTGCTCCATACTATCGACAATGACGCCGCCTTCGGGAAAGAATTCCATCTTGATGGGCGCCTCTTTTTCATAAATCTGGTCATCGAAAGCCGTGCCTACATTTACCGTACTGCGGCGTTTTTTCGGTTCCCATTTGGGCAAAGGTTCGTAGTGATACATTTCACGCATTTTATTATTGGGCGGAAATATATACGACCACAAGCTATAGTCTCCAAAATCGTGATAGCTGCGAATTTTCTTTCTTCGGCTCAGGTCGCGGTCGAGGATGGTTTTCTGATGATAGTTCCCTTCGGGAACGTTTTTATAGACGGGGAAAACGCGCGAGAAAACAGCATCATCGCCAAAGTTGAGCATGTAGCGCGTGTAGGCGCGAACTTCGTAATAACCAGACAGATAAAGCGAATCTAAATGAAATTCTCCATGGCAGCCGCCGTTCACGATGGGATATTTTTTCGTTTCCAGCACCGCGCCTTCGGGCGAGAGCAATTCCACATACAACACCTTGCTCAACTGGCTCTGTCGCTGCGCGTTGGCCGCCATCACGTAGGCCTTGAACCAAATAGTTTCCTCCAAAAAATAGGCCGTGTTATCGAAATGCAGATACACCTTCTCCTGCGGATACATCGCATTGAAGGCATTGATATCCTGAAAGTAAGCCGCCATTTTGCCCTCTACCGAAAATGAGTCTTCAATAGCTAGGTTATTCGTTTCAGAAGCCTCAGAAATAAATGTAAATAACCATGATATCAAAAGACACCATATCGAGGATATCCGCCTATTTTTCAATGATTTCATATGGAATTACTTACTGAAAATTTACAGAACACTCGACATACCCATCCCCGTGATGTTATTGTACGTTGTACTAATTGTGAATTTATCTTCAGGAGAAATTTGGTCGTTATAATAGTAATGTTCTACCACAGAACTCCCTGAAAAAGATTTTCCTTTACCAATAATTCTACTTCCATAAAAATTATACGAACTTGATAAAATTCTTGTGGTAGTATTGGGAACATAATCTCCATAATAGGGATGGTAAAAGTCTTCGACATATTCTTTTACTTTTGCATCAAACTCTACAGAAGAATAATATAATGCACCTCCAAATTGCCAATCAACATCTATTTCGATTTCATACATTACTTGTTTTGACGCATCTCGAACATATAATGTGTGCATAAAGCTACCTTGATCAGGCAGATGTTCCGTGCTGGTTTTCAACACTCTTGGTTTGTTTTCTAAAGCAGAAATATTGGTGTTGGCGTTGCTGAAAACCGAGGTATAAGATTGATTTACACTTGTCGAATCCATATTGGATCTGGTGGTAGCAGAAAGCTCTTTGATACGGATAAAATCTTTTTCGATATCCTCTAAAGATGGTAATCGTTTTCTCCAAACACTTTCGTTAATACTGACACCTACGCCATACTCCTGTGCCATAGCTTCCACTTTCATCTTCAAACTTTCGAAGGTTTCTTTTTCATTTTCAACAAAATCCTGTTCGGGCTCCATAGAGCAGGACAAAAATAATGAAATCATCAAGCATGATAACAAGATGGTAAATAAATTCTTCATAATGAATGTTTTTAAAAGGGTTAATAATAAAGTATTCTATTGTTCTCGTCCACGATGAGGGGTCGTTCTTCGAGGCCGGTTTCAAGGTTTTTGAGCCAGAGCAGAGCGCCGCGTGGCACAGCATGAAAACAGATGCTGTCGGCGGTGGCCACTTTCTGTTCGACGACTTGTTCGCCGTGCTGCGTCCAATACGAAAGTTCGTAGGTCTGACCCGGATTGATGCCGTTGTCGTCGGTGCGGGTGATGAAGCGTATGGCCGACACGAGCGTGGGTTTGCCAAAGTCCATGCCTATCCATTCCTGGGCATTGGTGTAAGTGAGCACATCGCCATCGGTGGCCGGCTTGGTCATTTTCTCGGCTTTGTTGGAAGGATGATAAATCAGTTCGCCGTTCAGGTAATTTCCCTGTTCGTCCAAAAACATCATTTCACCCAAGTTCAAGCGCTCTTTGATGACAAATCGCCAATACCGATAGCTTTTCTCGGGTCGGATTTCCGTCCAGGTGAGATGCGCGTTGGGCTCAGTGATGCTGTGTATGGTGTCGGCTTGGCGAAAGTCGGCATGATTGGAAGCTTCGATATGGCAACCCACTATCTTTTCACTCCACGATAGTTTGGCATGCGTTATGGGATATTTGCGATACAGCGTCAGCGACTGCACAGAATCCTGAGGTATGAGTTTTCTAACACGGCCTTCGGCATCGAGCAGGAAAGGATAATCGGCCTGAAGCATTTCTTCGCCTCGGAAATACACCGGCAAATAGACGATGTCTTTTCCCATCTTGTCGAAACGCGCCCTGCCGTTGATGAGACAGCTTTTGGCGATGGGTTTCCATTGCAGGGTGTTGAAAACGGCCAAATAAATTTCATCTGTGCTGCGACAGATTTTTTTATCAAGCTTCAGCGATACATCGGCCACATCTATGTATTTGTCTGTCACGTCCTGCACCAAGGGTTGCGAGAAGGTCCATCGGAACACCTTGGCAGCCCGCGGCGCCGACATGTCGGGATGCTCGCCGAAGAGATAATGCTCGTCCATAATCACCCTCCAATAGTGACGTCCGTTGCGCGTGGGCCAATCGCCCACAAAATCGACACAAGAAGGAATACCCGCCGCCCGCAGCATGGCTACATTATAATAGCAATCGTCCAGACAATCGAAGATGTGTTTATGCTCCAACACGGGCAGATGAATGTTGTAGCGATATGCTTCGTCGCTCTTTCCCAGATGCATGCGTTGTATGTGGCGCAACTCGTCCATGCTATAAGAGAGCGTGCTGTAGAAATCTACTGTCTCCAAAATCGATTTCCACCAAAATCGGCTGCTGTCGGGCCGGGCAATGAGCGGTTCCTGCGCAAAACGATATGGCAGCACGTACTGGCAAAACACTTCGAAAGGAAGCTTCTTCACCCAGGGACACTCGGCTCTGGCCTGCATCTTGTTGTCGATATGCGCAATGAGCCAGTCGGCCTTGATATGATGAATATCTTCTTGCAAGCTCATGTCTTTGGCAAATTCCTCGAGGCGTTGCGGAATGGTATAGACCACGCTCCGCACGGGGTCGGGCATGTCGGGATAAAGACTGTCGACGGCGGCGATGTACCGCGGCATGCAGCCGCCCATCAAAGTGCCGTGGCCCGGCATGTTCTCGATAAGAAACACAGCGGCTCGATAAGCCTCGTCGGTTTGTTTGTCGTCGGTCTCGCATGCATAATGCGTCAACACCTTTTCCAACTCACCACGATTGTCGCCCGCCAAGCGCAAAGCCTTGTCCAAGGCACTCGGTGTGCAGGATGCAAATAATAGACAGAGCGCTAATAATGTTTTTTGAATCATGTTCATCACTGTTTTTATCTAGGATAATGGTCGTTTTTGTTGCTTTGCAAAATCGTCTTAGCCTCCTGCCGCATTCTCGACACCTCAGAAGATGGAACCTTCACAGGCATGGAGATAATCTTTTCGGCCATATCTCGTGTACGCGCACTATCACCATTGCGTTGATAAAGATTCATGAGATAATACAGCGGAAAGAAACGGTTGGGACACATGCGTGAGGCATGGATAAAGTACTTTTCTGCCAAATCGTCTTGTTGCAGTTTTTCGTAGGCTTGAGCAATAAGCATTTCTACATCGTAATCGGCCCAATAACGGCGACAATCCATAGCCTTGACAATGCAGTCTTCGTAGCGTTCTGCCAGATAGAGTTGTGCGCTGTAGTTGTAGAGAAAGAAAGGATGCTGCGAGAGTTGTTTCTCCAAATCTTGGTATAAGGGCCTCCAGTGGCTTGCTGTTTGTCCATAAGTGTTTTCGCTTACATTTTTCCATTCTATTTCTGCCGCGATATCTTTTCCGACATCATATAGTGCCATACCCGCCAACAATGCAACAAGAATAGCACAGTCTTTTCGCACAACAATTTTCTTTTTCCATGGCCACGAAGCATTTCCAATCAGTATGATACAGCAGACAAGCAGCATCACCCAGGAAAAGGCATACAAACCCGGATAGGAGAATAATGCGATGATGGTCAATGCTGCCAAGGAAAGCAGGGCGGAGAAACTTTCTTCCCGATGAATACTGTCTTTGTATGCCTGCCACAAGAGAAACATCAAAACAATTATAAGAACCAATCCTGCCAAACCATGATGAATCGCCAATCCGAGGTATTCATTGAAGGGTTGTTGCACATTGTCGGCCAAAACTGCAAAATGACTATTTGGATGTTGCTTGAAAAAGTCGGCCTGATAATCCATGTAATGCGCTCGAAAGGCTCCGGTTCCATGTCCGAAAAGAGGTTTGTCCAAGACCATTTCTACACCACATCGCCAAATAAGCAGGCGGCCGTCGGCAGAGTCTTTCTTCAGTATATACAGACTTGGCAGAAGAATCAACATAGAAACCACAACGACACGAAGAATGGCTTTGCGGCTTTTGGGAAGATAATGATGACAAGACAGAGCTATCACCGCCACAAGTGCCAATATGCCTGAGCGCATGCCGCAAAGAACAATGGCAAGCACTATCGGAAGAGAGGCTGCCCAAGCGATTATTTGCTGCCACTTTTTACCATGAAGCAGGTTTAAAGCAAAGGGCAGACTCATACATAAACAGAGCGACAATCCTGCCGGATTGTCAAAACTGCCCATCATACGGAATGACCCCGTCGAAGGTATGATGTAAAAATATTGGGCAATGCCGTAGAGCGCTTGCCCCACAGCATTACCCAGTACTATAGATGAAATTGTTTTTATGAGATTCTTGTCTTGCTTGAGCAGAATCTTTCCTTCTTTCCCTCTCAATAGATTGATGGCATAGACCAACGCTAACAAAAAGAAACAGACTTTTACCCAATATATCCTGGCTATGATGGGTGCATCGTTTATCCACGCTGATGCATCCAACCATGTCGTGCCAAACAGAGCTAATGCTATGAGAATCAGGGAAAACATGAAGAATAAGGCTTACTATTATTCCAACATGCTTGCTGTAATTAGAGAACTGCCCTCACTTTTTTCTCTAAAGTATCCTGTATACGTATATCCACTTACACCATAATGAACGCTAGGTGGTAAGTCTTCTCCATCTATTTTACCATCTTGATTTGTGTCTTGTTCTTTATCAGCAATACATAAAGTATAGTCGTATGAAACAGACCCCGATACACCATCATAAAAACTCTTTTGATGATATCCGGCATAGGTGTAATAGCGACTGCCTGTATAATTGTTATTGTCGATTTTATACTCTCTGCTTTTTACCAAATACTCTCCATAAAAGGGTTCGTTTTCGTTATCTTGCAACTCCCCTTTAAGTGTACACGAAACAGATAAGTTATGATTGTAATTACTCAATCTAACATTTAATGTATGCGTTTCTTTGTACGATACATTCTTTTTCATGTTTTCGACATCATCATCATTGTCGTTTTCCGAAGATGATTTTGTGAGAGCTACGTTACGTTTTAAATCAGATGTATTAGCACTTTTGACAGAGATATAAATCAGATTTCCAAGTATGTTGTCATAATTGATTTTGAACGGTGTTACCAAGGCATGGGTTGTAAAACTCAAATTATTGTTGTAAGTCCAATGCAACTCGACCACTTCGGGAGCTGTCTTTAAGAGCGAATCAATAAATAGAGTTGTCCTTTCTCGATTGATATTATGAACATCCGTCTCCTTGATTTGATCCCACGTTTCCAAAGCGAAAACCTCCCAATTGTCGCGATAAACAGGCACGTATGTATTGTCGCTGAAAATGGCTTCGCGCAACTGAGCCACCTTTTCGTGCGTATCGTAAACACCTTTGTAAGTGTAATCGTTGAGTTTGAGTTCGGGAATGCGCATGCTATATCCCCAGCAAAGGCCGAATGTCCCCGTATTCTTAATCGATTCGAATTCCTTATACCATGTGCTGATTTCCGGATTATAATCGGGCTTGATTTCCTCTTCACCGCCTTCGTTGCCACGACAAGAAAGCAACGTGATGCTTGCCATGAGCGAGCTCAGAATGTAGAGAGTTAATAATTTGGTTTTCATTGTGGTTTTGGTTATGTGATTAGTAAAATGTACCATATAGATATTCTCGCCTGCTTGTTCGTTACAAGAAAAATCAATCAAATTACATTGGCGGATCAAGAAGGTTGTAGTCTTCGTTGCCGAAGTCGGCAGAAAAAATATCGCCATTTTCGGTTTTGATCTGCAATAGACAACTTCGCGGATTGGAGATCAATCGTATCGATTCGTATTGAAATCTTTGACTGACAACAGAGTCGGGATGTATTGTGTAAACCAAGGGTTTGCTTATCGTGGTTCGAGTATCTAAATCTGTTATGATGAGTTGCGCCCGGCCAATATCGCCCAACAATTCTACGACCACTAAACTGTCGTTGTAGTAGGCATTTAGAGGCAACATCGGTAATAATCGTTTTTCGTGCTCTACCAACAAAGGCTTCAGGTGCAGCGCCGGATTGACGCAATAAATGTTGCTGTCGCTGCAAAACACTTGCTCTTCGGCGCTGACACTCAGTAAAGTAGTGAGAGATAACAGGATAAAACAATATGCCCTCATCATTTGAATAGGATTATAAACAGAATACTCCGCTATATGTACCTTGAGCCGTATTGATGACAATCTCGAAATCTCCTTGTCCGAGGCTGCTGATATCCACCTGAACGTTGCTGCAAGTGGTAGGTACGAAAGTTTCTACTTGAGCACCTGTGTTAGCGTTGCTGATAACAATGTTTGCCTGGCCCAAGTTTTCGTTGAAAGTAAGATATACCATATTGTTAGTATGGTAAGCTTCGATGTCTTGAATGAGGGAACGTTCGATGTTGGATGTGGGATTCTTTGTTGTGTCAATCTCTACGAAAATTTCGTCTGAACCATTTCCCATTACATACAATGCGGTAGCTAAAAATAAACTTAAGACAATAAATAAATTTTTCATAAGAGTGGTTTTATTAATCATAACTGCCACAAAGCTATATCAACAAAGTTTCATCTGATAATTTAAAGTTTCATGTCGGCGGTTGTAACGTGTTGATTTTCAATAGGGGGGGGTGAAAGTTTCAGATGGGTATTTTGAAAAGTTTAATATGGACGTTTTTTGACACAAAAAACAGCCCTGAAAGTTTCACTTTGAACTTCCAGGGCTGAGGCTTTGATTGTTCTTTGCTCAATCGAGTTTTTTATTCAAAATTCTTCAGTAGTTTCTTGATGTAGATACCTAAATTGGTTTCGTGTTCGCTGATGCCCAACTTCTCGCGAATGCCGCTGCTTAAATTGTAGTGCGATGGCAATTTAATGAATTGGCCGATTTCCTTGCCTCTCAGTCCCATGGCATATAAACAGCAATACCCGATTTCCCATTCTGTGAGTCCTTTTTCTTCCAGAAACTTGATAAAATTCGGGTGACTTCCAGCAAAAACAAGTTTTGTCGACTCCATAAACGAGTTTTTATTGGCCAATATATTTTCTATTTCGGTGTTTAAATTCCTATCGATATCAGTGTTGTTTGTGATATATGACATGAACAGTTTATTCAGCAAGTCTAAACGTTTAATTATAGCAGCTTTGACATCCTGTGGAATTTCATTGTTATGCGCTAATAAATTGGATAAATAATCTCGTTCATCCTTTATTTGTAAATACTGTGCTTTATATTTTTCAATCTCCTGCTCGGCAAGTGCGCTTTTCATTTTATTGATTTTCAATCGAGATTGTATCCATAAGATTGTAAGTAATAAGGATACAACGATAGCTGTGGTAATTATAACGACACGATTTTTGGCTTCACGTTCTGTTAATGCTCGTATTTCTAAAAGGTGTCGTTCTTCTACGAATTTTGTGTCTTGACGTACTACGGCGTAGATTGCGCTGTCCGAAGTTCCATTATATTGATGCCAAGTTTTTAGGGCTTCTGGATATTGCCCTTGCTTCTCGAGGGTCTTAGCAACAAGAGCCATATATTTTAACTTGCTATCTATGTCGGGCTGAGGGGTGTATTGAGAGAGAGCATAGGATGCGTTGTCGTATTTTTCTATGTTTATATATGCGTTGGCAATAGTAAGCCATTTAATTTTTGTTGAAGGAACTGATCTTAAGTAATCCTCGATAGTTTCTTCGATTGCTTGAACAGATCCGTGGTTGATTTGATAAGTCAAATAATTTGAGAAGAAATCTGTCAAACAGCTTATATTCATCGAATTCAGATGTCGTTTGCACTCCTCTATGTATAATAGAGCATTGGCTGAATCTTTCTTCAGTGTATATCCGTTGATAATTCTGATCTGACAATTTAGATAGCTGTTTACGCGGCCGGCTTCTTCGAATATTTTTGCGGCATTTTTGTTGGCTTCGATGAAGTTGTCCCACTCGTAGAGGCTGTAGTAGATTCGGCTTTGGGCAAAGTAGGTGCGGGCCTTGGTAAGCAGGTCGTCTGCGTCGTGGCCTACAGATAAGGCTTTGACAAAGCATTCCATAGCTTGAGCATTGCTGCCTTGGTTCTGATAAATCCGGCCTTGGTAATAGAGCATTCGTAATTTGTCGGTAGCGCTGCCTTTACTGCTGTAATAGTCGATAGCCGGCTGTAAAATGCTGAAGTCGGTTTTGTCAACCACATTTTTATCCAAGGCCATGGAGTAAAGCAAGGCATATTTCGCATTTTCTTCTTTGTTGGTGAGCTGCGAAGCTTCTATTTGTTCCAATACCCACAAGGCGCTATCGGGGCGTTCTTCGATGTACGAATCGACCTCTGTTATACTACTCCAATATGGCGAACGCGGTGCGCAGGCGCAGCACAGAATGAGCCAGAAAATGATGAGAAAGAAAGATGTTTTCATACGCTGTAATTTACTGCTTTTTGTCCAATTCGTGCAGGGCGAATGCGTAAGCACCGATGGAGGTGGCTTTGCTGGTGCCGAGTTTCGAAAAGACAATACCCAAACGTTTCACCGGGTCGTAATCTACCATGCGTTGGCTGCCGGGAACGGGAATTTTGTGCGTCTTGCTGGCACAGAAGGCTTCGAGGCCCGCTGCGTCGTCCAGGTTGTAGACTTTCATGTGCAGGCGGTCTTTGCGGCGGCCGTTCAGGTCGCCAATGTCGTTGCCGTTGAGTTCGTTGAGCAGTGCGGGCATGAACAGTTCCTTGCCGCCGCAAAGACCGCCGCCCAACACGATGAGCCCATCCAGCAGGGTGATGGCTTGGGCGATGCCGTCGCCGGCAACTTCGCCGAATTCTTCAAAAGCACGCAAAGCGGCTTCACGATTGCCTTCCAATTCTCCCTTGCCTATGCGGAAAATGTCGTAAGGCGTCAAGTCGCGTTCGTCTTGGCAATGCTCGTGGTAAACCCTTTTGATGGCGCGGATGCTCACGCCGTCTTCCACAATAATATCTCTCTTGTGTTTGTGTCGCATCATGATGATTTCGCCGGCGCAGCTGTTGTCGCCGATGTACAGTTCCCTGTTTCGGGTGATGCCGCAACCGAAGCCTGTACCGAAGGTAAAACCTATCAGGTTGTCAAATTGTTTCTGGCAACCTTTCTCGGCCAGCAGGGCGTTGGTTTGTGGCAAAGCGCCGGCAATACATTCGCCGTAGGCAAAAAGGTCGGCATCGTTGTTGATGAATACCGGCAGATGAAAAATGTCTTCCAGATAATCTTTCAAAGGCACGCCGCCACGAAAAGCGGGCAAGTTGTTCAAATCCATGATGATGCCGCGCTTGAAATCGGCCGGTCCGGGAAAAGCAAAACTGATGGCTGTGGCTGTCAATCCTTTTTCTTGCAATGCGTTGGCAATATGACAAAATCCTTCGCGAAGACTTTGCAGACATTCGTCCAATTTGTCTGCGTGCGAGGGCAGGGTGAAAGCGGGAACTATTTCTTCGTAGCCTTGGATGGCTGAAAATACAAAATTGGTGCCGCCTGCGTCCAGGGTCATCACCACTCGCTGATCGTTTTTATACATAAATTATTGTTTGATAAATTTCAATACTTGTGGCTGTCCCGATGCTTGGCAACGCAAGAAATACATGCCGGGACGCAGCGATTGTACATCGATGTCGATAAAAGAGCCTTCGCTTTGGCTTTGTTCTTGGCGCAGCACTTGTCCGTTAATGCCCACAATGCTCCATCTGATGTGCGCTTGCGTGCTTTGATAATGCAGACGCAACACGTTGTCTATAAGGCTCTTTTCGAGTTGGAAGTTTTCTGCGATGGGCAAACTTTCCATGGCAGTGGCAATGTTGGTTTCCGGCAAATACAGTTCGCTCAATGCGCTCCATTGACCATTTTTCAAGATGCGGGCTCTTAAATGGAAGCCGGCAGGCGTCAATGTAAATTCCTGATGTGCATATTTTTTCGCAGTAGAAGATGCGCTGCCATTGCCATCTTTGTCCCAAACCACAGGGTCGCTACCATCTAAGGTGTAATAAATATTGTCTTTAAAATCGATTGTCACCACGTCGTTTTCCCAATAGGTTTTGCTGCGGGCGTATTCATCGTTTACCAAAATGCGCGGCGCTGCTACCGTGGGGAACAATTCGTGGCTAATCATCTGTTCTATAAAGACATCCCTGCGATAGGGTAAAATTTCTTCCACAATTTTCTTTTGCAAAGGATCGTAATGAGTGGCCTTGGTGTAAAGTTCGTAAGGGCCTGAACTCCATTGATGTACATCTCGGCGATAATCGCCCCAACGAGCTGCCTCGCAATGCAAAGCCGAGCTGATTTCTGCCGAGAGTTTGTTCCAGATGGCGGTGGTGTTTTCGGGTTCCAGCGGGCCGTTTTGGAAACATTGCTTTTGGATGCGATCGCCTACCAAACGACGGAATTGCGGATATTTCATCAAATTTTGCATCAAGGTACTGGGGCAGAGTTCTCGCATTTTTCCCAAACCGATGTCTTGATGCAAATCTTTCAGCACGTGCTCAGAGTCCCAGCAGAACAATTTAAAACCATCGTCGGGCAAAGTGAAATTCTTTACTGCCAACCAGTTATGATGATCCCAGTCGGTGTTGCCACCGTAAATGTTGATAATCATGTAGTCGATGAAGTTCTCGATGTCGAGCAACTGGTCGATGGCCTGGTAGTTGGCATCGCTGGCGCTTTTTTCGCTCAGTTTGAAAAGTTGATTCCAGTTGTCTATGGTTCCTTGGTCGGCATATACGGCATTGGGACTGTTGTCTTCTTGTTTAATGACATCGTAATCGGTTTCAAAGCCGCCTAAGTATTCTTCGCACCAGTGTTCGTCGATACGTTCGGTGATGTTGTACAAACCCCAGTAAATACCGTTGATAAACAAATGGGCATAACGATAATGCGAGTAGGGATGGCCCATTTGGCCTTGTACTTCTTTGGCCCAAGTGTCGCGCGTGTAAGCCGCAATGGCTCTTTCGGCGGTGTTGGCATGAATCCAGGTGTTACAGAATCCGGCGCGCAGCACCAAATGGTCGAGTTTCTTGGCTTGTGTGGGGCCGAAAATATTGGCTTTCAGTTTCTTCTTGCCATATTCTTCTTTGAAGACAAAACGAAAACTATGCTTGGGTGATTTTTCCGGCAAACGGCTGTGACCTCCGTGCAGACGTAATCCGCAATCGGCTTGAATAGAAATAGTGCCCTCCTGGTCGAACATTTCCATCGAGGTGGGACGCATCCATTTGTGACCGGGGTCGGAAACATAAGTGTGGGTATAGCCCGTTGGCGGGTCGGTGTAGATATAGATACCGCCTTTTTCAGCGTCGTTTTCCTGGTTGAAAATATAAGATTTATCCGTCACGATACTGATGGCCGGCAAAGACAAAAAGCCTTTGGTAATGCTGTCGCGTTGTGCCTGAGTAGCAGTGAGTTCAGGATCCATTTCGTAATCGGCTTTTGCCGTGCCGCTGCGTGTGGCGTAAGGTCCCCATTTGTCGGGATAGCCACTTATCTTGTTGCTTTGCTGCAGAATATCTTCGATAAACAAGTAAGTAGCAGTGGTGATACGGCTCTGATAATATTCGTCTTCGGGTGGCAAGACGCAAGCTCTGATGACGCTGGTTTTGCTAATCTTGATAGGGCCTTGATAGACGCTTCCGTGCTCGGCGGTCGGTTCGCTGCCATCGGTGGTGTATTTGATAATGGCACCTTGATGCACTGAACTGATGCTCAGTTGAAACGGCTCTTGATAATAAGCATGTTGATGGCTGAAAGTGGGCGCCTTCATACGAAGGCTGTCCAAAAAACTATCGTAAGCGGGATTGCTGGCGAAACCTAAGGTCGCGAGGCAACAACATCCCAAGAAAAGGATGAATTTCTTTGTCATAAAATTGAATGCTAAATCTTAGCAGCAAATGTAGCAGATTTTACAACAAAGTCAAAGCGCTTTCAATCTTTTGAACGTCGTTGTGGAGCGCTTTGTCGAGTTCGAGACTTTGTTCTACCAACTTGCAGGCGTGGATAACGGTGGCGTGGTTGCGCTTGCCCATTACTTCGCCGATGTAGGCATAAGACTTGTCGGTGTATTTTTTCGACAGGAACATGGCCACCTGACGGGCGCGGGCCACTTCTTGCTTGCGCGAATTGGAGTGCAGCACATCCTTGTCGAGATGATAGTAACGGCAAACTTCGGCTTCGATGTTTTCTACCGAAAGCTTTTCTTCGTCGAATACTTCCACCGAGTTTTCCACCACCTGACGACAGAGGCGCAAATCGGCATTGCGACCTTCGATAATGGAGTGGGCAATGAGCGAAGTGAGGATACCTTCCAAGTCGCGGACATTGTCCTTGGCGTGACGGGCGATGTATTCCACCACTTCTTCGGGCAATTCTACACCATTCTGCTGCATCTTACGACGCAAAATATCTACGCGCAACTGATAATCCGGTTGACGCATTTCGGCGGTCAGGCCCCATTTGAAACGGGTCATCAGGCGGTCTTCTACACCTACAAGGTCTTTGGGAGCGCGGTCGCAAGTGAAAACAATCTGCTTGCCCATCTGATGCAAGTGGTTGAAAATGTGGAAAAATACATTCTGCGTACCGGTCTTGCCCGACAATTCATGAATATCGTCGATGAGCAATACATCCACACTCTGATAGAAATGGATGAAATCGTTGATTTTGTTCTGCAGATAAGCCTGCGAATATTGAACCTGGAAAATATGCGAAGAAATGTACAGCACGCGCGCTCTAGGATTCTTTTCGAGCGCAGCATTACCGATGGCGTGCAAAAGGTGCGTTTTACCGACACCCGATTTACCATACACAAACAAGGGGTTGAAAATGGTCTTGCCCGGATTGGCTGCGATAGAAACACCGGCGGTACGTGCCAAACGGTTGCTTTCGCCTTCTACAAAAGCATCGAAAGACAACTTGTCGATAAGTTGCGGATCCAGCTCCTGCTGAGGTGCCTGGTTGCGTTGTTTCTGTTCGGCTGCGATATTTACCTGCGTATCGGAAATCTGTACCTGATACATCAGACGGGTGGGCTTGCCATTGACGCGGTTCAGCACTTTGGCCAGCAAATCGGAATATTGTTCTTCCAATTGCTCCACGTAGAAATGGGTGGGCACCTGTATCCACAAACAATCATCCTGATACTTCAAAGGCACGATGGGTTGAAACCACTTCGCATAATTGAGCGCCGGAACATTATCCCTGATAATGCTCAGACATTTATCCCATATTTGTGCGAGAGTTTGCTCCACTTTTGAAGAAATTTAAAAGAATGAATAATGTTTGTTGGAATCGCTTTTTTCAGAGGCGAAAATCGTTTGCAAATTTCCGACAAAAAAAAGGATCTTGCAAATTGCATAAGGCTCCCGATTCCTTGGAAAATTGGAATAGCTTTGAAATGAGCAACTTAGGTTTAACTCTCAGAAAAACAAGTAATTACGATTGTTAATAAATCATAATATCCTAACAATCAAGCTATTGTAATTTTGTCAGTTTTGAGCGGCGATTTTGGCAGACGAAAGCGCAAATCGTTTACACAAAAGGGAATAGGGATGTTTGTTATCTTTATATTAATTCTTTAATAAGATATTTTTCTATGCATTATTATGCAAGTCAATTGCAAGCAAAATCTTGGACAGTCTTATTGTATTTTCCTTGCTTCTTCCAATGATATACGTCTTCCATCTTTGATGGCTACAACGAAAGCGTCTGGAAATGAGTTTTTTATACTTTTTCGATATGCTTGCGCTTCTTGTTCGCTGAGGAATTCGCCACTGGTATATTTATACAAACCTTTGTCGAAATAGAAAGAAATATTCTTCAGGTTCTTGAATTGCTTGTCTTGCGTTTTCAATTCGCTTTTCGAAACCAATATCTGCACTTTGTAGCGAAGGGCTTGCTGCAGCTCGTTTTGCGGCTTTTCGGTTTTTTTCTTGTCGTCTTGGGCAAGGCTTTGCATGCCCGAACTCTTGTTGTCGCAGGCTCTCTTGTATTTGCAGATGGCTTGGTAGATGCTTTCCGACAGTTCGTCTTGGCCTTTGCTGCTTTTCATGTAACGTTCTTCTTCGGGGTTGGAAATGAAGCCCAATTCCACCAGTACGGCCGGCATGCTCGTGCGATGCAATACCCAATAAGGCGCTTGGCGAACGCCGCGGCTGTGTCGTTTTCTGTCGATGAAACCATTCTGGATGTTCTTGGCCAGGCTGATGCTGTTTTCCATGTTGATGTCCTGCATCAGTTCGAAAATGATGTACGATTCCACCGACGAAGGATCGAAACCGGCATAACGTTCCTGGAAATTGTCTTCGAGCAACATTACGCTGTTTTCGCGTTTGGCCACTTCCAGGTTGGCGCTTTCCTTGCTCATCCCCATGGTGAAAGTGCTGGCGCCGTACACGCTGCTTTTATCGACGGCATCCGTGTGGATGGAAACGAAAATATCGGCATGCGCATCGTTGGCTATGCGGGCGCGTTTTTCCAATTCGACGAAGACATCGCTGTTGCGTGTGTAAATCACCTTGATATCCTTGCCGTAGGTTTCCGTCAGTTTGTTGCCCACTTTCTGCGCCACCGACAGCACGATGTTCTTTTCGTAACTGCTTTTGCCCACAGCGCCGGGGTCTTTTCCTCCGTGTCCGGGATCCAACACCACCGTGAATGTTTTGCCTTGTGCTAAGAGGCCGATGCAACAGAATAGACAGATAATCAGATAATATTTCAAACGCATAACAGCTTATTTATATAGTAGGTACAACGATCTTTTTGCTCGATAATTTTGTAAATCGGCTTCCCATGAACGACGGATTTCTTCTTCGCTCAGGCCTTGCAGCAATTGCTCGCGCAGACGATGATTGCCGGCCAGCAAATCGAAAAAGGCAGCGCGGCTGAAAAAGCTTGCTTTATGGGGAGTCCTTTCCAGAAAGTAGATAAGATATTTCAATGAAAATCCTTGGGTGACAGAATCTTGACGCAAATCCAATCCGTAGCATGGCTGGTCTTGATACATGGGACGCGTGTCGAAACCGGGCAAGCTGCGGGGCGTAAAACTAAACTGGCCGTAACTGCTGTCGGGAAGGCCCAGCATTTGAAAAGCGTCGGTGGTGCCGCGGCCCACGCTGACGATGCTTCCTTCGAAAAGACAAAGGCTGGGATACAGTCGGATGGCTCTGTCGTTGGGCAAGTTGGGCGATGGCTTGACGGGCAGGGAATAACTTTGTCCGTGTTGCCAGTTTTTCACTTCGATGATGTGGAGTGCGCAGCTGTCGCCAATCCATTTTTCGCCGTTTATCATGCGGGCCATTTCGCCTAAAGTACAACCATGCAACACGGGAATGGGATGCATGCCCACGAACGAACGGCAATCGCTCTCGAGCAAAGGTCCGTCCACATAATCGTTGGGATTGGGTCGATCGAGCAACAATAGTTTGACCTTGTTTTCGGCGCAAGCTTCCATGATGTAATGCAGACTGCTCAAGTAAGTATAAAAACGACAGCCAACATCTTGAATATCAAACACTACGTAATCGAGTTTCTGCAAGTGTTCGGGCGAAGGTTTCTTGTTTTTGCCGTAAAGGGAAACAATGTCCAGTCCGCTGCGCGAGTCTTTGCCATCGACGATTTTGGCTCCGGCATCGGCTTGTCCGCGGAAACCATGTTCTAGGGCGAAAATGAAATCGGGACGCAAGCCGGCAGCGCAAAGACTGTCTACCAGATGTTTTTCTCCGATACGCGAAGTCTGGTTCACCACCAAGGCAAAATGTTTGTCTTTCAGCAGGGGAAAATAACGTTCGCATTGTTCGGCGCCGCAAATGATTTCCGCCTTGCTTGGAATGTCGGTTTTATCGCGCTCTTGCTTTTTGCAGGAACACAAGGCAAGTGCGCCTGTTATCAGGCTAAAGAGGCTTAAGAACAAACAAAAGGAACGGAATTTTCTCATGAAAAACGGGCTTGCTTTTTCGCTCTGCAAAAATCGTTGATTTTTATTTACTTTGCAAAAAATTATACCAGAGTTGAACAAAAAAATCGGGCTTGTTTATCGGGCTCGCAATGAGATGATTATTTATGAATGCGATAGAAATTCTTCATTATTATATCGACCCTAACGAGGCGCTGTATCAGGTGGTTTACCAACATAGTCGTGCGGTGGCCGATTTGGCTTTGCGTCTGATGGACAAGCATCCGGCTTTGCCGATGAATCGACGTTTGGTGGAACAGGCTGCGCTGCTGCACGATATCGGTGTGCTGAAAGTGGACGCGCCTTCTATTCATTGTTTTGGTACAGAGGCTTATATCCGTCACGGCGTGGAAGGAGCGGCCATGCTGCGCGCTTTGATTCCGATTTTGGAAACGGCATCGTTCGCTTCTGAGAAAACCGCCTTTGATTATGCCACCGAAGTGGAAAGTCTCGATTTAACCGCGGCCGATTTGGAGGCTTGCGCACGTGTTTGCGAACGTCATACCGGAACGGGACTCACCGTGGAACGCATTGTGCAAGCAGCTTTGCCATTGCCTTTGCAAGATTTTAGTCCGCAGAGCGAAGAAGAACAATTGATCTGTTTTGCCGATAAATTCTTTTCGAAAACCCATCTCGACCGAGAAAGCGACTTTGCGCAGGCGCGTGCCAAACTGGAAAAATTTGGTCCGGAATCCTTGCAGCGCTTCGATAATTGGGGGCAAAGATTTTTATAATCGCGCCTATTGTTGTACTTTTGTCGGCTTATTGACATTAGTGAAATGAAGGGACACAAGCGCATCAACCAAGCATTTTTCTTGCGATGGCTGGGCATCATGGCAATGATGCTCTCGATGACTGTGTCTGTTTCTGCGCAGGTTGAAGCCGGCCGCGACGCAGTCGCGGCCGGCTTCAACGACAGCACCGCGCTCGGCCTTGCCTCCACCGCAACAGACAGCACCGCGCTTGCTCCCACCGACAGCATTGCCAAACCCAAGAAGGACGACATGGCTTCGCTCACCGAAATCATCACCTTCGAATCGACCGACTCCATGACTTTCAGTGCCAACGGTACGGCGCATCTTTACAAGGATGGCAAGGTGCTTTATGGCGAAATGGATTTGAGCGGCGGCTACATCATGATGAACATGGACAGCTCCACCATTTTTGCAGTAGGTCTGCGCGACAGTGCCGGCAATGTCAGCGGCAATCCGGTGTTCACCGACAAGAGCGGCTCTTACGAAAGTCGCGATTTGAAATACAACTTCGTTTCGCAGAAAGGTATTATTTCCAATGTGGTGACCCAGCAAGGCGAAGGTTATGTGGTGAGCGGACGAACCAAAAAGATGGACGACGATGCCATGTTTATGACCGACGGAAAATACACCACTTGCGAAGACCACGAACACCCTCACTTCTATCTGCAATTGAGCAAAGCCAAGGTGCGTCCGGGCAAGAATATCGTTACCGGACCGGCCCATTTGGTGGTGGAAGACGTGCATTTGCCATTGGTGGTGCCATTCGGTTATTTCCCTTTCAGTTCGGAATATTCTTCGGGTATCATCACGCCCACTTATGGCGATGAAATGTCGCGAGGTTTCTATTTGCGCGATGGTGGATATTATTTTGCGGTGAACGATTATTTCGATTTGGCCCTGACGGGAGAATATTACACCAAAGGCTCCTGGGGTGTACGAGCGCGAAGCAATTATCGTCAGCGATATAAATTCTCGGGCAGTTTCGCTTTCTCGTATCTGTTGACGGCCAATAGCGAAAAGGGCTTGCCCGACTATTCGGAATCGTCCAACATGAGTATTACCTGGAGTCATGCGCAGGATGCGAAAGCCAATCCCTATCGATCGTTCTCGGCTTCGGTGAATTTCTCTACCAGCGGTTACTCGCGCAACGACTTGAACTCGTATTACAATCCCGATGCTTTTGCGCAGAATACCAAGAGCTCCAGCATCAACTTCTCGCAACGTTTTCCCGATTTTCCGCTCAGCATCAGTGCCAGCGCCAGCGTGACCCAGCGCAGTAAAGACTCTACTTTGACGGTGTCTTTGCCCAATATGAGTTTGAGTGTGCCGCGTTTTTATCCCTTCAAACGTAAGGAAGCGGTGGGCAAGGAACGTTTCTACGAAAAAATCAGCATGAGTTATTCGGGAACCTTGGCCAACAGTATTTCCGAAGTGAAAGAATACGACTTTTTCAACAAGTCGCTTATCAAAGACTGGCGTAACGGTATGAAACACAGCGTTCCGGTGAGTGCTACTTTTACCGTGCTCAATTATATCAATGTGACGCCTTCGTTCTCGTATACCGAGCGTTGGTACACCAATCGTACCGATAAATATTACGATCCGGAGCTCGACCGTGTGATGAACGATACCATCTGGGGTTTCCATCGTGTGTGGGATTACAATGCCAGCGTGAGTGCTTCGACCAAACTTTACGGTTATTTCCAGCCGCTGCCGCAACTCTTTGGTACCAAGGTGAATATGATTCGTCACGTGTTGACGCCTTCGGTATCGTTCTCTTATCGTCCCGATTTCGGTGATGAAAAATACGGCTATTACGAAACCTTGGAATATGTGGACGCTGCCGGCCGACCTCAAAAGCAGACTTATTCGCATTTCCAGAACTCTTTGTACGGAACACCGGGTCAGGGTAAGTCGGGCAATGTCAACTTTACCGTGGCCAACAACTTGGAAATGAAGGTGCGCAACGACAAGGATACCACCGAGGAAAATTCTTTCAAGAAAGTGAGTCTCATCGATAACTTTTCTTTCGGTTCGTCCTACAATTTGGCAGCCGATAGTTTGAATTGGAGCAATATCAACGCGAATATCCGTATCAAATTCGGTTCGAAATATACCTTGAACCTGAGCGGAGCTTTCGATCCTTATACCTATCAGCTGAACAGTGCGGGCAATCCGGTGCGTGTGAATGTGACACAGTTCCAGAAATACGGCATTCCTGGCCGACTTATCAGTACGGGTACATCATTCTCTTATACCATCAACAACGATACTTTCAAGAAAAAGGAAAAGACGGAAGGTGCTTCCAAGAACAATGAGGGCGGAGGCTTTTCGGCCGATGGCCAAGCGACGGGAGCTGCCGCGCCTGGCGGCGCGGCAAGCGCATCTTCCGAAAAACCTGTCGATCCGGAAGAAGCTTTGTACAAACCTTACACCTTGCCTTGGAGTTTTTCTTTGAGTTATACCCTGCGTTATGCACGTTCCACCTTCAACAAGGAACGCTTGGAATACGATCACAAACTGTCGCACAACCTCAGTTTCAACGGAAATCTTTCGCTCACCGACAAATGGAAACTGACGGCTTCAAGCAGTTACAACTTCGATACCAAGCAATTGTCCACCATGAACTGTACCGTTTCGCGCGACCTTCACTGTTGGGTGATGTCTGCCAGTTTCATTCCCATCGGACGATACAAATCGTACAACTTTTCTATTCGTGTGAAGTCGGGCATGTTGCAAGACCTCAAGTACGAACAGCGTCAGAATCCGCGTGACAACGTGGTTTGGGGTGTGAGATGAGAAAAGTTCAAGCTTGTTTGATGTAATCCACTATCCATTCGCCCACTTCGCGGGTGCCGTAATGAGCGCCGCCTTCCACCTGGATTTCCGGTGTGCGGACGCAAGCATCCAAAGATGCGTTTACGGCCCGGCGAACAAGGGCGGCTTCTTCTTGCAAATCGAAATATTCAAAAAGCATGGCCACCGACAGAATCTGCGCCAGCGGATTGGCAATATTCTTGCCTTTGGCTTGCGGCCAGCTACCGTGAATAGGTTCGAACACGGGCGTTCCTTCTCCTGTCGAGGCTGAGGCCAGCAAGCCCATCGAGCCGCTGATAACGGAGCCTTCGTCGGTGAGAATGTCGCCGAAAGTATTTTCCGTCACGATGACATCGAAGAATGACGGTTCCTGAATCATGCGCATGGCAGCGTTGTCTACATACATAAAATCGGTGTTCACGTCGGGATAAAGCGGCGCCATTTCCTGGGCGATTTGTCGCCATAAACGCGAGGATGCCAGTACGTTGGCTTTGTCTACCACCGTCAGGTGTTTGCGGCGTTTCAAGGCGTAATCGTAGGCTACTTTCAAGATGCGTTCTATCTCGTGACGCGTATAGAAATTGGTGTCGTAGGCCTTGTCGTTGTCTTGGTATTTTTCACCGAAATACATGCCGCCGGTCAGTTCGCGTATGCAGATGAAGTCGGCCTTTTCTACTATCTCGGCGCGCAAAGGCGATTTGTGAATCAGGCACTTGAAGGTTTCTACCGGACGAATATTGGCAAACAATCCGAGTTTTTTGCGCATGGCCAACAAGCCTTGTTCGGGTCGTACTTTGGCCTGAGGGTCGTTGTCGTATTTGGGGTCGCCGACGGCCGAGAACAGCACCGCATCGGCCTTTTGGCACACTTGAAAAGTGCTTTCGGGAAAAGGATCGCCCACCTGATCGATGGCGTCGGCGCCGCAGATGGCATATTCCAATTGTAGTTCGTGTCCGAATTTTTCGCAGATGGCTTGCACAACTTTCACGCCTTGCACAGATATTTCAGGGCCGATGCCATCGCCGGCCAATACGGCAATTCTCAGATTCATAGCGCTATGTTTAATCGTAGTTTTCTTCTATCATATTCAGCATTTTCAGCGTAGCTTTGATGGCGGCTTCCGTCTGGTCGGCATCGAGGCCGCGGGTGCGGAATTCCTTACCTTGATAACTCCAACTGATGACGGTTTGTACGAAAGCGTCGGTACGACCGCCGGGCGGAATGGTTACTGCGTAATTGGTCAGCATGGGGAAACTGCGTCCGAGCGTTTGTTTGTACACTTTGCGGAGCGCTCGCACAAAGGCATCGTACTGACCGTCGCCACTGCTGCTTTCTTCGTATTCTTTGCCACGGATTTCAATTTTCAGCGTGGCCATGGGTTTGAGGCCGCTGGCCAGATTGACGATATAGCTTTTCAGTTTCACCAATTCTTCCTTCACGTCGTGTTTGAGAACGTCGCTGACGATGTAGGGCAAATCTTCCGGAGTGACTTCTTCTTTCTTGTCGCCCAATTCGATGATGCGTTGCGTTACTTTGCGCATGGCATCTTCGTCGAGTTGCAGGCCGAGCGCTTCCAGATTTTTGCGGATGCTGGCTTTGCCGCTGTTCTTGCCCAAAGCATATTCTCTTTTTCGACCGAAACGTTCGGGCAATAAGTCGTTGCAGTAGAGATTCTGTTTATTGTCGCCATCGGCGTGAATGCCGGCCACTTGCGTGAAAACATGTTCGCCCACGATGGGTTCATTGGCCGGAATGCTGATGCCCGAATACGATTCCACCACGCGGCTGGCTTCGTTCAGACGGCTTTCGTCGATGTTGGTGTGTATATGAAAATGATCTTTCAGAATGGCTTGTATGCTCGATAAGGGCGCATTGCCGGCGCGTTCGCCCAGTCCGTTGATGGTGGTGTGCAGACAGCGACAGCCCGCCATCGCGGCAGCGATGGCGTTGCTCACGGCCAAATCGTAATCGTTGTGCGCGTGAAAATCGAAATGAGTCTGCGGGTAGCGTTGTGTCATGGCGCTCACAAATTCGTGCACCTGCAAAGGATTCAGTACGCCCAAGGTGTCGGGCAACATGATGCGACGCACCGGGCTTTGGCTCAAAGCGTCCACCAACGCGAAAACGTAGTCGGGACTGTCTTTCATGCCGTTGCTCCAATCTTCCAGATAAACATTCACTTCCAGTCCTTTATCGATAGCGTCTTTTATACAGGCCAGCACATCGGCGATATGTTCTTCGGGGCTTTTATGGAGCTGACAACGACAGTGTTTTTCGCTGCCTTTGCAAAGCAGATTGAGCACTTTGCCGCCCGCCTGTCGAATCCAGTCGGCCGAAGCGCCTCCATCCACGAAGCCCAATACTTCTACTTTTTGCAACATGTCGTGCTGTCTGGCCCATTCGCAAATCATCCTGACAGCATCCTGTTCGCCTTGCGATACGCGCGCTGAAGCCACTTCTATGCGATCGAGTTTCAAATCTTCGAGCAACATGCGTGCCATCATCAGTTTTTCATGAGGCACGAAAGATACCCCGCTGGTCTGTTCGCCGTCGCGCAGGGTGGTGTCTAAAAGTTCTATGAATGTTGTTTGTGTTCTTGTTCCCATAATTCCGTTTTTGTTTGATTCTCCATCAGAAAATCGATGTCGTCCAAGGCATTCATCAAGCAGTGTTTCTTGAAAGCGTTGATGTCGAAATGTTCGCTTTGTCCATTGGCCAGATTGCTGATGCGTTGTTCGGGCAAATTCACTTCCACTTGCGTGGCGGGATTTTCTTGGATGCATTGGAAAAGTGCCTGCAGAAAACTTTCGCTCACTACCACCGGCAAGACAAAATTGTTGAGTTCGTTGTTTTTATGAATGTCGGCGAAATAGCTGCTCACCACTACGCGGAAACCGTAACCGGCAATGGCCCAAGCGGCATGTTCACGACTCGAACCCGAACCAAAGTTCTTGCCCGCCACCAGAATTTCTCCGCTGTACTGTGACTGATTGAGCACAAAGTTTGGATTGGGACGACCATCGTCCAAATAACGCCAATCGTGAAAAAGATGTTCGCCGAAGAATTGTTCATCGCGCGTGGTGGCTTTCATGAAGCGAGCCGGGATGATTTGGTCGGTGTCGATATTTTCCAAAGGCAAAGGCACGCAAGTACTGGTGATGATATGGAATGCTTGTTTCATAGTGCAATGGTTGATTAAAGCAAAGTGCGGGGGTCGGAGAGGCGCCCGTACACGGCGGCCGCGGCCGCCGTGTACGGGCTGGCCAGCATCGTTCGTGCACCCGGTCCTTGTCGACCTTCAAAATTGCGGTTGCTGGTAGAAACGGCATATTTGCCGGCAGGAATCTTGTCTTCGTTCATCGCCAAACAAGCCGAACAACTCGGCTGACGAATCTCGAAACCGGCCTCCTGCAATATTTTATCCAATCCTTCTTGTTGTATCTGTTCTCGCACTTTCCACGAACCGGGCACCAACCAAGCTGTTACATGTTCGGCTTTGCGTCGGCCTTTCACGATGGAGGCAAATGCGCGGAAATCTTCGATACGGCCATTGGTACAAGCGCCCAGAAAAACATAATCCACCGGCTTGCCAATCATGCTTTCGCCCGCTTGTAAGTCCATGTAAGCCAAAGCTTTCTTGTAAGAAATGGCAGCCGTTTCGTCTTCGGGAATCTCCGGGATTTTTCCATCGATGGCTATTCCCATGCCGGGATTCGTGCCATAAGTAATCATCGGAGAAATAAGGCTCGCATCGAAACTAATTTCGCGGTCGAAAACAGCGTCGTCATCGCTTTTGAGCGTTTGCCAATAGGCCAAGGCCTTGTCCCAATCTTCTCCTTTGGGGGCGTAAGCGCTATCTTTGATATAGGCAAAAGTTTTTTCGTCGGGAGCAATCATGCCGCCGCGAGCGCCCATTTCTATGCTGAGATTACAAAGCGTCAATCGGCCTTCCATCGACAAATCGCGCACCGCTTCGCCTGCGTATTCCACAAAGTAACCGGTAGCGCCGCCAGTGCCCAATTGCGCAATCAGATAAAGCGCCAAATCTTTGGCAGTGACGCCTTTTCCCAATTTTCCATCGATGTTGATGCGCATGGTCATGGGACGCATCTGCAAAATACATTGCGAGGCTAAAACCATTTCTACTTCGCTGGTACCGATGCCGAAAGCTACCGCTCCCATGGCGCCATGCGTGGAAGTATGCGAATCGCCACAAACGATGCTCATGCCGGGCAGGCTTAGTCCGTTTTCCGGGCCAACTACGTGAATGATACCATTTTGCGGATGCATCAAACCGAAATAAGGCAGTCCGAATTCACGGGCATTGCGTTCCAGATTCTCCACCTGACGACGCGAAGTTTCATCCTGAATGGCTTGTTCCTGATGCATACTCGGTGTATTATGGTCGGGCATGCAGAAGATTTTTTCCGGGCGAAAACAACGCAAACCTCTCTGACGCAGTCCTTCGAAAGCTTGCGGACTGGTTACCTCGTGACAATACAGGCGGTCGATGTAGAGTTGCGTCGGTCCATCGCTAACTTCCTGTACCACATGGGCATCCCAGATTTTATCGAATAAGGTATTCATGACTTAAACTTGTTGATACAATCGATATAAGCTTCCACCGAAGCCGCGATAATGTCGGTGTTGGCGCCGAAACCATAATAAACATGTCCGTTGTATTCCACCTGCATATGCACTTTTCCCATGTCGTCAGAGCCTTTGCTGATAGCCTGGATGGTGAATTCTTTCAACTCCATGTGACGGTCGATGATTTTTCTGAGTGCTCCGATGGCGGCATCTATCGGGCCGTTACCCGAAGCGCAGGCTTCGAAATGTTCGCCGGCGATGTTCAGTCCGAGGCTGGCCACCGATTGTACGCCCACACCGCTGGTTACTTGCAGAAACGCCAATTTGATGCGTTGATTTTCTGTGCGTTCTGCTCCGGCTAAAACCAAAATATCGTCGTTGTTGATGTCTTTTTTCTTGTCGGCCAATTTGAGGAAATCTTCGTAGATCTTGTCCAATTTTTCCTGCGTCGGTTCCACGCCCAAGGTTTTCAGACGATTTTTCAAGGCGGCACGACCACTGCGAGCCGTCAGCACAATGGCGCTGTCTTCCATGCCCACATCGTGTGGATCGATAATTTCGTAGGTGGCGGTATTTTTCAGCACGCCATCCTGATGAATGCCCGAAGAATGAGCGAAGGCATTACGTCCCACCACGGCTTTATTGGGTTGCACCGGCATGTTCATCAAGCTGGAAACCAGACGACTGCTTGGATAAATCTGTTTGGTGTTGAGGTTGGTTTCCAAGCCAAGATGTTTGTGGCATTTCACTATCATGGCAATTTCTTCCAAGGAAGTATTACCGGCACGTTCGCCGATACCATTGATGGTAACTTCCACTTGACGAGCGCCTTGCATCACACCGGCCATCGTGTTGGCAGTGGCCATGCCCAGGTCGTTGTGACAATGCGTTGAAATAATGGCTCGATCGATGTTGGGAACGTTTTCCATCAAATATTTGATTTTGGCTCCGTATTCTTCCGGCAAGCAATAACCGGTGGTGTCGGGAATATTCACCACGCTGGCGCCGGCATTAATCACCGCTGCAACAACGCGTGCCAGATAAGCATTGTCGGTGCGTCCGGCATCTTCGGCATAAAATTCCACTTCGTCCACAAAACGGCGAGCGTATTTCACGGCAGCCACCGCTCTTTCAACGATTTCGTCCGGATTGGAATGAAATTTATAACGGATATGCGCTTCGCTGGTGCCGATGCCGGTGTGAATGCGTTTGTGTTTGGCAAATCGTAAGGCTTCCACGGCAATGTCGATGTCTTTTTCTTTCGCGCGGGTCAGGGCGCAAATGGTGGGCCAGGTGACGGCTTTGGAAATCTCTATCACCGACTGGAAATCGCCCGGACTCGATACGGGAAAACCAGCTTCTATCACATCTACCCCAAGTGTTTCCAACTGCTTGGCTACCTGAATCTTTTCTATGGTGTTCAACTGACAGCCGGGCACTTGTTCGCCATCTCTGAGGGTGGTGTCAAAAATAAATAATCGTTCGCTCATTGTCTTTATCATCAAAATAAAAAAGCCTCCCGCATGGAAGCGAAAGGCCTGTATATCATTCTTTTATCAGATTTCTTACATACAAACATCGCTTCCACTTTCCTTAGACAGCAGAATAATATCGTTTAGCAAAATAATGGAAGCAAGTGTCATGTTTTTTGAATTTGGCGCAAAGGAAAATATTTTTTTGAAGTTATCAAATAGTTGGATGCGATATTTTTTACTTCGCGCAGCTTTCTGTACTTTTGCGGATTCTTACACACCTTATTAAATTAAGATAATATGCAACTGATAGACCGTTTTTTGAATTACGTTCAATACGACACGCAGTCGAACGAAGAAACCGATTTGGTGCCCAGTACACCCAGTCAGATGGCTTTTGCGCAAATCTTGGCCGAAGAGTTGAAGAGCATTGGCTTGCAAGATGTGACGCTCGATGGCAATGGTTATCTGATGGCTACTTTGCCTGCCAATTGCGATGAGCCGCGTCCTGTGATTGGTTTTATTGCGCACATGGATACCAGTCCCGATATGTCGGGTCGCAAGGTGAAGCCCCAGATTGTCAAGAATTATGACGGTAAGGATATCGTGCTGAATGCCGAAGAAAATATCGTTCTCAGTACCAAACAATTTCCTGAAATTCTGCAATTCGTGGGACAAGATATTGTCTGCACCAACGGTAAGACGCTTTTGGGTGCCGACGATAAAGCCGGTATCGCAGAAATTGTGACGGCCATGGAATATCTGATCAATCATCCCGAAATCAAGCACGGAAAAATTCGCGTAGGCTTCACGCCCGACGAAGAAATCGGTAAGGGTGCCGATCATTTCGATGTGGAAGCTTTTGCTGCCGATTGGGCTTACACCATGGATGGCGGCGATTTGGGTGAATTGGAATTTGAAAACTTCAACGCGGCTTCTGCCAAGATTCAGTTCAAGGGTTGCAACGTGCATCCGGGTTATGCTAAGCATAAAATGTTGAATGCCATTCGCGTAGCCGGACAATTTGCCAATATGTTACCTCGTCACGAAACGCCCGAACACACCGAAGGTTACGAAGGTTTCTATCATCTTATCTCGATGAACGGTACGGTGGAAGAAGCTACGCTTACTTATATTATTCGCGATCACGACCGCGCCACTTTCGAACGTCGCAAGAAAGAAATGACGCATCTGGTGAACAAAATCAACAATGAATTTGGCGAAGGCACGGCCACTTTGACGCTGAAAGACCAATACTACAACATGCGCGAAAAAATCGAACCCGACAATATGCACGTGGTGAATTTGGCCATCGAAGCCATGCAGGCTGTGGGCGTAGCATGCAAAGTGAAACCTATCCGTGGTGGTACGGATGGTGCACGTTTGTCGTTCATGGGTCTGCCTTGTCCCAATATCTTTGCCGGCGGATTGAATTTCCACGGACGCTTTGAATATCTGCCCATTCCTTCGGCCGAAAAGGCTATGCAGACTATCTTGAAAATCTGCGAATTGGCTCGATAATCTTTACTGAATCGGATGGTCTTGATGAAAGGCCTTCAAACGATAAGCGAGGTCTTCGTACTGCGATTCTTTTACAAAAGAGGTGCAGATGCGGAGACCTTCTTGTTGGCTGCCGGTGGTTTCCAGAGAAACAGTGCTGATGCCGTAGAACATCAACGCCTTCATTAATTCGCCGCCCGTCATGCCGGGATAATTTACCGTGAAGTAGAAACCATTGGCCAAATCTTCGTCCAAATCCTTGTCGTAGACGATGTAGAAGCCGTTTTCAAGAAAATATTGCTTGACGATTT
Organism: Bacteroidales bacterium; assembly: GCA_017380635.1. GTDB lineage: Bacteria > Bacteroidota > Bacteroidia > Bacteroidales > UBA1402 > UBA1757. The sequence goes on along the minus strand of JAFODP010000018.1, from coordinate 30,952 downwards.
TGGCGCGTTCACCGTAGATTTTTACATCTTCCAGGAAACGATATTCGCCATCGCTGGCGGCTTTCATCATGGCAGCCAAAGCGTATTGTGCCGAGTGGCTGGTGCCCGAAGAAAGTGCGTACAAAACTCTGTTTACAAACACATTACCGAAGGAAGCAACACCATATTGTTTTTTCAGATCGGCATACTCCTTTTTATATAAGGCTTCCGAAATGGCGGCGATACCGATGCGCTGACCCGCGTAGCTGAAAGCTTTCGAACCCGAAATGAGCAGAATGTAATGGTCGGTGTACTTGGCTACGCTGGCCTGGAAAGGCGCTTGGAAAGGTTCGCCCAAGGCTTTGCGGAAATCCATGGCGAAGTAGGCCAAATCTTCCAACACAATGCAGTCGTACTTGGTGGCAAGTTCTCCGATAATCTGCAACTCGCTCTCTTGCAAGCAAAACCATCCGGGATTGTTGGGATTCGAATAAATGATGGCCGAAATGTTTCCTTGGCTCAGGAAGGATTCCAACTTGGCGCGCAAAGCTTCTCCTCTATAATGATAGACATCGAAACTGGCGAATTTGCAACCCAATACCACCAACTGCTGCTTCTGTACCGAAAATCCCGGATCGATAAAAAGAATGGTATCTTTCTTCTTGTCACACTGACTGCAGGTAAGAAACGAGGTGAAAGTGCCTTGCATAGAACCGGTTACGGGTACGCAATTGTTGGCAGGAACATCCACATCGATGAAGGCTTTGATAAAACGCGAGGCCTCGTGTTTCAGTTCGGGCAGACCGTCCAATTGCGGATAAATGGAGGCAACACCTTGTTTCAAAGCTGCTACTTCGGCCTGAACGCCCACTTGCGAGGGCGGCAATCCGGGCACACCCATTTCCATACGGACGAATTTTTCGCCACTTTGTTTTTCTATGCTGTTGGTCATGGCTACCACTTCGCGGATAGTGGCCTTGCCGAATGCGGGTAAATTGAAACTGTCGATAACCGATTGTACGATATTTGCGTTGATGGGGGTATTTTTCATCATGATTTTTCTTAAATGAGTTGCAAAAGTAGTGAAACAATTGTTCTGTAGAAGGGATTTTAGATGAAATATTGCAGATTTTTCAAAAAAAAGTTGAAGAATGTTTTGGAGAATAAAAAACTTTGCATACCTTTGCACCCGCAAACGAACAAGGTGCGTTAGTTCAGTTGGTTAGAATATCTGCCTGTCACGCAGGGGGTCACGGGTTCGAGTCCCGTACGCACCGCCAACTCAGCCTCTCTATCGAGAGGCTTTTTTTATGTAGATAAACATTTCCGTCCTGCTATGCTGCGGCGGATTTTTTTATTATCTTGCGCCCTCTTTTGGTCTAAGGCCAATCTATTCGCCGAAAGGCGTATCAGTTTAGAAATTAGAATAATACATAAAGCGAATAACGATGAAACAGAAAAGATTTTTCTTGAGCGAAGCGGAATTGCCTAAGCAATGGTATAATATTCAGGCAGAAATGCCTACGAAACCCATGCCTATGAAACATCCGCAGACGGGAGAGGTGATGAGCGCCGAAGATCTTTATCCGATTTTTTGCGAAGAATGTGCGCGTCAGGAAATGAACATGCAGGACGCATGGATTGATATTCCCGAAAAAGTTCGCGAAATGTATACCTACTACCGCAGTACGCCTTTGGTGCGCGCCTATGGTTTGGAAGAGGCTTTGGGAACGCCTGCCCATATTTATTTCAAGAACGAAAGTGTCAGCCCTATCGGTTCGCATAAACTGAACTCGGCTTTGGCGCAGGCTTATTATTGCAAGCAGGAAGGTGTTACCAATATTACCACGGAAACCGGTGCCGGCCAGTGGGGAACGGCGCTTTCGTATGCGGCCAAGATTTTTGGTCTGGAAGCAGCTGTGTATCAGGTGAAAATTACTTACGAACAAAAACCATATCGTCGTAGTGCCATGCAAGTGTTTGGCGCTCAGGTGACGGCTTCGCCTTCTATGTCTACCCGCGCGGGCAAGGATATTCTTACCAAAACGCCCAATCATCAGGGTTCGTTGGGAACCGCTATTTCGGAAGCGGTGGAATTGGCTCGCATGACGCCTAATTGTAAATATACCTTGGGTTCGGTGATGAGTCACGTTACCTTGCATCAGACGGTGATTGGCTTGGAAGCTGAAAAACAGATGGAAATGGCCGGTGAATATCCCGATATGGTGATTGCTTGTTTTGGTGGCGGTTCCAACTTTGGCGGTTTGGCATTTCCCTTTATGCGTCACAATTTCAAAGACGGAAAGAAAACGCGTTTCATCGCGGCAGAGCCCAGTTCTTGTCCTAAATTGAGCAAGGGAAAATTTGTCTACGATTTTGGCGACGAAGCCGGTTACACACCTTTGATGCCGATGTTCAGTTTGGGTCATAAATTTGCGCCTGCCAACATTCATGCCGGAGGTTTGCGTTATCATGGCGCCGGCGTGGTGGTGTCACAGTTGCTGAAAGATGGTTTTATGGAAGCGATGGACATTCCTCAATTGGAAAGTTTCGATGCCGGTATGTTGTTCGCTCGCGCCGAAGGTATTATCCCTGCGCCCGAATCTTGTCATGCCATTGCAGCCACTATCCGCGAAGCCAAGAAATGCATCGAAACGGGCGAAGAAAAAGTGATACTCTTCAATCTGAGCGGTCACGGACTTATCGATATGCCTTCTTACGATCAGTATATCAGCGGCAACTTGCACGACTACAATCTTTCGGACGAAGATGTAGAGAAATGCGTGGCAAAACTCTGAGTTGTTTTTAAGAATATTTGCGTTTTCTTATCATTTTGGCATAGGATTTTTATGATAGCTTTGCCTGCCATTTAAATCTTATGCTTATGAAACTCTTGTTAATCAATCTGCTGATGTGGCTTTTGCCGCTCTTGTGCATTGTTTTGTCGTTGTGCTTGATGTTGCGTCTCAAGAAGACGCAAGTGACTTTGAACGCTAAGGCTACCACGGCCTTGATGTGGGCAACGCCGGCCTTGTTCGGAGTCTTGCTGCTGGCTTTGTTTGTCTTTTATGCCAATGTGACGCAACTCTACGCAGCTGCCCACATGACTTTTCTGCTTTGGGTCTATTTGTTGCTTCTGATGGTGTTTGCACTTTATGCCACGCTGTTTCTGGCGCATCAGAAAGCGTGGAAGACATTTCCGTCTTTGCTGCTTATCTCGTTGATATTGTGGGCGGTGTATGTATTAGTGATTGTTCTGTTTGCGCCTTTGCAAGGCTTCGATTCCTGGCTGGCTTTTGTGGTGACGCCCTTGTATTTCAGTTGTGTCGTTCTCTTTCCCGCGATGACGGCGGCTTATGCCAAAGATCGCTCGCTGATTCTTTCTAATTAATCTCACAAGTCTTATTTGGATTTGTGCGATTTCTTTTTTCGCTGTAGCTTTGTTAGCGGATTTTAGCAACCATTAAAACAAAAATACAATGAAGAAAATGATGTTAATGCTGTCGCTGGCAATCTTCTGTCTGACGACCACGGCGCAAATCAAAGTCTCTGCTCCCGAAGCTCCTTTCGCTTTCGAAGACCTGGAAATGTTCGAATTTCCCAACAAGGATTTTTCTATCGTTAAATATGGTGCCAAGCCGGGCAATGTGCTTGCCAATACCAAGGCTTTCCAAAAAGCAATGGCGGCTTGCAACAAAGCCGGAGGCGGTAGAGTAGTGGTGCCTGCCGGCGAATGGCTCACCGGTCCTATTCATTTCAAAAGCAATTGTAATCTTTATCTGAGCGACGGTGCCACCATCGTTTTTGCCGACGATTCTTCTTTGTATTTGCCGGCGGTGAAAACTTCTTGGGAAGGTACGGAATGTATGAATTATTCGCCCTTGGTGTATGCTTATGAGTGTCATAATATTGCCATCAGTGGTCCGGGTAAATTGGCTCCCAAGATGGATTTCTGGCGCACTTGGTTTAAGCGTCCCGATTCTCATATTCAGGCAACGCGTCAGCTCTATGCCATGTGTTCTACCGGTGTGCCTGTGGAAAATCGTCGTATGGAAACGCCCGGTGCCAATATGCGTCCGCATCTCATTCACTTCAACCGTTGTGAAAATATTCAGCTGGATGGTTTTAAAATTCGCGAAAGTCCTTTCTGGACCATACATTTATATATGTGTAAAGATGTTTGGGCGCATCATCTCGATGTCTATGCCCATGGCCACAACAACGATGGTATCGACGTGGAAATGACGCAGCATGTCATTATCGAAGATTGTCGTTTCGACCAAGGTGACGATGCTGTTGTTTTGAAAGCTGGTCGTAATCAGGATGCTTGGCGTTTGGCTACGCCTACTCAAGATGTCGTTGTGCGTCGTTGTGAAATTGTGCAGGGTCATTGTTTGCTTGGTATCGGTAGCGAAATGGCCGGCGGTGTGGGTCGCGTCTATATGCACGATTGTCATTCTTCTCGCGCCGTTTATCGTTTGTTTTATTTGAAAACCAATCATCGTCGTGGTGGTTTTATCGAAGATATCACTTTGGATAATGTTTCTGCAGCGCGCATGAAGCGTGTTTTCGAAATCGATACCGATGTTTTGTATCAATGGCGCGATATCGTTCCCACTTTCGAAACCGCCATCACCCGCATTCGTAATATTTCCATCCGCAATATCAATTGTCGCGAAGCCGAAGCTATTTTCGAAATTCGTGGCGACCAACGCGATCCCGTGCAAGCTGTTTTCATCGAAAATGTGCATGTAGACAAGCTGACCAAATTTATCAACAACTCCGAATTCGTTCGCGACCTCTCTGTGAAAAATGTTACTTGGGGTTCGCTCGAACCTAATGAGGAGGAGTTTCGTCTCAGTGGTTTCGCCCCCGCCAGATAAGGCTTGTGATAATGGCCGCCATGCCGCGCCGGCTGCGGCCTCTCGCTCGGTCACGTACTTCGAGTACGCTCCCTTCGCGTTCGGCCTTGCCGCCACGACATGGCAGCCATTCTGACAAGCCTCGGTTGCAGTAAACTCCCTTCGCCTTCAAGCTTGTCGCCCCCGCGTACCTTGCTTCAAGAAACACCAGGCCCTTGTCAACAATTTTGTTGACAAGGGCCTGGTGTTTTTGTTGAGAAAAGGCTGGTCGAAAGTATTGACAAACCCTATGTTGTACAATTATCTTTGTGAGAAAGTAAAGGAATAAAAAACCCGGATTCATCACCTGCATCTAATATCAGGGAGAGGAATTACCGGGACTGCGCTGCAAATGTATATAGAATATGGATTATAACAAAAAATATTTCGATAAAGTTTTCTCTACCAAAAGAATGGAGAGGTATTTTAAATTACACAAAGATGAGAATCGAGCTATTATGCACTATTGCTGCAACATTGAATTGGCTGAATCGTTTTATCCTTGTCTTTCTGTGTTAGAAGTGGCATTGCGCAATGCTATGAGCCGTGAATTAGAAACAATGGCCGGTCGTGAGGATTGGTATGTTATTTTTTCTAAAACGCCTAGTCTGATAAATCTAGATCGTTATGTATCACAAGCTTGCAAGCAAATTGCGGGAAGACACGAAATGATTACACCATCTAAGGTGATAGCAGAATTAACATTGGGATTTTGGGTGTCTTTGCTCAATAGTGAATACGAAAATATACTATGGAAACATTTGCGAAGGGCATTTCCATATATGCCTAAAAACTTGCGTCAGCGCAAGAATTTATCTGCGCCGTTAAATGCCATCAGGACATTTAGAAACAGGATATTTCATAACGAATCCATCTGCTGGAATTTGAATAGGGTAACATCGATTCATAAAGACTTGCTGCGAGTAATGGGATGGATTAATCAAGATCTTCCAAAATGGATCGTGGCCCTTGACAGATTTGAAGCGGTTAAACTTCGTATAATGAATCGTATGAATTGGACTATGTAAAATCAATATAGAATTCACTCCATTAAATTTGTTAATCGTCCACATTATAGTGGAAAATGATTATCATAACGGAGTTTGCATTTTCACTCCTTGCAGGCATTTTCGATGGCGTCGAGTTCGGTGGGGCTGAACGTGGTGTTGCGGAGCGCTTTCAGGTTCTTTTCGATTTGAGCTGTCGAGCTGGCACCGATAATGACACTGCTTACCAAATCGTCTTTCAGCAACCAGGCCAAGGCCATTTCGGCCAGGCTTTGTCCGCGCTGTAGAGCAATGAGGTTCAGGGCTTTGATGCGGCGGAGAGTGCTATCGTTCAAGGCTTCGGGTTTGAGGTATCGGCCATCGTGCGCCATGCGCGAATCGGCAGGAATGCCGTTCAGATAGCGGTCGCTGAGCAAACCCTGTGCCAAAGGAGAAAATCCGATGAAGCCGGCGCCATTGTCTTTGGCTTGTTGCAAGATACCTTCCTTTTCCACTTCGCGATCGAGCAGATGATAACGACCTTGGTAAATAAGGCAAGGCACATCGTGGGCGGCTAGATAATCGTAGGCAACTTGGGCGGCTTCCTTGGGCCAGCGCGAAATACCCACATACAAAGCCTTTCCCTGACGCACGATATCCACCAAGGCTTGCAGCGTTTCTTCCAAAGGCGTTTCGGGATCGTAGCGATGACTGTAAAACAAATCGACGTAGTCCAAATTCATGCGTTTGAGACTCTGATCGAGACTGGCCATCAGATACTTACGCGAACCCCAATTGCCGTAAGGCCCCGGCCACATATCGTAGCCCGCTTTGGTAGAAATGAACATCTCGTCGCGATAAGGACGGAACGATTGCTTCATGGCGATACCGAAAGTTTTTTCGGCCGAACCATAAGGCGGACCATAATTATTGGCCAAATCGAAATGGGTAATGCCCTGATCGAAAGCATAATGCAACATTTCCATGGAACGCGGAAGGGGATCGTTCTCGCCAAAATTATGCCATAAGCCCAAAGAAATTTCAGGCAACAGAATGCCGCTTTTTCCGCAACGGCGGTATTTCATGCCGGCATCGTAACGATCGTGACGAGGAGTGTAGTGGGCGCTATTCATAGCTTTATTTGTTTTGTAAAGCTTTTTTACGGTCGATGCGTTGGGTAACGAAGTTGTAGATAATCAGCGCGATAATAGAAATCAAGCCGATGCCTACGAATACGTACCAAATATAATGTGCGTTGGCAGTGGCTTGGGCGTAAGCTTCGGCCGAATCGAACAAACGAGGATCGGGACAATATTTATCGAGCAGGATACCCGACAATCCGAAGGCAAACAAATACGAGAAGAACGAGTGCAAATGACTGAATCCCAAGTAAAGTCCTTCTTCACCTTTGGGCGCTTGCAAAGAAAAATATTCCAAATATCGGGGCGAGATGAAGCATTCGGCCAAGGCTTGCAAAGCAATACCGATAATCATCATGAAGGCAACGGGATGCAGGCCCATGATGCTCTCAGCATGCAACTGATGTCCCAATGACATAACGAAAGCCGACACGGGAATAATGGCCATACCGATGGTCATGGAAGTCAGGGCTTTGCGTTTGGCCATCAGGGAAGTAATCATATTCACGCAGACAAAAACAATCAGCGGGTTTACGTTGGCATACCAACCGGGCGAAGCGCTTTCGCCGATAAGTCGCAGCACGTATTTGGGCATGGTGGCGTACATTTGGCTCTGTATCATCCAGAAACCGCTCACGATAAGAATCAGTATCAGCAGACGAACATTGCAGCAAACTTTTATCAAACCGCGCCACAATTCCTTGAAACTCTTGCCTTGACCTTCGGTTTTGGCCGATTTGTAGAAGAAGATGATGGCCAACAAAGCCAGAATAGTCATGGCGGCAGAGAAATAATTGAGGTAAATCAAGCCAGAGTCGCCCAAGCTTTTACGCAAAGGATCCACCACCGACTTGCCGGTGAAAGCACCAATATTCACCATCATATAGAAAATGGAGTAGCCGCGAGCACGGTTTTCGGAAGTGGTTTCGCGAGCCACCGTTCCCGAAATCACCGCCTTGATGAAAGCACCACCGCACACAATCAGCACCAACACGGGAGCAATGCTCCAACGCAGGACGGAAGTTTGAATGCCCGTAAATACAGTGCTTTCGCCATAACTTACCAAACCGGCGCTTTCGAGCAAAGTAGGCAGGATGCCCAAGCCCAGATATCCCACGCTCAGCAAGGAAAAGGCTGCCATCAGCGAGGCACGGAATCCGATTTTATCGGCATAGGCTCCCACGAAAGTGGGCAAAAGATACAGACAAGCCGAGAAAATACCGGCAATCATACCGGCTTCGATATCGGAAAATCCCCAGATATTGGACAAATACAATGTGATGACGATGAAGACGGCGTAGTAAGCCAGACGTTCCAACAATTCAACGGTGTTGGCTACCCAAAAAGCCTTGGAAAATTTTTGTTTCATAAATGTGATTGATTTTTTTCGGAGCGCGAAGATACTATTTTTTTTTGAGGAATTAAATATTACTTTTGCCTTGTTGTAAGGCTCGCTGCAAATGCCCTCTGCATGCTGCAGCATCCGAAAAAAATATATCGAATGAAAAAGCTCAGTGTATTGGAAATGAACCGCATGACGGAAGCAGAATTCAAGGCTTCCGAAAAAATACCTTTGGTGGTGCTGCTCGATAATGTGCGCAGTCAGCACAATGTGGGTTCGGTGTTCCGTACGGCTGATGCTTTTCGCGTAGAAAAAATTGTACTTTGCGGCATTTGCTGTTGTCCGCCGCATCCCGAAATTCATAAAACGGCTTTGGGGGCAGAAAACACGGTGGCTTGGGAATACGAGAGCGATACCATTGCCGCGGTGCAGAAACTCAAAGATCAAGGTTACATCATCTACGCGGTGGAACAGGCGCACGACAGCGTTTCGCTCGAGCAATTACAACTGAAGAAAGACGAGAAATATGCCATCGTTCTGGGTCACGAAGTGAAAGGCGTGCAGCAAGAAGTGGTGGACCTCTGTCATCATTGTGTGGAAATTCCGCAATTTGGTACCAAGCATTCGCTCAATGTGTCGGTGGCCAGCGGCATCGTGCAATGGGCTTTCTTCGATCAACTTTATTTCAGACTCTCAAAATAAATCCATATTATGAAACAGTTAGACACCAAAATGATGCATCCCGCCGAACAAATCAATGTGATTATCGGCCGCATCTATCGCAGTGGTATGACCACCACTTCAGGAGGTAACATTTCCATTAAGGACGAAAACGGTGATATTTGGGTAACGCCTTCTGCCATCGACAAAGGTACTTTGACTCCCAAGGATATCGTTTGCGTGAAAAAAGACGGCACCATCGTGGGTCCGCACAAGCCTTCGTCGGAATATCCTTTCCATAAGGCCATCTACGACACGCGTCCCGAAATTTCGGCTGTTATCCACGCACATCCCCCAGGTTTGGTGGCTTTCAGTATCGCTCGTCAAATTCCCAATACCAATATCATTCCGCAGGCCAAAAATATCTGTGGCGAAATCGGTTACGCTAAATATGCTTGTCCCGGTAGCCAGGAATTGGGCCAGGTGATTGCAGAGGAATTTAAGAACGAAAAATACAAAGCCGTTATTCTGGAAAACCATGGTGTGGTGTTGGGCGGTGTCGATATGATGGATGCTTACGAACGCTTCGAAACCCTCGAATTCTGCTGCCGCACCTTGGTGAATGCCGGTCACATCGGAAAAATCAATACGCTCAGCAACGAACTTATCAGCGATTTCAATCTGAGTATTCCGCACAATATTCCTCATTACATGGATGTTAATTATCCTTCGGACGAACGCGCTATCCGTACGGAAATGTGCAACGTGATTCGTCGTTCGTGCAACCAAGGATTGATGATTTCCACTTATGGTACGGTTTCTTGCCGTTGGAGAAACAACGATTTTCTGATTACTTCGCCCAATGTGCCACGTTGGGATATTCAGCCCGAAGATATCGTCCAAGTGCGTGACGGTATGGCTGAGGCCGGCAAAACGCCTTCTCGTTCAGTAGCTTTGCATCATCGTATCTATCAGGAAAATCCGCATATCAATTCTATCATCACCACGCAGTCGCCCAATTTGATGGCTTTTGCCGTGACGGGTCAGAAATTCGATGTGCGTACCATTCCCGAAAGCTGGATTTTCTTGCAGGATATGCCCACCATTCCTTTCAGCGATATTTATAAGGCGGTGGATAAAACAGCCAAACTTTTTGCCAGCAATCGTGCTATCCTGGTGGAAAACAACTGCGTTATCGTGACGGGCGACCGCTTGATGCAGACTTTCGACTATCTGGAAGTGGCAGAGTTTAGTGCTAATTCTTTGGTGATGGCTTCGGCTATCGGCCCGCTTTGTCCTATCGGTGAGCAGGAAATCGAAGAATTGCGCGTGGCTTTCAACGTGAAATAATGCAGGTTTACCGCAGCAAGTATAACGATCCTGCCTGGAATCTGGCGGCCGAAGAATGGCTGTTTCATTCCGGGCAGGATGCTTTGTTTCTGTATGTCAACCATCCTTCGGTGATTTTGGGTTGCAACCAGGTGGCCGCTCGCGAAGTCGATCTCGATTATTGTACCGCACACGATATTGCCATTTGCCGACGCATATCGGGAGGTGGTGCGGTGTATCACGATGAAGGCAATCTGAATTTCTGTTTTGTAGGGCCGCGCAATGCCAGTCCGCTTAGCAAGGATTTCTTGCATCCGGTGGTGGAGATTTTGCGTCAAATGGGGCTGAAGGTAGATATTGGCAATCGCAAGGATTTGTGGATTAATGAGCGGAAAATTACCGGCACGGCTTCGCATTTTGCCCAACAACGCGCCTTGCAGCATGGCACCCTCTTGTACGATAGCAACTTGAGGCATCTTCATGGGGCTTTGGGTTTGGAAATTCTTTCCGACCAGTCGGTGCGATTGAACGAGAAAAAACAAGCACTCAGTTTGCGAGGCGTTCATTCGCAGCCATCGCCGGTGGTGAATTTGCGTGCTTTTTTGCCGGGAAATATGGAAGCTAAGGCTTTTTTCGATAACTTTGCCCGTCTTTCTTGCGCCTATTTTCAAAGTTCAATGCAGACATTCAGCGAACAAGAGGAAGCAGAAATCGCTCTTTTGGCAGAACAAAAGTATCGACAGCAAGCATGGATATTCAAAAGATAAATTAAACTAAAACGATATGAGAAAAATTTGTAAGGCATTGTTTTTGGCGCTGATGGCGATGTTTGCTTATCATCAGGCCGATGCTTGTACCAACCTTATTGTGACGCCTGCCGCCAGCACCGACGGTTCGGTTATGATTACTTATGCAGCCGATTCACATCAGTTGTATGGCGAACTCTATTTCCGTCCGGCCATGAAATATGGCAAGGGCGCGATGGTGCCCATTTACGAATGGGATACAGGTAAATATTTGGGCGAAATTCCCCAAGTGGCCGAAACCTATTCGGTGATAGGAAACATGAATGAATGTCAGTTGGCCATTGGCGAAACCACTTTCGGTGGACGTCCGGAGTTTGCAGATACAACGGGTCTTATCGATTATGGTTCACTTATTTATCTTACTTTGCAAAGAGCCAAGACCGCTCGCGAAGCCATTCATGTGATGGACGATTTGTTGCAGACTTACGGTTATTATTCTTCGGGTGAATCTTTCTCCATTGCCGACAAGAACGAAGTCTGGATTATGGAAGTGATGGCCAAGATTCCTCAATTCGAAAATGGTGTCAATATCAATAAAGGTGCCGTGTGGGTGGCCAAGCGCATTCCCGACGGATACATTTCGGCGCATGCCAACCAGGCCCGCATCACCACCATCGATTTCAACGACAAGGAAAATTGTTTGTATTCCGAAGATGTTATCGACGAAGCTCGCAAAGCCGGCATTTTCAGCGGTAGCGACGAAGAATTCAGTTTTTGCGATGTCTATGCTCCGCTCGATTTTGGTGGCGCTCGTGGCTGTGAAGCGCGTGTTTGGGCTTTCTTCAATCGTTATGCCGATGGTATGGATGCTTACGTGGATTATGCCATGGGTTACGATTTGAAAAACCACATGCCTTTGTATGTGAAGCCCAATCGTCAACTTTCGGTGAAAGATTTGGCCGATATGATGCGCGACCATTACGAAGGAACGCCCATGGATATGACCCAGGATATCGGTGCCGGTGGTAGCCATTTGCCTTATCGTTGGCGTCCGATGGGTTTTGAATACGAAGGAAAACGTTACGTCAACGAACGCGCCATTGCGACGCAGCAGACCGGTTGGTGGTTTGTTTCGCAGAGCCGTAAGTGGTTGCCCGACGAAATTGGTGGCCGTTACTGGTTTGGTGTGGACGATGCCGCTACTTCTCCGCTGATGCCTTTCTATTGTTGCGCTACCGGCGTGCCTTATTGTGTGCGCGAAGGCGTTGGCTCGATGCTCGAATACAATCGTCAGTCGATGTTCTGGGCCGTGAACCGCATTGCGCAATTTGCCTATCTGCGTTACGATGAAATTGGTGCCGAAGTAAGAAACGTTATCGACAAATACGAAAATCATCAGATTCAATACCTGGATTCTCTTGAACAAGAAGTGCTTTCTGTCAAGAAGAAACATCAGCGCGTGGCTCATCTTACCCAATATGGTGTGAACAATGCCATGAAACTTTTCAAACAATGGAAAGATTTGGACGAATATCTGATGGTAAAATATATCGACGGAAATATCAAGCGTCAGAATGCCGACGGCAGTTTCCAGAATAATGGTTATAATAATCGTATTCCGGCTTCGCCTATCCAAAAGCCTTACAGCGAAAAATGGATAGAAAGCGTGGTGAACGACCATGGCCAAGTGTTGATGGAACGCTAAGAACGTCCTTTAATTTTTGAAAAGATGTTGTATCCTTTCGTTTTTGAACCTATTTACAAAAGCACCATTTGGGGTGGCAACCGTTTGAGTCAGTTCAAGCAGTTGCCTCGTCCGATGTTTGGTGTGGGCGAAAGCTGGGAACTCTCTCAAGTGGAGGGCGATGTTTCCGTTTTGGCCAATGGGGAAATGAAAGGCTGCACGCTTGCCGATTTGTTGGATCGTTATCCCGAAGAAATTCTGGGTAAAAAAGTGTACGCACGCAGCGGCAAGCAATTTCCTTTGCTTTTCAAATTTATCGACGCGAAACGCGATTTGTCGGTGCAGGTGCATCCCGACGATGAAATGGCGCGTAGGCATTATGGTCCGCAGGCCAATGGTAAAACCGAAATGTGGTATGTGGTGAAAGCCGAACCTTATGCCGCGCTGATTGCCGGTTTCACCCGAAATATCAGTACGGTGGAATACCAGTTTCTGATGCGTCAGCAGCGTATCGAGGAGGTTTTGCGACGTTTCAAGGTGCAGGCCGGCGACGTTTTTTATATTCCTCCGGGTTTGGTGCATAGCATTGGGGGCGGCATACTCTTGCTCGAAATCCAGCAAAGTTCCGATTATACCTATCGCATGTACGACTACAACCGCCTGGACGCTCACGGCAAGCCGCGTGAACTGCACACCGAACTGGCCGCCGAGGCTTTGGATTATCGTTTTCACAGCGATGTGAAAAAAGCCTATGATTTCGAAAAAGACTATCAGGCGGATTTGGTGGATGGTCGATATTTTCGCTCTGCCTTGCTGCGCTTGCAGGCGGGACAAACTTGTCTGCGCAACAAGAAAGCTGACGATAGTTTTGTGGTATACAATTGTTTGCGGGGTTCGGTGGAATTGTCTTGTATTCCTGATGCGCCTGAAAACAAACTTTCCATTTCGCAAGGCACAACAGTTTTGGTTCCCGCTGCTATGACAGAATCCATTCATTTTCAAGCGCTGCAGGATGCCTTGCTGATGGAAACCAGTTGTGTTAGCATTTGATTTTTTTTGTGAAAAAAATAAAAAAGCATACATTTGCCCCGTTTTCACACAATGAATAACGAGAAAAACAACAACTATAAATAGAGAAAAATTATGAAAGAGAGAAAGTTACAGCGCACAATGAAGCCTATCGATGTATGGGCTTTGGCATTGGGTGCGATTATCGGATGGGGATGTTTTGTGTTGCCGGGTAACGCTTTTTTGCCTAAGGCAGGACCTTTGGGTATGCTTATTGGTATGCTTATCGGTGCCGGTCTTATCTTGGTGATTGCTTTTTGTTATGGTTATCTGATTCGAAATTTTCCTGCCAGCGGTGGCGAATTTATTTATACCAAAACTTTCTTCGGAAAAGGAAATGCCTTTATTTGCGGTTGGGCGATGGTGTTGGCTTATTGGAGTTTGATTCCGCTGAATGCCACGGCTATGGGGCTTATCTCACGTAATCTTTTCCCGATACTGCAGTTTGGAGAAATGTACCAAGTAGCCGGCTGGACGGTATATGCGGGCGAATTGCTCACTGCCATCTTCTTTATCATTTTGGTGGCTGTTATCAATATTTGGGGAATGAAGAAAGCCGCTTGGACACAGACGGCCGTTGCTTTGACTTTGGTGGGTGCTGTGTTGATTTTGGCTGCGCTTACTTTGGCTAAAGGCCCCGATTTCAGTAATCTTGCTCCCGGTTTCCCCGCAGGCGTGAATAAATGGGAAGCTATTTTTGCTATTGTGGCCATGGCTCCTTGGGCCTTTATCGGTTTCGACTGTGTGCCGCAAGCTGCCGAAGAATACAACTTTAAACCCAAATACGGAACTTTCATTCTGGTTATTGCCGTGCTGGTGGGCGCCTTGTTGTACATTTTGGTAAATACCGTTACCGCCGTATGGATGCCTTGGGAAGATCTTTTGGCTGCTAAACATTCTTGGCCTACCGGTTATGTGGTGTCTGCTTACTTGGGTAAATTCGGTTTGTGGGTATTGGGTATTGCTATGTTCTGCGCCGTATTCTCAGGTATGAATGCTTTCTATATGGCCACTTCGCGTTTGCTGTACGCTATGGCAAAAGAACACGCTTTGCCTTCGTGGTTCGGCCATCTGAATAAAAGAGGAACGCCTAATTATGCCTTGGTATTCATCATGGTATTGAGTTTGTTGGCGCCTTGGTTTGGTCGCGAAGTGTTGGGCTGGATTGTCGATATGACCTCTGTAGGAGCAGCTATTGTATTTGCTTACACCACAGCAGCTTCGGCTGTATTAGCTTATAAAAAACACAATCCTTTCCGTGTAACAGTGGGCGTTTTGGGTTGTATCTTCTCCCTTTTCTTTATTGTATTGCTGGTAGTGCCCGGTATGCCAGGTTTCTTGGCTAAGCCCAGTTGGATCAGTTTGGCTGCTTGGGTAGCCATGGGCGCTGGATTCTTTTTGGTTATCAGAAAGAAGTATTATGGAAAGGAAACTCATTGAGCTTGACGAATTTCTTGGCCCTCAGCTGAGTCAGAAAATTCCGAACTTTTTGAAAGGATGGCTCAAGCGCGTGTTGCACGTGCAAGATCTCAACGATTTTATTTCAACCACAGATTCTCCTTCCGGCCTGGCATTTTTCCAGGCCGCGATGGATGAATTGGATATTACTTTTACCATCAGAGGCGAAGAAAATCTGGATGCTTCAAAGCGATTGCTTTTTGCCGGCAATCATCCGCTGGGCGGCCCCGAAGGATTGATTATGGGCTCGATACTCGGCAAGCATTTCGGCGACAATTTCCGCGTGCCGGTGAATCAATTGATGGCGCAGTTTCATCCCATCAAGGAGTTTTTCGTGCCTATCAGTATTTTTGGCCGTCAGACCCGTCAGGCAGCCAATAATCTTACCGAAATGTTCGCTTCGGATTATCAGGTGATGATTTATCCCGCCGGAGCTTGTGCCAAGCGCATCAAAGGTCGCATCGTGGAAGAACCTTGGAAGAAAACCTTCATCACGCAAGCGCGTCGTTATCAGCGAGATGTGATTCCGATGCATTTGTCGGGACATAATTCCAATCGTTTCTTCTTTTTGTCGCGTCTGAGCAAATTCTTGGGCTTGAAGTTTAATCTTGGAATGATATTCCTTGTTGATGAACTTTTCCGCAAGCGTCATGGACATTTTGTCATCACTTTTGGCAAAGCTATTCCTTGGCAAACTTTCGATCAGACTAAAACCGACCAGCAATGGGCCGATTGGGTGAAAGCGCAAGTGGCCATGTTGCAGGAAGGAAATAATTGTGAACCAAATATGTAACAATAATATGGAAGCTATCATCGATCCTATTCCTGTGGAACTTCTCAAGCAGGAACTTAACGAAAAGACATTTCTTAGAAAAACCAATAAAGCCGGTAACGAAATTTATGTAGTCAATTACGAAAACGCGCCCAACGTATTGCGCGAAGTGGGACGTTTGCGTGAAATTACTTTCCGTTCGGTGGGTAGTGGCAGCGGAACAGCTTGTGACATAGATCATTTCGATATAGAAGACAAGGCTTGTTATCAGTTGGTGCTTTGGAATCCCGATGCCGACGAAATTATCGGCGGATATCGTTTCACTCGTCTTAAAGAAGCTTCATATCGTGAAGACGGACAACCTTACATCAACTCGGCCAAGCTTTTCAAATTTACGCCTGAATTCTGCGAACGTTATTTTCCTTATGCTTTGGAAATGGCTCGTGCATGGGTGCAACCAAAATATCAGAGTCGTGAAATGGGCTTGAAGAGCTTGTTTGCCTTGGATAATATTTGGGATGGTATCGGTGGACTGATTGCGCAAGATCCTTCTATCAAGTACCTTATGGGTAAAGTGAGTATGTTTGCCACCAGTCCGCGTCCCAGTTTGGAAGCGATGATTTATTTCCTCGAAAAATTCTGTGGCGACAAGGAAAATCTTATCCAAGGTATCAATCCCGAAGTGGTGAGCGACCAGCGCAAAGCCGAACTGGACGAACTGTTCAATGCCGATTCTTTGGTGGAAAACTACAAGATTCTCAATACTTATGTCACCGGTTTGGGCGACAAGATTCCACCGCTGATTCACCTTTACCTGAATCTTTCTTCTTCGATGAAGACTTTCGGCACGGTGATGGATCCCAATTTCGGCGAAGAATACGATACCGAAATGATTATCACGGTGAGTGATATTTACATGGAAAAATACCAGCGCTACATCCAGTCGGCCGTCGATCAGCTGGAAGCCGAAAAGCATGCTTGACCAATGACCAAGTTTCAAGGAATTAAACTCATAGTACTGGATTTCGACGGCACTTTGGCCGATACGCTTCAGGTGATACTCGACAGCATGCAATCTACTTTGCGTGTGTTGAACTTGCCTGCCCGCAGCGATGCGCAGTGTAAAGCGATGATTGGTCTTCGTCTCACGGAAATTCCTTTGCATCTGTTTCCCGAAATGCCGGAGGTGGCGCCCGCTTATGCGGACACTTATCGCGAAGAATTTGCCAAACTGAATAAAGTTGGCGCTGTGCCTTTGTTTCCCAATGTGATGGAAACGCTGCATGCTTTGGCCGATAGAGGTTATATGTTGAGCATTGCTAGCAGCCGCGCTCACGAAACTTTGGATAAATATTTGCGCGATTTGCACTTGGAAGATATTGTCACTTATGTGGTGGCTGCCGAAGATGTTTCACATGCTAAACCTGATCCCGAACCAGTGCTGAAAACCTTGGAACATTTCAACTTGCAGCCGCAGGAAGTTTTGGTGGTGGGCGATACCGATTTCGATATCCTGATGGGCCTTCGTGCCGATTGTTATACTTGTGGTGTCACTTATGGTAATGGTAGTCGCGAATCGATGCTTGAAGCTGGCGCTCACGTCTTAATTGACGATTTTTCGCAATTGCTGGATTTGCTGTAATAAGGAAAGACTGCAGCCTTTAGAAGGTATGACTTTTAATTTTTAACTGATTGATTTTCAGTGTTAGTTTTTACGAAAATTGCAAAATCCCACATAGAAGACTACATGGAGGTCGTAATTAAGCTCAAAAACTACGAATGCAAAGGTAAATAAAACTTTTGAAAGTAAAGCGCTGAAATCAAGCATCTTTCGAAGATGCATTGTGAATAAACTAAGGTGGCGTATGAGCGAACTACAATGTTCTCTACATACGCCACCGTTTTTTCTTTATCAGACTTCAATGATAAAAATACTTATACAACTTACTGCTTTTTAGTCTTTTTGTATTAATCCACATAAAAACCTCATTGTCTGTATATTTGTAGGGAACGAATCCTACACTTCTATCAAAACGAATTGCTGATATATTAGATAGACTACAATATGTTCTAACCTTTATACCTTGTTCTAAAAGGTGTTGTAGCATAAGTATATATCCACGATAATACAACAATGGTTTTTCCCAACCGCCACCGTGAATGGATACTTTTTCCCAACAACCCTCCTCGTTGAATAGATAAACAAATGCAATTGGATGATTTGTTGCTCGATTTTTTAGCACCCAACATTGAATACTATTCACATATCGACCAACAAACTCACCCCATTCCGTATCTGATTTTATATCTCCTGCTATTTGCTTCCATTGTTCAACTGAGAACCTATCACAAAGATGAATACCCTTGTGATAGGGTTCCCAGATAACAAAAGAATCTTCTATGACATCCTGCATTTTAAGGCAATGATGGAATCTTAGCTCTCAATTCTGCTATTTTGGCCTTCTTATCAGCTATGCTCTGTCTCATTCTTAATTGGCCATACTCTGCACTAGGTCCTTTAAATGTAGCTTTGTGATATGCTAATGAAGCCTTTTCTCGAGCAATATCTCCTTGTAATTTTGCAATTTGCTCTCGTGCTTCAGCTTTTGTTTTTGGTGATGCCATTCCCATAATTATAAAGTTTTTAATTGTTTGCCTACTCTTTTTTAGATTTTCGGCATCCTCTTTTTAGTGTTAATATTAATCGTAATAATCTACCATATCCTCACAAGCATCGATGGACTCAACAGAATCCATTACATCATCGATATTATCTGAGCAATCGATACTTAATGTGTCATACAACTCACCATTGTTGTCATATATTGATTTCACATCTGTTTTATTATGGTTTGGTATTTTTGATGACATATTGGTTCTTGCAAACAACTTCATAAGCATCATATTTAAATTATAGTGTTATCATCATAAAATAATTTTCGTCGTAGTTACTCCATTCTGCTTTATATTCAGTTTTTAATTCAACTGTTTGTTGACAATATGTAAAACTTTTGGTAATGGTCGGTGCAAGTTTAATTCCTGCAGTTGTGTGTGGATTTGCATAATTCTTATTATCCGTATACAGAATCTCATAGCACAACAATTGAGAGTCAGTGTCTTTGTAGTGCTCCAGGTTTTCAAGATCCTTCATTATTGCAAAACGATTGTCTGCAACAGCCTCGCTTGTCTTATCATACTTAAAATGTTTTAATTCTATGACAGCGTTAGCAGTGTTGTTATCATTCATCGAAAACCTCAATGAGATGTCGCAACGAGCTTGTCCTTTTGCGCTTTTTGTTGTTGGAGAAATGGTTTGTATGGTTTCCAATTCTATTGAGAATCTATCCGTGCCAGCAAATTCATATAATTGTCCAACTTGTTTTAGGATTACACCGAACTGCATTTGCAAGGTTGCTTCATTTGTAATTTTGATGTCACCGTGTGCAATTTTATTGCACAGAATAGAATACGAGATTTTTACAATCTCGTTTAAACGTTCTTGTGGAGTCTCCATTGTGCCCATCTTTTCTAAAAATTGCCTCATACAACTCCTAATATGATGCGGTAATTATAAAAAGAAAGTGTGGAGTTGAATCCCGTTTATCTGCTGAAGGTTGTGGAAAGACCTGACCAAAATAAACGCTACAATGCCCCACACTTGGATAGTATGGGGTAGGTGCGCAGAACGCGCACAGCCACATAGCTATACAAGAAATGAGTGCTGTTCGTTTATCCTTTGGTCTAGAAAACTTCCACATTTTCAACAAGGATAGAAGCGAAAACACTTTCTATATGTCTGCTATTTATCCAATAGCTTTGCGAAATTAAAAAATATTTTCCAAACAAACAACACTCTTGCGGGACATTGCTCTCATAGTTAAAAAAACGCCTTACACTGTAAGCTAAAGTTGTAATTTGAAGGGTATATTTGTTTAGATTTAATTTAGACTACATAGGAGGCTACACATAAAGGGTAGAAATAGAGTTTAAGCGTTTTTTGCACAAAAAGTCGTTTCAAAATCTAATGACCTAACATATTGTAAATAAACAAAATCGGCGGTGAATTTTATTTCACCGCCGAAAAAGGGCAACCCTTTAGAGGGTGCGTTACATAAGAAATGGGCCGCGTCGAAGACGCGGCCCATTCATCTTTATCTAGCTTCGCATTAGTTCTTGAACGAATGAATCGGGGCAGGGATGCGACCTTTGCGACCAACGAAGCGTGAGCAGTCGAAGCCGTTCACTTGCATGATGGGCGCGTAACCCAAAAGTCCACCAAATTCCACGATTTCGCCTACGCCTTTGCCCACTACGGGAATAATACGCACCGCCGTAGTTTTTTGGTTGATCATACCGATGGCAGCTTCGTCGGCAATGATGCCCGAAATGGTGCTGGCGGCCGTGTCGCCGGGAATGGCAATCATGTCGAGACCTACCGAACAAACACAGGTCATCGCTTCCAGTTTTTCGATGCTGAGCGCGCCACATTCTACGGCATCAATCATGCCTTGGTCTTCGCTCACGGGAATGAAAGCGCCGCTCAAACCGCCCACATAAGAAGAAGCCATCACACCACCTTTTTTCACTTGGTCGTTAAGAAGGGCCAAAGCGGCAGTTGTGCCGGGAGCGCCGGGATGTTCCAATCCAATTTCTTTCAGGATGTCGGCCACCGAGTCGCCGATGGCGGGCGTAGGAGCCAATGAAAGGTCGATAATGCCAAAAGGAATGCCCAAACGACGCGATGCTTCCTGAGCCACCAACTGACCCACGCGCGTAATCTTGAAAGCTGTTTTCTTGATGGTTTCGCAAAGTGTTTCAAAATCGGCCTCGCGGATTTGTTCCAAGGCATATTTCACCACGCCGGGGCCGCTGACACCCACATTGATGATGGCATCGGCTTCGCTTACGCCATGAAATGCACCGGCCATGAAAGGATTGTCGTCGGGAGCGTTGCAAAGCACCACCAATTTGGCGCAGCCCAAAGAGTCTTTTTCCTTGGTGGCTTCGGCGGTTTCTTTGATAATTTCGCCCATCAGACGCACGGCATCCATATTGATGCCCGTTTTGGTAGAACCTACGTTAATCGAACTACAGATAAACTGCGTACTGGCCAAGGCTTTAGGAATAGAGCGAATCAACAACTCGTCGCTACGGCTCATGCCTTTGGAAACGATGGCCGAATAACCGCCTAAAAAATTGATGCCCACTTTGGCAGCGGCGGCATCTAAGGTTTTGGCAATCTGTACATAATCGTCGGGTGTTTGACAAGCGCTGCCGCCCACCAACGAAATGGGTGTGATGGAAATACGTTTATTCACGATGGGCACACCGTATTCGCGGGCGATATCGTCGCCGCTCTTCACCAAATCTTTAGCTAAGGTGGTGATTTTTCGGTAGATATTCTCGCAAAGCACGTCCAGACGACTGTCGGCGCAATCGAGCAGATTGATACCCATGGTAATGGTGCGCACGTCCAGATTTTCGTGCTCGATCATTTTGTTGGTCTCGATGACCTCAGAGATATGAATCATAGCCTCAAGGATTTAGATACGATGCATCTTGTTGAAAATATCTTCGCGTTGGCATTTTACCTGAACGCCCAAAGTCTGACCAATCTCGTTCAAATCGCCGGAGATTTCTTCGAAAGCTTGTTCGCAAGCCTGCATATCCACTATCATCATCATGTTGAAATAGTCTTGAACGATGGTTTGCGAGATGTCGAGAATGTTGATGTGCTTGCTTGCCAAATATTGACAAACGCTGGCGATAATACCGATGGTGTCTTTTCCTACAACGGTGATAATAGCTTTATTCATAGTGTTTTAATTAATGTTTCTGACTTTTGCTCCGCTTGGATTTCATCTGCGGAATATCCTCTTGCGGCAACGACGCAAAGATATAAGATTTTTTATCACAGGAGTTTGCTTTTTTAACATTATTCTTCGAAGGAAATGGGCTTTATTTGTGCGCTTCCTTTAGCGAAGTTTTGTGTAACCTTTTTAAATCTATTATCATGTCTGAACTTAAATTTTATGTGTGCAAACACTGTGGTAACATTATTGTTTACCTGAAACGAAGTGGTGTTAAAGTGATTTGCTGTGGCGAACCTATGACCAAATTAGTGCCCAATGTCCACGACGGCGCCAACGAAAAACATGTGCCTGTCATTCACAAGATTGGCCCCGTTGTTGCGGTGAAAGTGGGCAGCGAACCGCATCCTATGTTGGACGAACATTACATTCAATGGATAGTGCTCGAAACCGACAAAGGCTTCCATCTGAAATATCTTATGCCCGGCCAGCCGCCGCATGCCCGATTTGTGTTGGCCGACGATGAAAAAGTGGTGAATGCGGCCTATGAGCATTGCAACATCCACAGTTTGTGGTCGTCCAAGTGATGATGCGCCGATGAAAAAGGCGAGGCCGCGCACG
Source organism: Bacteroidales bacterium (assembly GCA_017380635.1). GTDB lineage: Bacteria > Bacteroidota > Bacteroidia > Bacteroidales > UBA1402 > UBA1757. The sequence goes on along the minus strand of JAFODP010000018.1, from coordinate 8,457 downwards.
GAGTGCGCGGCCTCGCTGCTTCTCAACAAGCCCTTCCATCAATCGATGGTCTTGTCAATATTGAATCGTGTGATTTTTCTTGAGGTGTTCTTTTGGAATTCGCAATCGCGAAGCTTCACATGCTTCACGGCTTTGTACGACGGCATCTTGGCATTCAAGAGTTTAACCTGCGTTTCGAAATATTCCTGCGCGTTGCTGATACCTTTGTCGGCCAGCAAATCGGCGTCGGGGAAAATTTCGGCCACGATGGTAATTTTGTCTTTCTGCAAACGACTTTCGCCCGCGTACACCACCACTTCGCTTACACCTTCCACTTTTTGCAAATCGGCTTCGATTTCTTCGGGATATACATTCTTTCCGTTGGAAAGGATAATCAGATTCTTCTTGCGACCGGTGATGTAGATCCAGCCTTCTTCGTCCAATTTTCCGTAGTCGCCGGTGTGGAAAAAGCCATCTTTGTCGAATACTTCGGCCGTGGCTTCGGGATTGTTGTAATAACCCAACATCACGTTCGGACCTTTGACGCAGATTTCGCCTTCGCCGTTTTCGTCCGGATTGTCAATCTTGACACGACAAGCCAAAATGGGCGTTCCAACGCTGCCGGCCTTGCGATATTTGTTGCGGTTGGCCGAGATCAGCGGCGCACATTCGGTGATGCCGTAGCCGTTCAAAATGGTGATGCCCAGCGAATCGAACGTACGGATAATGTCTTCGTCCAGTTTGGCGCCGCCGCTGATAATCAATTCGAGTTTGCCGCCAAAGGCACGGAGCACGCTACCAAACAATTTGCGTCTGACATCTATTCCCATTTTGCGAAGCAAGTCGCTCACTTTCATCATCACTTTCAACAATGTTTCCTTCTTGCCTTTGCGAGCGGTAGCCCAAATCTTACGATTCATCACTTCGAGGAAAGCCGGCACAAGTATCAAGTGCGTGGGTTGCTGTTCTTTAATTTCGTCGCTTACGTATTTCAAACCGCTGGAAATATACACTTCGCAGCCCTGTGCCAAATGGCCCACATAGTTCACCGTCGAGCCGAAAGTGTGATGCGGCGGCAATACGTGCAGTGTCTTTCTGGTGATGTCGAAATTGTACATCCCCAAGGTCATATCCAGACAGATATTCGCTTGCGACAACATCACGCCCTTGCCTTTTCCGGTGGTTCCCGAAGTAAACACGATGGACGCCAATTTGTTGACATCAATTTTGTAATCGTAATAACTATTGTCGCCTTGGGCGTAAAGTGCAGCACCTGCAGCCTCCACTTCGCTTATGCTTTTCAGCGATTTTTTGCCAAGCAAATCGGCTTCAATCTTGCTTTCGGGCGCAATCGAAATGAGCAATTCTACGCTTTTCAAGCCGCCATTGGCCAATATTTCCTTGATTTTGCTTTCGGAGGTCTTGCCGAAAAAGACGGCTTTACAACCCGTGGTGCTGATGATACCGTCGATGTCGTCCAAGGGCAGTTCCTTGTCAACCGGTACGGTTACCGAGCCGATGGCCATTGCACCGAAAAAGGCACAACACCAACCATATGAGTTTTCACCTACGATGGCAATTTTTTCTTCTCTAAGTCCATAAGAAACAAGCGCCGTGCCAAGAGCTCTGACATCATTGCGCCATTGCGAAAAAGATACCTTTTTTACTTCCTTGTCCCATGGATTGTCCTTGTAGGAAATGGCTGTACTCTCGCCAAAATTCTGCGCGGCTTCTTCTACCAAAGCGCGCATGTCGTCGATGAAAGTGGTTTGATAAATGGGATAATTCTTATTCATGGTTCACTCTATATATGGATAATTTTTTCTCGTAGTGCAAAGATAGTGATTTTATGTGAATCGTCAGTTGATGGAATAAAAAATGGCAGAAAACATTTGCTTCTGCCATTTATTTAAAGTGTTGATTTCTAATAAAATACGAATTAATATTCTTCTTCATTAAAAAGTTGTGCCACATTTGGTTTTCAATGAGTTATGTTTCAAAGACTGTTTTTTAGCCAAACAAACTATACCATCTGAGGCTATCAAAGGCAAAGATAAGTGTTTTTTGACAAACAAACATATATAAAATGAGATTTGTTCCTATTCTACTAGCTTTACTTTCTCTATAGCTTTCGTAACACATTTCAAAATATGCATCTTTTCTAAACAAGTGTTATTACCACAATCTTCACAATGTACAGTTAACGCATAAAGATATCCATTAGATATATTACATTTCGTTTTAGTGGAATTAGTAGATTCAGCAAGAAAAGATACCAAATTTCTCACCGCATATGTTAAAAAATGTCCTTTTATCAATTGACGTTCAGCCCTACCATCCTCTTTTATTGCTGTGTCTATTCTATCCAATACTTCATTTGGGAAATTTTCTTGATTTTCGTTGCAAAATTTATCAATTAACCCTTCATCTAATTCATAACAAGGTTTTTGTTTACAAAATCTAGCACAATTATCACCAAACACTTGAACTTTAGTTTCTTGCGGTTTATAAATCTGGTTACAAATTTCTCTAAGAAGCAAAGGGTGAGCAGTGAATACAAATTTCTCATACCAAGATTCTATTGTCACTGTAGATTCTTTTAGGCTTTTAGATAGTTTCCTTACTGCTGCATTAAGATTGCTTGGACAATACATCATGTTCTCAATAGAATGTCCATATGTAGTTACAATAAGATCTGACTTTATTGTATTATCTTGCTTGAAAGATGAATAATCTGCATCGCATGCAACTATAAAAGAATCCTCGCCATTATTTAACTTATCTATATATGGAATGAGATTACTACTACCACCCACATTTTCAATGTGAAAAATATTCTTGTCAAAATAAGGCTCCCAGAAATTTAAATCTTCATCTCCTTCAACATACACCATTGCCCTTTTACCATAGAATAACGACTTAACTCTTAGGGCTTCTAAAGAATAAGATAGATTACTATTATTCATATTCAGTGATACTTTCCATTTTAATAATGTTCATCGGCCACTGTCCTGCTATTTCTGGAGAATGAGTTGCAACTATTACCTGCGCATTAGGATTTAAAGCATTTATAGCACCAACTATAGTACGTTGCCATTCAATATGAAGAGATAGTTCTGGCTCATCAGCAACAAAAATATATGATTGTTTCTCTTGTAATAAAGTTTGGGTAAGCAGAATAAGCAATTGCTTCTCACCCGACGATAAATTATTATATCTCAATTTTGATGAGTTCCCTTTCTTATTTTTACTATTTGACATCCATTCCACTTCTAATTGTCCGCTTTCTTCTGAAAAATTGAATTCCTTATCTTTTATGAATGTTTGCAATATATTTTTATAGGTATCGATTGGCTCCATCAATTGATCAACAGCCTCTTTATGTTTTTTTGAAAGGTCTATCATAGACAATGTCTTACTTATGAGAACTAGAGCAGACACATCATTTAGTTTAAGACTCTCTCGAGCTTTCACTCTATCTATGGCTTCAGATAATTTAGCAATATGATTCTGTATTCTATCGCTCATTTGGCGCATATTTCCCATTTGATTGAAAACACGATAAAGGCTTCCTTTTATTTCACGTGGATCCAATGATGCAAAGCGCTCAATATCACCAATATCAAAATTATCCGTCTTGTCATCATACAGCAATAATGAAAGTACCTCTGTATTTAATTCACGTGTAAATTTATTTGTTCCTTCAAAAAGTCTAAGTCTGTACACAGAAAGTTCTTGAATAAGTTCAATGAGTTTTTTCTCAACAACACTTTTGACCCCTCTACGGTCATCGTCATTTTCCGTATATCTATCCACAGAAAGCCATGACATATTTAAAATATTTTCTAATAAAGCTCTAATTTGAAAATATTTTTCTCGCATAATTCCCGGCATCCCCATATGGAACCTATGATCTTCTATGTCATCGAATGTCCTTATTTCTACAGTTTCATCATCGATAGTGTATATAAAGACAATCCAATTATCTTCATGTGTACGATTTACAATAATTGTTTTTCTATCTTCGTTATCATTTTCCAATAAAAATTGGATGGTGTCAAATTGAATTCGCTGTAATGTTCTTAAATCAGCCATTAAGCAAGCCTCAATTAAATTCAAAAAAGTTGTCTTATTAGAACCATTTTGTCCTATAATAATGTTTATATTCCTATGAAAACTAGTATCGAATGACTTTACACCCCAAAGTCCTTTTACATTTACATGCTTTATTGTATAACTCATGATTATAAAATTTATATTATATTTTATTCTACACTTTAACCAACGGATCCATTAGTAATACATCTCAATATATTGGTATGCACGTTCAAATACATCATTGTCTTTTATCTGGTACTTAACCCAGAGGATAGCGCGCAGTTTCTTTTTGATTTCTCTGCGGGCTGTTACACTTTGAAAAGCATCATTAAATTGACGTACAATGTTAACTACCTCATTATCTATATCATTAACAACTTGCTCAACGATAATTGGGGTTTCTTCAGTCTTAATACTTTGGAAAAGGTCTGTTAAGGCAGCACGAGCCTGTGCTCTTTTATCCTGAGGCTCATCCTTCTTCTTTTCTTCTTCAAGTAAGTCTTTTGCTAATGCAAGTAGTTGTTTCAAGAAATCAATACTGCTGATTAAGTTTTGTTCCATTCGTTCTCGGAGTTCATCCAATTTCTCAGCAAATTTCTTGAAGTTAGGATCACCTTTGTGCTCGCCCAATCTTAATCGAAGCATTTTCTCTACTTCAACAATCTTCTTCTCACGTGCTTTTTCATCTTCAAGTACTGCATCTATCACATCGGAATCAACTACCAAGTCCTCTAGTGGAGTACCAATGTCAATAGTTTCAATGTTGCGATGTATAATCTCTATGGTCTTAGCTCCAAGCAAAGTCCAGATAAGATTACCACCACTTACAGGACGTACACTTTGATACACCTGAGCCAACCAAGTATAATCATTTTGGAATTCGGCCAAACAAGCATCTGGAGAAACTATTTCCCACGCTTTATTGAGACGGGCAAAGTGACGTCCAAAGTTTGTCTTCACGCCATCATCTTTCAAGCATTGTTGAGCAGCAGTAAGCCCCTCCCATCCACCAATAGTTCTATCAACGCCAGGGAAGAACTCAATACATTGTTGCATGAATGTAGGTATAAGACTTTTAATCTCATCAATATTCTGTACAATGGTTTTAACTGTCTCTTCATCAAAAGCAAGACTCTTTGCAACATCCTCAAATACACCAACAAAATCAACAATCAATCCACATTTCTTATTTTCATTGTAGGTACGATTGGTTCTGCAAATGGCCTGCAACAAAGTATGATTCTTCATTGGTTTGTCCAAATACATACACTGGAGTATAGGTGCGTCAAAGCCAGTTAACAGTTTACTTGTCACGATGACAAATTTCAGCGGAGACAATGGGTCTCTGAACTGGTCAAGCAATTTCTTTTCCTCATCGCGACTACGCTTATACGCCTTATATTCATCTGCTTTATCTCCAGCAGTATGCATTACAATTGTTGTTTGGTCATCTGTGCCAAGAAGAGCATCCAAAGCCTTTTTATACTTGACGCAACATTCTCTATTGTAAACAACAACCTGAGCTTTCATGCCTGTTGGCTCCACATACTCTCTGAAATGAGAGACAATATACTTACAAACGTCATTGATTCTTTTTTCAGCGGTAAAGAATGCATCAACGCTTGTTCTTCTTACCAATTCGTTCTTGTCTTCCTCGCTAATTTGGTCTGTAAGCTCATCAAACTCCTTTTGCAACTTAGCATCATCCAAGTGCATCTCGACAGGAACAGTCTTGAAATTAAGCTCAAGAGTGGCTCCATCTGCTACTGAGTTTTGGAATGTATATTTTGATATGTATCCATATTTATCCTCCTCGGCTCCAAAACATGCAAATGTATTGTGGTCATTACGGTTAATAGGCGTACCTGTCAAACCAAAAAAGAATGCATTTGGTAATGCTGTACGCATCTTTTTACCCAAATCTCCTTCTTGCGTTCTATGAGCTTCGTCCATCAATAGGATGACATTGTCGCGTTCATCAATAACCTCACCATCATTCAAATCACCAAACTTAAAGATTGTAGTAATCAAAATCTTTCTTTGATGGATTTTTTCCTCAAGCTCTTGTTTGGATGATATGCTGTCAATGTTAGGTATTTCTGCACGAGTGAAATCTCCGGTAATCTGGTCTTCCAAATCTATTCTATCGTCCACAATCACAACAGTTGGCGCTTTTAGTATTTCTTGACGACGAAGTTTTTGAGCTGCAAACACCATCAACCACGACTTTCCAGAACCCTGAAAATGCCATATCAAACCTTTGCGAGGACCAGCCCCCTTTGTATATGTAGAGAGAACACGTTGAACAATAGCCTCACCACCCAAATATTGTTGGTAACGACATACTATTTTTATCTTTCTACCTCCAGAGGTTCCTGTAAAAACAGAATAGAAACGATATATATCCAACAACCTCTCAGGAGTCATCAATGATACATAGTTATGCTCCACATCTTCCAATGTACCATGCTTACGATCTTCATCAGCAAACCAAGGTCCCCATTTATCAATAGGGCAACCGATACCAGCATATTGTAACTCTCTGCCCTCGCTCGCAAATGTTAAAATATTCGGAACAAACATTTCAGGGATACTCTTCTGGTAATGCATAATATCAGTAGCACCATCAGCCCATGTTACAGACGCCTTAACAGGAGTCTTTGCTTCACCGACAACCATAGGTATACCATTGATGACATATACGAGGTCTAAACGCTTGCCACCTTCCTTACTCTTTCTCGGATACTCCCACTGATTAGTCACTATGCAACGATTCTTATATTCATCATCCTTGGCTGCAAAGAAACGAATGTTGATATTATCGCCATTATCACCGAATGGGTATGAGTTCTCTTCAAACAGCAACTTGCGGAACCTATCATTAGCTGTGATTAGTTCATCAGAAGCGCCACCACTTGTAATACAAGCTCGAAGTTTATATATAACCTGTTCTGCTTGTTCTGGAGTAATAGGATTCAATGCCAACAGAGCCTCCATGAGCCATTCAACGACAAGAACTTCATCTGGAAGTCTTGGTACAAATTGCGGTTCTACATATATCCAACCGCATTGACCTGCTGCATTAATGAGCATTTGCTCAACCGTATTTTCTTCGTTAAAGTATGCCATATGTTATTATATTTTTATTTCTAATTGTAATATTCTGATTTATCGGCCTGATTGTAAATGCTAGCAAACTGCTCCTGCATCTCGATAGGCGGAATAATAATCTTAGCATTTCCGATGGACTCTTTGTTAAGAGTTTGTCCTTTTACAGCTTGCTTTGCACCAAGTAGCCAGTTCTTGTTTGCAATAAGAAAATGCAGGAAGTCGATATTGAATTTCTTCTCATCAAAATCAGCAAATGCCATTATCGCCTCGTTGGTATATATGTCTTCTGAAGTTATAGCAGTTCTTCCAATAGACAACTTAAAACTCATTATAATAGTTCCTTTAGGTACTGCCTTAATCCCAGAATCTGTTATCGCATAGTCTGTAATATATTCGCTAGTATCGCCAGTATAACGCGTAAATGTTGCCATATCTGAGATAGAAATCCATCTGTGCATACCATTCTCCCAACACTCAGGATTACTGCGAGCGGGAGTCTTTCCCATTGATAGCTTAAATTCATCTTTCACTAATGATTCTGTCCATTGTTTATCATTAGTGTTCTGATTCCCAAACATCTCGATAAATTGCGATTTGAACCCAACAAATTCTGATTTATCGGCCTGGTGGTGAATTGTACTTACCTTCTGCGCTAACTCTTTATTCGGAATATGGATTCCATATGAAAAGACATCACCATTATTTACTGCCGGATATAATCCTCCACTTGCCTTATCACACATATGTTCAGTATATGCATCTGATTTTACTATAGAGAGTAAATATTCACGATATTCCTCTTTAGGTCGCAAAACACAAAACCCTGTTGAAGCAACAAGATTCTGCAATCCTCTAGTAACCACTGCAATATTTCTATTGACAGGACGAACTGTAGACACTAATATATCTCCTTTCTTTACGCATTGTTGTGCTCTTGAAGGAGCATTTGATACCTCATACTTTGTGGTCTCAACGATTGTATTGCTGATGTTATCAATTGATGATATGTCAATATATTCGATTTCATCACTATCATGATAAGACTTCTTAACGCTTGCGATTTTTCTATCCACAAGATCTTCAATCTTGCCATTAACAAGTAAATCCTTATACATCTCGATAAATTGCGACATACTATCCAATGAATTTATGGTGAGACAACTTAACATTATTCTGATTAACCATTGCATATTGCAATGTCGTATCGAGACTTTGATGCCCGAGCAAGTGTTGCACCTGCTCAATTGGCATACCCTTATCAATAGCCAT
>JAFODP010000017.1 GCA_017380635.1 Bacteroidales bacterium | reverse complement strand
TTCTAGAAAGAGAAGATCTTGCAGATATATTTAAATCCAAGTTCCCTCTTTCCTTAACAACGAGAAATGTTCCATTCAAAATTGGTAAATCAACAGAAGATTGTGAGATTGACAAGAAATGGAAAATAATTATTAACCAAGGAATAGAAATAGACGAATGATACCCGAATTTGCGATTAGAGAATGGAATGAAGTTGTACCATGGACAGAATCAGAACAGGTAGAACAAGATTTGCTTATATGTAGAGCCTTAACTGAAATTTATAAAGATGAGTACTTGGCTTCTCATCTTGCATTTCGTGGTGGTACTGCTCTGCACAAGCTATATCTTTCGCCACAACCTCGTTATAGTGAGGATATTGACTTGGTTCAGATTAAAGCAGAACCTATTAAAGAGACATACGACCATATTAGAGATGCATTGTCTTTTCTTGGGGAACCGAAAGTTAAACAAAAAAGGAATAATAATACCTTGATATTTAGAATAGAATCTGAAATACCTCCTGTTGTTCCGATTCACTTAAAAGTGGAAATAAACTGCAAGGAACATTTCAATGTATTGCCAATGCTGGAAATACCATTTTCTGTTTCAAACAAATGGTATCAAGGAGAATGCAATGTTCTCACTTACCAACTAGACGAACTTGTAGGCACAAAACTTAGAGCACTATATCAGAGACGAAAAGGAAGAGACTTGTATGATTTATATAAAGCTTTGACAACCAAAGAACTTAATATTGATAATGTGCTGAAATGCTATCATCAATATATGGATTTTGTGGTTGATCATATTCCTACATACAAGGAGTTTATTATTAATATGGAAGACAAAATGCAAGATGAAGAGTTTTTGGGAGATACTCAACAATTACTTCGTCCTGATGAAAAATTCAACCCTCAAGAAGCTTATGCGCTTGTGCGATCTTTGTTGATTGATGGCTTGCGATGAAAGCCTATCTATCATGTTATGTTCTTTCAGAACACTTAAAATGTTGTAGAGAGATTTTTGAACTGACAATCTTCCGATAAAAAAAATGTATTTGATTTGCGTTTTTACAAATATTATCTAATTTTGCCGCGTCCAAAAAACGAAAAACGCGCACAAAGGCGCATGAATACAAGTATGAACGTATTTTCTTTTGCATATTATTTCTCTTTTTACTTTTACTTTAGCCATAAAGTAGAGCGAGCTTTGGTATGCATTGAATAAGGTAATTTTTATTTTTGATGATATATGAGGCCCGCTCGAAAGACGCGGGCTTTTTGTTTTTTGTAAAACGATGAAAAAGGTAGCCATACAAGGAACGCTGGGTTCTTATCATGATATCGCGGCGCACGAATTTTTTTCTGAGGAAGACATAGAGTTGATTTGTTGCAGCACTTTCGAAGATGTTTTTCAGGCGATGGCCGACGATAGTGGCGTGGTGGGCATGTTGGCCATAGAAAACACCATTGCCGGCAGTTTGTTGCACAATTACGAACTCTTGCGCCAGAGCGGCGTGCAGATTGTGGGTGAACATAAATTGCGCATTTCGCATTGTCTGGTGTGTTTGCCGCAGGACGATTGGCAAGATATAGTGGAGGTGCATTCTCATCCTATTGCCCTGATGCAGTGTCGTCAGTTTTTGTCCAGGCATCCACGGATGAAGGTGGTGGAGGCCGAAGATACGGCGCTCAGTGCGGAAGAGATTTCGCGTGAGCAGAGGCGCGGGCACGCGGCCATCTGTTCGATGGCCGCGGCCCGCCGCTACGGCATGAAAATCTTGCAGTCGGGCATCGAGACCAATCAGCATAATTTCACGCGCTTTCTGGTGGTGACCGATGCTTGGCAAGCCGACGAATTGCAACGACAACATCGATGCCACAAAAACAAGGCGAGTCTGGTTTTCAGTTTGCCTCATCAGGAAGGCAGTTTGTCGCAAGTGCTGTCTATCTTGTCTTTCTACCGCATCAACCTGACCAAAATTCAGTCTTTGCCCATCATTGGTCGCGAGTGGGAATATCAGTTTTATGTGGATGTGGTGTACGACGATATCTTGCGCTATAAACAATCGATGGTGGCCATTGGTCCCTTGACTAATGAATTGAAAATTTTAGGAGAATACGAAGATGCAAAATCAAGTTTATAAGATGATGCCGGCAGAACGTTTGTCGGCCGTGAGCGAATATTATTTTTCTCGCAAACTGAAAGAAGTGGCTGCGATGAATGCTGCGGGCAAAGATGTGATCAGTTTGGGCGTAGGCAGTCCGGATATGCCGCCATTGCAAGCTTGCATCGAAAGGCTTTGCAAGGAGGCGCAAAATCCTGATGGACACGGATATATGCCTTATGTGGGAATTCCTCAGCTGCGCGAAGCCTTTGCTTCATGGTACAGAAAATGGTATGGTGTGCAGCTGGATGCTGCCAAGGAAATTCAGCCGCTTATCGGCTCGAAGGAAGGTATTCTGCATGTAACCTTGGCTTTTGTCAATCCCGGCGAACAAGTGTTGGTGCCCAATCCGGGTTATCCTACCTATACTTCTCTGAGTAAAATTCTTGGCGCAGAGCTTGTTTATTACGATTTGAAGGAAGAAAATGGCTGGATGCCCGATTTCGAAGCGCTTCGGGCGATGGATATGAGTCGTGTCAAACTGATGTGGACGAATTATCCGCACATGCCTACAGGAGCCAAAGCCTCGATGGAAATCTACGAAAAATTAGTAGCTTTGGCGCGCGAAAAAAACATCGTCATCGTGAACGACAATCCCTACAGTTTTATCTTGAACGATAAGCCGCTCAGTATCTTGTCGGTGCCCGGTGCTAAAGATTGTTGTATCGAATTCAACTCGATGAGCAAGAGTCATAATATGCCGGGTTGGCGCGTGGGTATGTTGGCTTCCAATGCCGATTTTGTGCAATGGATACTCAAGGTAAAAAGCAATATCGATAGTGGTATGTTTCGCGCCACGCAATTGGCGGCGGTAACGGCACTTGAAGCGGAAAAAGACTGGTACGAAGCCAACAATGCCAACTATCGCGAGCGTCGTCTCGTGGCCGAAGAAATAATGCGCGTGCTCGATTGTCGTTTCGACGAAAACCAAAGCGGCATGTTTCTGTGGGGACGCATTCCAGATATTTACACCAACGTAGAAGAATTGACGGAAAAAATCTTGCATCAAGCGCGGGTATTCGTCGTTCCCGGATTTATTTTCGGAAGCAATGGCGCGCGTTATATCCGTATTTCGCTTTGTTGTAAAATAGAAAGATTGCAGCAGGCATTGGAAAGAATAAAAGCAATAAATTAAAAAACGATATGGAACTTGAATCAATTTTGTTGCCCGGCATGGAAGAAAATCGTCCTATGGTGATAGCCGGTCCTTGCAGCGCAGAAACCGAAGAACAAGTGTTGACAACCGCTAAACAACTGTCTGACAGAGGTGTGAAAATTTTTCGTGCCGGCGTGTGGAAGCCGCGAACCAAGCCTGGCGGTTTCGAAGGTGTCGGTGTGGAGGCTTTGCCTTGGCTCAAAGCGGTAAAGAAAGAAACCGGTATGTATGTGGCCACCGAAGTGGCAACGGCCAAGCATGTCTATGAATGTCTGAAAGCGGGCATCGATATCGTGTGGATAGGGGCGCGCACCACGGCCAATCCTTTTGCTATGCAAGAAATTGCCGATGCTTTGAAAGGAGTGGATATTCCGGTTTTGGTGAAAAATCCCGTGAATCCCGATCTGGAACTCTGGATAGGTGCCATGGAACGTATCAACAATGCAGGTTTGAAGCGCATTGCAGCCATTCATCGAGGCTTTAGCTCATTCGATAAGAAGTTGTACCGCAATCTGCCGCAATGGCATATTCCCATCGAATTGCGTCGTCGATTGCCGGAATTGCCTATTTTTTGCGACCCCAGCCACATTGGCGGTAAGCGTGAACTCATTGCTTCGCTCAGTCAGCAGGCTATGGATCTGGGCTTCGATGGTTTGATTGTTGAAAGTCATTGCAGTCCCGATGCGGCTTGGAGCGATGCGGCCCAACAAATCACGCCCGATGTGCTCGATTATATTCTCAACTTGCTGGTTATCAGAAAAGATACGCACACAACGGAAAGCCTGAACGAACTGCGCAAGCAAATCGACGAATGCGACAACGACCTGATTCAACTTTTGGCCAAGCGTATGCGCGTGTGTCGGGAAATCGGTACCTATAAAAAGGAACATGGCGTGAATATTCTGCAAACCGGCCGTTACAACGAGATTCTCGACAAACGTGGTGCGCAAGGAGTGCTTTGCGGTATGGATCAGGATTTTATCAAGAAAGTTTTCGAGGCGATACACGAAGAAAGTGTACGTCAGCAAATGGAAATCATCAATCGATAGGCTATGAGAATTCTGATTATGGGCGCCGGAAAAATGGGCGCTTTCCTTTGTGATGCGTTAAGCTTTCAACACGAGATTGCCGTGTATGATGTTGATGCGCAGCGACTTCGTTTTGTGTACAATACCTATCGTTTTACCTCGCTCGACGAGATTCGCGATTTTCGTCCCGAACTGCTTATCAATGCGGTGACGGTAAAATACACCATCGAGGCTTTTGAGAAGGTCTTGCCATATTTGCCTAAAGATTGCATTATCAGCGATATCGCTTCGGTGAAAACCGGATTGCAAGAGTTCTACGAAAAAAGTGGATTTCGCTTTGTTTCCACGCACCCGATGTTCGGTCCTACTTTTGCTTCGCTCAACAATCTGAGCAACGAAAATGCCATCATCATCAGCGAGGGAGATCATTTGGGCAAGGTCTTTTTCAAGGATTTTTACCGCAGTCTGAAGCTGAATATTTTCGAATATTCTTTCGATGAGCACGACGAAACGGTGGCTTATTCGCTGTCGATTCCTTTTGTGTCGACCTTGGTTTTTTCTGCCGTGATGAAGCATCAGGAAGCTCCGGGCACCACTTTCAAGAAACACATGGCCATCGCCAAAGGTTTGCTCGGTGAGGACGATTATCTGCTGCAGGAAATTCTCTTCAATCCGCGAACGCCGGCGCAAGTGGAAAATATTCGTTTGGAGCTGAAACATTTGTTGGAAATTATCTCCAATAAAGATGCCGAGGCGATGAAATCTTTCTTGACTGATATTCGTCGGAAGATTCAGTGAAAGTCTTGTAAAAAAATACTACCTTCGCGCAAAATTTCAATGCGATGACTTTCGAACTGCTTGCACAAGATCCTAAAACCAATGCCAGAGCCGGTATTCTGCATACCGACCATGGTGATATCATGACGCCTATTTTTATGCCTGTTGGCACTTGCGGCTCGGTTAAAGCCGTGAGTCAGACGCAGTTAAAAGAAGATGTAAAGGCTCAGATTATTCTGGGAAATACCTATCATCTGTATTTGCGTCCGGGTCGTGAGGTGTTGCAAGCGGCAGGCGGATTGCATCGTTTCATCAATTGGGATCGTCCTATTCTTACCGACAGCGGAGGCTTTCAGGTCTTTTCTTTGTCGAAATGTCGTAAGATGAAAGAAGAAGGCGTTACTTTTCAGTCGCATATTGATGGTTCTCGCCATTTGTTTACGCCTGAAAATGTGGTAGATACACAGCGTATCATTGGGTCCGACATTATGATGCAGCTGGATGAATGTACGCCCGGCACGGCCGATTTCCGCTACGCCAAAGAATCTTTGGAACTGACCATGCGTTGGCTCGACCGAGGCTATAAACATTATAAAGAAACCGAACCGCTCTACGGACATCATCAGAGCTATTTTCCTATCGTTCAGGGTTGTGTGTATCCCGAATTGCGTCGTCGCTCGGCCGAATATGTGGTGGAAAAAGATTGCGAAGGTTATGCCATCGGTGGTTTGGCGGTGGGCGAACCGGCCGAGAAAATGTACGAAATGATAGAAGTGGTGAACGAAATCTTGCCACAGAACAAGCCGCGTTATCTCATGGGGGTGGGCACGCCTCAAAACTTGCTCGAAGCCATCGAGCGCGGGGTGGATATGTTCGACTGCGTAATGCCTACCCGCGATGGTCGCAACGCACGTCTGTACACCAAGCATGGTCGTCTGAATTTCCGCAACCTCAAGTGGGCCAAGGATTTTTCTCCTATCGAAGCTGATGGTGCCGCCGAAGTAGACCGCATGTATTCCAAGGCTTATCTGCGTCATTTGTTCATGGCGGACGAATTGTTGGCGCTCGAAATTGCTTCTATTCACAACCTGTCTTTCTATCTTTGGTTGGTGGGCGAAGCGCGCAAGCATATCATTGCCGGCGATTATTCCGAATGGAAACGTCAGATTCTTAGCGATATGGAGGGTAAATAATGAAGAAATGGCGTTCACCTTTCAAGCGTTTGGATACCTATATTATCGGAAAATATATGGGTACCTTTTTCTTTTGCCTGATGTTGGTGATGGCTATCGTGGTGGTGTTCGACTATAACGAAAAATTCGATAAATTTCAGCAACACGAGGCGCCGGTTCATGCCATTATTTTCGACTATTTCCTGAATTTTATTCCTTATTTCAGTGTGAAATTCAGTCCTTTCTTCATTTTTATCGCGGTGGTGTATTTCACTTCCAAACTGGCGGGAAATACCGAAATCATTGCGATGTTGTCGGGAGGGATGAGTTTCTCGCGTTTGTTGCGTCCTTATTTGTTTTCGGCCGTAGTGTTGGCCATAACGGTGTTCTTTTTGTCTTCGTATCTGATTCCGCCTTCCAACAAGGTCCGCTTGGCTTTCGAGGATAAATATGTGCGCAAGGTGACCAAAGATTATGTGCGCAATGTGCAAATGGAAATCGAGCCAGGCGTCATCATTTACATCGAACGCTTCGACGATAAACGAAAAATTGGTTATCGTTTCTTTATGGAAGAATATGACGATCAGCGACTTGTATCGAAAACCACAGCGCAGCGCATCACCATGAAAGAAGAAAACAAGTGGACTTTGCAAGACTATCTCACCCGCGATTTCGATGGTATGATTGAGCATATTTCCCAGGGACGAAGCTTGGATACGACCATTGTGATGAATCCATCCGAGTTTTTTATCGTGAAGGGTTACAGCGAACAAATGACCACCACCGAATTGCGTCAATATCTTGATAGACAGAAACGTAGAGGCGTAGCCAATATCAAGGAATACGAAGTGGAATATCATCGTCGATTTTCTTTCCCGGTGTCGATTCTCATTCTGACGGTTATTGCGGTTTCTTTGTGTTCGCGTAAGGTGCGCGGAGGCATGGGGCTGCATCTGGGTTTGGGCTTGCTCATTGCCTTTTCCTACATTCTCTTCGATACGCTTTCCGGCTCGATGGCCTTGTCGGGCAAGACTTCGCCATTCATTGCCGTGTGGACGCCTAATTTCCTTTACGCCATCATTGCCGTCATCTTGTATCGGACGGCTCCGAAATAAAATCAACAAGCGATAAAAAAATAAACCGGCTTTGCAGACGATGCTGAAAGTCGGTTTTTTAATGCAGATAAAGTTTGTCGAATCAATCGCTTTGTCAGAGCAAGGCCAGTTCGATGACTTCTTTCGCGTTGCGTACAAAGTGGAAAGTTAATCCCTTGATATACACGGCTTGAATTTCTTCGATGTCTTTGCGGTTGTCTTCCGAAAGGATGATTTCCTTGATACCGGCGCGTTTGGCTGCCAAGATTTTTTCCTTGATACCCCCCACGGGCATCACGCGTCCGCGCAGGGTGATTTCGCCGGTCATGGCAATGTTTTTGCGCAATTTTCTTTGTGTGAAGCTCGAAGCTAAAGAGCAAAGCAAGGTGATTCCCGCCGACGGACCATCTTTGGGTACTGCGCCTTCGGGCACGTGGATATGTACGTTGTAGTCTTCGAAAACGCTGCTGTCCAAACCAAGACCCAAACTTTCGTGATGCGCTTTCAAATATTCCAGGGCCAAGATGGCCGACTCTTTCATGACATCGCCCAAGTTGCCGGTGAGGCTGAGTTTGCCGCCGTTCTTGCTCTTGTTGATGGACGATTCGATGTAAAGAATTTCACCACCCACAGCAGTCCAAGCAAGTCCGGTCACCACGCCGATGTTGTCGTTGCCTTCGTACAAGTCTTTTTTATAACGGGGAACGCCCAGGAATTCCTGTATTTTTTCCTTGTCAATGAGCACCTTTTCGGCCTTTTTGGCAGCAATCAGATGCGCCGTTCTACGACAAAGTTGAGCCATTTTCTTATCCAGTTCGCGCACGCCCGATTCGCGGGTGTAAGCTTCAATTAGATAACGCAAATCAGCTTTGGAAATCTCTACCAGTTCGGCTTTCAAACCATGGTTTTCCAATTGCTTGGGCAACAAATGACGCCAGGCGATTTCCACTTTTTCCTCGGCTAGATAACCCGATACATCAATCAACTCCATGCGATCGAGCAGAGGCTGGGGAATGGTATTCAGCGAGTTGGCGGTGGCAATGAACATCACCTTCGACAAATCGTAATCCAAATCGACAAAATTGTCGTGGAAAGCATGGTTTTGTTCGGGATCCAACACTTCGAGCAGCGCGAAAGAAGGATCGCCATGAGCTGCGTCGCGGTTTACCTTATCAATTTCGTCGAGAATGAAGACCGGATTGGATGTGCCGGCCTTCATCAAACCTTTGATGATACGACCGGGCATGGCACCGATATACGTGCGTCGATGTCCTCTGATTTCGGCTTCGTCGTGCAAACCACCCAATGAAATACGTTGATATTGACGACCTAAAGATTCTGCAATGGAGCGACCCAAAGAAGTTTTACCCACTCCGGGAGGGCCATACAGACACAAAATCGGAGATTTCAGGTCGCCTTTCAGTTTCAGCACGGCCAAGTGTTCCAGGATGCGTTCCTTAACTTTTTCCATGCCGAAATGATCTTGGTTCAACACCTTCTTGGCGCGACCTAAATTAAAATTGTCTTTGCTATATTCTCCCCAAGGCAAATCCAATAAGGTATGCAAATAATTGGTTTGGGTAGAATAGTCGGGCGAGTAGGGACTCATGGCTTCCAGTTTCTGCATTTCTTTTTCGAAACTGTCGGCAATATCCTGGCTCCATTTTTTCTGCTTGGCTTTTTTGCGCATTTCCTGGCATTCCTGTTCTTGCGCGGTGCCGCCCAATTCGTTCTGGATGGTCTTGATTTGCTGTTGCAGGAAAAATTCACGTTGCTGTTGCGAAATGCCTTCCTTGGTTTTCGATTGGATAGACATTTTCAAGTCGAGCAATTGCGATTCGCGGTTCATGATTTCCATCAGACGATAACAACGTGTCTGAAAATCGTCGATAAAGAGCAATTCCAGCTTTTCTTGCATCTTGATGGCGAAATTGGCGCAGATGAAGTTTACCAAGGCGAAATGCTTCTCGATGTTGCGGATGGCAAAAACGGCTTCCGGCGGTAAATTGCTGGCAGAGTTCTTGATGATTTTGATGGAAAGGTCTTTGATGGCTTGGATCAGGGCTTCAAATTTACGCGAAGGTTTTTCGGGAATGATGTCTTCGCGCAAGACGATGCGGCCTTTCAGATAGGGTTCGCTGCTAGTGAGCTCGTCCAACGAACAACGGTTGATGGTTTGTAGAATGATGGTGGTGGAATTGTCGGGCATTTCCAGAATACGGATAATGCGCGCCACCACGCCCACTTCTACCAAGTCGTCCTGGAGCGGGTCTTCCACTTTGGCATCCTTTTGCGTAAAGGCTGCAATGATGGTGTTTTGACGGTATGCTTCTCTGACCAGGCTCAGGGATTTCTGACGACCTACACTGACGGGCATGGCCACGCCGGGAAACAATACCATATTGCGCAAAGGCAAGATAGGTAAAGTGTCGGGAAGGTCGGTTTGCTCGAGATAAGGTTCATCATCTTCCGAAATCATCGGGATGAAATTGCTCTCGTTGTTTTCTTCGTCCTGAGAAAGAGAAATCTGGTTGTAAATATTCATTCTGTCTTATTTCTTCGATTTTTTGCCGGGCTTGCTGCTGTTGTTGTAGCGAACATTCAAGGCTTCCAAAACTTCGTCGGTAATGTCGTAAGCAGGAGCGCCGATCAAAATGTTATCGTTGGCAGAGTTGCTGATAATCAGGTGATAATTTTTCTGCTTGTTGTATTCGTTCAGATAGTTGTAGATAGAATCCTGCAAACGGATGTTCATGTTTTGCATTTCTACGGCCAATTCGTTGGAAAGACGTTGGTCGAGTTCCTGCAAATCTTGTTGCTTCTTGATGAGACGTTCCTGTTCGCTGCGGGCGCGTTGTTCCGAAAGGAAAGCGTTGTTTTCGAGTTTGCGTTGGAATTCGGCAGCTTCCTGTTCAAACTGACGAGCCTTTTGGTTGTAGCTGGCCTGAGAATTTTCGCGTTTGCGCAACAATTGGTCGTTCAATTCGATAGAATATTCGTACTGAAGCAACAGGCTGTCTACATTGATATAAGCGATAGGCAGGTTTTCGGCCACTTGTTCCTTTTCCAAAGTGCAATCGACATTTTCTTTGTTACAAGCGGAATGGTTGCAGAAATGAAGAACATAAAGTGCTGCAACGGCAACAATCAAAACGATGTTGATAATAATGTTGGTCTTTTTCATAATGATGTTTTTTTATTGTTTTTTTGTTTGTTTTCTTTCGCTTCTGTCCATACTCGATGCACAGTGTATGCCCTTTTGTCTCAATGCTTTATTGCCTTCGATATGTGTGTTGGGAAAGCGTCCGCCTTTGACGAAGAATACGCGGATGCCCAACAGCAATACGGCTATCAGTACGATGCCCAAAGTGAGTAGGAGTATTTTTAGCATAAGTCAGTGCAAAATAGGGTGCAAAAGTAGTGCTATTTGTACGATTATCCAAATGATATTTTGTTTGCTTCTTATCTTTTCTTGGCCTATATTTGCACGATTATCTGCAAATTCGAAACGATTTATTATAAAACAACTTAACGCAAATAGTATGAACAATCTGCAACCTGCCTCTGTATGGCATTATTTTCAAGAACTTTGTAAAGTTCCCCGTCCTTCGTTCAAAACCCAGAAAGCACAGCAATGGCTCCTGGATTTCGCAAAGGAACATGGTTTGGAAAGTATTCACGATAAAACCGGAAACATTATCATCCGCAAGCCGGCTTCTGCTGGCAGAGAAAATGCCAAACCTGTTATTTTGCAGGGACATATCGATATGGTTTGTGAAAAGAACAACGATGTGCAGCACGATTTCGAAAAGGATCCCATCGATTTTTATGTAGAAGACGATTGGATGCGCGCACGCGGTACGACTTTGGGTGCCGATAACGGTATTGCCGTAGCAATGGCTTTGGCTGTTTTGGCTGCCGACGATATCAAGCATGGCCCTATCGAATGTCTGTTCACGGTGGACGAAGAAGTTGGTTTGGTTGGTGCTTCCGGCATCGAACCTGGTCTGTTGCAAGGTAAAACGCTTATCAATCTCGATAGCGAAGACGATCATTGGGTTTGCATCGGTTGTGCCGGTGGTATCAATACTTTGGCTCAATTTGCTTACGAAACCATGGAAACGCCCGCGGGTATGTACTATTTCAAAGTGGGAATCACCGGTTTGAAGGGTGGTCACTCGGGTACGGATATCAATGCCGGTCGTGGTAATGCCAACCAGCTTTTGGTTCGCTTCCTTTACGAAGAGGCTCAACAGAACGAATTGTATATTTCATCTTTCCAAGGCGGTAACTTGAGCAATGCCATTCCTCGCGAAGCGGCTTGTATCGCTGCTGTCCCTTTTGCCAGCAAAGAACAACTGCGCGTGCGTCTGAATCTTTTCGAAGCTGCATTGCAGGCTGAATTTGGCAAGAACGAACCCGACTTGAAATTGACCTTGGATTCCATCGATGCGCCCGCTACGATGTTGAAACCTGAATATGCTACCCGTTTCTTGCAATCGATGTATGCTTGTCCCAATGGTGTGATTCGTATGAACAAGGATATGCCTGAACAAGTGGATACATCCACCAACTTGGCTTCGGTGAAACCTACTGCCGGTAAGGAAAACGAATGGACTATCGTGACCTCACAACGTAGTTCTATCGAAAGCAGCAAGATTGATGTGGTGAACCGCATCCGCGCTATTTTCGAATTGGCCGGCATGACCACTACGCATACCGAAGGTTATCCGGGTTGGGCTCCCAATACCGAATCTCCCTTGCTTAAAGTGATGGTGGATGTTCATAAGGAAATGTATGGCGAAGCGCCCGTGGTATACGCTATTCATGCGGGTTTGGAATGTGGTTTGTTCTTGCAGAAATATCCCGATTGGGATATGGTTTCTATCGGTCCGACCATGCGTGGTGTTCACTCTCCCGACGAATGTCTGTATGTGCCTTCGGTAGAAAGTGTATGGAATTATCTGTTGGCTATTCTGGAAAGATTGTAATCTGATTTTCTGCACTTTGTGTCGATGCGAAATTTGTTGAAAATACTTATCGTGACGATATCTTGCGTTTTGGTTGCCGCCGCTTGCGAGCGGCAACCAAAACTTTTTCCTCCGGGCGATGGCGATTTGCGCTGTTCGCAAGATACGCTGCGCTTCGACACATTGTTTTCAACCATTACTTCCACCACGGCCTGGATTAAAATCTACAATGCCTCAGACCGCGACATGACGATAGATTCTGTTTATTTTTCACAAGGAAAATCGGGCTATCGGGCCAGTGTGGATGCTTTGCCATTGTCTGAATGTAGGCATTTGTCATTGCCGGCAGGTGATAGCCTTTTCGTTTTCGTGGAACTGACGCCATTTATGCAGGAACTCTCTGGTCCGCAAGCTATTGTGGACGAACTTTGTTTCGCTTACGGACAGGAAAACTTGCGTTTGGTTTTAGAAGCCTTTGCCTGGAATGCGCAATTGTGGCGAGGAAAAACCATCACTGCCGATACGCTTTTACGTGCTGATATTCCATACGTTATCTACGATAGTCTGGTGGTATCGCCCGATGTTACTTTGCGTCTTGATGAGGGTGTGCATCTTTATTTTCACGACGCTGCCACTTTGCTGGTGTATGGTACGATAAAATCGCAAGGCAGTCTGCAGCAACCGGTTGTTTTCCGTGGCGATCGTCTGGATTGGGCTTTCGATGATTTTCCTTACGAATGGTATCCCGGTCAGTGGACGGGTGTTTATTTGGGAACGGATAGCTACGACAATGAGTTCGATTATACGCATATTCGTGGCGCCTACTATGGCATTATTTCCGATTCATCATCGTTGGAAAAACAAAAGCTAAAGCTGACCAATTCTCAGATTTTCAATATGGTTTATACAAATCTTTATGCCATGAGCACGAAGATGGAAGTGGCCAATACCGTGTTGGCCAACAGTGGCTCCTACACCGTGGCTCTGATTGGTGGCGATGCGGTGTTTACTCATTGTACCATAGCGAATTATCAGGTTTTGGTGAATAGGGAAGAAGATACGCCTTCGTTGGTGGTGGTGAATTTTACCCAAGACGATCGGAAGAAATATCATCCTTATCCTTTGCAGCAAGCTTCTTTCCGGAATTGTATCGTGTATGGTTCGCGAGAAAATGAGTTGGGCTTCGGCCTGTTGGAAGATTATGCGCATCAGTTTGATTTTCAGTCTTGTCTGTTGCGAAATGTGGAGCCTTTAAGCGAAGATGTTGCCACCAAGGTTCTTTACAACGAAGATCCTCATTTTAAGGCGATTAATCGCAATTATCACTACGATTTCCACTTGGATTCCGTCAGTCCTGCTGTCAATGCCGGCGACAGTCTCCTTTCTTTGCCTTATCCCCTTGATGCCGATGCGAATGATCGTCTGAAGGATGATGCTCCGGATTTGGGTGCTTACGAGTTTTTTTAAGGAATTTTTGATTCTATAACATTTTTTGTAAAAGTCTCGAAAGAGGCTTTTTTTATTGAAGAAATCTTTGTAAACTTGCAGCCAATTGTAGTATACGGAAAATATCAAAATAACAAATATGAGAAAGTTTCAGAAATTGTGGTCTAAGCTGTTGTTAACCATTATGTTAACAACTAGTGTAGGAGTGTTTACTTCTTGTTTCAATAGTGATGATGTAGGTGATGCTTACTACACTTTTGTAGGCGAGACTATTGCGGATTATTTGGAAAAAAATCCCGGTATCTTTAGTGAATTTACAGAAGTGCTGGATTCGACCGGTGTTTTCGATCTGCTTTCGACCTATGGTACCTTTACCGTTTTTGCTCCTACCAATGAGGCTATGAAGGCCTATTATGCCGACTCTGGTGCGACTTCTTTGCAAGATTTCTTGGCAGATAAAACTTATGGCGAAACGGCTCGTTTTGATGCGCTTAAGTCGATGGCTTTCTACCAGTTGATTGCAACTAAGGCCTACATGGTGAGCGAATTTCCCGAAGGTGGTTATTTCGGCGAAAGAAACATGATGAACCGTTATATCAGCATTGCTTACAATGTGGCCAACGATCAGTTGAAGATTATCGTGAACGGCTCGTCTGAAGTGTTGCTCCGCGACCAGAAAGTGCACAATGGTGTGCTTCACGCAGTAGATGCAGTGCTGGTTCCCTCAAATTTGTTGTTGCCCGATTATATCGCCACCGATACGGCTCGTTATGGCCTTTTCATCCAAGCTTTGAAAGCAACGGAACTCACCGAAATGTTGTTGGGCGAAAGAGATGATGCCTACAGACAACTTACCAAAGATCATCCTGCTGAAAAATTGATTCGTTATACGGCATTCGTGGAACCCGACTCGGTGTATAATGAAGCCGGTATCTACACTTATTCCGATTTGTTGTCGTTTGCCAAGGGTGTGTACGATCCTTTGTATCCTCAATATGCAGCCCTGACAGATCCTACCGATCCTAACCATGCTTTGAATCGCTTTATTGCTTATCACTTGCTGGATTATTCAGTGGCCGGTGGTGAATTTACCTACAAGGCCGGTATGTACGATCATTTGTTGGGCGACCGTGATTATGCAGGCAAGGGCGAAGGTATCGTGGATTATCTCTTCCCGATGGCTGCTAATACTATCATCGAAGTTAAGGAACAGTTGGTGTATACGCCCGGTTATGGCAATGCTATTGTTCCTGTGTTCAACTTGAAGAAAGATGGTTCTTGTGTGCGTTGGGTGAAACAAGTGGCTATGTCTGGTGCGCCTGAAGCAACCAATGGTGTGATGCACGAAATTGATAATATTCTGGTGTTCGATCAGGAAGTACAGAACGATGTGTTCAACAAGCGTTTGCGTATCGACGTGTATGCTACCTTGCCTGAAATGATGAGCAACAAGTTGCGTCCCAAGCGCGATGGCGATGCTACCGACAAGAAGATTATCTATCCTATGAACTACTTCTCTAACTTGACCTTTACCGAAGCCTCTGAGTTTACTTCTAACGAGATTGTGAATGGTAGTGTGCAGTATCAAGGTTGTTCGTTCTATGTGGGTGGCAACTTCGACTTTACACAGAAACTGCCTGCTTTGCCCGAAGGTACTTGGGAATTCCGCGTGGGAACCAAGTTGCGTACCGATATTCCTTACATTGTTCAAATTTATGTGGACGGTCTGCCCATCGGTATTCCGCTCGATTTGACCAAGCGTGCCGAACATCCTGATGTGGGTTCTATCATGGACTACACTATGGCGGTTGAATATTATGGTGAAGAATCCGTTCCTACAGATAAGAATGTCGCTGCAGAATTGTATCGTGACGATGCTTTGAAGGGTAAACCCAATGAAAATGACAAGGATTTACGTAACCGTGGCTGGATGAAGGCTCCCGATGCTTCATTCCGTATGTATCCTGCAGGTGCTTCTGCTCGCGATGATGTCGGTTCTATGCGTAGTATCTTGGGTCGTTATGATTTCGGTCCTGGTAAAGATCATAGTTTGCGTATCAAGGCGGTAGGTGTGATGTCTAACGGAAGCCATGCTTTCTGCTATGATTATCTTGAATTTATTCCCACTGCCCAGCTCGAAGACGAAGATATTTATTAAAATTGTATAAAAGCTGAAATTTAGGACGGCTGACAAGCAATTGTCAGCCGTTTTTTATTATCTTTGACACTTTTATCTATTTTTCGCAAAATAGGGTTATTATCATGATAAAAAAGACGATGAAATCAAAAATTCCGCCATTCAGAATGCCGTTTTTTCTGATGTTGTTGTGTTTGTGCTCTTGTTCGCCCATCAAGGTGGATAAGATGACTTGTAATTACGAGGAGAATGCTTTGGCTGCAAGTGATGCTCCGCTGCGATTCTCTTGGCAATTGTCTTCGAACAAACAAGCATGTATGCAATCGGCCTATCAGTTGGAAGTGTACGATAGCCGTAATAATCGTGTTTGGGAGACTTCGCCCGTGCAGAGTAATCAGAGTCAGTTGGTGCTTTACGATGGTCCGGCTTTGCAGGCTGCGCAGAAATATTACTGGCGTTTGCGCGTATGGAACGAAAAAGGCAAGAAGTCTGCTTGGAAAGAATCTTCTTTCCGTCTGGCACCCGAGGCCGATTGGTTGGATGCTAAATGGATTGGTGCTATCACGCGTAGCGATTGTCGTTTGCCCGAAGGTCGTCATTACGAAGGCAATATCGTCAATCGTGACCAGGCAATGAAAGACGCTTGGAAAAATACACATCCCCTGTCGAAGAAAAGTATCTATTTGCGTAAGGATTTCTCTACAGAAAAGCAAGTGGTGGAAGCTACGGCTTATGTAGTGGGTTTGGGTCATTACGAACTCTCCTTGAACGGCAAAAAAGTGGGCGATAGCGAATTTGCCCCTTTGTGGAGCGATTACGATAAAACCATTTATTACAATGTTTACGATGTAACCAAGTCTATCAAGAAAAACAACGCCGTTGGTGTACTATTGGGCAATGGCTTTTTCAATGAACAGGGTGGACGTTATCGTAAATTGTTGTTGAGTTTCGGACCTCCCACGTTGTTCTTCAAACTTCATTTAGTGTACGCAGATGGCTCTCAGGAAGATATTCGTTCGGATGCTTCTTGGAAATACGATTTCAGTCCTCTGACTTTCAATAGCCTGTATGGCGGTGAAGATTATGATGCCAATTTGGAACAAGATGGCTGGAATACTTTCGGTTTTGACGATAGCGCTTGGCATCCTGTGGTTTTGCAAGAAGCTCCCAAGGGTGAATTGCAGGCACAATGGGCTCCGGCGGTGAAAGTGATGCGTCAGTATTCGGTGCAAGATTATTGGTACAAGAAAGTGCCGGCCGATAAGAAATTTCCCGAAACCATGGCTTACATCATGGATATGGGACAGAATCTGGCCGGTTTTCCCGAAATTACTTTGAAAGGCAAGGCTGGCGATAAAGTGCGCATTTGGGTAGGCGAATCTTTGGGTAAAGACAGTGTTATCAGTCAGAACCAGAGCGGAAAGCCTCACTATTACGATTATACCTTGAAAGGTGCCAAGTCGGAAACTTATCGTCCTCGTTTTGCTTATTATGGTTTCCGTTATATCCGCGTGGAAGGCGCAGTGATGAAAGGTGAAGAAAATCCCGACAATCTTCCTGTTATTCTGGATATCAAATCTTGCTTTGTACATAATTCTGTTGAAAACTATGGTCGTTTCGAATCGTCCAACGAGATTTTCAACAATACGCACGAACTGATTCAGATGGCTATCCGCAGCAATATGCAGGCTGTTTTTACCGATTGTCCGCATCGTGAGAAATTGGGTTGGTTGGAACAAGATCATCTGAATGGCCCTGGTATTCTGTACAATTACGACATGACGCGCTTTTGGCCGAAAATCCTCCAAGATATGAGCGACAGCCAAACTGCCGAAGGTATGGTGCCTTCCACCTCGCCCACTTTCGTGGAATTTCCTTCTCTGTGGAGCGATTGTCCCGAATGGGGTAGTGCCGCGGTGATTCTTCCTTTCATGTATTATCATTATTACGGCGACGACAGCATGATCCGCAAGCATTATCCGATGATGAAAGCCTATGTGGATTATCTGGAAAAAACCTCCGACCATCATATCGTGATGCAAGGTTTGGGCGATTGGTACGATTTTGGTCCGAATCGTCCGGGTTTTGCGCAGAATACGCCCGTGCCTCTTTCCGGAACGGCTCATCATTATCAGAATATTCAGTTGTTGGTTCGCGCAGCCAAGATGCTTGGTTATCAAGAAGATGTTGATAAATATACTGCCTTGGGCGAAGCGGTGAATGCGGCTTTCCACAAGAAATATTTCCGCGCAGATAGTTGTATTTATGGCACGGGTAGTCAATCTTCTTACGCGATGCCTTTGTACATGAATATGGTGGCTCCCGAAAATCGAGATAAGGCGATAGAACATTTGTTGGCCGATATCGAAAGCAGAGGCTTCCGTTTGAGTACCGGCGAAGTGGGCAATCGTTATATGTTCCAATTCCTGGCGCAGAACGGCTTCAACGATTATATGTACAAGATGCACAACCACGAAGAAGTGCCCGGATATGGTTTCCAGAAGAAATTTGGAGCCACTACACTCACCGAGCAATGGGATCCGCGTCAAGGTGCTTCCTGGAATCACTTTATGTTGGGAGCTATCGATGAATGGTTTTTCCGTACCTTGGGTGGTATTCAGATTGATGAACAACGTCCTGGCGGTAAGTATCTGATTATCCGTCCCGAAGTGCTTGGTGATATGACTTTCGTGAAATGTGCTACCCAGACGCTTTATGGACAAGTGGCTGTCGATTGGGAAATTAAGGACGATACTTTCGTGTTGAAGGTGGAAATTCCCGCCAACAGCGAAGCCAAGATTTATATGCCCAGACAAGAAAAGCCTCAATATGAAGTGAAAGCGGGTAAATATACTTTCAAGTGTAAAATTTAATATAAACGATATGAGATTTATTTCAGCTTTGCTGCTGTCGCTGATGATGCTGACGGCCTGCACGCAAAAGGAAGCGAAATTTCCTTGGGACAACGGAAAATTGCAAGTAGATGAAACGGGTTGCTTCTTGCAGCACGAAAACGGCGAACCTTTCTTCTGGTTGGGTGAAACCGGTTGGTTGTTGCCCGAACGTCTCAATCGCGAAGATGCCGAGTTTTATCTGGAAGCTTGTCGTCAGGCCGGTTACAACGTGGTGCAAGTGCAAACTATCAATGGGGTGCCTGCCCGCAATTACTATGGTCAACTTTCTATGCCCGAAGGTTACGATTTTACCAAAATCAATCGCGATAGTAGCTACGGCTATTGGGATCACATGGATTATATCATCGAAACGGCTGCCGAAAAAGGTATCTACATCGGTATGGTATGTATCTGGGGCGGCTTGGTGAAAAAAGGTTTGATGTCGGTAGAGGAAGCCAAGGCTTACGGCACTTTCTTGGGCGAACGTTATAAAGATCATCCTAATATCATCTGGTTTATCGGTGGTGATATGTATGGTGATGTGAAAACCGAAGAATGGGAAACTTTGGCCCGCAGCATCAAGGCTGTCGATAAAAACCACCTGATGACTTTCCATCCTTTCGGTCGTACTTTGTCGGCTACTTGGTTTCACGATGCTGAATGGTTGGATTTCAATATGTTCCAAAGCGGTCACCGCAACTATGGCATGAGCTTGAGCAAGAAAAATCCTCAGCGTCCCGAGTTGCTTCCCGATTCATGCGAAGAAGACAACTGGCGCTATGTGGAAATTGCCCGCAGCTATAAGCCTATGAAGCCCGTTATTGACGGCGAACCCAGTTACGAAGGTATTCCTTATGGTTTGCACGATTATACTTTGCCTCTCTGGCAAGCTCATGAAGTGCGTCGTTATGCTTATTGGTCGGTGTTTGCCGGTGCTTTTGGTCACACTTATGGCAACTCGGCTATCATGCAGATGCATCCCGGCGGCGAAAAACGCGGCGCTTATGGTTGTCTCAAATTCTGGAAAGATGCTTTGAACGATCCCGGCTTCCAGCAGATGCAGTACTTGAAAAAATTGATTCTCGATTTTCCGTATTACGAAAGAATTCCCGATCAGTCGCTTATTTTGGGTGAAAACGGAACGCATCATCAACATTTGCGTGCTTGTCGTGGTAAAGATTACATCTTGGTGTACAACTATGCTGCGGTGCCTATGAACATCGATTTGAGCAAGATTGAAGGTAAAACCAAGCAAGCCTGGTGGTACGATACGACCAATGGTGAATATACTTTCATCGGAGAATATAGCGGCGATTCGGCAGAATTCTCTTACGTTCCCGCTCGCGAACACGACGATAGAGTATTGGTTATCAGAAGTAAATAATATCAACATATCTGCGTTATGAAGAATTTTATAGCATGTTTAGCTTTCGTTTTTCTGTTGCTTTCTTGTGGAGGTCAACAATCGACGACTTCGGCTGTCACAGTGCAGCATCTTACTTGTGAACATCGTGAAAATCCCATCGGTGTGGGCTTGGAACAACAACGTTTCAGCTGGCAGATTCAGACCGATTTGCAGGATGTAAAACAAGAAGCTTACCGTATTTTGGTGGCTAGCTCCAAAGAAAAACTCGAACAAGGCGAAGCTGATATCTGGGATTCCGGAAAGCAGGCTTCTTCAGCCTCAGTTTTAGTCGATTACGAAGGCCCAGCATTGAAAACCAGTACGTATTATTATTGGAAGGTACAGGTTTGGACCAATCGTACCCAATCGTATAGCGAAAGTCCGGTGGCTTATTTCTTGACGGCTTTGCGTACGGAAAAAGACTGGGGCTCTTCTCGTTGGATCGGTTATGACAATCCTTTCCCTTGGGATGATGAATCGACGCATGCTCGTTTGTCGGCCCGTTATTTGCGCAAGGACTTTTTCTGTGCAAAGGAAGTTAAGCAAGCGGTATTGCACATTGCCGGTTTGGGGCTGTACGAACTTTGGTTGAATGGCGAAAAAGTGGGCGACCAGGTGATGGCTCCCGTTCCTACCGATTATCGTCGTCATATCATGTACAATACTTTTGATGTGACCGAACATTTGCAAGAAGGTGCCAATGCCGTGGGTGTGATTTTGGGTAACGGCCGTTATTATGCCATGCGCCAGAATTACAAGACCTATAAGTGGAATCGTTTCGGCTATCCCAAGATGCGTATGCGTTTGTTCATTACTTACACCGATGGCAAAACCCAAACTTTGCAGAGCGATCAAACCTGGCAGTTGAGTGCGCAAGGTCCTATCGTTTCCAACAATGAATTTGACGGCGAAGAATACGATGCCCGTAAAGAATTCGAAGGATGGTCTATGCCCGGTTTCCAAACTACTTCTGCTTGGATGCCGGCTCAACGCGTCACCATTCCTATCGCTCCGCTGGTGGCTCAACCTTGCAACAATATGAAGGTGATGACGCAAATCAAGCCTAAATCCATTACCAAACTCAATGCCAATACCTACATTATGGATATGGGCTTGAACATGACCGGCTGGATAAAAATGAATGTGAAAGGCAAACGCGGTCATGAAGTGAAATTGCGTTTTGCCGAAGCTATCTTGCCCGATGGTAGTTTGAGTATGGCCAACTTGCGTGACGCTTTGGTAACGGATAAATATATCTTGAAAGGCGATGCCGAAGGCGAAACTTGGGCGCCTCGTTTTGTGACACATGGTTTCCAATTTGTGGAAATTACCAATTATCCCGGCGTGCCTCAATTGGATGATTTTGTCGGAGAATTTGTGTGCGATGAAATGGCCGATTTGGGTAGCTTCGAATCATCTTCTCCCATTCTGAACGCAACTTACACCAATGCTTATTGGGGCATTCGTGGCAATTACAAAGGTATGCCGGTGGATTGTCCGCAGCGTAACGAACGTATGCCTTGGTTGGGCGACCGCGTAATGGGATCTTATGGCGAAAGTTTCCTCTTCGACAATGCAGCTTTCTATGCCAAGTGGATGGACGATATCCGTGATGCCCAGCGTTGGGACGGTGCTATTCCCGATGTGGCTCCTGCTTATTGGAACTATTATTCAGACGATATTACCTGGCCTGCCGCTCTGTTCATGACTTGCGATATGCTCTACCGTCAATACGGCGATTTGGCTCCCGTTGCCAAACATATCGATGGTATGAAAAAGTACATGGACTATATGCGTCAGTATTACTACCACGAAGAAAGCGGTCTGATGATTGCCGATAAATACGGCGACTGGTGTATGCCTACTGAGTCGTTGGAAATCATTCATTCTCAGGCTCCCGACCGTCTTACCGATGGCAGACTCATTGCAACGGCTTATTTCTATGCGCTTTATCAGTTGATGATTAAATATGCCGATTTGTTGGATCAACCGCAATGGGCCGAAGGTTATGCAGCATATGCCGAATCACTGAAGGAAGCTTTCCATCGTAATTTCTTCCAGGAAGATAAGAAATGCTATAGTAACAATACCGTCACTGCCAATATCTTGGCTTTGGCGATGGGCTTTGTTCCCCAACAATACGAAGAAGCTGTTTGCGAAAATATTCGCGAAAAGATTATGGTGGAATACAAGGGAACCATGGCCAGCGGTATCATTGGTAACCAATGGTTGTGGCGCGAACTGACGCATCGTGGTTATGGCGACATTGCTTATTTGTTGGCCACCACCACCGATTATCCGAGCTTTGGTTATATGGTGACGCAAGGTGCTACTACCATTTGGGAACTTTGGAACGGAGACAAGGCTAATCCTAAGATGAATTCTCGCAACCACGTGATGCAGTTGGGCGATTTGCTTATCTGGTGTTACGAAGATTTGGCCGGTATCAAGTCGGACGAAAAAGAGGTGGCTTTCAAGAAAATCATCATGAAACCTGCTTTCGATATCAAAGATTTGAACTATGTAAAGGCTTCGTATGAAACGCCTTATGGCTTGGTAAAGAGTGCATGGAATAAATCGGAAGGTCAAACGCAATGGCAAGTACGCATTCCGGCCAATGCCAGCGCCGAAATAACCATTCCTGCTCAGTTGAAGACGCTTCGCGTGAATGGTGCCAATTACGCCAGATCGGGTGCGAAATGCTTGAGCAAGAACAATCAGCAGATAGTATTGTCTTTGCCTTCAGGTAATTATGATATCATTTGGTAATTTATTAATCAAAATAATATGAAGAAAAGTTTATTGATTCTCTCGCTGGCTGCCTTCTCTATGACCTTGGCAGCGCAAGACAAAGGTATGGTGAATACCTACAATAGCAAACATGCTAAAATATGGAATGCCGATGTATCTTCAGTGGCCTGGACCGATGGTTTTTGGGGCAATCGTTTTGATGTCTGCAAAGATACGATGGTGATGAACATGTGGCATATCATGGATAATCCCGATTTGTGTCACGCTTACAGAAACTTGGAAATTGCTGCCGGTAAGTGCGAAGGCGAACATCATGGTCCGGCTTTCCACGATGGCGACTTCTTTAAATGGTTCGAAAGTATGGCAGCTGTCTATGCTGTTACCAGAGATCCCAAGTTGGATGCTTTGATGGACGAAATCATCGAAACCATTACCAAAGCACAACGCGAAGATGGTTACATGCATACCCAGGTTATCATTCCTGAACGCAACAAACAAGCTACACTCAGCAACAACCAAGGTTTGGTGGGCACCGCTACCGGTACGGCCGAAGGTGGCGCTTTCAACAACCGTCTGAATTTCGAAACCTACAACCACGGTCACTTGATGATGGCTGCCTGTGTGCATTATCGTGCTACCGGCAAGCGCACACTTTTGGATGTGGCTATCAAGGCTACCGATTTCTTGTACAATTTCTATAAGACCGCTACGGCAGAATTGGCTCGTAATGCCATCTGTCCTTCGCATTATATGGGTGTGGTGGAAATGTATCGTACCACCGGCGAACCTCGCTATTTGGAATTGGCTAAGAACCTCATCGACATCCGTGGTATGGTGGAAAATGGTACCGACGACAACCAAGACCGTGATCCTTTCCGCGAACAGATGAACGCCATGGGTCACGCTGTACGTGCCAACTATCTTTACGCAGGTGTAGCCGATGTTTTTGCCGAAACCGGCGATATGACACTTTGGCCCAATCTGGAATCAATCTGGTCGGATATCGTGAACCACAAGATGTACATCACCGGTGGTTGCGGTGCGCTTTACGACGGAACTTCTCCCGATGGAACCAACTACACGCCCGATTCTATCCAGAAGGTTCATCAGTCTTACGGACGTTCTTTCCAATTGCCCAACTCGACTGCTCACAACGAAACTTGTGCCAACATCGGTAACTTGTTGTTCAACTGGCGTATGTTCCAAATTACCGGCGATGGTAAGTATAACGATATCGTAGAAAAAGTGGCTTACAACAGTTTGCTGTCAGGTATTTCATTGGATGGTACCAAGTATTTCTATACCAATCCTTTGCGTTTGTCTGACGAATTTCCTTATGTGCTTCGTTGGCCGAAGGAAAGAACCCATTACATCAGCTGCTTCTGCTGTCCTCCCAACACGGTTCGTACCATTTGCGAAATCCAGAACTATGCGTATGCCTTGTCTGACGAAGGTGTTTGGTGCAATATCTATGGTGGTAGCACTTTGAATACCAAATTGAAAGACGGTTCTGCCATTCAATTGAATCAGGTTTCTGCTTATCCTTGGAATGGCGACGTGTTGATCGAAGTGCAGAAGGCTCCTCGCAAGAAAGAAATGTCTATGTTTATGCACATTCCCGGTTGGTGCGACAATTACAGCCTTTTGATTAATGGCGAAGCTGTAGAAACCAGCGTTGAAAATGGTTATGCCGAAGTTCGTCGCGTATGGAAGAAAGGTGACGTTCTGCAACTCAATCTCGAAATGAAGGTGAAACTGATGGCTTCTAACCCCTTGCTGGAAGAAACCCGCAACCAGGTGGCCGTGATGAGAGGTCCGGTGGTATATTGCTTGGAATCGACCGATTTGGAAGGTAAGAAGATCGATAACGTAATGATTCCTGCCAATATCAAACTGGAACCCAAGGAAGTGATGATTGACGGTGCTCCCATGATGGCATTGACCGGTGTGGCCAATTACTCTACCGAAGAAGCTTGGGGCGCTAACGACTTGTATCGTGAACTGCAAAGCGGCAAGCAAAAAGTGCAGATTACCTTGATTCCTTATTACGCATTTGGCAACCGTGGTCATAGCGAAATGACCGTTTGGATGCCTATCGACAGATAATCAAAATGATGAAAAGAATATTCTCATTGATGGCAGTGGCGACAATTTTATTGTCGTCCTGCTGTCGTCATAACGATGGATTGCAAATTGCCAAGCCTATTGATGGCAGCGATACTATCGTCTCGGCCGAAGTGATGCAACAGGTGTACGAAGAAACCAAGACACCTTATAAATATGGTTTGGTGATTGCGCCAACAGACAATAAACATAAAATGGATTGTCCTACCGTTTTCCGTGAAAATGGAAAATGGTATATGGTGTATATTGTGTACAATGGTCGTACCGGTAAAGATGGCCGAGGCTACGAAACTTG
Source organism: Bacteroidales bacterium (assembly GCA_017380635.1). Classification (GTDB taxonomy): domain Bacteria; phylum Bacteroidota; class Bacteroidia; order Bacteroidales; family UBA1402; genus UBA1757. The sequence continues at coordinate 217,785 of JAFODP010000017.1, read as the reverse complement.
GATGGCCGAGAGTGAAGATCTCTTGCATTGGGAAACTTTGGGTCGTGTCTTGTCGTTCAAGGACGAAGGTTGGGATGCCAACCAACGTGCCGGTTATCCCGCTTTGCAAGATATGGATTGGGCCGGTTCGTACAAGCTGGGCAAGTTTCAAGGTAAACATTGGATGAGTTATTTCGGTGGTATCAAGACCGGTTACGAAGGCACGCCTTTGCATATCGGAATGGCTTATACAGATAAGAAAATCACCGAGGCCCACGAATGGGAATCTTTAGAGTCGCCTATCATGTCTACCGACGAACCTGAAACCCAATGGTTTGAAACCATCACCCAATACAAGAGTCTGGTGTACGAAGACAAGGAAAACAAGCGCTTCATGTTGTTTTACAATGCAGCCGGCATCAATCCTGCCAATGGCGTGAAAGCCGAACGCATCGGTATTGCTTATTCCAAGGATATGGTCAATTGGGAACGTTATCCCGGCAATCCTGTTTTTGGTCACGAAAACGGCATGATTACCGGCGATGCGCATATCCAGAAAATGGGCGATTTGTACGTGATGTTCTTCTTCGGTGCTTTCTGGAACAATCGTCCTTACGATGCATTCAACACTTTCGCTTGTTCTTACGATTTGATTCATTGGACCGAATGGCAAGGCCAGGATTTGATTTATCCTACCGAAGCATACGATAACTGGTTTGCGCACAAATCATTCCTGGTAAAATACCAAGGCGTGGTATATCATTTCTATTGTGCTGTCAATAAAGATAATCAACGCGGTATCGCCGTGGCTACCTCAAAAGATATGGGACAGTCTGCTTTGGCTTTCCCGGCTCCTCATCCTAAAAAAAAGAAAACTAATTGATAAGTATGAAACGTTGTATTTCCCTTTTGGCTTTTTCCCTTATCTGTCTGCTTGCACAGTCGCAGTCGTGGACAGAAATCTGGCAGAATCATCATGTGTTGCAGGTGAATCGTATGCCGGCGCGTGCCAATTATACGCCTTATGAAAATCAGATGGGCGATCGCAGTATGAGTTTGAATGGTACCTGGAAATTTCATTGGGTTCCCACTTCGCAAGAACGTCCGCAGGATTTTTATAGAACCGATTTCGACGATGCTGCTTGGGTGGATTTTCCTGTTCCTGCCAACTGGGAAGTAAACGGTTATGGTACACCTATTTATGTCAGTGCTGGATTTCCTTTCAAGATTGATCCTCCCTACGTGGAAGGTCAGCCTAAGAAAGGTTATACCACTGAAATAGAACGCAATCCTACCGGATCGTATCGTCGTTATTTTTCTTTGCCTCAGGCTTGGGATGGTAAGCGTATCTTCTTGCGTTTCGATGGTGTGCAAAGTGCTTTCTTTGTGTGGATTAACGGACAAATGGCTGGTTATAGCCAGAGTTCTATGGATATGTCGGAATTCGATATCACGCCTTTTGTGCAGAAAGGTAAAAACCTGATTGCCGTGCAAGTGTTCAAATATTGCGATGGCAGTTATCTCGAAGACCAGGATATGTGGCGTTTTGCCGGTATCCAACGCGACGTAACGCTCTATGCCACCGAAGATGTGCGCCTATACGATTTTGGAATTCGAACCGTCCTCGACGACAAATACTTGCTTGCCGAACTTCAGATTGAACCAACCATCAAGACTTTCAATGATGCTTCGGTAGAAAATATGCTTATCGAAGCGCAGCTTTACGATGCAGACAACAAAGCCGTTTGGAAGGAAGCTTTGCAACAAGCGGCCGTGCCGGTACTCAATCGCGATTTTAAAGCCGGAATTCTGAACGAGCGTACGCCCCAGCGCGGCAGTCGTCAATTTGGTTGGATGAAGGCCAAGGTGGATTCTGTTCACTTGTGGTCGGCCGAGACACCTTATTTATATAGATTGGAATTGACTTTGCGCGATACTTTGCACAACAAAACCGTGGAACGTATCACCACCAAGGTTGGTTTCCGCGAAGTGAAAGTGGTGGGTCCACAGGTGTTGGTCAATGGTAAGCCTATTCGTTTGCGCGGCGTCAACCGTCATGAGCACGATCCCAACTTGGCCAAGGTGATGACCGAAGAAATGATGCTCAAGGATGTTCAGTTGATGAAGCGTGCCAATATCAATGCCGTGCGCACAGCCCATTATCCCGATGTGCCGCGTTGGTACGAGCTTTGCGATGAATACGGTATTTATGTGATGGACGAGGCTAATATTGAAACTCATGGGGTGCGTGGTTGGTTGGCCTCTCATCCAGATTGGGCCAATTCCTTCATGGACAGAACCATCCGCATGGCTATGCGCGACAGAAATTATCCTTGTATCATTTCATGGTCTTTGGGCAATGAATCGGGTTATGGCTTCAACTTCGCGGCAACGGCTGCCTGGTTGAAAGATTTCGATCCAACGCGTTTCATTCATAGCGAAGGTGCGCAAGGTTCTCCCAAAGATCCCGAAGCGGTGGATGTGATTGCAAGATTTTATCCCCGTACCCAAGATGCTTATGTCAATCCGAATATTCCCGAAGGCGAAGATGCCGAACGTGCCGAAAATGCCCGCTGGGAACGCCTCTTGTCTATTGCTCGCGACACGGCCAATGGCGACCGTCCGGTGATGACCAGCGAATATGCCCACGCGATGGGTAATGCCATGGGTAACTTCAAGGAATATTGGGACGAAATCTATTCGCACCCGCGTATGTTGGGCGGTTTTATTTGGGACTGGGCCGACCAGGGAATTTATCAGAAATTGCCTGACGGACGCATCCAGGTAAGTTATGGTGGCGACTTTGGCGATAAGCCCAATCTGAAAGCCTTCTGTTTCAATGGTGTCGTGCTGAGCGATCGTTCTACCACTCCTAAATACGAAGAGGTGAAGAAAGTGTATCAACCTTTCTTGATTGAACTTTTGCCGCAAGCTGCCAACGAAAAAGATTTGCGTATTCGTCTGACCAATCGTCAACATCATCTTTCTACCGAACCATACGAATTGTCTTGGGTTTTGTGTCAAGAAGGCAAGGATGTAGAAGATTGGACAGAATATCTGCCTGTTATTCAACCCGGAGAATCGGCCGAAATAGCTATTCATTCGCGTCGTTGGAAAAATATGAAAGGCAATGTGCAATTGCGTGTTTCTTTGCGTTTGAAAAATCCTACGCTTTGGGCGGAAAAAGGCCACGAAATTGCTTGGGAACAATTTACGTTGAAGCAGGCCGATTTGAGTGCTAAACCTTTGGTGGCTGCAAAAGTAGAGGTGAATCAAGATGGCAATACCTTGAAAGCCAAAGTAAAACAAGTGGAATATGTTTGGGATCTGACCAGCGGTGCTATTTTGTCGGCCAAGGCTTTCGGCTTTGAATGGATAGATCAGCCGCAGGATTTGCCCGCTCAACCATATTTCCAGGCCTTCCGTGCTCCTACCGATAATGATGCCGGTTTTGGTAATTGGTTGGCCAAAGATTGGCGCAATCATCAGATGGATGCGCCGCAGATAAAACCCGAACAGGTAAGTTATAAAACCCTGGAAAACGGCTGTTTGCAAGTCTTTGTCAAGATAGTTTATCATTACGCACAAGGTAGTATTCTGCGCGAAATCCGTTACACTTTGGATGGTCGCGGACAATTGGATGTACAGGAAAAATACCAGCCCCAAGGCTCTTTGCCCGTTTTGCCTCGATTGGGTGTGGCCTGGATTTTCAGTCCGCAAGCCGAAAATCTGCAATGGTTTGGTTATGGCCCGCACGAAACTTATTCCGACCGTAAAGCCGGTGCTAGCCTTGCTACCTGGAAATCGACGGTGAGCGAACAATTGTTCCCCTATCCCAAGCCTCAAGAAAGCGGAAATCACGAAGCTACGCAATATCTGACACTTAGTACCAAGCAAGGTCGTAGTCTCAGCCTGCAAGCAGTGGACGAATGCTTCTCATTTTCGGCTTTGCATTATGCTGCTACCGATTTGGCTGCCAAGAAACATCATGTAGAATTGCAAGCGCGTCCTCAGGTTATTTGCAGCATTGACGCTCAACAACTTGGTTTGGGCAATAGTAGTTGTGGTCCCGGTGTGCTGGAAAAATATCTAGTAACCAAACGTCAATTGCATTATCGTATCATTTTGAAATAATCTAAAGTTTTGAGTTATATGAAAAAATTGTTGAGTCTTGTCTTGCTTATGGCTTGTTTGATGCCCACTTCCATGGCACGCGTCAATCAGGTACAGGATTTGCAAGAACGTTTTCAATCGCCCGACAGCGAAGCTTCTCCTTGGATTTTCTGGTATTGGATGAACGGCGCCGTTACCAAAGAAGGTATTACCGCCGACCTGGAAGCTATGAAAGAAATCGGTTTGGAAGGAACTTATCTGATGCCCATCCGAGATTCTTCGCGCGTGCAGTTTATGGACAACTGTGTGCTGCAAGGAACGCCGCAATGGTGGGAAATGGTGGAATTTTCCATGCAAGAAGCCGATCGTCTCGGATTGAAAATGGGTATGCATATCTGCGATGGTTTCGCCTTGGCAGGCGGCCCTTGGATCAAGCCCGAACAATCCATGCAGAAGGTGGTTTACTCCATGACGCAGGTGCAAGGCGGCGTGCTGAACAATTTACAACTTCCCCGACCCGAAATCAAAGAATCTTACTATCGTGATATTGCTACCTATGCTATCCCCATTTCTGCAGTCAATTCACTTGTGATTCGTCCAGAGGTGACGGTTTCTACCGGCGAAGCCATGCAGGGTTTGGTGGATGGTAGCAGCAAGTTCCGCAGTACAACGGATGCTTGGGTGCAATACGCATTCGATCAGCCCTTTACAGCCGCGTCCATGACGGTGTATCCCAGTGGCACCAATTTCCAGTCCTTGCGTTGGCGAGTGGCGGTGAGCGATGATGGAATACATTTCAAGGATATCAAAATCTGTCAGCCGGCTCGTCGCGGATGGCAAGATACCGATGCGCCCAATACCTATACTTTGCCCGAAACGACGGCCAAATATTTCCGTTTCTATTGGACACCCGAAGGTAGTGAACCCGGTGCCGAAGATTTGGATGCTGCCAAATGGAAAGCCACTTTGGCTATCAAACAAATTGTGCTGAACCGTTTGCCTTTGATTGAAAATTTCGAAGGGAAATCGGGTTTGGTATGGCGCTTGAGTCCTCGTTTGGACGAAAATGCTTTGCCTTCGACGGCTTGTGTGGCGCTGAAAGATGTCATCAACCTGACCGACCGCATGAATGCCTATGGCCATATTCCTAGTTTGGAACTTCCTAAAGGCGATTGGCTGATTCTGCGTATGGGACATACTTCTACCGGACATCGTAACGAAACGGCCGGTGGTGGCAAAGGTTTGGAATGTGATAAATTCAATCCCGAAGCCGTGCGTTGGCAGTACGAAAATTGGTTTGGTGCTACCTATAAACATATAGATAATGCTTTGTTGTCGAGAGTATTGAAACGTATGCACGTCGATAGCTGGGAATGTGGTAGCCAAAACTGGACAGCCACCTTCTTCGATGAATTTAAAGCGCGTCGCGGTTACGACCTTTTGCCTTATATGCCACTTTATGCCGGTATTCCTTTGGAAAGTGCCGCTGTATCGGAAGCCGTTCTTTACGATATTCGTCAAACTATCAGCGATTTGACCAACGAGGCTTTCTTCGGAACCTTGCATCAATTGGCAGCCGAAAAAGGCTGTCTGCTCAGTACGGAATGTGTGGCACCAACCATGATGAGCGACGGTTTGCGTCATTATGCCATTTCCGATTTGCCTATGGGTGAATTCTGGTTGGATAGTCCCACACACGACAAGCCCAACGATATGTTCGATGCTGTTTCCGGCGCGCATATCTATGGCAAGAATATTGTTCAGGCAGAAGGTTTCACCCAATTGCGCGCTTTGTGGAAAGAACATCCCGGTATGCTCAAAACTTTGGGCGATTATAACCTGGCTTTCGGTATGAATAAATTGTTCTTCCACGTATTCTGTCTGCATCCTTTCCCCGATAAATATCCTGGTATGACTTTGGACGGTATCGGTTTGTATATGCATGGTTCTCAGACTTGGTGGCCTTATGCCAAGGAATGGGTGGATTATTTCGAACGTTGTCAGACCATGTTGCAGGCCGGACAATCCATGCGTGATATCGCTGTCTTTACGGGAGAAAATCTGCCTTCGCGCAGCGTGCTTCCGCACCAATTGATAAAATCTTTGCCCGGTTTGTTCGGTCAGGAAAGAGTGGCTTCCGAAGCAAAACGTCAGGCAAACGAAGGTCAGCCCACACATAAGACTTCGGTAGGCGTGGTGGCTGCCAAAAATATGGTGACGGCCGATTTGTGGGTGGATCCTTTGCGTGGTTATCAATACGATTGTATCAACCGTGATGCCTTGATACGTTTGGCCAAGGCCGAAAACGGCCGCATGATTTTGCCCGGTGGCGCATCTTACCGCGTATTTGTTTTGCCCGAAGCTCATCCTATGTCGCCCGATGTGCAGTATATGAGTCTCGAAGTATTGGAGAAAATTGCCGAATTACAGCAAGCCGGCGTGGTGGTGCTTTTGCCTAAACAACGTCCTGTTTCCTTGACTTCGCATCGCGAATGGGCTACTTACGATCTTCGTTATCAATCTTTGGTAAATCAGGTTTGGGCCAAAGCTGAGGCTGATAAATGTATCTTGCCTTGGTTGGACGAAAGTCTGCTGGCACAAGGCTTGAAACCTGCCATCCGTTTCTATGACGAAAATAAGCAATGGCAAGACGAAATAGCTTGGTCGCAGCGCGATTTGAAAGATGCCCAAGTTTGGTTCGTTTCCAATCAGTCGGGACAAGTGAAGAGCCTGGATGTGCAGTTGCGTAGTCAGTATACTTGCTTGAGTTATTGGGATCCTCAGACTTGTCGTTATTATCGTTTGAATTCTGTTTCTCAAGATGATCTGCAGCAAACTTCCATCAAATTGGCCGCCAATGGTTCTGCTTTTATCGTAGCAGCGAACACTTATCCCGATGCCGCTGAAGCACCACAATGGAGCCTTTCGCAAGAAAATCTGAAAGCAAAATTCAAAGCTTGGAACATTCATTTCCGTCGATTGGATAAAACCTTGGAAAAATCGTCGCTGTTCGATTGGAGAACTTCCGACGATCCTGCCATTAAATATTATTCGGGCGAAGCTGATTATCAGACAACTTTCACTTGCAAAGCGCCCAAGAATGCCAAGCGCGTCTATTTGAAACTGGAAGATGTGAATGTTATTGCCAGCGTTAAAGTGAATGGAAAAGATTGTGGTATCGTGTGGGCCGCGCCTTATCTGATTGATGTGACGGATGCTTTGAAAAAAGGCAAGAATCGTCTGGAAATCTCTATGGCCAATACTTGGTACAATTATTCTCAGGCGGTCAACTATGGCATTATCAAGGATGAAAATTATTGGACCAATGGTCGCACTTGGGATTATAAAGAAGGTAAAGTCTTGAAAACGGAAGATTTGCAGCCTTCAGGTCTTTTTGGTGAAGTACAATTAATCGTAGAAAAATAATGAAAAAACTTTTCGTTTGGATGGGCTTGATGTCCATCGTTTGCGCCTTGCAAGCAGAAATCCGTTTGCCGGCTTTCTTTTCGGATAATATGGTTTTACAACAGCAATGCCAAGCTAATTTTTGGGGATGGGCCGATGCCGATCAGTCTCTGAAAATCAAAACTTCGTGGGACAATGCTACATATAAAGTGCAGGCCGATGAAAAGGGTGCTTGGAAAGTTCAATTGCAAACGCCTTCGGCCGGTGGTCCTTACACGATTTCAATCACTGCGGGCAAGGAACAACTGAAACTTGAAAATGTTTTGATTGGCGAAGTTTGGTTTTGTGCCGGTCAATCCAATATGGAACAGCCTATGAAAGGTTATCCGGCGCAGTCTATCACCAATGGTACCCGCGATATCTTGCTTTCCGGCGACCCTCAGTTGCGTCTGCTGACCACCAAACGCAAGGTCTCTTTCACTGCTTTGGACGATGTAACGGCCACTTGGGCGGAAGCATGTCCCGAGTCGGTGCACGATTTCTCTGCGACGGCTTATTATTTCGGACGTTTTTTGCGTCAAAGTTTGGATTGTCCTATCGGCTTGGTAGTGAGCGCTTGGGGCGGAACTTGCATAGAGGCCTGGATGGACGATGCTTCTTTGGCTGCTTTCGACCAAGTGAAAATGCCGACGGCAGAAACCAAAATGCATAGCAATATTCCAACGGCTTTGTTCAATGGAATGGTTCATCCTTATTTGGGTATGTCTATGCGCGGTGTTATCTGGTATCAAGGCGAATCCAACTACGATAGAGCACATACTTATGCCGACATGATGCAAGCGATGGTGTCCACATGGCGCAAGCATTGGAACATCGGCGAATTTCCTTTCTATTATTGTCAGATTGCGCCCTACGATTATAGCATTATTACGCCCAAAGGTCAGGAACCAATTAATTCCGCTTTGTTGCGCGAAGCTCAGATGAAGGCCGAAGATGTGATTCCCAATGCTGCGATGGTAGTCTTGTTGGATGCCGGCATGTGGAGCGGTATTCATCCTTCCAATAAACAAACACCCGGCGAACGTTTGGCCATGCAGGCTTTGGCTCATACCTATGGACATTCGAAAGTGAATGTGCAGAGTCCGCGTTATGCCTCGGTGGAATTTCAGGATACGATGGCCATCGTTAGCTTCGATCGTTCTCCTCGTGGTTTGGATGCAACTTTGGGTGCACCTTCAGGCTTTGAAATTGCAGGCCCCGACAGTGTTTTCTATCCGGCCAAGACGCATATTCGTTGGAATACCAATTTAGTGGAAGTTTCGGCTCCCGAAGTGAAAAAGCCTGTGGCGGTGCGTTATGCTTTCGGCAATTGCGTGGAAGCTTCGCTTTTTGGCCAAAACGGTATGCCTGTATCTTCTTTCAGAACAGATTTCTAATGATGAAACTAAGAGTTTATATTTCTATCTTTTTCCTCTCGACAATGGCTTTGCTACAAGCCAAAGAGGAAGTTATGCAGCCGATTTTCGGCGATAGTTACAATATTGTTTGGAACAGTCAGAGTGCCAATTCCAGCGAGTCTATGCCTTGTGGCGGTGGCGATGTGGGTATGAATGTCTGGGTGGAAGAAGGCGATTTGCTCGTCTATTTTTCTCGCAGCGGCACTTTCGACGAAAACAATACCATGCTCAAATTGGGACGTCTGCGCATTCAGATGGACAAGCCCTTGGAGAAAGAAGATTTCATGCAGGTATTGCGTTTGCCTCAAGGCGATGTGCTTATCCAGTCGGGTAGAGGTGACGATTATGTGGAAATCTTGTTGTGGGCCGATGTCTTCAAGCCGGTGATCCATATCGAAGTGGACGCGGTAAAGGCGCATAAGCTGAAAGCTTCATACGAATCGTGGCGTCACGAAGACAGAACTTTGCGCAAGAACGAAAGCTTCGGCAACTCCTACAAGTGGGCGCCTCCCAAAGGTCTGCAGATAAAAGCCGATAAGATTGCCTCTAAGGCGGGCCGCGTGTATTTCCGTCATCAGAACCAAGCTGAAACTATTTTCGATGTGACGGTAGCGCAACAGGGTATGGATGCCGTCAAGGATTCTTTGGACAATCCTCTGGCCGGTTTGACTTTCGGAGGTGTGCTTTATGGTCGAGGTTTCTGTTTCAATGATACGCTGCGCGGTCGTTATCAGCAAAGCGATTACAAAGCTTGGCAATTGCAATCGTGGCGCAAGCGTCGTCATCATCGTCTGTACGTGCTGATGCACAACGAACAATATGCTACTACGCTTTCCGACAAACAGATAGAAAAGTCGTGGACGGCATCACTCAAACAACTCAAATCGAACATCAACGACAAGAAAGATAAACACGCCAATTTGGCTTGGTGGCAGGAATATTGGAATCGAAGTTATATTTGTATCAATCCTTTTACGCCGATTCATCAGATGGATTCGGCTGCTTACGAAGCTTGGAAAGTGGGACGCAATTATCAGTTGTTCCGTTATCAGTTGGCTTGCAATGCCTACGGTAGTTATCCCACCAAGTTCAACGGCGGGCTGTTTACTTTCGATCCCGGCTTCGTGAACGAGAAGCGGGCCTTTTCTCCCGATTTCAGAAATTGGGGTGGTGGCACCTTTACGGCGCAGAATCAGCGTCTTGTCTATTTTCCGATGCTCAAGAGTGGCGATGTGGATATGATGCGTACGCAGTTCGATTATTATAAAAATTTGCTCAACAATACCCAGTGGCGCAGCCGTCATTACTGGCATCACGAAGGCGCTTGCTTTACGGAACAGATGGAGAACTTTGGTTTGCCCAATCCCAGTGAATACAGTTGGAAACGTCCTGCCGATTTCGATCCCGGTATGGAATACAATAAATGGTTGGAATATCAATGGGATACGGTTTTGGAATTCTGCTTCATGATACTCGAAGCCAAGCGTTATGCCGGCATGGATATCGAAGAATATTATCCTCTGATTGAAAGTAGTTTGCGCTTTTTCGAAGCACATTACGAATATTTGGCGCTTCAACGCGGTGATGATGTTCTCGATGATAAGGGTAAAATGAATTTTTATCCCGGATCGGCTTGCGAAACCTACAAAATGGCCAAGAATGCAGCTTCTACTTTGGCGGCTTTGCAAGTATTGAGCGAAGCTTTTGTGCAGGAAAATATCAGTGAAACTTCCAAAGCTCATTGGCAGGCTTTCCGCGAAAAATTGCCCGAATTGCCTTTGCGCAAGCAAAATGGCAAAATGATGTTGGCCCCCGCCGAATCGTGGGAACGCATCAACAATACCGAAGCGCCGCAACTTTACTCGGTGTGGCCTTGGCGTATCTATCGCAACGATTCGCCCGAAGCGGAAAAAACTTTGGCGCTCAATACCTATCTCTACGACGATGATGTGCAGCAGTTCCGCAGTTATGTGGGATGGAAGCAATACAATATCTTTGCGGCCTGTTTAGGCTTGACGGACGATGCCAAACATTTGACGCTGTTGAAATTTGCCGATTCGCAGCATCGTTTTCCTACTTTCTGGGGACCTGGTTTCGACTGGACGCCCGACCATAACTGGGGCGGTTCGGCTATGATTGGCTTGCAGGAAATGTTGTTGCAGGAAAAATGGGATGGTAGTTTGGCTATCTGTCCGGCTTGGCCGGCCGAGTGGGATGTTCAGTTCAAGCTGCATGCTCCCGCGCAGACCCTTGTTCAGGCAGAATGGCGCGACGGACAATTACAAAGCATTACGAAAACAAAAAAGAAATAACACATGAGAAAAATTTTCAGTATCCTCGTTTTTAGCCTGGTGGCCTTGTCGACGCTCTGGGCTTATCAACCTAAGCATTCGGTGGCCGGTATGTTTCCTCTCGAAGAGTGCGGCCGCGATGTCTATAATTTCAACTTGGGTTGGCATTATTATCGTGGTGATGTGCCCGCTGCGCAAACCAAAGATTTTGACGATACTTCTTGGGAAGTGGTAAGCGTTCCTCACACGGTTCAACTGATTCCGGCCGAAGGTAGCGGTAGCCGCAATTATCAAGGTAAAGCTTGGTATCGCAAACATTTCGTGCTGGATCCTGCTTTGCAAGGCAAACGCGTACAAATTTATTTTGAAGCTGTTATGGGTAAGGCAACACTTTATCTGAATGGTGATAGCATTCTGCAACACTTTGGCGGATATCTTCCTTTTGCCATTTGCTTGAACGATTATGGGGTGAAGGCCGGCGATACCTGTGTCATCGCGCTTTGTGCCGACAACTCCAACGACAAAACTTATCCTCCCGGCAAACCTCAATATACGCTAGACTTTACCTATCATGGCGGTATCTATCGTGATGTCTGGATGATTGCCAAAGGCGAACAATACATTACCGATGCCGTGGTGGAACGTCACGAAGTGGCCGGCGGTGGCGTTTTCCTGCATTACGACAATATCTCTTCCGATAAAGCAAGCATTTATGTGGATACGGAAATTGCCAACAAGGCTTCGAAGCAAGCTTCGTTGACGTTGGAAACCACGCTTTGCGATAAAGAAGGCAAGGTTATCAAGACTTTGCGCAGTCCCTTGAAAGTGTCTGCCGGCGCTTATCAACGCGTTTCGCAATCTTTCCAAGTGAAAAATCCGCATCTTTGGAGTCCCGACGATCCTTATCTCTATCAGGTGAAGATGGTCTTGAAGCAAGGTAAAAAGGCTTTGGATGGCGGTATGCTGCGTGCCGGTATCCGCAAGGTGGAATTCAAAGGAAAAGATGGTTTCTATCTGAATGGTAAGCCGTATAAACAATTGATAGGGGTGAATCGTCATCAAGATTTTGCTTATGTGGGTAATGCGCTTCCCAACTCGCAACACTGGCGCGATGCCAAGATTTTGCGCGAAGGCGGCTGCACCATCGTTCGTTCGGCTCACTATCCTCAGGATCCTGCCTGGATGGATGCTTGCGACGAACTGGGTATTTTTATGATTGTACCCACGCCCGGTTGGCAATATTGGAATAAGGCGCCTCAATTCAAGGATTATGTTCTGGACGATGTTACCCAAATGATTCGTCGCGACCGCAACCATACTTCGGTACTTTTGTGGGAACCAATCTTGAACGAAACCCGCTTCCCCGAAGATTTCTCTTTGCAGGCTTTGCAGATTACCAAGGACGAATTTCCTTATCCGGGTGCACCGCTGGCTGTGGCCGATATGCATTCTGCCGGCGTGAGCGAACATTATGGTGTGGTGTATGGTTGGCCTACCGATACGGGCAAGGTGGAACAATGTATCTTTACCCGCGAATTTGGAGAAATGGTGGACGACTGGTATGCACAGAACAACAACAACCGTGTTTCTCGCAGTTGGGGCGAAGGTCCGATGCGCGTGCAGGCGATGTCTTTGGCCAATTCTTACGGCGAAATGTTCTACGGACAGAAACAATTTATCGGTGGTGCCCAATGGCATGCCTTCGACCATCAGCGAGGTTATCATCCCGATCCATATTGGGGCGGTCAATGCGATGCCTTCCGTCAGCAAAAATATGTGTATCAGATGTTCAAGAGCCAAGTAGCGGCAGATGCCACGCATCCGATGGTGGAAACTGGTCCGATGGTATTTATTGCACACGAAGTGATGCCTTATTTCGGTAACGATATCATGGTATTCAGCAACTGCGATTCGGTTCGTCTGATTTTGCGCGGCACGGATACTTTGGTGCAAGCGGTGAAACACAACGACCATTATCTTCCTAATGAACCTGTTATTTTCAAGGATGCCTACGATTTCTGGAAAAACCGTCAATTGAGCTATTTCCAGAAGAATTGGCAAGCGGTAACGGTGGTGGCCGAAGGTATCATCGACGGAAAAGTGGTGTGCAGCGAAACGAAGATGCCGGCCCGTCGTTCTACCAAATTGGCTTTGCATATCGAACATGCCGATCAACAACTTATCGCCGACGGCAGCGACTTTATCGTGGTAGTGGCCGAAGTGACCGACGACAATGGTAATGTGCGCCGCATGGCCAAGGATAATATTTTCTTCGAAGTGGAAGGCGAGGGCGTCATTGTTGGTGATGCTGCTATCGGTGCCAATCCTCGTGCGGTGGAATTCGGTTCGGCTCCGGTATTGATTCGTTCTACCACCACGCCCGGCAAAATCAAGGTGAAAGCCCGCGTTCTGTGGGAAGGTCAGATGGCGCCTTCGGCAACGGAAATCGAATTCGAAAGTATTCCGGCTTCTTTGCCCGCATGTTATTTGCACGAAAGCGCACAAGCGCAATCTGCCGACGCGCAACAAGCCAGTCAGAAATCGGCCGATGCTTCGCTCGACCGCAACCGCATTCTGGAAGAAGTGGTGCAACAACAAGCCGATTTTGGAGAAAAGAAATGATACAATTGGTGATAGACAGGGGAAATTCCGCTTGTAAATGGGCCTTCTTTTCGCTCGATGAGCAGCAGCCCGATATGACGGCAGAACCTTTGGAAGTGTTGACGACTCTTTCCGGAGAAATGCTCCCCGACAACTATTTTGAACAATATCAACCTCAGGCAGGCATCTACTCATCGGTAGGGCCTGCCGATGAGGCTTTTATCGCCGCCTTGCGCGAACGCATTCCGCAGTTTTACGTCTATGCTCTCTCGATGAAAATGCCTATTCGCAATGCTTATCGTACGCCGCAGACGCTGGGCTTGGATCGCTTGGCTGCCGCGGTGGGCGCTTGGACGCTGGCTCCCGGCAAATCTTCTTTGATTGTGGATATGGGCACTGCCATCACCTACGATTTTATGACATCCGATGGTGTGTATCAAGGGGGTAATATCGCTCCGGGCATCTGGCTTCGATTCAAGGTTTTGCACCAGGAAACGGCGGCGCTTCCCTTGGTGGAGGCTCGCGAAGATTTTCCCGAAATGGGTGTCGATACGCAGACTGCCATCCGTGCCGGTGTCATGCAAGGTATATGGCACGAATTGCAAGGATATCTTAATCAATACCGTCAAATCGATGAAAATTTAACATGCTTTATGACGGGAGGCGATATCTCATATTTTGAAAGCCGCGTAAAATTCCCTATCTTTGCGCGCAAAAATTTAGTGTTAATCGGATTAAACAGAATATTATACGACCATGTCCATCGTTCAGTCTAAAGGAAAAGCATTGCTGTTGATGAGCTTGTTGCTTTGTACGTTCCTTAGCCTTAATGCCCAAAGAAACACCTATTCTCCCTATAGCCGTTATGCTTATGGTCTTTTGCACGAGCCTGTCATGGGACAGTCTGTGGCAATGGGTGGTGCTTCCTATGGTCTGCGCAGTGCGTCTTATATCAATCCGATGAACCCGGCTAGTTATTCCGCCATCGATACCTTGACCTTTCTGTTCGATTTTTCATGTTCGGCCAATCTGTCGCAGTACAGAGAACAAGACCTTCGCGGCTTGAACTTGGGTTACACGCTCGACCATTTTGCGATGAAATTTCCGCTTTCCAAGCATTGGGGCCTGGCCATGGGTTTGTATGAATATTCTAAGTTGGGATATCTGTATGGTGCTTCCGGCGTACTTCCCGGTATGCAAGGCGAAGATGATGTGACCTATGTTGAATCTTATTCGGCCAGCGGTGGTTTGAACAATCTCTTTATCGGAACTTCAATTTCGCTTTTCGATTGCTTGTCGTTGGGTGTCAACTGGAATTATAAGTTTGGTAATCTGTCTTATACCAACACTTTATCGTATTCAAATTCTTTGTACAAAGGTTATGCGGAAAACGATTTGCTTTATCTGAGACAATCCAATTTTGATTTCGGTTTGCAATATTTTCAGAAAATCGGCAAGAAACATCGTTTTGTAGTGGGTGCAACCTACAGCATGCCGCAGAAATTCTATTCGGAAGTGAATTCGACGCATATTGTCAGAGATACCTTGCAAGTGGCTCCCGATGCCGATTACCGATTCTCGACGCCGCTATCATATGGCTTGGGTCTGAGCTATACTTTCGACAATCGTCTGACGGTGGCAGTAGACTACGCCTATCAGGATTGGGCAAATGCAGAATATTACAGTCATACCGATACTTTGGCCTCGACACAGCGTCTGGCCTTGGGTGTGGAATATTTGCCGGCACGTATGGCAGACTATTATTATCAGGTGATTAAGTACCGAGCCGGTTTGCAAATCTCCGATTCCTATATTAATTTTGCGGCCGGAAATCTTAAGGATATCAGTTTGACGTTTGGTGCCGGTCTGCCTCTGAAAGGACAACGATCGGTGCTGAATCTTGCTTTTGAAATAGGTAAGACAATTACTCCTAATAAACAATTTATTCAGGAAAACTATTATAAGATGACCTTGAGCGTTGCTTTCAACGAAACTTGGTTTATGAAACGAAAATTTAACTAAAAGTATTATAGACGATTATGAAAAAGTTTTTTGTTGTTTTCAGTGTAATGATGCTTAGCTTCACCGCTTTCGCACAAAAGGGAGTGGAAGATGGTTCGAAGTATGGCCATGGAGAAGACAGTGTTCGTTGTATCCAGAACTTGAGTTTGTATCAGACTTATGCCAAGCAGGGCGACTATGCTACCGCTTTGGAATTCTGGACCATTGCTTACACCGAATGTCCTGCTGCTAGTATTAACTTGTATATCGAAGGTGCCAAGATTCGTACCTGGCAGTTGAAACGCGAAAAGGATCCTGCTAAGAAGATGGAATATTTCAATGCTTTGATGCAGGTGTACGATCAGCGTATCCAATATTTCGGCGACTATGTACGTGCTCCCCGTCCTTTTGTATATGGTAGAAAGGCTGTGGATTATTTCACTTTGCATCCCGATGGTGAAAACAGCGACAAGAAGCCTGCTTACGAATGGTTGACCATCTGTATCAATGAATGTTCTGTAAGACAGTTCAATGCAGCTTATGCTCCTTATTTCATCTTGGCTTCTAAGGCAATGTTGGAAAATCCCGAACACAAGACCCAGTTCATCAACGACTATTTGAAGGTGATGGATGTGATGGATCAGAAGATTGCTTTGGCTAAGACCGATGCTGAAAAAGAAAAATTGGCTGCTTACGAAAGCGATATCAACGATGTATTCGTTTCTTCTGGCGTAGCCGATTGCACCACTTTGCAAGAAATCTTCGCTGCCGATTTGGAAGCCAACAAGACCAATCTTGAATGGTTGAACAAGGTGGTAGATTTGTTTAAGCGTGTAAAATGTACCGATACCGAAGTATACTTCGCTGCTTCTCAATATTCTCACCAGTTGAATCCTACGCCTGAATCTGCCGAAGGTTGCGCTTACATGTGTATCAAGAAGGAAGAATACAGCAAGGCTGCTGAATATTTGAACGAAGCTATCGCCATGACCGACGACAATAACAAGAAATCTGAATACGAATTCTTGGCTGCTACAGCTTTGTTTGCCGGTAAGCAATATGCCGAAGCTCGTAAACATGCCTTGGCTGCTGCTTCATACAAAGAAGGTTATGCCGAACCTTATGTTATGATTGCTAAGATGTATGCCAATAGCGTAGATCAGTTTGACGATCAGGTAATCCGTCGTTTGGTTTACTGTGCAGCTGTAGATAAATTGGAAAAAGCCAAATCTATCGATCCTGCCGTGGCTGAAGAATGTAACGATTTGATTGCTAAATACAAAGAGCAATATCCTCGTTCAGAAGATGTTTTCATGAATCCTAACGTTGACGAAGGTAAACCTTACACTTTGGGCGGTTGGATTAATGAAAGAACCATCGTAAGAGTAAAGAGATAATATGTTTTTCAAGAAACATGACAAGCCTCACATAACAGTTGCACTTATCGGTGTGACTGTTATGTTGTTTATGATATGTCCTTCCTGTAAAAAAGAAAAGACAGATACCATCGCCAATTTTGCCGATCGTAAGGCGGTGCCGGCTATGTATGTCGATTCGGTGACAACGCTCATTTCCGATTCGGGCCGCATCCGATACAAAGTGATTGCACAAACTTGGAAAGTGTTCGATCAGGCCGATGCGCCTTATTGGTATTTTCCGGAAGGCGTCTATTTTGAGCGTTTTAACGATAGTCTCGAAGTGGAATCTATTGTCAGAGGCGATACAGCGCGCTATTTTACCGAGCAAGAATTGTGGGAACTTAAGAATGATGTGCTGGTGAAAAATCTGAGTGGAGAGCAATTCGAAACCAATCTTCTGTATTGGAGCCAGCAAAAGCATAAAGTCTATTCCGATTCCTTTATCCGCATTCAACAAGCCGACCAGATTCTGACCGGATATGGTTTTGAATCGAACGAAAGTTTGTCGAAATACAAGATTTTTAAAATCAAGGGCGTTTTTCCTTTGGATGTGGAGGAAGATGGCTTGAATAATCCAGAATAATTATCTATATTTGCGCGTTTTTTTGAAAAAATTAATAATTTAAAAAGCATAATAAAATGGCAGCATTACAAAACATTAGAAAACATTCTCTGCTCCTGCTCATTGTGATTGGGGTGGCTTTGTTTGCGTTTATCATCGGAGACTTTTTGACTTCCGGTTCAACCTTGTTCCAACAATCTCAGGAAAATATTGCTTCTATCAATGGTAAGAAGTTGAATTTCAGAGAATACGAACGTCGTATCCAAGAAATGGAAAACGTGTACAAGATGCAAACCGGACAAAATTCTTTGAACGAAGAATTGACCAACCAGATTCGCGAATCTGTATACGAAAGCATCGTACGCGAAAGCTTGCTCGACGAACAAGCTGCAGCTTTGGGTATCAAGGTTACCGCTGAAGAATTGTTCGAAATGATCAATGGCGAAAATGTACACTATCTGGTTCAGCAGATGCCTTTCTTCCAGAATCCTCAGACCGGCGCTTTCGACCGCGACATTATGATGAACTTCTTGCGTACCATCCAAATGGACGATATGAGCATGTATACCGCAGATGTTCAAGCTCAGATTCAACAAATGAAGCAATACTGGTTGTTCTGGGAAAACAATTTGAAATATGCTCGTCTGGAAGAAAAAATCTCCAACATCTTGGTTAAGGCTGTCGGTGCTAATGTTATCGATGCTCAGGCTTCTTTCGACGCTCGTCAACGTTCTGTAAACGTGGCTTACGCTTTCAAGCCCTACGCTGCTTTGCCCGATTCTACTTTCAAGGTAAACAAGGCCGAAGTGAAGAAACTTTATGCTGAAAACAAAGAATCTTATCGTCAGGAACCTTCTCGCGCCGTTCGTTACGTGGTAGTGGATGTATTGCCCAGTCAGGAAGATAACGACGCTGTAAAAGCTGATATTGATGCTTTGGCTGAAAAGTTCAGCAATGATGCTGATCCCAGCGCTATCGTAAATGCAAACTCTGAAAACAAATATTTGGATTGCTATTTGGCTAACTCTGCTTACAGCGGTACTTTGAAAGAATTTGCTACTTCTGCTAAGGTAAATCAGGTGGAAGGTCCTTTCTTCGAAGATAACAACTGGATCATGTTGCGCAAGATGGCCGAAATCTCTCGTCCCGACTCAGTGAAGGTTAGTCAGATTTATGTTAGCGATAATGGCGAAAACGGCAAGCATCTTATCGATAGCTTGATGAATGTTCTCAAGACCAACAAGAAAGCAGATTTCGCTGAATTGGCTGCTCAATATTCTCAAGATCAGACCGCTGCTCAAGGTGGCGATATGGGTTGGTTCCGCGAAGTAGATGCTTTTGCCGGCATGGGTGCTGAATTTGCTGAAGCTTGCTTCACCGCCAAGAAGAATACCTATTATAAAGTGGCTTCTAACTATGGTTTGCACATCATCAAGGTGACCGATATGACCAAGCCTGTGAAGAAGTCTAAGATTGCTCAGTTGGTAATGGCTGTAACGCCTTCTTCTAAGACCTTCAGCGCCACTTATAACAAGTTGAACCAAGTGGTGGCTGCAAATCAGGAAGCTGCTGCTTTCGTAGACGCTGCTCGTCAGGCTGGTTATACCGTACAATATGCTCCCGCCGTACGTAAGACCGATTATACCGTTGGTAATGTTCCTTCTATGCGTCAGGCTGTTCGCTTTATTTATAATGGTAAGGTGGGCGATGTTTCTACTATCTTCGAAAACTCTAACAACCAATATTTGGTAGTAGCTATCGAATCTGCCAACGATGAAGAATACAGAAGCCTTGAAAGCGTTCAGGCTCAATTGGCTCGTGAAATCATCAACGAACAGAAGGCCGAAGCTATCATCGCCGGTTTGAAAGAAGGTGACGACATCAAGGCTATTGCTGCTGCAAACGATATGCGCAACGATACCATCGATCTCTTGTCATTCTCGGCTCGTCGTATCGCTGGTTTGGGTGACGAACCCGCTTTGTTGGCCGCCGTATTGTCTGCTCCTATGAATGAAGTTTCTAAGCCCGTTGCAGGTAAGAATGGTGTGTATGTATTCAGCGTATTCTCAGATGTGAATGCTAGCGCTCAATTCGACGAAGCTACCGAAAAGATGGCTTTGTCTGCCAACGATACCTACCGCGTGATGTATCAGGCTATGCAGGCGGTTATGGATGCTGCTAATATCGAAGATAGCCGTATTCGCTTCTATTAATGACAACAAACAGGTGGAAGCCTGTTACATACGGATAATATAACAGAGAGGCTGTGCAGATGAATGGCGCAGCCTCTTTTTTCCCAATATACAAGGATAGGATGGATACAGAAAAATATATACTGCTAGGTAAAACGCAGGACGAATTGAAGCAATGGCTCAAAGCGCAGTCGTTGCCGGCCTTCATGTCTTCACAGTTGATGGATTGGATCTATGTGAAGCGTGTGAGATCGTTCGACGAAATGACCAACATTTCTCTTAAACACAGGGCCTTTCTGAAAGAACATGCCAGTCTTGGCTTGGCCGATCCGGTGGCCTGTGCGGTGTCGAAAGATGGTACCAAGAAATATCTCTTTGCTACGGCAAGCGGTATTGGTATAGAAGCGGTGTATATTCCCGATCGCGATAGGGCGACGCTTTGCGTGTCTTCGCAGGTGGGCTGTAAGATGCATTGTGCTTTCTGTATGACCGGACGCATGGGTTACAAGGCCTCATTGGCTGCGCATGAAATTCTGAATCAAGTACTTTCTATCGAAGATTCCACGTCGCTCACCAATCTGGTGTTCATGGGAATGGGCGAGCCTTGCGACAATATCGAAGCGGTGTTGACTGCTATCCGTCTTCTCACCGACGAGAAAGCTTTTGCCTGGAGTCCGAAGCGTATCACCTTGTCTTCTATCGGATTGCTGCCGGGTTTGAAGCGTGTATTGGAGGAAACCTCGGTACATATTGCTATCAGTCTGCATAGTCCCGATGCTTTACAACGTAAAGAATGGATACCGGCTCAGAAGGCTTATCCCATTTCGGATATATTGCAGACCCTGAAGGCCTACGACTTTGCGCATCAACGCAGATTGTCGTTCGAATACATCATGTTTGATGGCATGAACGATAGTTTGGCGCATGCCCGCAAACTCTTGTCGCTCTTGAATGGCTTGAAATGTCGCATGAATCTGATTCGTTTTCATCGTATTCCCGATAGTCCCTTTGCGCCTTCGTCAGAGGAAACAATTCAAGCTTTTGCCGATTTTCTGAATGCCCGCGATTTGCAAACCACCGTGAGAGCTTCACGTGGAGAAGATATTCAGGCGGCCTGCGGACTTTTGTCTACAACTGCAAAAAACTGACAAAAAGTCATAATTTTGTTGGCTTCTCGCAAGCCTTTGTTGTATCTTTGCGCGTTTCGCATAAATATTTTCAAGATGAAAAAAAGACAATTTGTATACATGGCTTTGGCCTTTCTGCTGTTGATGGGCATGAGCTCTTGCCGTAAGAAAAGCATTAATAATCCCTTGACTGTAAATTCGGTAGGGGCACCTTGGGAATTGTTGGTGGTGATGGATAAAAGCGATTGGGAAGCGCCTCAGGGTCGCGCACTTTTCGAAGTGCTCGATGCAGATGTGCCGGCCTTGCCGCAATCGGAGCCGCGCTTTAAGATTTCCCGTTGTGACAATGCCGATTTCGATGGTTTGTTGAAGCCGGTTCGCAATATCCTTTTGGTGGAAATTTCGCATATCTATTCTCGTCCAAAAATTCATGTTACGGAAGATATGTGGGCTAATAGTCAGCTTGTGATGCGCATCGTGGCTCCCGATAATGAAAGTTTTGCCAAGTTTGTTCAAGATGAAAAGGAACTGATCTATCAATATTTCGAGTTGGCAGAACGTAAGCGCAACTTGCAGTATATCAAAAGAACCCACAATCGTGAGTTGTCTCGTTTGGTGATGTTGAAGATGGGTTACGAAGTGCAGGTGCCTAAATTTATGGAAAGATTCAAAGTGGGCGAAAATTTCATCTGGCTTTCCAACGACCGTCAGCGCAAGCATCAGGATATGGTGATTTACAGCTATCCTTATACCGATAAAAATACCTTTACCCTGGAATATCTGAATGCCAAGCGCGATTCGGTGATGAAAGCCAATATTCCCGGCGGACCGGAAGGTTCGTATATGGGACGCGAGGATGCTTGGCCAGAAACTTTTACCGAAATCAATTTCAATGGCAAATATGCTGTGGAAATCAGAGGTTTGTGGGAAATGAAAGGCGATATGATGGGTGGCCCTTATGTAAGTATTACGCGATTGGACGAACAGAACCAGCGTATTGTTACCGCAGAGATTTTTATTTATGCTCCCGAAGAGGATAAACGCAATTTGCTTAAGCACAATGAAGCTGCTTTGTATACGCTGAAATTGCCGGGAGAATTCAAACATAACGAGCAGTAAACTTGAATCAGATGAAAGAAAAATTGAAAATAGGTATCACCCAAGGCGATATCAATAGTATCTCTTACGAGGTGATACTGAAGAATTTGGCTATTCCCGAACTTTACGAACCGCATGCAGTGGTGTTGTACGGATCGCCTAAGGTGGCGGCTTATCATAAGAAAAATTTAGATCTCAATCTTGCATTGAAAACCGTAGAGTCGGCCAATGATGCGGCTTATGGCGCTGTGAGTGTCATCAATTGCAACGAAGAAGATGTGAAGGTCGATTTGGGTCAGGCTACCAAAGTGGCAGGATTGGCGGCTTTTCAGGCGCTTGAAAAGGCTTGCGCCGATTTGAAGGCCGGTCTGATCGATGTTTTGGTAACGGGCCCCATCAACAAGAGTTGCATTCAGTCGGAGTCTTTCCATTTTCCTGGTCACACCGAATATCTGGAAGAAGTTTTTGCCGACGGTCAGCCCGGCTTGATGTTGATGGTTTGCGACAAGATGCGCGTAGCGGTAGCCACCGGACATATTGCTATCGATACTTTGCCGCAGCAACTCACCATGGATTTGATTATGCAAAAGGCCCGACTGCTGAACAGAAGCCTTGTGTACGATTTCGCTATCCAACGTCCTCGCATTGCCATTTTGGCACTGAATCCTCATGCCGGCGATGATGGTCTTATCGGAAAACAGGAACAGGAAGTGTTGATTCCGGCTATTGAACAATTGCAACAGGAAGGTATTTATTGTTATGGTCCTTATCCCGCCGATGGTTTTTTCAGCAGCGATAAATATAAACTCTTCGACGGTGTCTTGGCTATGTATCACGACCAAGGCTTAATTCCTTTCAAGGCCTTGAGTGAGGGTAGAGGAGTAAACTTTACTTCGGGACTGCCCATAGTCAGAACCTCGCCGGCACATGGTACCGCCTACGATCTGGTGGGCCAGCAGACAGCCGACGAAAGCTCGTTCCGCGAAGCGTTCTATTTAGCCATAGATGTGTATCGCAATCGTGAACGTTACGAGGAAATGTATCGTCATCCTTTGCGTAAGCAACATATCGAGCAAGTGGGCGATTTGTCCGATTTGCCGGTACAAGAAGATGAAATTTAATTTGCATTTGTCATGAGTAGAGAAGAACTGATAGCAATCAAACAGCGTTTCCAGATTATTGGAGATACGCCGGCGCTCAACCGTGCCATTGATATCGCTGTGCAAGTGGCGCCTACCGATTTGTCGGTCTTGGTGACTGGCGAAAGCGGTTCGGGTAAGGAGTTCTTTCCCAATATCATACATCAATATAGCCGTCGTAAGTTTGGACCATATTATCCCATCAACTGTGCGGCTATTCCCGAAGGTACCATCGATTCGGAGTTGTTCGGTCATGAGAAGGGCGCGTTTACCGGAGCGATTGCCGACCGTAAAGGTTATTTTGAGGTGGCCGATGGCGGTACTATTTTCCTGGACGAAGTGGCCGAATTGCCTTTGCCCACGCAGGCGCGTTTGTTGCGTGTGTTGGAATCGGGTGAATTTATCCGCGTAGGCGCATCTAAAGTGATGAAAACCAATGTGAGAGTGGTAGCGGCAACCAATCAGGATATGTCGGAAGCCATTCGTAGTGGTCGTTTCCGTGCCGATTTGTATTATCGTTTGAATGCCATTTCCATTATCGTTCCACCTTTGCGTGAGCGTCCCGATGATATTCTCCGTCTGTTCCGAAAATTTACCTCCGAAGTGACGGAAATGTATCGTATGCCTAATGTGCAACTTACCGAAGATGCCAAGCAATTGATGCTCAGTTATCGTTGGCCGGGCAATATCCGCGAACTTAAAAATCTGGCCGAGCGCGTGGCGGTATTGGCTAAACAACAGGAAATTACGGCTGAAGATATCAAGGACTATATCGATACATCCATCAATACCATGCCGGTGCTTTACGGCGAGTTGAACGATCATGCTTCGCAGCATCGCAGCTTTAATAACGAACGCGAAATTCTATATCAGGTGCTTTTCGACATGAAGAAAGATATGCGCGATTTGAAGGCTTTGGTGCACGATTTGATGCAGAACAATCAGGTGGATGCTTCGCGCGTGTCGCAACTTTATCCCATTTACGAAGAAGAGCCTGCGGTGTCTGTTTCGACTGTTCCTGTATCGGTGGAAATTCCGCTGAAGGATGTGACACCCGTGCAAGCAGAAACGGCTGAATATGTGGATGCTTCCCTGTCTTTGGAAGATATGGAGAAAGATGCTATCCGTAAGGCTTTGGAACGTCATGGCGGTCGTCGTAAGAATGCAGCCGAGGAACTGAATATTTCGGAGCGCACCTTGTATCGTAAAATTAAGTTGTATCATTTGGATTGATATGAAAACCAGCTATTTGAGTCTCTTATTGTTTTTGACGCTGCTGACGGCTTGCACCATCAGTTATAAATTCAATGGTGCATCCATCGATTACAATACCACCAAAACGATTTCGGTAAAAGAATTTCCTAACCAGGCATTGTTGGTTTATCCTCCTTTGTCTCAAACTTTTACCGAGGCTTTGAAAGATATTTATACCCGACAGACCAAACTGAAGGTGGTTAACGAAGAGGGTGATTTGCGCGTGGAAGGTGAAATTGTGGGTTACGACCTGACGCCTTTGGCTGCACAAGCCGATGGTTATGCTTCCGAAACCAAACTGACCATGACGGTGAATGTGCGTTTCACGAATGTCAACAACGAGAAAGAAGATTTCGAGCAACGCTTCAGCGCTTATCAGACTTTCCCTTCAACCCAGATGTTGGACGATGTACAGGATAGCTTGCTGGAAGAAATTATCAAGGAAATCACAGAAAGTATTTTCAATAAAACCGTAGCCAACTGGTAATGAGTCCGGAATTGTTCATACAAGCTTTGCAACATCCCGAAAATCTTTCCTCGGACCATTTGGCGCCCTTGGAAGATGTGGTGCGGGCTTATCCTTGCTTTGCTGCGGCTAAAGAGCTTTATCTTAAGCTTTTGCATCAATCTAAGGATTTGTCTTACGAGGCTTGCTTGTTTAAAACATCTTTGGCTTCGCCCCATCGTCAGCAGCTGTTTGCCTATATTCATGGTTTGGAAACGAAGCCGGAAAAAAAGTTTACGACCGAAACGGATTCTTCGCTTCAGGCTTTCGATTTGATTGATTCTTTTTTGGGTGATAATGCCGTCGATGCAGAGCTAGAAACGCCCGATCAGGCCATGGAAAGTTTGCAGAAATTGTATGCTTCTTATCAGTTGGAAGAGCAAGAGGACGCAGCTCCCAAGCAAGAGGTTGCTTTTGAATCGCCGCTCATTCAAGCTTTTATGGATCATCCTCAGGAAGAAATTTCGCCGGTGCAGGAATCGGTAGCGCAAGTGGCTGAGCCAGAAGAATTCACGTCCGAAAATAGCTTGGAAACCTTCTATGAATCAGCCTGGGAAAGCCTTCCCACCGACTCTTTGACCTTGACCTTGGTGAAAATTTATCTGAAGCAGAAAAAATATCATCGCGCATTGGAAATATTAAAGACTTTAGCCTTGAATAATCCAGAAAAAAGTGTTTACTTTGCCGACCAAATTAGATTTTTAGAAAAATTATTAACTCACTTAAAGAAATAAATCACTATGTACTTGGTATTCACGATTTTAATCTTCATCCTTGCTGTAGTTCTCGTTCTCATTGTTTTGGTTCAGAACTCTAAAGGCGGCGGTTTGGCATCGGGTTTTGCTTCTTCAAATCAGATTATGGGTGTGCGTAAGACCACCGATTTCTTGGAAAAAGCAACTTGGGCTTTGGCTGCTTTCGTGTTGGTACTTTCCATAGTTTCTACCGCATTTATTCCTAAGGCTCAAGATGGTGCACAAGAATCTGCCATCAAAGAACAAGTTGAAAATGCAGTGACCGTGGATCCCAACCTTACAGCTCCTAATTTTGAAGATGCTGAATAAGATTCACAACTCACAGAGGGCGTCTTTTCGAGGACGCCTTTTTTTATGCGCATACCTGTCGTTGTGTGTGCTTTTTTGTGCTTGTCAACCATCGGGAAAATCATCGCGTAAGGCGGGCGGTTCTATGGCTTTTGCTACGGAAGCCAAGGCCGATTCTTGCATGCGTCTATATTATGCCAAAGGCTTTGCTGTAGAATATTTTTCCGAATATAAGAGACTTACGGTGCATAATCCTTGGGGAGGAAAATCGGCTGTCTATTATCTGTATCGCCATCAGAAACCCGAAAATTTGCCTGAGGATGCCCAAGCGATACAAATTCCTTTGAAAACGATTGCTACCACTTCGTGTACACATATCGGTTTTCTCGACCGCTTGGGTTTGCTTGCTTCGGTAAAAGGCTCTTGTAATCTGTCGATGGTTTATCATCCGGAGTTCCGAAAAAAAGCATCGGCTTCTTTGGTGGTGGATTTGGGCGACAATTATTCCATTAATGCCGAAAAGACCTTGGCTCTGCAAGTGGATGCGCTCATTTGGAGCGGTTACGGACAACAGGATGCTAAGATCAATTTCTTGAGAAGCGCTTCTTTGCCCATTATCGAGAACAACGAGTGGATGGAAAAAGACCTTTTAGGTCGTGCCGAATGGTTGCGATGTATGGCGGTGCTTTTCGATAAGGAGGCTTTGGCCGATAGCTTGTTTCGAGCTACCGTGCAGGCCTATAATCAGTTGAAAGCGATGGCGGCGGAAGATAGTTTGTATCAACCGAAATCTTTGATGGCCGGAGAAAATTTCCGCGGTACATGGTATGTGCCCGGTGGTCGTAGTTATATGGCGCAACTTTTCCGTGATGCCGGCGCTAGTTATCTTTTCGAAAACGATACCACCAGTGGCAGTATTTCCTTGAATTTGGAACGCGTGCTTCGCGATATGGGACATTGCGATATCTGGGTGGGTGCCGATGCTGGTTCTTTGGCCGATTTGGCTGCGCAAGACGCTCGCTATACCTGGTTCGATGCCTATAAAAACAAAGCGGTGTATTCCTACAATCGCTGTAGTACGCCCCAGGGCGGTAACGATTTTTGGGAAAGAGGTGTGGCGCATCCCGATCTCTTGCTTTCCGACTTTGTCAAATTGTTGCATCCGCATCTGATGACCGACCGAGAATGGAATTTTTTAGTAGCTTTGCAATGAAATGAAGACCTACGCAAGAACCATAATTTTGATGTCGTTGCTGTTTTGTCTCCTCTTGATAGCCGACTTGTGTCTGGGGAATATTCGCATTCCTTTGGCCGATGTGTGGGCTGCCTTGTTTCATCCGCAGACACATTCGTCCATTCACACCGACATAGTGCTGAACTTTCGATTGCCTAAAGCCCTGACGGCTATTATTGCCGGCTCTGCGCTTTCCGTTTCCGGATTGATGATGCAGACGATGTTTCGCAATCCATTGGCCGGTCCGGATGTGTTGGGCGTAAATTCGGGCGCCAGTTTGGGCGTGGCGCTGCTGGTAATGTTAGGCTCTATGGGCGGTATTGTCTTTGGCTCAACTTCCTGGTCGATTATTTTGGCGGCTATTTTGGGAGCCTTTTTGGTATTGATTTTAATTTTAATCATCTCAAGACGCATGCCGGACATCGTGTCGCTCCTGATTGTGGGGATGATGTTGGGTTATATCGCCTCTTCGGTGGTGAGCTTGTTGCAGAGTTTGAGCAATCCTGAATCTTTGAAACTTTTCGTGGTTTGGACTTTCGGTAGTCTTAGTGCCGTGTCGTGGCAGATGATGCCGGTGTTGGGCGCCATTTTTATTTTCGGTATCTTTTTGGCTTTCCTGATGTGCAAAGAAATGGATGTGCTGATGTTGGGTGAATCCTACGCGCAAACTTTGGGCATCTCTTTGCCGCGTGTCCGATTTATGTTGATATTGACCACTGCCTTGCTCAGCGGCGGTATCACTGCTTTTGCCGGCCCGATTTCATTTGTGGGCATCACCGTGCCGCATATTGCCCGAGGTTTAGTGAATGACTGGTCGCACAGACGATTGTTGCCGCTTTGTATGCTTTGTGGTTCGTCGCTTTTGCTGGTTTGCGATATCCTTTCTCAGATGCCGGTGTTCAATGCTAGTTTCCCCATCAACTCTATCACTTCTTTGGTGGGAGCGCCGATTATTATCTGGATCATGCTTAAAAACCGCAAGTAAAGCGATTTGTCGCCGCTCTTATCATGCGGCGATGCAGATGCAGTAGCAAAAATCTTCCTCAAAACGATAATGCAGATTGTATTCTTGCGGTCCAAAGTGTGCGTTCAGGCAGCCTTCATCCGTTAATTGCTCGATTGGATCTATTTGGAAGGCTTGTTGAAAGTCGATGTTTTGGCTATGAACCGCTTTGAATAAGGCTTCTTTGGCCGTCCAATAAAGACAGAGAATACGCAGCATTTCTTCCTTTTCGCTAAAACGAGCTTGTACATCTTTCCATTCTTGCGGGCTGAGATAACGCGAAGCTATCTTGATGAACCTTGCACTGATATGTTCGATGTCGATGCCTATGTTCGCTTGTGTGCCGCTATAGAGCACGGCGGCAAAATGCTTGCTGTGAGAGAAACTGATGAATCCACCTTCGTTTTTGAGGATGGGCCATCCTTGAGGATGTTTGTCGATTTGTTCCGGATGGATGTGCAGGGCAGAAGCCGCCTTACGGCAAGCGAAGAACTCCTGTTGACGCTTTTCGTTGGGATATGGGCAATGGAAGGCTTGCCCCCATTGCGAGGCTAAGCTCGAAGAAAGTTCCACGGAACTTTCTTCGAGCCGCCATATCGCCACAGCGTAATCTTCCCGATGTATCATCCGGAATAAACTCATCTCTTAAAAGGCTAAATCGTTGATATCCTCATCGCCGGCTTTGGGTAATTGTTCTATTTCGCTGGCGCTTTCCTTGTATTCAACCTGCAAAGGCGCGGGTTGCTCATCGGGCTTCTTGCCCAAAAGTTGCAAGGTGTCGGCAATGATTTCGGTAGCTACGTGACTCACTTTGGCTTTGTCCACCCATTGGTTGTAGGTGATTTTTCCTTCGATGTAGACTTGCGTGCCTTTACGGACATGCTTTTCCACCACTTCGGCCAATCCTCGCCAAACCACGATATTGTGCCATTCTGTTTTTTCGGGCACCAATACACCTTTGGCGTTGGTATAGGCTCTTTCGCTGGTAGCCAGGGAGAAACGTGCAACGGCTACATTTTTTTCTAGATAGCGGACTTCGGGATCTTTGCCCACATTGCCCACCAGAATTACTTTGTTGATCATAATAATAGTTTTAAACAGTTAATGAATTATTGTAGAAATTCGCGTCAAATATACGACCGCTTTTGTGGAAAAACAAATAAAAAATTAACAATAACTAAAAATTAAATTTTTCTAAGAATTTCAGACTTAGTCGTGAAAAAGCGTAAGTGTCCAATTCTGCGAGTGTTATCTTTGTAAAATGTTCCGACAAAGCTTCGCTATCATCCTCTATTTTGATGGGAAAAAATCGCGCGTGCAATTGTTGGTGAGTCAGTTGATGGCTGCAATCAAAGCTGGGGTAGAAAACGCTGTCTTGTCTGTAATAGGCGCTTATCTCAGGATGTCTGTCTATCAGTTCGTTCCATTCGTACAGACTGTCTTCTTCCCACAAAGGAAATTCCCATAAGTGATGCCAGATATCTTTGCCTTGTCGTTGCTGAATCCAGGTATGTTCCCGATTGTAGAAAAATAGATAATGCAAATAGCGATGCTTGCGTTCCGATTTTTTGATTCTAACGGGGCGTTCGTGAACGCAATGTGCTGCATGAGCCAGGCAATGATCCTGCAAGGGACAATCTTTGCAAAGTGGCTGTTGGGCAAGGCATTGCAGGGCGCCGAATTCCATGATGGCCTGGTTGAAAGTGGCGGCTTCTTCGGGATGCATGCTGGCTTCTGCCAAACTTTGAAAAATGCCTCTAGCTTTGTTGTCCAAAATATTGGTATCAATATTGTAAAGTCTTGATAGAACGCGATATACATTACCATCGACAACTGCGTGTGGCAAGCCGTAAGCAAAGGATGCGATGGCGGCAGCCGTGTACGGACCGATTCCCTTCAACGACAATAAGCCTTGGTAAGTGTCCGGAAATTTTCCGCCGTGGTCTTGCACAACAATTTTGGCCGTCCGATGCAGGTTGCGTGCCCGGCTGTAATAGCCCAGTCCTTGCCAATGGCGCAGTACTTCGTCTTCGGGCGCAGCGGCCAGATCTTCCACTTTCGGATAATGCGTGATGAAGTCTATATAATAAGGTAAACCTTGCTGCACCCTGGTTTGTTGCAGGATGATTTCCGATAGCCAAATTTTGTAGGGATCACTGGTTTTTCGCCAAGGCAAATCCCTTTGATTCAGTCGATACCATTCGCAAAGTTTCTGATGAATGTCCATATACTTGATACTCTTGGTGTTGCTTATTGCATGCAAAGTAAGTTATTTTTTCTTGTAAATTCCCCGAATTGTTCGAGATAAAATATAATTATCTGATTATCAGATATTTTGTTTGAGGTGATTTTTTACTAAAAAATAATGTGGATAGTTCTTTTTGTGGAAATTTTGCTCTATATTTGCAAGCCCAAAAAAGAAATGTGAACAATTAATGTATAATCTTAAAATTCAATTAAAATGACTAAAGCTGATATCGTAAACGAGATCGCCAAATCTACAGGTGTAGAAAAAGCAACTGTTCTGAACGTTGTTGAGGCTATGATGGAAACCATCAAGTCTTCTTTGGTTAAGGAAGAAAATGTATATTTGCGCGGTTTCGGTAGTTTCGTTGTTAAGAAAAGAGCTCAAAAGACTGCTCGTAACATCTCTAAGAACACTACCATTATCATCCCCGAACACAATATTCCTTCATTCAAGCCTGCTAAGAGCTTTATGATCGAAGTAAAGAAATAATTTTTAATCTTTTACAATTATGCCAAGCGGAAAAAAGAAAAAAGGCCATAAAATGGCTACTCACAAACGTAAAAAAAGATTGAGAAAGAATAGACATAAAAAGAAATAATTCTTTCTTTACTTAATTCATAAAGAACAAACTGTTATGGTTTGTTCTTTGTGTTTAAACAACAATCATCTTATGACAACAGAATTAATTGTAGATGTTCAACCCAAGGAAGTTTCTTTGGCCGTTCTGGAAAATAGCCGTTTGGTTGAGTTTCAGAAGGAAAGCCGAAATCTGTCTTTCTCGGTGGGCGACATCTTTCTGGGTCGGGTTCGCAAGTTGATGCCCGGTCTAAATGCTGTTTTCGTGGATGTGGGCTATGAAAAGGACGCTTTCTTGCATTACCTCGATTTGGGGCCTCAGTATTTGTCGCAAAAGGCTTATCTGGAGCACCTTAAGCAGCGTAAAAAGAAAGCCTCTCCTTTGAGCAAGTTTAAGATGCAGGCCGATATCGCCAAGGATGGTTTGATTGCCGATGTACTTGAACCTGGTCAGGAAATTTTGGTGCAAATTGCCAAAGAACCTATTTCTACCAAAGGACCTCGTCTGACATCGGAAATCTCCATTGCCGGCCGTTTTCTTATCCTGATGCCGTTCTCCGACAAGGTCTCTATATCAACCAAGATCAAGTCGCAGGAAGAGCGCGCGCGTCTTAAACAATTATTGCTGAGTATTACACCCAAGGGTTTCGGTGTTATCGTCAGAACGGTGGCCGAAAACAAGAAGGTGGAAGAACTGGACAATGAGTTGAAGGTCTTGTTGAAACGCTGGGACGATATGGTGCAGAAATTGCAACAGCCTAGCATCAAGGCGCCTCAACTTATTTTTGAAGAAACCAGCCGTACGGTGGTTCTGTTACGTGATTTGCTCAATGCTTCTTACGAGGCTATTCATGTGAATTCTCCGGAAGTTTACGATGAAATCAAAGATTACGTAAGCATTATCATGCCAGAGAAATCGGAGATTGTACAACTGTACAACAAGGAGATTCCTATTTTCGATCACTTCGCAGTGACCAAGCAGATTAAGTCGGGCTTGGGAAAAGTGGTCTCCATCAAAAGTGGCGCTTATCTGGTGATAGAACATACCGAGGCAATGCATGTTATCGATGTGAACAGTGGCAACCGCACTCGTTCGAAGGAGGGTCAGGAAGCCAATGCTTACGAGGTGAACATTGCCGCCGCAGACGAAATTGCCCGTCAGTTGCGTTTGCGTGATATGGGTGGTATTATTGTGGTCGATTTTATCGATATGGTGGAAGGGGAGAATCGTCAGAAACTTTTTGACCGTTTGCGCGAAAACATGGCCAACGACAGAGCCAAGCACAACATCTTGCCTCTCAGCAAGTTTTGTTTGATGCAGATTACGCGTCAAAGGGTTCGTCCGCAGACCTTCATCCAAACCAACGAAGTTTGTCCTACCTGTTTTGGTAAAGGTGAGATTCGTTCTTCTATCCTGTTTACCGATATGTTGGCCGGTAAAATTGAGTATTTGGCCCACAAACAAAAAATGAGGAGATTCACCTTGATGGTGCATCCTTATGTGGCAGCATTTATCGAAAAAGGAGGTTTGTCCTCTTTGAAATGGCAATGGCGACGTCGCTTTGCCTGTGGCCTGAAGATTATTCCTTCGCAGGCTATGAGTTACTTGCAGTATGCATTTTACGATCGCAAAGGTCTTGAAATTGATATGAAAGAAGAAGTGGATATCAAGTAGACTTTGCGTCCAAACTGATTCTGGAGACTGTTTCCCTGGCGGAAGCAGTCTCTTTTTTTTGTGCTGCGCTGCAAGCATTTGGCGGATAAAAAAATAACCCAAACTAAGGATGCTTAGCTTGGGTTGATATAGCAAGGCTTTCTGTTGATTAGAAAGGCAAATCGTCGCTGTCGTTGTCGCTGTTGAAATCGGGAGCAACCGGAGTAGCGTTGTTGATGGGCTGAGCGGCGGGAGCTTGGTAAGCAGCTTGTTCGCCGGCTTGTGCTTTGTCAACCTTCCAGGCAGAAACGCTGGTATAATAACGTCCGTTGTACTCGCGGCTTTCGATGTCGAAAGAAACGGTTACTTCTTCGTCAATTTCCATGGGATATTGATCGATGCGAGCATTCATCAGACTAAAACAAACTTGCTTGGGGAAACGGTCGCCATATTCCAACACATATTCCTGACGTC
Source organism: Bacteroidales bacterium (assembly GCA_017380635.1). Taxonomy (GTDB): domain Bacteria; phylum Bacteroidota; class Bacteroidia; order Bacteroidales; family UBA1402; genus UBA1757. Next base: position 184,411 of record JAFODP010000017.1, on the reverse strand, counting down.
TCCACGTTCCATTACGACCTTCGCCACTAGCCAAAGGCAATTTTTTAATGATTTTACCTGTAATTTCCATATCTTGATCTATAAGCAGAATTGGCCCATCGGCCTTTTCTTAAAAAGTTGTTATTCAATATGTTATATGATGTTCTCTAGTCGAACTTCGAGAGCTTTCAAAGGTACAATAGAGTTCCGACTTACACAAATAATTGTCTGGGCTTTTTATTCCTTGTTTTCGGAAAAATCCCGGATAAAATCGTTCAGGTATTGCGTTAGTTTGATGGCGCCCAGGTGGTTCAAATGATCGGCATCGAAAAAATCTTCCGTCACAAAGCGCTCGTCCTGCATCCAATCCAAGTAGTGACAATGGGGAAAATCGGCCGCTATGCGATGACATGTTTCGCGTGTGATAGCCAGTTGCGTGCTGTCCAGCAGTTGGTAATAGCTCTGATGAACGGGCGTGCTCAGCAAGAGTATCTTCACTTGGTGCTTTTGGCAGAGTCGGGCCATCTGCTTGATATAAGATTCGTTTTGCGCCATGATTTTCCGATGCAAACTTTTCTTATGTCGCGCGGCGGAAACGGCAGCAATGCTGTCCAATTGTACGTATCTGTTTTCGTAGCGGAAAGCCGAACCTATGCCGTTCTCCAGACAACTTCTATCATTGCGCGCGCCCCGAAGTCCTTCTATGGCGCGGTCGAAAGCGGCTTGGTCGCCGAAGATGCGCAGGTTCTTTCTTAGACCGAATTGGGTAAGCGGATATTCGCTGTAATTGATGCATCGCCAAGCTTCCGCGCCTTTGTCCAAGCGACTGAATAAACTGAAATAGGATACCGGCAGAATAAAAACTTCCAAGCTATCCATTCGGCGAATGTATTTTCGCAATAGTTTCAAGTCGAAATCAAGGCTTTGCGATACATGCGCACCATTGAAGGCGGTCTTTTCAAAATAATCCGGATTGATGCCGTAATACGCGTGCGAACTGCCTACATTCCAAATCTTTATCTCTTTATCGTGATGACGGTAATAAGTGGCTTTGTAGTTATAATCGTTGGGAATACGACGCAGTGCCCATTCGAAGCCTCCGAATACAAGGACGAGCAGAAGGAAAAATCCGAGCGATTTCAACAGAAAGTTTTTCATGGCTTAGAATTGAAAATAAATGAATTGGATTTCTTCTTCCACTTGGAATGCAAACAGCGCCAGGATAAACAGCAGGTAAATGAGCCATCTGAGGCCGCGATGCTTTATTTGTGGCAGGCATAACGGATGTTCTTGGTGGCGGCTAAACCATTCTAAAACAAGCATCAGCAGGATGGCCATGGATGTCTGTCGAACTCTTTCCCACGTGAAGAAAAGATAAAAAGCGCGTAAACTTTCCACCTGCAGCATTCTTCCGATATAGGCAAAAGCCTCTTGGATGCTTTCGGCACGGAAGAAAATCCATCCCAAAACCACCAAGGCGAAACAGGTCAGCATTTGCCAGCATTCTTTTAGTGAGGGAAATAGTTTGCCTTGGGCGATGTCTTGGCTGAATCTTTTGTTCTTTCCGGTGATAATGAGAGGAATAAACAATATGGCGTGATAAGCGCCCCAGGCTACAAAACTCCAATTGGCGCCATGCCACAAACCACTGCACAAGAAAACAATCAAGGTGTTGCGGATAATTTTCGCTTGACGGAGGCATTGCGGATGCTTGCATGTGTCTGGAATCTCCGGTCGACTGCCTCCCAAAGGAATATACAGATAATCGACAAACCAGGTGTTGAGCGAAATATGCCAACGACGCCAGAATTCGGCTACATCTCGGCTGAAATATGGCAACTTGAAGTTGCGCATCAGTTTGATGCCGAATAATTTAGCGCTTCCGATAGCTATATCGGAATAACCGGAAAAATCGCCATAAATCTGGAAGGCGAAGAAAATGGCCGCCAAAAGCAGACGGCTGCCCGGCTCCTGGCTGTAGTTGTCGAAAATTTCATTGACGAAGAGGGCGCAATGATCGGCTACTATCACTTTTTTGAAGAGTCCCCATAAGATCTGGCGCAATCCGTCCACGGCTAATTCGGGCTGGAATCGTCTAGCTTGTTCGAATTGTGGCAAGAGTTGCTTGGCTCTTTCTATGGGACCGGCTACCAGTTGCGGAAAGAAACTCACGAAGGCAAAAAAGGCAACGATGTCTTTGGTAGCTGGAATTTTCCGACGATAAACATCGATGCTGTAACTCAGTGCCTGGAAAGTATAGAAGCTGATGCCTACCGGAAGTATGATTTTTAGGCTGCTGGCTTGCTGATGTATGCCGAATAGTCGGAGCAGATCAATAAAGTTGTCAACAAAGAAATGGTAATATTTGAAGAATCCTAAAATCAGTAGGTTGATTACCAGGTTGCAGATAAGGATGTTTTTGCCGCTTGTGGATGTATTGTCTTTGCGTTGTGCTCTTTCGATAAGCAAGCCGCTCCACCAACTGCAGAAGGATGTAAAGGCAATCAGAAAAAGAAAACGAAGATCCCAGCAGGCGTAAAAAATATAGGAAGCAGCCACAATGAGCAGGTTCTGTCTTTTCAGATGTTGCGGAAAGACAAGCCAATACAGCCCGAATACGATGGGCAGAAATAGGGCATACTCCAAAGAATTGAACTGCATGAATGAATAGGCTGTTGCTATGAATAAAAAAACTGAGCCAAAATTTTCATCTTGACTCAGTTTACTGCCTTTCGGCTTTCAGCGGAGGAAGAGGGATTCGAACCCCCGGACCCTCTCAGGTCAACGGTTTTCAAGACCGCCGCAATCGACCACTCTGCCATCCCTCCAAACCGAATCAGTCTTGATTGAGAGTAACTGATTCGTGTTTCAGTCGTTTATTTCTTATGCTTGAGCTTCTTCGGCTGCGGGAGCTTCTTCAGCAACTGCTTCTGCAGCAGCGGCTTCTTCTTCAGCAGCTTTCAAATCGGCCAATTTCTTAGCTACAGCTTCAGCTTTTGCTTTGTGTGCAGCTTCTTCGGCTTCTTTGCGAGCTTTGGCTTCGGCTTGTTGTGCGCTCTTCAAGCTAGCGATAGTAGCGTTCAAAGCAGCATCTTTACCTTGCTTCCAAGCATTAAATCTCTTTTCTGCTTCTTCTTCGTTGAAAGCGCCCTTAGCTACACCACCCATGAGGTGTTTCTTCAGCAATACGCCTTCTTTAGAGAAGATGTTACGTACAGTGTCGGTGGGTTGAGCACCTGCGTTGAGCCAATACAAAGCACGTTCGAAGTTCAAATCTACTGTAGCAGGATTAGTGTTCGGATTGTACGAACCCAATCGTTCAATAAATTTACCATCACGTGGTGCCCTGCTGTCGGCTGCAACAATGTAATAGAAAGCATAGCTCTTACGACCATGTCTTTGTAATCTCAGTTTTGTTGCCATAGTTGAATTAATTTAATTTCTGTTGTTTTGCATTAGCGGGTGCAAAAGTAGACAAATATTTTGAATTGAAAAAAAGTTTGACAGATTTTTTCTAAAAATTTTCATTCTTCCGTAGAATCTCGATGAATTTTTCCATGCCGACCGAAGCAACTTCCTGTATTTGAGTGAAATTCAGTCCGGCGATATGGATGGGTTTGGGATCAATCAGGAAAATCTTACAATCCTTTCGCGTGTAATGAACCAAGCCGGCAGCGGGATATACCGCCAAAGAACTACCGATAACCAACAGAATATCCGCTTGTTCGACGGCTTGGATGGCTGCTGACATCATGGGCACTTCCTCGCCGAACCACACGATATGCGGTCGCAGTTGTACGCCGTTTTTGTCGCAATCACCTATATTAATATCGCGATAACCGATGTCAATGACGCCTTCTTCGTCTGCGCGGCAATTTTCCGGACGAACTTTGGTTACCTCGCCATGCAGATGGATGATGTTTTTGCTTCCGGCTCTTTCGTGCAGATTGTCAATGTTTTGTGTTACCACTGTGGTGTTGAAACAACTTTCTAGTGCGGCGATTTTTTTATGTGCGAGATTGGGCTCGGCCTGAGCGATTTGCCTGCGTCTTTCGTTGTAGAACTGCAGCATGAGTGCCGAGTTTCGATACCATCCTTCGATGCTGGCCACCTCTTCCACGGGATAATTTTCCCAAAGACCGTCGCTGTCGCGAAAAGTTTTGATGCCACTTTCTGCGCTGACGCCCGCACCCGACAAGACTACCAGATTTTTCATAATTTTAATTGTGTGTGTTAGAAAGAATTTCGAGATAGTGAAAGGCGAGAGCAGAGAAATAAGCTTGCTTGGTTTCTATGCCGAGCCGCATCCTATCTTCTGCAAAGTTAGTGAAAAAACACTTCTAAGATTTCGTAGTTCCGATGGAAATTGTACTTTTGTAAACACAAAGCAATATGAGTTGACTAAGAAATTTTGATCTTGTTTTAGGTTTTATGATGCGATTGTAATTCGTTGTTTTATAAGTTATTGTGTTTTTAAATACGTTTTGATAGAAATAATTTATTAACATAATGATAAAAAACACTTGACAAAGCCTCCTTCTCATATTATCTTTGAGCCGAGAATGTAAAACAAATTAAGATAAAGTAATTATGGCAAAAGAAAACGAAAACGTACAGGTTTCCAATGGACCTTCTGCGGAAAAGCTGAAAGCTTTGCAGATGGCGATGGAAAAAATCGAAAAGAATTATGGTAAAGGCTCCATTATGAAAATGGGCGACGATAAGATAGAAGATGTTCCGGTGATTTCTTCCGGTTCTGTCAGTCTGAACTTGGCGCTGGGCGTTGGTGGTTATCCTCGTGGTAGAATTATCGAAATCTATGGTCCGGAATCTTCAGGGAAAACCACATTGGCTATCCATGCCATTGCAGAAGCGCAGAAGGCCGGCGGTATCGCTGCTTTCATCGATGCAGAACATGCTTTCGACCGTTTCTATGCAGAAAAACTGGGCGTCGATATTGAAAACCTTTGGATTTCACAACCTGATAATGGTGAACAGGCTTTGGAAATTGCCGATCAGTTGATTCGTTCTTCTGCGGTAGATATCGTGGTGATCGACTCTGTGGCTGCATTGACTCCCAAGGCTGAATTGGAAGGTGATATGGGCGACAATAAAGTGGGCTTGCAGGCAAGATTGATGTCTCAGGCCTTGCGTAAATTGACGGCCACGATTAGCAAAACCAATACGACTTGTATCTTTATCAACCAGTTGCGTGAAAAAATCGGCGTGATGTTTGGTAATCCTGAAACCACTACCGGTGGTAATGCTTTGAAATTTTACGCTTCTGTTCGTTTGGATATCCGTCGTGTGGGACAAATCAAGGATGGTGAAGAAATCTTGGGTAACCAGACCCGTGTGAAAGTGGTGAAGAACAAGGTGGCTCCTCCATTCCGCAAAGCTGAATTTGATATCATGTATGGCGAAGGTGTGTCTAAGGTGGGTGAAATTGTGGACGTTGCCTCAGAACTGGGAATCTTGAAGAAGAGCGGTTCTTGGTATTCTTACAATGAAACACGTTTGGCTCAGGGTCGCGAAGCAGCAAAGACTTGCTTGCGTGATAATCCTGAATTGGCCGAAGAAATCGAAAACAAGGTATACGAATCAATGAAAAAGTAACAACTATGGCAAATGATGTAAAAGATCCTCTGGAATACGATGATGAAGCTGCAATTGCTTTTATCCGTAATCATATTCCTCAAGAAATGAAAGCTAAATTCAGCGACGACGATTTGTATTATCTGCTGGATACCATTTACGATTATTACGACCAAAAAGGTTATCTCAAGGATGATGACGATACGGTTGAAATCGATTTGGATGAATTGTCGGCTTTTGTGTACAAGGCTGCCAAGAAGGAAAAGATGGCCATCGAGCAAGATGAGGTTGGTTTCATCGTAGATGCTGAAATTTCCTACTGCGATTCGCTGGGTATCTTCGAGTAAGACTTGGTCCATGGGCTGATGGAGCCTGTTATAAAATGCGGCCGCGTCAAAGTGAAGCTTTGACGCGGCCGCATTGTTTCTTCAGGCGAGACTTTGCTTATTCGGCCGGAGTTTCTTCCTGAGGTGCAGAGAAATCATCATTGCCGGTGGAAATCAGCAAATTGTACCAGCTGAACAATTTCTTCATGTCTGATACGCGCACGCGATCTTTGTCGTAAGAGGGCAATACGCTTTCCATGTATTCGCGCAAGCTGCTTTCGCTGCCATTCTTGATGTCGATGCTGCTGATTTGGGCGCCTTGTTCGTGTTCCTTGATCAAAGCCAATACTTCGCGCAAAGGCATTTCTTCGTCTTCGGTGTAAATGGCGATTTCGCCCAAAGAAACCACCTTGTCTTGGTTGTGAGAAGGCATACGACGACCGTCAATCAAAGATTCAACGATAAGCATGTTTTTGCCCTGAGAAATCAGTTTGTACAAACCGGGCTTGCCGGCGATAGATAAAATTTTACGTAACATAATGGTTTATAATTGATTTAGTATATTCAAAACTTGGGGTAAGATGGCTTGTCGATTGTCGTTGACAAGCACGAAATCGGCCTTCTCGGCTATTTCTTCTTGAGGCCATTGGTGTTGCATGCGCGATTTGACTTCTTCTGGCGAAGTATTATTGCGTCGGCAAACTCTGGCGATGCGAATATCTTCGGGCGCGGTAACAGCTATACTTTTATCGAAATCTAATCCCATTTCCGATTGAAACAACAAGGCGCTTTCAAATGCAATGATAGGGGCGCTTTGCGAGGCTTTCCATGTTTGAAAGTCGCGACCGATGGCAGGATGAACCAAATGGTTGAGCTGCTGGAGTTTGTCTGGCTGGTTAAAGACGATTTGGGCTAAGGCGGCTCTATCTAGTATTTCGTTCTTGAAGATGTGTTCGCCGAAAGCCAGCTTCATGGTTTGACGTAATTCGGCATCTTTTTCGTAGAGCGATTTTGCGGCATCGTCGGCCAGATAGCAAGGAATGCCCATGCTAGAAAAAATGGCAGCTACTACAGATTTGCCGCTGCCTATACCACCAGTGATGCCGATACAAATCATAGCTTTTCAATCAGGCATTCAACTTGTCCAGGCTTGATAATCAGTCTTCTAATGTCAGAAGGCGTGCTGATGATCTGGGGTTGTATCAGCGAGCCGGATGTTTGTATCAGGTCTTCGTACTTGATACCGATCACAAAATCTTCGGCCTTGATTTGCGGATAAAGCGATTCGCGAACCAAAGCACGGATATTTACTTTCTGGGGGAAGGTTCTAAGACTATAACCTTGCGGAAAATCAATGGCTTGCAAACTGATGTCGAAAGAACATTCCGTAAAGGCTTCTACCGGCACCATGATGTCCACTTTTTGTTGTTCGAAACGCAGTCCGTCAATTTCTTTCAGCGTGATGCTCGCGTAGGTGGTATCGGAAAGTTCGTTCAATACAAGTTTCTCTGTTTCAATCGTTTTGATGCTTTCGAGAATTTCGCTCGGCGCAGATACATTAATCGATTTAGGTAGAATCTCAATTTCTCCGGTCAACATGTGCTGATCGGCCAAAGTGATGTCGGCATTCAATTCGATAGGAATGTTTTTTCTCTCGTTTTCAACGAAGTAGACCACGAGACTATCCGGTTGGATGCGAAGAATCTGTGCGCTGGGATTCAACTGGTTGTAAATTCTCGATTCGAAATTTTTGGTAGGAACGCGGCAGATGCCATCCTTGTTTTTCAGCGCCATCAAATCGATGTTCAAAGCATTCTTCTTGCGCTTGAAATGATAAGCATACAGGCGGGCACCTTTATCCTTGATGCTGACCTGTATGCTATTGGGTAAACGGTTGCTGACGGTGATATGTCCGGGCAACTCGGTATAATGAATAGGGTAGGTGATGGTGCTTTGCAACTCGCTTTGGGTGGTGTGCAAAAACCATATCGCCGTGGCAATCAGCAGAAAATACAAAAAACTGAGCATTTCGCCGTTCCTGAGATGGGAGAGCGAAACCAAAATGTCAGAAAGTGTTTTTCTGATTTGTTGCCAAATACCCATTTTCATATTGAGACAGATTATTTGTCTTCTTTCTTCTTTTCTTCCTTGGCGGGAGCAGCGCTGGGAACAGCGAAAATAGAAGATTTTTCGAAGCGAACTCTTACGTTTTCAGAAATTTCAACGATGAAAGAGTCTTCTTTAACTTCGCGAAGTTTGCCATAAATACCGCTGTTTGAAATCACTTTGTCACCGGGTTTCAAGGCGGCGCGAGCCTTTTCGATTTCTTTTTGCTTCTTGTTCTGAGGACGAATCATGAACAACCACATTACCAAAAAGATAAGGATCAAAGGAAGGAAACTTCCAAGTGCACCGCCATTAGCGGCTTGCAATAAAATGTTTAAAGTAGTCATAATTATCAGTTTTTAAATAATTTGTTTTCTTTCTTGAGCTGTTGCACCAAATGATCCAAGGTTCCGTTGATGAAGGTGCCGCTCTTTTCGGTACTGAATACTTTTGCCAAATCGATATACTCGTTGAAGCTGACATTCAAAGGGATTTCTTCGATTTCCATGATTTCGGCCAAAGCAATCTGCAAAATCAGCAAGTCCATCATGGCCAATCTTTCCAATTCCCAGTTCTTTACCGACGACATAATCAGTTGGCGATATTCGTCACCTCGTTGAATGGAAGCTCTGAACAATTGCAGGGCAAACAATTTGTCGCTGGCATCCTTAAACATGGGCAGTAATTCTTGTTCGGCGCCTTTTTCTTCTTCGAATCGCTTGATAGTCTTGATAACGAAGGTCAAAACAATGTCCAGGTCGTCGTTCCAGTAAATGCAACTTTCCTCCATTGCTTCGGCCAATTCGGTGCCATTGCTGATGGTCTGCTTGAAAATCTTGCGCCAAACTTCCTTGTCGTCTTCGTAGCTGCAGCTATCAGCTTGCATATATTCAAGGTAGGCCGGCGACGTTACGATTTGCTCGTACAAGGCTTTGATTACTTGTTCGTGCTGATCCCAGCTAATTTTGTGGGTATTCACGAAATGATCCAAAGCATGATTTTCCCTCAATTGGGCTACAAACTTGTTGTCAATAAAACGAGTGTTGGGATTTTTTTCTTCTTCCGTGGGAAGATATTTGTTTCGTCCAATATCAATGCGCTTTTCGGCATAATAGGTAATGTCGCACATCAATAACAATAGATAATGGTACAATTCATAGCTTTTTTCCAAGCTCTCGATGAATTCTTTTTCACTATCATACAGTGATGCATTTTCTTTCTGATAATATGCATACACCATTTGCAATACTTTGGAACGGATAAGAACGCGGTTAATCATTTGGGTTTGTTTTAAAAACGCCGCAAAAGTAACAATCTATTTTCAATTTGGAAAGCGGTCGGCATCTTTTTTAAGGGGCTTACAGCGCGCTTTTCGCTTTTGGGAAGAATTTGAGAAATGCTCGAAAGATTTTTAATATTAATTGCATAAATATGAAATTTTACTTAATTTTGCTAAATATAAAACTCGAATACGACGATTTAATAAAAAAGTGTTAAAATGGAATTCTTTAAGAAAAGATATCCGGATTCAAAAGAAGTGGATAAGAAAGATATCGTGTACAGCAAATCGGTGAAGGCTGGAAAACGAATTTATTACCTTGATGTAAAGCAGAGTCGCAACGAAGAATGGTATCTTGCCATTACGGAAAGCAAACGCAATGTGCATGATAATGGTCCGGGTGCGGCGCCTGAAGTTAGCTTTGAAAAGCATAAAATTTTCTTGTATCCCGAAGATATGCAGCGTTTTACGGATTGCTTGATGGATATGATCGGCTTTATTCGTCAGAACCAGCCGCAACTTTTCGAAAAATATGTCAATCGTGAAGAAGAATCTTTGGAAAGTGCAGAAAATGAGCCGTATAAGCCCATTGATTTTAGCTTGGATGATTTTGAATAAAATATTTGTGCATTCGTGGAAATAATACTACCTTTGCGCCGCTTTTTAGAAGACCCGTGTGATGGGAAAATTTAAGGCAAACAATTAAATTTTTGAGTAACACAAAATTAAAGAAAATGAAAACATTAGCATTGAACGCTGTTGCCAGAACCAATTTCGGTAAGAAGGCATCTAAGGAAATCCGCAACACTGGTTACATTCCTTGTGTTATGTACGGTGGTGAAGAAACTTTGCACTTCCAAATCAAGGACGATGAATTGAGAGCTCTTTTGTATTCTCCCGATGTAGTTGTTGTTGAAATCAGCTTGGAAGGTAAGTTGTATAAAGCTATCTTGAAGGAATCTCAGTTCCATCCTGTAAAAGATACCACTTTGCACTTGGATTTCTTGCAGGTATTCGAAAACAAGCCTATCGTTATCGATATTCCTGTTAAGTTGAACGGTTTGGCAAATGGTGTTAAAGCCGGTGGTAAGTTGAGTCTCGATATGCGTAAATTGCGCGTGAAAGGTTTGTATACCAATGTTCCCGAATGCTTGAACATCGATGTTACCAACCTCGAATTGGGTAAGACCATCCAAGTGGGTGCTTTGAACTTCGAAAACTTGGAAATGATGAACGCCAAGAACGCTGTAGTATGTGCTGTTAAGCTGACTCGTGCTGCTCGTGGTGCTCAAGCTCAACAAAACCGCTAAGTAAATGAAATATCTTATAGTCGGGCTGGGTAATATCGGCGCTGAGTACGAACATACCCGTCACAATATAGGATTTGATATATTGGACGCTTTTGCTAAGGCGTCCAATATTGTTTTTGAGACCAAGCGTTATGGCGATGTGGCCGAGATGAAGCTGAAGGGCAGAACCTTGATTCTTCTCAAACCTTCTACCTATATGAACTTGAGCGGCAATGCCGTGCGTTATTGGTTGCAGAAGGAAAATATTCCTTTGGAAAATCTCTTGGTCTTGGTAGACGATTTGGCTTTGCCTTTCGGAAAGTTCCGTTTAAGAGCCGGTGGTAGCAATGCCGGACATAATGGTTTGGGCAATATTCAGGAAATGTTGAACACCGATCAGTATGCCCGTTTGCGTTTCGGTATCGGACAAGATTTTCCGCGCGGTATGCAGGTGGAATATGTCTTGGGTCGTTTTACGCCCGAGCAGCAAGCCGAATTGCCCAAATTGTGGGACTATGCCGCCGAGGTGATCAAGGCTTTTGCTTTGTGCGGTCTGTCTTTCGCGATGAATCATTACAACAAAAAATAATAGCAGGATGGCTTCAGAAGTTCGTATTGATAAATGGTTGTGGGCCGTGCGCTTGTACAAAACCCGCAGTATTGCAGCCGAGGCCTGTAAAAAAGGACATGTCAGTATGAATGGCGTGAATCTGAAGCCGGCCAGAACGATTAAAGTGGGCGATGTGGTGCAGGTGCGCAAATCGCCCATTACCTTGTCGTTGAAAGTTTTGCAAGCGATAGAAAACCGTGTTTCGGCCAAATTGGTGCCGGAAATGTTGCAGGATGTGACGCCGCCTGAACAGTATGAATTGCTGGAAATGTCCAAAATGAGCGGCTTTGTCGATAGGGCCAAGGGAACGGGTCGTCCTACCAAGAAAGAACGTCGCAGTTTGGATAGCTTTTTCGATGCCGAGGACGACGATTTATTCTGGGAAGATTGATAATCTATTCAGAAAGAATTAGTTGAAGCATTGCGACGTTTTCGTACATGCTATCTCCGTAGCGTTTGTTTTCGCGTCTGATCCAATCTTTCAGCATGCCACAGGCGGTAAATCCGCAGCTATAAAACAATCTTAAAGCAGCCTTGTTGCTATCGGCAATTTGTGCCGACAATTGATGCAGCAGCAGGCTGTTTTTTGCATACCGACAAAGTGCCTTCAAGGCCATGCTCCCGTAAGATTTGCCTTGCGCTTCCTTTTTGATGACAATGCCTATGCTGGCACGAGCGTGGAGGTTGTCCAATTCGAAGAGATCGATCAGGCCGAGGCTTTCGCCGCTATTCTTTTCTACAATAACCAATCGAAGTTCGCCCGATTCGAAGAGGCTTTGGCTGAGTGAATTCTCCAAATATTGTTTCAGGCAAAATCTCGAAACCGGCGCCTTGTTCGCGCCATGTTGCCAAATGCTGCTGTCGTTTTCTATCTGATAGAGAAAGTCCAAATCTTCCGGCTCGAGCGCGCGCAGATAAATGTTCTGATAATGCAAATTATTTTCCACGAGTAAATCAATCGCTTGGTTTATAATTCGAAAGGATCTTCGTCTTCTTGCTTTTGACGCTTGCGGGGAATAAAATCGTCTTCGTCTTCTTCCATGACGATGAAATCGCCCACTTTTTCCACTTCGGGTTCAGGTTCTTCCACATAGATACTGCCATCCGGATTGAGGCCCAGTTCGCGGCACATTTGCATTTTGTTGGGCAAGATAAACAGGTAGAAAACGGCGGTCATCATCAAGAGTGTCAAGGCGTTGGCAGGAGAGATGAAAAGATACATCAGAACGCTGAGCAAGGCCAAGGCGTTGAAAATCATCAAGCGGATCAGGGCGGCTTTTGCATAAGCTTTCACTCTATCGGCAGGTTCTTCCATTTGTTGCCATTTCAGGCTCTTACGACGAAAAATGCTGAGTGTGACGGGAATCAACAGCAGAATGGCCATCATGATGATGCTTTGCAGGCTGTTGCTGATTTTGTCGGCAAACAAAGATAGGGAAGGGATGATATGAAAGCGGCAAAGCAAGCCCAGTGCGACCACCACAACGGCCGACAGGATAAACCAGAAACGATAACGCTTTGTGCTTTGTTGAATAAGTTGTTCCATAATATATTATTTAAAGGGTGTACGGTTTAGGATGGAGCGTCCCAGGGTGAGTTCGTCGGCATATTCCAGTTCGTCTCCCACAGAAATACCTCGGGCCAATACCGATATGCTGACGGGAAAAGCTGATAGCTTGCGATAGATGTAGAATGCCGTGGCGTCGCCTTCGCTGGTGGCGGAAAGCGCCAGAATTACTTCTTTGACATCGCCTTGGGCAACACGTTCCACCAAAGAATTGATCTCCAAATCGTTGGGCCCGATGCCGTCCATAGGCGCGATGAGCCCGCCCAGCACATGATACAATCCATGAAATTGTTGGGTGGCTTCCACGGCCATAACTTCGCGGATATTTTCCACCACGCAGATGCATTGGCCGTCTCTTTGAGGGTTGCTGCAGATATTACAGATGTCGGTGTCGGAAATGTTATGGCAAACCTGGCAATATTTCACTTCCTTTTTCAGCTTGGCAATGGCGTTGCAGAAGGCTTCCACCTGTTCGTCGTCCTGACGCAACAGATGCAATACCAGGCGCAAGGCTGTTTTTTTGCCGATGCCGGGCAACTGGTGAAAAGCTTGTATAGCTTCTTCCAATAAAACCGAAGGGTAGGATATCTGCATAGGGATTTGCTGAAAATTCTTGCAAAATTACGTCCAAATCTTCAGATTCAAAAGTAGGATACAGAATAATTTGTACCTTTGTGTCGAATTGTCAGAATGCCTATGAATATCTATGTGATGGCCGCTCTGTTGTTGGCCTATTTCGTGCTTTTGATGCTGATTTCCTCTTTTCAGGGAAAGGGAAAGAAACAGAGCAACGACAGTTTCTTCCGAGGCGACCGTCAATCGCCGTGGATAGTGGTGGCCATTGGAATGGTGGGTGCTTCTTTGTCGGGAGTGAGCTTCGTGTCGGTGCCCGGCATGGTTCGTAGTTCGTCGATGTTGTATATGCAGACGGTGCTCGGATTTTTTGTGGGTTATATTCTCATTGCCAAGGTGTTATTGCCGGCATATTACAAACTGAATGCGCCCAGTATCTATGTTTATCTGCGTCAGCGTTTTGGTATGCGCTCTTATCGGACGGGAGCATCATTCTTTTTGATTTCCAAATTGATAGGCGCGGCGGCTCGTTTGTATGTGGTGGCCATTATCTTGCAGACCTTTATTTTCGATGCTTTTCATGTGCCTTTTGTACTGACGGTGGCCCTCATCATCCTGATGATTTGGCTCTATACGATGCGTGGCGGTATCAAAACCATCGTGTGGACCGATCTTTTGCAAACTATTGCGCTCGTATCGGCTTTGGTGTTGATTGTGGTGCAATTGGTCAAAAACCTCGATATGGGTGCGGCGGAAGCTTGGAAATCGCTCACGGCCAGTGACTATTTTCGCTTTTTTGAATGGCAGGATTGGCATAGCAAACAACATTTCGTCAAGCAGTTTTTCAGCGGGATTTTCATTGCTTTGGTGATGACCGGTCTCGATCAGGATATGATGCAGAAAAATCTCAGTATCAACAATCTGAAAGATGCGCAACGCAATATTTATACCTATGGTTTCGCCTTTATTCCGGTGAATTTCCTTTTCTTGTGCTTGGGTGGACTTTTGTTGATATTTGCGCAGGAAAAAGGTATCGTTTTGCCGGCGGCCAATGATGATATTTTGCCCGTTTTGGCTACGCAGGGTTATTTGGGCAGCATGGCGGCCATTATCTTTCTGATTGGCATTGTGGCTGCTGCCTTTTCTTCGGCCGATTCGGCCTTGACGGCGCTGACCACTTCGTTTTGTGTGGATATTCTCAATCGCAGCGAAGATGTGCGTTTGCGTCGCGTGGTGCATGTGCTGATTTCTTTGCTGATGTTGTTGATTATCTTGGTGTTCAAGGCGGTGAACAATGGCAGTCTGATTGATGCGATTTATGTGATTGCCGGCTACACTTACGGGCCGCTCTTGGGTTTGTTTGCACTCGGACTCTGCACCAAAGCTCCGCTCAACGACCGCTGGACGCCTTATGTAGCGGTGGCTGCGCCTCTTGTCTGTGCGCTTTTGCAATATGTCAGCACGCATTATTGGGGCTATGTTTTCGGTTACGAACTCCTGATGATGAACGGATTGATTACTTTCCTTGTGCTATGGTGGAGTGGCAAGCATTTGAATAGCAAGAATATAAGTGTGTAATGTAATAATATCGATATATGGAAATTAAGTCAGCTAAATTTGTTATCAGCAATGCTTCTTACGAGCAATGTCCCGATTCTAAATTGCCGGAAATTGCTTTTATCGGGCGTTCCAATGTGGGAAAATCTTCGTTGATCAATATGCTTTGCATGCACGAAGGCTTGGCCAAGACTTCTTCTAAGCCTGGTAAAACCTTGCTTATCAATCATTTTAAAATTAATGATGCTTGGCATTTGGTCGATTTGCCCGGTTATGGCTATGCGCAGGTGTCGCTGCAACAACGCGAGAAATTGCATCGCATGATTACCGATTATGTGGAAAAGCGCGAGCAACTCTATTGCTTGTTTGTGTTGATTGACTCTCGTCTGAAACCACAGCAGATCGATTTGGATTTTATGGATTTCTTAGGAGAAGTGGGCGTTCCTTTTGCCATCGTGATGACAAAAACCGACAAGATTTCGCAAACAGAGTTGGCTAAGAATCTGAAAATGTTCAAGCAGAAAATGTCGGAAAACTGGGAGGCTTTACCCGAAATATTCCTGACCTCGTCCGAGAAAAAAAGAGGCCGCGAAGCCATGCTGCAATATATCGAGCAAGTGTTGCAGTCGTAAGGCTGATGAGGGAATGAAGAAAAGGCAGATCGCTGTGCGGTCTGCCTTTTCTTTGTAGCTGTGATATTTGTGTTTCTTAGCTGAGTGCTACGAAAATGTCACCTTCTACTTCGCTGAATACGAGCTTGCCTTCGCGAGACAACCAGCCCAAAGCGGCATAGAGATCCTTTTCGGTGAGTTTGCACAATTTCTTTACTTCTTTCAAAGACTTAGCTTCGCCAGCGTTGTTCAATACAGTCCATACAGAACCAGCGTTGTTGCCAATTTTTTCAATCATAGTTAAAATAGTAAAACATTAATAATCAGAGGTGAGAGCCTCTTTGTAAAATCGGCCGCAAAAGTACTGCTTTCTGTTGATATATACAAATAAACCTCATCCAAATTGTGGACGAGGTTTATGGGTAAGGTTATGAATGAGTGTTCGTTATTCCTTGATAAGAATCCATGCATCGGGGAATTCCTTGGCCAATTCGCGGACCTTGGCTTGCGCATCGCTCTTTACTTCGTAGAAAGCCACGATAACACGATACATCAGCTTGTCGTTTTGGCCCAATACACATTGGCTGTAACCTTGTTCTATCATGCGTTTTTGCAAACCTTCAGCATTCGTACGATTGATAAAACTACCGATTACCACACCGTAATTGCCTTTTTCGTTGCTTTTACCGATGATTTCGATGTTTTCTGAAGCTTCCTTGATAGATGGTTTTTCTACCACTTCAATCACTTCCTGCTTGGGTTGGCTGGCAACTTGCTGTGCGGCTTCCTGTTGGGCTTTTGCTCTTTCGTAAGCGGCATTGTAGGCTTCTTGGTTAGATTTGCAGGCACTAAATGAAATGGCCATCAAAGCCAGGCCTAACATCCAAATTTTATTCGTTTTCATAATGCTTCTTTTGATCGAAACTGTTGTAAAAAATCAGTTTCTGAGGTTAAACAAGATGACGCAAAGGTAGTATTTCGTGGTCGAAAAACAAATTAAATGCATTACATTTGCCAGATTTTTGTTCAGAAGATGAATTATTCAGAATGTATACAGTATCTCTACGCGCAATTGCCACAGTTTCAGGTGATAGGCGCTGGCGCGTATAAGCCGGGTTTACAGAATGTGGAAGCTTTGGATGCTTGGTGTGGACATCCGCACGAAGCCTTTCCCTGCGTGCATGTAGCCGGAACGAACGGCAAAGGCTCGGTATCGAATCTCTTGGCTTCGGTTTTGCAGGAAGCCGGTTATAAGGTTGGTTTGTTCACTTCGCCGCATCTGAAGGATTTCCGCGAACGTATCCGCGTGAACGGACAGATGATAAGCCAGGAGGATGTTTGTCGTTTTACGGAATCGTATATCGAGGCAAAACTGGAAGTGCAACCTTCGTTCTTTGAACTTACCACCATGATGGCTTTTCAGTATTTTGCACAACAGCAAGTGGATATTGCCATTATTGAAGTGGGCTTGGGCGGCCGTTTGGATAGTACCAATATTATTCGTCCCATTTTGTCGGTGATTACCAGTATCAGTTTCGATCATGTGGCTTTGCTGGGCGATACCTTGCCTCAGATTGCGAAGGAAAAGGCCGGAATTATGAAGCCGGGTGTGCCGGTGGTAGTGGCAGAAAATCCCGAAGAAGTGTTGGCGGTGGTTCGCGCGCAAGCGCGCGAACGCAAATCTCCCATCTGCGAAAACCTGGAAGACAATCGTTTCAAAAAACTGCAAGGCATCGATTGTGCTTTGAAAGGTTATTATACGGCCGAAAATGCCCGAACAGTGTTGATGGCGCTCGATATTCTGGCCGAAACCTTCTTTATCAACGAAGATATTATCCGCCGCGCTTTTGTGAATGTTTTGAAAAATACCGGATTGCGCGGCCGTTGGGAAGTGTTGCAGGAAAAACCTTTGTGTATTTGCGACACGGGACACAACGAAGCAGGCATCCGGTACATTGTCAAGCAGTTGCTGGATACGCCGCATCGTCGTTTGCACATGGTGATAGGCGTGGTTAGTGATAAGGATGTAGATCATATACTGGCGCTTTTGCCCAAGGATGCGCTGTATTATTTTACTAAGGCTTCCATTCCTCGGGCTTTGCCGGAAGATGAATTAGCCGAAAAAGCCGCCGCTTACGCACTGAAAGGTAGCACTTATCCGACGGTGCTTCAAGCTAAAGAAGCTGCTTTGCAAGCCGCCTCGGACGATGATTTGGTGTTTGTGGGTGGCAGTAATTTTGTCGTGGCTGAAATTTTATAGTCGAAACTCTATCAGAAATATGAAACGAAATTGGCAGAAAATAACGCTGGTGCTTTTGGTATGGATGCTTGCTCTTTGTGCTTGTACGAACGATAGTATCAGTCTGCGGACAAAAAAACAGGCGGTGATAGTGGAAAATATCTCATCGGATAAGTCGTCGGTGGCATTGCAGGTGCTGCGTGAAGATATCATCCGTGTGCTGCGTCGTCCCGATGCGCGTTTCGATTGGGCCGGCGGTCCGATGTGTAGCTATCGTCAGGAAAAGGTGGATTTTCAATATCGTTTGCTGGAAGATACTTTGTATGTGACTACGGCTGCTTTGCAGGCAAAACTGAATGTGAAGGATGGTCGTTTGGCGATATACAGGTCGAATGGCGAGCTTGTGTTGCAGGAAACGGCTGACGGCGGCCGTTCTTTCGACTATGTGGGCAAGGATAATCGTCAGAAATGCTATGAAATTCAACAGCGTTTTCTTTCTCCTCAGCATGAGGCTTTCTATGGCTTAGGACAACATCAATCGGGAGAAATGAATTATCGTGATAAGCCCGAAAGATTGTATCAATACAACACCAAAGTGTCGGTGCCTTTTGTTGTTTCCGATCGTCATTATGGTATTTTGTGGGACAATTATTCCTATTCTAAATGGGGCGATCCGCGTGAATATGAGCCACTCAGTCAATTTCGTCTCTATGATAAATACCACCAGGAAGGAGCTTTGACGGCTTCTTATATCAATCGAAAAAATCCGCAGGAGGTGTTTGAACGTCGCGAGTCGCAGCTCGTGTACGAGGATTTGGAAAGCATCAAGGCTTTTCCCAAGGAAGTGAATCTGTCGAAGTCTTTGGTGGAATGGGAAGGTTATGTGCAAAGCGATAAAGATGGCGATTATAGATTTCTGCTTTATTATGCCGGTTATGTGCGTGTGTTTGTCGATGGTCAGGAAGTGGTAAAAGAACGTTGGCGTACGGCTTGGAATCCGAATTATTACAAATTTCGCTACGCGATGCAAGCC
This sequence comes from Bacteroidales bacterium, assembly GCA_017380635.1. Classification (GTDB taxonomy): domain Bacteria; phylum Bacteroidota; class Bacteroidia; order Bacteroidales; family UBA1402; genus UBA1757. The sequence continues at coordinate 165,647 of JAFODP010000017.1, read as the reverse complement.
GGCAAGAAACATCATCTGAAGATACTTTGGCAGCCCGACGGTGGCAGTTCGTATTTGGCTTTGCGTAGTTTGGATGTGCCTGAAAGTGAAACGAGTGAAATTTCGTTTTGGTCGGAAATGGCCACGCAGATGGATTATTATGTGATGGCTGGCGATAATGCCGACGATGTGGTGGCTGCTTATCGTTATCTCACCGGCAAGGCACAAGTGATGCCTAAATGGGCCATGGGTTTCTGGCAAAGTCGCGAACGTTACAAGACGCAAGAAGAGCTGCTCGCTACGCTCGCAGCCTTCCGCCAGCGCCAAATTCCCATCGACAATATCGTGCAAGACTGGTCGTATTGGGAAGAAGATCAGTGGGGTAGTCACGAATTCGATGCCAAGCGTTTTCCCGATCCGCAGGCTATGGTCGATTCGGTGCACGCGCTCCAGGCCCGTCTGATGATTTCCGTTTGGCCGAAATTCTATCACAATACGCAGCATTACAAGGAATTGGACGCCATCGGCGGCATGTATCATCGCGCGGTGGACGACAGTATCAAAGACTGGATTGGCAAAGGTTATGTCGGTTCTTTCTACGATGTTTTCAATCCTCAGGCGCGACAACTTTTCTGGGATCAGATGAGCGAACATCTCTACAGTTTGGGCATGGATGCCTGGTGGATGGACGCTTCCGAACCCGATATTCTTTCCAATGCCGATATGTCTTATCGCAAGGCCTTGATGTCGCCTACGGCCATGGGTTCGGCCACACGTTGGTTCAATGCTTATGGTTTGCTCAATGCGCAAGGTATTTACGAAGGACAACGCTCTGAAAATCCGGATGATAGAGTCTTTTTGCTGACGCGTTCGGGTTATGCCGGTTCGCAACGTTATGGCGCGGTAATCTGGAGTGGCGATATTGGTACGCGTTGGGAAGACATGGCGGCGCAAATCACGGCGGGTTTGAATTATTCTATCTCAGGCAATCCTTATTGGACGATGGACAACGGTGGCTTCTGTGTGGAAAACCGTTATATGAAAGCCAAAGAGGGTAGTGCCGATCGTGAAGAATGGCGAGAGTTGAATGTGCGTTGGCATCAATTCGGAGCTTTCGTGCCTATTTTCCGCAGTCATGGCCAATATCCTTATCGTGAAATCTGGCATATTGCTCCCGAAGAGCATCCGGCCTACGCCGCGATGAAATACTACACCGAATTGCGTTACAGACTTATGCCTTACATCTATTCGATGGCGGCTTGGTGTCATTTCGACGATTATACGATGATGCGCCCGTTGATGATGGATTTTTCACAGGATAAACAGGTGCTGAATCTGAGCGATCAGTATATGTTCGGCCCGGCTTTGATGGTGGCTCCGGTGTGTCAGTATCAGGCGCGTTCACGCGAAGTTTATTTCCCGCAAGGCGAAACTTGGTACGATGTGTACGAAGGTGAATGTTACGAAGGAGGACAATGGAAACGCGTGGCGGCTCCTTATCATCGCATGCCGCTTTTTGCGCGTCAGGGCAGCATTATTCCCATGGGCGAAGTGATACAACATACTGCCCAGCCGCAGAACGAATTGTCGCTTCTGGTTTATCCGGGTGCCGATGCGGAATTTTCGCTCTACGAAGACGATGGATTGCATTATGATTATGAAAAAGGCGAGTTTGCCAATGTGCGTTTTACTTACGACGAAGAAAGTTCCACCTTGCGTATTTCGGATCGAGAAGGCGCTTATGCGCAAGCTTCTGATTATCATATCAAGGTGTATCTGATGCGCGAGGGTAGTGGTATCGATGCTTTGGATGAGCCTTGCTGCGATTTGTATTATCAAGGACAGGCTTTGGAAGTGGCTTTGTCGGAATAAATGTATGAAGCAGATGAATACGACTATGATTCGCCGGCCGGACTTCCTTGAAGGGGCTAAAAACAAAAGAACCGCTCTGAGTAATCAAAGCAGTTCTTTGCGGAAGAAGGGGGATTCGAACCCCCGGTACCCTTACGAGTACGACAGTTTAGCAAACTGTTGGTTTCAGCCACTCACCCATCCTTCCTTTTGCGTTTTGTGACTGAAAGCCGGCCAAACCGGTTTTCAAAAGCGATGCAAAGGTAAGAAAAGAGTTTGAATTATGATGAATATTTGTCGATTTTTATTGAAAAATTTATTAAGTTGCTGATAGTAAAAGTGTTATATGAGTAAAAAAATCAAGAAAATACAGGGCTTTATCCTTGTGGGCCTTTTTTGTGTGCTGTTGATGGCCTTGTCGGCCGGATTTTATTGGCAGATGGCGCTAAAAAACAATTTGTCTTCGACGGAAAAAATCAGCCTGAAGATTTATCCGCAAGACGATTTCGAGAGCGTGTATGCGCAATTGAAGGATTATCTGTTGCGTCCGAATCATTTTGTTCGTGTGGCCCATTGGATGAAATACGACCAGCATATCAAAAGTGGTTATTATGTCATTAAGCCGCAGCAGGGCAATAAAGCGATAGTGCGTCAGCTGGCACAAGGATTGCAACAGCCTGTCAAACTGCGTTTTAATAATATTCGTACTTTGCCACAACTGGCAGGTGTTCTCTCTAAGCAGATCATGTTGGATTCGACGCAGATTATGGATGCTATTTGCGATACGGCTTTTCTGCGCGCGCAGGGCTGGACGTACGAAACTTTGCCGGCGCTGTTTTTGCCCAATACTTACGAGGTGTGGTGGAATATGTCGCCCGAGCGTTTTCGTCAGGTGTTTACGAAGGCTTATGCTGCTTTCTGGAACGAAGATCGCTTGAAAAAGGCGTCCGATAAAGGCTTGACGCCCGTCGAGGTGGCAATTATCGCTTCTATCATCGAAGAGGAAACCAATGCCAAGGATGAGTGGCCCATCGTGGCAGGCATTTACATGAATCGTTTGCGTCGCGGGATGTATTTGCAAGCTTGTCCTACGGTGAAATTTGCCTTGAACGACTTCAGTATCAAGCGAGTACTAAAAGAACATACCGAGGTGGATTCGCCTTACAATACCTACAAACATCTTGGTTTGCCGCCCGGCCCGGTGCGCATTCCCTCCATTGCGTCGCTAGAGGCTGTGTTGAAAGCTGAAAAACACAACTATCTGTATATGTGTGCCAAGGACGATTTTTCGGGCCGACATTATTTCTCGACCAATCTTCGCCAACACAACGAATATGCGCGTCGTTATCATCAAGCTTTGAATCGTAAACGTATTTATAAATAATGGGAAGAATTTTAGCCATAGATTACGGATTGAAACGTACGGGTCTTGCCGTGACGGATACTTTGCAACTGATTGCCAATGCATTGACAACAGTTCCTACCAAAGAATTGCAAGCTTTTCTCGACGATTATCTGCAAAAGGAATCGGTGGAAAGAGTGGTGGTGGGTTTGCCCAAACAAATGAACGGACAGCCATCGCAAACCATGCCTTACATTGAAAAATTCGTGGCGGAATTTCGTCGTCGTCATCCGCAGATGCCTTTGGAATATTACGACGAACGATTTACTTCGGTTTTGGCGCAAAAGGCTATTATCGCCGGAGGTGTGAAGAAAAAAGACCGTCAGAACAAGGCGCTTTACGACCAAGTGAGTGCTACCATTATCCTGCAGGCCTGGATGGAATCCAAACGGGCTTTCTGATTATTCCGAGAATCTTTTGATTAGGTTGTAGGCTTTGTAGATGCCCAATTCGCCGGCGCGGCTCAAATCGCGCAGGCCTTCGTTGCGTTCGCCCAGATAAATGCGGGTGACGCCGCGGTTGTACCAAGCTTCGGCAAAGTCTTCGTTCAGTTCGATGGCGCGGTTGTAGTCTTCCAAGGCGCTGCGATAATCTTTTTGCATAAAGCGCATATTGCCGCGATTGTACCAGGCGTAGATGAATCCCGGCGCAATTTCGGTAATCTTTTCAAGGTCTTGCATCACCAATACGAAGTCGCTGCCAAAGTGTTTGTCATTCAGCTTTTCTTCTTGCGACTGTTGGAACAATATCTGTTGAAAACGAAGCTGGGCACGCATGAAGTAGGCCAATACAAACTGCTTGTCCAAGTATAAGGCACGATCCAAATCGCTGATGGCGTTGTCGATATCCTTAACCATGGCGAAATCAAGCGCGCGGGCAAAATAATAGGCGGCGTGGTTTGGCTGCTGGGCAATCTGCTGAGCATAACGGTCGATGGAGCGGAAATGCTCGTCGATTTCGCTTTGCTTGAGGGCGCGTTCGCTGTGGGTGATGCGCGCTCCGTTCAGACGGGCACCGGCCAAGGAGAGTTCTTCCAGATAAGGCTCGTAATTCATGGCCTTGCGCGTTTCAATCAGTTTTTCTTCTTCGTAGAAGCTGAGGCTGAACATGTCTTCGATGGATACTTCTACGTTGAAATTCTGCACATTACCACGAATCGGATTGGCATAGCGCGCGGTTTGTTCGGCTTCGCTTTCGCTTACCACCACACGATTGTATTTGTTGATGTCTTTGTCTTCCTGGCTGCGCGTTTTTTCATCGCCGCGAGCGCTGAATTTGCGGCCGGCTTCTCGGTCTTCTTTCAGTTTGTTTTCTAAATCCCAGGCATCGAAATAATCTTTGTCGGCGCCTTTGGCATCGCCTAAATTTTTGCGCACTTCGCTACGCTGATAATAGGCCGGAATAAACTGCGGATAACGACGGATAATTTCGCTCAAATCGGCTTCAGCGCCACGCAAATCGCCGGTGGTCTGACGCAGCAGTGCGCGGTTGTAGAAAGCTAGGTCGTTGTCGGGTTCCAGTTTAATCACTTTGTCGAAATCTTCGATGGCGCGGTTGTTGTCGCCCACTTCGGCACGAATCAGACCTCGGTTGTAATAAGTCATGGTCGATTGGGGATTCAATTGCAGCACGCGGTCGAAATCGCTGAAAACGCCCCGATAATCCTTGTTGTAATAACGTGCTAATCCGCGGTTGACGTAATAGCCTTCGTTGTCGGGTTCTAGGCGCAGAGCTTCGTTCAAATCGGTGATGGCATCCGGATAATCTTCTTTGAGCAGCAGCACGTATGCGCGGGCGGCATAAGCCGGAGCGTGGTATTTGTCTACCGCAATAGCTCGGCTGAAATCGTCGATGGCGCCCAAAGTGTCGCCTTCTTCAATGCAAAGCTGACCGCGGCTCATGTAGCCGAAAAGATAATTGGGAAACTTGCCCGTAAGCTGGTTCAAATCCTGACGCGCACCGCTGTAGTCTTTGTTGTAGATTTTGGCTACCGCTTTATTCAGCATCAGGTTTTTGTTTTCGGTGTCGAATTCCAGTCCTTTTTCGCAATCGGCCACCGCGGCGTCATATTCTTTTAGTTGGAGTCGGGCGAAACTGCGGCAATAATAAGCCCTCACCATGAAGGGATTTCTTTCCAAAGCAAGGCTGCAGTCGTCGTTGGCGCCCTGATAATCTTCCAGACTCATTTTGGCAATGGCGCGGAAAAGATAAGGCTCGGCCAAAAAAGGTTTGACGGCAATAACTTGGTTGAAATACTGGATGGCCAATACATAATCGTTGAAATAGAGCGCATTGCGGCCGATGTTCATGACGCGGTCGGTGTTGATCTGTGCCTGGCATTTGGGCGCAGCAAACAAGGCCGGCAAGATGATGGCCAAGAAAAAAAATAAACGTGCAAGCGCTCTTTTCATGGATTTTTAACGCTGGGCTTTGGTTTTGTAATCGCAATATACGCGACCCTTGATAACGTTGCTCAGTTTGGCTTTAATCAGCTGTTTGCGGATAGGATTGATGCGATCGACAAACATTTTCTGTTCCAAGTGGTCGTATTCGTGCTGGATGGCGCGGGCAGGAAATCCTTCAAACCATTCTTCGTGTTCTACGAAATTTTCGTCCAGATAATTGATAAGCACTTTTTTGCTGCGGGCAACACTTTCGTGAATACCGGGAATGCTGAGGCAACCTTCTTCGCTGGTATCGGTTTCGTCGGAATATTCAATGATTTCCGGATTGATGAAAGTCTTGGTGTAATCTTTGTACTGCGGTTCTTCATCGGCCAATGGACGCAAATCGAGGATGAAAAGACGGATGGCCAAGCCTACTTGCGGAGCTGCCAAACCCACGCCTTCCGACTTGACGAGGGTTTCGTACATGTTTTCGAGCAATTGGGGCAAGTTGGGATAATCGGTAGTGATTTCTTCGGTTTCTTTGCGCAATACGGCCTGGCCGTACAGATAAATAGGCAATATCATAGTGTTGTTTTTTTGAGATGAATTTAGTGTGGCAAAGGTAATGCTTTTCTTGCGAATAAGGGATAATATTCCTATTTTTGTGACTTTATGTTTGATTTTGTAGCTAATAGAAATAAAAGATGAAACAGACCAATTATCAATTATTCGATTTCTTGGATTTCGATACATCTCTGTCAAGTGGAGAACGTTTGTGGCGAGCTTGTCGTCCTACTGATATTCAAGAAATTAATGGCGATATCATTATCACCGTTCCTTTTCAACAACAGAACAATTCCAACGAAATTACCGAAGATAAAACTGTGGCCCGCATAGCGCTGCCTTTGCGTCTGAGAGCTTATGGCGACAAAGTGATGCGTATGTCCTTGGCATTTCAGGATGCGGCCGTTCACGAAGATTCTCCCATGTTGGATTTGGCCGACGAAATGAAGCCTCAGGCTTTGACTTTCGAGAAAGCAGATTTGCGTTGGACGGTGAAAGATGCTCAAGGCCGTACGCGTGCTGTGGTTAATTTTGAAATGCCCGTAGAAGAGTGGTGGAGCGATTTGCAACCTGCTCCGGCCGAAACCATCGACTTGCGTCTGTATCCTGATGGAAAGAAAGAAGTGGCTTTGTCTGCTTACGATATGTTCTCGCCTGCACGTCATGATGCTTACGCGCTGGCCTTCGTTACCAAAGACGGCCGTGCCGATCGTGCTACTTGTGCTTTTGCTGCCAAACCTAATGAGTGTTTTTATGGTACCGGTGAACGTTTTGCCAAAATGGACCTTTCCGGTCGTACCGTACAACTCTACAACCAGGATGGTCAGGGTGTGAACAACCGACGCACCTACAAGAATATTCCTTTCTACCTTTCTTCAGAAGGTTACGGTATGTTTTTGCATACCACTTATTTCGCCAAAATCTCTATGGCCGACCATTCTACCCGTTCCGCTCAAGTGATGGTGGAAGAGCCGGTTATCGATACCTTCATCATCGGTGGCGATACGCCCGAACGCATTCTTTACCATTATCGTCAATTGACCGGTTTTCCCTCGATGCCTCCCACTTGGAGTTTCGGTACTTGGATGAGCCGTATGACTTACTTCTCGGCCGACGAAGTGCAGGAAATCTGCGACCGTATGCGCGCCGAAGGCTATCCTTGCGATGTTATCCACTTGGATACCGGTTGGTTCAAGACCGACTGGCTCTGCGAATGGAAGTTCAATCTGGAACGTTTCCCCGATCCTAAAGGTTTTATCCAAGGTCTGAAAAAGCAAGGTTATCGCGTCAGCTTGTGGCAATTGCCTTATATTGCTTACGATGCGGCTCAGTATCAGGAAGCTGCCGAAAATTCTTATATCAGCAAAAGTGAAAGCAAGATTCAAGGTGCTTCCAATTTCAGCGTGAACGACTATGCCGGTACCATCGACTTTACCTACGACAAGGCTACTGAATGGTACAAAGGCTTGCTCAAGGAATTGCTCGACATGGGTGTGACTTGTATCAAAACCGACTTTGGCGAAGATATCCACATGGATGCCACTTATCACGATGCCGATCCTAAAGCGCTGCGCAATATCTATTCGCTTTATTACCAGAAGGCTGCTTACGAAATTACCAAGGAAGTCTGTGGCGAAGGTATTGTTTGGGCACGTTCGGCTTGGGCCGGTTGTCAGCGTTATCCGCTGCATTGGGGCGGTGATTCTGCCAGCACTTGGGATGGCTTGGCCGGTTCGTTGAAAGGAGGTTTGCATTTCGGTTTGTCTGGTTTTGGTTTCTGGAGCCACGATGTGCCCGGCTTCCACTCGGTGCCCAATTTTATGAATACCCGTTTGTCGGAAGATGTCTATGTGCGTTGGACGCAGTTCGGCGTGTTCAGTTCGCATTTGCGCTATCATGGATCTTTCAAGCGTGAACCCTGGCATTATCCCACTATTGCGCCCATCGTGAAAGATTGGTTGAATTTGCGATATCGTCTGATGCCTTATATTTTGCAGGAAGCTGAAAAGACTACCCGCAGCGGTTATCCGATGTTGCGTGCCATGTACCTGATGCATCCCGACGATTTGGTTTGCCGTCATATCGACGATCAATATTACTTCGGCGACGATTTCTTGGTGGCTCCCGTGATGAATTCTCAGGGTGTTCGCAGTGTTTATCTGCCCGAAGGAAAGTGGGTCAATTTCTTTACCAAAGAAACTTTCGAAGGCCCCTGCTGGCTGAAAGATATCCAAGTGCCTTTGGAAGAAATGCCTGTGTATGTGCGTCAAGGCGCAAGTATTCCTATGTATCCCCAAGCGGTGGCCTGCACCGACGAAATGGATATGAGCAAAGCAATCAATGTAGTATTCTGATAAAAATTTAATTATGACTGTTCAACTATCTACCGCAGACATTATTGTCTTTATCGCCTATATCGTGGTGCTGCTGGGCATCGGTATCTGGGCCAGTTCGGGTAAAAAAAGCAATTTGTTTTTGGCCAATAAATCCTTGGGTTGGTTTGCCATCGGTTTGACCATGTGGGGCACCAATGTGGGTCCGTCTATGTTGGTAGCCAATGCCAGTAGCGGTTTCGAAGGTGGTATTGCTGCCGGCAACTTCTCGTGGTATGCTTTTCCATTCATTATTCTTTTGGCCTTTGTCTTTGCGCCGCGTTATCTGGGTGCCAATGTGAGCACTTTGCCCGAATATATGGGAAAACGCTTTGGCCAAAGAACCCGTAATTATATTGCTTGGTACACCATTGCCACGGTGCTGATTTCGTGGTTGGCGCTGACGCTTTTCTGCGGTGGGGTTTTCATGGAACAGATTCTGAATATTCCGCTTTGGGCTTGTATCACCATTCTGGTGATTGTTTCGGCCGCTTTCGCCATTGCCGGCGGTTTGAAAGCCATTGCTTATACCAATGTATTCCAGATGCTTTTGCTAATTGGTGTTTCTATCCTTTTGGTTATCATGGGTATCGATAAGGCCGGAGGTCTTGGCGCTGTTATCGAGAAAACGCCCGCCGATTATTGGCATCTTTTCCGTCCGCTTTCGGATAAGGATTTCCCCTGGTTGGCCATTATTATCGGATATCCCATTATGGGCGTTTGGTTCTGGTGTACCGACCAGTCGATGGTGCAATCGGTGTTGGGTGCCAAGGATTTGAAAGAAGGTCAGAAAGGAGCTAATTTCTGTGCTTGGTTGAAACTGCTCGATATTCCTTTGTTCATCTTCCCCGGTATTCTTTGCTTCGTGCTTTTGCCTAATATCCAGAACTCTACCGATTCATATATGCAGTTGGTGAGCCATGTCTTTCCTTCTGGTCTGATGGGCTTGGTGATTGTGGTGATGGTGGCAGCTTTGATTTCAACCATCGGTTCGGCGCTCAATTCTTTGAGTACCGTGTTTACCATGGATATTTATTTGAAGAAATTTCGTCCCCAGGCTAGCGACAAGGAAATTCTGTCTATCGGACGTTGGGTGATTGTGGCCGGCGCCGTTCTGTCCATTTTCCTGGCTATAGCCATTACCTTTATCCAAGGACTTAGCTTCTTCAATATCTTCCAATCGGTGTTGAGTTTTATTGCGCCTCCTATGTCGGCCGCTTTCTTGTTTGCTGCGCTCTGGAAGAAAACTTCGGCCAAGGCTGTCAATATCGTTTTGACGGGCGGAACCATCTTCAGTATCGGTTTGGGTATCCTGTATTATTGCGGTCTGATTTTCCAAGGCATGCATTATCTCTACCTCTCGGCCATCATTTTTGCTATCCTTTGCCTTTTTATCTGGGTTTACACTTTGGCTTGTCGCTCTTGCGCTGCTGCGTCGGCACAGGAAGGCGAAGTGCTGGTGCATGCGCCCATCAAGGTAAGCGGAGGTCTGAAACTGGCTTGGCTGCTTTTGGTGATTGCCATGGTAGGTGTTTATGTATTTTTCAATTGATTTCAATTTTTGTAAGAGATGAAGATTCATTCTTTAACTTGTTTGGCTTTGGGCCTATGTATGAGTTTGAGCCTCTCAGCGCAACGTGCCAGTATCAGTTTGGATAAACAAAATTGGCGCACTTATCTGAGCAAGACCAGCAACACGCAGCCCACTTCGCTCGACACTATCGACGTGAAATTGCCTCACAATTGGGACGACTATTATGGTTATCGTCAGTTGACGCATGGCAATTTGCACGGAACGGCGGTGTATAGCACGCGTTTCGATATGCCGGCCGAATGGCAAGCTGATCAAGCTTATTTTATTCGTTTTGAAGGTGTTGGTACTTATGCTCATGTGCGTTTGAATGGTCATGACTTGGGTCGCCATTTGGGCGGTCGTGTCAGCTTTACGCTCGATGTGACGCAGGCTGTCAAAGCAAAAGACAATTATTTGGAAGTGACGGCCGAACATCCCGATATGATTACCGATATGCCTTGTGTTTGTGGTGGTTGTTCTTCTGAGTGGGGGTTCAGTGAAGGTTCGCAGCCTTTGGGCATCTATCGTCCCGTGGTTTTGGAAACAACGCCCAAAGTTAGAATCGAGCCTTTCGGTGTGCACGTCTGGAACAACGATGCGGCCAATAAGATTTATTATAGTGTCGAAGTGAAAAACTACGATACGAAAGCTCATCGCATTACCTTGTCGCAAGATTTGTTCACGCCTCAGGCTCAGATCAACGATAAACAATTCACAGACAGACAAGTGGATATTCCCGCCGGTGCAACGCTGATTTTGCAAGATTCTATGACTATGCCCAAGGCAGAACTTTGGAGCCATGCAAATCCGGCTTTGTATAGTTTGCAAACTCGTGTCAAGATGGATGGCGGCGCTGAAGATAAGTTGTCGACCACTTTCGGTATTCGTAGCATTTCTTGGCCGGTGAAGCGTCTGCAAGCCATTGCGCGTGGCGAAAAAGCGATGATTTATGGTCCGCAGGGTGCTCGCGAAGTGGATGCGAATGATGGACGGTTCTACATCAATGCTGAGTCGCTGTTCTTGAATGGTGTGTGCGAATATGAACATCTTTTGGGACAAGGTCATGCTTTCTCGGCGCAGCAAGTGGAAGCCCGCGTGCAACAGATGCTCAATGCCGGATTCAATGCTTTCCGCGATGCGCATCAACCACATCATCTTGATTATCAAAAATATTGGGATAAATATGGCGTGATGTTCTGGACGCAGTTGTCGGCGCATATCTGGTACGATACGCCGGAATTCCGTGCCAATTTCAAAGCACAGTTGCGTCAATGGGTAAAAGAACGTCGTAATTGTCCTTCGGTGGTGTTGTGGGGCTTGCAGAACGAAAGTACTTTGCCTACCGAATTTGCCAAGGAATGTTGTGAGATTATTCGTGAAATGGACCCTACGGCCCACAATATGCGCGCTATCACAACTTGTAATGGCGGTACCGGCACCGATTGGAATGTGATTCAGAACTGGAGCGGAACTTATAGCGGTAGTCCTGAAAAATACGATCAGGAACTTTCTAAGCCTTCTCAGTTGCTCAATGGCGAATACGGCGCTTGGCGTACGCTCGATTTGCACGAAGAAGATTTTACTTTCAAACAAGATGGTCCTTACACCGAAGAACGTTTCTGCTCTCTGATGGAAATGAAGGTCCGTTTGGCAGAACAGGCTAAAGACAGTGTTTGCGGACAATTCCAGTGGTGTTATACCAGTCATGATAATCCGGGTCGTCGTCAGCCGGACGATGCTTGGCGTGTGATAGATAGGGTGGGCCCCGTCAATTACAAAGGCTTGGTGTCGCCGTGGGAAGAGCCTCTGGATATTTATTATATGTATCGTTCGCATTATGTCAAGGCCGAAGACGATCCGATGGTATACATTGTTTCGCATACTTGGCCCGAACGTTTTACCGAACCTAAATACAAGGTGGATATTCATTTGTTCAGCAACTGCGACTCGGTGAAGCTTTACAACGATGCTTACGAAAAATATTACCTGGGAACAGCTGTCAATCCGAAAGTTAAGGGTGAGCATTTGATTTTGCCGCAAGTGTTGTTGAAGTACAATACGCTTTTGGCGGTGGCTTATGTCGATGGCAAGGCTGTGGCCGAAGATTTGGTGCTTTATCAGGCATTGCCCGAAGCTCCCGGCAACGATAAACTCTCGATGCGCGTGTTGAAAGCTTCGAATGTGAAGTCTACTGCTTACAACAAACATTTGCTAAAAGCGGCCAAAGGCTATCGTTATCTGTATCGTATCAATTGCGGTGGCGATGAATATGTAGATAGTTATCGTCAGGTTTGGCAACAAGACAATATGTTGTATAGCAGTTCATGGTCGGAAAAATTCGAGGATATGCATCCTTATCAGGCCTCGCAACGTCGCAGTTACGATCCGGTTTATGGTACGAAAGATGCTGCCTTGTTCCAACATTTCCGTTTTGGACGTCATCAGTTGCAGTATCGTTTTGCTTTGCCCAATGGTACATATCGCGTGGAACTCTATTTCGTTGAACCTTGGCATGGTACCGGCGGCGCCAACAATCTGCAGGCTCAGCGCGTATTTGATGTGGCTTTCAATGGCGAAACCCTCATCGACGATTTGGATATTTGGTCGCAAGCCGGTCACGATGCAGCTTTGAAACAAGTGGTAGAAGTGGAAGTGAAGGATGGTTCTCTTTTGATCGACTTTCCCGAAGTGACATGTGGTCAGGCCATCGTTTCGGCTATCGCTATTGCTACTAAATCGAAAGCAGTTGTCAAGGCCTTCAAAGCGCCTTCTTATAGCATTGAGACACAATTGGCCAATCGTGTGGCTCAATTGCAGGCAGAAAAGCGCAGTGCAAGCTTTATTCGTGATTATCTGACGCAATGGTCGTGGAGCAAGGCCGACGAAGATCGCGTAGCCCGTATGCCTGCCGAACGTTTGCCCGAAGATAAGAATCCACGTACTAAGGTGAATTATCCTGTTGCCAAAGCCCAAGTTTCCGGTGCTTACAAGGCCGATTTCCAACGCAAGAAAGATTGTTATTTCTTTGCCGATACTTTGGCGATGAATCAAACCCAGGCTGCGGCTTATTGTCAGCCCGAGGAACGCGACTGCGTGGTGTTCGATTTCAGTGTAGGCTTGGCCCAGCTTTATGCTTTGCGCATCAACTATCGTAATCTTTCTACGGAAGATTTGATGATACGTCTGCGCCTCTTAGCTTCGGATGGTCGCGTGCTGAAAGATGCAGTTTTGACCTTCACGCCCAACGATAGAGGATGGAAAGCCCTGAGTACCACCACCGGTTCGTATATCAATGCCGGCGATTATAAAGTGGTGCTGTCGGCACCCTCGTTGAATGGTTTGGCTATTGAGAGTCTGGACATCCAGTAATGGGTGAGAGACGAGAGAAGCGAAGCGCGCGGCCCCCGCCGGGGCCGCGCGCTTCGCTTCTTCTGCTAATGCAAGCATTATTTCTTTTCGATGCGTTTGGTCATATTTCGCGTAAACTTCTCTTCGGCGCAATAAAACTTGTACATCTTTTCGGGACTCAGTACCTGACTCATTTCTTTGTGGAACTCTTCCAGGATTTTGCCTTCTTCCACTTTAAGTTCGAGTATGCGTTTGTTGAATCTTTCAAAATCCACCGGCGCTTCGTCTGCTCTTCTGGGGCGTATCAATTTGAATCGCTCGTGATTTATTTTCCATCGGCTTTTCTGTAGACGATCGAAGATGGGCCAGAATACTTCGGCTTCTTCGGGAGTCAGTCCAATCTCGGCCGTGTAATAGGCTACCAGACGAACTTTCATTTCGGCAAATTCCTGCTGACGCTGTTCTGCGCTTTTCTTTTGCCCTTCTGCTTTGGGGGCTTGTGCCGACAAACCTCCGACAAACAGACACAAAAGGAGAGATAACACAACTCTTTTCATATTATTTATTGATTATCGTGTTCGGTAATAACATCTTCGTAAAGATAATAAAGCATGGTAGAAGCATTGACGGCTCCCATCAAGTATTCTTCTGCGGTATAGGCGCTTTCAATGGGCAAATCTTCGGGCGTTTCAAGCAAATCCTGTGCAATAGGAAGCGTTTCTCGGTTGCTCAAATGAATGCCGCCTCTGATACCGACAAACAGCAATACGAACATGGCTGCCGCATACATATAAGGTTTCAATTTGGTCCAAAAATCAACCTGCAATGAGGCTGTTTCCTGTTTTGTTTTTTCCAGATTGTCCACTTTTTCCATGACGTTTGCTTCCAATTGCTGAAAATAATTTTCCGGCAACTTGAAGGCATCAGAGCGGGGATTTTCCGGTAAATGATAGGTATTCATAGTTTTATAAAATATCAATATAATTCGGCCGTCATATAGGCTTCCACTTTTTTTACTGCATGATGATAGGATGCTTTCAAGGCTCCCACCGATGTTCCCAAAATTTCCGAGATTTCTTCGTACTTCATTTCCTGATAATATTTCATATTGAAAACAAGACGTTGCTTCTCGGGTAAACTCATGATGGCTGCTTGCAATTTCGATTCCACTTCGTCGCCATCAAAGTAGGGGTCGCTATGCATACGCTGTAAGCAAATGTCTTCCAAATCTTCGAAATCCGACATGGCCGTCATGCGTTCCCGCTGCAGCAGGGCATAACTCTCGTTAATGGCAATGCGATGCATCCAGGTTGAAATTTTGGCATCACCTTTGAATTGATCGAGATGTTCCCAAGTTTTCATAAAGGTATTCTGCAACACATCGTTAGCACTTTCGTGCGAGAGCACCAATTTTCGGATTTGCCAATAGAGCGATTCCGACATCTCTTTCACCAACAAATTGAAAGCCTGACGTTTTGTTTCGGGCTTTCGCAATAGTTCAGTGATAATTTTGTCGGTTTGAGCATCCATGAGACTGGCAAAACAACATTAAGATGACATTGCACCTAAAAGGTTTAATGCGCTGTCAAAAAAAACTGCGGGTTTTCTTAGAAAATTAAATAGCAATAGATGACGCTGGCAGGAATGGCAAACAAACTACTGTCGATACGGTCGAGCATGCCGCCGTGTCCGGGCATGATTTTGCCGAAGTCCTTGACACCCATGCATCGTTTAATCAGAGAAGCAAATAAATCGCCCGTGACGCCGGTGAGTGCAATGACCAATGCCAAGCCCATCCATTCCCAAGTGTTCATGATTTCAGGGAAGAACAAAGATACCAGATAACCGGCCAACACCGTAAACGTCAATCCGCCAACGAAGCCTTCCCAAGTCTTTTTCGGAGAAATTCTCGACATGAAAGGATGTTTGCCGATGCGTCCCAAGGTGATGCCTGTTAAGTAGGCAAAAGAATCTGATACCCAAATGAATGCGTAAAGGAATAAAAGCAATTCGGGCAAGTAGCAGATGGCTCCGTCCTTTTCTTGGAATGCAATACCCGACAGCAACATCATCGGTAGAGAAATGTACACTTGAGCGAAGAAGCTGTAAGCGATGCTATGCATATTTTCTTGAGGATTCTTGAAAATGTCCTCGATGCAGAGCAAGAGGAAGAAAATGAACCAGGGTAAAAACGCCAGGGCATTGCTTCGGCCGGAGAAGTAAAGATATCCGGCTACGAAAAAATACAATCCCGCAGCGATGTTCAGCCACAGGTTGATGCGGCAATGCAGACTTTGTTTAATCAGTCGGAGAAATTCGTAGATGCACAAGGCGGTGATGGCTCCGAATACACCTAAATAGGCGAGGGGCGTAAAACTTCCTGCCATGATGCCAACTATAACGATGGCAACAAAAATGATTCCGCTGATAATTCTGGTTATCATAGTTTTATTCTTCTACAACTTTTTCATCTGCCTTTTCCGTCTCTTCGGATGGCAGTTGAGGTTCATTTTGCTTTTTGTTTTCCTGGAACAATTCTTCCGTGCGGGAAGTCCATGCGCGTTTACCGAAAATCTGTTCAAGGTCGTCGGCAAAAATTACTTCGCGTTCAACCAGAAGATCGGCCAGTTTGTTGTGGCCTTCGGCCTGTTCGCTAAGGATTTTCTTGGCACGTTCGTATTGTTCGTCGATGAGGTTTTTTACTTCTTTGTCAATCAATTCGGCCGTTTGTTCACTGTAAGGCTGCTTGAAAGAATAATCGCTGCTACCGGTAGAATCGTAGTACGAAACATTGGAGAGTTTGTCGCTCATGCCATAATAGCTGACAATGGCATAGGCTTGTTTCGAAACGCGTTCCAGATCGTTCAAAGCGCCGGTGCAGACCGTTCCCAAGAATAATTCTTCGGCGGCACGTCCACCCAACAAAGAGCAGATTTCGTCGAGCATTTGTTCTTTGGTGGTGAGTTGTCTTTCTTCGGGAAGATACCAAGCTGCGCCCAAAGCTTTGCCGCGAGGCACGATGGTAACCTTGATAAGCGGATGCGCATGTTCCAGCATCCAACTCAATGTGGCATGTCCGGCTTCGTGAATGGCAATCGACTTCTTTTCGGCCAAAGTCATGATTTTGTTCTTCTTTTCCAAACCGCCTACAATACGGTCGACCGCATCCAGAAAGTCTTGTTTTTCAATTTCTTTCTTGTCTTTGCGAGCGGCAATCAGCGCGGCTTCGTTGCAAACATTGGCAATGTCGGCACCAGAGAAACCAGGCGTTTGCTTGGCCAGAAATTCAGAGTTGATATCTTTGTTCAGCTTCAAAGGACGCAAATGCACTTCGAATATTTCTTGACGTTCGTTGATATCGGGCAAATCCACACTGATCTGACGGTCGAAACGGCCGGCGCGCATCAAGGCTTTATCCAGAATATCAGCACGGTTGGTGGCTGCCAAAATAATGACGCCGCTGTTGCTGCCGAAACCATCCATTTCGGTAAGCAATTGGTTCAGTGTATTTTCTCTTTCGTCGTTGGAGCCCATGTTTGGATTCTTGCCACGCGCACGACCCACCGCATCAATTTCGTCGATAAACACGATGCAAGGCGCTTTTTCTTTTGCCTGACGGAAAAGGTCGCGTACACGCGAAGCACCAACCCCGACAAACATTTCTACAAAGTCGCTACCCGACATCGAGAAGAAGGGAACATCAGCTTCGCCGGCTACGGCTTTGGCCAGCAGGGTTTTACCGGTTCCGGGAGGGCCTACCAACAAAGCTCCCTTGGGAATTTTTCCACCCAATTCGGTGTATTTTGCGGGATTCTTGAGGAAAGAAACAATTTCTTCTACTTCCTGTTTGGCTTCGCTCAGTCCGGCTACGTCCTTGAAAGTCACTTTGTTTTGAGAACCTTTGTCAAAAAGCTTGGCTTGCGATTTTCCGACATTGAATACACCGCCACCAGCACCGCCACCGGGGCCGGCCGACATACGGCGCATCAAGAAAATCCAAACGAAAATAAGTAAAAGGAAAGGTCCGAAATTAATCAGAATTTGCAGGAAAGTGTTGGAGCTTTCTTTGTAAACTACTTCAAAATCAAGCTTGTATTCCGAGCGAACTTCGTTCAGATATTGGTTGAGCTCGTCGGCCGATGGGATTTTTACGCTGAATATCGGAGGATTCTTTTCGTTGACATTTTCGCCGAAAATCTCTTTCAGATAAGCTTCCTTAACGTGCAGTTCTGCCAGATTTTTGTTGGTGTAGCAGGTGAGCTTGTCGATTTTGTTTTCCGTGATATAAGATTCCATTTTGGTCCAGGAAATTTCCTGGACGCCGCCGTTTGCGCTGCCGAACATATTGGCACCCAATAGCCCGATAAGAATGATGGCATAGATCCAATAGACATTGAAGCGCATACGGGGTTTCTTGTTCCCCGACTGCGGCATTTGGTTTTTGTGTTGTTTGTTTTGTTCCATGGTGAAATTAAGCCTGAAAAATTAATCCAAATCGGGAATTTCCGTCAAGGACGCATCGTCCCAAAGATGTTCCAAATCGTAGAATTGACGCGTTTCGCGATCGAAAATGTGAACCATGATATCGCCGTAGTCCATGGCAATCCACAGGGCGTTGCGCATGCCTTCGGCGGCAAAAGGTTTGACACCGCATTTTTCGCGGACGCCGTCCCATACAGAGTCGCAAATAGCTGCAATCTGGGTGTTTGAAGTACCTTCGCAAATGACAAAAAAGTCGCAAACGGAGTCGATTTCCGTCATGTCAACGATTTTGATGTTTTTTCCTTTACGCTCTTGAATGGCGTCTACAATGTGCTGAATAAGTGTTTGATTGTCTATCATGTTGTTTTGAAATAATCTGCAAAAATAATGCTTTTCGATGAATATATACTAATTTATGATTTGTATTTTAACCATTTCCATAAGTCTTTGTAAGTCACCTTTTTACCATACATCAAGATGCCGGTGCGATAAATCTTGGCTGCGATTTTCACAATTAGCAGGAAAGTGAGTACCAACAGACCGAAAGATAATGCCAATTGCCAGCCGGGAACACCGAAAGGCAGTCTGACCATCATGACGATAGGCGAGAAGAAAGGAATGAACGAACACCACAAAACCATCGGTCCGTCGGGATTCATTGCGCCGTAAATGCCTATGTACAAGGCGAAAATGACGGGAATGGTTACCGGCAAAGTGAACTGTTGTGCATCGTCGTTGTTGTCGATGGCGCCACCGATGGCTGCGAAAATGGACGCGTAAAGCAAGTATCCGCCCAAGAAGAAAAGCACGAACCAAAGAATAATCTGTCCCCAGTTGAACGATTGCAACAACTGCAGTCCGGCCATCATTTCGCTATCCATGTTTGCGGCAGGGCTTGTGGCCATCATGGCAGTTTGGCTTTCCAATATCGCCGTGGGGTCGGAGAGTCCTATCGATGCGCCCAGAACGCCACTCAGCACGCTTACCAGAATTACCCAAAGCGCCACTTGCGTCAAGCCCACCAAGGCAATGCCGACGATTTTTCCCATCATCAATTGGAAAGGTTTTACCGACGAAACGATGATTTCCACGATGCGGTTGGATTTTTCTTCCACCACGCCGTTCATCACCATACTTCCATAAATAAAAATGAACATGTAAATCAGCAGAGTCGCTACCATGCCGATAATCATCGATATTTCAGAAGAAGTCTTTTGCTCCGACTGGCTGTCTTTTTCCGACCAAAGCACGCTTTCTGCTCGTACCGACGGTTTCACTTCCTGCAAAATCTGTGCCAGTTCGGGGATATTGTAGGATGCGATTTTGTCTTCCGAAGCCATGGCTTCCAATTGGCTTTCCACTTCGTACTTCAAATCCATGGAAATCTGCTTGAGCGAATAGAAGGAAACTTGGCCGCTACTATCGCACAAATTGCCTGAAATAGAGAGGAATGCGCTGTAATCGTCTTTTTCTTCCGCACTGATTTGCGAGATAGGTTTTTCGTAAGGAATGAACACGAATTGTTGGGTGGATTGCAGACGGCTGACATATTGTCCGCTTTCGTCGTAGACGGCAATGTCTTTACTGTCGCCACCTTTTATCGTCGACAACATCATGGGAAGCATAATCAGCGCCACCATCAGCAGCGGCGTTAAGAAGGTGAGAATCAGGAAAGATTTTTTGCGTACGCGCGTTCCGTATTCGCGTGCTATGATGATGCCTAAATTATTCATGGGTGTTGAGTTTTTGAACGGTTTGGATGAAAATATCGTTCATGTTGGGAATGGATTCTTCAAAACTGATTAAGTCGAATTTTTGAGATAATTCGCTGAAAATGGATACGTTATCGCAGTCGGCGTTTTTCTTCAGACTGAAATTCCAATACAAATCGTTTTCGTGAAAATTTTCCAACTGATAAAACTGGGAAGCCAAAAGCGCTTGGTGATTTTCGCCGGAAATGGGGCGTCGCACTTTTACCTGATAAAGCCCTTGGCGATGACTTTCGCGAATTTCGTCCACCTTGCCTTGCAACACTAGTTTCGATTGATTGATCAAGCCGATTTCGTCGCAGATTTCCTCTACCGAAGCCATGTTGTGCGTCGAGAACATGATGGTGGAACCTTGCTTTTTGAGCTCCATGATTTCGTTGCGAATCAGCTGGGCGTTGACAGGGTCGAAACCACTGAATGGTTCGTCGAAAATGAGGAAGCGCGGCTGGTGCATCACCGTGATGATGAACTGTACTTTTTGCTGCATGCCTTTCGAGAGTTCTTCCAGTTTTTTGTCGGCCCAGGCGCAGATATCGAATTTGTCGAACCAGTAGGCCAGACGCTTGCGCGCATCCTGTTTGCTGAGTCCTCGCAATTGCGCTAAATAAATGGCCTGTTCGGCCACTTTCATCTTCTTGTACAAGCCTCTTTCTTCGGGTAAATAACCGATGTTTCTGACGTCGTCATCTCTCATTTCGTGACCATCGAAAATAACCTTTCCGCTGTCGGCGACTGAGATGCGATTGATGATGCGAATAAGGGTGCTTTTACCTGCGCCATTGGGTCCGAGCAAACCATAAATTTTGCCCTCATTTACTTGAATACTAACGTTTTCAAGGGCGCGGTGATTGCTGTAATTCTTGACAATGTTCTGTGTTTCTAAAAAGCTCATATTTTTATCGGCTGATAATGCGTTCTCCTAGTTCTTTTGCAAAGGCTTTTTCCAATTCCCGAAGGTTGCGGTATTCTTTCATCCATTGCAGCAAAGCCTCGCTATTGCCTTTTCGTTCAGATTGCTTGATCTGCTCCATGGCCTCTGTTATTTTTTCACGCAGAATGCGGTATTTCAATTCCATGATAAAGCGCGGCACGATTTCAAAAAGCAAGTCTTCTTCTTTCTCCACTTTTTGGGTGAAATTGGTGGAAGAGGCCGTGCTGTTTTCGTCTTGTACATCACTGCGATAGATTTTGCTCAACTCGTATCGTTCGGTGATGAGCTCGGCTGCTATCATACTGAAATCGTTGCGATGATGTCGTAGGAAATAACGTTCCGGAATGAATTCTTCGTCTTCCAACTGTTCGTAGGCTTCCTGCATCATGTCTCTGTATACCGGATGACGGAAAACAATCTGGTCGTCTTCCAGTTCGCTCTTGATGAATTGCAGTACGCTGATGCAAGTTTCTTCGTCTTGATACAGAACGCGTTCGCCATAACGAACCACCATTTTCAGCAAGTTTTTCTCGTAGGCTTCCAGCGGATCGCGACCTTGCTTTTTCGGCTGAGAAACAGGCTTTTGCTCTTGATCGGGCGCTTGGGTCATGGCGCGGAGAAGGTCTTCCGAAACAGGCGCTTCCGCTTCCGGATTTGTATAGCTCGGCGGCTGTTGCGCGCCCAATTCCTGCTGATGCTTCTCGTAGTTCCTTTTCTGACGATTACGTTCGGCCAATTCGTAGCGTTTTTTGCTCACTTCTTTCAACAGAAGTTCTTCTCTGGTCTGCAATTGATGACTGCAAGCCTTGATGTATTCCGAGCGAATTATATCGTTGGGAATCAGAGAAATACTTTCGATAATATCTTGAATGATGCGCGCTCTGGCAATGGGGTCGTTGGCGCTGTCTTTGAGCAGGATGTTGGTCTTGAATCGAATGAAATCGCATTCGTTCTGGCGGATGTATTCCTTCAGTTCGCTGGCGCTATGTGTTTGGGCGTAAGAATCGGGGTCTTCGCCTTCGGGCAGCAATACGACTTTTACATTCATGCCATCTTCCAGCAAGAGGTTGATACCGCGCAAGGCGGCTTTGATACCGGCGCCGTCGCCATCGTAAAGTACGGTGATGTTTTCGCTGAAACGATGAATCTGACGAATCTGTCCGTGGGTGAGGGAGGTGCCCGAAGAAGCAACGACGTTTTCGATGCCCGCCTGATGCATGGAAATAACATCCAAATAGCCTTCTACCAGATAGCAACAATTTTCTTTGGTGATGCTTTTCTTGGCAAAATACAAGCCGTAAAGTTCGGCGCTTTTGCTATAGATTTCAGACTCCGGAGAGTTGACGTATTTGGCTAATTTGTCGTCTTTTTTCAGGATGCGTCCGCCAAAGGCCACCACTTTGCCCGAAATGGTGTGAACCGGGAAAATGACGCGGCCGCGATAACGGTCGAAAAGGCTATGGTTGGCGGTTTCGATGCTCAGTCCGGTTTTTAAAAGCATGTCTTTCTGATAACCACTTTGCAGGGCTTTCAGAGAGAAGGCATCGCGCTGCTCGCTGCAATAACCAAGCTGGAATTTTCGAACGATGTCTTCGCGCAAGTGTCGTTGTCCTTGGAAATATTGTAGTCCGATGCTTTTGCCTTCGATGCTATTGTGCAGATTTTCAACAAAATAATCGCGAGCAAATTCGTTTACGATGAACATGCTTTCGCGGTCGTTGTTGCGTTGGATTTCTTCTTCGCTCAGCTCTTTTTCCACCACTTCGATGTGATAGCGTTTGGCTAGCCATTTGAGTGCTTCGCTGTAAGAAATCTGTTCGTGTTCCTTGACGAAGTGTACCACATTGCCGCCTTTTCCGCAGCTGAAGCATTTGAAAATTCCTTTGGCGGGAGATACGCTGAACGAGGGTGTTTTTTCGTCGTGAAAGGGACACAAGCCCATGTAGTTGGCGCCACTTTTGCGCAAACTGACAAAGTCACCGACCACTTCTTCGATGCGGGCGGTGTCCATGATTTTATTGACGGTTTTCTGGTCTATCATAGTGGCCGTTACAGGCGTGTGTTAAATTTGTAACAAAGTCTTAAAAAAGCCTTTTAAATGTTAGGTCGGGCGAAAAAAAATAACTACATTTGTCCGCAAAAGTAAGCATTTGAATTTGATTTTGAAGAGAAAATTTCAAGTTAATAATTTTATGGATATGATTAAACATTTGCGAGGCATTGCCTTAATGCTTGTGGGTGTGGCACTTATCTTCGGTTCGTGCAAGGATCCGTACATCCTTGACGATCAAGAACCGGAATGGTTGGGTGCTAGTATCTACGACTACCTAAAGGAGCATAGAGATGCCAATGGAAAGCCTGATTTTACGTATTTCGTGAAATTGATCGAGGCTTGTGAGTATGATGAGGTTCTGGGTAGAACCGGTAGTAAGACCATGTTCGTGTGCGACGACGCTGCTTTTGAGAGATATTTCAGCAGCGAAGAAGCCCAAAAAGCTGGTGTTACTTGTTTTGAGGATTTTACAAAAGAGCAACTGAATCAGTTGATGGAGTATTCGATGGTGAACGAAGCCAACTTGATTGAAACTTTGTCCTATGGCGTGGATTATGTGCCCGGACAAGTGCTTCGCCGATCTACTTCATTAGACCCTCTCGATTTGCTGGTGAAGGAAACCGGAAACATGATTCCCGACAACAGTAAGTATTTCGAGAAATTCAGAAAAAATGGCATTTTTGTTCTGAATGACAATACGTCTCCTCGCTTGGTGCAATTCTTGGAAGCTCAAATGGCTGAAAAGGGTATTACCGACGAGGATTTTTCTATTCTTTTCAATGGCAAGACTCGCAAAACGGGCGATGCTCATATCTTCGATAGAGAAGTTATTGTACGCGACATCACTTGTAAGAACGGTTATATCCACGTGTTGGACGAACTTTTGCTTCCCGAAGTGAATATGGCACAATACATCAGAAACCAGGAAGATTTGTCTAAGTTCAACCGTTTGATGGATCGTTTCTCTGCTCCTTATGCCGATGCTGAAAGAACGACCCAGTATATTGCCTTGAACACCGACATCAAGGATAATTCTTTCAAAGAACCTGCCAACGGTTTCAAGTTGCACGATACTATCTATGTTCGTCGTTATTTGTCTAAACTTGCCAATGGTGCCGTTGCCAACGACCACGATCCTTATCAGCAGCAAGTGGCTTCTAACGAACTCTTGGTGTTCGACCCCAACTGGAATGGTTATGAAACCGCTGGTAATGCCAATTTCGATATGGCTGCCATGTTCGTTCCCAGCGACGAGGCTATGGATGAATATTTCTCTGCTGACGAAAATGCCAGAGGTAACTTCCTGTATCAACGTTATGGTATTTGGGATAGCGTTCCCAACGATATTGCAGCGCTTTTCCTGAATGCACACATGCAGCGTTCTTTCTTGGCTTCTTTGCCCAGTAAGTTTACCGGTTTGCAAAATGAGTCTTTGGACGAAATGTTCATCAGCAAGGAAGACGTGAGCCGTGCCAAAGTTACCACCAATGGTGCTGTTTATGTTACCAACAAAGTGTTCCCTCCCGTGGAATTGTCTTCCGTAATGGCTCCTGTATTGGTGCGTGAAGATACTCGTATTTTCAACTATCCGGTGAATTCTGCCAACGGCATGGGCTTCGATGTTTATCTGAAATCGATGGAAAGTGTGTACAATCCCGGTATTGTGCCCAAGTATACTTTCATTGTTCCTCTGGATAACGCTTTCGAAAACTTCATTTATCCCGCGGCTCAAGGTTACGACCAGCCCGAAATGTTGAACTTCGAATACGATAAAGACTTCCAGACGGTAAAAGCTACCCGTTATTACTACGATCAGGTGACCGGTCAGCGTGGTGCGATGATTTCTCCCGTAGAAAACGCCGTGCTTACTACCACCGATTTGGGTAAGATCAACGAAGTGGTGAAAGTTTATCTGAACGAAACGATGGACTATCACATCATCGTGGGCGAAGTAACTCCCGAACAGAAATATTATCAGACCAAAGGTAAAGGTTTCATTTATGTTGATTACGATGGCGTAGACAACTATACTTTCTTTGGTGGCGGTAATATGGAACAGAACGAAAAGTGGGGTGATGGCAATCCTCTCGGAGATAAATATGCGTCTAAAACCATTAGTACGATCAACTTTGAAAATGGTAAGACGATTTTTATCGACAAGGTGATGCAACAGCCTCTGACTTCTGTTTATGGTAAGATGAAATCGCAGTCGCAATTCAAGACTTTCATGGATTACATGGATTACTTGGGTCTTTTTGTTGCAGTGAGCGGTAGCGGTAACACCCAATACAATGCTTTGGATCGTTACGTGAGCTTGTTCTCGGCTTACCATTATACGGTGTATGTTCCCACCAACGAAGCTATGCAGAAGGCTTTCGACGCCGGTTTGCCCACCATCGATCAGATGAGAGCAGCCAACGAATCTACCCGTAATGCGATGAAAGAAAAAGTGCTGAATTTTATCAAATATCATATCCAGGATAATTCAGTATATATAAAAGGTGACATCCATAACAATGCTCGTTTCGAAACAGCTTTGCGTAACCCGCTTACCGGTCGTTTCTATTCGATTTATGTTGATCAGGATGGTACATCGATGACTTTGACGCCTACGGTGGCTCGTTTGAACGGTTTGGAAAATGTGCCCGGTGTAGCTGCTGCAGGTGCTGAAAACAATCGTCCTTCTATTGCTGTAAACAATGCAGAAGGTCATCACAACCTGATGACGCGCGACGTGGTATTGGTAGGTAAGAGCTTGAAAGACGTGAAAGGTTCTCCCAACGACTGGTCGGCTCGCGCTGTATTGCACGAAATTGGCGATTATCTGAGCGTGGTGAAGCCTCCAGTGCTCGATCTTAAGTTCAATGCCAACAATGCTGGTGCTGTTAGAATTACCATCAACCCCTTGGCTGTTACCGATAATGGTGATGGTGTGGTTTACAATGGTTCCGGCGACAAGAAGGTTATCAACGAAGTTGGTCTTTGCTGGGCTTTGGGTAGCGATCCTACTTATGCCGATGCAGACAATAAGATTGCTTACGCTATCAAGAACGACTTGGAAAAAGTTGAAAGAAAGAGCATCAAATTCTCTTCTATGGCATGTCTGTCACCTTATTATAATACAGATGGTAGCCGTAACGAAGCTGTTGAAGTAGCTGCTACCGACAGTGTGGTTCATGTAAGAGCTTATGCAGTAAGTAAATGGGCCGAAGATGGTACTATGGCTACCGATGGCAAAACTCCTATGATTGGTTATAGTACGGTTCACCGCTACAATTGGGTAACTGGTTTAAAAATGAAGGACGATGAATAAACTTAAGAAATACGGCATTTTAATGCTATTGATGCTGAGTGTCAATGTGTTGGCACTTGCACAGAATAATGCAAACGTCGTAAGAGGACAGGTCACCGATAAGGCTACCGGAGAAACTTTGATTTCTGTTACCGTAACGGAAGTGGATCCCAGTAACCGTATCGTCAATGTGACCATTACCAACTACGATGGTGAATATGTATTGCAAATCAGCGATCCGAAGAACAAACTGAGATTCAAATATATCGGTTTCGAAACTTTGGATTTGGAAATTGGCAATAAGCGTGTTATCAATGCGGTGATGAGCGAACAGACGCTTACCTTGAAAGACGCTGTGATTACCGCTAAGGTAACCACCTCTACCGGTACTTTCAACATTCCGCAACGTGAAGTTTCCATGGCTATGCAGAAGATCAGCGCCGAAGAATTCGATGGTATTCAGGTGGCTTCTATCGACGATGCTTTGCAGGGTCGTATTGCCGGTTTGGATATTGTGAACGTTTCCGGTGAACCTGGTTCAGGTATGTCAATGCGTGTACGTGGTACTACTTCTATCAATGCCAATACCGAACCTCTTATCGTTATCAACGACATTCCTTTCGAAACGGAAATTGACGATAGCTTCGACTTTGCCACCGCTAACGAAGAACAATATGCTCAGTTGATCAACGTGAACCCCGACGATATCGAATCTATCACGGTATTGAAGGACGCTGCTTCTACGGCTATGTGGGGTGCCAAAGGTGCCAATGGTGTTTTGATGATTACTACCAAACGTGGTAAGGCCGGTCCTACCAAGGTGACTTATTCTTACTCTATGACCCGCGCTAAACAGCCCAAGGGTATGAATTTGCTCGATGGTGACGGTTATACCATGTTGATGAAGCAAGCTTATTACAATCCTAAATTGGAAAACTCTTCATCATCTGTTCCCGAATTGAACTACGATACCAACTTTACCGAATTCGAAAACTATAACAACAACACCAAATGGCGTGATAAAATCAGCCGTATCGCCTATACCCACGACAACAACCTCACTATCTCTGGTGGGGGCGACAAAGTGGCTTATCGTGTGTCTGTAGCTTACTATACGCAGACCGGTACGGTGATTGGTCAGAAACTGGATCGTTTGAGTATGCGTTCAAGCATCGACTACAACGTGTCAGACCGTATCCGTTTCAGCTCTGAGTTCTCATACACTTACAGTGACAACGACAAGAACTACGAAGACCTTTTGTCTATAGCCTATAAGAAGATGCCTAACTTGAGTGTTTACACCCAGGATAGAGACGGTAATAATACCGATACCTATTATCATATTCTGGAAAATTCAGGTTTGCAGTCAGGTCAGAAAGGCTTGAGCAACCCTGTGGCTGTGGCCAATTTGGCTATGAACAACACCAAGAGCTATCGTACTTCGCCTGTGTTCAACCTCTCGTATGAATTCTTCGATCGAAGCAAAACCGATGCTTCTTTGAAAATGAGTGCTACCGTTTCATTCGATATCAATGCCAACCAAAGAACCACTTTCTTTCCCAAGGAAGCTGCTAATTTGGTATGGAATGATGGCAAGGTGAACAATGCTCAACGCAGTGAATCGGAATCTATGGGTCTGTATAGCTCTGCCAATTTGAACTGGCGTCCTGTATTTGAAAACGAAAACCATAGCTTGCAATTGAATGGTAAGTTTACGCTTTCATCTAACACCAGCAACTCTATCGGTTTGTCTGCCACAGGTTTGCCTTCGTCTTGGTTGTCATCTGCTTCGGCCAATGCAACGATTACTTCGATGTCGACCTCTTCGAGCGAAAACCGTAGCTTGAACTATGGTATGGGTTTCCACTACGCTTATGCCGGTAAATACATTTTGAGTGGTACCATCAACCGTGCCGGTAGTTCTAAGTTTGGTGACAACTTTAAGTTTGGTTTCTTCCCCGCTATTTCTACCAAGTGGATTTTGAGTGATGAAAACTTCTTCGAACCTATCCGACCCATTATCTCAATGTTGTCGCCCCGTTTCAGTATCGGTCTTACCGGTAACGAACCTAAGGAAGCCTTCATTCACTTGAGCCGCTATACTAATAATGGTATGTTTATCGATATTCCTGCTGTGAAGCCCAAGAACATGCGTTTGGCTAACTTACGTTGGGAAAAGACTACCCAAACCAACTACGGGGTAGATATCGAATTCTTGGAAGGCAAGTACAGCACCGATTTCAACTACTATTACAAACATACTACCGACTTGTTGTTTGCCGATTTGGGTATTTCTTCAACCTCGGGTTATGCTACTTTGACCAACCGTAATGGTGGTGTGATGGACAACAGAGGTTGGGAATTGAACTTCAATGCCCGCGATGTGATCCGTACCGATTTCTTCCGTATGGATGCCAACTTCAACTTCTCTAACAACCAGAACCTTATCATCGAATTGAGCGATGATATTCTGGCTCGTTACAACAAAGATTTCGACTACAAGAATGGTACTTATCTGACCCGTATTCAGGTAGGTAACCCTGTAGGTTCTATCTACGGCTTCAAGTATAAAGGTGTATACCAATACAACGAATACGATCCTTCTCGTCCCGATGCCACTTGTCCTATCGTTCGCGATGCCAATGGTAATCCTATCTTCGATGCACAGGGTAATACCAAGCCGATGTACTTCGCTTATGGCACCTCTTCTGCTTACGAATTCAAGGGTGGTGACGCTATTTATGAAGATATCAACCACGATGGTAGCATCGACGAATTGGATATCGTGTACTTGGGTAACTCATTGCCTAAGGTGAATGGTGGTTTCGGTTTCACTTTCCGTTTCGGTAAAGGCTTCTCTGTAAATACCTTCTTCAACTATCGTATCGGTAACAAGGTGGTGAACAGAGCCCGTATGGAAGCAGAAAACATGTACACCAACGACAACCAGAGCGTTGCTGTAAACTGGCGTTGGCGTAAAGAAGGTGACGTCACCGAAATGCCTCGTGCTTTGTACAACTATGGTTACAACTGGTTGGGTAGCGACCGCTATGTGGAAGATGCTTCTTTCTTGCGTTTCAAATACCTCACCATCAACTACTCTTTGCCTAAGGAATTGTTGAAACCTGTGAAATTGAACACCGCAAGTTTGTATCTGTCATTCCAGAACATCGCTTGTCTTACCAGATATACCGGTGTTGACCCCGAAGTAGGTTACGGTGGTATGTCTGTGGCTACCGACGGTGCTAAGACGCCTCGTTCTAAAGATATTATGTTGCGCTTAAGATTAGGCTTCTAATGAGATAAGATTATGAAAAAGATCTATAATAAAATAAAGGTAGCCACGCTGGTGGTGATGGCTACATTGATGATGGCTTCTTGCTCAGAGTGGTTGGAACTCTATCCTGAAGGCGAAACATTGTTGGAAGATTATTGGAAATCGGCCGACGATATCGAGTCTGTCTTGGCAAGTTGCTACCTGTCTGTGATGGATGAGAGATATTTGCAACGTGCCATCGTTTGGGGCGAACTCCGTTCCGATAACATGGAAAAAACCAATAAAACGCCCAGCGATCTCATCGATATTTTGGACGTAAACATTCAGGCAACCAACTCGTTCTGCGATTGGGCGGTTTTTTACGAAACCATCAACCTCTGTAACACGGTTATTCATTACGCACCCCAGGTGATGGAAGAAGACAAGAACTTGTCAACCTCCAATATGGAAGCCTATCGTGCCGAAGCTCGTGCCATCCGTGCCATGTCGTATTTCTACTTGGTGAGAACCTTTGGCGATGTTCCCATGGTGATGAAACCTACTATCGATGATACCGATGGTTTCGCCATTGCTAAGTCTTCTGCAGATTCTGTGTTGAACGTTGTCGTGGACGATTTGAGAGAAGCCTTGATGTATGCTCAGTCTTCTTTCGGTTCATATCGTCAGGATTACAACAAGAGCCGTTTCACCAAGCAATCTATCCGTGCATTGTTGGCCGATATCCTTTTGTGGCAAGGCCGTTATCAGGAATGTGTGGATGTTTGCGATGAATTCTTGGCTTACAACAACAAGCAGATGCTGACAGCCAGAAGCGGATATTATGAATTGGGCGATGCGTCGTTGTTGTTACCGATGTTTACCCATCATGCGGCATATACTAACGAAGTGATATTTGCGACTGCTTTTCAGCCTTCTGGTATGGATGCCTCTTTTGTTGCTCTGTATGGACATCAGGCTAAAGATCCTCAGATTTCAGCCTCTGAAAAGTTGTGCAATCGAGGCATGTTTAACTCTACCGACGAACGTCGCTATTTGACCAGTATCTCTAGCGCAAACGATGGAGATTATACCTACTATCAGATTCCTAAGTTTGTTGCTAGTAGTTATTCTATCGTGGGTAGTGCAGCGGGTAGTGCCGCTACTTATAGTAATGTTGCCGATAAACAGTATGAATGGATTTTCTATCGTTTGCCCGATATTTACCTGATGAGAGCTGAAGCCTTGGTGGAATTGGCTGCAACCAAATCTACCGAAGACGATATCAACAGCTATTTGAACTCGGCCATCGATATGGTGAACAATACCTACATGCGTGCCAATGTGGACTTGCGTGCCACCGACTCTTTGAGCATCAAAGAATATTTCTCGGTAGACCTTATGCGTGAATTGGTGATGGACGAACGTCAGAGAGAATTTATGTTTGAAGGTAAGCGTTGGTTCGACCTTTTGCGTCAGGCCCGTCGTTTCAATACCGCCGATTATGCGGTGTCTGCAGTAGAAGACAAGCGTTTCCCCAATTCTTCTTCACAAGTGGCTTTGAGCAAAATGTCTACCATGGATGCTCTGTATATGCCTATTTATCAGACAGAAATCGAAAACAACGATAAATTGGTACAAAATCCTTTCTATCAAATGGATGAAACAACCGAGAAGAACGAGAATAAATAAAAAGATTAGTATATGAGAAAATTATTGAAATCAATTATCTGTCTTGGTTTGGCCTTGGGTATGTGGTCGTCGTGTACGCATCCCGCATGGGAAGACCATTACAATGCTTCCTCGGTGAATGTTATCGACAAGACACTGAAAGAAGCTTTGCAGGCAGATCCCGATTTGTCACAATTTGTGGCTTATCTGGAAGAAATGGATTATTTGGATGCCTTCGGACATTCGCAGAGTTATACCATCTGGGCGCCCACCAACGAGGCTTGGGAAGGCTTTGATGCTAGCGACAAGAGAAATCTCTTGCAGACTTTGAAGAACCACGTGTCGCGTTATCCTTATCTTACCACCGATGTCATCAACAAGGATCTCAATCTTCGTTTGATGGACAACAAGCGTGTGAAATTTCATCGTCAGGGTGATGCTTATTATTTTGGTGCACAGGCTTTGGATATGTCTGCCAGCGATGTGGCTTACAAGAATGGTATTCTGCATAAAATTGGTGGGGTAGAGCCTTACATCCAGAATATCTACGAATACATTCAGTTTACCAAAGATTTGGATTCTTTGAATGCCTTTATCGCTTCTCAACACAGCAGGGAATTTAATCCTGCTCAAAGTTTGGTGCTGGGTGTGAACGAAGAAGGAGAAACTGTGTACGACTCGGTATTTACTGAATCCAATCCTTTGCTTTCTGATCTCTATTTGGGAGAACTCAATAGTGAAGAGGCTTCTTATACAGCACTTCTCCCTACCAATAAGGCTTGGAATGAAATGTATGCTCTCCTGTATCCCTATTTAAATTATGAGCAATTTATTACTCCTATAGATAGAGAGGGTGGTCCGTATAAGGATGTAGCCTTGGCCGATTCTATCAGAGATCTATCGATTAAAAAATTTATGATGGACTACTTGGTTTTCAAGGGTGCTATGACTCCTGAGCAGATTCAACAAAAGGGCTTGACCTATACACAAGGTGGTTTCGCTTATGTGAAGGATATGGCTTACTATTTTGAGGGCGCCTACGACACTTATACCGAATTGAGTAATGGTGTGGCCTATACCACCGACCACCTGAAATTGGATCCTACTTATTGGTGCCAGACAATAACATTGGAAGCGGAAGTATTCGGTTATCACTACTATGTTCCCAATGCCTATTTGCATTTTCCTGACTCTATGACTACTTTGATTCAGAAGCAGGAAGAGAATGCCCGTAACTTGAACCGTCGCGATACGCAGACTTCTTGGATGGATTCTGTAATTTCCAATAGTGCTTATCTGGAAGTATTCGCCCGTTCGTCTCAAATCGCTCCTACCATAGCATTCGATTTGACAGGCCAATTATTGAGTAATGTGGGTTACAATATCAAGGTGGTGTTCTTGCCCGAACATGTTTTCGATAAAAATAAATTCGATCGTTGGCCTTACCCCAAGGCTAAGTCTGTTCCTGTTCGTTTTGCGCTCTCTTACTTGAACGAAGACGGCGGTGTGAACACCTTGGAATATCGTGATGTCCACTATACCGATCCTTTGCATGCCGATACTGTTTTGGTGAATGCCGATGGTCCTATCCGCGTACCTTTTGCCCAATCTTTGGCTTCCGTGAAGGTGATTTCGGATATCAAACCTTTGGAAGATTCTGTTTATTCAAGAAACATGAACATCGACTGTATCATTCTTGAACCTGTATTTTAATCGGCCTAATAAAGAAGTATGATTATGAAAAACTATATCAAAGCCTTAGCCCTCGTGGCTACCGTACTTGTAAGTATCTTCTCTGTTGAGGCCCAAGCTCAGGCTCAGGACAATAGCGAATATACTTGGATTGAAGGTCGTGTTTTCGACCAAGCTACCGATTCAGTGGTATTGGGTGCTACCATCAAGATGAATGATGTGGCCGTGTTTACCAACGAAAAGGGTATGTACAAATTGCGTATTAAACAACCTACTTCGTATTTCACCGTATCGGCTCCCGGCTATGATACCCGTGTTATCGAATGGAGAGGTCGTGCGCGCGTGGATGTTGCTTTGTCGAGCAATACATTCAGCAAGCCTTATGGTTCGCCCCTCGAATATGCCCTGGTAAACGACGAACTAGTTTCGGAAGGATCTGCCTATTCACAATTGGAAAATCTGCAGAAGATTGCTCCTCAATACACCATCGATCAACTTATTCAGAACCAGATGGGTACCGTTCGCTCTACCCAACGTTCCGGTAAGGATGGTATCGGTTCGGTGATGTATATCCGTGGTATCAACTCTATCAATACCAATTCTCAACCTCTGGTTATTGTGGATGGTATTATCATGGAATCGTACAACGATTTGGAATCTTTGCATGCCGGTTTCTATCACAATTTCTTGAACCATATTCCGCTCTACGATATCGAAAATATCACCGTTATCAAGGATGCTACTTCTTTGTATGGTTCGAAAGCTGCCAATGGTGTTATTCTGATTGAAACCAAGCGCGGTCATTCTATGGCCACCAAGATTGTTGCCGATGTGGCTATGGGTCAGACCATGGAACCCAACAGAATTCCTACCTTGAATACGGCCGAAAGCCGTTTGCTCATCTCGGAACTCTACAAGAATACCTTGTTTTCTCCCATCGATGTGAACGCCATGCCGATGTTCAACGAAAACGAAAACTATGTGTATTATCTGAAATACCACAACAATACCGATTGGGGTAAAGATATCTATCGCAATGGTTTCAACCAATCTTATAGTGCTCGCGCTACCGGTGGTGACGACCGTGGTATGTATGCTTTGTCTGTTGGCTATTCAAACAACAGCGGTGTGGTAGAAGGTACCAACACTTCGCACATCAGTTTCCGTTTCAACTCTGATATGAATATTGCCAAGAACATTACTTCTGTGGTAGACTTCTCTATCAGCAGTATCAACAACGACTTGTTCAACGACGGTATGACTTCGCGTACGTCGCCTACTTATTTGGCCGCTGTAAAATCGCCGATGTTTGCCCCTTATCAATATTCGTATCTGACCAAGACCTTGACCAACAACTTGGAAACCTACGACGATTTGGCTATCAACAACCCGGCTGCTATTATGTCTTTGGCTCAACAGGTGACCGATATGACCAACTTTACCGCTGTGGCTAAGCCTAAGTGGCAAATCAACGATCATTTCGCTTTCAATGCCGTGGCTGCTTATACCTTGAATAAAGTGTTCGAATCTTACTTTACGCCCAGCCAGGGGGTTGCTCCTGAAGTTGTGTATAA
The DNA here is from genome assembly GCA_017380635.1 of Bacteroidales bacterium. Lineage (GTDB taxonomy): Bacteria > Bacteroidota > Bacteroidia > Bacteroidales > UBA1402 > UBA1757. The sequence continues at coordinate 131,454 of JAFODP010000017.1, read as the reverse complement.
AGAAGATGGTACATTCGCTTCTTATACATCAGAAGCCAAGGCTCAGAACTTGCGTGAAATCCGCACCCATTTGGAAAGCAACCTGAACTATCGTCGTGCCTTTGGCGATCATGCTTTGTCTGCCACCGGTGGTTTCCGTTTCTTGCTCAATAACAAGGTTTGGGATTATGTGGCCGGTTACAATACGCCCAACGATACTCAGGTGGATGTGTCGGGTAATTTGAAACGCAAAGTGACGGATGGTGCCAGTATCAATCTGAAGAACATTGCTTGGTATGCTAATGCCGATTGGAATTATTTGCAGAAATATTTCCTTTCAGCTAACGTTACCATGGAAGCTTGCTCTCGTTTCGGTACCGATATTGAAAAAGGCGCTTTGAAACTCTTTGGTGTCAACTGGGCAGTTTTCCCCTCATTGTCGGGTGCTTGGTTGCTCTCTGCCGAAGACTTCATGGCCGATGTCACTGCCATCGATCAGTTGAAACTGCGCAGCAGTATTGGTTTCGTGGGTAACGACAAGTTGGAAGACTATGTAACCTATTCTTATTTCTCTTCTGAAACTTTCTACAACAAGGCTAATGGTTTGGTTTTGGCCAATATTGGTAACCAAGGCTTGAAGTGGGAAACCACCCGTAAGGCTAACCTCGGTTTCGATTTGTCTTTGTTCGGCAACCGTTTCTCTATGAGTGCCGATGTATACGATCATCATACCAAAGATTTGCTTTGCTTGAAGCAGTTGAGCGAAGTATCAGGTTTTAAGAACTATTGGGCTAATGATGGTTCGTTGCGCAACCGCGGTTTCGAAGTGGCTATGAATGCTCGCTTGCTCAATACCTCTAACTGGCGTTGGGAAGCTACCGCTACTGTGGCACACAACCAGAACGAAATCATTGCTTTGGCCGATGGCAACTACACCACTAACGCTTTCGACGCTGAAATCCTTACTGCCGAAGGTGGTCCGGTGGCTCAGTTCTACGGTTACAAATACTTGGGTGTTTATTCAGATCAGGCCGAAGTGGATGCTTACAACAACTTGAAGGTGTTGAACGAAAACGGTACCTACAGCTATTTTGCTCCCGGTGACGCTATCTTCGAAGATGTTGTGGCTGATGGTATTATCGACGAAAAGGATAAACAAGTTATCGGTAATCCCAATCCCGACTTTACCGGTATTTTGTCATCAAGCCTTTCTTACAAGAACGTAAGCTTGTCTGCAACTTTGGGTTATTCTTTGGGTAACGATGTGTACAACTATCAACGTCGTATTTTGGAATCGATGTCGACTTTCGAAAACCAATCGACCGCTGTGTTGAACCGTTGGAGAAGTTCGGGCGACGAAACCAATATCCCCAGAGCGGTATATGGCGACCCCATGGGTAACGCACGCTTCTCTTCACGTTGGGTGGAAGACGCTTCTTACTTGCGCCTGAAGAATGTAAGCCTGTCGTGGGATCTTCCTTATAAGATTCCTTTCATCAATGCGATGACGGTTTGGGCTTCTGCCAACAACTTGTGGACCTGGAGTTCTTATTTGGGCTGCGATCCTGAAAGTTCTGCTTCAAACAATGTGCTGTACCAAGGTATCGACACCGGCTTGTTGCCCCAGAGTGCTTCCTATACCGTAGGTGTAAGAATTAATTTGTAATCGCTTAATCCAACTGAAATGAAACAGTTTAATATAGTATTAGTTTTAATGATGACCATGCTGGTCGGCTTCTCTTCTTGCGAAAAGATGATGTATGTGGAATCCGACCGCTATGTGTATGCCGACAACAACCGCTTGGATTCTCCTAACGACTCTGTATTCTCTTTGGTAGGTATACTTTCCAAGTTTCAGAAATTGGGCGATCAATATGTGTTGTTGGGCGAATTGCGTGGCGATTTGATGGATGTTACCCACAATACCACCAACGATTTGATTGCTTTGAATCAATTGGATTACAGTGATACGGACAACGAATATCTGAATCTGAGCAATTATTATGCCGTTATCAACAACTGTAATTATCTGATTCAGAATATGGATACCAGCATTGTGGTGCAAGGTGAGTTGACCATGCTTCGCGAAGTGGCTGCTGCCAAGGCTATCCGTGCCTGGACCTATTTGCAGATGGCGCTCAACTACAATGGTGCTTTCTACTACGAAATTCCTATTCTGACGGTGGCTCAATCGCAAGAAATTTCTTCTAACAAGGATTTGTACTTCAAGGACAGAGAAGCTTTGTTCGATTTGCTTATCGCCGATTTGTATCCTATGCTTGGTGTTTCTTATCCTACCTATCCGGTAACCTCCGGCAATATTGACAAGTTGATTCCTTCTATGTATTATATTCTGGGAGAAATCTATTTGTGGAAGGGTATGTATACGCAAGCAGCCGAGATGTATTATCAGGATATTTATAAAAATCTTGCTGTGGTAGATGTTGATAATTCATCTTTTTTGTACGAAGAACCTAATCTTATTTCTATAAATGGTTATTCGAAAGACGATCCTTATAATAACTATTTCTTGGATGGATATACGATTAAACATGAATGGGATTTGCAATATCTTAATGAAACTACGGCCAATATGGAGTATTATATCAACGATGATTATGGTCGTTTCAATGCGTCGAAAATGTATCGTTATACCTATACCGATTATTGTGTAAAGCCTACGGAAAATGCTATTCAATTCTTTGCCCAGCAGCCTTATCTGCATCAGGGCGAAGATGCTCAAGGTAATCGTGTGAATATTGCTGCTACCGGCGACTTGCGTGGTATTACGGGTTCTATGAAGTATGTGGAAGAAAACATGGAAACTCTGTCTACCGAAGGTATGTCTGCTACCGAAATGAAGCAGTTTGAACAATTGGCTATTTACCAGGAACCTAAAAGCTCTGTGTACATCACGACTTATTTGACATCGAGCAGTGCAATGTCAAACCAAATCTATCTGCAGTCTTCAAACTTGGCTTATTTGCGCTATGCCGAAGCTATAAACCGTGCAGGTAAACCCAGTGTGGCTTTGGCTGTAATCAACAATGGTTTGAATCTGGCCACCTTGAGAGACTCCTTGAAAGTGAGCTCTTGGGAATTGGATAGCGCTTTGGTAGAAAAATGGAGCGATCAGGTCTTCTTGTTTAATGTGGGTACCCGTACTCGTGGTCAGGGTGTTTCAACCAGAGTGGGCTTCTTCTTCGAAAATGCCAATCCTAATTTGAACGACTCTATCTTGTTCGTAGAAAAGGTATTGTTGGAAGAATGTGCTTTGGAAACCGCTTTCAAGGGCAACCGTTTCCACGATTTGTTGCGCTACACCAATCACCCGGATGCGCCCAATTATATCGCAGATGCCTTGGCTAAGAAATTTCCCGAACGTGCCGGAGAATTTGCAAGCAAGAGCGTAGAAGATTGGTTTATCCCTTATCCTCATCAGCCAGCTGAATAAAGTATGATGAAATAAACAAGAGGGGCGGAGAGACATTCACGAAAAAGGATGTTTTTCCGCTCTTTTTTATTGCATATTTATGTCGCTTTAATGTGAAATATTTCCTACATTTGTGGGATTTTGCTTCCGCGTGGAAGTGTCTGAAAATGAACAATAACGAACAATAAATATATTTAAATTGAACTAATATGAACAAAATTCAGGAATTGACCGAGCAATTGTTGCGCGAAGGTGTTGAAAAAGGTAATCAACAAGCTGCCGACATTGTGGCTCAGGCCGAAGCAAAGAAGGCTGAAATTTTGGCTGCTGCTCAGAAGCAAGCCGAAGAAATGCTGGCTGCTGCTCAGAAACAGGCCGAAGAATTGGACAAGAACACCAAGGCAGAATTGAAGCTTTTCGCCAATCAGGCCTTGGAAGCTTTGAAGTCTGAAGTAATCAATCTGCTCAACGACAAGGTGGTGAGCGAAAGCATGGACCAAACGCTGACCGAAAAGTTTATGCCTCAACTCATTCTTACTTTTGTACAGAACTGGGCAAGCAAGGGCGAACTTATCATCGAAACGGCCGACGAAGCTGCGCTTACGGCTTATTTCAAGAAAGAAGCTGCCGATGCACTTAAAGCCGGCTTGCAGATTAAGCAAGTGAACGGCTTGGCTACCGATTTCGTGCTGGCTGCTGCCGATGGCTCTTACAAAATTCAGTTGGGCAAACAAGACTTTGTGGCTTACTTCAAGGAATTCTTGCGTCCGAAACTCGTAGAAATGCTCTTCTGATGAACAACTATTATTACTTGGTGGCAGGTTTGCCGGAAATCAATTTGGACGATGCTAAGTTGTCGGTGGGCTACGTGGAATACGTGGACGAACTGATGCAGGCTTTGGCCAAGGAAGATGCTGCTTTGTTGCGCTATTTCCGCATGACTTACGAAAACCGTAATCTGCTCACCTGGCTGAAAGATAAAGAAGCCGAGCTTCATCCTCTGGGCATGCTGAGCGCTGAAGATTTCAACGAACAGTGGCAGTTGCTCGATTACGAAGACAAGGCTCCTCTGGAAGGTGTTCCGGCTTATTTCCTGACTTTTATGCGCGATTTGCGCGATAGCAAGATTCCCGCCGGACAAGAGGAACAATATCTCACAGCTATGTTCTACGAATATACGCAACAAGCGCCCAATGCCTTTGTTCGTCGTTGGTTTGAGTTTCAGTGGCATCTGAACAATGTGCAGATTGCCCTCAATTGCCGCAAATATGGCATGGATATCGAAACACAAGTGGTAGGCGACAACGAAGTGACGCATGCTCTGCGCAGCTCTTCGGCCAGGGATTTCAACCTGAACGGTATTTTCCCCGCTATCGAAACGCTGATGCGCATGAACGACGAAAGCGACCTTTTGCGAAAAGAAAAACAAATCGACCGTATTCAATGGGAGTTTCTGGACGAACTCTGCACCGGCTATTATTTCTCCATCGAAGTATTGCTGGCTTATCTCATCAAGCTGCAATCGGTAGAACGTTGGTTGAAGCTGGATGCCAAGCAGGGTGAAGAAATTTTCCGTCATTTGATTCTGTCGATGAAGGAAGGCGCTCAGTTAAAGTAAGATAATTAAATGATAAAACGATAAATATTATGTCAACAAAAGGAACAGTAAAAGGAATTATTTCCAACTTGGTGATTGTTACCGTTGACGGACCTGTGAGCCAGAACGAAATCTGCTACATTCTGACGGGCCAGACCAAACTGATGGCGGAAGTTATCAAGGTGGTAGGCGCTGACGCTTATGTGCAGGTGTTCGAAAGCACCCGTGGTCTGAAAGTAGGTAGCGAAGTGGAATTCAGCGGTCACATGTTGGAAGTGGAATTGGGTCCCGGTTTGCTTTCTCGCAACCTTGATGGTTTGGAAAACGACTTGGACAAGATGGAAGGTGTGTTCTTGCGTCGTGGCGAATATACCTCTCCGCTGGATGCAGATAAATTGTGGCAGTTCAAGACCATTGCCAAAGTGGGCGATAAGGTGGCTGCTGCCGACTGGTTGGGCGAAGTAGACGAAAACTTCCAACCTCATAAAATTATGGTTCCCTTCACTTTCAAAGGAACTTACACCATCAAGAGCATCGTAGCCGATGGCGAATATCGCATCAACGACACCATTGCCGTCCTCACCGACGAACAAGGCAAGGATGTGAATGTTACCATGGTGCAACGTTGGCCGGTGAAAAAGGCGCTCACCGCTTACAAAGAAAAACCCCGTCCTTTCCGTCTGTTGGAAACGGGTGTGCGTATCATCGACATTGCTAACCCCATCGTAGAAGGTGGTACCGGCTTTATCCCCGGTCCTTTCGGTACCGGTAAAACGGTGTTGCAGCACGCTATTTCAAAGCAGGCCGAAGCCGACATCGTAATTATGGCTGCTTGTGGTGAACGTGCCAACGAAGTAGTGGAAATCTTTACCGAATTCCCCGAATTGGTCGACCCCCATACCGGTCGTAAGTTGATGGAACGTACCATCATCGTGGCCAATACTTCAAACATGCCCGTAGCTGCCCGTGAAGCTTCTGTTTACACCGCTATGACCATCGCCGAATATTATCGTTCAATGGGTCTGAAGATCCTTTTGATGGCCGACTCTACTTCTCGTTGGGCTCAGGCATTGCGTGAAATGTCTAACCGTTTGGAAGAATTGCCCGGTCAGGATGCTTTCCCCATGGACTTGTCGGCTATTATTTCTGCTTTCTACGGTCGTGCCGGTTATGTATATCTGAACAATGGTCATACCGGTTCTATCACCTTCATCGGTACGGTTTCTCCTGCCGGTGGTAACTTGAAAGAACCTGTTACCGAAGGTACCAAGAAGGCTGCCCGTTGTTTCTACGCTTTGGAACAGGCTCGTGCCGACCGCAAGCGTTATCCGGCTGTAAACCCCATCGATTCTTATTCTAAGTACATCGAATATCCCGAATTCGAAGAATATATCTCTAAGCTCATCTCGCCCGAATGGATTCCTATGGTGAACGAAATGAAGACCTTGATGCAAAGAGGTAAGGAAGTTCAGGAACAAATCAACATCCTTGGTGATGACGGTGTACCCTTGGAATATCACTTGACTTTCTGGAAATCAGAAGTTATCGACTTCGTTATCCTGCAACAGGATGCTTTCGATGCCATCGATGCCGTTTGTCCTATCGAACGTCAGCAATATATGTTGAAATTGGTGATGTCTGTGGTTCGTGCCGACTATCGTTTTGACGACTTTACCCAGGTAATGGATTATTTCAAACGTCTTATCAACGCGCTCCGTCAGATGAACTACAGTGAATTCCAGTCTGAAGCTTTCCATAAGCACGAAAACGAATTGGAAAGCATTCTCAACGAACGTGTTATCCGCTAAAAATGAAATAATATGGCAACAAAAGCATTTCAGAAAATATACACCAAAATTACCCAGATCACCAAAGCTACCTGTACGCTGAAGGCTACCAACGTGGGCTATGACGAATTGGCTACCGTTGATGGAAAATTGGCTCAGGTGGTAAAGATTATGGGCGAAGATGTTACCCTGCAGGTGTTTGGTGGCACCGAAGGTTTGAGAACCAATGCAGAAGTTGTATTCTTGGGCAAGGCTCCTTCTTTGAAAGTGGGCGAACAATTGGCCGGCCGTTTCTTCAACGCTTTCGGCGATCCCATCGATGGAGGTCCTGTGCCCGAAGGTAAAGAAGTGGAAATCGGTGGTCCTTCGGTGAACCCCGTGCGTCGTCGTCAGCCTTCGGAATTGATTGCAACCGGTATCGCCGGTATCGACTTGAACAACACCTTGGTATCTGGTCAGAAGATTCCTTTCTTTGCCGACCCCGACCAACCTTACAACCAGGTAATGGCTAATGTGGCTCTCCGTGCGCAGGCCGACAAAATCATCCTTGGTGGTATGGGTCTTACCAACGACGACTACTTGTATTTCAAGAACGTGTTCAGCAACGCCGGTGTGCTCGACCACATTGTCAGCTTTGTGAACACCACGGAAAATCCTCCTGTAGAACGTCTGTTGATTCCCGATATGGCGCTCACCGCAGCCGAATATTTCGCAGTAGAAAAGAACGAAAAAGTATTGGTATTGCTTACCGATATGACGCTCTACGCCGATGCCTTGTCTATCGTATCGAACCGTATGGACCAGATTCCTTCTAAAGACTCTATGCCCGGTTCTTTGTATTCCGACTTGGCCAAGATTTACGAAAAGGCTGTACAGTTCCCCGCCGGTGGTTCTATCACCATCATCGCCGTTACCACTTTGTCTGGTGGCGATATTACGCACGCAATTCCCGACAACACCGGTTATATTACCGAAGGTCAGTTGTTCTTGCGTCGTGATAGCGATGTGGGTAAGGTTATCGTCGATCCTTTCCGTTCTCTGTCTCGTCTGAAACAGCTCGTGGCAGGAAAGAAGACCCGCGAAGACCATCCTCAGGTAATGAACGCCGCTGTTCGTTTGTATTCGGATGCCGCCAATGCCAAGACCAAATTGGAAAACGGTTTCGACCTCAGCGACTACGACGAACGTACTTTGAGTTTTGCCAAGGCTTATTCTTCACAGATTCTTTCGGTAGATGTAAACATCAATACCACAGAAATGTTGGATACCACCTGGAAGATCATGGCCGACAACTTCAAGGTTGAGGAATTGAATATCAAACAAGAATTGATTGACAAATATTTTCCTAAGAATTAATGGCTATTGCATTTCAATATAACAAAACTTCGTTGCAAGGTCTGGAAAAACAACTCAAGATGCGTCAACGATCCCTGCCCACTATCAAGAGCAAGGAAAGTGCGTTGCGTCTGGAAGTGAAACGTGCCAAGGAAGAAGAAAACGCTTTGGCGCAGAAGCTCGAAGACAGCATCAGACGCTATGAGGGTATGCACGCACTTTGGAACGAATTTGACGCTTCATTGCTGCGGGTGAAGGATGTGAATCTGGTGACCAAGAAAATTGCCGGAACGCCTGTGCCTCAGATTGAAGAAGTCTTGTTTGAATGTCAGCCCTATAACATGTTTAATGCGCCTAAATGGTATGCCGACGGTATCGCCATGCTCAAAGACTTGGTAAAAATCGGTCTTGAACACGATGTCTGCGTGCTTCGTCTGGGTCAGTTGGAATATGCCCGTAAGAAAATTACCCAAAAGGTGAACCTTTTCGAGAAGGTGCAGATTCCCGGCTACGAAGATGCCATTCGCAAGATTAAACGTTATATGGAAGACGAGGAGAACTTGTCTAAGTCTTCTCAAAAGATTGTGAAAACGCGTCAGAGCGCTCAAAAAGAACAGGAGGAAGCCTTATGATAGTAAGAATGAAAAAACTCAGCTTCCTGGTTTTCTATAAGGAATATCAGGAATTCCTCGAAAAGATCAGAGATCTCGGCGTTATTCATGTGATTGAAAATCAACAAGGCGCCATCAACGATGCTGCTGTGCAGGACAAGATGCAGAAACTTGCCCGCTATGCATCGGTGATGGAAGTGCTGGAAAAAATGGTGGATAAGAAGTCGCTGCCTGCAGCCGATGAAAACATCGATTTTCCGTCCTTGTTGGCTCAATGGGATCAATATCAACTCGATAAGGCCGCCACAGAAGCGCGTATCCAGGCGCTCAGCAAAGACGAACAACTCTTGGCTCCTTGGGGCGATTTCGATCCTTCCTCTATTGAACTTCTTGAAAAACAAGGTTATTGCATCAATTTCTTTACTTGCGCGTCGCGTGCCTTCAAGCCGGAGTGGGAGAGTGAATACAATGCGCTGTCTATCGCCAACGATAAGTCGAAGCTTTATTTCATCACCATTACCAAGCCCGAAGTGGAATTGACCATCGATGCAGAACTTTGTCGTTTGCCTAAAGTTTCGCTGGCTGCGCTCAGAGAAGAATTGTCGGCTTTGCAATCGGCTTTGCAGGCTTTGGATAAGGATATCGTATCTTTCGCGCAACAACATCTGAACGATTTCCAGGCTGCTTACGATGCTTTGCAGCAGGATATTGATTTCTCGAAAGTGGCGCTCAGTGCCGATGCTGTGGCCGATAGCAAGGTGATGTTGCTGCAAGGTTGGGCTCCTGAAAAGAGTTTGCCTGCTTTGAGCGAATACCTCGACAAGAACGGCTATTTCTATCAGGTGGACGATCCTACGCAAGAAGATGATATTCCTATCCAATTGAGCAACAATCGTTTCTTCCGACTCTTCGAACCGCTTACCAAACTCTACATGTTGCCTAAGTACGGCGAGTTGGATCTGACGATGTTCTTTGCACCTTTCTTCATGCTCTTCTTCGGTCTCTGTTTGGGAGACATGGGTTATGGTGCTCTGATTATGTTGGCTTTGCCCATCTTCACCAAATTGTTCCAATTGATCAATCCGGAATTCAAGAGCACGCTGGTGTTCCTCTTTGGTCTTTCCACCGTTTTGGCAGGAACGCTCACCGGTACGGCTTTCGGTTTCAGTTTGTACGACATCGATTTGCCTTTCTTCCAGAAGATGAAAGACTTGTTGTACCAAGACAATCAGGCGATGTTTTATCTGTCTCTGATTATCGGTTGTGTGCAAATCCTTTTCGGTATGATATTGAAGGCGGTGAACCTTGGCATACAATTGGGCTTCAAATATGCTATCAGCACCATCGGTTGGATCTTGTTGCTTGTTGGCGTGGCTTTGGCTGTACTGACCGGCTCGACGGGTTCTATCTGGTTTATCGTGGTGATGGCTGTGGCCGGCTGCATGGTTTTGTTCTACAACAGTCCCGGTAAGAATATCTTCCTGAACTTCGGCCTTGGCCTTTGGGATGCCTACAATATGGTAACGGGTTTGCTCGGTGACGTTTTGTCTTACGTGCGTCTGTTTGCCTTGGGTCTTTCCGGTGGTATTTTGGCTAGCGTTTTCAATAGCTTGGCTACCGGTATGAGTCCTGATATTCCTGTGGTTGGCTTCCTGGTAACGGCGCTTATTTTCGTTATCGGTCATGGTCTTAACATCTTCATGAATATTCTTGGCTCTATGGTTCACCCCATGCGTCTGACCTTTGTGGAATTCTTCAAGAACTCTGGTTACGAGGGTGGTGGCCGTGCTTATAAACCTTTTAAGAAATAACAAACAAAGAATTATAAACAATTTAAAATTTTTAAAACTATGGATGTAAATCTTTTTATTGCCTACTTAGGCATTGGTCTGATGATTGCCCTTTCGGGTATCGGTTCAGCTTTCGGTGTAACGATTGCCGGTAACGCCGGTTTGGGTGCTTTGAAGAAAGTTGACAAATTCGGTAACTTCCTCGTGCTTACTGCTCTTCCTGGTACTCAGGGTTTGTATGGTTTCGCCGGTTACTTCTTGCTCAACAGCTTTGGTATCCTTACCGCTGCTATCACTCCTTTGCAGGCTGCTGCTGTTTTCGGTGGTGGTTTGGCTCTGGGTTTGGTTGGTTTGTTCTCTGCTATCCGTCAGGGTCAGGTTTGTGCTAATGGTATGTCTGCCATTGGTCAAGGTCACGATGTTTTCTCTAAGACTTTGATCTTTGCTGTATTCCCCGAGTTGTATGCTATCGTTGCATTGGCCGGTGTATTCTTGATTGGTACTGCTGTGGCATAATCTTTTCAACTTATTTATACCAAAACGGTGGCATCTTAAACGATGCTGCCGTTTTTTTATTCGTGTGATGATATTTCGCCTTCGCTTTTCACCTTCGCTCGGGTTGCGAGCAAAAGGCTTGTTGCTCTTCGCTGCTGCGCTTGGCCTTAGCCTAAAACGAAAAACTCGGCCCATTTGGTCGGCCTCAGATTCCTTCGGCCGCCTAACGCGCCTCAAACAATTTCGTTTCTTCACGACCGCAGCCATCGCTCCGCTTTTCCGCTCATCGCAATGCCTTTTGCCCACAACCCGAGCGAAAGCTGCTCAGCGTTTTTGCTTGATTTCCATTGCCTTGTGTTACCTTGCTGCTATTCGTCTGCCGAAAATGCAACATTATTTTGTACGTGATTGTAGGGGGCGTGGTTATTTTAATTTTTTTGTAACGAATTTTAAATACTTGCATCTAATGGTGGCAAAAATGTTTATATTTGTGCATAATATTTATATGTTTCTGACTATGAGAAAGTTTAGTTTATTGAAGCCCTTGTTGCTATTGCCTATTTTGGCTTTGATGGGTTGTCCTGGTAATCAAAAAGAAGCCGAACCGCTAACTCCGGTAGAATCAAAGGCATATTTACAGGAGACAGGTATTGAATTTATGGAAAGTATTAAAGCAGAAGATCATCAGAATTTGGTCGATTTGACCAACTTTGTTGCTGATGAATTCTCTGGCTTTGAGGTAGATGAACGTTATGTTGATAAGGTTTCCGGTATTTATCAGGAAAGTGTTGAAGATTATGCCAAGGCGCCTAACGCTAATGTGCCGGCCTCTGTATTTGAACTTGTTTCACTTTGTCAAGAAATAGCTCAAAATGGCCAACTATTGACAACCCGTGCTACTGAGCTGTACACAATCGAAGCTGCATTCCCCGATTTGTATGGTGCTTTTACCCCTGATTATCAAAACAATGTCTGGACTTACGATGCCAGTGTCAAAGATCGTTTGGAAGTATCTTTCCAAGATAATCAGAACCAACAATGGATTGCCACGTTGAAGGGAAGCAAAGAAACTACCTTGTTGCATATCAAGGCTGAGAGTATTTATGAAGAATCTTGGTACGGTGATGTATACGACGATCATGAGATTTACGATTTTAAATTGCGCGTTCCCAAGGAAATTAATTTCGATGTAACTTGTGATGGCGTATCTGTAATTAAATTGACCGTTAAGAGCAATTTGGCACTAGATATGGATTTGTATGAGTCGTATAAGTATTATTATGATGGAAATCAGGATTCTTCCGAAGATGAAGTTCGTTTGACGCTCGACTATACGAATTTGAATTTGGATGCTTCTTTGAATGTGAACGGATATGAAACCATTGTAAAGAATGCGGTGACCCAAAAAGACCTAACTGCTTCATCTGAAATTAAGATTGCCGGTAAAAGCATGCTGCGTGTGCAGTCTGCCGTTGCGGTAGATATCGATAAACTTGTTTCTAATGTTGAAGATGACGAATTTGATGAAAATAATGTAAAGTCAATTTCCTTCGAAGCTGATATGATGGGTGATGTACAGATTAAGGCTGAATGTCCTACTTTTAAACTTATGTTCAATGCTATTGAAAATGTGGTTGAAGCCGAAGAAAATGACCTTGATTTCAGAGAATTCAGCAACAGAATTTCGGAACTGAACGGGACTTATGATATTCATGTTTATTATGAAGGAAATAATACCGTGCAAGCTTCTGTGGAATTGGAAGCATACGAAAGACAAGGCGGTTGGAATGATATCAAGTACAACGATTATCGACCAATCTTAGTATTTGCGGCCGATGGTAGTCAGTATCAATTTGAAAATTATTTCTCAGAATCGTCATTCTCAGATTTGATTGACGCGTTTGAAGAACTTGTAAACAGTTTTTATAATTTGGTAGATTGATAGAATTGTCATAACGAAAACTCGGATATTCATGAGAAACAGGGTTTTCTGCCTTATATCGTTCTGTGTAATGTGGCTTGTGCTGCATGCGCAGAACGATAGTTTATTGCATCGGAGCATCGATGAAGTAGTGGTGGAAGATCAACATCAGCCCATAGTCAGTCATCAGTTGTTTGGCAATACACGATGGACCATGTCAGGCTTGCGAAAATTGCCATCGCTTACCGGAAGTGCCGACCCTTTGCGACATTTGCAATTATTGCCCGGGGTGCAAGTCGCTTCAGAAATGTCCGGAGGATTGTCAGTACAAGGTTGCGATAACAGTCATAATTACATATCAATAGAGGGCGTTCCCGTCTATTATCCCATGCATTTGTTGGGATTTTTCTCCACTTTCAATACGCTTCATTTTGAGAATCTTTCCTTCGAGAAGAATGTTTCAGCCTCGACAGCCAACCGCATAGGTGCTTTTATAGATATGCAGACTGCCGACACCATTCCGGCGTCTTTTGGAATGGATATGGAAATTGGACTGATGTCCTCGCAAGCTGCTGCGCGCATTCCTTTGGGCGAAAACATGGCAATGTTGTTGTCCGGACGATATGCCAACATCAATGTATTATACAATCCGCTCATTAATCCTCCGACACAAAATGTTCACACTCAATATCGTTTTCACGATTTGAATCTGTCTTGGTTTTGCCGAGTAGGAGAGAAAGATCGTTTGTCTTTGCACTACTTTGAAGGTGCTGATGTTGCTGCTTTCGATGTTCGCTATTATCAGATGTTTTCGCAAATGTTTTGGACCAATCGCAACGCTTCTCTGCAATGGCAACACGATATGTTGCGTGGCGATGTCAAGATGATGTTGTATTACACTTCGTATGCCAATCGCATGTTTTTGTCTCAATCGGATGCGAAGGCCAATTTGGAATCTGGCATTCATACTGCAGGCATCAAGTGGCGTCGTTTTCTTCCCCTGGATTACATGTATTTGATCTTTGGCAGTGATTTTCAGCGCCATTCTGTACAACCTCAGGCACCGTATGTAGAAGGTAGTTATGTCATGGGACAAGATGCATCTTATAGTCAAGATTCGAAGGAAGGATCACTATATGTGCAAGCAGAACTGCCCTTGTCGTCAACCTTCGATCTGACAGCTTCATTGCAATCGTCTTTTTACGAAAATGATTTCTTTGCTGTCCATATCGATCCACAGTTAAAGCTTCGTTATCAACCCTCTAAGCAGACTTTATGGCAATTATCGGCAGGCATGTATACCCAGTATCTTCATCAGTTGGGATTTTCCAATAATGGCTTGCCCACGGAGTTTTGGTATGCTTCCGACAAGGACTTTCTGCCGCAACGTGCTTCGAAGATTTCAGCAGGTTATCAGCAGGATTTTCTCGATTCAAAATATAGACTTTCTACAGAGATATATTATACACATCTATATAATCAATTGGAATACAGAGGATCAGCTCTGAGTTTGATGACAGAAAAATACCATTTAGCCGATAATATCATTAATGGAAAAGGTGCTAATTATGGTCTGGAATTGATGCTGTCAAAAAATGCCGGTCCGTTACATGGTTGGATGTCATATACATGGTCTAAAGCACCCAGGTTTTTCCCAAATATAAGTGAGATTGAGTGCTATCCTTCTGTTCATCATCGCGAACACGAATTGAAAATGATGCTCAACTATGAATGCTCTCCTCGTTGGAATATCAGTGCTACCTGGATTTATGCCGGAGGTACACCTTATACGGCTGTGGAGAGTGCGCTTATTCTCCAGGAAAATCTTATCGTGAATTACGGCAAACATAATGGTGCAAGGTATCCCGCTTATAAGCGACTCGATATCTCGGCACGATACCGACTTCCCGATTGGAAACAGGGCGAACAATATTTGAGTTTTTCAATGTATAATGCTTTGTTCTCGAAGAATCCCATTGCCTATCAGTATAGGAATATGTATAAAGAAGAAGTGTATCTTTTTTCAACGATATTGCCCTCTATTAGTTATTATATTCATTTTTAACCGATATGAAACACATAGAATGTATCATCTGTATGCTGCTTTTGATGCTCTTATCGGCTTGTCAATCGCCTTATACAACTCCTCTGCAAGAAGAAATCATCGTTGAAGGATGGATAGAATCGGGGAGTGGTCCGGTAGTAATATTGACCAAAAGCATGATTCTAGAGGAAATGCAATCACAAACAGAGGGTGATGTTTTGCTCCCATGGGCTAAGGTGACGGTTTCTGATGGAATAGATTCCGTGGTGTTGACGGGAGGAATAAACCATGATTATTTTCCGCCTTATGTATATACGACTTCTCATATGAAGGGAGAGGCGGGCAAAACTTATTGGCTTCGTGTTGAATACGGAAACCGTGTAGCTACGGCTAAGACCACCATTCCTTATCCACAAGCATTGGAAGGTCTTCGCGTTTCTAAGGCTTCAGATAGTTTGTATCAGATAACGGCTTCATTCATGGATAATCCGCTTAGCAAGGATTATTATTTATTTCAAACGAGAATATTCAATAAGGAAACCCGATATTATCCAGCCTTTTTGGGCTTGATTGATGATGAATTGTTGAAGGGAGATGCTGTGTATAGGCATCAGGTTCAGCCTGGGATTCATTTTATGACGGCTGGTGTGGATAATTATCGCCCTTATTATAAAGAAGGCGATTCTGTCCTGATCAAGTTTTCTAAGATTGATGAGCAGAGTTATCGTGTGCAACAGTCTATCAACGAGATAGTTGCCTTTTCTTCTAATCCGGCTTTTGTGACAGACTTGGATTTGTATTCGAATATTGATGGAGGAAGCGGTTTTTGGTGCGGTTATGGTGTGACTCAGTATCGTGTAGTTATAGCAGACAGCATTAAATAAAGTGATAAATCAGCTTTGCTCCATTTGCTATTGCTCTCGTCTTGAATTAACTTTGCACCGAAAATTTTAGACCATGCAAAAAGTCGTTATCGGATTGTCGGGTGGGGTGGATTCCAGTGTGGCCGCCTATTTGCTTAAGCAGCAGGGCTATGATGTGATAGCCGTGTATATGATCAATTGGAAAGATACCGTTGGAACGCTTTCCGGAGCTTGTCCTTACGAGGAAGATGTGCTAGTGGCCGAGTTGGTGGCACGCAAATTGGATATTCCTTTTCATGTGGTAGATTTGAGCGATACTTATCGTGCGCAGGTGGTAGATTATATGTTCTCTGAATACGAAAAAGGCCGTACGCCCAATCCCGATGTGCTTTGCAACCGCGAAATCAAGTTTGATGCTTTCCTCAAGGCAGCTTCCGATTTGGGTGCTGAAAAGATTGCTACCGGACATTATTGCCGTTGCGATGCCGTGCAGAACGAGCAAGGCGACACCATGTACCGACTTTTGGCCGGCACCGACGACAACAAAGATCAATCGTATTTCCTGTGTCAATTGTCGCAGGCGCAGTTGTCGAAAGCGCTATTCCCGGTGGGCGATATGCTCAAGCCCGAGATTCGTCGCATTGCCACCGAGTTAGGTCTGGCAACGGCGCAAAAGAAAGATTCTCAGGGCATTTGTTTTGTGGGAAAAGTGGATTTGCCCGTTTTTCTGCAACAGAAATTGGCCGCTCGCGAAGGTCAGATTTATGAAATTCCTTTCGATTTTAAAGCCTATCAGCGCAAATATCCCGAAGAATTGCACCTGCGTTTGCAAAAATCGTCCAAGCCGTATTTTTATCGTCCCAAGGATGGTAAATTGTTGTCGACCAAGCATAATGGCGCTCATTTCTACACGGTGGGACAGCGCAAAGGTTTGCATATCGGCGGAACGGAAAAGCCCATGTACGTCTTGGCAACCGACATCGAGAACAACTATATTTTTGTGGGACGTGGCGACGATCATCCCGGTTTGCTGCGTTCGGCGCTTTTCATTGCGGCCGACGAAGTGCATTGGATTCGTCCCGACAAGGCTTTGAAAGTGGGTGAAAGTTGTGAATACCAAGTGCGTATCCGTTATCGTCAGCCTTTGCAGAAAACTGTTTTACATTGCTTTGAAGAGGGCTTGTATATCGCTTTCGAAGAGCCACAGAAAAGTGTTACGGCAGGACAGTTTGCTGCCTGGTACGATGGCGATGAATTGGTTGGATCGGGCGTTATCAGCGAATAGTCTGGCCATCACGTCGCGTCACGGAACATCACGTCGCGTCAAGCGAATCAAGCGAAAAAAGCGAATCAAGCGAAAAAAATAAGCGGCTTCAAAGTTCTTCACTTCGGAGCCGCTTTGTTGTATGAGTAAGAAGCTATCAAGCTACTTTTTTGCTGAAAATGACATCGGCCAAAGATTTTTCCAACCAGGCTTTACGATAATGACTGATCCACCAGAAAGCCAGTACCGCAGCAATGCTTCCGATAAAAGAGCCCACGGTGACGTCGATGAGGAAATGCTGCGAAAGATACATACGCGAATAAGCCACGATAATGGCCATCATCATGAAGAAACATTTCCAGAAAGGCTTCTTGGCAAAAAGGATAAACACGCAAAACAAGGCAAAAGCACCGGTGGTGTGACCCGAAGGAAAACTATGCGAACTATGAAGACGAACGCCTTCCACCAAGTGCAAATCTTGCAGTATTTCGCTGAAAACCACTTTGGGACGCGGGCTTACCGGCCAGATGATATGTTTACCAATTTGTGTACCCAAGGCCGATAATCCGGTGGACAATGCGCCCACGATGGCCATACGCCACGAACAGAAACACATCAGCAGCAAGCAAGGTCCGATAACACTGAAACTACCCATTTCGGTGCTCCATTTAAAGAACTGATCCCAGAATGGTCCGTGTAAAGAGTTGATTGCTAAATGAATATCGTTTTTTGGTACCGTACACAAAATAATGATGCAAAACACCAAAACGATGCCGTAAGGTATCAAAAACCAAAGGTTGTCTTTTAAGATCTTTGTCAGCTTCATCCTGTCTTACATTTTGGCTTTGAACGACATATCCAAACCTTTTACGGAGTGGGTGAGAGCGCCGACAGAGATGAAATCAACGCCACATTCGGCATAGTTGCGCAAAGTGTCGATGGTGATACCGCCGGAAGATTCCGTTTCGAAACGACCATCAATCATTTTGACAGCTTCGCGGGTCAATTCAGGACTGAAATTGTCGAGCATGATACGGTTCACACCGCCCACTTCGAGCACTTGTTGCAATTCGTCCAAATTGCGCACTTCGATTTCGATTTTCATGCCTTCCTTGCCTTTTTCTTTCAGATACTGATGACAACGTTCGATAGCAGCCTGGATGCCGCCGGCAAAGTCGATATGATTGTCTTTCAACAAGATCATGTCGTACAAACCGATACGATGATTGCTGCCGCCGCCCAATACCACAGCTTCCTTGTCGAGCATACGCATGCCGGGTGTGGTTTTTCGCGTGTCGATGACGCGGGTATGCAAACCTTCCAAACGCTGCACATAGCGCTGGGTAGTGGTGGCAATGCCGCTCATGTGTTGCATGATGTTGAGCATCAGACGTTCAGTTTGCAAGAGCGAACGGATGCGGCCGCGCGTTTCAAACACGATGTCGCCGGGTTTCACTTTCGTGCCATCTTCGATGAAAACGGTGGTCTGCAATTCCGGATCGAAAGCCTTAAATACTTCCAAGGCTACGCGAACACCGGCAACGATGCCTTCTTCCTTGATAATGAGTACGGAGCATCCCATGGCATCTTCGGGAATGCAACAGAGAGTGGTATGGTCGCCATCGCCGATGTCTTCGGCAAAAGCATTCTTGATAAATTCTTGTAAATCAAACATGATGATTGATAAGTCTAATAATTACTGATGTTGTTCGCGCAACAAATCGTTCACCGTCTTCACGGGATTGAAAGTAGCGATGGGCACTTCTACAAATACGGTGTTCCAGTTGGACATGGCACCATTCCACAAACCGGGCAATTCGAGCGCTTTAAGCTCTTGTCCGCTTTTCGACTTGCTGGAAATGAAGCCGGTTTTGGGATCGACGTAGGCGGGAAGCTTGAAAGCTTCGCCCTGATAATTCTTGATGGCGCAAACCAAATCCACAGGATTGAAGTGAGAACCTTTCTTGAACATAGCCACCTTGGCAGGATCGCTCATATCGATTTGTGAGCTTTCCAGAATCTGCAAAGATACGCTGCCGTCTTCGTTGTATACGAGGAACGGACCACCGCCGGGTTCACCTTCGTTGCGAACCATACCGCAGATACGCATCGGACGATTGAGCTTTTCTTTGAGGTAGAGAACCAGATCGCCGTCTTCCATATCCTTGATGTCGTCTTTGCGGGTAAAGAGTTGCTGTTGCAGGAATTGGATGATTTCAATCAGTTGTTCGTGGCTGTACTTGCCGCTGTCGAGCAAACGCAGATAGTCGAATGCCTTGGCTTGCAAGCTAACCAACAGACCTGCCAATACTTTCTTGTAATGAACCGTGGTGTCTTTCAGACGATCGGGCACCACATTGTCGATATTCTTGATGAAAACCACGTCGGCGGTCAAATCGTTCAGATTTTCGATGAGCGCACCATGACCACCGGGACGGAACAAGAGTTTGCCCTTGTCGCGGAAAGGTGTGTTGTCGGCAGCGGCAGCGATGGTGTCGGTAGAAGCTTTTTGTTCAGAGAAACTGATGTCGAAGCTGACGCCGTATTTTTCTTCGATGCTGGCGCGAACGCGTTGGGTTTCAGCTTCGAAAAGGCTGCGGTGTTCGGGAGAAACGGTAAAATGCAGACGAACATTGTTTTCGGTATCGCGGGTGTAAAGAGCACCTTCTACCAAATGTTCGGTCATGGCTTTACGGTTGCCTTCGGGATAGCTATGGAAACTGAGCAAGCCTTTGGGCAGCGAACCGTAGTTCAAGCCTTCGGGCATCAGCAAATATTTGACGATGGTTTTGTATTGTTTGGCTTCGGCCAAGTCTTTCAGCGATTTGCCTTCTTTTTCCTGGCAAACAGCATCAAGTTCGGGACTGAATGCGAAACATTCGATGTGAGAACAGAAAACTTTTTCAAAATTGGTGCTGGGTTCTTCGTAATCGGCTTCAAGAAAAGCGAATAAGTCTTTGAACATACGGCTGGCAGCACCAGAGGCAGGTACGAATTTCACCACTTGGTGATCGCCTTGCAAATAAGCATCCCAGGCGGCAAGCAGTTGATTTTCTTCTTCCTCGCTGAAAGTGAGGATGCCACCACCTTTTTCCAAAGATGCGGAAGCAGCCAGTTGAAGATAAGGAAAGCCGGTTTCGAAGCAATGAAGTTGCTTGGCAACTTGTTCTTCGGTCATGCCTTTGGCGGCAATCTGTTTGAGGTCTTCTGCGCTAAACATGATTCATTTATTTAAATGTGATTGATAAGCTTTGATGATGCTTGCGGCTACTTCCTGAGCCGTCATGACAGAACTGTCTACCACCAAGTCGAAATTGCTTTCGTTGCGATAGTCGATGTCGTAATATTCTTTGAAGCGTTTGCATTCCGATTGCATGCGGGCTTGCAGGCTGGCCATGGTGGAGGCAACGTCCGTGCTGTCGGGTTCGTTGCTGCGGGCTTTGTCGGCCAATACGCGTTGGGCGGCCACTTCGGGAGCTACTTTGATGAACACTTTAAACGAACTGGGAACGAAATGCCAAGCCAGGCGAGAGTCGAGAATATACGTGCAAGCGGCATTTTTGTCGGCTTCGATCTGACGCAGGAAATTGTCGATATAGTCGTCCACATCCTTGGTGGATTCTGAAAATTTGTTCATATCCAAAGTGTTCATGCCTTTTTCGGCAGCCAACTTGCGCTGAAGTGAACCGGTGGAGAAATATTCGAAACCTAAATCTTCACAAAGTATCTTTGCGACCGAGCTTTTGCCGCTGCCCAAATCGCCGGTAATGGAAATATGAGTCATAAAAAATGAATATTTATACTAAATACATATAGCGGACAAAAATAAGTAAATTCTTTTGAAAAGAGAGCCTGCTTTTTTGCTATTTTTACTGCAAAATTCTCGACCATGACAACCAGACCCGAAGAAAGTAAAGAAATACGCTATTTATATCGTCAGTTGCGCACATTGACACAATCTTACATCCTGCCGGAACAATGGATGGCCATCCGTCGAATCTGGAAAGAAGCCAAGGCAGACAATCAGATTTCGCGTCCTTATCCCAAAGTGCATCCTTTGCTTCATGTGATGCAGACGGCCTATATTCTGGCGCAGGAAATGAGTACACGTCGTTCGTCGGTGGAAGCCGCTATGCTTTATCATCCCGATTTGTTGCGCGTGCTCGACGATGATTTTCTGCAACAGACTTTTGGCACTTCTGCCTGCAATATCATCCAAGGATTGAAACGTATCGGCGAACTTGCGCAGAAGGGTGGAGGTACCGAATCGGAAAACTATCGCAACCTGATGCTTTCTTTTGCCCAGGACGGACGCGCCGTTATCATCATGATAGCTGAACGTCTGAATGCCATGCGTCATATCGATGATTATCCCGAAGAAATGCACGAAAGTATGGCTCGCTCTGCCGTGATGCTGTATGCGCCTTTGGCCCATCGTATGGGTTTGTATGCGATGAAAACCGAGCTCGAAGATCGCAGCCTGCAATTTAGCCAAAGCGAAGTTTATCAGGAGATTACCAGAAAATTGGCCGAAAGTAAACAAGTGCGCGAAGCCTATATCTCCCGTTTTATCGAGCCTATCCGTGCCAAAATATCCGAAGCGATTCAAGAACCTTTTACCATCAAAGGTAGAACCAAGTCGGTGCATTCCATTTGGAATAAAATCAAGAACAAGCAACTCACTTTCGAAGATATCTACGATATTTTTGCCATCCGTGTCATCATCGATGCGCCGGCAGAAAAGGAAAAAGCGCTCTGTTGGCTGGTGTATTCCATCGTCACGGACATGTATCAACCTAATCCTTCGCGTACGCGCGACTGGCTGTCGATTCCTAAATCCAATGGTTACGAGTCTTTGCACACCACCGTGCTGGGACCCGAAGATAAATGGGTGGAAGTGCAGATTCGCAGTACGCGCATGAACGAAATTGCCGAAAAAGGTTTGGCGGCTCACTGGCGTTACAAAGGTATCAAGAGCGAAAAAGGTTTGGACGAAATGCTGACGCAGATTCGCGAAGCGCTCGAAAATCGTAGCGATGACGACGACTTCAAGATGGAAATGTACAGCGACGAAATCTACATCTTCACGCCCAAAGGCGAGCTCTTCAAATTGCCGGCCGGCGCTACCGTGCTCGATTTTGCTTACGCTATCCATACCAATCTGGGAAACAAGTGTGTAGGTGCCAAAGTGAACGACAAGAACGTGCCTATCCGTTATCGTTTGAAGAGTGGCGATTCTGTCGAGATTCAAACTGGCAACAACCAGCAGCCCAAGCAGGATTGGCTCAATTTTGTGGTGACTTCGCGTGCCCGCAACAAGATTAAGCAGACCCTAAAAGAAAACGTGCAGAAATTGGCCGAATTCGGTCGCGATGCCTTGATGCGTCGTATGAAAAACCGCAAGATCGAATTTGAGGAACCTTATCTGATGCGTTTGGTTAAGCGCTTCAAACACAAAACTGTCACCGATTTCTTTGCGGCCATAGGCGAAGGTCGTCTGGATACCAACTTGGTGATTGAGGCCTACTTAGAATTTCTCAATAAAGACAAAACGCTGCCCGCTTCCGATCTTGCCATCTTCTCTGCCGAAAACTATGCTTACGACGCAGCCGAAGAACGTGTCAAGCAAGGCAAAGATGATGTGCTTGTCATCGACCAAAATCTCAAAGGTCTTGAATTCAAGATGTCTCGTTGTTGTAATCCCATTTATGGTGATGACGTCTTCGGTTTTGTTTCCGTCACCGGCGGCATCAAAGTGCATCGTCTCGATTGTCCCAATGCTGCCCAGCTTCGCGAGCGTTATCCCTATCGTGTGGTGAAAGCGCGTTGGGCAGGACAGGGCGAAGGTTCGCAATATACAGCTACCCTGCAAATTATCGGTAAAGATGATATCGGCATCGTCACCAATATCACTTCTCTCATTTCCAAAGATTTCAATGTGAACATCCGCAGCATCCGCATCGATTCTACCGATGGTCTTTTCCGTGGTTTCCTCACTTTAGTGGTGAGTGACGCGCATCAGCTAGCGCAGATTTCCAAGAAGATTATGACCGTAAGGGGTGTGAAGCAGGTCATCCGCGAATAGGTCGCTTTGTGATAATGGGCGGACTGCCACGCCGTCTGCGTCTGCGAACTCAGTCATGTACTTGTAGTACACTCCTGTCGTTCTCGACTTGCCGCCGCGGCATTCCGCCCATTCTGACAAAGCGACGTTGGGGCTGAGTGCCAGGCTGGGTTTTGACCGACGGCGCCGATTTCGATGTTGTGGCTCGGTCGTTTACGAGAGTAAACTCCCGTCGCCCCAAATCTCATCGCCACCATATTCCGCCCATTCTGACAAAGCGACGTTGGGGTTGAGTGACAAGCTGACTGACCGGTTGGTTGGTTGGTTGGATTCCAGACCAATGTCGCCGATTTCGATGTTGATAAAAAAACAAGGCTGACAAACGAGAAGCTTGTCAGCCTTGTGGCTATTTGTTCGGTCGACTACTCGAGTCCAGTCCATTTTCAAACCAGGCTTGTCCCATCCCTGGTAAATATTAAGGAATCTCCGGCCTGTTATCACGAAGAATTAAACCACCGACACTTTTTGCTTGTTGACGATGTAGATACCGCGCGAAGGCATATCAACCACCACTTTGCTTCCGGCTTTCACCAGTACGCGTTTCACAATCTTACCGCTGGTGCTGTAGATAACCACCGTCGTGTCGTGGTCTAAGGTCGATTGGATGTAAATCTTGTTCTTCTTGCCATAGATGCTGAGGCTGCCACTCTGCTCGTCTTGATCGATTTCTTCTTGACCCTCTTCGTTGTTGGCACCACCAATGTGAATGCGGCGAAGCGAAGTGGGCGCAACAAAATATCCACGGAAAGGAACAGAAAGGGCAGTGCCATTGTTTACATCATCTTCGCTAATCGCTTCGAAAGCATCACCATCGGCGTTAATCAGATGGTGCTGAGTGGTCAGCGGCATTTGCTGATAGCTTCCCACAAACTGATAACCTTCAATCACATCCGTGCCACGATTTTCATCGTCCGTTACAGCAACGCTGACACCATTGGCAGAAATCATAGTTACCACCTGTTTATCCAATTTGCTAAAGTTGCCTTCGGTATGCTTGGGTACAAATTGACCCGACATATCGAACTCGTAGTAGGCCACACCGGGGAAGGCTACGATATAAGGCTTGCTGGCCGTCAGATAAGCATATTCCGGATATTCGCGTGAAGATTCGGCATAATAAGTGGTCTGCTGATAATCATCATCATTGTCGTCATCTTGGTTCTTGTAATAGGTGTCGAACAAGAAGGTGTTTTCCACCACCAGAGTAGGACCATCGCTCACAGCTTCAGGACGTGCAAATCCGGCCGTAGTTTCGGTACCCGCCGTCAGCGTCTTGAATTCGCGCAACCAATATTCATGGTTCTTGATGCTTTCGCCATAGAAGTGCGTGATTTCACCCTTTTCGTGCGTGGTAACAATTTGAGCCGTGAAGGGCAGACAAATCACATCCCAACCCTTGTCGTCGCGGTTGGCAAATCCATCGGGCGTACGCTGATACCACATACCATGATCCTTGTCGAACTGATAAGCAATAGGCACATTGAAGTTTTCCTTGTCTACCAGGAAGTGATTGTCGCTGGCAATGTATGCATCGCCGTTCAAATCTACCAAGTGACCGCGCGGATGTTGGTTTACTTTCGCTACCTTATAGTAGTTTTCATCTTCGGTACTTTCGCTGTCAAAAGCAAAGGCGGGTTCTCTCAAGTAGCCCTTCAACATGTTATACGAACTTTCGTCATTCACCGGATCGGCATAAATGAGCAAGTTGGGCGTCAAAGCACTGATGCTGATATTGTTCAAACCTTCGTAATCCAGATAAGGCGTATAGAAATTGGCTTGCGAAGCATCGGTGGTGAAAGTATGGTCGTTGTGTCCGCTCAAGTCGAGTGCCGTCATATGATGGTCTACATAGAGATCTTGGCTAAACGCAAGGCTTCTGTAATGGTCGGCCAAGGCAGCGTAGATGTTGAAGTAGGTTTTATCCATCGTCTTGTTCATGAAGTAAGCCGGCGCACGATATACACGATTGGCCGTATTCATGGCACGAACAATACGTTCGCGTTTTTCGCCATCTATTTGTTTGACGATGTGAACAGGCCATTCGTTGTGCGTCAAGTTCTCGAATGACAATTTCTGACCGAAGAAGATATAATCGTCGGGATAGATGGGGTAGTAGGCATTCGTTTCCAAGTGGAAGCGTTCGTTGTTTTCCAGAGGAACTTCTCCATTGGCATACACAAAGTCGCCATCGGCATAATAGTCTTCCACATAAGCCCTATTGACATCGCCGAAATTATATACTGCGTAAGAAGCATCGTAGTACGCTTCTTTCAAGCTCAGCGCATTGCTTTCCGTATCCAAATCGTAATACTTGTAAGCCTCACCGCTATGAATGGTCTTGTCGCTATAACGCTTGTGCAAATGGAAACGGTTCAACTGATAAGCCACTTCACCATCGACAAACGCGCTCTTGCTCTTCTTGATAGCATCGCCTTCTGCAAAAGCATTGTTTTCGTGATAATAACTGTTGATGATGCTTCCGCCATCGGCAATGATAGCTTTTCCGCTAGGCGCTCCGGTGGTATATACCCAAGTGTTTTCGGCATAACCACCATGATCGGCCACACCACCGCCGGTGAAGCTACCCATCACGCCAAGGTTGTAAACCTTGCCACAGAGATAACCGAAGACAGAATTTGTCATATTCTTGATGGTATAACCATTGCCATGGAAATCGCCGCTGAAGCAATCACCTTCGTCACCCACGGGCGTCCAAGAGGTGTATTTCTTAGGCTCAATATCGCTACGCAAGAAGAATTCCAGGTTGGCCGCATTCTTGATACGATTATTGAAAATATAGCCGTTAGTAGCTTGGAGCAATTTGGTTTCCTGATACAAGTCGTAGAGATAGTCGAGGTCGTTCTTGTTGTCGGTTTTGCCATTCGGGCTCAAAAGCGCATCATGGTCGGCCGCAATACTGCTGTTAGGATAAGCCGCAGCATCCAGGTAAATCTTACTTGCACGGTCCACATCCTTATGGTCGATGAACATACGCTGTTCGTGGTTCATCACTTCGCCGATACGATGGTAGTTGGCCACCGAGAAGGGCACAGGGTTAGAATAAGTCTTACCCAGATAAGTCTTGGCATAGTAAGCTACATAGTAGTTGTTCTGATACCAATACATCGGAGTGGCGTTGTTCTTGTAAGCAACACCGTTTTTGTGTTCGCGGGCATCCAATTCAGTTTCGAAGATTTCCCATCCACCACCAAGAATTTCGTAAGCACCCTTGGTAACCGAAGGCACAGAAAGACCTACCGTCGAGTTGGGCAATACCGTAGCAGGGGCCGTTACGTCGCCAATGGTGGGCTGACCGCTGCGGAATTCCAAGTGAATGTTGATGATATGCTTTTCGCTGAAATTGGTAATATCGGCACCGTCACCTTCTTTATAGTCGTAGCGGTAAACCACGGTGATAACACGGTCTTTGCTCAGGTTGAGAATATCCGATTCGCGAGGCACATAAATCGTCGTTGTCTGGATAGGCGCATGACCCTGAATGGTGAATCCGGTCTGATAGTTGGGCAAAGCATTGTAGTTGTTCTTGTGGATGATAGTACCCAAAGGCACCACGGTACCCTTTCCGCTATACTGCTTGCTATTGTCGATGTAGTTGCTGAAAGCAGCACTTTCGCTACTCATCTTGTAGTCTTCCACACAATAGTAATAAGTACCCGTTTGAACGAAACTACTACCAGCCACCGCTGTGATACATTCTTTCAAAGTTGCACTCAACATCGTGTAATCATCCTCCGTGATAACCTTACCTACGGGATAGTAGATATTGGCTTTTTCGAAAGTATTATTGACGATGTAATAAGTTGAATCCAGTTTTTCAACCTTGATGGGCATATAATGCGCCTTTTCATTCAAGATAGATTCGTAATCGACACGTTGGTAAGTGGTGTTGTACACAACATCGATAGGATCTGACAAATCGCCGGCGTAATCGCTGCCATTGAGTTTTTGCTTGATTTTCGTCGGGGTATTTTCGGTATAAGTAGCCGTATAGTTCACCGCTTGGGTAGAGAAATACGGATCTTTATACTGGTGAATGTCGGGATGGAAATCGGTAGCCAACAGGTTGAAAGCATCAAAGTTGAATTGGAATACCTTTTCACCATTGTCGTTGACGGCGTTGCGTTCTTCGTAAGGCAGACCGCAGAAATCCAAAGCAAGATAATTCTTTTTCTCTTCGAAATAATGACCACCATATTTACCGGCCTTGGTGCAGACGTAAGCTTCGCTGAAATAGTTCGACAATTCGCCATGGGTATCAGCCTTGCCCGACATGAAGGTGTTCATCGGGTCTTTGGCTTGATTCTTCAACTCGTTGTAACGCGATAGCGGAATCAGGTCGCCATTCAAGATATATTCCTTATCGGCCACCTCGATGGTGTTGATACAGATATAAGCCTTTTCAAAAGCAGCCTTGATGCTCGCATTCTCAATCTTATTGTAGAGCGAATCTCTCAGGTAACTACCTTCGAACATGTGATATTCTTTCGCACCGATATTGAAGGTGATTTCTTCCTCCTTCATGACGTAAGCCGGTTCAAAGGCAGCCTGTTCTTTCTTGATAGCGTCGTAAGCCTCTTGAACTTTATCAATGCCAGAGTTAGAGATAGAGCTCTGACTGTTATATACCGCTTCATTTACCAAGTCGTCAAGCGAGTAGGCTCGCTGACCATAAATACCACTCTTGGTACAGAGCAGGGTAGGAGCCGCCTTGTAATCGTTGGCATTGATGATGCCTTGATCCAATTTATCCAGATATACCGACTCGAGCATCTTTTCGATGTCCACGCCTTCACCTTTAATCAGTTTGGTGTAGTAGTTGTCCCATTCCAAGGGGTTGGTGATGTCGAAGGTGATCAGATAACCGGCATTGTGCGAAATTTCGTTCGAAATGCGGAACACCGAGTCGGTACGCGCCTGATGCGCTTCGCCGTTGATGTCGATTACACTGATGAGGGAATCGGCCTTTTGAATGGCTCTGAAATCTTTGGGCAACAATACCAAACCTTTTTCGTAGTTGGTTTCGCCGGCTTGGGCATCGCAAATGGCCACATAAGTAGAATCGACAAAGTACGATTGGTCGGTGACAGAAAGTTGCGACCAATCCCAGTAACTGATAGGATCGTTTTGATGATAAGTGTTTTCTTCAATCAAGATACTATCGTTGGCAGCCAACACTCTATCGCCATAGTGTTTACCTACGAAATAAGCATATTTATTGGGGTTGACGCTTTGCAAGGTCATACGGCCTTCGGAACCGGCAGCAATGGTAAGCGGAATGTCGATGTCTTGTTCGTATGCTTGCGACGCACCGGTGTAACCCGAAACATATTGATCGTACACATAGAAGTCACCACGGATATACCAGAAGTGGGCTTGAGAATAATTATCGCCATCGTGGGCATGGTCGTAGTAACCACCGCGGGGGAAACAATCGTCCACAATGCGCTTGGTAGGATGCACAAAGTTTCCTGAAGTCTGCAAAGGCTGCAGCTCATTCTGGTCGTAAGTAAAGTTGGCGTACGAAATGGCACCCGTGTTGGCAAGCGAAAGCACCTGACGACTCTTGATATCATCGTCCACAGGCTCGGGCGTACCATGTTCGTTGTGGGCATACACATAACCACCACCTTCGCCGGGTTTCACATTAATCAAATCGAGTTGTACCACACCGGTGATGGGGCCGTAAGTCTTATTGCCATCTTTGTCTTTTTCTTTCACCAATTCAAGGAATACCCCCGAAGCCTGAGCCACCATGTTCTTGCTGGAAGCCATGTTGCGGGAACGCTCGTTCATACGATCGTATTTGAATTCCAAGTATCTTGTCGATCCATCGGCGGCCAAGCCTGCATCCAGACAGCCATCCGCTTCGCGGGCATCGGTGAATTCCACGTCAGAGGTGATGGCACCCAACAAGTTTACCACATTGTAGATACCGAAGTAGTTACCATGGATTTCCGTAGTATCGTAAGGCGCTACGCGTTGGTTGAGCGATACTTCTTCCACACGGTTGATGGTATATTGGGTATAGTCCACGATATCGGGTACACGGTCTTGTGCGCCATAAAGCATGATACGGCTACCGAACATACCGCAGAAATCGGCACGTTGGATGGTGTTCAACATACGACCGGCCGTGAGCGAACATTCACCATTGATATCCCATTTCTCCTCCATGCCTTGTTTTATATAGAGTTTGTAGTTGGCAAAGAGTTCGTCGTACGCGCCGGCAGAGCAGCTGTCGCCATTGTGGATGGTATAATTGGTTCCGCTCAAGTGGAAAGTCAAAGTATTACCCGTATAGGTGTACATGCCTCTTTCAGCATCGAAAGTCCATTTGTTGGCCAATTCGTTGCTGTTCATCTGGATGAAAGCGTTGAGCATGGTCTTGTATTCGTGTTCGTCAATTTCGTCGGCAGGCGTTTCACCGCGTACGGCAAAATAGCGGTATGTAACACCATCGAAAGTGAACTCGATGTTTTCGCTCTTGGGCGAATAAAGCAAGTTGTAGAAACCTTTTTCACGATCTGAAAGCTTCAGATAATCATCGTAGGAAAGGTCTTTGGTGAGGTTGTAGAAGTCGGTACCATAGTTGGAGATGTTCAACTCGCGATAACCATCCACAAAGGTAAGGTTGCCATCGCCATACAAACCACCAACACCATCGTCGCCCACCATGATGAAGTCTTTCGAGAAGACGTCCACCACAGCCGCGGTGGCATTACCGTACACCGTCACGGCATTGGCATAAATCTTATCACTACCCGACGATACGTTACCACCGGCAAACACCGCATTACGGATGGTCAGACCTTGCGAATCGAGGTAGTTCCATCTGGTATCCGTGGCCGTGAGCGTATTCAAATCTTTGGTGAGTACATAAGAACCTTTGGTATAAAGCGAATCGTTGATGGTGACATCTTCCAATACCAAACATCTTGCTTCGATATGAACGCGGCAGTCTTCGGAACGTTGTTTGAATTGGTCGGTGAGGTAATAATGACCTTTGTATTTGGCATTGGCCGCATCATCGTCGCCGGTATAAACAACACTGCGAGCCGTTGCACTACCACCATACACATAACCGATATTACCGCCACCGAATACATTACCTTGGCCTTCTGCCAGGCTTTCAGTTGTACCGATGGTTCCGCGATAGATTTCCACATCGGTCTTACCGAATACATATCCGCTGGTGTAATAAATAGCATCTTCAATCACATTATTCGAAAGGTCGTAACTGAATCCTCGTCCGCCACCGAAGACATCGCCTTCAACCAATCCGCCGTACATACGCACCTGGGTTTTACCGCCGGCGATATATTCATCCAAGACATTTCTTTCGTTTTCCAGCTTCATGCGACCTTTACCAACGGTAGCAATTTCGGCACCGCCATACAAACCGTTACGGATAACACCATCCCACAAGTTTACCTGGGCATCCATTACCACGGCGCCTATACCATAACCGGCACCAAAGAGGTTACCATTTCCTTTAAGCAGTTTGTCACCCGCTCTGCGCAAGTCGAGGTTTTTCACGAAATCGTCTTTTGCAGCGTCGTAGTAATAACCTACATAACCATTGTACATATCCACTTTAGAGGTCTGGGTCACTTCGGCCATTTCGCCACCACCATAGACACTGCGCAAAATAGTAGGCTTACCATTATAGAAATTGGTGCTGCCGCTTATACCGATAGTCACATTCGTATTACCCTCGGTTTTACCTTGATAACCACCACCAAATACGTTACGCACATCACCACCGACGATGGCACAAAGGGTTTCAATGTTCTGTTTTTCGAGTTCTGAGTCAATCTTGCCTTTGCTTTCTTCGGTCATGAGCAACATCGGACCCTCGTAACCACCTCCGTAAATATCGCCTTTCACACTACCACCGATAAGATTGACATAGGTTTCGCCACTTACATTGGCCGTAGAACCTTCGCCACCACCATACACATTTGCGTTGACGATAGCACCTGTATGAATATTGATAAGGGTATTGGTAGTGTCGCCTTTGCTTCCGTTCTTCCAATTACCATGACGCTCGGACGCTGCTGAATAATAAGCAATCACCGCATCGCTGCCTTCCACAGTGCCGCCAAAATGACTGTAGTGATTGAGAACCCTACCTTCGCGTCCGCCACCGAAGACGTTGGCTACAAGGGCACCCTCCGTCAAATCGATCTTGGTAAAGCCTGAAACAGTTTCTACACCATAGCCGGCACCGTACACATCACGCAACTCGCCGATAAAATTTCTAACCGGGGTAGAGATGGTGATATTGCTTTGAGTAGTGACACGAGCCGTGTGGTTACCACCATAAATAGCATCTTCCACCTTGGCCATGGCCGAGGCAAACTCAATATTCGATACCCCAACGTCGCAAGGACGACCTTCTTCTTCGCCCAAACCACCACCATAAATGGCATTCACACGAACGGTAGAACCATCAGGAACATGCAGATAGGTTATAGGCGTATAACCTTCGGTATAAGCACCACCATGAACATCGTTCATGATACCACCATACAGATAGATGGTGGCCACATTGCTACCGCTGTTGGCACCGGCACCGAAGATATTCATGTTGGCATAATCCAATCCGTTATAAGTCTTGATAAGTGTGCTTTGGACGTTGTAAGGCTCTTGATCCTCGTTGGTGAGGGTTTTAACACCATGCGTACCACCGAAAATCATGTTGACATTACCCGTGTAGGCATCCACATGGGTATCTCCCACCGTAGAGAGGTTACCACCACCATAAATACGATGCGCAATAGGCGCCGTACGTCCACTGCTAACGGTAGCTGCACGCAGCAAGACATAGGTTTTGGCCACTTTCACCTCGTCGGGCAGGTTGGCATAACCACGACCACCACCGGCAGCCATCGTGGTTGCTTCCATATTGGCATTGGCTTTGCTACCGATAATATCTTTGGCATCGTGCGACTGTGAAGCGATATCCACAAAAGTATTGCTTACCAATTCATCGCCTTCTTTGGAGGGAATATTCTTGAAAGTAGGGCTCGACAAAGGCGCTTGCGTGTACAAACTATTGTCGGTATACAAATAACTACCATAGGAGCCACCATAAATACCTTCGAAAATATCACCACTCAAATACTGTACATACGATTGCGAACGCACTTGTTGTTTGTCGTAGCCCATCCAGAGATGATTGCCAATGATTTGTCCACCAAAGTCGTTACCACCGAACACGGCTTCGGCAACGTAGGGAAGACCCTCGCCATATTTGGCTTCCGCTCCGATATAAGCCGCTGTATAACCCTTGATATCTGCGTTACAAGCACCAGCGAAAGCACGTTTCACACCACCACCCAAAAGATGCAGCGTGGTGTTTCCGCTAATTTCTCCGGCATAACCACCGGCATAAACTCTGTGAGCATTCAATTTATCGCCGGGCAATACCAAATCCTCATCCAAAGTAACTTGGGCATTGCCATGCACTTCACCCATCTGACCACCACCGAAAGCCAAGAGAACACGGGCATTTTCGTTCAGGTTGATAGCCGTATTACCTTGGATAGTCGTATTTGCACCATAACCACCGCCATAAATAGCCAAAGCACTGGCATACACATAATTGCCGGTATTGGTAATCGTTTCAGAATTAAGATTGGGCGAAATCAAATCGTCTTCAACGGTGATACGCACATCACCAATTACCACACCACTATTGTAGCAACCACCATAGATATTGGCGCCGGTGTAAACCTGCTTGTCGTTATAAATGATACCGTTGAAATTTTGATAAGAGATGTTGTCGATAGTGGTGCGAGGTTCCAAACGCGAACGAACCAACAGATTAACCTTGGCCTCACTGCCTGCATCGCCGATAAGACCACCCACATAAGCTGCGTTATGAGTGCCGGCAAGCACATTGGCGCTATTACAACCGGCTACAATTTTATCGTAGATGGTAATGCCTTGCGGAAATTCGATGTTTACTTTGTTGTAGGTCATACTACCTACGTTACCACCGCAGTAGAATGATCCGATAAAAGTGCTGTTATTCAGATTGTTGTCCCATTCAACTTTGGGCAAGATATTCACGGCCACCGCATCCATGTAACGCTCGAAGTCGGCTTCGTTGGTGAGCGTCAGGCTGCTGTAAGAGTCTTCATCGTATTGCGTCAGGACATTGGCATCGATCATGTTGGCACCATTACTGCCCAGGAACACCGCATTCAAATCGACATATTTGCCCAATCTCAAAATGGCAGATGCGTCCGAACCACCTTCTTTGTACAAAGTGGCACTGTTACCACCACAATAGATGTTGCCGTTTACCATGGTGACATCGCCTTCCATACCGGCAACGTGCACCAAGGTCTTTTCTACGTGCGGACGATGATAGAACAACGCATCCACAGCATCGCTGCCAGGATGGTAATAATAATCGCCATATTCTGCATGTCCTTCATTTTCAGCTATATTGGTGTACACATACGAACCATTACCGCCACCATATACATCGCCTTGGATGGAAGCATGAATTTCAACATTGGTACCATAATACACTTTACCGGAGATATCGTTACCACCATAAACGTTGTTGATTTTTCCGTCGGTGATATACACGCGGGCCGCGTAACCCGCATCGAAAGCGTAACCATAAAGCGATTCGGCCGTGATATTGCCCACGCCATTATTGCCATTGGGATTCACATCGGCCATACGGCAACCGCCATACACATTGTTGACGCTGATGTTGGCACTCTGCAAAGCCAGGAAAATACCATTGGGATAGGTCATGGCACCACGGTTACCACCCGAATACAAGTTGTTGATAGAGGCTTGTTGCAGATTCCAAGTGGGACGTATGCTCATGATTTCCTTGTTGTTACCACCAAACATGCGGTTTACGTGGTAATCGAAAACCATATTTTCGTCCTCTATATGGTAGCCACTATTATCGAAAAGCGCAAGATGATTTTTGTAGCTGGCCGGAATACGGTTGAGCGCCGCATTGTTAAGATTGGTGCTATTGTTGGTGTAAATCACCGTTTCTTGGTTTACCGTGGCAAAGTTACCACCGCCATACACCTGACCATAAATACCACCATTCAATTCGATATAGGTCTTGTTCAATTGGGGTTTTCCGCCAGTGCTATAAGTCGCATCGACCAAGGTGCCGGTGCTTTCATCCCATTTCTTCAGGCTGATATTGTTTTCTCCGCTATAGTTGTAGTCACCATTACCGCTACCATACAGCGAGGCAACAAACACAGGGTGAGTGCTGCTAGGCGTGGCATAGACGATGGCATTCCAAGTATTGTCGATAGCCGTATGTTGGGGCACGATAGGAAGGGCATCGGCACTACCGCTGATATCGCCCGAGATATCGTTACCACCATAAACACTTCTGATAATAAGGCTGTTAGTAGCATTTGCACCATCAATATTGACGAAAGTACGACCCTCAATATCGGCCATACGAGCACCGGCATACACATCGCCCCACATGTTACCACCTTGCAGAACAACTTCCGTGCTACCAATCAACTTGGCTTGGTTACCGCCACCATAAACGTTGTTGTGGATAGTACCGCCGCTCACACTTACACGACTGATACCTTCTACCGTTGCAGCCATACCATCGCCGGCACCGAATACGCCGCCATGG
This sequence comes from Bacteroidales bacterium, assembly GCA_017380635.1. GTDB lineage: Bacteria > Bacteroidota > Bacteroidia > Bacteroidales > UBA1402 > UBA1757. Next base: position 96,540 of record JAFODP010000017.1, on the reverse strand, counting down.
ATACTACCATTCCATTGGTTTCCACCAATTTCACCGCCGCTCACCACCACTTGGGTGTTGCCGCTCACTGCGCCTTCCTGTCCACCGCCAAAGACAGTACGCACGCTACCACTCTTGATAGTTACCGAAGTAGCATTATCGGATGTACTATTAACCGCACCTTGTTTTCCGCCACCATAAACATCGCCACCAATTACCACCTGAGCCATGGCAGGCACAGAAAGGAAGCAGGCAAAAAGGCATAAACACAACAGCAGCGTCGGGCGGAATACGCTACCATGAGTTTGTTTGTTGGAATTATGATAGTACATCATCGTTGTTTTTCAAAAGAAATTAGTCAATAACCAACACCTCGTCTTCGTCGTAATCGGAGAGAACGTACAGGTAGCTGGGAATAACAAGTATATACAGTTTGTAATGATTAGCTCTTTCAAGATGATTGGAACCACTGACATTTTGCAGGATGGCATTCGTGGCTGTGGCATCGGCGCGAGTGATATGACCCTTTTCGTCGTACACATCGTAGGTAACCGTCATGCTCAGTTCGTCGATATTTTGTTGCGGGCAGATATAGAATTCACCCAAACTTACGGCCTCGTTCTTGTTTTCGGGCAAAAGCAGTGCTTCGGAGGCTGAGGCCACACTACGACTTACCGTAAAGGCTTTGGCAGCGCCTTTAGTCCAAGTGGTGTTGTATTCGCTGGGTGTTACGTCTACATTGTAAATCACTTCCGCATGATGCCACTTGCCGCTGCTTTGCGGAATATTCAGCGTTACTTTTTTTATTTTGATATCTCGGAAAGCATTGTATTCAGGGTCGATATAGAAGTAGGGCGTTACTTTCGCCATCAGATGGTCCATTTCCAAGGGAATGGAATTTTCACCACTTTCGATATTTTTCTTGCAAGCCTTTATCAGCATGGCATTCGACAAACCTAACGCCGGGATATCGGGAATATTGAGTTTGTGTTCGCTAACATTGAAGCTGGCGTTGTCGTTCCAAGGCATATAGCCGAAAAAGTAATAAAGGCCTTGTTCCATGCGCACATTGGTGCTGAGAGTACTGCCGTCCCAACTCATGGGCGCCGTGCTGGAAATACTACCATCGCTGCTGGAAATAATCAAAGCAGCATTGAAAGGCGCCTGATTAGCTGCATCGATTTTCACATAATCGCCGGCCGCTCTAAGCAAGGTTTTTTCTTGTTGTATATACGCACGAATCTTCAGTTCGGCCATGCCGTCGTCGGGTGTCTGGAAACGGCAAGAACTGAAAAGGCAAGCCAGCACAAGCATGCCGACCAAGCTATAATAGGAAATGTATGTAAAGGCGCTTCTCATAATGTTTCTACTGATACGAATAATTTACCAATTGTATTTGGGTTCATCTACAGTGACATCCTTCCAAGGTTCAATGGTCAAAGAAGGAACAATTTCGGTGCCGCTCTCGAAACTCAAGGTGAGCACATATCGTTGATTGGCCTCCAGGTTTTGCAAAGGCGTTTCCACCACTTTAGGCGTTTGCTCGCTACCATTAATGGCATACGCGAGTGTGATTTGCAATTTCTCATTGCCTCCGCGATCGCTACTGAAAGGCACCACCAAATGTTTGAGCGACGTGGCTTCGGTGGCTTCGTTGCCGATAGGCGCATCCTGCGGAGCCGACATCCGGATAGGTGTACTGCTGATGGCAAGATTGCCCATGTTGCTGGTGTTTACCATAGGAGCGCCCGTTTCGTCGAACTTTTCACCGTTCGGGCTATAAAAGTCATACTGCGCTTTGTGCTCGGGCGTATTTAGCGGAACATTGGCGTAAGACACGCCCGACAAGGTATAATTACTCATCAAAAAAGCATTCTTCACCACGCGCACTTCCAATTGCGAGAGAATATGTTCAAAATCGAGCGATACAGGATTTATGCCGAAAGCATCGATATAGTGACCATTGGCTTGGCCATAATCGTTGGCCACCACATAATCCACCACGTTTGCGTCGATGCTTTGCCAGTAGGGAATGTTCTTGATTATCAGACGATGTTCGTTTTTGTCGTATTCAACATTTTCGTTCCAAGGCGAATACGAAACGAAATAATAAGAGGCCGTGCGGTCCCAATATCTCATCGGGCTGTAAGTCCAACCCAAAGTATTGTCCCATTCGAGTTCTGTATTTTCGAAAACAGGTACTTTTGTGCCGTCGGCCAATTTTTTGTAGGCAAACACGCCCAGGTGGGTGGTTTGCAGTTCGTCGTCGTTAGAAACGATGGCACGCGAAAGCATTTGCGACGAAGAAGCAGACAAGCTGATGGGGTAGAGCGCTTCCGGCTCGTCCACCGAGGGCACTTTCACCACGGGATCCTCGTAACAGCTTTGCGCCAAGAAACACAACAAAACATAGCAAAGCAAGCACTTTCCATGTTTGGCGAATATATGTACACTGTTTCTCTTCATCGTAATAAACTTAAATGTTTGCATCTGTTTGTGCGCCATCTTCCCATCCGCTCACGCCGGTATCGAACACAATGCGTTTGGGGCTGATGGTGAAAGTAAGCGTATAACTGCGTCCCGAAATAAAACGAGGGAAGGCCTCTTGCAAACGCAAGCGATAGCGGCATTGCTCCTGATTACCATTGGCAAAGTGATAACTATAATACAGCGTTATCTTGGGACCTCTGTCAATTTCTTGCGGAATCACCAACGATTCAACAATGTAGAGCGCCTTTTCGCCGAGGGCATAATCGCTCTGCGCTTTGATGTAAAGCGTGGTATCGTAGGCAGTCCATTCCTGTACGCCCGCTTCGGCCGGATCGCTGATAATGGGCGAGTGTTTCAGTTGTTGTACAAAATCGCCTTGTGCAGGCAATTTTCCGATGATGATGCTGTCGGCCGTGATTTTGCTGATGTAAGGTTTGTTGAGCAAGGCTTTATCCAACTTGATGCGCACGTTCAGCTTGGCCAACAAGTGTTGCATCATAAATTCCACGTCCATACCGGCTTTGCCTTCGGCCGTTTGTCCGGCGCGAGCCACCATCCAATCTACATCGGGAGTGTCGCGGAAAAGTTCTTTCACCGTGTCGCAGGGCGCATTTTGCAAATTGTAACCATAAAGACGAGCGCCGCGAATGCTTATCATCTGCGTGGCCGAATCGATACTTACGCGGGCATCGCTTTGCATGGATTGATGCGGCGCATACGCGCAAAATTCGTAATAACTGCCTTCGCGCCAATATTGCAGGGGCGAATATTCCCAATAAGCACTATCGTTGTTGTAATAAATGTCTTGGTCGTCGAAAACCAGACGGGCACTATCTTTCAGATAGCCGCTACGCCAAGCCCAAACACCCATCGAAGACAGGTGCACATTCAGTTCGTTGGCGTGACGTGTGAGCGCATGATCTACGTAACTGCTGCTAAAGCCGATAGGCATTTCGCCTTTTTCCTTTGCGGGCGAAATGTCTACCAATACATCGCTTTCGGCGCAGGCAAAAAGCCCCACCAAAGCTATGCAGCATAGATATGTAAACCAATGTTTATACACGTTCTGTGAATGTTTAGTAGCTAAGTGGAGAACCAACCCCACTTAGCTTAAAAATTTATCCTTCAGTTGGAAGTGATTAATGAATATCTACACCAGGGGTGAGAGGAGTGCTATAAGCTTCAGCTGTAGCATCGAATACAATAGGATTAGGACCGATGGTTACAGTAAGCGTATAGATGGTGTTTTCTTCGAATGAAGTAATAGCTGAAATAGCAGTATTGGTAACTACGTAAGGCTCACCATTGATGGTATAGTTAATGCTAAATGTAGGAACAGTAGCAGAAGGAATCAACAGATATTCCATAGAATAATAACCTTCATCAATATCAGTAATAGCACCCGTTACACCAGGGATGAATTTCACTGCTCCAGTGGGAGTCCAAGTGGCCGTTACAGCAGAGGTGGTCGCAGAAACTTCACATTTGCCGGTACCATAAACATTACCTACAGATACGCTGGTAACATCTGTATTTTTTACGGTAGATTTAAGAATCACAACCAATTTACTCATGGTGTGATAGAATGTTTCATTTACAATGTCATTTGCTGCTGCTGCTCTTTCAATTTTGGTAGCAACCATCCAATCGGTCGACTTGTCGGTAGCAGCACCAGTTCCGCTAAAGTTTGCGGTATTATTGAGTGATGTACCCCATGTGGTTTGGAGGTTTTCATTTGCAGCGTATTCACCGTCGGCAATAGAAATAACATCGCTAGCAATAGTAACGCCTGATGCTTGATAAGGCGCGTATGCGAAGAATTCGTATGATGCCAATTTATCCCAATACTTCAATACCTGATCTGACGAAGGACCTTGACCAGCATAACTCCAATTACTAGTACCAGTGGTGTTTACAACTTGATAGTTGTCCATTACGGTAACTTCACCACCACCACCAGTAGGAGTTTTGTATGCCCATACACCGAAAGTGGTGGTGTAATCTTCCAAATTGGTACCATTAAGTGCACGAGTTGAGTTGTTTGCGAAAGTTTCGAAGCCGATAACTTCACCTTCATTTACGGGAACGGGGTTCACGAAGTCCGTTTCTGCGCAAGCTGCGAACATCAATGCGGCAGCAGCAAGCATAAAATAATTCTTCTTCATTTTTGTAAGAAATTAAAAGTTGTTTATAAATTGTTTGTTATTATTGATTTCTAAGATTTTAGGAAATTAATTCTGCTGATGCTCTTTCTCGATGGCGTCGGCCCAAGTAGCCACAGAAGTGGTGAAGCTGATAGGAGCCGGACCAATGGTGATATTGAGCGTATACTGGTTGCCGCCTTCGAAAGTGTAGCTGGTGGCAGAGCCGCTATCGAAAAGGTTGGCCAGGGGAGTAAATCTCTTGAAAGTTTCGGCACCGATGGTGTATTCCACGTACACGCAAGCTTCGGCAAATTCGCTGAGCGAAGCATCGTCCGAGCTGGCCTTGGTAATAACTTGCGGAATAATCAACTGTTCCAATACATAATGATTGTGGAAATTGGTAGCAGCATTCAACGAATAAGGCGTTTCTACCTTGGGTACATAATCGGCAGAAGCGGTGGTCAGCGTCCAACCATTTACAGCGGGAGCTGCGGCATCGCTCTGATAATAAGCCTTGTCGCACAAGTTGTGCAACTGAATCTTCTGAACAGAAATATCTTGTGCAGTGCTCACGGCATCGGAGAGTTTGATGCGGATGTTGAACTTGGCTTGCAAGTGTTTGAAAGTGAGCGATACAGGGCTGCTTGCAGAAGTAGCGGTAGCCGTCATGTAATCGTAGTTGAAACCGGTGAATGCCATTTTGGTGGCGGGTGTTGCCATCAGGTTGGTGGCTTCTACGGTGATAGGCGAAACGTCGCTACCAATCTTAATCACGCCATCTGAGCTGCAAGTTACATTGGCCGAAGCGGCTGCGGGAGCGTAGGCGCTAAACTGATAAGCAGAGGCCATCTGGTCCCAATAGCGCAGGTTTTCGTAATACCAGCTATTGGCTGAGAATGTCCATTCATCACTGGGCTTACCGGCGGTATATACCACACTACCGGCAGCATCTGCACTAAAGTATTCAACGGGAATGTTGTTGAAAATACATGTAACATCGCTGCCTACGGTTTTCCATCCATACACATTGAAGGTGGGGTAGAAGTCGTTGAGAGAAGTTGAGTTCTCTCCCGTGGCACGTGTTGACATGTTCACAAAAGTCTCAAAGCCGATGCGGCGAGGTGCCTCTTCGGGCTCGGGAATCTCGTCGATCAAGACTTCGTTGGGGACGCAACTTGCTAAACCCAGCAAGGCAACCAAACAATACTTAGTCCATTTCATCATCGTTACATTTAAAATGTTATTATTTCTCTATTTTATCTCTCTACTTCTTATTCGATACTGATGTTGGAATCGGTGTTATCCCAAATGGTAACGCCGGCATCGAAGCTGATAATGTTCTTTTCGGGTGCGATGGTAAAGTGTACCGAATAGCTCTTGCCTTTGCCAAATTCAGTAGCCTTGCCGGCAAACAAATCGGCCAAAGATGCCTTGTAGGTGAATTCTTCGCTGTAGCTGCCCGAATATACCGTATATACTAAGGTAAGTATTTGCGTGCTGCTGATGTTTTGTGGCATCACCAGAGATTCTACGAAATACATTTTATTGTCGGCCGAAATGGCAGTGTCGGGAGCTGTGTAATAATAGTTTACCAACAGACTGCTGTCTTTTACTACCCAACCTTCGTTGTGGTCGTAGTTGCCGGTGCTGTACAAATCGGCTACGCAAATGCTGTCTACACTAATAGTATAAGGTGTAGCCTTGTTAGCCTTGACACTTACCATCAATTTGGCCAAAGTGTGACCGAAGTTGAAAGTTACCACGGGAGTGGTAGAGGGATCGCTCACGCAAACGGCATCGGAGCGCATAATGTCGCAGTCGGTGCTGCCTATGCCGGTGAAGCCTGCATTCTTTTCGTTTTCCTGCGGAGCTCCTTCTTGCAAGTTTTGTCCGATAAGGCTATAGTTGCCGGGCGAAAAGAACTTGGCGCTGGCGTCGTTCACTTCTACATTGTTGTGTGTATATGCCATAGGCGCATGAGCGGGAGCGAAGGCTACGAATTGATAACTGTCGGCCTGCTTGTCCCAGTAACGGTCTATGTCGTAAGTCCAGCTGTTTTCAACGCTCGGGTCGGCATCAATCACGGCGCTCACCGTTACGCCTTCGAATACGTGCTGAATCTTGGTGCTATCGTTGTTGAGCTTGGTGCCATATACCTTAAAGTCGTTGTGATAAAATTCCAAATCGGTAAGAGTAGGTACGGCTTTGGTGATTTTGTTGGCAAAAGGTGCGAATTTAATGACCGGACCTTTTGACGAATCAACGTAATCGAAATCGCCGAATTCGGTATCTACCAAAATTTCGCCATTGTTACATGCGCTCGTTGCTAGCAACAAGACTCCTAAACTCAAAGTTTTGAAAATGTTCTTTTTCATATTAAATAATAATGTCTGTATTAATTTCATTGTCCCATCCATCTACCGAAGCGTCGAAACCACCACCGGGCTGCGGCTTGCCACCGATAATGCTATCGGGAATGGCGGCAGCATCAATCACCAAAGTGATAACGCCTCCGGAAGGATGTTCCAGAATTTGTTCGCTGATATTTTGTTGAACGGGATAAATCGTACCATTGCGCAATTGTAAACCGATGCCGCTATAAATAGAATCGTACAATTGAATATTTTCTTTGTTGTTTATATGGTCTAATGGATTGATACCAGGCAAGCCCCACGACAGCATACGTGCTGCGAAAATATCGCCAACCACTTTTTGTCCATCGGGCAAGGTGAGTTCCCTGTTGTCTTGTATGGGCTTGATATCGTCTTGCGTGATGGCAACAATGCGGGTAGAGTCGTTGAGGCGGTTAAACAAATCGACGCCTCCTGCCATACCGCTGGCGGTGATGCCTTCGGCTCCGGTAATACGTTGACCTACCTCATCGTAGTTGTTGAGAATCATCACTTGGAAGAGATAAATCATCGTATAAGGTGTCAGCTCGGCATCCACATTGTACACGTATACCAAATAGCCGTCTTCGTCTTCTTCTACGGTATATTCATCGGGGTCGTCCGACACATAAAGATCGCGGATATAGGTGCCGAAGAGTTGGTCGGGCTGGTTGTGATTGGTAATGGTGCTATGCGAACGTGTATAAGACGATCGGGTGTTGCTACGTGTGGTGGCGTAGTAGTAAGTAGAATCGTCGGTAGCGTAAAGAATGTACTCGGTGTCGTTGTTGTGGAACATCATGTCGTACGTGTTGTTGGTAGTCAGACTTACACGTCCACCATTGGTGCTGAAGTTACGCGTGGTATATTTGCTTCGGTGATAATCCTCGTTGATGGTATACACGTTGGCGCGTACGCCCGAAGGTTCGGTGTAGCCGATATAACCATACAAAGATTCGTCCCAAAGATATTGCCAATCGGTTTTCCAGCTGACGCCCCAAAGCAGTTCGAGTTGAATATCGTATACCGACACATTGATGTCGAGCGTACCGCGCTGAGCCAGATAAAGCGGCTTGCGTTGGCAGCTCGAAAAGAGGCCCGTCAGCATAACGCACACGAGCATCAATGGAATCATATGTCGGCTTGACAACTTCATTGTTCTGTTATCGTTCCAATTTTACTTTTCTCATAAAAATATCGTAGCTCAGATTGATACCGATGCCGGTAGGTCCGAACCATCTCAGACGGTGATTGCGTCGAATAAAGTCTTCAATCTTGCCTTCCCAGTCGTAATAATATTTGCCGTTGAAAGGATCGCTGGCATGATAGGGGTCGTACAGGCTCTGATAATAGCCGAATCGTACGAAAGCTTCCACTTTCCAGCGTTTGTCTTTCCAGGGTTGCCAAACATAACCATAACCCAAACCGAGGCCCCAACCTTCGCCTTGCCAACCTCTCTTGGTGGCGTCGAAAGCGATGTCGTAAAGATTGCCATGTCCGTAAGCTGCCAGATAATGTCCGCTGAGACCTTTTTCCGCATCGAAGCCTTCGGGCTTTTCAAAGTAACGGCGCACTTCCAACTCTCCGTCGATGGCTTGCAGATAACGATGGTTTTTCTGGCTGCCCCACCAAGGTGCGGTATAATTGGCCGCGATGGTGTAACGCGAGTTGTGCGGATAATATTCGATACCGATGTTGGCCACCGTCACAGCGTCGTAGAGCAAATTGCTATGAACGTGCAACATGGGTTCGCGGTAGGTAATGCTGTTTTGTGAGGGAAAATCGTCACGGAAAACGGGCTCTTCGGCTACTTCTTCCGTTTCCATGCGTTTGGGTTGTTCGGCTACCAAAAGACTCAATCCGTCGTCGAAGTAAACGATACAGAACACCGAGTTACGGATGCGAGGGTAGTAGGTTTTTCTAAGATAGGGATAGATGTCCAATTGCTCCATGCGCCATTTCTTGGTGCCGATATTCACATCGGCGTCGATGACGGCCAATACTTTGTCGATGGTGCTTTGTTTCATGAGGCTGTCTTTCACCACATATTCGCGCAGACGTTGCCAAGATTCTCCGTCGGGATGAACAAAGAGTTTGTCGCTCAGTTCGGGATGACGTTCTTCGATAACCCGGCGCATGGTGGCGGCACGGCGTTGCGACAGTCTGAGGTTGTGTTCGAAGACCCCTTCGGGTGACGATTGCGATACGATGAGCACCGAGTCGATCATGTTCAGTCCGAGTGAGTCTATTACTTGTGCGAATTTTTCGAGGCTTTGCTTGTTGCCCATGTAGTCCAAGTCGAGGCGGCTCTTGTCGAAACGGAAATGTACCTCGATGCCTCTCAGCGCATTCGGACGATCTTCTTCGCTCCATTCATCGGTGAACGACGGGGTAACCTTATTCGGCTCAATGGCGGCAGTGGAGGTGGCTTCAGCTTCGGTTTGAGCGGCGGCCTCGGAGGTGGCTTCAGTTTCGGTTTGAGCGGCGGCAGCGGAGGTGGCTTCAGTTTTAGTTTGAGCGGCGGCAGCGGAGGCGGCTTCTGCTTCGGTTTGAGCGGCGGCCTCGGAGGTAGCTTCAGCTTCGGTTTGAGCGGCGGCAGTGGAGGTGGCTTCAGTTTTAGTGGAAACTTCGGCTGCGGTGCTTTCGCTCAGACCTAACAACAATAGCAATGCCAAGACCATTGCCCGTGCAATCGTCCTGATGCAAATAAGCGTCTGTATGTTGCTGAATTTTTTCAACCCCGAATAATTTGTCTCTTCATCTATTATGCGTCTCGCGCGTGTATATGCGTGCGTACATTTTTACAAGCCGCGAAGGTAGAGACTATTTCTAAATTGAAGAAATGATTCGGCGTTTTTTATCACTAAAAAAGGATTTTTTGGGTCATTTTGTAACACTTTGGTACACAAAATATTTTAAGGGGGGGTGAAAATAGGCTTCAAAATGGGCCGATTTGCGTTAATAAAATGATGTAATAATATTTAATATTAGCTTTGTGTTTTGTAAATATATTGTTATCTATCTTTGCTTTTGCAAGGCGATTAGTTGTAAATAAATTAACAATAAATTGCAGCTATAATTAACCTATTTTCTCGCAAATTTTTCTTGATGATTTCTGTCTTAAACAACAAACTTGCATATATTAGGTAAAATATTCCGAAAAAACGCTGTTAATTTTCCGCGGTGTTTTGTATCTTTGCAGTTAATTTGCTTATTCGAAACTTTGTCACTGATAATCGAGATAATTCAAACGATGATGAAAACAAATTTCAATCCATCTTCTACATGCGTTTCTGCATATATGTCTACTTGCAATTTTGCCCGCAATTCTGCTAACAATTTCCGTCGCATCGCCGTACTCCTCGTTTTGCTGCTAAGCTTTGCTTTCGGAGCCAGGGCGGCTGACTATGTCATCACATATACAACGGGTGGCACCACATACTATGTGGGTATGGATAATAACAATCAACTTGTTGCTAAAACTACACCGGATGCGACTTGTGTTTGGCAAGGTTATAATAATGGAGACTATTCTCTAAGCACTAATACCCGTATTAACATCCGAAACAAGAATAACACAAACTACTACCTCTATTATTACGATGGAACTTCAATAGTTGCTTCTACTAATACTCAAAGACGTTGGTATGGTGGCGATGGATCATCTATTTATTATTATAATGGCGGAACTTACCGCTATATACATAATTCCGGTTCTACTATTACTACGAGTAATAGTGCAACAAATGCTTTTATTCCTTATACTGTTACTGTAACTGATGTCGTTTCTACCTCCACCAATCCCACTATCAATGGGGCAGATGTTTTAACGGCAACAGGTAATTCCAAATACACTGCAACGGGTGCAGCCTATCAGGCAGGAGGTTATACCAATTATCGTTTCAATAATGCAGACCACTTCTTTAGCGGCAACACAGCCATCACTCCCGCTAATGCGACCCTTACCTATGCATGGAGTCTGGAAAGCAATAGTTATGCTACAGTTAATAATTCAGGTGTGGTAACAGTCGGCAGTTTGCCACAAAGCGATGTCACGCTGACCCTCACCGTGACAGCAACAGCTACCGGTGGCACTCCAGCTGCTCCAGCAGGCACAACCCTGATTGGGACGAAGGAAATTACCATCCAAGGTACAACCCCTTCCGCGCCAATCATCAATATTAGCGGAAACAGTGTGACCTTGAGCACAGAAGCGACAGGCACGACATCTATCCGCTATACTCTCGACGGCAGTGATCCTACAGCAACAAATGGTACAGTATATATTGGTGCTATCGATCTTTCCACTAGCACAACATCTCCTGTCACCATCAAGGCAGTAACCGTCCGCAACGGCAATGTGTCGGCTGTCACAACCCAACAGGTAACGCTGACCCTTCCTGAACCTGTCATCCAAGTCAACGCTGAAGCAGGCACAGCAACCATCAGTGCAACGGCAGGTGCTACAATCTACTACACCACAGATGGCTCTACACCATCGCCCACCAATGGAACACAATACAATGGAGGAACAATATCCGGCCTTGCCACTATGACTACGGTCAATGCCATTGCGATTTGCGACGGTTGGAACAGCTCGTCAGTGGCATCGGCCACGGTGACAATACCTTCGGGAGTATCTGGAGGAACGGTAACCTTATTTGACTACGAGGACCATAAATGGAGTTACTATAGTGATGAGGAATGTCCTATTCATAGCTTGAAACCATCAGACGTGAAGATTACCTACTATGGTAATGGTACAAAAACTGTAACCAATGCTAGTGCTGCAGAAGCGGTGGAGAACCCAACTTCATTTAGTCTGGATGCCACTACTGTTAAGGTGGGTCCCAATGATGATGCAAACGTTTTCGTGTATTACAAGACACTCGAAAGAGAGAATGTAGACGGCACAGGGAATGTTCCATATACCACTATTCCTAATCCTTTCTTAGTGAGACCTACGGGAAATAGCAGTACAGTAACTATCACTCCAACCTATGGAACTGTTTATTTGGAATGGAGCTGTGAACAATGGACTTATAGCGATTGGTTTAGTCAAGAACAAGCTGAGGTTACTTATACCTATACAGACCCTGAAGGGAAGCAGCAAAGTGGCAGCGGAAGGTCAAATGGTGATGCAACGATACAGGTTAAAGCAGGAACAACAATCACATTGACAGCAAAGGGGGCTAGAAACCAAAACAATTATCGACCCACCATAACAGCCAGACTAAACAATAGCTCTGGCACCCAAATAGGTTCTGTGACAGCATCAGGTACAACAGTTGTAAGCTCTCCCCCCATCGCTGTTACTGTTTCGCCACAAACGATAACGACATCGACTTATCGCGGCTTCTACGCATGGCGTGTGAAGAGAAAATCTTCAGGATTAAACATCACTGATGTAAACGGAAATGGTTTTGCGAATAACATCATCCCCGCTGATACAGAAATTCGATTTGTTACATCAAACGAATACGGCAACGAAGTAGAGTTCGAAGCGCTATGGGCACAAGCATATGTAACATCAGGAACAGGAAACCTAACATCCTACTCCAACTCTTACGAGCGCAACTTCCATGTGGTAACAAGTAGTACTTCAGCATCATCATTCCAAAAGAGTTATCCGCTCACTGTTACATCCAGATATCCTGATGGTACTAATGGGGGTGGCAGTATTAGTGGCGCATTCACAGCCACCTCTGACACCAAATTTGAAAACATTGCTATTACGGGCGCAACAAATAGCACATGGACCGCTAACGGCCATGACCTTATCGTAGGTCGCGGATGTTCGGGTACGGTAAACTACATACGTGGTATCGAGGATGACATTACTAATCCTAGCTACACGATTCGCCTTGAAAGTGGTACTTACAATTATCTTTCTTACTTAAGGGGTTATTACACTAGCTCGGATGGTAATACTGGAGGCGGTAGTACTATAAGCGGAACACCTAATGTTAAATCTGTTTTGGGTTGTGATTATGATCGAGCAACCCAAAATAATGAGGGACTAAAAATTGTTAATAATGTTATTTTTGGCGTCTCTAATAGTGTGAATGCTACTAATGAAGCATTAAACATTGTCGTAAGAAGTGGCAATATTGGTAGTAATGTACAAGAATCGTCAACGAACATAGCTGATGCATACCAATCTATGTATTTATCAGTTGCTGGTACTCAAACTAAAGTCGGCAAACGCTCTCTTACTGTAGAAGGCGGAATCCTCTCTAATATAGCTGGAGGTATTGACCTAGAGAATAACTCAGGACGTGGAGTAACATCTTTCGAATCACTCTATATCCGCATGAAAGGCGGTCTTGTTCGCGGTGCTATATACGGAGGTGCGGCTAAATCTCCTGCAGGCGGCAACAGAAGAATGATTTTCACAGGAGGAACCGTTTATGGTTGGGTTGGTTCTGGATGCAATGGCACATCGGACGATCAAGGGCAAACCTATGGCAATTCTAAAATGTATATTGGAGGGGATTGCCATGTCGGACAAACTGGCACTGAATGGTCTATTAATGGTGTAAATGGAGGATATGTCTTTGGCGCAGGTAAGGGCTATGCCGGTGGAGCTGGAACAAGTGGTGAAATGTCGCATGGAACAACGCTTGTCGTGGCTGATGAAGCCTTTATTAAACATGATGTATATGGTGGTGGCAACTATGGATATACTACGGACAGCTATGTTCATATTTTAGGTGGAAACATTGGAGGTAGCGTATTTGGAGGAAGCAACCAAAAAGGTGGAGACAACACTTTTGTAACAATGAATGATGGTCAGGTCAATGGAGGGGTGTATGGTGGAAGTAATGATAGGGGAACCATCGAGGGCGACGTCACCATGCAAATCAACGGAGGTCAGGTAGGTACATCATCTGCACCTGCCAATATCCACGGTGGTGGATATGGCGAGGACACCAAAGTTGATGGAAATGTTACCCTTACCTTGGGCTCAAACACTACTGACCCAGGCGTAACAGTCTATGGCGATGTATATGGCGGTTCGGCACTGGGTACAGTAAATAGTGACGCGTCCGACCATACCTACGTTACCATGTATAAAGGTACCATTAACGGTTCGCTCTATGGAGGAGGTTTGGGTAATGCCACTGAAGAAGCCAACGTAAACGGAGCCGTAACTGTGACTGTAAATGGTGGTAGCGTAAAGACTACCGATGGAACTGGCGCAAATGGATCAGGCGGTGTGTATGGTGCAAATAATATTAATGGTGAGCCAAAATCATCTGTAACTGTGACAATTAACGCTACCGACCCTGCACCTTCTAATGATGAATATGCGCTCTTTGCTGTTTATGGCGGTGGCAATCAAGCTGACTACGGAGGTAAACCCATAGTAACGGTTAAAGGATGTGACAATAGCATTGAGTATGTTTATGGAGGTGGTAATGCGGCCTCTGTACAAGCTACCGATGTTACCATCTGGGGTGGAAACACTATTGGCAATGTCTTCGGTGGTGGACATGGTTATAAGGAACAAGGTATTGGCGCAGATGTTACTAATAATGTAAAAGTGGACATTATGGGCGGTACTATTAACAAAGTTTTTGGTGGTAGTAACAGTATGGGTGACATCGGCGGAACTATCAGTCTTAATATTAATAAAGACGGCTCTTGCCCCATGAATATTGCTGAAGTGTATGGTGGTGGCAATGAAGCTGCGGGTAACGCGGGCGTGATTACTATTGGCTGTACAGGTGGCGAAGATGAAGGCATCGGCGACGTGTATGGTGGTGCTAATGCTGCCGATATCAATAGCGATATTACATTGAATATCACCGGAGGAAGTATTTCTCGCGTTTTTGGTGGAAACAACGCCAGCGGTAATATTAATGGAAGTGTTGAAGTAAATGTAGATTGGAATACAACCAATCCTTGCGGAGTGAACGCTCTAGGATATGTTTATGGCGCAGGAAATGAGGCTGCCTATACCGGAAGCTCGGTTGTAAATATTCTAAATGGTACTGTTACCAACAATGTTTATGGTGGTGGTTTGGGTGCTACCGCAGTTGTCACCGGAGATCCCAAGGTGACTATTGGTGACAATGTGGCGGAACACGTGGCTATTGTAAATGGTGATGTTTATGGTGGTGGTGATGCTGCTGCTGTGGTGGGAACTCCCGTAGTGATAGTGCTTAACGATTGCAACACCAAGATTGGAAATGTTTACGGTGGCGGTAATGCGGCCGACGTAAGTGCTACCGATGTAACTATCGATGGTGGTGTGATTACCGGTATGGTATTTGGTGGTGGTCATGGAGACAAGGATGCTACGCCACAAAAAGTTGCAAATGTTACAAATGACGTGAATGTGCGTATTACTGGCGGTAACATTAACAAAGTGTTTGGAGGAAGTAATAGCAAAGGTGATATTGGTGGAGATATTTACTTGACCATTGAGAAGGGTGATGCTTCCTGCCCCATGAACATTGCCGAAGTGTATGGTGGTGGTAATGAAGCTGCAGGTAATGCGGGTATTATTACCATTGGTTGTACAGGTGGTGAAACTGAAGGTATTGGCGATGTGTATGGCGGTGCAAATGCAGCTGATATTAATACCGGAATTACACTGAATATTACAGGTGGAAATATCAAACGCGTGTTTGGTGGTAATAATACCAGCGGTTCTATCAATGGTGATATCCAAGTAAATGTAGATTGGACAGGTACTTGTGGCGTTAATGCGCTGGGCAATGTCTATGGCGCAGGAAACCAAGCTGCATACTCAGGCAATACAGAGGTTAACATCTTGAACGGAACTGTTACAGGTAGCGTTTACGGTGGTGGCTTGGGTGCAACTGCTGTTGTTACTGGTGCTACGAAAGTGAATATCGACGGCAGTGCCGATGGTCATAGCGTAATGGTGACCCAGAATGTATTGGGTGGCGGTGATGCTGCTGCTGTAACGGGATCAACCGATGTCAACATCATCAACGGCACTATCAGTGGTAGTGTCTTTGGTGGCGGTAATGCTGCCGGAGTATCGGTGAATGGTGTAGTGGACATCACTGGTGGAACCATCGCAAGTGGCGTCTACGGCGGAAGTAACGCCAGTGGTACGGTGGGCAACACCACTGTAACTTTGACCAACGGTATTATTGGTACGGATGCAGCACATGCCAACGTGCATGGTGGTGGCTATGGTAACGCTACACAAGTGTCTGGCAATGTAGCAGTTAATATTAATGGTGGTACTATCTACGGTGATGTATATGGAGGTTCGGCGTTGGGTACGGTAAATACCGATGCCAATAACACAACAGCTGTAAATCTCACGGGAGGTCTTGTCCATGGCGATGCCTACGGTGGCGGTCTTGGCGACAGCGATACGAAAGCAGATGTCAATGGTAATGTGACCGTGACACTCAACGGAACCGCCTTCACATTGGCTACAACAAAAGATGACGAGGATAATACGATTCCTACTTCGGGCCGCGTGTTTGGATGTAACAATATTAACGGTTCGCCTAAGGGAACAGTTTTGGTGAAGGTGCTCAAAACCGTGACTCTTGATGGGGCTAACATAAAGCAAAAGCCAGCCAAAGACAGTGGTATTTACGAACTGCAAGCAGTGTATGGTGGCGGTAATCTGGCCGCTTATAATCCGACAGATCCATTTGCTGAGGGTCAGTTTACATCATACATATATGGTGGAAATACTGTCTCTCACGAGAATACAGACAAACCTGTTCAGGTGGTAATTGATGGTTGTGATTTGACAAGTATTGAATATGTTTATGGTGGTGGTAATGCTGCTGCAACGCCGGCAACCGATGTTATTATCTTGGGTGGCTACGAGATAGGCAATGTCTTTGGTGGCGGTAATGGTAAGGATAAATACAAACTCGACGGAGGTACTTCATGGAATAAAAACAAGGGCGCTGATGTGGGTATTATCGATGCAGTGGCATACGCAAATAATCATGCAAATGGTTTGTATGGAACCGGTAAGTCTAAAGCCAGTGTGTTAGGTGGTACTGTTCATAATCTCTTTGGTGCCAGCAATACCAAAGGAAATGTGGTAACAGAATCACTTGCTTATGTTGACGATGCCGGCGTCTGTACGCTTAATGTTGGTGGCATCTATGGCGGTGGTAACGAAGCCTATATGGATGGTGATTCAAAAATAGTGTTAGGTTGTATTAAGGCTCTGGAAGAGATCTATGGTGGAGCACGCAATGCCGATGTAAAGGGTGATATTAATCTTACTATCTCTAGTGGCCATTTTGACCGTGTGTTTGGTGGTAATAATATAGGTGGTACAATTAATGGTTCTATTACAGTGACTATTGATGAAACCGGCTGTAATCCTATTTCCATTGGTGAACTCTATGGTTGTGGTAACCAAGCTGCTTATACTACTCCGGAAGGTAAGGATCATCCTACTATCAACTTGATATCGTTCACCAGTATTGGTAATGTCTTTGGTGGTGGTTTGGGTGCAGATGCTGTTGTAACCGGTAATCCTACAGTAAATATCAACGTAGAAAAAGGTGATAATAGTGAAAGTGATTGGGCCTATAATGGACAAACCATTACTTTTAGCGACGGTAGTAAAGTGACCTTGCCCATTCACGAAAAAGGAAAGATTGGAGCTATCGGAAATGTGTTTGGTGGCGGTAATGCTGCAGCGGTAATTGGTAACACCCAAGTGAACATCGGTACGGAAGTTTCCAAAAGCGCAGATATCCGCGGCAACGTCTACGGCGGTGGAAATCAGGCCAATGTGACCGGCCAGACCAATGTGGTGATAGGACAGTGATAGCGAAATCTGCTACTGCAGGCATTTCTGTCGTGCTATTGCAATAAATCTTCCACGCTGCACGATAATGCTTTTGCCAACCTTATCATAGAACCTACTTCGGCTTTGGAAATGTCTTGGTAGTTTTGTTCGTATGCTTGAATCATTCTGAGTTTGACTCCCGATTTTTCGGCAAGTTCCTGTTGGGTCAGTCCTGCAGACTTTCGTTGGCGCTTTAATGCATTCATGGCGCGTCCTCTAAACTCATTCATTCTTGTGATAGCCGTTTCTAGCAGCTTTGTTATGTCGGCTTCGTGATGCGTAGGGTATAATGACAAGAGGAATGAGATGCTGATGCCCCATTCTTGGATTTTTTCAAACGAATATCCTGTAAACCACTGTAAATAGGCCAGTGCCCAGCCGGCCCAATATGACGCAGATCGGCCAAATGCTTTGTATTCTGCGCATAAAGTTTGTCCACCGGTTTCTTCTATTACTCTTTCTGCCAACTCTATGCCCGACATTCCTGCTATATAACGAGGATTTCCGGCAGCAAATTGTTTGGAAATATCGCTTACTAAAAAGCGATTGAAAAAGCTTTCGGTATCGCCGTGGGTTATAGTGCCATAATCTAGCATTACTGCCAAATTTGACATGGCGTCTTCCAAATATATTTTATCGTAAGCGTTCATCGTCGTTCTTCCATTGTTGTCTTATGATATCCAGGATGTATGTTCCTTCAAAAGGATTTGACTTCTCTTTGATTTCTTTGTATTCATGACGTGCCTTCTGATCTCTGCTTTTCCATTTCGGATAGTAAATGCTGCAGTCTGCAGATATGGATGTCTGATAAGTCAGGGCTTTGAATGCTTTATCGCTTTTAATGACTATTTGTTCTCCAAGTTTTCCCAATGTCATGGCATTGGAAAGTTCCTCAAGAGATATGCTATTGTTGAGAAAATCTTTTGCAAAGGAAAAATAGGAATCATCCGCACGATATCCTCTGATAATATCATAGTCTGCATATTGGGGAAGGAAATTTTTTAAAATATAATCTCTAGCCGCTGAAGCGATACTAGCAGAAAGGTCAAAAGTTCTGTTTTCCAAAAGTATAGCCATCCAGTTAAGTATATGATACTGTGTAAGATCGCATAGGGTGAGCCCCTCCATGTTTAGTTTGTATTCGTTTGCAAAACCATCTTTTCCGCTTGAACAAGCCCATTCTTTTGCCAGCTCTAAATGTTCTGTGCAATACAGGCCAAGCCCATAATCGTTCTTGTGGTTTCCTTTTCCAAATGTTGGATTGTCAATAATAGCAATTGAGCCGTGATAGAGTTTCATGATGTTTGATGTGTAAACTATCGTTATAACGATAGTCGCAAATGTAAGGCATCTTCAAGATAAAACCAAATTATCTGAATTGAAATTGAAAAAAATAAGGGAATGACCCTGCGATCATTCCCTTGTGCGCTATATCAAGGTTTTCCTTAGAACAAGAATGCTGCGCTGATGTTGAGGTTGCGGTTTTGCATGCCTGCGAAAGGATTCTTGATGTCGATGTTGCCGATATTGCCGGCAGTTTCCTTGAATTCTGCGAAGCTGTAGTCGTATTTAACGGCCAATTGCAAGAAGAGCACTTCCACACCGGCGCCCACGCCGATACCGTAATCCAACTTGTTGGCAAATTCTCTGGGGCTTTCGCTGAGTTCGTTGCCTACGCCTTCGAACAGTTCGCCAAGGCCTTTACCGCTGGTTTCTTCGGCCAAAAGCAATGAGGCATAAGGACCTGCTTGCAAATACACTCTGGCCAATTTGCCCAAACGGATACCGGCTTGCAAGTTGATAGGCAATTCTAGGTAAGAAGTGCTCAAAGTGATGTCGTTGGGAACGGTGGGTACTTCGAATCCGGGAATGTTCACGTCTACAATGGGTTCTTTCTGCAAAGTGGCACCCTTGGTGGTGAACTGCAATTCGGGTTGGAGGGTAAAGAATTTACCCATGCCAATTTGTACCAATGCGCCAATGTGATAATTGGTGGCGTTGTTGATTTCGTTTTTCAAATCGCCGATTACTTCGTTGGCAGTTGAGCCTTCCAAGCCGGAGATGTTGGCACCACCTTTCAGACCGAAACGGATCTGAGCCTGAGCGGGCAGCGTCATCAGCATGCAAAGTGCTGCGATAGCAAATAATACCTTTTTCATAATAATGTTGTTTTAAAGTGTTAGCAAATTCGATAGCCGCATTTCAATATAGCAGGCTTCGCCGCAAAGATAAGTGGAATAATTGAGAATCTGTTCGAATGTTCAAAAAAAGAAAAAAATACCTATTTATAATAGCTAACTCTGAAAAAATGCTTAATTTCGCGCGCTATTTTTGGACTTTGCACTCGTCTTTTTATAAGACTTGTAAATGTCTGAAAAACAGCAGTCAAAGACAGTAATTTTTTGTAATAATACATTATGGCAAAAGTAATTAACATTAAGAAAGGCTTGACTATCAAGTTGGACGGTGCTGCTGCCAAGGAAAAATGTAGTGCTTCGTACACCTCGTTGTACGCTGTTACGCCTACCGATTTCCACGGTTTGACCCCCAAAGTGGTAGTGAAGGAAGGTGATCGGGTATTGGCCGGTAGTCCTGTGATTATCGACAAGATGTTCCCCGAAATCCAGTTTGTCGCTCCCGTCAGTGGAGTGGTGAAGTCTGTTGTCAGAGGTGAAAAGCGTAAATTGCTGCATGTAATCATCGAAGCCGATTTGGCTTGTGAATATTTGCAGTTGCCTACGGGTAATCCTCTCGAAATGGAGGCTTCAGAAGTGAAGAGTGCTATTCAGACCGCCGGTTTGTGGCCTTGTTTGAAACGTCGTCCTTACGATGTGGTTGCCAATCCCGATGCTAAGCCCAAAGCAATCTATGTGAAGGGTTTCGATACGGCTCCTTTGGCTCCCGATTATGCATTTGTATTGAAAGGACAGGCTTCAGACATCCAGACCGCTTTGAATGCTTTGACCAAACTTACCGAAGGTAAGGTGTATTTGACCTTGCCTGCCAAGGGTGCTGCTACCGAATTGGCTGCTGCTCAGAATGTTGAAAAGGTGATTATGAATGGTCCGCATCCTGCATCCAATGTGAGCGTGGCTATCAATCATATCGATCCTATCAACAAGGGCGAAGTGGTTTGGACCATCAATGCTTTGGATTTGCCTTTCATTGGCCGCTTATTTAATAAAGGTATTGTAGATTTGACCCGTTTGGTTGCCCTTACCGGTCCTGAAGTTTGTCAGCCTGCTTACTATAGCTGCAAGCCCGGTATTGCTATGTCGGCATTGCTCGAAGGTAATGTGCACAAGGAAATTCCTCTCCGTTACGTTAGCGGTAATGCTCTTTGCGGTAGCCGCGTGGAAATGGATGGTTTCCTCGGTTTCTACGATTCACAAGTAACTGTGTTGCACGAAGGTACCGATGTAGACGAAATGTTGGGTTGGGTAATGCCCCGATTCGATCGTTTCAGCTCTAACAAAACCTATACCACTCCGCTTTTGCAGAAATTCTTCCCCACGATGTCGTTCAAGGCCGATACCC
Organism: Bacteroidales bacterium; assembly: GCA_017380635.1. Lineage (GTDB taxonomy): Bacteria > Bacteroidota > Bacteroidia > Bacteroidales > UBA1402 > UBA1757. The sequence continues at coordinate 75,184 of JAFODP010000017.1, read as the reverse complement.
GCGTATTGGGTGGCGAAAGAGCTTTGATCATGTCTGGCGAATACGACAAGGTTTTCCCCATGGATATCTTGCCCGAACGTCTTATCCGTGCTTGTTTGGTAAAGGATTTGGAAGATATGGAAGCTTTGGGTATCTACGAAGTGGCTCCCGAAGACTTCGCTCTGTGCGAATATATCTGTACTTCGAAAATCGAATTGCAAAAGACGGTTCGCGAAGCGCTCGATTTGCTGAAAGCAGAAAATGGTGACGAATAATCGGGCTTGTCAAGTTAAAATGAGTATTAACCATTAAAAGGATACAATTTTGAAATCATTACGTAATTTGCTTGACAAGATGAAACCTACTTTCTCTGAAGGTGGTAAATTGTCTAAGCTCGGATCGGTTTTCGAAGGATTCGAAACTTTCCTTTTCGTTCCTCATACGACTTCCAAGTCGGGAACGCATATTCACGATTGTGTGGATTCAAAACGTACGATGTTCTGGGTGGTGCTGGCTTTGATTCCTGCGCTGCTTTTCGGTATGTTCAATACGGGTTATCAGCATTATTTGGCTATTGGCGTGGATGCCGGTTTCTTCCAGACTTTCTTCTGGGGTTGCTTGGCTGTGCTGCCTTATGTTATCGTTTCTTATCTTGTTGGTTTGGGTATCGAATTTATCGCTGCTCAAATTAAGGGCGAAGAAATTCAAGAAGGTTTCTTGGTGAGTGGTATGATTATTCCGCTTATCCTGCCTATCGGTGTACCTCTCTGGATGGTGGCTGTGGCTACGGCTTTCTCTGTTATCTTCGTGAAAGAAATTTTCGGTGGTACCGGTTTCAATGTTTTGAACGTGGCTTTGTCTACCCGTGTTTTCTTGTTCTTCTCTTATCCTACCAAAATGTCTGGCGACAGCGTTTGGGTAAGCTTGAAGGATTATTTCGGTTTTGGTCAGGCTCAGGTTACCATCAATGGTTTCACCGGTGCAACTCCTCTGGGTCAGGCTGTTGTGCAAGCTTCTTCCGATAGCTTGGCTTTGACCAACGTAGTAGGTGAGCCTCTTACTTTCTGGCAGATGTTCCTCGGTTTGATGCCGGGTTCTATTGGTGAAACTTCTGTATTGGCTATCATGTTGGGTGGTCTCTTCCTGATTTTCACCGGTGTGGCTAGCTGGAAGATTGTGGTTTCTGTATTTGCCGGTGGTGCTTTCATGGCTACCATCTTCAATATCTTCGCCGTTGATGCTTATCAGGCTATGCCTTTCTGGGAACATTGGTGCTTGGGCGGTTTCGCTTTCGGTGCTTTCTTCATGGCTACCGACCCCGTTACTGCTGCCCGTACCGAATGTGGTAAATGGATTTACGGTTTCTTCGTGGGCCTTTTGGCCATCTTGTTCCGTGTATTCAACCCCGCTTATCCCGAAGGTATGATGTTGTCTATCTTGTTGATGAACCTTTTCGCAAAAGTTATCGACTACTATGTGATTCAGTCAAACATCAACAAGCGTGCCAAACGTGCTATGGTTAAATCTGCTAAATAATGATGACTATGAACAAGAACAGTAATACTTATACCTTTATATATGCTTCTGTGATGGTCATCTTGGTGGCCGCAGCCTTGGCTTTGGTGAGCGATTCGCTCAAAGCTAAACAGCAGCGCAATGTGGATATCGACAAAATGACGCAGATTCTTACCTCTGTGAAGGTGGCTTCTGATATGTCGACTGCCGAAGCTAAATATGCAGAAGTAATCACCGCAGCTTATGCTGTGAACGCAAAGGGCGAAAAGACCATTACCGATGCCAAGCAAACTTTTGCTATCGATATGGCTAAGGAAATGGCTAAGCCTGTTGAAGAACGTAATCTTCCCGTGTACGAAGCCACTGTAGAAGGCAGCAAGAAATATATCATTCCTTTGTATGGTGCCGGTTTGTGGGGTCCTATCTGGGGTTATGTTTCTTTGGAAGGTGATGCCAATACCATTTTTGCCGCTTCTTTCTCTCACAAGGGTGAAACTCCGGGTTTGGGGGCTGAAATTACTACCTCAAACTTCCAGACTCCTTTCACCGGTAAACAAATCTTCCGCGATGGTCAGTTCCGTTCTATTGCCGTAATGAAAGCCGGTGTCAAGAGCGAAACCCAAGATCAGGTGGATGCTATCTCAGGTGGTACTATTACCAGTAAGGGCGTTGAAGCGATGTTGTACGATTGCTTGAGCGTTTATGAAGCTTTCTTAAAAACCATCAAGGAGGACTAAGCTATGAATAACGAAAGAAAAGATATGTTAGTAAATCCCATTAGCAAGAACAACCCTGTGATTGTGCTTGTGTTGGGTATCTGTTCGGCTTTGGCTGTAACGGCTCAGCTGAAACCTGCTTTGGTGATGGGTCTTTCCGTTACCGTTGTAGTGGCCTTTGCCAATGTGATTATTTCATTGTTGCGTAATACCATTCCTGCCCGTATTCGTATCATTGTACAATTGGTAGTTGTGGCTGCTTTGGTAATTATCGTAGAACAATTCCTGAAAGCTTATGCTTACGAAGTGTGGGGCCAGCTCTCGGTGTATATCGGTTTGATCATTACCAACTGTATCCTGATGGGTCGTTTGGAAGCCTTTGCTTTGGGTAACCGTCCTTTCGACTCTTTCCTGGATGGTATCGGTAACGGTTTGGGTTATACCTTGATTCTGGTTATCATCGCCTTCTTCCGCGAATTGTTGGGTTCTGGTAAATTGTTTGGTTTCCAGGTGATTCCCGATTGTTTATACGAAGCCGGTTACGTAAACAATGGTTTGATGATTATGCCTCCTATGGCACTTATTGTAGTGGGTTGTATCATTTGGGTACACCGTAGTATTAACAAGGATCTCCAAGAAAAATAATCGTTTATGGAAGCATTGAATTTATTTATCAAGTCAATTTTTATTGACAACATGGTGTTCGCATACTTCCTTGGTATGTGTTCTTACTTGGCTGTTTCTAAAACGGTTAAGACTTCTGTCGGTTTGGGTATCGCTGTTACTTTCGTGCTGCTCATTACCGTTCCTGTCAACTACTTGCTCGATACTTATGTATTGAAAGAAGGTGCTTTGGTTTGGTTGTTGGGCGAAGATGCAGCCAGCATCGACCTCAGCTTCCTTAGCTTCATCCTTTTCATTGCCCTGATTGCTTCTATGACGCAGATTGTGGAAATGGTGGTTGAACGCTTTACGCCTGCGCTCTATGCTCAGTTGGGTATCTTCTTGCCTTTGATTGCTGTAAACTGTGCCATTTTGGGTGCCTCTCTCTTTATGCAGCAACGTGCTTTCCCCAATGTGGGTCATGCTACCGTTTATGGTCTTGGCTCAGGTTTGGGTTGGATGGTGGCCATCGTTACCTTGGCAGCTGTTCGTGAACATTTGAAGTATAACAAGATTCCTGCTCCTTTGAAAGGATTGGGTATCACCTTTATCCTCGTAGGTCTGATGTCTATGGCCTTTATGGGATTTATGGGTATTAAACTCTAAGGAGGAAAGAGATATGTTATTAGCAATTTCAATGCAAGTTTTAGTAATGGCTGTCATCGTCTTCTTGTTGATGACACTCATTTTGGTGGGCCTTCTGTTGTTTATCAAGGCTAAATTGACTCCTTCCGGCAAGGTGAACATCAATATCAACGGCGACAATAACATTCAGGTTGATATGGGTGGCAGTTTGCTCGGCTCGTTGAGCGAGAATGGTATTTTCCTTCCTTCTACTTGTGGTGGTAAGGGTAGTTGCGGTATGTGTAAATGTCAGGTTACCGAAGGTGGTAGCGAAATGCTTCCTACCGAAAAAGGCTTCTTTACTCGTCAACAGCAGCAGAACAACTGGCACTTGGGTTGTCAGGTGAAAGTTCGTGGCGACATGAAGGTGAAAGTGCCCGAATCGGTAATGGGCGTGAAAGAATGGGAATGCGAAGTTATCTCTAACAAGAACGTGGCTACCTTTATCAAGGAATTCATCGTGGCTTTGCCTAAGGGCGAACACATGGATTTCGAGCCAGGTTCTTACGCTCAGATCAAGATTCCTGCATTCAGCATGGATTACGACAAGGATATCGATAAGTCACTCATTGGTGATGAATATTTGCCCGCATGGAAGAACTTTGGTTTGTTCGATTTGAAATGTACCAACACCGTTCCTACCGTGAGAGCTTATTCTATGGCCAACTATCCTGCCGAAGGCGACCGCATTATGCTTACCGTTCGTATCGCAACACCTCCTTTCAAACCGAAACCTCAGGTTGGTTTTATGGATGTGATGCCCGGTATCGCTTCTTCATATATCTTCTCTTTGAAGCCCGGCGACAAGGTGGTGATGAGTGGTCCTTACGGAGAATTCCGTCCTATCTACAACTCTACCCGCGAAATGATGTGGGTGGGTGGTGGTGCCGGTATGGCTCCTCTGCGTGCTCAGATTATGCACTTGACTCACACTTTGCGTACCACCAATCGTAAGATGTCTTACTTCTATGGTGCCCGCGCTTTGAACGAAGTGTTCTATTTGCCCGACTTCTTGGCTTTGGAAAAAGAATTCCCCAACTTCAGTTTCCATTTGGCGCTCGACCGTCCCGATCCCGCTGCCGATGCTGCTGGTGTAAAGTATACCGCCGGTTTCGTTCATCAGGTTATTTGGGAAACTTATTTGAAAGATCACGAAGAACCCGAAGAAATCGAATACTACATGTGTGGTCCTGGCCCGATGTCGAAAGCTGTTATCAATATGCTTGATAATCTGGGTGTTCCGAAAGAAATGATTATGTATGATGATTTTGGTGCATGATTTTAAATTTTTTTAATATCTTTGCCTCGATGAACTTCATTTTTTTAACAACTTAAACACTAACGTTATGAAAAAGATTATGATTGCTTTGGTAGCTATGTTGGCTATGACCATCTCTGCTAATGCTGCCAACTATTCATTGGATGAAAGCGCTATCAACGAAATGTTCGCTGAAGCTACCGTTAGCACTTCTGTTGAAAGTCAGGGTATTCTTGACGGTGTTGATGGTCAGACCAGAACTTTGATTGCTGCTTGTTTGGAATTCACCGGTTTGGCTGGTATCGGTATTCACCGTTTGGTATTGGGTACTGAACCTATCAACTGCTTGTGGTATTTCATCACTTTCGGTGGTATCTTCTACATCGTTCCTACTATCGACTTCATCGTTGAGTTGATCGACTTGTTGACCGGTAGCGGTACGGCTTATTTGAACAATCCCAAATTCATCATGTGGTTGTAAGAATGAAAGGAGTAATCCTACATAACATTAAGAGTAAGGATGTCTTTAAAGGCATCCTTACTTGTCTTTTGGCCGCTGCTTGCTGTGTGTCTATGCAGGCACAGCGTCTGGTGATGGCCGATGTCGTTTCGCAGCAATTGGCCAACGGTAAAAAATCTAAACAAGAAAAACAGTTGTTCTGTCAGCAAGATGGCCGCATGGTGGTGAGCATCAAGACCACCGAAGGCGAAAGCGTGCTGCTTACCGACCAGTACGGACGTACCGAAGCGTACAACCCTAAAACCAATACCGTGATGTTCGACAAGAAGGGTCATTTGTATGCCTCTGTCGATGAACCTTTGCAAGTATTTCTGCAACGCCGTACCCAGGATATGGGTATGGAAAGTTATGGCTTCAAATTGAACGAAGTCTTGCAGGAAGATGGCAAATACCTGAAGAAAATCTTCAAAAGCACCGAAGCGGCTTCTCACTGCGCCAAGGTGGAAATTGTCTACGAAAACTATTTGCCTGTCTTTATGGCTTTCTACGATCGTAAAGATAAGGTTATCAATAAAATATACTACGCTCATTACGACTTTAGCCAACGTTTCGTCTTCCCGCAGCGCATCACGGAAATTTCGTATATGGGTACCAAAGACTCGATGATTCGTCTGGATGTGTATTCCAATATCCGTGTGGATGTCTATGACGAAATGTTCGATTACAAAGTGCCTGCCGACGCCGAGCGTAAGGAAATGCCCTGACACCATGAAAAGCAAATTCTTTCTCTTCTTGCTGCTTCTTTCGATGGCTGTTTTTGTTGCCACAGCGCAAAAGCCGGCCGAAGAGACGCTGTGGGCTCGCTCTATGGGCAGTTTGCATCAGCAATTGGCGGGAGAATGTTATTTCGATGTACCTTGTCATGTCTATTTTGTGGAAGCTTGTCGGGAGTTTGGTTTGCCCAAAGCTTCGCTCATCGCCATGGATCGTCGTTTGCGATGCAGTCGTATCGGGATGGCCGGCTTGAACGGTACTTTTTTGGACGAAAACGGACATCTGCACGAAAGTTTAGAGGCTTATCGTTATCGCAAAACCAAGCCTTTTGATACGCCCGTTGCTTCTATGCAACTGGAGTATAATTCTGTTTTGACGGCGAATCAGACTGATGGGGAATCGCATGCTTTTGCTCAGTCGGATTCGATACGCAAATACATTTCAGAAGATTACGATTTTGCCAACTATCTGTTGTCGCTCAATCTACGTTCCGATCTCGATTATCTCTTGCATGCTTCTTCGTATTATCAAGCTTCCGATACGCTCTATTTTCTGCAAGCTTGGAGTGAATATCTGCAACAACAATTGCCGCAAGCCGTGGCCCATTTCTCTTTGATTGACAGCAGTTCCGTCTTTTGGGAAAAATCCTTGTTTCATCAGGTGGCTTTGTTGGCGCATTTGGGATGTTATCAGCAGGCCGAAGAACGCTTGAACGACTATATGGCCGACGAACACGAACAATTGAAACACTTGCAGTTGGCCGGTTTGGCTTTGCTGCGTAACGATATGTCGGCTTATCAGCAACAGGCCGCTGCATTCGATCTGCAACAGGCACATTATCTGCGTTCAGAGCAATTGTCGCTGCAGACGATGTTTGAAGAACGCCAGGCTTTAGCTCGCAAGAATCCGTATTTGGCCGCCACCTTGTCGGCCGTGCTGCCCGGTGCGGGAAAAATTTATGCCGGCAATCTTTCGGAAGGGGTGATGTCTTTTGTCATTACGGGCGCTTTGGCCGCCATTACGGCAGAACATTGGGTAAAAAAAGGTCCGCAAGATTGGCGCAGCATTACCTTTGCCTCGCTGACGGGCCTCAGTTATATCAGCAATGTTTTCGGTAGTTATTTTTCGGTTCAGATACTTCAAGATCATGTATTGCAACAACAGACACAGGCTATTCTGTATCATATTCATCTGCCTCTCGACCGTCTTTTCCGTTGAGTGTTTGCGGGCGCAAGAAACGCAGGCACAAGATACGCAGACAGACGAAGCCTTCTCTCCGGCCCAATGGCAAGCCAAGGCGCTCGACTGCGAACGTCGTATCTATCAGGGACTTCCCTTGGTGGATGAAGCTTTGCTGCTGATGGAAAAGGCCGAGTGTTACCTGCATTTGCAAGCGCCGGAAATGGCCGCGAGAAGTTTAGATCGCATCGCGCTGTATGCTTTGAACGACAGTCTGCGCACCGAGATTTTTGCTTTGCGTGCCCTTTGCGAAAAAGCCGTTTTACCACAAATCGAAGCAACTGATTCCCAGAATTCCAAAAATCCCGAAACAGCCCGCTGGTTGTCGTTGATACCCGGGCTTGGCCATTTTTATGCAGGAGCTGTGGGCGAAGGATTTTTCTCTATGGCGCTGAATGCGGCTTCCGTGGCTTTTGTGGCGATAGAATTGTCTTCCGGCCTTTACGTGGGCGCTTTTCTGGGCGGAGGTATCCTCTTGTCGCAGACTTATTTAGGCGCTACGGAAAGAGCCATCCAACTGGCAAGTGAGTAAGTTGCTTTATTTGCTGTGCGTTACCATATAAACGCCGGCTACCACCAACAAGGCTGCCGAAGCTTGCGACCATCCGAATATGCCCAATCCCAACGCGACACTGGCAATGGTAGACACCAAAGGCTGAATGTTTGTGTACATCGACACGATGGTTGGCGCCAATTGTTGCTGTGCTTTGGTCATGAACAGATATGAGAAAAAGGTGCCGCCGAAAACTACCCAAGCGGTTTCGCCATACACGCGTGGCGTCAGCTGACACCATTCCACGTCGAGGACATTTTGATAAGTGAAAGGCAAAATCACCAGGGCGGCAAAAGTCATCATCCATTTCATGCAGGTAATCACGTGGTAACGTGAAATGATTTTCTTGAAGAGTATCAGATAAAGCGCAAAACTGAATTGTGCCATCACGCAGCATAAATCGCCCAACAAAGAAGCATCTTGATGTCCTTGCTGTTGACGCGAAGCAATCAGAATCACCGCACCAATCAATCCGATAACAACGCCGGTGGCTCTTTTCCAGGAAATCTTCTCGCGCAAAATAACCAACGAAAGCAGCAGTGTGACGATGGGCAAGAGGGTGGTGATCAGGCTCGCATTGATGGGCGAGGTGAGCGATAATCCGTTGGTATAGAGACATTGATTGAACACGATGGCGAAGAGCGCGGCTCCGAAAAGATAGAGAAAATCTTTCGCGGCGATTTTTTCCTTGGCGATAAACAAAGAGGCTATCCAAAAACTGAGTGCACCGCCCAACACACGCAGGCTCACCATTTCGAACGATCCGATGCCATGGCTCATGGCATGTTTACCCAGCGGCGCCATCATTCCCCAAATGGAGTTGGCCAATATCAGAAATACGTAAGACAAGTTCATAAAGAACGTAGTAATGGTCAATAATAAAGGAGCTGCGTCCCTTTTGAAGGTGCAGCCCCTTGTATAAATGTTTAATGCTTACTTTTTGTCAGCTTCCATCCAGCCGATGACATCTCCTTTGGCCACCACCTGACCTTGTTGCTTTTCAATGCCGACGATGCGGCCGTTGCAGAAGGCTTCGATGTTTTCCACACCGCGGGCACCTTGGATGGCGCAGAGCCATTCTCCTTCTTTGTAATGCTTGCCGTGTGCGGGCGCTGTCGATTTTTCGTTGAAGTCGAGATCCCAAAGTACTTTACCGCCGCAAGGAGCTTCGATGGCTTCGGCATCGGGATGCAGGATGGCGCGTTTGTCGGCGGCAGTGAAATGTTTCACGGGAGCACCGGCCGTACCGGCTTGCGCTTTTTCCATGCGTTCCAACAAGTCTTTATTGAATTGTTCCTTGGCCAAGCCCGATTTGTATTCGCGGTATTGTTTTTCGTGCATGGCAAATTCGAAGAGTTCTTCGTCGTCCTGACCGCGGTCCCAACCCAATTCTTCCATTTCCTTGATAAAGCGAGGCAATTCGTCGGGATAGAGCGCTTGAGGATCGTCGGTATAAAATTCGAAGCCCTTTTCCTTGGCCAATTCCACGATTTCGGGAGCCAATTCGCCAGGCAATTTTCCTGATTTTCCAAGTATCATGCCCCACATGGCAGGGTCCATACGGCTGAAAGGCTTTTCGCCCATGCTCTTGGAGAAGAGGTTCATCAAAGCAGCATTCTTGACATATTGGCTGAAAGGCGTTACCAAACAAGGTGTTCCCAACATCGGCCAAATGCGTTTTACTTCGTCGAAGAGTTCTACCAACAATTCATCTTCGCTGAGCGGCTTTTCGCCACGCTTTTGCAAATTGCTGTTGATGGCGGCGTGGATGCCTTTCAAATCGGCCATCAGAGAGCCCATCATACCACCGGGCAAACCGCAACCTACCAGCAGCGAAGTCATTTTAGAGTTACGCGGGTCGATCCAGTAGCCCAGGAAATCGTCGATGAAACTTTGGGTAAGACGACGCGCTTCCATATAAGCCTTCATGTTGATATCTTTCACCAGGAAACCGGCATCTTTCAGCATAGCTTGAATGGTGATAACATCGGGATGAACCATGCCCCACGACAGCGGCTCCATGGCAACGTCCAATACATCGCAACCGGCCTTGGCCACTTCGAGCATACTGGCGGTAGAGAAACCAGGGCCTGAATGTCCGTGGTATTGGATGATGATATCGGGATGCTTTTCTTTGATGGCTCTTACCACCGTACCCAACATGGCAGGACGTCCGATACCGGCCATGTCCTTAAGACAGATTTCGTCGGCACCATTTTCGATAAGCACTTCTGCCAGATTGATATAATATTCGGCCGTGTGAACAGCAGAGTAGGTCATACACATGGTAGCTTGTGCGGTCATGCCGGCTTGCTTGGCCCATTTGATAGAAGGAATGATGTTGCGCGGGTCGTTCAATCCACAGAAAATACGTGTGATATCCACCCCTTGGGCATGTTTTACCTTATACATCAATTGACGCACATCGGCGGGCACCGGATTCATGCGCAGCGCATTCAAACCACGGTCCAGCATGTGGGTCTTTATATTGGCATCGTTGAAAGTCTTGGTAAAGGTACGTACAGCCTGGTTGGGGTTTTCTCCGTACAGCAGATTCACTTGTTCGGAAGCGCCGCCATTGGTTTCCACACGGTCGAAACAACCCATGTCCACAATAACGGGAGCGATGGTAGCAAGCTGATCTTTGCGGGGTACATATTTACCCGACGACTGCCACATATCTCTGTAAACCAAACTAAATTTAATTTCTTTTTTCATACCTTTTCAAATTGTTGAATGAATAATGGAATTGTTGTTTTCCCTTGCATGAGAGATACGCAAATGTAGCGCTAATAAACATTTTTGCAAAACTTGTGCCAAAAATTTTCAACTCTCGGATGAATACTTTACCTTTGTGACGTTAACCCCTGATTATTACATACTTTATGAATAAATATCCACATCATCACCATGCTCTCCAGTCTTGACGGTTGGTCGCTTGGTCGTGTGGATGTGAAAGATTGAGTCAGGCTTGCCGTAGTAGGTGAGTCTTTTTTTTTAGAACTATGTTACGTATTGCAATTCAAGGAAAAGGCCGTTTGTACGAAGATACCATGGCCTTGCTCAGCGAAGCGAATGTGAAAATCGATGCCGGTAAGCGCGTGTTGTTGGTGCCGGCCAAGAATTTTCCGGTAGAGATATTGTTTCTCAGAGATGATGATATTCCCCAGTCGGTGGCTTCAGGCGTGGCCGATGCAGGTATAGTGGGAGAAAACGAGTGGGCCGAAAAAGAATCGGATTCACGCATTGCGCATCGTCTGGGTTTCAGCCGTTGTCGATTGTCATTGGCTATTCCCAAGGATGCTGAATATAGCGGTCCGCAGTGGTTCGAAGGCAAAACCATCGCCACCTCTTATCCTGTCATTTTGCAGAAATTTTTAAATAAACATGCCGTGAATGCCAAAATTCACGTTATCAGCGGTTCGGTGGAAATTGCGCCCGGTATCGGTATGGCAGACGGCATTTTCGATATTGTCAGCTCGGGTAGTACTTTGGTTACCAACCGTTTGAAAGAAGTGGAAGTGGTGATGCAATCGGAAGCGCTGCTCATTGTGAACAATCAATTGTCCGAAGAAAACCAAGCCATCGTCGACGAACTTATTTTCCGTTTCAAAGCGATACGTGAGGCCGAAGGCAAGAAATACATCATGCTGAACATCCAGAACGACAAGATTAAAGATGTCTGTGAACTGCTTCCCGGTATGGAATCGCCCACAGTGACGCCGCTGGCCGAAAGTGGTTGGTCTTCGGTTCATTCGGTGGTAGAAGAAAAACGCTTCTGGGAAATCATCGGCAAATTGAAAAGCATCGGCGCCAAAGGCATTTTGGTACTTCCCATCGAAAAAATGATTATCTGATAGTTATGATGGAAATTATCAAATATCCTTCGCGAGAACAATGGCCCGCTCTGATGCGTCGTCCTTTGCGCGATACTACCCAACTTTTCGATCAGGTAGGCTCTATTCTGCGCGATGTCAAGGCTAATGGCGATGCGGCGCTGAAGAGCTACGAGGCTCGTTTCGACGGTGTTACATTGGAACATTTGCAAGTGACACCTGCCGAAATACAAGCGGCCGAAAGCTTCCTGAGTGACGATTTGAAACAAGCCATTTGTCAGGCTAAGAAGAATATCGAAGCCTTTCATCGGGCACAAGTGGTCGGCAAGGAAGACGGACAACTTTTCCGTATCGAAACCATGCCCGGCGTGCAATGTTGGCAGAAAAGCCTGCCCATCGATAAAGTGGGTTTGTATATTCCCGGAGGCACGGCTCCTTTGTTTTCGACGGTGTTGATGTTGGCTATTCCGGCCAAGATTGCTGCTTGTCGTGATATCGTGCTTTGCTCGCCGCCCGACCGTCAGACGGGACAAATTCATCCGGCGGTGCTCTATGCAGCTCAACTTTGCGGCGTGGATAAAATCTTCAAATTGGGTGGGGTACAGGCTATTGCGGCCATGGCTTATGGTACGGAAAGCGTGCCACAAGTGTACAAGATTTTCGGTCCGGGCAATCAGTTTGTCACCGCAGCCAAGCAAATGGTGAGTCTGGAAGATGTGGCCATCGATATGCCGGCCGGTCCTTCCGAAGTGGAAGTGATTGCCGACGAAAGCGCTCATCCCGAATATGTGGCGGCCGATTTGTTGTCGCAGGCAGAACATGGCATCGACAGTCAGGTGCTGATGATTACCGATTCCGAAGCTTTGGCCGATGCGGTGATGGCGGCTACCTTGGAACAATGCAAGCAACTTCCCCGCAAGGATATCGCTGAAAAGTCTTTGGAAAACAGCCGTATCATTGTCCTGGCTCATGACGATTTGATGGATTTTACCAACGAATACGCCCCCGAACATCTGATCATTTCTACCAAAGATTATGTGCAAATGGCTGAGCAAGTGCGCAATGCGGGTTCTGTTTTCTTAGGAAACTATACGCCCGAAAGCGCCGGCGATTATGCTTCCGGCACCAATCATACTTTGCCCACTAAAGCTTGTTCGCGTGCTTACAGCGGTGTGAGTGTGGATAGTTTTATGAAGAAGACTACTTTCCAGGAAATCTCTGCCGAAGCCTTGCAAAACGATTTGGGCCCGATTATCCGCATCATGGCCGAAAATGAACAACTTTTTGCTCACGCCAATGCCGTGGCTGTCAGAATGAAATAATATGGACATCAATCAATTGTTACGAAAAAATATCGCCGCATTGTCGCCTTATTCTTGTGCGCGGGACGAATTCGAAGGAGAAGCTTCGGTGTATCTCGATGCCAACGAGAATCCCTACAATGCGCCCTACAACCGTTATCCCGATCCTTTGCAGAAAGCGCTGAAAGAAAAAATAGCTGCGCTGAAAGGCTTGCGTGCGGAACAGATTTTTCTGGGTAATGGCAGCGACGAATCCATCGATTTGGCTTTCCGCGCCTTTTGCGAGCCCCGCATCGACAATGTCTTGGCCATTGCGCCCACCTACGGCATGTACAAGGTTTGTGCCGATATCAACGATGTGGCTTATCGCGAACATTCGCTCGATGCCGATTTTCAATTCAAGGCCGAAGACTTGCTGGCGCGCTGCGACGAGCATACCAAACTGATTTTTCTTTGTTCGCCCAACAATCCCACGGGCAATAGTTTGCACTCGGCCGAGATGCTCAAAGTGATAGAAAATTTCCAGGGTTTGGTGATGTTGGACGAAGCTTATATCGATTTTTCCTCGCAGGATTCTTTTTGCAGTCTGCTCGATAAATATCCTAACCTGGTGATTTTCCAGACTTTCTCCAAAGCTTGGGCCAGTGCCGGACTTCGTTTGGGAATGGCTTTCGCATCGCCGGAAATTATAGCCGTGTACAACAAGGTGAAGTATCCCTATAATGTGAATCTGCAAACCCAGCAGCTGATGTTGGCGCATTTGCAAGAGCCGCAGCGCATTCAGGCTTGGGTGGAGGAACTGATTCAGCAACGTTCTTTCCTGCAACAGGCTTTGGCGGCTTTGTCCATCGTGCAACATATTTATCCCTCCGATGCCAATTTCCTTTTGGTAAAAGTGGACGATGCCGATGCTTTGTATCAATATCTGGTGGCTCAGGGTATTATCGTTCGCAATCGTAATAGGGTGCGCCTTTGCGAAGGCTGCTTGCGCATTACGGTGGGAACCGCTGATGAAAATGCGGCTTTGATGGCTGCCATGCAACAATTTATCAATCTTTAAGGAAGAAGACTATGAAAAGAGTTTTGTTTATAGATCGTGACGGAACGCTCATCAAGGAGCCTCCTGTGACTTATCAGGTGGATAGGCTCGATCAGTTGGAATTTTTGCCGGCGGTGTTGCGCAACCTGTATTTCATCAGCAAGAACCTCGATTTCGAATTGGTGATGGTGACCAATCAGGATGGATTGGGAACGCCCGTCTATCCGCAGGAAAATTTCGATGCCGTGCAAGGCAAGATGTTGCAGATACTTGAAAGCGAAGGCGTCCATTTCGATGCTATTTTTATCGACAAGACTTTTGAGGCCGACAACGCGCCCACGCGTAAACCCCGCACAGGGATGCTCACATCGTACATCGATAATCCCGATTACGATTTGGCCAATTCCTACGTTATCGGAGACCGTTTGAGCGATGTGCAGTTGGCGCAGAATCTGGGCGCTAAGGCAATTTTGCTGGACGAAAACATGAGCATGGAGGCGCCTGCCGATTGTACACATTTGGCTTCATGGGATGCTATTGCCGATTTTCTTTTTGCCGGCGGACGCAAAGCGCGCGTGCATCGCGTGAGCAAGGAAACCGACGTTTTGGTGGAAATCGACCTGAACGGCAGCGGCAAGACGCATATCGATACCGGACTGAAATTTTTCGACCACATGCTCGACCAGATCGGTCGTCATAGTTTGAGCAATCTTACTATTATTACCAAAGGCGATTTGCAAGTGGACGAACACCACACCATAGAAGATACGGCCATCGCTTTGGGTGAAGCTATCCTGCAGGCCATCGGCAACAAACGCGGCATCGACCGTTATGGCTATTGTCTGCCTATGGACGACAGTCTATGCTCTTTGGCGCTCGATTTCGGCGGACGTCCTTGGTTGGTTTGGGAAGTGAATTTCAAACGGGAATATGTGGGTGATATGCCTACGGAAATGTTTCTGCATTTCTTTAAGTCGCTCAGCGATGCGGCTCGTATGAATCTGAATATCAAAGCAGAAGGCGATAACGAACATCATAAGGCGGAAGCTGTTTTTAAGGCCTTCGCATTAGCGATGAAGATGGCCGTGCGCCGAGATATCTACTGTTACGAATTGCCATCTACCAAAGGTTTGCTGTAAGCCCTTAAAACATCTTGCGATAGCAGCGTTTACGCTTGTGCTGGATGTGGTCGTAATTTTTCCAGAACTCGATAGCTTTCTGATTGTTTTCCAACATGCCCGTGGTTTCGACCGTGAGCATGTTGCGTTTTATCATCACTCGTTGAGCCGAAGTCATGAGCAGACCTACCACGCCTTTCGACTGGAATTCCGGATCGACGCCCGTTAGGAAAGTGTCGATGGTGTCGTTGTGACGGCGCGACCAAAGCAGGGAAATCAGTGCACGCAATCCAAGCTTTCCTTTCGCAATCTGCATGGTTTTCGACAGCGAAGGTACCGGCACGATAAAGCCCACGATACGCTCATCCTGGGTCATCACCAGTTTGACGAATTCTGTGTTGATAACCGGCAGATAATTGTCGAGCACGGCTTCAATCATGGCTTCGTCGAGCGCTACGAAAGAAAATAAGTTGTGGAAGGATTTGTTGAGCAATTGAAAGACTTGCTGTCCGTAATGGCGCAGCATTTTTTTGTTTTTGATATCCACTACCTTCAACTGATAGCGTTGCATGATGGCTTGTTCCATGCGGATGGCTTTTTCGGGAATCTGCCGGCTCAACGCTAAACGGAATTCCACCCAGTCCATCTCTTTAGTGAAGCCAAGTCGTTCGAAATGACGATGATAATATTCGTGATGATAAGCCGAAGCCACCGAAGCCAATCGATCGAAACCTTCCACCAACAAGCCTTGCTGATCGAGGTTGGAAAAACCAAGCGGGCCCAAAACGCCAATCATGCCTTTTTCTTTGCACCAATTTTCGGCCGTATCGAAAAGCGCATCCACCACTTCTGCGTCGTCGATGAATTCACAGCGCGTCAGGCGTCCCAATCTTTCCTGCGTCTTTTCGATATAGGCATGATGGATGATGGCACCGATGCGGCCCACCGTTTTCTGTCCGCGTTTGGCTATCCAGAACTTGGCTTCGCAGAAACGGAAATAAGGATTCTTTTCGGGCGTGATATCGTTGATTTCTCCCTGCAACATAGGCGGCACCCAATAAGGATTGCCCTGATACAAGCGATAGGGTATCAGGGCAAATTCCTTACGTAGAGCTTCTGTATTGACTTCGATAATCTCAATCATTTCTCGAAGAAGAAAGTTCAAAGATTAAAGTGCTGAATAATCTTTAGAATAACGCAGATGTTGTTCTACATACGATTCGTCGTAAGCAATCTGAACATCAATCAATTTTCCGTTTTCATACACCGGCTTGAAGACGGGATTGACAAAACCTCTGTAGGGAGCCAAATCCAAGGCTTGATAACGAGTCATCACTTCTTGATGCAAAGCCGGATCGATCTTGACAGCGTAGGTTTCCACCAATTGCTGAGCGGCATTGAAATCACCTTCCGATTTGCAACGTTGAATTTCTGCTAACAATTTGCCGAAACATTGACGCAAAGCTTTGTAATCGTGAACGCGCAAATAGCTTTTGCCATCGCGTTGGCAAAGTTCGGCCACCTTCGGACCACCATTTTTCAAAACCCAGTTGGCGATGAGGGCGCGGTTGCGCATATGCGATTCTTCGATGTCGTTGCCCAATTCGATACGCTTGAGCTGGGTCATGGCACCATTCATCATGTATTCGTAGTATTCGGCTTTGTGGGCTTCCATATTGGGAAGGATACCCAGTTCTACCAATTTTTCGTCACCGAGGAAATAAAGGGCGAAAAGGTCGGCGCGGGCTTCTTCCATTACAGAAGAGTAAGCTTTCAATGCGTTGGGATCGGTGCCGGGCAGCAATTGTCCAGAGCCGTGGCCCAAACATTCGTGCAAGTCGGTGTGCAGGTTGTCGGTGAGCGAACCATATTTGGCGCACAATTCAATTTCTTTTTTGCTCCACATGAATTCTTCGTTGTGACCGTCACCGATAGAAGCCTTGCTGTAAGCTTCGGTAATGTTTTCGATGGTCACCGATTTTGAACCATAATCGCGACGAATCCAGTCGGCATTGGGCAAGTTGATACCGATAGGCGTGGTAGGATAGCAATCGCCACCCAACATGGCCACGGTGATAACTTTGGCAGAAACGCCTTTCACTTCTTTCTTGCGGAAACGATCGTCGATAGGAGCGTTGTTTTCAAACCATTGTGCGTTGCGGCTGATGATTTCGGTGCGTTCAGAGGCCTTCAAATTCTTGAAATTGACGATACTTTCCCAGCTCGATTTGATACCGATGGGGTCGCCGTAGTTTTCAATGAAACCGTTTACAAAATCCACTTGCGATTGCAAATCCTGTACCCAAAGTACATTGTATTCGTCGAAAGTGCGCAAGTTGCCGTTCTTGTAATACTCAATCAATTTGGCGATGGTTTTGGCTTGGGTTTCGTTTTCGGCTACGCCCTGAGCTTTTTCCAACCAATAAACGATTTTTTCGATGGCAGCACCATACATGCCGTCCACTTTCCAAACTTCTTCCACCAATTTGCCGTTCTTCTTTACCAAGCGACTGTTCAAACCATAAGAAATAGGTTGAGGATCCTTGGCATCGATCATGGCTGCATAGAAATCTTCGGCTTCTTTTTGGCTGACATTCAGATAATAGTTGTTGGCAGAAGTAAGCAACAAATCTTCGCCTTCTTTTTGGTTGACGCGCTTGGTGGCGATATTGGCATCGAAAATAACGGGAGTTAGTTCGGACAGCAAGGCGGCTTTATCGGCGGGTAATTTGTCTTGGGGAACGCTTTGCAAAGCGGCTGTGAAAAAGTCTTGGCTGAAAGCGGGAATGAATTTGTCAGTAGCATAATGATGATGGATACCATTGGAAACCCAAACACGTTTCAAATAAATTTCGAATTGCTTCCAGTCTTCGGATGTTTTGTCGCAGTCGGCATATTGATAAATGGCTTCCATGGTTTTACGGATGGCCAAATTGTAGCGGCAATTCTGATCGAAAAGAATATCGCGACCCCAAAGGGCGGCTTCGCTCAAATAATATACCAATTCTTTCTGCTGCAGACTCAGTTCGTCGAAACCGGGCACTTCGTAATGCAGAATTTCCATATCGGCGAAACGTTCGTCGACGTATTTGAAATCTTCCTTAGGCGCATGGCAACAAGCGCAAGCGAGTACAGCTGTCATAGCTAAAGTGAAAAATTTAGTCATAGATGTGATGTTTTAGATAATAAATATGCGTCGAGTAAAGTGATGGCGGTCATAGCTTCAACCACGGGCAATACGCGCGGCAGCACACAAGGATCGTGACGACCTTTTATCAGTAGTTGGCAATTTTCGCCCTGAAGGTTTACGCTCTCTTGTTCACGGCTGATGCTGGCTATGGGTTTGAAGGCAAGATTGAAGTAAATGTCTTCTCCATTGGAAATGCCGCCCTGTATGCCGCCGCTGTGATTCGTGCGGGTGCGTACTTTTCCGTTTTCCATGAAGAAAGCATCGTTGGCCTGTGAACCGTGCAGACTGATGTCGAAACCACTGCCATACTCGAAGCCTTTGCAGGCCGGAATAGACAACATGGCTGCAGCCAAAAGGCTTTGCAGTTTCAACGCGTGAGGTTCGCCCCAACCGGCAGGAACGCCTTTCACGATACAATGCACCAATCCGCCGACGCTGTCTTGTTCTTCTTTCATGCGAAGAATCAGGGCTTGCATATCGGCCGCTTTGGCAGGGTCGGGACAATGCAGTTCGTTGCCTTGTGCCACCTGGCTGTCGAAAATACAATCTTTGTCGATGGCGATATCTCCGATGCGCGTCGTAAAGACTTCGATGCTGATGCCCAATTCTCTGAGCGCCAATTGCGCGAATGCGCCGGCCACCACACGAGCAATGCTTTCGCGTGCCGAAGAACGACCACCGCCCCGATGATCGCGGATGCCGTATTTGCTGTAGTAAGTATAATCGGCGTGCGAAGGACGGAAGGTGTTGCGCAAACTGTCGTAGTCTTGGCTGTGCTGGTTGCTGTTTCTTACCAGAAAGGCGATGGGCGCACCGGTACTTTTTCCTTCGAAGATGCCCGACAGGATTTCCACGCGGTCGGCTTCTTTTCGGTTGGTGCCCATGGCTGTACTGCCGGGACGACGACGGTCTAGCTGGGCTTGAATAAAGTCCAGGTCGATGTGCAGGCCTGCCGGATAACCATCGATGACGCCGCCTACGGCGGCGCCATGCGATTCTCCAAAACTGCTCAGTCGAAAAATATGACCGAAAGTATTACTCATTGTATTATTGGCAATTGCCGCATCCGCAGCCATCTTCTCCGTTGCAGTCGCCGCCATTGCAACCGCTGCAACCACCATGGCAAGGATGCATGATCTGTTCCATTTCTTCGTCGGTGCTTTCGCGCACTTCCAACACTTTACCTACAAAGTGCAAATCTTCGCCGGCCAGCGGGTGATTGAAGTCCATCTTTACGAAAGTATCGGTGATTTCCACTACCAAACCATCCAAGCGGTGACCGTCGGCGGTCATCATGGGAATCATGCGGTCTACCACGATGTTTTCGCTGTCAAACTTGCCGTCGATTTCAAATACATTCTTGGGGATTTCGGTAACGTGTTCGTCCATGTAAGGGCCGTAAGCCTGGTCGCAAGGCAAAACGAAATCGAAAGTATCGTCTTTCTTCAAATCTTTCAAGTTGGCTTCGAAAGCTTCCAGCATCATGCCCACACCATAGATGAAAGTAAGGGGAGCAAGTTCGGTGGCTTTTTCCATCAATTCTTCCTGGCCTTCGTTGGCACCTACGAACAAATCGTAAGCCACGGCTACAAATTTTTTGTCTTCGATTTTCATGTCTAATAATTTATGTGTGATTGATATAATGTGCGCTCTTATAATAGCCTGCAAAAGTAGGGATTTCATTTGGGATTTCTTCGCTTTTGTACTACTTTTGCGCATATTTTTCACGAATTTGATGCGCTACGCTCCAAAATATATTTTCACTCTGTTGATGGCTCTTGTGTCGATGTTTCCGCTTTCGGCGCAGTTCTCCATGCGTAATGGTGGCAGTCAGACGGGATCATCCTCTTCTTTCTCGGGAGGCGGTAATGTCATGCCTTCCGGTTCGGGCCGATCGTCCGGTGCTACTCAGGTGGGATCATTGCCATCGTCTTCGACTAATGCCTCCGACAAGGAAGTGGCTTTGCGCATACGATCTTGGTCGATAGACGATGTATTGGGCATGAAGCAACAGGCCGATTTGGACACCATGTCGCTCAATTTTCAGAATATGGCAGTGCCCGAACGCAACGATGTGGTGGCAGCTTCTTATCTGGCCAATATCGGTTCTCCTTTCCAGTCGATGATTTACAAAGATCGACAAGCAGAAGAAAGCTTCATCTTCATGCAGCCCTACGATCATTGGAAAACTTCCAACTCGGAGATGCGTTACATCAACACCACGCGACCTTATACCAACGGAACCTACCTTACCACGGTGGGCAACGACCGTTCGCAGGAAGAAAATTTTAAGTTTTTCTTTACGGCCAATTTCAACAAGCGTCTGAATATCGGTGCCGATTACGAAGTGATCAATTCCCGCGGTTATTACACCAATCTGGCTTCGCGCGACAAAATTGCCCATTTCTTCACCAACTATCTGGGCGAACGTTACCAAGCGCATGGCCGATACTCCATCCATCGTTTCGAAAATTACGAAAACGGCGGTATCACCAACGACGATTATATTACCAATCCGCTGGAAATGAGCGGCGGTTATCGCGAATACGAAAGTCTGAACATTCCGGTGAACTTGTCGAATACGTTCAATCTGACCAAGTACAACGACTTGTTTTTCAACCATAAATACCACATCGGTTTTCATCGCAAGGATACGACGGGCCAGGATACGCTCGAAGTGTTTGTGCCGGTGAGCAGCATTATTCATACGTTTCAGTGGGACAATGGTAGCAAACTCTACGATTCGAAGACGGCCAATCTTTCCTACTACGACAATGTGGCCCATATCAACCGCAATTACACCGCCGATTCCGTGGCGTTGATGACGCTGCGCAATACCGTCGGATTGTCGTTGAACGAAGGTTTCCATCCTTGGATGAAGTTTGGATTGGTGGCTTATGCCGAACACGAGTTCCGTCGTTATGGTGGTATTTCAGACAGGCCGCTGCCGCCCGATAGCGAGCTGGATCCTTTCCGTCAGGCGCACGAACATCACGAAAATTTGCTTTGGTTGGGCGGCCGTTTGTTGTCGACACAAGATTCTATTTTGCAATTCAATGCCGATGCCCGATTGTGTATGTTGGGCGAACGTCTCGGTAATTTCGATGTGACGGGCGATTTGCAATCGCATTTCCGTTTGTGGAAACAATTGGTGGGTATTTCGGCCGAAGGTTTCGTGCGCAACGAGACGCCCGATTATTTCTACCGTCGTTTCTATTCTAACCATTATGCCTGGAATCAGGATCTGAAGAATATTTATCGCGTCAGGGCACAAGGATCTTTGTCTTTCCCTTCTTGGAATACTTTGCTCACTGCCGGTGTGGAAAATATCAGTCATTACGTGTATTTCGACCAAAAAGCCCAGGCCCGTCAGCATGATGGTCAGATACAGGTCTTGTATGCGCAATGGCAACAGCGTCTGGCTTATCGTCTTCTGCATTTCGATTTCAATGTGGTGGGACAATGGTCGAGCCATCAGGAAGTCTTGCCTTTGCCTAATCTGGCGGCTTATGCCAATCTGTATCTGCGCACGCGTTTGTCGAAAGTGATGTTGACGCATATCGGGGTGGATTGTCGTTATTTCAGTTCGTATTATATTCCGGCTTATAATCCGGCTTTGGGTCAATATCATTTGCAAAGCGAAAAGAAAGTGGGCGATTATCCCTATATCAATGTCTATGCGAATATGCACCTCAAACGTGCCCGTTTCTTTATTATGTATACGCATGGCAGTCGCTTGTTTGTCGATCCTAATTATTTCACCACCTTGCATTATCCTCAGAATCCGTCGCAGATTAAGGCGGGACTTTCGTGGAATTTTTACGATTAATCTGGCTTGTCTATGGAAGAGAGAATAAAGGCTTTAAGAAAGGAACTGCGTCAGGCAGATCACGATTATTATGTGCTGTCGGCGCCCACCATGAGCGATTTTGACTATGATGCCAAGATGCGTGAACTGCAAGACCTGGAAGCGCAATATCCCCAATTTTTCGACGAGAATTCTCCCACGCAGCGAGTAGGCAGCGATTTGACGCAAGGCTTTGTGCAAGAGGCGCATCGTTATCCGATGATGTCTTTGGGCAATACCTACAGCCGTCAGGAAGTGGCCGATTTTTTTCAGCGTACTGCCAAATTGTTGGACGAGGATTTCGATATAGTTTGCGAACTTAAATTCGACGGAACCTCCATTTCGCTCATCTATGAAGAGGGTCGTTTTGTCAAGGCTTTGACGCGAGGCGACGGTCGCAAGGGCGATAATGTGACGCAGAATGTTCGCACCATCCGTAGTATTCCTTTGCAATTGCAGGGCGATGATTATCCTGATTATCTGGAAATTCGTGGTGAAATTTTGATGCCATGGCAGGTGTTCGAAGATTTGAACCGTGAACGCGAGCGCAATCAGGAAGCTTTGTTTGCCAATCCGCGCAATGCGGCTTCGGGTACCTTGAAATTGCAGAATTCGAAAGTGGTGGCGTCGCGCCGCTTGGATGCCTATCTGTATTATATGCTCAGCGACGAATTGCCCGCCGAAACCCATTACGACAACATGATGCAGGCTAAAGCTTGGGGTTTTCGCGTGTCGGAAGCCATGCGTTTGTGCCACAATCTGGACGAGGTGATGGATTTCATTGCCTATTGGGACGAAGCGCGCCGTCATTTGCCGGTGGCAACCGATGGTATCGTATTGAAAGTGAATTCCTTGCGTCAACAGGAAATATTGGGATATACCGCCAAGTCGCCCCGATGGGCCATTGCCTATAAATTTCAGGCAGAAAGAGCCTGCACCCGTTTGGATAGTGTGAGTTTTCAGGTGGGACGCACCGGTGCAGTGACGCCGGTGGCCAATCTCGAGCCGGTGCTTCTGTCGGGAACGATAGTGAAACGTGCCAGTCTGCACAATGCCGATATCATCCAATCGCTCGATTTGCATATAGGCGATGATGTCTATGTGGAAAAAGGCGGCGAAATCATTCCTAAAATTGTGGGTGTCGCTACCCAGCAACGTGCCGGTAAACTTCTTGAAAAAGTGCAGTTTATCACACATTGTCCCGAATGTGGAACGCTTTTGCAGCGCGAAGAAGGCGAGGCGAATCATTATTGTCCCAACAGCGAAGCTTGTCCGCCGCAAATAAAAGCGGCATTGGCGCATTTCGTGTCGCGTAAAGCGATGAATATCGAAGGCTTGGGCGATGAAACCATCGATTTGCTCTATCGTCAGGATTTGTTGCGAAGCATCGAAGATCTGTACCGTTTGCGTGTGGAAGACATTGCTATTCAGGAAGGTATGGGCGAAAAGTCGGCTCGCTACATCGTGGATCATATTGCTGAAAGTTGCCAGGTGCCCTACGAGCGTGTTTTGTTTGCTTTGGGTATCAGATATGTAGGCGAGACGGTGGCTAAGAAATTGGCTTATGCTTTCCCTTCGGTCGATGCCTTGATGTCGGCCGATTTCGAGGCACTTTCTGCGGTGGATGAAATAGGCGAGAAGATTGCTGCCAGTGTGCTGGCCTATTTTGCCGACGAAAAGCATCGTGCGCGTATCAACTTTTTACGTGAGCGTGGTCTGCAGTTCTCTTTGTCTGCATCCAAGACGGCCTCGTCCGATGTGCTGAAGGGTTTGAAAATCGTTATCAGCGGTAGTTTTCAATATCATTCCCGCGAAGAATATAAGGCGATGATAGAAGCGCATGGCGCCAAAAACGTGGCTTCTGTTTCGGCTAAGACGGATTTTATTTTGGCGGGCGAAAATATGGGGCCGGCCAAATGGGAAAAGGCGCAAGCTTTGGGTATCCGCATCATCGACGAAGACGAATTTCTGGCCATGATCGGCCCCATCGCCGAAAGCGAAGATAGCGCGGCCTTGTCGGAAAGCGACGATAGCGCAGCCTTGTCGGAAAACATAATTTCGACTGAAAATCAAACTGTTTCCGCCGAAGATGCCAACAAAGAAACCAACAAAGAAATATTCATCACTTCCACTTTGTTCGACTTATGAGAAATAAGATTATCAACCGAAAAATCAAGCGATTGCAAGCGCAGCCACGCATTAAGGCGCTGAAAGAATTCAAGGACGTGAAGCGTATTGCGATGCTTTTCGATGCGGCCGATTATGAACAGGCGCTTGCTTTCAAAGCGACTTTGGAGGCTATGGGAAAAGTGGTGCGCTGCTGGACCTTTGCCGAAGTGGAATCGCCCGAATGGGTCTATACGCCGCAGTTTCGTTTCCTGACGCGTCATCATCTGAATTTCTGTCGTTTGCCCAAAGCCTACATCGTGGACGATTTCAAGGGTTTTCCGGCCGATATGTTGATGAATCTTTCGCAGAGCGGACAAGAACAGCTTGAATATTTGGCCATGCATTCGCCATCGGATTATCGCGTTTCTTTCAATAGTGAAAATGCCAAACATTACGATTTTGTTTTGGCCCTCGCGGCCGAACAGAAGTGTTTTCAGGAAAATGCAGAGAGTTTGCTTTTTTATTTGAAAAATCTGCGGCTTAAATAAGCTAAAATTACTACCTTTGCGACTTCGTAAAAGAACCAAATATCTATGGAGTCTTCTATTCAGAATAAATTGACAGGTATGGGTGTGGCCTTGGTCACGCCTTTCAAACAAGATGATAGCATCGACTTCGATGCCTTGGGTCGTTTGGTCGATTACCAGATACAGAACAAAGCCGATTATCTGGTGGTGTTGGGTACCACGGCCGAAACTCCTTCTCTGACAGCAGAAGAGAAAAAAGAAATTGTCGATTTTGTGAAGCGTCGTGTCAACGGACAATTGCCTATTGTGCTTGGCTGCGGTGGCAACTGCACGGCCAATGTGGTGAAAGAACTGCAACATGCCGATTTCAGCGGTATCGATGCCATCCTTTCGGTAACGCCTTACTACAATAAGCCTTCGCAAGAAGGTCTGTATCAACATTATAAAGCTATTGCTGAGGCTACCGAACTTCCCATTATTCTGTACAATGTGCCCGGACGTACCGGTGTGAACATGACCGAAGAAACCACTTTGCGTCTGGCTCGCGATTTCAGCAACATTGTGGCAGTGAAGGAAGCTTCCGGCAATATTACCCAAATGAACAATATCATCAAGCACAAACCCAAAGATTTTATGGTGATTTGTGGCGACGATGGCATTGCCTATCCTTTGATGACCTTGGGCGCCGTGGGTGTTATTTCCGTTATCGGTAATGCTTTCCCCAAAGAATTCAGCCGCATGGTGCGCTTGGCTTTGAATGGCGATTACGAAAATGCGCTGACCATTCATCATCGTTTCACCGATATGTTCGATTTGCTCTTTGTCGATGGTAATCCTGCCGGCGTCAAGTGTATACTCCATGCGATGGGTTATATCGAGAATAAGTTGCGTCTGCCTTTGGTGCCGACCCGTATCACTACCTACGAAAAGATACGCGAAGTCTTGATGAACCTCAGTATCAAATGCTAAAACAAAAAATACTAACGATATGAATATTTCTTATTCCTGGTTGAAGGAATTCCTTGATTTCGACCTCAGTCCTGTAGAAACCGCCGATACGCTTACGTCTATCGGTTTGGAAAACGGACCTGTGGAAATGGTAGAAAGTGTCAAAGGTGGTCTGGAAGGATTGGTGGTAGGCGAGGTTCTTACCTGCGAAGCGCATCCCGATTCCGATCATTTGCATCTGACTACCGTGAATGTTGGCCAAGAAGAGCCTTTGAAAATTGTTTGTGGTGCGCCCAATGTGGCCGCCGGTCAGAAAGTAATCGTGGCAACCATCGGTACCAAATTGTACGATGGCGATAATTGTTTTACCATCAAACGTTCCAAAATTCGTGGACAGGAATCTTTCGGTATGTTGTGTGCCGAAGATGAAATCGGTATTGGTACCGCGCACGATGGTATTATTGTTTTGCCCGAAGATACGCCAGTAGGCTTGCCCGCCAAAACCTATTATCATTTGGAAACCCAGGCGGTGCTCGAAGTGGATATCACGCCCAACCGCGCCGATGCCACTTCTCATTATGGTGTAGCTCGCGATTTGTACGCTTATCTCAAAAGACAAGGCAAGAACGTTACGCTGACTCGTCCTTCGGTGGATGCTTTCCAAGTGGACAACCACGATTTGACCATCGATGTAGAGGTGCAGAACACCGAAGCTTGTCCTCGTTATGCCGGTATCAGCCTGACCAATGTTAAGGTGCAGGAATCGCCCAAGTGGTTGCAGGATCGTCTGCGTCTGATTGGTTTGCATCCCATCAACAATGTGGTGGATATCACCAATTATCTCTTGCACGAAACCGGACAGCCTTTGCATGCTTTCGATGCGGCTAAGATTGCCGGCAATAAGATTGTGGTGCGCACGGCTCCCGCTGCCAAGTTTACCACTTTGGATGGCGTAGAACGCGAATTGCACGAAAACGATTTGATGATTTGCAATGCCGAGGAACCCATGTGTATGGCCGGTGTATTCGGCGGTTTGGATTCGGGCGTAAGCGAAACCACCACTTCTGTTTTCCTCGAAAGTGCTTATTTCAACCCTGTTTGGGTAAGAAAAACCGCTCGTCGTCACGGCTTGAACACCGATTCTTCTTTCCGTTTCGAACGTGGTATCGATCCGCATAATACTTTGTATGTATTGAAGCGTGCCGCCATGATGATCAAGG
Organism: Bacteroidales bacterium; assembly: GCA_017380635.1. Taxonomy (GTDB): domain Bacteria; phylum Bacteroidota; class Bacteroidia; order Bacteroidales; family UBA1402; genus UBA1757. Next base: position 48,268 of record JAFODP010000017.1, on the reverse strand, counting down.
AATTGGCCGGCGCAACGATTTCCAGCGAAATCATCGACAACTATCCTCAGCCTATCGAAGATTTTTCTGTAAGCTTGAGTTACGAAAAATGTCATTCGCTGATTGGCAAGAAAATCGAACCCGAAGTTATCAAGACGATTCTGGAAGCTTTGGAAATCAAGATTGTCAAGGAAGAAAATGGCGTTCTCGATTTGCTAGTGCCCGCTTATCGTGTGGATGTACAGCGCGATTGCGACGTTATTGAAGATATTTTGCGTATTTACGGTTACAACAATATCGAAATTGATGCGCATGTTAAGAGTACCTTGTCTTACACCACTTTCCCCGACAGCAATCGTTTGAAGAACCTGATTTCTGAACAGTTGACGGCTGCCGGTTTCCGCGAAGTGCTGAACAACTCATTGACATCGGTATCGTATTACGAAAACCTGGAAACATTCCCTGTTTCTAAGGCTGTGAAGGTGATGAATGCCTTGAGCAACGATTTGAGCCTGATGCGTCAGACTTTGTTGTTTGGTGGTTTGGAAAATATTGCCCGCAACCGCAACCGTCGTCAGAACGATTTGAAATTCTACGAATTGGGTTCTTGCTATCATTACGATGCCGACAAACGCGAAGAAGGCAAGAGCTTGGCTCCTTATTCAGAAGAAGCGCATTTGGCTTTGTGGATCTGTGGCAACCGTCGCGCCATTTCATGGAATGCTGCCGAAGAAAAAACCAGCATCTACGATTTGAAAGCCTACGTTCAGAATGTCTTTGCTCGTTTGGGTATCGATGCTTACCAAATAGAAGAAGGCCAGGCCAACGATCTTTATGTACATACGCTCACATATAAAAACAAGGCCGGCAAGGAATTGGCTGTGATCGGTAGCGTTCATCCCCGCATTCTCAAGCAATTCGATATCGATACCGAAGTATTCTACGCCGATATGCAGTGGCCCGTTTTGATGAAAGCCATCAAGAATCATAAGGTGTCTTATACCGAACTGCCCAAGTTCCCCGAAGTGCGTCGCGACTTGGCTTTGCTGCTCGATAAAGCGCAAACTTTCTCTCAGATTGAAAAAATTGCTTTGGCATCAGAAAAGAAGTTGCTTAAATCGGTGGGTCTGTTCGATGTGTACGAAGGCAAGAATCTGCCCGAAGGCAAAAAGTCGTATGCGGTTTATTTCATTCTTCAGGATGAAACCCAAACCCTTACCGACAAGCGTATCGACGCTATCATGAATAAAATAATCTCTAATATACAACAACAAATGGGCGCAAGCCTCAGATAATAATTTTATTATGGGAAGAGCATTTGAATATAGAAAAGCCAGAAAATTGAAACGTTGGGGCAATATGTCCCGCACTTTCACCAAAATCGGTAAAGAAATCTCCAGCTGTGTTAAGGAAGCCGGACCAGATCCTAACTCTAACGCCCGTTTGCGTATCTTGATGCAGAACGCCAAGGCAGCCAACATGCCTAAGGAAAATGTGGAACGCGCTATCAAGAAAGCTGTTTCTAAAGATTTCTCCGGTTATAAGGAAATGGTATACGAAGGCTATGGTCCTTTCGGTATCGCAGTTTTGGTTGAAACTCAAACCGATAACCCAACCCGTACGGTAGCCAATGTTCGTAGCGCTTTCACCCGTTATGGCGGTGCGCTCGGTACTTCAGGCAGTTTGTCTTTCATTTTCGAACGTAAGTCTGTTTTCAAAATCAAGCCTCAGGAAGGTTTGGATATGGACGAACTCGAATTGGAACTCATCGATTACGGTGCAGACGATTTCGACCAGGACGAAGAAGAAATTGTTATCATGGGTGCTCCCGAATCTTTCGCTAAGATTCAGCATTATCTCGAAGAAAAGGGATACGAATTGATTTCGGCCGAATTTGAACGTTTTGCCAACGATTACAAAGATGTGACGGCAGAACAGCGCGAAACCTTGAACAAATTGGTTGAACGTTTGGAAGAAGACGATGATGTTTCTACCGTTTACACCAATATGAAAGAGGAAGAAACCGAAGAATAATTTCGTGATATATGATGGATGTCGGATCTTGTGTCCGATGTCCATTTTTTATTGTAAAGAGGGAAAACATTAATCAATTAGTTATGAAAAGAGTAATCAAGAGCATGGCGGCTTTTATGTTGGCCATTGCGTTGCCATCGATGGCACAGAGTGACAAAATGGATCTTCGCTTGGAGTTTTTCAACACCTTGAACAGCGATTTCAGTGGCGATCAGTACGAAGGTACTTCTTTCAAAACCAATATCTTGCGTTTTGCAGTGTTTGGCGATATTACCGATCAGGTGTCTTATAGTTTTCGTCAGGCTTTGCAGAAACCTACCAGCATCAATAGTTTGGAAAACTTGGCCAATCAGGTGGAATTTGCCAACGTAACTTATCATCCCTCAGATCGTCTGAACTTTACTTTCGGTAAGCAGTTTGTGGCTTTCGGTGGATGGGAACACAATGTGAACGTGTTGCGTATCAAGGAATTCAGTGAATTTGTGGGTGCTATTGCCTGTTATCAGACCGGTGTGAGTGCCACTTGGCAGATGAACGACAATCACGAATGGATTTTCCAGGTTTTGGATGCCCGTGGTAAAAAAGATGCCGATTGGTTTGAAAGTGCTTTGCCCGCCGGTTTGGAAGCTACCAAAGCTCCGCTGATGGGAACCATCAACTGGAATAGTTACTTTGCCGATAAGGCTTTGCATTTCCGTTATGCGGCTTCTGCTCTTTCTATGGCCAAGGATAAATATGCGTATTATCTGACTGCTGCCAATATCTACGAAAAAGGTTCGCTCTTGGCATGCTTGGATTTTATGTATGCGCGTGAAGCGGTAGACAACCTGGGCCGTTTGAGTGCACTTCGTGGTCACACCATGCAGAATGTGCAATATTTTACCACCATTGCCAATGTGGAATATGCTTTCCATCCTCAATGGAACTTGGCTTTGAAGGCTGCTTACGAAATCACCGATTTGTATAAGGATGTAGATATTTATCAAGCTGGTCGCTATTTGGACGAATGGAATGTTCAAGCCGGTTTGGAATATATGCCTGTGTTGGAAAATCCTAATTTTAAGTTGTTCGCCTGGTATTTGTACAAAGAAGCCAAGGCCAGCGATTTGGGTAAATATTTTCTCTTAGGCGACAAGAATCATCAACGTATCTCCTTGGGTATGACCTATACCTTCAATGCTTTGTAATTGGCCTAATCATTGACATAATCATAGGGGAGAGCGGCTTTCATTGCGAAGGTCGCTCTTTTTGTGTCTTGCTATGCGGGCTTGGCAAGCTATGCGACTCGTTCTGGTATAAAAAAAAGACGCCAAATAATTGACGTCTTTGAGGTTCCTGGCGGATTCGAACCGCCGTACGCGGTTTTGCAGACCGTTACCTAGCCACTCGGTCAAGGAACCATTTTCGGTTTGCGAGCGCAAAGGTAGTACTAAAATCTTCGTTATGCAAGAGAAAAACTTAAAATTTTCTCGCTATTTTACCGATACTTGCGGCAGGTCGCTCCAGCGCGTACTATAATGTGGCGATTGCAGGGCGCTGCTGGATTTTATCTGTCCATTTCCTTGAATAGCCAGGCGAATGGCGCTATGTCCGAATTGTCGGTTTATCTGGTCGATAGTGGAGGTGATTTTCTGTTCACGTTCGTAAAGGGCGCTGTCTTCGAAGAGCGAATGCATGACCTGTTGTTCCGGAATAATGTGCGTGGCAATCACGCCCGCTTTTTTGTAGGCATAGCCGGGGCGGAAAAGGCTTTCGAGCGCTGTCAGGGCTTGTTTTACCAAAGGACGCGTGTCGGCAGTGGCTTGCTCGAAATGTATCATTTCGTTGCCGTAACATTGCGGCAGATTTTCCTTGAAACGATTGGTGTAGGCAAACACGACGATTTCGCCGGCAAGGCTATGCTGCGCCCGCAGTTTCACGGCTACTTCTGCGCAGAAATTGGCCACTTGTTCGCTCAATTCGCTCAAACTTTCTATTTCGCTGGCAAAACTTCGTGAAACGCAAATACTTTGTTTGGCTTCGAAATGATCTTCGAATTCGATGCATGCGTTGCCGCGCAGTTCTCGCCATGTTTTCAAGCCATTGCTGCCCAAATAGTTGCGTATCCAAGTTTCCGATTTTTGTGTCAGGTCGTAAGCGCTATGAAGTCCTTGCATCTGCAGTTTGGCAGCACTTTTTCGTCCGATGCCCCACACGTCGGCCAAGGGGAATTTGCGCAATACTTTTTCGATGTCTTCCGCCCGATGCATATAGCAACCGCCTTGCAGCTTGGGATATTGTTTGCAAAGTTTGGAAGCGATTTTGGCCAAGGTCTTGGTGGGAGCAATGCCTACCGACACCGGAATGGCCGTCAGTTTGCGGCAAGCGCGAGAAATTTCTTTGGCATAGGCATCGAAGTTGATATCGGCCGGCATGGCACGCAAATCGAGAAAGGCTTCGTCGATGGAGTAGACTTCGATGGCAGGGGCATAGTCTTCCAAAACCCAGCGTACGCGTTGCGACATATCGCCGTAAAGAGCCATGTTTCCCGAGAATACTGCCACTTGATGCTTCTCTACCAAATGTTTGATTTTGAAATAAGGATCGCCCATTTTGATGCCTAAGGCTTTGGCTTCGTTGCTACGCGCAATGGCGCAACCATCATTGTTGGAAAGTACAATGACGGGCTTGTTCTGCAAATCGGGACGAAAGACGCGTTCGCAAGAAGCAAAGAAATTGTTGCAATCGGCCAGGGCAAACATCCTTACATTTTCTTGATGACGTAGGTAACCACGCCCCAAATGGCGAATTCGTTGTCGGGGCCGATTTCGATGGGACGGAACTGATGGTTGCGTTCGTTGGCGGGCATCAATCGGGCACCTTTCTCGTGCATTTCCACTCGTTTAACGGTGTATTCTCCGTCGATATAACAAACGGCTTTGCAATTGTTGTAAGGCTCGATGGCTCTGTCCACGATGATGATATCGCCTTCGTCTAAGGCAGCATCAACCATGGAAACCCCATTCACGCGGAAAAAGAAAGTCGATGCTTTGTGTTTGACCAACAATTGTATCAGGTCGAGCTTTTCTTTGATGTTCTCGGCGGGCGAAGGAAATCCGGCTTTGATATCGCCCAAAAGTCTGCCTTCGAAATGATCTTGCTCGATGCGCTGTGGTTCGAATTTTTCCATAGAAATGTATAGAGGAAAAAAGAGGCTGAGTTAGCATTACTTCGACTCAGCCTCTAAACTATTGTGTTGTTATTCTACGCTATTCAGATAGTCTAGAAAATCTTTGGGATCGTCGTTGAAAGCGTAAGCATGTGTCAGCGGACGACCTTCGGGAGTGAGTATCAGATAGAAAGGTTGGGCATTGGCGCCGAATTTGTAACGTTGCAGGTAACTCCATTTGTCGCCGATGCTGCGCAACTTGCGCGTTTGTCCGTTTTCTTCGATGCTGACCATATTTTCCAAAGCTGTCTTGTCGTCTACCATCAAGGAGATCAGTACGAAATCTTTTTCCAACTTGGCTTTTACGCGCGTGTCGGTCCAAACGGCGTTTTCCATTTTGCGGCAATTGACGCAACCATAACCGGAGAAATCGATCAAGACTTTCTTGTTTTGTGCTTGTGCGGCCAACATGCCTTCTTCGTAGCTGTAGAAATCGGGTTCAACATGCGAAGAGAATACGTGGATATGCTGGGTCGACATGGGCGGCGTGAAAGCAGAAATGGCTTTGGTGGGCGCGCCCAATACACCGGGAATCATATAGGCGGCAAACAAGAAACTGACAATGGCGCCCGAAATGCGAATCCACGAGAGTTTGTCCACTTTTTCGTCGTGCGGGAAACGAATCACATTCAGCAAATAAAGTCCCAGACTGATGGCGATGATAATCCATAGAATGATAAAGACTTCGCGCGGCAAGATGCCCCAAGAATAAGCCATATCGGCCACGGAGAGGAATTTCAACGACAAGGCCAGTTCGAGGAAGCCCAATACTACTTTGAAAGTTTGCAACCATCCACCGCTACGAGGCATCGACTGCATGATGTTGGGGAAAATAGCGAAAAGGGTAAAGGGCAAAGCTAATGCCAAAGCAAAACCGCTCATACCGAGTGTCGGACCCAACAAACCGCCTTGTGTAGAGGCTTCCACCAGCAAGGTTCCGATGATGGGGCCGGTACAAGAGAAGGAAACCAACACCAAGGTGAATGCCATGAAGAAGATGCTGAGCAAACCGCTGGTTTTGTCGGCCATGCCGTCCATTTTATTCGACCAAGATGCGGGCAGTACCAATTCGAACAATCCGAAGAACGACAAGGCAAAAGCAACGAGCAAAAGGAAGAAAATCAGATTGAAAACGGCATTGGTGGCCAAGCTGTTCAAGGCGCTGGCGCCGAAAATCAAGGTGATGCTAAGGCCTACCACCAAATAAATCACCACGATGGAAATGCCGTAGCTGATGGCATCCTTGATGGCTTTACGACGATCGCGATTACGTTTCAAAAAGAAGCTTACCGTCATGGGGATAATGGGCCAAACGCAAGGCGTGAAAAGTGCCAGCAAACCACCCACGAATCCGTAAATGAAAATAAGCCATGCGGCCGTGTTGCTGCTGTTGATATTGTTGTTGCCGCCAAAGGCTTGCAATTCTCCGATAACGGGGTTCCAAAGTTCGGGGTGTTGGCTGAGCGCGTCCAAGCCGGAAATAGCGGCCGGAGCGGCTTCTTCCTGCAGGTTTCCTATGCTGAATTCCAAACTGTTGGGAGGTAGACAAGCCTGATCGTCACAAAGCATATATTGCACATAACCTTCTATGTGCAGCAATTCGCGGTTTTCGATGGTGATGGCTTGTACGAAACTGGCTTGCTTTTCGTAGGTGCGAAGCATCATATTAAAAATGGCATCGTGGTAGCTCTTGGCTTTTTGCAACGGTTGGATTTCGCCGGCCAAACTGCAGCCTTGCAATTTTTCGAAATGAAAAGTAGTGGACACCGGACCGCCTTCGGGCAGATTTAGGTCGTACATATGCCAACCCGGATCGATGTTTACTTTGAATTCAATATGGGCACCATCGGCATTTTCCACCAAACGATAGTTCCATTTGGCGGGATTTTCCATTTGTGCGAACGACATCAGGCAGATAAAACTGCAAACGATAGTTGATAAAAATCTATTCATAAAGTAATAATTGACCTATAATTAATTGAACCCGCAAAAGTAATAAAATTTGTTTAAAACGGCGCACGATAGCTACATCCTTCTTTCCAGCGACTGCAACCATAAGATTGTTTGCCACGAATCAGTCGGCCTTGGCGGCACAAAGGACACAATTCGCCCGTTTTATCGTTCTTGACAGCAAAAACCACTTCCGATACCATGAGCTTCAGATCTTGCATGAAGGCCTGGCTTTTGTATTCGCCTTTTTCGATGTCGCGCAGTTTCTTTTCCCATTGCCCCGTCAATTCGGCCGATTTGAGCAAATCTTGCTGTATGGTTTGAATCAGTTGGATGCCGGTGTCGGTGGCAATGAGGTTTTTGCGTTCCTTGCGGATGTAATCGCGCTTGAGCAAAGTCTCGATGATGGACGCGCGCGTACTTGGCCTGCCGATACCATTTTCTTTCATGGCCTCGCGAAGCACTTCGTCTTCCACATTCTTGCCGGCGGTTTCCATGGCACGCAAAAGTGAGGCTTCGGTATAAGGCTTGGGCGGAGATGTCCATTTTTCGGCCAATGAAGCTTCGTGCAGACCTTCTTCGCCTTCCTGAAAATCGGGTAGGGTCTTTTCTTCTTCCTTGTCGTTCTTTTCGTCGGGAAGTTTGTCTTCGAATACCACGCGCCAGCCGGGACTCAGTATCACTTTTCCATTGGCTTTGAATTCCACTTCGCCCGCTTCGCCCAACACACTGGTGGTAGCAATCTTACAATCCGGATAGAAGGCGGCGATAAAACGACGCGCCACCATATCGTACACCTTGGCTTCGTTGGCATCCATGCCGGCCGGTCTCACGCCCGTGGGAATGATGGCATGGTGGTCGGTAACCTTGCTGTTGTCGAACACTTTCTTCGATTTGGGCAGCTTGGCCGTTTCCAGCAAAGTGGGCACCAAGGTTTCGTAGGCCGGCGCAATTCCTTTCAAAATACCGGGAACTTTGGGATAAATGTCGTCGCTCAGATAGGTGGTGTCCACACGCGGATAAGTGGTAAGTTTCTTTTCGTAAAGGCTTTGGATGATTTTCAGTGTTTCGTCGGCCGAAAAAGCATAGCGCTTGTTGCATTCCACTTGCAAGGATGTCAGGTCGAAAAGGCGAGGCGCATATTCCGTGCCTTTTTTCTTTTCCACTTTAGTGACGCGGAAAAGTTCCTGACTTATCTTTTCCAACAGTTCGCGGGCATCTTCTTCTTTGCTGAATTTTCCTTTGGTCGAGGCGAAAGTGGTATCGCGATAAAGCGTTTTCAGTTCCCAATATTGTTCCGGCTTAAACTGCGCAATCTCGTGATGACGTTTCACTATTAGCGCCAAAGTGGGCGTCTGCACTCTCCCGATAGACAAGACCTGACGATTTTGACCATAACGCAAAGTGTAGGCGCGGGTAGCGTTCATTCCCAACATCCAGTCGCCGATGGCACGCATCATGCCGGCTTCGTACAATAATTGATAGGCCGATGCGGGCTTCAGCTTTTCGAAACCTTCTTTGATGGCTTCCGGTGTGAGCGAGGAAATCCAAAGACGCTGTACGGGACATTTGCAACCCGCTTGGTTCAATACCCAGCGTTGTATCAATTCACCTTCTTGTCCGGCATCGCCGCAGTTTACCACCATTTCGGCTTGCTGCACCAACGAGGCGATGATGTTGAATTGTTTCTGAACGCCGGCGTCCTCGGCTACTTTGGTCTGGAATTTATCGGGCATCATGGGCAGACGGCTCAGCGCCCAACTTTTCCATTGTTCGTTATATTCGTGTGGTTCCAATAAGCGACAGAGATGACCGAAAGTCCAGGTTACCTGATAACCTTTTCCTTCTAAATATCCGTCGCGACGCTGCGTGGCGCCCAAAACGGCGGCAATATCTCTGGCTACGGAAGGCTTTTCTGCAATACAGACTATCATGATAAAGATTTATGCGTAAAAATGTTACAATCCACTGCCCGACAATACGGGTTTGATGGTGAATACCAATATTTTAATATCCATCAGCAAGGAAGCTTGCTTCAAGTAGATGATGTCGTAGTCGAGGCGTTCAATCATTTTTTCCACCGTGTTGGCGTAACCAAATTTGGCCATGCCCAAGGAAGTGATGCCGGGACGCACCTGATAAATCAATTCGTAATGAGGCGCTTGTTGCAAGATCTGTTTCGCGTAATAGGCGCGCTCCGGACGCGGGCCCACCAAAGACATATCACCTTTGATAACGTTCAGCAACTGAGGTAATTCGTCCAAGCGATAACGACGCATGATGGCGCCAAACTTAGTGATGCGGCTGTCGTTGGCCGAAGAAAGTTGCGGGCCTTCTGCTTCGGCATCGGTGCGCATGGTGCGGAATTTAATGATGCGGAAAGTCTTGGCGTCTTTTCCCAGACGTTCTTGGGTGAAAAAAATCGGACCTTTGGAATCCATCTTCACGCGAAGCATTAAAAACAAAAGCAAAGGACTCAGGCAAATCAATCCGAGGATGGAAATGAAAATGTCGAAAATTCTTTTCATGTTCATTTCCCAAGCCTGCATGCCGGCCGGTGTGAGTCTGACCAGGGGAATGCCGCTTACCGAACTGAGCGAAATGTCTTTGCCGAAGGCTTGCTTGCTGCCCGAAAACAGATGCATTTCCAAGCGATGACAATAAAGTTTGTCGATGATTTTCTGTTGCTCTTCCTCTTTGCTGAAATCGCCGGCAATGATGATATGTTCGATTTTCTCTTTTTGGATGATATCAGGCAAATTTTCCATCGAGCCAAGGATTTCGTTTGCGGGTATGTGCGGGCTATCGTTCTGCTGCGAACTTTCGTTTTCCAAAGCGATATAACCCACAATCAGGTCGTCGTTGCTGCGCAGGCGTCGTTGGTATTCGTTTTTCAGACGATGGGCTTTCTCGCCGCTGCCGATAACAATGGTTCTGATGCCGCTTTTTCCGAGCAAATGTTGTCTGTTCTTGGCCGAAGTGAGCAGACATCGCGGTAGCAGCATCAACAGAAATTGACAGACAAAAATGGCGATGAACAGTTGATAATATTGGGTGTAATTTTCGGGTAAATCGTTGATAATAACGGTAAAAAATATCGCTAAACTGCCTAAAACACAGATGATAAGACTATGCAATACGTCGCCGCCGATGCTCTTTTTTCTCGGTTGATGATAATAGCCGCTCAGGGCGGAAAGCAATATCCAAAAACAAGGAATGAGCACATCGAGCAAAAGGGCCTTGCCATGGAAAAGATAAGCCTGCAAACTGCTAAAACCGGTCTGTGCGCCCAATTCCTGATATCGGAACAGGTAGAACAGATTCCAGGCTAGCAGGCTGAAAATCCAATCAAGAACAAGGTAACGAAAATTGCGCTGACGATCGCTCATGGTCTGATGATGTTGATTTCTCCGTAAGTGCCCAATTTAATAATGGAAGAAGCCTTGGGATTTTCCTTTTCCTCGCGACGATAATCCACCACATAATCCACCGCCGCGATGATGTCCGGATCGATGTCGGCAAAACATTTCGGCGAGGCTGCTCCGGCAATATTGGCCGATGTGGAAACGATGGGTTTGCGCACCGCTTCGCAAAGTCCGTGAGAAAAAGCTTCCTTGGTAATGCGTATGCCGATGCTGCCGTCTTCGCCCAATAAATTGTTGGCAAGATTGCGTCCGCGCTCGTAGATAATGGTGAGCGGTTTGTCGCTGCAATCGATTAAATCCCAGGCGATTTCGGGAAAATCCTGCACATAATTCTGTAAACGCTGTATGCTGTCGACCAAACACAAAAGAGCTTTGCTTTCGGCACGTTGCTTGATGGCGTACACTTTGGCAACGGCCTGCTCATTGGTGGCATCACAGCCGATGCCCCAGATGGTGTCGGTGGGGTATAATATTACGCCGCCTTGGTAAATTACCTCGCGCGCTTTCTTGATTTCTTCGGATAAAGTTGACATGTTTTTTATGTATGTTTTATGCGAAATTTCCAAACTCACAAAGGTATAAATTCCCCCATAGAATACTAACGTAAACCGCTTTATTTTATTTTGAAAAAATAAATCCCTTTTGCTCTTTTTTCCTGATATTATTTGTCTATCTTTGTGGGTTATGAATTCTACCTTGGGTGGAGTTTGGCTCAGACGCTGATAATGCGTCTTTTAGCTTCCGGCGAGGAGGCCTCTTGATAAGCAAGAAAAAACAAAATAATATATTGATGATCAACAAATGGAATTTATTAACGTTAAATCCACAAGAAGAAGAGTGTAAAAAGAAATTAGCAGAAGAATTGGGCATCAGCCCTGTATTGGCACAGCTTTTGGTGCAACGCGGCATCCATACTTTCGACGGGGCGAAACGTTTCTTCCGTCCGCAACTGACCGACCTCCACGATCCTTTCTTGATGAAGGATATGGACAAGGCGGTGGCTCGTTTGAATCAGGCTATTGCCAATAAAGAGAAAATTTTGATTTACGGGGATTATGACGTTGACGGAGCTACCGCTGTAGCTTTAGTTTATCGCTTTTTGCGCCAGTATACCACTAATCTGGACTATTATTTGCCCGACCGCTATGTGGAAGGTTACGGCGTTTCGTATCAAGGCATCGACTTTGCTGCCAACAACCATTTTTCGCTGGTGATTGTGCTCGACTGCGGTATCAAGGCGGTGGAGAAAATTGCTTATGCCAAGCAGAAAGGTGTAGACTTCATCATCTGCGACCATCACAAACCCGATGACGAATTGCCCGATGCGGTGGCTGTGCTGGATGCCAAGCGTCCCGATTCCACCTATCCTTACGACGATTTGTCGGGTTGCGGGGTTGGCTTTAAATTGATGCAGGCTTTTGCGCAAGACAACCAGATCCCTTTCTCGCAACTTATTCCTTTGCTCGATTTGGTGGCTGTGAGCATCGCTTCCGATATTGTGCCCATCACCGACGAAAACCGTATTTTGGCTTATCACGGACTCAAGCAACTCAATGCCAATCCCGGTGTGGGACTGAAAGCTATTATCCATGTTTGCGATTTGGACGACAAAGAAATCACCATCAGCGACATCGTGTTCAAGATTGGTCCGCGTCTGAATGCTTCGGGTCGTATTCATTCGGCTGCCGAAGCGGTGGATTTGCTCGTGACCAACGATATCAAACTGGCCAAGGAAATGGCTATGAAAATCAATACCTACAACCAGGCTCGTAAAGACCTCGATAAGAATATCACCGAAGAGGCTACCCGTATTCTGCAGTCGTGCAAGAATCTGGAAGAACGCAAGGGTATCGTGGTGTACAACGAAGAATGGCATAAGGGCGTTATCGGTATCGTGGCTTCGCGTCTGTCGGAAGAATATTATCGTCCGGCTGTGGTTTTGACCCGTTCCGGCGATGTGGCTACCGGTTCGGCTCGTTCGGTGCCCGGTTTCGATATTTATAAAGCCATTGAATCTTGTCGCGATTTGTTGGAAAACTTTGGTGGTCATACCTATGCGGCCGGTCTGTCGATGAAAATCGAGAATGTGCCTTTGTTTACCAAGCGTTTCGAACAATACGTTATCGACAATATTCAGGAAGAACAGATGCAACCTACCATCGACATCGATGCAGAAATTCGTTTCCAGGATATCACGCCTAAGTTTTTCCGTATACTGAAGCAGTTCAATCCTTTCGGTCCGGACAACAACAAGCCGATTTTCTGCACCAAGCGCGTGTTCGATTATGGCACCAGCCGTCGTGTGGGTCGCGATCAGGAACATCTCAAATTGGAATTGGTAGACAGCCACTCGGAAAGCATCATGAACGGCATTGCCTTCGGTATGTCGCAACACAACGATAAGGTGAAGTCTTTCAATCCTTTTGACATCTGTTATCATATCGAAGAAAATACCTTTAATGGTAATACCTCTATACAATTGCTGGTGAAAGATATCCACTCCTGATGAGCGTTTTTCATGATATACTGAAACGTTATTGGGGCTACGAGGATTTTCGTCCTTTGCAATTGGATATCATCCAATCGGTGGCTGCCGGTAAAGATACCCTGGGCTTGATGCCTACGGGTGGGGGAAAGTCGCTTACCTTCCAGGTGCCTGCTTTGGCCTTGGAGGGTATTTGCATCGTAGTGACTCCCTTGGTGGCGCTGATGAAAGACCAGGTGCAACGTTTGCGCGATATGGGCATTCGTGCGGCTTGTGTGCATTCCGGCATGAGCAACGATGCGATTACCAGGGTCTACGACAATTGTCTTTATGGCGATTTCAAGTTTCTGTATATTTCGCCCGAACGCTTGGCTACGCGCGCTTTTCAAGAACGCTTGATGTCGTTGAAGGTGAACATTCTGGTGGTGGACGAAGCGCACTGTATCTCGCAATGGGGTTACGATTTCAGACCTTCTTATCTGCATATTGCGGCCATACGTCCTTTGTTGCCCAATGTTCCTGTTTTGGCGGTGACGGCCACTGCAACGGCCGAAGTGGTGACCGATATCCAAGAACGTTTGCTTTTCCCTCAGGAGAATGTTTTCCGCGTGGGTTTCGAGCGTCCGAATCTGGCTTATGTGGTGCGTAAGACCGAAGATAAACTGCAGCAAATTTTGGGATGGTTGCAGAACGTTCCCGGCACGGCGGTAGTGTATGTCCGTATGCGTAAGCGTACGCGCGAGATTGCACAATTCCTTCAAGAACAAGGCATTTCTGCCGATTATTACCATGCCGGACTGAGCGAGGAACTTAAAAATAAGAAGCAAGCCGACTGGAAAGAAAACCGCACCCGCGTCATTGTATCGACCAACGCATTTGGTATGGGTATAGATAAGGCTGATGTCCGTTTGGTGCTGCATTACGATTTGCCCGATTCGCCGGAAGCCTATTTTCAGGAAGCCGGACGCGCCGGACGCGATGGTAAGAAAGCTTATGCTGTCTTGCTTTTCCATCCTTCCGATGCTACAACTTTGAAGCGCCGTGTCAGTGATACTTTTCCGCAAAAGCCATATATACGAACTATTTACGACAAGCTCTGTTATTATTACGAATTGGCTCCCGGAGAGGGCGACGGCGCTCGCTTTGTGTTGGATATGGCCGACTTCGCATCGCGATATCATTTGAATATCAATCAGGTTCACAGCGCTTTGACGATTTTGAATCAGGCAGGTTACCTGGAATACAACGACGACCCTGACGACTATGCCCATCTGATGATGACCATCGATCGTGACGACTTGTACGACATTTCTTTTGATGAAAAGGAAGAAGATTTTTTGCAAGTTTTGTTGCGCTCTTATTCGGGATTGTTTGCCGATTATATTCCTATTCAGGAAGAAGTGTTGGCCGAGCGTTGCGGGCTGGATAAAAAGGAAATTTACCGTCTGTTCAACCGTTTGTCTTCGTTGGGCGTGCTGCACTATATTCCGCGACGTCAGCAGCCATGCATTATTTTTACGCATCCTCGTGTGGAAGGCAGGGAATTGAATTTGGGCGAAGAAGTGTATGAAACCCGTTTGCAACGTTTCGATGAACGCATTACGGCCATGGTGCAATATGCTTGCGACGACAGTATTTGCCGCAGCAAGCGTCTGATGCATTATTTCGGTCAGAAAAAAACTTACAATTGCGGACAATGTGATGTTTGTCTGCAACGGACGGAAAGTGGCTTGCGTTATCACGAAGTGGAAAGCATCAAGGAGTCGATTATGACGGCTTTGGAGGATGGTCCGAAAGATTTGCGTACGCTGATGCAGCAATTGCCTTCGCCCGAAGAAAAATCTTTGGAAGTTTTACGTTATCTTTGTGACTCCGCTGAGATTAAAATGAAAGATTTTCAGTATGAAAAAGCTTGATTGGAAACATATTTGTCTGTCTTGTCTGTTGTGCATTTTCGCGCTCTTGCCGCTGTCGG
The DNA here is from genome assembly GCA_017380635.1 of Bacteroidales bacterium. Taxonomy (GTDB): domain Bacteria; phylum Bacteroidota; class Bacteroidia; order Bacteroidales; family UBA1402; genus UBA1757. The sequence continues at coordinate 33,212 of JAFODP010000017.1, read as the reverse complement.
CCGGGCCGCTGGTGTACAAAGTGGACTTGAAGGAAAATGTCAACAGTAGTTCGTTCTTGCAGATAAAGCAAGGCTTGGCAGCGGCCACGGCCGACAGCGCCACTTATCTGTTGCTACATATGAATACTTACGGCGGTGAAGTGTTGTATGCCGACTCTATCCGTAGTCTTTTGTTGAATGCGCCCATGCCTGTGGCGGTCTTCATCGATAGGAATGCGGCCTCGGCCGGCGCGCTCATCTCCATTGCTTGCGACAGTATCTATATGCGCGAAGGCTCAACCATCGGGGCTTCTACCGTGGTGAATCAGTCGGGCGAACAGGCTCCCGACAAATACCAATCTTACATGCGTGCCATGATTCGCGCCACAGCCGAGGCGCAGGGTCGCGATCCGCAGATTGCCGAAGCAATGGTCGATGCCGATGTGGCTGTTGTTGGCGTTTCCGATTCTGGCAAAGTCTTGACCTTTACCGCTCACGAAGCCTTGCAGCATCATTTCTGCGAAGCTATCGTCGAAGATATTCCAAGCATCATCGAAGGTCGTTGGCAGTTGCAAGATTACGAGCTCAAAAGCTATGAATTCAAAACGAAAGATCGCCTGAAAGGCTGGTTGATGAACAGCAGTCTGCGCGCCATCCTGGTGATGATAATCGTGGCCGGTATTTGGTTCGAATTGCAGAGCCCGGGCATCGGTTTTCCCTTTGCGGCCTCAGTGATAGCTGCGGTTTTGTATTTTGCGCCTGCTTATATGGACGGCTTGTTGGCCAATTGGGAACTTATCACTTTCATTGTGGGTATGTTACTGTTGGCCATAGAATTGTTCGTGATTCCCGGTTTCGGTATTTTCGGTATCGTCGGCATCCTTTGCATGATGACCGGACTTTGCTTTGCTTTGGTAGGATCCGATTTCAGTTTCTCGGTAGAAAGTCCGGCTTGGCAAGAATTTACATCATCTTTTATCTTGGTGGTGTTCAGCATGATTCTTGCAGTGATAATTTGTGCTTTGCTCAGCGCGCGTATTGGCAAGGGCAAAGGTTTGTTCTCGCGTATGGCTCTGCAGAAAGTGCAGGATGCTGCCGAAGGTTATGTGGCAGTGCCGGCCGATGAAATGTCTTTGCAAGTGGGCAAGGAAGGCGAGGCATTTACCGTTTTGCGTCCGGCCGGCAAAGTGCGTATCGATGGAAAAATATACGACGCGGTGGCCGAATTCGGCTTTATCGAAGCGCAAGAAAAAATAGTAGTCATTCGTTCGGAATCGGGATGCTTATACGTGCGTTCCCTTTCTTCTAAAGCATAAGACCATGAATTTTGTAGGAATTATTCCGGCCCGTTATGCTTCCAGCCGTTTCCCCGGTAAACCCTTGGTGGATATTGGAGGCAAAACGATGATACAGAGAGTGTATGAACAAGCTTCAGCCGTACTCGACAGCGTGTATGTCGCTACCGACGATGAACGGATTTTTCAGGCTGTGCAGGCTTTTGGCGGATGTGTTATCATGACTTCCGATCAACATCGCAGCGGTACCGACCGTTGTGCAGAGGCCGTTGGCAAATTGTCTGGAGAAGCGCCTGATGTCGTTATCAATATTCAAGGCGATGAGCCTTTTGTCGACGCTTCGCAATTGCAGGCCCTGATGGCTTGTTTCGACAGCCCTGATACGCAGATTGCTACCTTGGTGAAACCATTCTCCGAAAAAGATAGTTACGAAACTTTGGCCAATCCCAATTCACCCAAAGTTTTGTTGAACAAAGAGGGAGAAGCCATGTATTTTTCTCGTTCCGTAGTGCCTTATTTGCGTAATGTTCCGCAAGAGGATTATCTGCAACATCATACTTTTTACAAACATATCGGTATCTATGCTTATCGCCGAGATGTGCTGACGCAATTGGCGGCTTTGGCGCCTACCGTGCTCGAAAAAGCAGAATCATTGGAACAATTGCGTTGGTTGGAAAATGGATATCGCATTCGTACTGCGATTACTTATGTTGAAAATGTGGCGGTTGATACGCCCGAAGATGTAGCCTTATGCTTGACAGAACTTGCCCGCCGAAAATAGGGGAGATGTTTTCCTTGACGGTGCCGCCACTTCATACTTCCATATTGAGTAGCGGCATTCCTTTGCGTTACCGCAATACGCATTGTCCCGATTTGTTGCGTGTCGATTTGATGATTCGTGCCGGTTCGGTGTTTCAACAACGTCCTTTGGTGGCTGCTTTTACCAATATGCTGCTCAAGGAAGGTTGTCAGGATAAGACTTCTGCGCAGATTGCCGAACTTTTCGATGCTTATGGCGCCTTTTTGTATTATTCCATCGGGATGGAATATGCTTATGTCAATTTGTTGACGCCTAAAAAGTGTTATCGACAGACTTTGAGCTTGTTGCGCGATATTTATCTGAGTCCGGCCTATCCGCAGCACGATGTCAAGGTGGTGGTGGAACAACGTTATCACAATTACTTGGTGGACAGGGAAAAGGTGCAAGTGCGTGCTACCACGACTATGAATGCGCTTTTGTTTGGCGAAAACCATCCTTATGGTCGTCAGTTGAAGGAATGCGATTTTGAAGACTTCGACCGTGAACTCTTGCTGGATTTTCATCGTCGATATTATTTGCCTTCGCGCACCGAAATGATCCTGGTGGGCGATGTGGGCGAGGAAGAATTGGCCATTACGGAAGAAATATTTGGTGGGCAAGTGCCCCGAACAACCGTAGCCGATGCGGTGGGCGACTTGCCGCCGGCTGCGCCGGCGGCAAGCGGCAGCTACTTCATCCCCAAGGAAGATGCCCTGCAAGCCGCTCTTCGTTTCACATTTCCATTGGTGGGCCAGGATCATCCCGATTTCGTTCCTTTGAAAGTACTCAATACCTTGCTGGGCGGTTACTACGGCAGTCGTCTCATGACCTCCATCCGCGAGGAAAAAGCCTATACCTATGGCATCTTTTCTTCGCACACCGTTTACCGCAATGCTTCTTATATCGATATTGAAACCCAGACAGATATTCGTTTTGTCAAGCCTTTGATAGCGGCGGTTTACGAAGAAATAGAGCGTCTGCAGAACGAAAAAGTCAGTGAAAAGGAATTGTCGATACTGCGTCAATATCTTTCGGGAGAATTCGCCCGCATGATGGACGGCCCCTTCACTTTGTCCGATTTGTATATTTCCACCGCTTCGGTGGGCATGCCGCTCTCGTCTTTGGAAACGCAGATGCAGGCCATGAAAGAAGTCAGTGCAGACGATTTGCAAACACTGGCCCAACGATATTTGCGCAAAGAATTGGCATACGAAGTCTGCGTAGGCGGTAAAAGCTTATAAATCAATTTATGGCGAAGGCGAAAGATACATACGGCAAAATTCTGAAATCGACCGGCATTTTCGGTGGTTCGCAAGTGTTCAACATTATGATAGGTGTGTTGCGTACCAAAGTGGTGTCTGTCTTGTTGGGACCCAATGGTCTTGGCCTGATGAGCTTGTATCAGTCGGTGGTGGATATGCTGCGTTCGGTGAGCGATTTGGGGCTCAGTTTCAGCGCGGTGCGTGATATTTCCTCGGCCCATGCTACCAACGATCGTTCCCGCATGGCAGTTGCACTGAGCGTTTTCCGTCGATTGCTTTGGTTTACCTCTTTGTTGGGCGCATTGCTTTGCATCCTCTTAGCTCGCCGCATCAGTCTGATCGCTTTTGACGATACCGCCCATGTGCTGCCCATATCCTTGCTCTCGCTGGCTATTTTTGCCACCACACTTTCAGCCGGACAACGCGCTATTTTACAGGGAGTTCGTCGCATTGGAGATATGGCAAAAGCCAATATTTGGGGTAGTCTGCTGTCTTTTGTTTTCAGTACGATACTCTTTTTGTTCTTCGGAGAAAAAGCCGTCATTCCTGCCATTCTTATCATTGCGCTGACCATGCTTTCGGTGTCGGCTTACTATACGTTGCGACTCAAATTACCCGCTACATCCTTGCCTTGGCAAGTTGTCTTCGCCAAAGGAAAGTCTATGTTGCAGTTGGGTTTTTACAGTATGATGGTAGGCCTTTTTGCGACGGCAAGCGCATTTTTGCTGAGATCGCTCATCAGAGATTGGAGTGACATCGACACGGTGGGATGTTATCAGGCGGCTTGGTCCATTTCGGCCATGTCCTTGTCGGCTATTTTCAGTGCTATGGCTGCCGATTATTATCCACGTCTGTGCGAACTTTCCCACGACAACCACGCCATGACGGAATCGGTCAATCAGCAATATCGTATCTCGCTGCTCATTTCATCCCTGATAGTGATGCTGATGATACTAATGGCGCCACTGATTATCAAGCTTTTCTATACATCCAAGTTTCTTCCTTCGGTAAGCCTTTTGCAATGGCAGATGCTAGGTTGTTTTCTGAAAGTGATGAACTGGCCTATGGCCTACGTGGTGCTTAGCAAAGGCAAAGGATTGATGTTCATGCTGATAGAAACTGTTTGGTATGTGGTTTATGTGGCGGCTGTCTGCTTTTTGTGGCCTTACTTCGGACTGATTTCCGCCGGTTATGCCTATTTGTTGGCACATTTGGTGTATACCTTGTTGGTGTACCTGCTTATCCGTCGATTGTGTGCTTTCCGCATGGCCGGCTACAATATTCGCATCACCTTGATTTTTTCTTGCATGATAATACTGGCATTTTGTCTGACACAGTTGACATTATCAAGCGGATGGATGTATATTTGCTCGTTTTTGTTGAGCCTCTTGGCTATCGTTTTTCTCTTGCTGGAATTTCGACAGATATTGTCGTGGCAGGAAATCAAACAAGCCATTGTCAAACGATTTAATAGATAATGATATATGGAAAAGCCTTTGGTGTCGGTGATTCTGCTTTGTTACAACCAGGAAGATTTTATTGCACAAGCCATAGAATCGGTCTTGGCGCAGGAAACCGATTTCGACTATGAAATTATTTTGGGAGATGATGCTTCCGACGACGATACCACGCATATCTGTCAGCAATACAAGCATATATATCCCGATAAGATAGTGCTGCAACTTAACGAGAACAACAAAGGCATTTGCCGCAATTATTTCGATTGTTTGATGTTGGCCAAAGGCGATTACATTGCCGATTGTGCCGGCGATGATTTTTGGTTGGATCCACATAAACTGCAACGCGAGATAGATGCTTTCCGTGCGCATCCGCAACTGAGTTTTGTCTATGCTCGTGCTAAAAATTGGATGCAGAACCGTCAGGAATTCGAGGAACAAACATCGCCTTACCAAGAACAAATTTTCCGCGATAAAGATTTTGGTCCGGCAACGGCCGCTCGTTTTCTGTCGAAGCAATTTTTTCCCACGGTGGTTTTGTCGGCGGCAACTTATCGCAAGGAAATCGTTCTGAAAGCTTATCAGGCTTTTCCCGAAATCTTTATTGCTTCGTCGGTGGTGGCCGAAGATTTGCCTATCACTTCGGTGCTGCTGATGGCCGGTCCGGCATGCTATCTGCCTTACGATCATTTGGCTTATCGTGTGTTGGATGAATCGGTGAGTCATAGTCGCGACTTGTACAAAAAACATCGTTTCATCTGGACTTGTGCCCGTCAGACTTATCAGATTGCGCAGTGTCTGGGTTTGGGAAAGAAATCCATCAAGTCGTTCATGAAGCGAGCTTTGCGCGACGAATTGCATTATGCTTATCAGACGCGCAACGAAGATTTTGCCAAGGAAATTTTCAGTTTCTGGACCAGTACGGGTTATCGTAAGCGCCTGAAAGATTACGTCAAATATGCTCTGATTCTTATTCTTGCCTAAGTGATGAAGCATCGGATATTGTTTGTTCTGTCTACTTTTCCGGCCCTGGGCGGCATAGAGAAGCTTAGTCTGCAATTGGCCCTGGCATTTCGTCAGGAAGGTCATGAGGTGGCTTTTGTTTCGTGGAAAAAATCGCAGACAGCTTGGCCCGATGCTGAAACCTTCACTTGCTATCGTCTTCCAAATCAGCGAGATATCAATGCCTCCGAGAATCTTTCCTATTTGAAGCAACTTATTTGCACGCAAGATTTCGATATTGTCTTGAACCAAGGCGTGGCTTCTTTGGTGTATCGTTTGTTTGATGCCGATGCCAAACATAAGGTAATCAATGTGTTGCATGCCGATCCTGCTTGGCTTTTCCAACGACGTCGTCAAATGGATTTTCCTGTAGGGGCTTGGCGTCCTTCGCAATGGAAGTCTATGTTGCGATATCTGTATATCAAGCTCTTTCCCTCTTTGTCGGATAAAAAGGTCTGTCGCATGCTTCGTGACGAAATACAACAATCGGCAGCTTATGTGCTCTTGCACGGTTCGTATAAAACGCATGTGCTGAATGCTTTGGAAAATGCTTTTGCCTTGTCGGCCGGCGAACGACAAAACTTGTCCGACAAAATGTTTGCGATTCCCAATCCGGTGACGACTTCGGCCGTGCGAACTTCGGCCGAAAAAATCATACTCTACACGGGACGTTTTTCCTGCAAAGACAAAGGTTTGGATATCTTGCTGCGTGTTTGGTCTAAGTTGGCAGCACTTTTGCCCGATTGGCAATTGCATTTGCGCGGCGATGGTCCGGATAAAGCCAAACTGGAACAAATGATTCTTCGGGAAAAAATGCCTCGCGTTTTGCTCTTGCCGCCCATTTGGGACGAAAGTCTGTATGCGCAAGCTGCCGTTTTTGCATTGCCTTCTCGCACCGAAGCTCAGGGGCTCAGTCAGATGGAAGCACAGCAAGCCGGTTTGGTGCCCGTGCTTTTTCGTCTGAACGAAATGATGGAAGAAATGTTGCAAAATGGCCAAAGCGGACTGTTGGTACCTTGTTTCGACGAAGATGCCTATGCCGATGCGCTGCTCCGTTTGTGTCGTGACGAAGCTTTGCGCTGCGACATGTCGCAGCGCGCCCAAGCCCACATGAAAAACTACACGATAGAGCGGATTCTGCCGTCTTGGCTGCGTCTTTTCGATGATTTGTCGTCGGGCTTTCCTCAATTGTGAATTAATACTAATATCTCTTAACATATTTGCGTAAGCATTAGATTCGCAGTACCTTTGTGTCATGATGAATCGTCTTGTTTTGTTAGCGATAATGTCGCTGTTTTTTATGGCTTGTCAGCCAACAGACGAATCACAGACCTTTACAGCCAAAGTTTATCGGGGAGATTTTCGTCACTACCTTCAGGTAGAGGGGACGGTATTGCCGTCAAAAACCATCCCTGTAACAGCTATCAATGAATTGCGTTGGTCTATGACCCAATGGGTGGTGGACGATGGCATTTATGTGCAGGAAGGTGATGTGGTTTGTGTGTTGGACAATACCTATTACGAAGAACTTCGCGAAACGGTTTCCCTTTATGTGGAACAAGGTCATCTCTCGTACGAATCGGGCGTGGCCAATTTGAAATCGCAATACGCCGAACTCGAAGCACAAGCCAAGAATAACGCCATCCAGGCGCGTCTCTCCCAATTGGATTCCTTGCAATTAGCTTATTACACACCCAATCAACGTAAAATTGCCGAGCTGAATCTGCGCAAGAACGCCATCCAGCAAGCCAAACTCGACCGACAATTGGCCACGATGAAAATTGTCAACGAAGCCGAATTGAAGCGTTTGGAAATGCAATTGCGTCAGTATCAGGAACTGGAAGAACAATATTCTTATGTGATGGATCACACTATCATCAAAGCGCCGGCCAGTGGCATGATTTTGTTGGTTAATTGTCCGGCTATGCCTTCGCGCAAGTTGATGTCGGGCGATGAAATGCGTCAGGAAATCGGTATGATTGTGGTGGGCGACGAACGTCATGTACAGATGGAAGTGCTGGAACAGGATGTGAAGCGCATGGAAAGTGGTCAGGCGGTGAATTTTACTTTTCCCGGTTTGCCGGGCGTCAAAGCTTATGGTCGCATTCAATCTAAAACGCCGGTGAGTCGTCCTGTGGTGCAAGGTTCCAATGTGAACGTGTTCGATGTTACGGCGCAAATCGATTCTGCCACGGCGGTGCTCGATCCCGAAATCAGTGCCAACTGTCAAGTGCTGCTCAAACATATTCCCGATACCATTATCGTGCCCATGGTGGCTGTTTTCGACGAAGACAGCACGCGTGTGGTTTATGTCAAGCAAAAAGAAGGCAAACAATATCTGCGTAAGCCTGTTTCCGTGGTGGCTCAGTCGGAATTTGAGGCGGTGATTGGCCAAGGCCTGCAGGAAGGCGATATTGTCAGTCTGATTAAACCGGAAGATAATAAAATAGCTAAAGATCAATAATATGAGATTTTTTCGTACAACGAGTTGTTTGTTGTGTTTATTGTGGATGATGTCATGCGGTTCGCAAAAGAACAAGGATTTGGAGATTCCGGTAACGGAAGTGCGCCAAGGAACTTTCTACATCGACCTGTATGAAGAAGGTGATGTGCAATCGACCCAATCGCGTATCGTGTCTTCGCCCGATATTTCGTGGCGTTATGGCAACAACCTGAAAATCGCGACGCTTATCGAAGACGGTTCGGCCGTGGAAGAAGGTGATACCCTGATGACTTTCGATGCCACCGAAGTGCGCAAAGCTATCGTGGATGCCCAACAGCGTCTGGAACTTAGTTATGCCGAATTGGAAAAGATGAAGGCGCAGCACGAAAATTCGCTCGAAGGTCAGATTTCCGATTTCGAAGTGAGCAAGATTTCATTGGAAATTACGCGTTTGAATCTGGAATCGGCACAATATGAAGCCGATATTACGCGTCAGGAAATCCAATTGAGTCTGGAACAGGCCGAGATCTCTTTGCAGCAGGCCGAAGAACAGATCGAGAACACTCGTCGTACGCAGAAAGAAGAACGCTATCAGAAGGAACTGAGCATCCATCAGTCGGAAAAAGAATTGCAAGATGCCAACTCGACGCTCGAGAAACTGGTGGTGAAAGCGCCCAGTGCCGGTATCGTGATGATTCGAACCAATTATTCTACTCAGGCCAAATACCAGGAAGGCGAATCGGTGTGGAGTGGTCAGCAGATGATAGAATTGCCCAACTTGCGCGAACTGAAAGTGAATCTGAAGGTGAACGAAGTGGATATTTCCAAGGTGAAGAAAGGCTTGAAAGTGATGATTCGTCCCGATGCTTTTGCCGATTCTACCTATTGGGGCGAAGTGCAGATGGTTGCCAATTTGGCCGTGAACAAATCGAACAATTCCAAGATCAAGGTTTTCCCCGTCGAAGTGCTGATTACCTCGCCCGTGAATCAGGATTTGACCAAGGATCCCGAACTTATGCCCGGTCTGACGGTGAGTTGTCGCATTATCGTGGATGAAATTCCCGACCAGATTTTTATTCCGCAAACAGCTTTGTTCCAAGAAGATGGCAAAGACGTGGTGTATGTGAAAACGGCCTCAGGCTTCCGCACCAAAGAAGTAGAATTGGGTCAACGCAATACCGATTATGTTATTGTGAAATCTGGTTTGAAAGCCAAGGAACAATTGGCATTGATGTATCCTTATCCCAAGACGGAAGAGGCTAAAAACGAGAAGGAGGCTGCCGAATGAAAGCAATCAGATTCATAAACTTGCTATTGCTATCCTCAGTGCTGCTGACTGCCTGCGACAAAAAACAGGAAGAAAAGACGGTGCAGATGAAGGTGATGCGTGGCGACTTCAAGCAAGTGATAACCGAGAGCGGCGAATTGGTGACGGCCGATACCAAAACTTTCGTTATGCCGCGTTTTGGTCGTTATTGGTCTTCGTTCAAGATTATCGGTATGCTCGATCATGGCACCGAAGTGCAGGCGGGCGATTCTATCGTGCAGTTCGATCCCAGTGCCGTGAAACAGTTTATCGTGGATAGAGAAACGGCTTTGGAAAATGAGATGGCCCAATTGAACAATCTTTTGGTGAATAACGAGATTGAAGCCAAACGTTTGGACGCCCAGAAAAAACAGCAGGAAGCCGACTTCAATATGCGTAAATTGCGTATGGCCAGTGCCGAGTTTGAAACCGAAAAGAATCGTTATATCAGTCAGTTGCAATTCAAACAGGCAGAAATTAATTACGAAAAAGCCAAACGCAACATCGAATATGCGAAAGTGGTGGCTGCCAACAATGAAAAAATTCAGCGTATCCGTGTGGCGCAAGCCGAATCGATGGTGAAGATGGCTTACGATGTGCTGCCAAAACTGACCATTCGCACGCCGATTTCAGGCATCTTCCAAGTGGCTTCCACACGTCGTGGTCGCGGTCCGATGCTCAAAGTGGGCGACGAAGTGCGCGTGGGCAACTCTTATGGCAGCGTGCCCGACATGACTTGGATGAAAGTGAAAACCACCATCAACGAAGTGGATCGTTCCAAGGTTTATGTGGGAATGCCCGTCATTGTACGTATGGATGCCATGCCCGAATTGACTTTCTCGGCCAAAGTGGAAAAAATTGGCCTTTTGTGTCGTCAGTACAGCAACAACGATTATCGCAAGGTCTTCGATGTCACAGTAAAAATCGATTCCAGCGATTTGCGTCTCAAACCCGGTATGACGGCCAGTTGTCAGATGATAGCCAAGGATTTGCACGACGTGCTCTATATTCCCAATGAATGTTTGTGGCGCGAGGGTAAGCAATATTTTGTGCGCGTCAGCAATTTGTTGGGACAAGAAGATTTGGCGGTCAAGGTAGTGGGCCGCAATTCCTCTCATTCGGTAGTGGAAGGCGATGGTCTGCGCCAAGGTCAGACTTTGGTTCCCGTTGAATTAAAACAGACAGAAGATGCAGATTGATGAAATAATCAGAATCGCGATACACGCTTTGCTCGATCATAAGTTTCGTTCTTTCCTCACCATGCTGGGGATTATTTTCGGGGTGTCGTCGGTGATTGCGATGTTGTCTATCGGCGAAGGTGCCAAGCGTGAAGCTATCGCCAAATACCAGGATTTGGGTGTGAACAATATCATTGTGCGCGAGCGCAATATGTCGAACGAAGAATTGGAAGAAGTTCGTGCCAAATTCTCGCCGGGTCTCAGCCTGGCCGATGCGGCTTCCATCAAGAAACTTTTGCCCACGGTGGACGACGTGGCGCCTCAAGCCGAACGCGAAGTGGAAACCCAACGTGGCGATGTCAGTACCAAATCTACTTTGATTGGTGTGACGCCGGCTTTTATCGAAATTCTGAATTACGAAATTGCCAATGGCCGTTTTATCACTCAGGAACAGTACGATGCGAATATGAAAGTTTGCGTCTTGGGCGCCGGTTTGGCCAAGTTGTATTTTGCCAACCAAGATCCTATCGGCCGACAAATCAAAGTGGAAGACCAATGGATGGAAATTATCGGTGTGATGGCTTCCAAGGCGGTGTTTACCGAAACCGTCGGCGAATTGGCTTCCCGCGACCTTAACAACGATGTCTATATTCCACTGAGTACCTTCAATAAACGTTTCTCCAAAGATAATCTTCTGGATAGCGAAATCAAGCAGATTACTGTCAAGGTGAAAGATTCCAATCATTTGCTCGAATCGGCCGAAGTTATCAGACAAGTGGTAGACCGTCATCATTTCAACAACCAAGATTATAGTATCGTCATTCCTTATGAATTGCTCAAACAGGAAGAAAACGAACGTCGTATCTATAATTTTCTTTTGGGAGCTATTGCGGCTATTTCTTTGTTGGTGGGCGGTATCGGTATCATGAATATCATGTTGGCCACGGTGATGGAACGTACGCGCGAAATCGGTATCCGTCGTGCCATCGGTGCCAGACGATCGGATATCATGAGCCAATTTGTCATCGAAGCGGTGGCCATCAGTATCACCGGCGGTCTGATTGGTGTCTTGTTGGGATTGTCTCTTTCTTGGGGAATTGCGCTCTTTACCAATGTTACCACTTTTGTGCGTCTGTATTCGGTGCTGGTGGCTTTTACCTTTTCGGTGGTGGTAGGGGTTTGCTTCGGTTGGCTTCCCGCCCGCAAAGCGGCCAATCTTTCGCCCATAGAATCTATACGTTATGAATAAAAGCGAAGCCTTATGTTGATAGATATTAAGAACTTGACCAAAAAATACGAGATAGGCGACCTTTTGGTGCCTGCCTTGAACGGGGTGGATTTGAGTATCGATACCAACGAATATGTCGCCATCATGGGTCCTTCGGGTTCCGGTAAATCTACCTTGATGAATATTTTGGGTTGTCTGGATACGCCTACTTCCGGCGAATATAAATTCCGTGGACGCGACGTGAGCTCGCTCAGCGATGATGAATTGTCGGCCATGCGTAATCGTGAAATCGGCTTTATCTTTCAGAACTTCAACCTTTTGCCCAAGATGACGGCTTTGCAGAACGTAGAACTTCCCTTGATGTATGCGGGGGTGTCTCGCGCCGAAAGGCGCGAGCGGGCCATTAAAGCCTTGGAAAAAGTGAGCCTGGCCGACCGTATGAATCACAAGCCATCCGAATTGAGTGGGGGACAGCGCCAGCGCGTGGCCATTGCCCGAGCCTTGGTGACCAATCCCGGTATTCTCCTTGCCGACGAACCTACCGGAGCGCTCGACTCCAAAACCGGTGTGGAAATCATGGCACTTTTCGATGAATTGCATCGCGAAGGCAATACCCTTATCGTTATCACGCACGAAAGAGAAGTGGCGGAATACAGTCGTCGTATCATCTTTATCAAGGATGGTGTCATTTCTTCGGACGAAAAGAACGATCGTCCCGATGATGTGGAAGAAGCCATCATGAGAACCCGCGGATAATCAATCGAATTGAAAACACTAAAAAAACACAGCCTCATGAAGAAAGTAATCCTTGGCTTGTTGGCCTTGCTGTCTGTTCAAATGGCGTCAGCCGAAGTATATCATCTGAATCTCGATCAGAGTGTGGCTATCGCTCGCAACAAGAGTGTGAATATGCTCAATTTGGAACAGGATAAAATGATTATGGAGTACGATATGAAAGCCACTTTGGCCGGATTGAAGACCCATATCGACATGAATTTCAACCTGCCTCAGTATACCGAGACCATCCGTAGTTTCGAAGATACGGCCGGTATCAGCTATTATCCTGTGCGTCAGTTGGGTTACAACGCCAATTTGAGTATCAATCAACCTTTGATTACCGATGGTCGTATCTATTTGTCCGGTGGTTTGAGCAATACGGACGATATCTACAACTCCAAGCGCTTGATGAATATGAACACGCGTATCGGTTTTGAACAGCCTTTGGATGCATTCTACGCCTATAACAATATCCGTTCGTCCATGCGTCAGGCTAAGTTGAATTACGAACAGACGCAGAAACAGTTGAAACGTCAAGACTTAGACTTGGTGTACAGCGTGATGAGTTCTTTCTACAATCTTTTGCAGGTACAAAAGCGCAGAGAATTGTCCGAAACCAACTTGCAACGACAGGAGGAAGCTTATCTCTTGGCCAAGAATAAATTTGCTGCCGGTCTGATTAAGGAAGTGGATGTGTTGCAGATGGAAGTCGACCTGGCCGAAGCGCAAAACAGTTTCGAAATGTCGCTTATCAATCAGCAGTCTTTGGAAAATTCCTTCAAGGAACTGATTGGTCTGAATATCAGCGATAGTGTGGTGCTCAGCATGGATATGCTCGATTATAAACCTGTGATAGTGGATCCGGATAAAGCCATCGAACTGGCCATGAAGAACCGTTTGGAAATCCGTGAACAGGAAATTCAGCTGGAATTGCGTCAAATGAGCATCAAGCGACAGAGAGCACAAGGTCTGCCTTCGGCTTCGCTCACGGCTTATTTCGAAAAATCAGGTGTCAGTGAATTGGGCAACGATGGCGAAATTACTACCTCTTTCCAAAACGTGACCAAAGACTATCTGGTGCGTCCGCAAAACTATGGGGTGGGTTTGACGGTAAGCGTGCCTATTCTCGATTTTGGTGAAAATAAGGCCCGTGTGCGTGCAGCCGAAGCTAATTTGCAGAAAGCCAGAAATCAACAGGAACAGGTTCGTCGTAATATCGAGAGCGAAGTGCTCAACCTGGTGTCCGAAGTGAACACCAGTCTGAAGCGTTTGCAATTGCTGGAAAAGAATATCGAGGTGGCCGAAAAGAGCTTCGAAATCACGCGTGCCCGCTATGCCGACGGCGATATTGATAGCCAAGCACTTGCCTTGGAGCGCGATCGTCTGAACAATGCCTACACCACGCACCTTTCTGCCTATATCACTTATCAGCTGAAGTTGGCCGACTTGATGCGCAACACCTTCTACGATTTTGTCAACGATGTGGAAATAGAATAATGACGCGCGAAGAAATTGTCTTTGAATACCTGAAAGCTCAGGATATTCCCTACGAATGTTATCATCATCCCGAAGGAAAAACCATCGCCGAAGCCATGAAGTACTGGCACGACGATGGTTCGGTACATTGTAAGAATCTCTTTTTCCGCAACCACAAGGGCAATCGTCATTACTTGGTTTGTTTCCATGCTGAGCAGTCTTTGGCGATTCACGATTTGGAACATCTGCTCCGTCAGGGCCGGCTTTCTTTTGCTTCTCCGCAACGCATGGAAAAGTATTTGGGGCTGGAACCCGGCAGTGTGTCGCCATTCGGCCTGATTAACGACCACGAAAATCATGTGCATCTTTTCCTCGACGAGAACTTACAGCAAGCCTCTTGGCTAAGCTTTCATCCCAACGATTGTCGTGGAACGGTGGTACTCAGCAAAGAGGCCTTCGAAAAGTATTTGTCGGCTGTGGGAAACAGCTACGAATATATCAAACTGTATTAAGCAGGTTTACAGCCATTTCTTCTTTTTGAACACCAACAGGATGATGCCCGAAAAGAGGAACATGATACCCAAAGAAATCCAGAATCCCCAACTATTGTCGAGCAAGGGCATATTCTTGAAGTTCTGTCCGTAGATACTGGCCACCAAAGTGGGAGGCATAAAGATAACCGACACAATGGTAAAGATCTTGATAATCTTGTTCTGATCGATGTTAACCAAACCCAGGAAAGTGTCCTGCAAATAATCCAAACGTTCGAAGCTGAACTTGGTGTGGTCGATCAGAGAATTGATGTCCTTGATAATCATCGAACATTTCGACATAAGTTCCTGCGGCAAAAATTCGCTCTTGAGCAGGTTGGAGATGGAGCGTTGCTTTTCGATGATGTTCTGTCGAAGTGCCAAGCTCTGTTCTTGTAATTGCGTGATTTCCATCAAGATATCTTCGTCTGCTTCGCGAATGGAGTCGCTCAGATTGGCAATTTTGTCGATGATGTCCTCGATAAGGTCGGCGTCTTTTTCCACACGGGCTTCCAGGATGGCCACCATCACATGATAACCGCTGGGGTAGTTGCGTGGATTGGCCGTCAGACGCTTGGCCACTTCGTTCAAAGTGGGAAGATTTTCGCTGTGAACGGTAACGAGAATATCATTCTTGATGATAAACGAAAGGGTTTCTACCTCGTAATCCTGCAAAAAGAAATTGGAGTTGAGCACCAAAGTGTCGGAAGTTTCGATGTAGCGCGAACTCATCTCGATTTCTTCCATTTCTTCTTCGTCCTGAATATAGATTTTCAGAAAGTCTTCCAACTGTTCTTCCACTTCTTCGTCCACGTCGTTGAGATCGATCCATAGGAATTTCTCGCGAGGCGTTTCTTTAAGGAAGTCCAAACTGCGGTTTATCTTGATGCGACCGTTTTCGTGATAAAACAATTTGATTTCGGCCATAGTCGTTCTTCTTTTCTGTCAGCTGCTGCCGACGATGATACTTCGGGTTAATTGTCAAGCTTTGGCTTGCTTGAGCGATTTTTCTGCCAATAACGTGAGCTCGATAAACTGATCGACAGTCAATTGCTCGGGGCGTTTGTCAAAAATAGGCTCGCTGTAGACGGCTGCTTCTTTACCAAGCAAAGGCTTGAGAGAATTTCTCAAAGTCTTGCGTCTTTGGTTGAAAGCCGTCTTGATGACCGTTTTGAACAATTTTTCGTCGCAAGGCAGACTTTCGCGGTGGTTGCGGGTCATCCTTATCACCGCCGATTTTACTTTTGGCGGCGGATCGAAAACATGTTCACTTACCGTAAATAAGTATTCTATATCGTAATAAGCTTGCAGCAACACACTCAGAATGCCATAGGCTTTCTTGCCCGCAGGCGAGGCGATGCGTTCGGCCACTTCTTTCTGTATCATGCCGGCACAACAAGGAATCAAAGCTTTGTAGTCGAGCATTTTGAAAAAAATCTGAGACGAAATGTTGTAAGGATAATTGCCGATAAGCACAAAGGGCTGTCCGTTAAAACATTCCTGCAAATCCATTTTCAGGAAGTCGCCGGCAATGATGTTGTCGCTGAGCTGTTTGGGGAAATTATCCTGAAGATAAGCCACCGATTCGCGGTCTATTTCCACCACCTTGAGCGGACGCTCTTTTTCCATCAGGAATTGCGTCAATACACCCATGCCCGGTCCGATTTCGAGCAGGGGCAATTGTGGGCAAGTGTCAATGCTGTCGGCGATGCGACGCGCTACCGACAAATCCTTGAGGAAATGCTGGCCTAATGCCTTTTTGGGTTTTACCGTCGTCATCCACAGTTGTAAGGAAAAAGTTAAACATGGAGTGCGTGCATCTGAGTATTTATGCCTATTTTTGCGCTCTCATTCTCCTCGCCGCACCTAAATCTCGGCAAAAGTAGAAAATTAATTGAAAAAATCGCTATATGGATAGAATAAAAAAGATATTGCAATGGCTATTGCCGCTTGTTTTGGGCATCTTTCTCTTTTGGTTGGTGTTCCGCAAGATGGATTTCGAAGCCATGAAGGCTATTTTTGCAGAAGGCTTGCGCTGGGAATGGATAGGCGTGTATGTCTTGCTTTTCCTGCTTCCGATGATTATCCGCGGTCTACGCTGGCAACAATTGCTCGATGAAGTGACGCCCGGTGTGCGCGTAGGCAATACCATACTTTCCGTCTTTGTGGCTTATGGCGCCAACCTGCTTTTTCCGCGTATCGGAGAGGTGGCCCGTTGCGCTTTGCTCAAACAATACGACGGCAGTTCTTTTTCCAAATCCTTGGGAACAGTGGTCACCGAGCGCGTGTTCGATATTATCTGTTTGGCATTGATGGCTTTAGCGGCTATTTTGTTGCAATTGGATGTTTTTCGTCAGTTTTTTGTGGAAAATCCATCTTCGGCCGAAAAAATCGTAGCGATACTTACTTCCTGGAAATTGTGGCTCGCTGTGTTACTTTTCGTGGTCTTGGCTGTTTTTGCTTTCAAGTATCTGAAAACGAAGACGGTGTATAAAAAAGTGCAACAAACTTTAAAGCAACTTTGGGAAGGCATGTTGAGTGTGCGCCATTTGAGACATCCGGGTTTGTTTATCTTTTATACGATAGCTATCTGGGGATTTTATTTCCTGTCTTTCTACGTGGGAAAATATTTCTTCCATGTGCCGCTCGAACTCAGTATGTTGGCCATGTTTACTGCGCATATCATGGGAAGTTTCGGTATTGTGGCACCCGTACAGGGCGGCATCGGGGCTTGGCACTTTATGGTGATTTTCACCATGGGTTGTTACGGCATTTCCTCCGTTCAAGCCGGCACTTTTGCCTTGACGGTACACGGTCTGAATACCTTGCTGACGATTTTATTCGGCGCTTTGGCTTATTTCCTGATAAGTCTGCGTACAAAGAAGACGGCGAAAGCCTAAATCAAGGCTTTGATAAATACCACCAATAAAGCTACGGAAACTATCAGTTTGCTGATGGTGCCGGCCAGGAATCCCAGGAATGAACCTACACCTGCCACAAAAGCTTTCGATGCTTCTTTTCCGTCTATCAATTCTCCAACAATTGCGCCCAGAAAGGGACCCAGAATGATGCCGACCGGACCGATGAACATACCCACTAACATTCCGATGGTACAACCCCATGAGCCGGCTTTGCTGCCTCCCATTTTCTTGGCTCCGATGATGGGGAAAACATAATCCATGGCCTGCACCACTATCACCAACAATGCCCACAGCAACAATTGTTTGGGACTGAATTGTATGGTCGATGTGCAATGCAGCAGGAAATAACCTAAATAACTGAGCGGACAAGCCGGAATAATAGGAATGATGCAGCCGGCCAAACCGAGTATCATGCAAAGGGCGCCGGCGATAATGAGAATAATGTCTATGCCTGTCATGGATAAAGCTTAAAATTTGTGCAAAAATACGGGGCTCGGTTTTGTTTTCCAAAATAAAATGGTTTTATTTGCATTTCCCAAGCGTGATGGCTAAGCCTGTCCGCCGGTTTATTTGATTATGGAGAAAGCCGATTGAAAAAGGCTTTCTTGTTATGTTTGACTATTCAATGTATATTATGATGGAAAGCAAAGAATCTCTCGACAATGTTCTTGCACAGGATCAGGAACAAGTACTAGACGCACAAGTAAGCGCAAGTGAACAAGAAGTAGAAGACCTCATGTCGCAAGCCGAAGCACCGCAGACGGCTGCCGATTACATTGAATATCTAAAGAAAGTGATGGCCGAAGAACAACCTGAAAGAGAAAAGGTTGATGCTATTAAATCGGCTTTTTACAAGCGTCAGAAACAAGAAATTGAAGTGGCCAAGAAACTCTTCGTAGAAGCGGGTAATGCTATCGAAAATTTCGCCATGGATGCTTATTATGCTTTGGAAACCGAATTCAAATCTATCATCAATTTGTGGCGTGAAAAAAGAGCAGAACAAGTGGCTTTGCTCGAAAAAATGCGTCAGGAAAATTTGGAAAAGAAGAATCAGATTATCGAAGCTATTCATGCTTTGAACGAAGATAGTGAAGATATTCACAAGAGCCTCAACGAAGTGCGTCGTTTGCAGCAGGAATGGAAAGACTGTGGCCCTGTGTCGCAAGAACATGTGAACGATTTGTGGAAACGTTATCAGGCCGAAGTGGAACGCTTTTACGATCAGTTGCGTCTGTATAATGAATTCCGCGATTACGATAGCAAAAAGAACCTTGAAGCCCAGACTTCTCTTTGCGAAGCTGCCGAAAAATTGCAAGATGCTCCCGATGTAGTGGTGGCTTTCAGAAAATTGCAGGAATTGCACGAACAATGGCGCGAAACCGGTCCGGTGGCCAAAGATATCCGCGAAGAAATCTGGCAACGTTTTAAGAATGCTTCTACCGAAATCAATAAGAAATATCAAGCCTTTTTTGAAAAACTGAAAGAAGCCGAAACGGAAAATCTGGTACGTAAAACCGCTATCTGTGAGACAATTGAATCTATCGATGTGACGGCCTTGACTTCGTTCAAGGCTTGGGAAACCAAGACCGAAGAAGTGATGGCTTTGCAGGAAACTTGGAAAACCATCGGTTTTGCTCCCAAGAAATCGAACACCCGTATTTTTGAACGTTATCGTGCTGCTTGTGATGCTTTCTTCTTGGCTAAGAGCAACTTCTACAAAGGAATGAAAGAAAATCTCAATGCCAATTTGGAGAAGAAAAAAGCGCTTTGCGAAAAGGTGGAAGCTTTGAAAGACAGCACTCAATGGACGGCTACTGCCAACGAATTGGTGAAGCTTCAAAAAGAATGGAAAGAAATAGGTCAAGTGCCTCGTAAATATTCCGATGCTTTGTGGAAACGCTTCATTGCTGCTTGCGATTATTTCTTCGAACAGAAAGAAAAATTTGGTTCGTCGCAGCGCAATCAGGAACAGCAGCATTTGGCAGCCAAAAAAGCTTTGATTGAAGAAGTGAAAGCCTTCGATGCCGAATTGTCGCAGGAAGAAGCTTTGCAACAGGTGAAAGATTGGAATGCTCGTTGGTCGGAAATTGGTCACGTGCCTTTCAAGGAAAAAGACAAAATCTATACTTTGTGGCGTGAAGCCGTCGATGCTCAGATGAGCCGTATGAATATCGATCGTTCGTCACGTCGATTGAGCAGCTTCCAAAACAATTTGGCCGATATCAAGAGTCAGGGACAGAATAAGTTGCAGCGCGAACGCGAACGTCTGATGCGTCAATACGAAGCCATCTGTTCGGAAATCAAGACTTGCGAAAACAACATCGGTTTCTTTACTTCTTCCAAAAATTCAGGTGCTAAACTTTTGCAGGAAATGCAACGCAATATTGATAAGCTGAAGGAAGATAGAGACTTGATTATCAAAAAGATTCAAATGATTGACGAAGATTGATCCTATATTTGAAAATAATAGAAGTGACACTTGCCCAAGAAGGTCGGTGTCACTTTTTTTAGCTACAAATGATGAATACTATGTGTCGTTTATGTTTTAAGAGAGGCTTGTTTATTGCCTTGATAGTGAGTGTCTTGTTTGTCTCCTGTACGAAAAAAACGGAAAGTGGATATATCCCTTCCAGCGGGGGCGCCTCTTTGTATTACGAGATGAAGGGTAGTGGTCCCGAAACGCTGATATTCCTGCATGGACATTCTTTGGATACGCGTATGTGGAATGCTCAGTTTGATGTTTTTGCCAAGGATTATCGTGTTGTTCGTTTCGATTTTCGTGGTTATGGCAAGTCGTCGCAGCAGCGAGAAGATTTTCAATTTACCCACCTGGACGACGTGATTACGCTGATGGATAGTTTGCGTATTGAAAAGGCTCATATTGTGGGACTTTCCATGGGATCTTTCGTGGCCGGTGATATGCTGGCTTTGGCGCCGCAGCGTATGCTCTCTTGTGTGATGGCAAGCGGCGGCATTCATCCCAGTAAAGGTCCCAGCGAGCCTATGACACCCGAAGAAAGTGCTAAACGAGATGCCGAAATTGCCGCCTTGCAAGAGAAAGGTGTTGAGGTGATGAAGCAGGAATGGTTGGATATGTTGGTGGCCGGCGGAGGTAGCCGCCGGGAAAGCATCCGCAGCGATCTGAAAGCCATGATAGACGATTGGTCGGCTTGGCAGCCTTTACACAAGGAGGTTCGTCTGATTTATGGTCGCGATGCGTGGAAAGCTATGGCAGAAATAGCACCGGTGGATGTTCCTACGCTGATGGTTCGTGGCAGCAAGGATGTAAAAGATCCGGCACATTTCAGACCTCGCGAAATGCAATACTTAAGCCATGGCTACGCTCGCGTTCTGGACGATTGTGGCCACATGCTCAATATGGAGCAGCCCGAAGCTTTCAATGCCTTGGTGCTCGAATTTTTAGAAAACAGAAACTTGGATTAAATATTCAATCCTTTGCGAATTTCTTCGGCCTTTTCGCTACCGGCCAAATGATCAAGTAGTTTTAGCGCGAAATCCATAGCATGACCGGGGCCGTTGGCGGTGATAAGATTGCCGTCTTTTACCACTGAACGACGAGATACGTGGGCTTCGGTCAATTGCTCTTCGAAACCGGGGTAACAGGTGGCCTTCTTGTTTTTTAGCAAACCTAGTTCTCCAAAAATAGATGGCGCAGCACAGATGGCTGCCAAGGTTTTGTCTTTGCGGTCGGCAAAACTGAGCAACAAGGTGCAAAGTCCCTGGTGCGCTTTCAGATTGAGCGTTCCAGGCATGCCGCCGGGCAAAATCAAAGCTTCTGCATCAAGCGGAATTTCGTCGAACAACAAGTCGGCCTGTACCTTGATGCCATGAGCTCCTTCTACCATTTTTTCTTGGTGGATGGAAACGCTTTTAACTTCTAAGCCACCTCTGCGCAAAATGTCAATACAAGTGAGCGCTTCTATTTCTTCGAAACCTTGGGCTAAAAATACCAATATCATAAGCGATGTGTAGTAAGTGTTTTATCTGAGACGGAAACGGTAGGTGATGCTACCAGCCTGATTTCCTTTTGTTTGTATAGCGTTGAATTTAGCTTGTTTTGCTGCGCTAAGGGCGGCGTTGCGCAAATCCATATTATCGGTATCGGTGCCTTGCAAATCGATGCTGGCGCTGATAACGTGACCTTCATTGTTTACCACGATGCGCACCATTACCACGCCTTCTGCTTCGATATTGAATGAAGGACGGGGCAGGGCGCCCATGTGAGAACGACCATCGAGCGAGAAATCTCCATAACCGCTGCCGCTACCCACTTGATTGGCCGATTCGGTGTTGCCTTGTACTTGTCCTTGGTTGCCGGCCAGCACTTCGCCTTGACCTTGGTTGCTGCTTTCACTGCCTTTTTGCGAACCGAATACATTGGCCACCTGATTTTTAATTTCTGCAGCCTGACGTTCTTGTTCCTGGCGTTTTCTTTCTTCTTCCAAACGGCGTTGCTCTTCCTCAAGGCGACGACGTTCCTCTTCACGCAAGCGAGCTTCCTCTTCTGCTTTCTTTTTGGCTTCGGCAGCCAGATCGACCGATTCTTCCTCTTGGGTGATAAGTTCTTGTTCGCTGGGTACTTCTGCCGTGGCAGGAGGCGTAGCGGGCTGAGTGGGAGTGAAGTCTTCTTGCGGCGTGCTGCTGTTGGTTTCGCTATAAGGCTCGAACAATCCTTGCGACAAATCCACCATGCCGAAGTTCACCGTCAAGCCTTCTTCGCTGAGCGGCGTGTTGGCGGCCATTCCACAAAATATCAAGAACAAGAGCAGCACAGCCATGATGATGGCGGTGCCGATACCTGCGATGATGTTGTTTTTGTGCAGTTTCATAGCCTTATTTATCGGCCGGACGCGTGGCCAATACCAATTTGAAATGATTTTCGTTGCAGATGTTCAGTACGCGGACCAATTCTTTGTAGGGAATGCTTTCGTCGGCATAAAGCGCCACGTACATTTCCGGTTCCTTGTCGATGCAGGATTGCAAGAATCCTTCGATGTCTTCGAAGGCGATAGCCTGTTCTTTTTCATTGCCGAAAGCGACATAATAATTCAAATCACGATCGATGGTGACACGCGTGAGCGGTTTGGCCGAAGTTTGCTGTTTGCTTTGCGGCAGCAATATTTTGATGGCATTGGGATGCACCACCGTTGACGTGATCATGAAAAAAATCAGCAGCAAAAAGATGACGTCCGTCATGGACGACATGCTGAATGCGGCATCGGCTTTTGTTTGTCTTTTCAGGGCCATAATTCCTAGCTAACAAGATTAAAGAGCAGGTTCGTTGAGCAAGTCGAGGAATTCCATGGTGCGGCTTTCCATCTTGTTTACCACGCTGTTAACGCGCGATACTAAATAGTTGTAGGCGAAATAAGCCAAAATACCCACAATCAAACCGGCTACAGTGGTAACCATAGCGGTGTAGATACCGGAAGACAAAAGGGTGATATCCACGTTGTTGCCGGCAGATGCCATGTCGTAGAAAGCGCGAACCATACCCAAAACAGTTCCCAAGAAACCAATCATCGGCGCACCACCTGACACGGCTGCCAACAAAGGCAAACCTTTTTCCAAACGGGCCACTTCGATGTTGCCCAAGTTTTCAATGGCTACTTGCACATCGTTCATGGGATGACCGATGCGAGAAATGCCTTTTTCTACCATGCGGGCTGCGGGCGTGTTGGTCTGCTTGCAAAGTTTGATGGCCGATTCGATGTTGCCGCTATGGATATAATCCTTGATGCGGTTCATGAAGTTGGGATCTTCTTTCTTGGCTTGGCTCAAGGCAATGCAACGTTCAATGAAAATATAGATGGCCAGGCAAAGCAGCAAAACCAAAGGAATCATAATCCAACCGCCTTTCAAAGCCATTTGGAAAAAGCTGATTTTCTGTACCACTTCCTCAACTACAGGTTCGGCGAGTGAGGTGAGTTCGGGCATAGCTGCGGCCCCGTCTTGTATCAATAACAAAGGATTCATAAGGTATAATTTGATTTATTTCAGACATTCTTTATAAGCGGCAATGGTTTTCTCCAAGCCTAAATACAAGGCATCAGCCACCAAGGCGTGACCGATGGAAACTTCTT
This sequence comes from Bacteroidales bacterium, assembly GCA_017380635.1. Taxonomy (GTDB): domain Bacteria; phylum Bacteroidota; class Bacteroidia; order Bacteroidales; family UBA1402; genus UBA1757. The sequence goes on along the minus strand of JAFODP010000017.1, from coordinate 9,455 downwards.
CCACGTAAGGGATAGCTTCGTGGAAAGCTTTCAGATTGAATAAGTTGAGGTCGTGACCGGCATTGATGCTCAAACCACATTTGCGAGCTACTTCGGCGGCTTTGACAAAAGGCAACAAAGCCTCGGCGCCATGCTTTTCAAATGCTTCAGCGTAAGGGCCGGTGTACAGTTCCACGCGGTCGCTGCCCAATTTGGCGGCTTGCTCTATCAATTTGAGATCGGTGCCCACGAAAATGGAAGAACGGATGCCGGCTTCGTGCAAAGCATCCACCGTGTCGCGCAAAAAATCGGCATGCGTCAAGGTGTCCCATCCTGCATTGGAAGTAAGGGCATCGGGCGCATCGGGCACCAAGGTCACTTGATGCGGTTTGACACTCAAAACCAACTTCATGAATTCGGGAGAGGGATAACCTTCGATATTGAATTCGGTGCTTATCTGAGGACGAAGATTCCAAACATCTTGGTAACGGATGTGGCGTTCGTCGGGGCGAGGATGTACGGTAATTCCCTCAGCACCAAATTTTTCACAATCTAAAACCACTTGGCTCAAGTTGGGCAGATTGCCACCTCTGGCGTTGCGGATCAGCGCTATTTTATTGACATTTACACTTAACTTGGTCATTTGCTATTTTTTTATCAATTTTGCAGCGAAAATTCCGACAAAATTAATGCTTTTGTCAGACATTTCTAAGAAATGTTTTTTAAAAAAATATAACCCTCGTCATGAAGATAGCGCTTTTTGGTAAACATTCACAACAATCCTTTGTGCCTCAATTACTTGAGTTTTTTCGTCTGATAGAAGAAAAGCAGATAGAACTGCTCATTGAAGCCGATTTTTACGATTATCTGAAAGCTATATTGCCACAGCCGCCCAAGGCGGACGATTTCATTTTGGGCGATTGTTTTCAAGCCGATTTTGCCCTGAGTCTGGGTGGTGACGGAACTTTGCTCAATACAGCCCGTCGGGTAGGCGGACAAGCCATTCCCATTGTGGGTATCAATACCGGACGTTTGGGTTATCTTTCGGCTTCGGATGGCCACGATTTGCCACAATTGCTTGACGATTTGCTGCAAGGAAATTATGAAATAGAGCAACGCGCGCGTCTTTGTCTGTCGTCCGAAAGCATCAAATTCGATTATCCTTTGGCTTTGAACGAAATTGCCATTACCAGACGCGATGTGGCAGCCATGTTGCATATCCATGCTTCTGTGAACGGAGAATATTTGAATGATTATCAGGCGGATGGTTTGATTCTTTCAACCGCTACCGGTTCGACGGCCTATTCCTTGAGCGTGGGTGGTCCGATTTTGATGCCCGACAATCGCAGTATTATTCTTTCGCCCATTGCTCCGCATACGCTCAGCATGCGTCCCATCGTGTTGGGTGCCGATGCCTATGTGGATTTGTCGGTGGAAAGCCGTAGCAAACAGTATCTGGTTTCTTTGGACGGACATTCGCTGAGTTTGCCTTCCGATACGCGTTTGCGCGTTCGCTTGGCCGATACGCCGGTATTGCTGGTGCGTCGCAAAGACCAATCCTTCGTGCATACTTTACGCACGAAAATGATGTGGGGTAAGGATTTGCGCAGCGAAGTCTAAAGTTTATTTACCTTGTACTTTCAACACTTTACGTAAGATTTCACCTTTAGGACCGATACCTTCTACCAGAATGGTGCAGTCGCTTTTGCTGTCGCCGGTGTAGAATCGGAAGTCGGCCATGCCGTTTTCATCACAAGTCAAGTTGGGTTGCCAATAGAGCGTGCTGCGATAATCGGGCAGGTTGTTGTTACGATTCTTTTCCACCGAATAGATAGGCTGATAAAACTCCTTGGGCGAGGTGTAACCCAGATAAGGAACCACTTTCTGATGGCTTCCCAAAGGTCGCTCTTCGTTGCGTTGGCCCTGTTTCAGATAAATGCAGATAACGCCGTTGCCGCCGCCTTGATATAAAGCTGTTTGCGAAGGATCTCTCAAAATGTCAATCATTTCCACGTCCATGGGTTGGATGGTGCTGAGATCTTGCATTTGTCCCGTCATGTTGTTGATGACAATCAAAGGGGTGACATTGCGCATAAGGATGCCGTCGCCGGTGGAGTTCAGCGTGATGCCGGGCGCTTGCAAGAGAATGTCTATCAATGTGGCTCCGGCAAAATCTTCGATGTCTTCCGGTTCGAACGTGTAGCTGGCATAATGGTATAGGGCGCCACGTTCTTTGCGGATATTGTCGGAGGCTTTCACCGTGATGCCGATTTCGTCCAGGTCGATGGTCATGGTGCCGTTTTCGAAATAATAGCGTTCGCGGCTGTGATGCAACAAGCGTTGCAAAGTTTCGTCGTTGGCCATGTCCTTGCGACTGTAGGGAATCTTGAAGCTGACTTGCGGGAAATCCTGATTTTCCATGCTGAGTTCCATAATCACACCTTGTTGTTTCTTTTCGGCCTGTACAAAAAATGACGTGCTGTCGGCGTATTCGAAACCATCGAAGCAGAAGCGGCCACGGTTGTCGGTGGTGACTGCATTGAAATAATTGTGCTCGGCATTGAAAATGGAAATATGCGCATTGGGAATGGCTCGTCTGATGGGATAGGTTTGCAATTTGCCGCAAAGAATGGAGCCTACTTCCAGTTCGTGTTGCGTGTGTTCGTCCAATAGGCCGCTGCAAAGCTTGGGAATGTCATAACGACGCCAACCTTGTGTCAGCATAAGAATATCCAATTGGGCATCTGCTTGACGATTGCTTTCCAGAAAATAGGTGCCCGGCTCTTCGATGTGGCCTCTCAAATCGGAACTGAGCAATAAATACGATTCAATGGTCATATCGCAGCTGTCCAGTTGTACATAAGCATCGGTGGTGACCGAAACGGACAAATCGGCATTGGCCAAGGTTTTCACTTGGATATGAGCGCGATCGCGTTTTCCATAAGCGGTTTTGTCGGCACTGAGTTCGAGCAGTTTCTGTCGTGGTTGACGAATGAATGCCAAACGTTCGGCCAAACATTCTCCATGAGCATTCATCAATACAATCTGCATGACACCGGCAGGCAATTCTGCTTTGGGCAGGGCTACATAAGGCTGTTCGGCATGGAAGGTGTAAGTATAATAAGGTGCGCCGCGCAAATGGGCTACCATGTACAATTCTTCCGATAGCGTTGCGTCCATGGGAACGATGGGCTTGACTATGAGTTGCTGGGCGCGTTGCGTTACTTGCAGGCTGTAGGTGGAATCGGTGGCCGCGGGCAAAGCAATGCGAACTTGCTCGCCCCATTCGTTTTCGCAGACAGCGGTGTAAGTCTTGTTTTTTTCTGCCATCAGCACAAAACTTCCCATGCCCGCATGGGCATCTTGAAACTGAACCAATTCCTTGCCGTCAGCGTCTTCGATATGGCCGCTCACATGACAGCCCCAACCATCCGTATCTACAGCTTTGAAGGCTACGGTCTGCAAGGCTCCGGCTATCAGATGACCACCTTCGGGGAAAAACTGTACACTGTAAGAAGCTTGGCCAGACTCGTTGTTGGCATTGTCGTTAGTTTCGGTATTTCCTTCATAATAAGGCGTATTCAGAATGGCTTCCTGCGTATCGTCTCCACTTTGAATGACGTTTCCGATGAAAATATCCTTGCGGAAAAAATATCTTTCGTCGATGTTGCGCATGTAGTTGGTGTAGGCGCGCAGGCTGTATTGTCCTGGCAACATTTTACTGTCGAGCGGCATCTGACAATAATATTGTTGATTCTCGGGACGTACTTTTTCTCTGATAATCACTTGATTCTGTGCATTGATAAGCTCTACGTACACGTAACGGCTGAAAGGCATGGCCTGATGCAGGCCCGCATGCAGCAAGTAGGCTTTGAACCAGATGGTATCGCCGGCGGAATAATAAGGTTTGTCGGTGTGCAGATAGATTTTTTCCTGAGGATAAGTCTGGCTCTGTTCTATCAATTTGTTTACCAATCGTTCGGATGGATTTTCCTGCGCCAACAAGCTTGGCAGTGTCAGTGCAAAAGCTATCAGTATCGAGAAAAGGTATCGTGTTAATTTCATAATGTCACAATTTGTGCGCGAAGATACAACGAAGCGCGCTTAGATAAAAACAAAAAAAGCAAGCTTCGTGGAGAAACTTGCTTTTATGAGAAAAGTAGGGTAGTGATTAACCTCTTTTTTCTTTGATACGGGCTTTCTTACCGGTGAGAGCACGCAAATAATACAATTTAGCGCGACGAACCTTACCTACCTTGTTAACAATGATGCTTTCGATAAACGGAGATTCCAAGGGGAAAATACGTTCAACACCAACGTTGTCAGATACTTTGCGGCAAGTAAAACGCTTCTTGTCACCATGACCGCTGATTTTGATAACCACGCCACGATAGTTCTGAATACGTTCTTTGTTACCTTCTTTAATACGATAAGCGATGGTGATGGTGTCACCAGCTTTGAAGGAAGGATGTTCCTTTCCGGTTGCAAATGCCTGTTCGGCAATTTTAATCAAGTCCATGATTGATAAACTTTTATTTGTTAATTTCTCGCGTAGCATACCCGGTTCTCTCATAACTCCGACAGAGGCTCCGAAAGCGGCCGCAAAGATAGATAAATCTTTCTGATACTGCAAGATTGCTCAAGAAAAATCTTTAGAGATTTTCCAAGGCCTCCATCCAGGCGCGATAGATGGCATCGCAGGGCATCGACCAGGCGCCTCGTGGCGACAAGGAAATAAGTCCGGCTTGGGCTCCTTCGGGCAGACAAGCACGTTTGAATTGTTGCGTGAAGAATCGGCGCACAAAGGTTTTGAGCCAGTGCAAAATGGTGTCCTTGTCGTAATTGTCGCGGAAACTTTCCTGGGCCATGAAAAACAATTGGTCCATCGGGCAGGCGTCCATCAAAAGATGATAGAGGAAAAAGTCGTGCAGTTCGTAAGGGCCAACCAGATCTTCGGTCTTTTGGGCAATCTTGCCGCTTTGGTCGGTGGGCAAAAGTTCCGGACTTACCGGTGTGTCGATGATGTCCACGAGCAGACGGGCGCAATCTTCAGGCATTTCACTGCGGGCAATCCAAGCTACCAATTCTCTCACCAAAGTTTTGGAAATGCTGGCGTTGGTGCTGTACATCGACATGTGGTCGCCGTTGTAAGTGGCCCAACCTAAGGCAAGTTCCGATAGGTCGCCGGTGCCGATGACTATGCCGTTCACCTGATTGGCTACGTCCATCAAAATCTGGGTGCGCTCGCGGGCTTGGGCGTTTTCGTAGACGATATTGTGTTGCGAAGCATCGTGACCGATATCGGAGAAGTGTTGTTCGCAGGCTTGTTTGATGCTGATTTCGCGTGTGCTGATGCCTAAGGCTTTCATCAGATGCAGCGCGTTGTAATAAGTTCTGTCGCTAGTGCCGAAACCGGGCATGGTGATACCCAATACTTTTTCGCGGCTCAGGCCTAATTTATCGCAAGCCTTGACTGCCACCAACAAACTGAGTGTCGAATCCAAGCCGCCGGAAATACCGATAACTAGATTGGGCAAACCGATATGCTGCATGCGTCGGGCCAATCCGCAAACCTGAATGTTGAAAATTTCTTCGAATTCTTCTGCACTTTTCGGCACGAGAGGCAATTTTTCCAAACGACGATGCAAATGCTCCTGGTCGGCGCGGCTCTCGGCACTTATCGCTAAACTTTCCGTGATATTTGCCTGACGGAAAGCGGAATGGCGCAATCTTTGGGCGGATAATCTGCTTAGGTTGATGTCGCTGACAATCAGTTGGCTGTTGATTTGGAAAGCCGGTGCTTCGCTCAAGATTTCTCCCTCTTCTACGATGAGTGCATGTCCGCCATAAAGGGCGTCGCCACTGCTTTCACCCATGCCGGCAGAAACATAGACCGAAGCGGCGTGCAGTGTCTGCGAACAACTTTGCATCTGTCTTTTAATGCCTTGGTATTTTCCTTGCAAATCGCTTTGACAAGCTTGATGAATAAGGATGTTGGCTCCCGATAAAGCCAATGTTTCTGCTCTCTGCATCAAGCTGTCTTCGTGTTGGAAAATAAGCGCAATGCCGGCTTCTCCCATTTGAATGTGCAAGAAGGGCGAACAAGGAATGCTTTCGTCGAAAAGTTCTATTTCTTCGTAGGGGAAATCTTGACTAAACCAGCGTTGCTGGGCCTGGGCGGGATGCGTATCGGGAATGATGCCCAATATTTTTCCTTGTTGGATGGCGATGCTGCAGTTGTAAAGTTTCTGTCCGATTAGCAAAGGCATGCCCACGAACGTAAGGAGCGACATTTCTTCGCTGGCCTCCAGAATACGGCAGAGGGCTTGTCCGGCATCGTCGAGCAGGCTGCTCTGGAAAAACAGGTCGCCACAAGTGCTGCCGCTGATGCAGAGCTGTGGCAAGGCCAGTACATCGCAAGTCTGGCTTTCGGCATCTTGCATCAAGGCGATGATTTGTTGAGCATTGTATTGACAATCTGCTACTTTCAGGGCGGGAACGCCGGCTGCCACTTTGAGAAATCCGTACTTCATATGCTTAAAATATTAAAGAAAGCCCAATCTGATGTTCGCTCAGGCCGTTGTTTTGTTGTCGATAAAATAATTGCAAGGTATTGATAAAATCGATGCCGGCTCCGTAAAAATAGCCATAAGCCGAACGCTCGCTCAAACTGCCCAAATGAATGTTTTCTCCTTCCGCATTGCGCGAACTGGCCGAGAAATGATAATACACGCCGCCGCTGATGAAAGGTCTGATCAATCCCAAATGCAGGCCGAATTGCAATTGCAGGGGAACGAAATGCAAATGCGTCTGTAAACTGTGTCCTTCGCCTTGCGTCAGATGATAGGAAAGTTCGGGTTGATAATACAAGGTCTTGATAAAACGATAGTTGTGAAACAATCCCACGCCGTAGGTTTCTCCGCGTTGCCATTGCTGGCCGTCGTTATAAGTGCTCGACATGAAATAAATGCCGGTTTTGTTCCATTTTTTTGTCGATTCTTTGTCTTTGGCATAAGTGGTTTGAGCCGAGAGAGCAATCAATCCGATGATAAGTAGATATATTCTTATTTTCATGTCGTTCTTCCGTGGATAATTCCTCGGCAAAAATAGGACTTTTTTGCGAAAAAAAGCTATCTTCGCACGTTCAAAAAAATAAGATGAAAAGACGCTTTAGCTACTTTATTATATTTCTCTGTATCAGTCTTTTTGCGGATGCGCAATCGTCGTATCGGCTGATTTCTTCCGAGCGTATCTCTGTGGATGACTCCTATGATGCGCATCGTGATGCCTCCATGCGACGCTATCTGGCGCCCTATCAGGCTCTTTTGGACAGGGATTTGCATACTGTTTTGGTCAATGCCACGGCAAGCCTTCAAGCGGGCGATCCTGCCGGTGCTTTGAATTTTTGGATGGTGGATGCTTTGTTTCGACAAATGTCTGAACATTGCGACGAACCTATCGATATGGCTGTTATCAACAATCATGCTTTTCGCAAAGCTTTGCCTGAAGGTCCGATAACCATGGCCGATATGTACGAATGCATTCCTTTCGAAAACGAGGTGGTGGTGCTGAAAATGAAGGCTTCCGATGTGATGAGCCTGATGAAAACCATCGCGCGTCGAGGCACGGAATCTTTTGCCAATGCTTCCATCGAAGTGAAGGATGGACGTTTGGAAAAACTGACGATAAACGGCAAAGCCTGGGACAAAGACCGCGTCTATACCATCGTCACCATCGATTATCTGGCACAGGGTAGTGGCGGTATGACTGCCTTTCGTCGTGCTTTGGATACGCGTTATACCAAGCTGTTTTTTAGACCTTTAGTATGTAGGGAAATGGAAATTCTTTCTCTCGAAGGGAAATTAATCCGTCCTTATGTGGATGAACGATTCAAGATATTGCCATGAAAAAATATTGCTTCCTTTTAATGTTTTTGCTTTTGTTTGGCTTAGTTGGCGGACAGGCAGCTCAACCCGACAGTGTTCATCTGATTATTTTGCATACCAACGATACCCACAGTCGTATCGATCCGATAGAGGCTTCGGCCAAACGCTATGCTGACCAAGGTGGTGTGTTGCGTCGGGAAGCGGCCATTCGTCAGATTCGTCAGGAGGCGAAGAAAAAGAAGGCGCAGGTGCTTCTGCTCGATGCCGGCGATTTTGTGCAGGGAACGCCTTATTTCAATTATTTCGATGGCAAGGTAGAAGTGGAGATGATGAACCGTATGCGTTACGATGCAGTCACTTTGGGCAATCATGAATTCGACCGCGGTATAGATGCTTTGGCGGAAATGCTTTCCAAAGCTAAGTTTCCGGTGATTTGCAGTAATTACGATTTGTCAGCTACGGCTTTGAATGGTAAAACGCAGCCTTATCTTATCTTGCAGAAAGCTTCTCTGAAAATAGGTATCGTGTCGGCGGGAATCAAGTTGGACAATCTGGTTACTTCGGTTAATAGAGCAAATCTGGTGTATATGGACGCGCTGGCCCAGGCCGATCGTTATGCCAAATTTCTGAAGGAACAATCTTGCGATATCGTGATATGTTTGTCGCATTTGGGCTATAGCTCCAATGGCCTTTGTGATATTAAATTGGCCGAAGGCTCGCGTTATATCGACGTCATTGTAGGAGGTCATAGTCATACTTTTCTGAAAGCTCCCAAAACATATTATAACAAAGATGGACGTGCTGTGCTGATTACGCAGATGGGCAAGGATGGCGTGTATTTGGGTCGCATGGATTTAATGGTTGCAGTAGAATGAAAATAAAGATAATTGAGATAAAAAATTGGATGGCAAGCCTTTCGCTCTTGGCTTGCTCTTTGTTTGTTAATGCGCAGCCTGTGGCAGAAGCTTCCTTGTTGGCCTCGGTGCGCTACGATGAGGCTTGTGTACAATGGGTAGATTCGGTGATGCAGACTTTAGATCGTCGTGCGCGGGTGGCACAGCTTTTTATGCCGGTGGTGAGTTCGCAGCCGGGCAACGGATGGCCGGAGAAAATTACCAAATGGGTAAAGGAACAGCAAATTGGAGGCTTGTTTTTCGATAAAGGAAGCATTTTGGATCAGGCGCGTGCCACCAATCACATTCAATCGATGGCCTCCGTTCCCTTGATGATTGCCGCCGATGCCGAATGGGGCTTGGCGATGCGTTTGAAAGATGCGATGGCTTTTCCCCGCAGTACCAGTATTGCGGCTATTCAAGATAGTACTCTTTGGTATGAATATGGTGCGGAAACAGCGCGTCAGTTGAGGGCGATGGGTATACAGGTGAATTTTGCGCCCGTGGTAGATGTGAACAGTAATCCGGCCAATCCTGTCATTAATACCCGCGCTTTCGGTGCCGATGCCAAGCAAGTGGCCCGTGTGGCTTTGGCTTATGCGCAAGGTTTGCAAGATCATGGTGTGATGGCTGTGATGAAGCATTTTCCGGGTCATGGAAATACCGCCGAAGATTCGCATGAACAGTTGGCGCGCGC
>JAFODP010000016.1 GCA_017380635.1 Bacteroidales bacterium | reverse complement strand
TGAGTTATCTGGATTGAAAGTAGATGACAATCTTTTCAAGAAGATTTCAGGTATTCGCAGTGATGGAAACATTCTGCCTATACCGATGATGACTTGTGAACGATATGAGTTGGAAGGTGGTGACATTCTTGTTGTGGAAGTGCAACCCTCTTTCTCTACCCCCGTCAGATATAGAGGTAGAACATTTATTCGTATCGGTCCAAGAAGAGATATTGCTACGATAGATGAAGAAAGAATACTCACAGAAAAGCGTATGAGCAATATGGCAACATTTGATGCATCGCCATGTTTTGCTGCCACGATAGAGGATGTTAATGTGGATATTATAAGGAATGAGTATATCCCTAAAGCTGTGAATGCAGAAGAATTGGAAAATGATACACGAAGCATAGAACAGCAGATGGCAGCATTGGGCCTTTATGATATGAAGTATAATTGCCCGACAAATGCATGTATTGTACTCTTTGGGAAAAATCCAAAACAATTTTTACATGGTGCATATCTACAATATGTGCGCTTTGAAGGTCTGGATAAGGCGTCTATGATAGATGATGATAAACCATTCTATGATTGCCTTGCTATATTGATGCCTAAATTGGATTCGTTTATAGACTTTGGGGTAATAAGAACACGACCTATAGCTGTAAGTATATTACGAGAAAAGAATCAGTCCAACTATCCTTCCGATGCTCTTCGAGAGTTAATTTTGAATGCCTGTATGCACAGAGATTATCAGTCGAATATGCCGACACGTTTTTATCAATTTGAGGATCGCATCGAGATAATGAACCCTGGAGGTTTATATGGCAAAGCGCGCCCTGATAATTTTCCGGAAGTAAATGATTATCGCAACCCTATCATAGCGCAGGCATTAAAGATTATGGGCTATGTGAATATGTTTAATAGGGGAATAAGTCGAGTAAGGAGCATGATGGTTGAAAACGGAGGGAAAGAACCTATATTTAATGTTGATAAGATAACGGCTTTTGAGGTGATAAGTTTTTCCTCTGATAAACATACTGATTTAAAGGAAGAAATGGAAGATTTTCCTAAGATGTTTCCTAAGATGTTTCCTAAGATGATTGATAAGTTGGTACCATGTTGTTTTCAATATGAAGATAAAGATGCGATAGAAAGAATCCTTGGTAGTCTAATAGAACCAAAAACCGCAAAGGAACTTGCTGAAGTTGTAAAGTGCTCTGTCCGAACAATTAAAGAGAAGTATTTGTATAAATTGATGCAAGAGGGACTTATTGCCATGACTATACCAGATAAACCTACAAGCAAGAATCAAAAGTACAAATTGAAAATGGACACAGACATCATTTAATCACAACAACCCCCGAAGGAACTTTTATGAGTCTTTCGGGGGTTGATTTTTGCGCGGATTTCAGAAGCGGTCGCTGTTCATGACTTTCACCCAGGCTCTGACAAAGTCGTGCACGAACTTGGCAAGGTTGTCATCTTGGGCGTAAAATTCGCTGTAGGAACGAAGGATGGAGTTGGAACCGAAAACCAGATCTACGCGGGTGGCTGTCCAGACTTTACGTCCGCTGCGTCGTTCTACGATGTCGTACAAGGCCTCCGTGGATGGAATCCATTGGAAACGCATGTCGGTGAGGTTGACAAAGAAATCGTTGCTGAGTACGCCTTCACGATGGGTGAAAACACCATGTTTGCTGTGTTGGTAATTGCAGTCGAGCACGCGAAGTCCGCCAATGAGCGCGGTCATTTCGGGAGCAGTCAGCCCCATGAGCTGTGCGCGGTCTAGCATGAGAGCTTCGGGCTTTTGCGTACATCCGCTTGGTAGGTAATTGCGGAAGGCATCGTGTCGCGGTTCGAGAAAAGCGAAAGATTCGCTGTCGGTTGTGTCCTGGGTGGCGTCGCCGCGGCCCGGGAGGAATGGTACCTCAATTTCGACCCCGGCCGCCCGGGCCGCGGCCTCCACAGCCGTGCTGCCGGCCAATACTATCAAATCGGCCATGCTGATGCGTTTCGAGAGCATTTTTTGCAAACAGCCTAATCGTTTCAGGCAGGCTCTCAGGCGATTAGGTTCGTTGGCTTCCCAATTTTTCTGAGGCGCTAAGCGGATGCGAGCTCCGTTGGCGCCGCCACGATAATCAGAGCAACGGAATGTACGCGCGCTGTCCCAAGCGGTGATAATCAGGTCGCGTGGGCTGAGTTGAGCCTGCAAAATCTCCTTTTTTAATTGCGCGATATCCTTGTCGCTGAGTTTGTAATCTACTTGGGGAACAGGGTCTTGCCAGATAAAATCTTCCTTAGGCACATCGGCACCGAGATAACGCGTCTTGGGTCCCATGTCGCGATGCGTCAATTTAAACCAGGCCCGAGCAAAGGCCAGTTCGTGTGCCTTCGGATCTTGATAAAACTTTTCGCAAATCTTGCGGTAAGCCGGATCGAATTTCAGCGCCATATCGGCATCGGTCATCATGGGATTTCGATGTTGGCCCGGAATCTGCGCATCCAAAGGCTTGTCTTCTTCCTTAATATCGATGGGCTCCCATTGAAAGGCACCCGCCGGACTTTTTTCCAATCCCCATTCGTACTCCAACAAGAGGCGAAGATATTCGTGGTTCCAACGATCGGGATGCGTGGTCCAGGCACCTTCAATCCCGCTGGTGACAATGTGTCCGGGCGCTTTGTCCGGATTTATCCAACCCAATCCTTGCGCCTCAATGACGTTGGCTTCGGGCGCGGGACCCAATTTCGATGCGTCGCCGTTTCCATGCGCCTTGCCCACCGTGTGGCCGCCTACTATCAAAGCAACGGTTTCTTCGTCGTTCATACCCATTCTTCGAAAAGTGAGTCTGACATCGCGTGCGGTTTTGACGGGATTAGGCACACCATCCACGCCTTCGGGATTGACGTAAATCAGTCCCATCTGTACAGCTGCTAAGGGATTGTCCAAAGATTCGCGGTTTTTGTCGTCGGCATACCTGTTTTTGCTGGGCGCCAACCATTCCTTTTCATTACCCCAGTTGACGTCTTTTTCGGGCATCCAGATGTCTTCGCGTCCACCGCCGAAGCCTAACATCTTGAAACCCATAGATTCGTAGGCCATGTTTCCGGCCAGAATAATGAGGTCGGCCCAGGAGATTTGCTTGCCATATTTCTTTTTGATGGGCCAAAGCAGTCGGCGAGCTTTGTCCAAATTGACATTGTCGGGCCAACTGTTGAGTGGGGCGAAACGTTGGTTTCCGTTGCCTGCGCCGCCTCTTCCGTCGAAACTTCTGTAAGTGCCTGCCGAGTGCCAGGCCATGCGAATCATCAAGCCACCGTAAGTGCCCCAATCGGCCGGCCACCAATCTTGTGGGCTGTTTATCAGTTTTTTCAAATCTTCTTTCAAGGCTTCCAAATCGAGTTGTGCAAAGGCTTCCCGATAATTGAAGTCGCTGTCGTTGGGATTGCTTTTCTTGTCGTGCTGACAAAGAATGTCCAAATTGAGTGTGTCGGGCCACCAAGATGCAGTTGCCGGTGGTAATTCCTTTCCATGATGAAAGGGGCATGTCATGTTGTTTTCCATACTAGATTATTTTAAGGTGTTGTAGGATAATTGTTTCCGGGTGCTTCCCAAAGAACGCGGCAAATATAAGCGCATACAATATCCATGCTGCGCTATCCTATATTAAAATAATCTATATCAACTAAATAAATGCAAATAATGCTCAGCGAAACAGGTGATTACCTGGCTCTGAGTTCCCAGAAGGCGAGGGCAGCTGCGGCGGCAACGTTGAGCGAATCAACCTGATGCGACATGGGGATGCGTACCACATAATCGGCTTTGGTGATGACTTCGTGCGAAAGTCCGTCGCCTTCGGTGCCCATGATGATGGCCAATTTGTCGATGCTTTTCAATTTGGGGTCGTCTATCGAAACGGAATTGTCCGTCAGGGCCATGGCTGCCGTGCAAAAACCGGCCGCATGCATCTCTGTTTCAATATCATCTATCCAAGTCCAGGGAATCAGGAACACCGAGCCCATCGATACGCGCACGGCTCGACGGTTGAGCGGATCGCAAGAACTGCGCGTCAGCAATACGGCATCGATGCCCAAAGCGGCAGCCGAACGAAAAATGGCTCCGATGTTGGTGGTGTCGGTGACGCTGTCTATAATCACCACACGACGAGCCTTTTGCAAAACTTCGCTCAATGGGCGCGGAAGTGGTCGTTGCATGGCGCAAAGCACGCCGCGGGTCAGGACATAACCGGTGAGTTGGCTTAATGCTTCACGGCTGCCGGTATAGACGGGAATATCTGGGCAACGCTCGATGATGTCGGCTGCATCACCTTGGATATGACGATTTTCGCAAAGCAGGGCCAAGGGTTTGTAGCCTGCTTGCAAAGCGACGCGTATCACTTTGGGGCTTTCTGCGATAAAGATGCCTTTTTCGGGTTCCAGTTCGTTGCGGAGTTGCGCTTCGGTGAGTGTGCTGAAAATTTCTAGACCGGGCGCGTTGATATCGTTGATTTCTATAATGGGCATAAATAAGGATGATTAAAGGAAACTTTCCATCAGCAACATGATGAGGAAGCCCAACAGCAGGGCATAGGTGGCCAATTTTTCGTAGCCGTGTGCATGCGATTCGGGTATCATTTCGTCGCTAACCACATAGAGCATGGATCCGCCGGAAAGTGCCAGCATGAATGGCAGACACCACGTGGCGATACCGGCCAGATAATAACCCGCAAAAACCCCCAACACTTCGAGCAGACCGATAGACAAGGCGATGAGCAAAGTGCGCCAGCGGCTGACACCGGCTACTAATAAGGGTGAAATGATGACCATGCCTTCGGGAATGTTCTGCAGAGAAACGGCGATGGCTACACTCAGTGCGCTGCCGTCGATGCTGCTGCCGGCTCCGGAAAATCCTACGCCGGCAGCCATCCCTTCCGGAAATTTATGCAAAGCGATGGCCAAAACAAAAAGCAACACTCTATTGAGATGCTTGTTGTGCAGATGTTCTTCTCGGTCGAGTCCGGTGATATTGTGCAGATGCGGCGTGAGTGTATCGAGTAAATTCAGCAGCAAGGCGCCGGCAAAAACGCCCAGGATGGGCAACCAAATCATTCCGATGGAAACTTGTTCAAAAGCGGGTTTCATCAAACCAAGTATGGCGGCCGAAAGCATGACACCGGCGCAAAGTCCTATGATGCTGTCATTTACCTTGTGCGATACGTTTTTGATAAAAAAGCCGATAAGCGAGCCGAGCAGGGTAGATCCGCCTACGCCGATGGCTGTCAATATAATGGGATTCATAGTGCTATTTATAATGATAATTGGCAGGCCAAAGATAATTAATCTTCAGTTTTTAGTACCTTTGCGGCCGAAATAAAAATGAAACAAATCTATGAACGATTCTATCATGATAAATGTGGCAGATTCCATTCGTCAAGTGCGTTTGGAGCAACTGCGCGATACGGTTGGTAAAACGGACATTGAAAAAGGCTTGATGAAGGCCATCGAAGATATTTCTACCATGTCTACCGAAGAATTGTTGGCTTCTATGCTCGATAAACTAATCATTTTCGGGCTTAAACTGCTGGCGGCATTGCTGATTTATTTTGTCGGCATTTGGATTATCAGACGCATTCGAAAGATGTTGGGCACTGTTTTTCAGAGACGTCAGACGGATACAGCGATTGCTTCCTTCGTGCAGAGTTTTGCTTCCGTGGCTTTGACCATCATCCTGATTATTCTGGTGATAGGCACTTTAGGTATCGAAACCACTTCTTTGGCGGCTTTGCTGGCTGCCGGTGGTGTGGCTATCGGTATGGCATTGAGCGGAACGGTTCAGAATTTTGCAGGTGGTATCATGCTGTTGATTTTCAAGCCTTTCAAGGCGGGCGATTTTATCGAGTCGCAGGGCGTTTCCGGTATCGTGGACGAGGTGAATATCACGGCAACCAAGATTCATACGCCTGACAATAAGATTATTATTCTGCCCAATGGTGCTTTGTCCAATGCTATTATCAACAACTATTCCCAAATGCAATACCGTCGTGTAGAATGGATTGTGGGTTTGGATTATGGTTGTGATTCGCGCAAGGTGAAGACAATTTTGAGAGATTTGTTGATGGAAGACGATCGCATTCTGACCATCGTTCAAGGTGCGCCTGCCGATCCACTGATTGAACTTTCTGCTTTGGCCGACAGTTCTGTGCAATTTGTGATGCGTGCTTGGGTGAAATCCGAGAATTATTGGCCGGTAACATACGCCATCAACGAAGCTATTTACGAAGAATTACCTGCTCACGGCGTGAATTTCCCCTTCCAACAGATGGATATTCATATCAAATGATATTTTTCTGCGAAAAAAATACGGAAAATATTTGCAGATTTGTCAAAAAGCAGTACTTTTGCGCCGTGTTTGAAACAGCACATGACTCCGTAGCTCAGTTGGTAGAGCAATTGACTCTTAATCAATGGGTCGTGAGTTCGAGCCTCACCGGGGTCACCAAAAAAGGAAACGATATTCGTTTCCTTTTTTTTCAAACTTGTATAGCGCGCAATCTGCAAAGCGCTGTTCGTTCGCGTCCTCGGTCATTTGCGAAAGCAAACTCCCTTCAGCCGCTCACTCCATCACTTCACATCTCGCACACTCTCCAAGTTTGAATTGAAATAAGACTAGCGCGAAATCAAATATTTAGGTATCCGCCGATATTGATGAAACCTTTCGATCCCCAGCCACATTCGAGGTTGAAGCCGGCTTTGCGTCCCCAACTGAAACAAAGCGGATAAATATTGCCGGCCGGCGTCACCGCTACATTGAAACTACTTGGAGGCGTTTCGGTGCGGAAGTATTGACTAATCATATAAAAGCTGGCGCCTACGCCCCAGTGGCCATACATCGAAAAGAGATTGTGCTTGAAATAACGCGTGGTGCTGCTCACACAAAGCGAAGGATAGAAGCCCGCGATTTTTCTATTGATTTCGCCGTTTGCGTCAATTGTTGTCCAGGCCGATGATCCGCTCAAACTGAGCGTAGCCCCCAAACTGACTTTTTCATTGAAATGATATTCCAATCCGGCGTTGAGATTGGCCAATGGCAAGAATGAATGGCTGCTGACGCCATCAGAAGTGTCGATAGAACCAAGTCCTACGATGACGGCTCCCAAATAATCGGGCAGGGAAAGCAATCCGAGGCTGTAATGAAAGCGAAGCGTTCCTTTTTCTTGTGCGGAAATCGAAATACTTGAGGCAGAGAGTATCAGAGCTGCCATCAATAAAACATACAGACGTTTCATAAAAATAAATTTTAAGGCTTGTGACAACAAAGATAGAAGAAGTTGGTATTTAATGCTACATTTGCGCCGTTTTTTGAGGATGGAGATTATGAAAAAAGCTATTATTATAGGTGCCACTTCGGGTATAGGCTACGAACTTGCCAAAACATTGTTGGCAGAAGGTTGGCAAGTGGCAGCTTGCGGTCGTCGTCTGGAACGTTTGCAAAATTTGCAAAATGAATGCACCACCAGTTCCTTGCATATTGCCACGATGGATGTGCGCGACAGTGCCGCCACCGAGGTTTTAGATAGTTTATTGGCAAAGATGGGATCGGTAGATTTGCTTCTGTATGCATCGGGCATCGGTAAACAAAATCCGCAATTGGACGAAGAAATAGAACTTAACACCATTGCTACCAATAATATAGGCATGGTGCGTGTATTGTGTCACTTTCTGAATTATGTGAAAACTTCGCCCGAATATCATGCCAAAAGAAAGGCGCACGTAGCGGTAATCACTTCGGTGGCAGGAACAGCCGGAATGGGTTCTGCGCCGGCTTATTCGGCCAGTAAACGTATGCAAATGACTTATCTGTCGGCCATGAGACAATTTTGTTGCATGGAAAAAATACCGGCCCTGCTCAGCGATGTACGTCCGGGCTTCGTGGAAACCGATATCCTTAATCCCAACAAGCATTATCCCATGCTTATGTCGCGCGAAACGGCTGTGAAACACATGCTTAGAGTGATTCGCCGTCGCCCCAGGGTTTATACTTTCGATTGGCGTTTCCGCTGTTTGGTGGCTTTATGGAAATTGATACCGACCTTCCTTTGGGAACGCATTTCCATTGTGAAAAACTAAGAATCTTTTCTCGCGTTACACAAGCTTCTGATATTCTCGCAGAAATCTTCGCGTTGCAACAAATCGTCCAAAGCGATGTGCATGCGGTAGCACCAATAATTGTGGTTGTTTACCGGTTCGTTGATACGTTCGCTTTGTGCATCGGGATGTGCGGTTTCGGCCGAGCAAGCCAGATAATCTTGCAATGGCAACACCGTCCACATGGCAGGCGATTGCATGTGCAGAGCGATGATTTCACGCACCATGTCCGCACCACAAGTGGCGGGCGCTTCTCCTTCGTGATGCAGTATCTGTTGGAAATAACGTTGCGTTTTTTCTTGGTCTTCCTGCCACCAAGCGCGCAGCGGGTTCATGTCGTGAGTGCCTGTGGTACAGATAGATAAATAGGGAAGTGTATGCGTGTCGCCGAATTCGCAGCCCATGGCTTTGGGCATACGTTGGATTTCCAAAGATAAAATGCCCAGTTCGTTCATGACATCGGGCACACAAGCCGGCACCATGCCTAAATCTTCGCCGCAAACCAACATATCTGTCGCCTCGATGAGCGAAGGCAGCTTGGCCATGGCCGATTCCTTCCAGAAATCATTATGACGATGATAGAAGAAATCTTCATGGATTTGCCAAAGTAGGCTTTGTTGTTCGGCAGACAAAGCTTTATAATGATAAGATTCGTAGAGCGCAATGCGCGGATGCAAGCGTTCGGGTTGTTGTAAATCTCTGACAAAGAGCACATCGCTATGCAAAAGGTAAAGATTCTCCAAAATTTTATTAACATCTTCCGACGATAGATAATCGAAGCAATGTTGATCTTTGAAATAGGCTTTCAGTTTGCGCTGGGTGTCGAATTCGCTTTTGAAACGACAAATATCTCCCTGAATATCAAAGAAAGTCTGCGCCACCAAAGTGCTTTCTTTACCGAACAATTCCGTCAAACTATACAAAGGAATATAAGGCAGTGTCAGTTCTTCTTCGCTCAAGTCGAGGCCCAAAGCGCGCAAATCTTCCATCGAATAAGGCTGCGCAGGCGAGAATCGTCCGCAGAGACCCCAGACATCTTTTTTGTCAATTTCCCAAATACGGAAAAATCCCAGGATATGGTCGATACGATAAGCGTCGAAATAGTCGGACATCTTGCTGAAACGGCGTCTCCACCAACGGAAACCGTCTTCGGCCATCACTTTCCAATTGTAGGTAGGAAAGCCCCAGTTTTGTCCCGAAAGCGAGAAGCTGTCTGGTGGCGCGCCGGCCGAAGCTGACAGATTGAACAATTCGGGATGCGTCCAGGCATCTACGCTGTCGGGGCTGATTCCGATGGGAATATCGCCTTTGAAAGCGATGCCCAATTGATGCATATAGGCGTGAACTTCAGACAATTGCTTATCCAGATGGAATTGCAGATACAGATGATAGGCAATTTTGTCGGCATCGGGATAGGCGGGATCCATCATCTTGGCTACTTCTGCTTCGTTGTAAGTGCTTAAAATGCTCCAAGAACGGAAGTTAGGCGTGCCAAAGCGATCGCGCAGATAGCAGAACACGGCATAAGGAATAAGCCAATCGCGGTTTTTCTGCAGGAAAGATAAATATTCGGCGCTGCGGAAAATGTTGTCTTTTTCGCGTTTGAAAAGGAAACGGAAATATTTCTCCTTGGCTTGTGCCACTTTTTCGTAATCGGCAATGGGCAAAGCATTCAGCGCAGCTTTTTCGGCCAAATAGGCCTCTTTTTTCTTGGGCGTCAGGCGACCCATTTTTTCGATGTTAAGGAAAATGGGATTGAGCGCAAACACCGATACGGCATTATAAGGATATGAATCGCGGCGCGAATGATAGAGCGTGGTATCGTTGATGGGCAAGGTTTGTATCATCTGCATGCCCGTCTTGGCAGCCCAATCGGCCAATTTCTTTAGATCCATGAATTCTCCGATACCGAAACCATCGTCGCTGCGCAAAGAAAAAACGGGAACAGCCACGCCGGCGCCTTTCCATGCCGCCTGACTATAACGGAAGGCATGATCGCTGCAGATGCAACGTCCGTGCTCGGCCTGAAACGACAAATGACGGTTTTCGCCGGCTTCCAAATCAAGGATTCGACCATCATTCTTGTTGATAATAACGTATTTATAATCGATTTCGGCGGATGAGTCCAAACGAATTTTGGCTTTCCACATCGGATAATGACTGTCGTCCAGCAACAAGATGCGATCGGCATTCCATTCGCCCAAAGCAGGAATATTACCCATCAGGCCCAAGCATTGGTCTTTTTCGATTTGTGGCAAACGAATCTGAAACGCCAGGTTTTCCCTTCCATCCAAATCGGCGGCTTTTCGGTTGCGATAAAACAGACATTGGGTGAAAGCTCGTGTCATGAATGCTTCTTCTGCGCTGTTGGTGCGCCAGAAATCCTTGAGTGTATGTTCTTGGAAAACGCCGTTCAGATACACATAACGATCCTTGCCGAATTCGTATAGATAACTGCCGTCGTTGCGTCGCAAGGCATAGCGATATTGCAATTCGTTCACAAAATCGGGGATAGGAATGCTGCGTTGCCAATGGTCGCCCTCCGTGCATTGCAAAATCAGCGGATTAGCCTCGCTCCAGGTGTGTCCGATAACACAAATCTGTTCGCCCCATTGGGCATGATAATGTATGCTGAAATTCAGTAACATAGCTGCTTTTATCTTCGGTATTTATAAAGACGCGAATATAGTATTTGCCAACCGAAATAGCAAGCTAAAAAGCGCGCAAAAACATCATTCAAACTTTGATTTGTTTTTCTTACCTTTGTCCCATAATGACAATTATTTTTAAGCTTAGTATATGAAGAAAATTATGTTGAGCGTTTTGGCAGGCATGGCTCTGCTGAGCGTTATGACGGCTTGCGGGCCGAAAGAGAAATTGTGGTCGGAACGTATGGCCGAGTCTGAAATGCAACGTTTTCCGCAGTTGTATCAGTTCGACCACGGTAAACGTCTGTTTTTTGGTTATACCCAGGGTTTAGGAGCGCTGGCCATGTGGGAAATGTGGCAATACACCGGCGACAAGAAGTATTACGATTATGTGTATCAATGGGGTGACACCATTATTGGTCCCGAAGGTCAGATTCATTTGTTCCGTCCCCAAGAGTACAACCTCGATTTTATCAATTCCGGAAAAATTCTATTCGATTTGTATGCTTCTACCGGCGAAGAACGTTTCCGTATGGCTATGGATACCTTGATGGACAAGCAGATGCGTCATCAGTTGCGTACGCCCGAAGGTGGTTTTTGGCACAAGAAGCGTTACACCCAGCAAATGTGGTTGGATGGTTTGTATATGGCATCTCCATTCTTGGCTGAATATGGCGTCACTTTCAACGAACCTCAATGGATCGACGATGTCATTCATCAGCTTACCCTGATTGGCGACCGTACTTACGACGAAAAATCGGGTTTGTTCTATCACGCTTGGGATGCTTCACATCAGCAGGCTTGGGCCGATCCTGAAACGGGCCGTTCTCCCAACTTCTGGGGTCGCAGTATCGGTTGGTATGCCATGGCCTTGGTAGACGATTTGGATTTTATTCCCGTCGATCATCCGCGTCGTGGCGAAGTCTTGGACTTGGTAAACAAATTGGCCGAAGGTATGCTTCGTTGGCAAGATAAGGAAACACATCTTTGGTATCAAGTGGTGGACAAAGGTCATCTCGAAGGCAATTATTTGGAATCGTCTGTTTCAAGCATGATGATGTATTTCTACGCAAAAGCTTGTAACAAAGGTTATTTGCCTCGCGAAATCTATTGGCCCGTTGCCAACGATATCCTCGATGGACTTATCGCGCATCGTATTGTAGAAAACGAAGACGGCAGCATCTCTTTGATTAAATGTTGCGCTGTGAGCGGTCTGGGTGGCAATCCTTATCGCGATGGTAGTTACGAATATTACATCAACGAACGTATCCGCGATAATGACGGTAAGGCTACCGGTCCTTTCATCTTGGGCTGCATCGAACTTAATCGATAACTCATCGAGATTCCTACAAAGTTGAATTCCAAACTCGGTGGACGAGCAAATAAAAAAGTCAGCATTCTATACGGGATGCTGACTTTCTGTTTGGTAGCAGGATGAATTCTGCAAAGATGCTTATGTTACACCAACTGCTTGATGAGACTCTCGCGGTCGCCGGCTAGCAGATCGATGACAGGGATTTCAATCATGGTGTAACAACCGGGTCTTTGTTTCATGCTGGCACGCGCCACGGCCACCAGCATTTGAGCTGTCAGGGCAGGGTTGTTGATGCGCATGTTGAACTCGAAGAGTTGGTTTTGGGTTTTGCCGGAAACACCTTTGCGCGTCATGTTCACACCATGTCCCATATCTTTGATAGCGTTGATGTCGTCCACCTGCATGACGTGGGTTTCATCGTGAGAGAAATAATTGTCGGCTTTGATGGCGGCGGCCACTTGCTCAAAGGCATAACCTTCCTCTAATTCGATATACACCATGCGGCGATGAATGCCGGTGCCCAAAGGAATGGTCATGGATAAAGCATCTTTCACACCCTCGATGGCTTTGGCAGCTACACTGTGTCCCATGCTCATGCCGGGGCCGAAATTAGTGTAAGTGAGACCTTTAGGCGCAGCAGCTTGCAGCAAGGCACGAACCACGGAGTCGCTACCCGGATCCCAACCGGCCGAAATGATAGAAACAGCCTGGTTTGCCTTGGCCGTAGTATCGAGATTTTGTTTTAGTTGCCAAATATCGCTGTGAATATCGAAACTATCTACGGTATGGATGCCCATAGCCAAATATTTCTGTGCATTTTCTTCCACTTTGCGCGAAGGCGTAGAGAGGATAGCGACATCAACTTTACCCAATTCTTGAATATCTGTTACGACAGGAATATTGGTCAATTCCAATGGTTTTTCTTCTGAAAGAGAACGTCTTACTACGCCTGCAATCTCCATGTCGGGAGCAGTTTGCAAGGCTTCAACCACAAATTTTCCGATGTTGCCGTATCCTACGATGGCAACGCTGATTTTTTTCATCTGAGTGTAAATATAGGTTATTATAATAATGAATTCTTATGTTGCTTTTTCATATACAGGAAGATGAACAAAACTTCCACCAAGATGGCCAATGCAATGGTAGAAAGGCATGGCCAAATGCCTGCATTCGTTTTTTGAAGCGCCAGACAAATCATCACCACGATAGCGTTGAAACTGACTTCGAAAAGGCAGATACCGGCGTGATTCCAACCCAAACCCAATAAACGATGATGCAGATGTCGTTTGTCGGCAATGAAAGGCGATTGTCTGAAATACAATCGGATACTGACAACGGTGATAAGATCCATCAATGGTACGATAAGAATGGCAAGAATGACGCTGCCCGGATAGGCAATGGTGAGCCAGTCTTCCAATACCACCGGACCGTTGGCAAAGCGAATGCCGAAAATAGCCAGGAAAACACCTATCAGCATGGATCCCATGTCGCCCATGAAAATCTTGGCCTCGCCGAAATTGAAAATCAGGAAACCCAAGGTGGCGCCGCTCATGGCCAAAGCCGTCATACCGTAAGAGTAATCGCCCATCCACAAAAAGAGCGAAGCAAATATCAAGGTGCAGAATAGTCCCAAACTGCCTGCCAAACCGTCTATGCCGTCGATGAAATTGAATGCATTGATAAATCCGACGATAAAGATAAACGAGAAGACAATGTTGATAACTTCTTTTAGCAGCGTATTGGCTTCAAAAATGGGAATATGCACAAAATGGACCTGTCCTACGAAAACAATGATGGCCGCGATGATAAACTGGAACAACAATCGAGAGTGGGGCGAAGATGGCACCAAGTCGTCGCGGAAGGCGATAAAGAACAGCAAGACCGAAGCTGCTGCTAAACTGCCCAGTTCGCGAGAATCGCAAATAACTTGAAACAACAGGACGCAAAAGAAGAATCCCAAAAAGATACCGATGCCACCCAAGTTGGAAATATCCCGCGTGTGGATTTTTCTCGCTTCTTTGGGCTCGTCAAACAAAGATCGTTTGCTGGCCACTTTGATGATGCTGGGCATCGAAATGCACGTGACAATAAATGCCGTACAGAACAGGAGTATAGCCTTCAAAATCATAGGCAAAAGGATTTATCGTTATAACAATAACGATGCAATGTTGGTTTTATTGTTGTAGAACCCGAGAATTTTTGAAAAAAAACAATCATTTTACCAAAGTGATGGAAATCAATCCGATAATACTTTCAATGGTGTTGGATTCCAAGTGGATAGCGCTGATTTTCTTGTCGGGATGCAAAGGCAAATCGAGCATGACGGCTGCGCCACCAGGAATGTTGCGACCTTTGCTGTATTCCACGTCTTTCAGATGTAAATCGCGTTCCAAGTTTCTCGAAACCAACCCGGTAGACAGTTGCACACGGTAGGGGCGCGGTGCTTTGATATCGAAGGCCATATTATCTTCGAAGAAATCTTGTTCGATGGGAACCCAGGTTTCGGGATTGATCAGCAAAAGCGAATCCGCACTGCCATCGCTGTAGTGTACACGAACGATACCGTTCACCAAATGACATTGTTGGTGATTGGTGCTTCCGGCCATCAACAGATAGGCATGCGAAGCCTGCGCATTTTCCACCGGGATTTCCACTTCGTCGGGATGATTGTCCCATTGTGAAACGAAAAGAATATTGTTCGGGCATGAATCTTTTGTGGCTTGGAAACGGATAGACTGAGGCATCGTGAAAAGACCCTTTTCGTCGCATTTTTCGCGGAAACCTTGCGCATCGATTTCAGGCAGGATTTTCTGTACGCACCATTCACCGAAACCTTGGCTAGGAATTTGCAGACTAGTAGACGTGGGACGCGGGCTCATGTATTTTCCAAAAGCAAAAATATCGTCTACACGGTCGTTGTAATAATTTGATAGACAGATTTGTGTCTGCTCTTGATCGGCGTTGAAAGGAATGTTCCAGAAAGGCAGTTTTTGGCTGGCAAGTACGCAATTTCCTTGTCGAAGTTCAATCAGGTTAGTGCCATGATGCGCCTTTTCCAAAACAATGGTCTGGCTGCCTTCGGCCTTCAAATCCAAGGCAATACCGCTAGCTTGATGGTTGAGCCAGATGTCGATTTTTTCGTTTTGCGAGCGATGATTGCGGATCTCTATCTGCAGTTGTTCGGCTTCCGGATGCAGGGCGATGATTTCAAAATCGGGAACAATTTCGATGTCGATGGCTTCCCACCAACGAATCTTGTCTTTTTCCACCTCTACAAAGAAAGTATGATGACCAGTTTTTGCCTGCAATTGCGTAAGAAGCAAACTTCCCTCGATGCGCTTTTCTTGCAGAATCGCTTGCGGGTCGTAGATTTGCTTGATGCTGAAGCTTTCCGGGAATTGGATGTGTAAGCTTTCACTTGCGGCAATTTGCTTAGGATAAAGGGCTTCGTCCGCCGTGGCTGCGCTTTCGATGATACGAACTTCGTAGCTTTCGGCTGTCTGGCAAGGAATCTGCAAACGCGGCATGCCGATGCTGTTTTTCAGCCAAGCCGTATTTTTGGCCTTTTTGCCGTTGATTAGAATGTTGTCGACTTTTGCTTGATAAACAGGGACTTGCAGAATAATTTCGGCTTGTTTGCGGAATTGAGGTTTGATGCGCCAGATTTGTTCGTTCTGCTTTCTTTCGAAACTATATTCCAAATAAGGCGTTTTGAAATAAGCCGTGTCCCAAGCTTGTGGGAATGAAGGACGCAGATACACTTTGTTTTCCAATAAATTGGGTTCAACACCGAACAAACCCTCTACAAAAGCGCGCGAATAAACGCCCACGGGGTCGGCAAAGTCGCGATAGGTTTCGCCACGAGCGGCGTCGTAAAAACTAACCTGACCAACATTGCCCGGACTCTTACCTAAATACATACCATCCATCACGGCTGCTTTCATGATGCGATAGGCTTCTTCCTGACGACCGCCCTGGAAATAGGCAAGTGCCGTGTGCATCACTTCTGCGAAAGCAACATTGTTGATAGACCAATGATAAGGCATCCAATTGGTGGTGGCAGGCAGCCAAAGATTTTCGTTCAGGGCATCTTTTCCGCTGGCTTCTACCTTGAAATGAGGCAATTGTGTGTCGATATAACGCAAAGCTTGATAAGCCTGGAAACTGGTCGGCACTTTCGAATCGATGCTGTGGTAAATGGTCCACAAAGCAGCATTGGGGTGCAAGAGTTGTTTGCCGAGAATGTCTTGATATTCGGCCCAATGTCCTTCTTCGTCCATCCAAAGAACTTGGTTGAGCGCTTGCAGAATTTTGTTTGCTTCCTGACGATAAGGTTCTGGATCTTTGCCGATCAACTGGGCGATATCGGCAGCCATACGATTGGAGAAATAATGATATGCGCTTGAATGAGTGACACTTCCACCGCTATATTGCAAGGCATCGCTGGCCCAGATACAACAGTAGGCATCGTAAAGTCCATCGTCGTTGGTGTCGAAGCAGCGTTTTTCCCAAGCCAAATGTCTTTCCAACACGGGCCACATTTCACGCGCGAAGTCCAGATCGCCGGTCCAACGCAGGTGGCGCAGCATTTCGTCGATGTAACAGATGTTCATGTCGTAATGGTTCATCGTGTTGGGATTGTTGGGGTAACGTGCGATGTAGCCTTCGCTGTACATTTGTGAACCTTTTACTTTGGCGCTGCGGGCAATATTCAAGACCGTATCCATGATGACGCCTTTATCGGGCGGGGTAGTCATTTGCGAAGCGGCATAAGCACGGAAATGTTCTTCGGCACGATCGTTCCAAGCCAAAACATCGGCGGTGTAAGCACCTCTCCATCCGGCCAATGGCACTCTCCATCCGATAGCTCCATGTTGATATACCGGCGATTCCCAAATACCATCGGCAGCCATTACCAAAGCAGAAGCAGCGGCATTGATATAAGGATCGGGTGTGTAGATCAGCAAATGCGACTGAACTTCGGCAATGCTTTCCAAAGTGTTACTGTACAATTGTTTATGATTGAGATTTTTGGCGTCTTCCGTCAGAGAAAAACTGATGAAAGTTTGGCCGTTTTTCAATTTGCCTTCGGCCAACAAAGTGGGATAGTTTTCATCGGAAGGACTTTGCAGCGGATTTTCCAAGTCGGCAAGGGCCAAGCGGCTAGCTTTGGGGAAATGTCCGTAAAGGGCGAAAGCATTGTCTTTTCCGTAGTTTACACTGAATCGATTTTTCTTGATCTCGTAATGGTTGTTCAGACAGTAGTCCTTTTTCATGCAGAAGGCATCCCAAGGGTCGGCACCCAAATCGCCATTGCGGGAAAATCTTTTTCCTCTGACGCCACCAAATTGGCAAATCCATTCTAGTTTCGGGGAAACATTCTGACACTCAAGAACGAAAAGCGCGCCTTCCTGGTCGTAGCGAGCCAAAGCCGTCAGGGTGATTTGTGCCTCTTTGCCGAAACGTTGGTCGCGGATATGGTAGATTCTTTTACCGGCGCTGTAGCGCGATTCTATCTCTTCTGCTTGGTTCAACCAAAGGATTTCTTCCTTGTTGAGGAGCAAACCTATTTTTACATTGCCTACCATGCCGTTTTTACAGTAGAAAGCAAAGTCGGGATGGTCACTTGTTTCCAGTCTAAATGCTTGATTGTTACCGTACAAGGCTCTGGTGTAAACGGCGGGTTCTGTGCCACAGAAAACAAAGTCCGAAGCATCTGGTTTGTATCTCAATTCGCGGCTATTCGCGCGTATTTCGGCGCTTGGTCCCGCGGCATGAACAGACAAACTTTCCAAACAGAATGCCGACAAAAGAGTCGCTATCAATAAGGCTTTATTTTTCATCATGATATGAATAAATTAGTAGGATTAGCTGCTTGATTTTTGAAAGAACAAAAATACGTCAACAAGAGCGGAAACGCAAATTTATTTATTGGGCAGAAATATGTCCGGAAAGCTGTCGTGGTCCTTTTTTTAGATAAATCTTCAAAAAAAATTTTCATCAAAATATACGAAAAGCCACAATGTTGCGTTTATAGTAATACTCGCGCATATGCGAGCCGACTTAAATTTGTAATAATTAACAGATAATCAATATGATAGAATTTATCAAAGGCGAAATTCGCGATATCAATCCCACCAGCGTTGTCTTGGAAAACAATGGCATGGGTTATTTGTTGAACATCAGTGTGAATACTTTCAGCGAAATACAAGCGGCCGAAAGCTGTATGTTGTACGTGTACGAGGCTATCAGAGAAGATGCGTATGTGCTTTATGGTTTTGCGCAACAACAAGAAAGAGAAGCCTTTAAGCAGTTGATCAGTGTTTCGGGAATTGGCGCCAATACGGCCCGCGTTATTCTTTCATCGCTCAATGTAAGCGAACTGGAACAAGCTATCTTGTCTGAAAATCTGGCTGTTTTCAAGAATATCAAGGGCATCGGTGCTAAAACCGCCCAGCGTTTGATGGTGGAACTGAAAGACAAAATTGCCAAATCGGGCATCGCACTTCCCGCAAACGATGGTATCAATCTGAATACGAGCAACCAAGAAGTTCGTCTTGAAGCTTTGGCGGCTTTGCAAATGCTTGGTTATCAAACTTCGGCGGCCAATAAGGTTTTGAATGCCATTTTGAAGGAAACGCCTGCCATCAAGGTGGAAGCGCTCATTAAATCGGCTCTGAAAATGCTTTAATTCATGCGCACATCGTTGATGAAAATATGCTTGTTGGGGCTGTCCTTTATTTTAGGGACGGCCTTCACTCTGTTTTCACAAACGAATCAGCAAACGAGTCTGCATTATCCTATTCCCGCTTCGCAACCACAGAATCTGCAGGAAGCCTCGCAGCCGGTGATGGCCGATCTGAAATCGCCCGAAAATGTGCGCACGCTCATCGAATACGATGTGGAAAGCGGTGATTATGTGATGAGTACTTATGTAGGCGAAACCTGCATCAGCACGCCTTTGAGCATCTCGCAGAAAGAATATGCCGATTACTGGCTGCAACAATCCAATGCGCAGTTTTTCAAAAAGAAGAACCAAATAGATTATTCCAAGAAGAAAGACGAATTCTCGCTCACCGATATGCAGTTCGATTTGGGCGCTGCCGAAAAAATATTTGGTCCCGGCGGTGTACAATTGCGAACCCAGGGTGCGGTGGAAATCAGTTTTGGCGTCAAGAATAATATCGTGGAAAATCCGGCTTTGTCGGAACGTGCCCGCAACCGTACCTATTTCGATTTCGACCAAAGTATCCAGCTCAGCGTCAATGGAAAGGTGGGCGACAAAATCAACGTCAACATGAATTACGATACCGAGGCTTCGTTCGATTATGATGCCAAGGCTATCAAGTTGCGCTATGCCGGTAAGGAAGACGAAATTATCAAAAGTCTGGAAGCCGGTAACGTTAGCATGCCGGTGAAGAATACGCTCATTTCGGGCGGAACTTCGCTTTTCGGGGCTAAAACGGAATTACAGTTTGGTAAGTTGAACGTGGCTGCGGTGATTTCACAACAGAATGCGCAAACCACTTCGGCTTCGATGGAAGGCGGCACGCAGACCACACGTTTCGAGATTTCGGTAGATGCCTACGACGAAAACCGACATTTCTTCCTTTCGCAATATTTCCGCGACAACTACGATCAGTGGATGTCGAAGTTACCTTATATATCATCGGGTATCGTAATCAATAAAATCGAAGTATGGGTAACCAACAAGCGCGCCCGCATGGACAATGCCCGACACATCATTGCTTTTGCCGATATGGCCGAACCGCAGCGCATTGCCAACAATCATTGGAAAGCCGACGCCTCACAGCCTTATCCTTCGAATCAGGCCAATAGTCTGTATGCGGAAATGCTTGCCCAGTATGCGGCTGCACGTCAGATAGGGGAGGCTACGGCTGTTCTCTCGCCGCTGGAAGATTATGGTATGCAAATCGGCGAAGATTACGAGCGTCTGGAAAGTGCCCGCCTGTTGTTGCCCAGCGAATATAGCCTTAATAAATCATTGGGTTACATCAGTTTGAATCAGGCTTTGAATCCCGACGAAGTGTTGGCGGTGGCCTTTGAATATACCAAGAACGGCAAGGTGTATCAGGTGGGTGAATTCTCTACCGATGGCGTGGAATCGCCGCAAGCCTTGTTTGTGAAGCTCTTGAAGGGAACCAATCTGGAACCGGCTTCTCCCACTTGGGATTTGATGATGAAAAATATCTATGCTTTAGGTACTTATAATATGCCTAAGGAAGATTTCCGTCTGAATATTACGTATCAGAACGATACCGTGGGAACGACGCTGAATTATCTTAGCGAAGGCCGTTTGAAGAATCAGATTCTTTTGCGCGTGTTCCGTCTCGACCGTTTGAATAGCCAGAATGAGGCTTATCCCGATGGCCTTTTCGATTATGTGGAAGGCTATACGGCGCAAAGTTCGCATGGTCGTATTATTTTTCCGGTGGTGGAACCTTTCGGCAGCTATCTGCGTACACAAATGGCCGATGATGCCTTGGCAGAACGTTATGTTTTCCAGGAACTCTACGATTCTACCTTGACGGTGGTGCAGCAACTTACCGAAAAGAATAAATTCCGTCTGGAAGGGGAATATCGCGCAGCTAATGCCGCTGAAATCTCTTTGGGCGCCATGAATGTGGCCAGAGGTTCGGTGCGCGTGACTGCCGGCGGTCGTCTGTTGACAGAGAATGTAGACTACATCGTCGATTATATTTCGGGAACCGTTACCATTACCAATAACGATATTCTCTCGTCGGGAGCCAATATCCAAGCTACTTGCGAAGACCAAGGCGTGTACAGCATGGTGCGCAAGACCTTCACCGGCTTGGCGATGGAATATGCTTTCAGCGACCATTTTGTATTGGGAGGAACCTTGATGCATCTTTCGGAACGTCCGCTCACGAACAAGGTGGATATGAATACCGAGCCGCTCAACAATACGCTCTGGGGTTTGCATACGGCTTTCGATTTCGAGTCGCAGGCTTTGACCAATGTTTTGGATATGTTGCCACTGGTAAATGTGACACAGCCTTCCAAACTGACCATGCGGGCTGAATTTGCGCAATTGGTGCCCGGTTCCAACAAACAGATTGACAATACCGTTTACGTAGACGATTTTGAGGCTGCCAAGAAGTCGATTTCATTGAAAGATGTCACGCAATGGCATTTGGCATCCACGCCTTACGATCCGAGCGGAAAATTTCCCGAAGCCGCTTATTCCAACGATTTGCGCTATGGCCAGAACCGTTCTTTGTTGTCGTGGTATTATGTAGATCAGATCTTTACGCAAAGCCGATCGCAAACGCCCGACCATATCCGTTCGGACGAAGAACAGCTCTCCAACCATTATGTGCGTGCGGTGAATCAGAAAGAAATTTATCCCGACAAAGATTTGCAGTACAACCAAACGGGTTTGTTGAACATCATGAACGTGGTGTTCTATCCCAAGCAGCGAGGTCCTTACAATTACGACGTGAACGGCATGAATAGCGACGGAAGTCTGTCTCATCCGGAAAAACGTTGGGGAGGTATGATGCGCAAAGTCGAGTCGAATCTGACTAACTTCGAATCGAACAATGTGGAATACATCGAGTTTTGGTTGATGGATCCTTTTGTGTACGACAGCACGGGTCTGCATCAAGGCGGTGATCTGTATTTCAACCTGGGCGATATTTCGGAAGATGTGCTCAAAGACGGTAAGAAGAGTTTTGAAAATGGTTTGCCCGTCGATGGCGACAGCATGGTAATCGGTTACACGAAATGGGGAAAGATTTCCACCAAGAATGTCAATGTTTATGCTTTCGACAATACCGAAGGTGTTCGCCGTATTCAGGATGTTGGTTTGGATGGCTTGAATGACGACGAAGAAGCTGCTTATTTTGCCGATTATGTGCAGGCTGTTTCCAATCGTTTGGATGGCATCACCAAGTCTGAAATGCTGGACAATCCTTTCTCGCCGTTGAACGACCCTTCGGGCGATAATTATCATCATTACCGCGGCACCGATTACGATAGACGCAAACTGCCAATCATCGATCGTTACAAATATTTCAACGGCCCTCACGGCAACTCGCAAGCACGTGTGGATACCGACGAATCTTACGAAACGGCGGCCAGCACTTTGCCCGATATCGAGGATATCAACGAAGATTTTACCTTGAGCGAAAACGAACGCTATTATCAATATCGCGTGTCTTTGCGTCACGAAGATATGGAAGTGGGCAAGAACTTTATCAACGACAAGCGCGTCTCGCAAGTGAAGCTGAAAAATGGCAAGACCGAGACCATTTCCTGGTATCAGTTTAAGATTCCCATCAGCGAATACGAAAAAAGAGTAGGCAACATCAATGGATTCAACAGCATCCGATTCATCCGTATGTATCTGACTGGTTTTCAGGACAGCGTGGTGTTGCGTATGGCTACGCTCGATTTGGTGCGCGGCGATTGGCGTGCATACGATAAAGATCTCTTTACCACAATTTTGCCCGAAAGCAATGCCACGATGGAAGTCTCTACCGTCGATTTGGAAGAAAACTCGTCGCGCGAGCCGATACATTATATATTGCCTCCGGGAGTGGAACGCGAAGGCGATCCCAGCCAGCCGGGCGTATACGAAGAAAACGAACAATCTTTGGCATTGAAAATCAGGAATCTGTCGCCTGGCGATGCGCGCGCGGTCTACAAAAATACTTCACTCGATTTCCGTCAATACGATCGTTTGCAGATGTTTGTTCACGGCGAAAGCATGATGGACGATCCGCAACCGCCTGTCGATTATGAAATGACGTTGTTTGTGCGTATGGGTAGCGATTATCAGAACAACTACTACGAATACGAAATTCCTTTGCGCTTGTCGCCGCATTTTGTGAACAATGAATACAGCATCTGGCCCGAAGAAAACTTCCTGGATGTGCCTTTGCAGCTGTTCACCTATATCAAGCAGCAGCGCAACCTCAAGCAGCGCAACAATTATACCCAGATTTACAGCGAGTACGATCCTGAAAACGAAAATCATAAAGTCAGTATCAAGGGTAATCCCAGCATCTCGGATGTTCGTACTTTGATGATTGGGGTGCGCAACAATGGTACGACGGTACGTTCGGTGGAAATCTGGGCCAATGAAATGCGTTTGAAAGGCTTTAACGACGATGGTGGCTGGGCGGCTCAAAGTACGGCGCAATTGGCTTTGTCCGATTTGGGAAATATCAATTTCTCGGGTCGCTACGAGAGCGATGGTTTCGGCGGTATCGAACAGCGCGTGTCGGAACGTCGTATGGATAATTATGCTGCCGTGAATCTGGCTATGAGTTTCAATCTGGGGCGTTTGGTGCCGAAGGAAAATCTTTTGAACTTGCCCTTGTATTATTCGATTTCTAAGCAGGTGAATACGCCCAAATACGATCCTTTGAACGAAGATTTGTTGTTGTCGGAAGTGTTGGCGCAGGCAGAGGATAAGGCCCAGAGAGATTCTATCAAGAATTATAGCCAGACGCTGAAAGATTATCGCAGTTTCAGTCTTAACAACGTGAAACTCAATGTGAAGAGCAAAACGCCGCTGCCTATCGATCCGGCCAACTTCAGCTTCAATTACAGTTTCAACGAAAGCTTCGAAAGAGATGCTACCACCGAATACGAAATCACGCGTAATTATCAGGCCGGTATGAGTTATGGTTACAGTTCGCCTGTGAAAGCTTTCGAACCCTTTGCCAAATCCAAGGCTGAGTGGCTTAAATCGCCCTGGCTCAAGACCATCAAGGATTTCTCGCTTACCTATATTCCCAACTCGGTGGCTTTCAGCACGAATCTGAACCGTTATTATTATGAGTTGCAGAACCGCGATTTGAGTTCGCTTGCTTCGGACGTGGCCAATATGATTCCGCTCACCTTTAGCAAGAATTTTATGTGGAACACCGATTTCAATCTCAATTGGAACCTGACGCGTAACATGAAATTCAATTTCACCACGAACAACAGCGCCCGCGTGGAAGAAACCCTCAATACGCCGGTAAACAAGGAACTTTATCCCACGGAATACCAAAACTGGAAAGATACGGTGATGACTTCGCTGATGGCTCTCGGTACGCCTATGGCTTATCAGCAGAATATGAAGTACACTTGGCAAATTCCTTTCAAGAATATTCCGGTGCTCGATTTCGTGACAGCCAGTTTCCAATATTCAAGCAATTATAAATGGGATCGTTCGGCTATGATTGCCGATGTGGATATGGGTAATGTTATTGCCAATCAACGCAGTATCTCTTTCAATCCTTCTTTGAACTTGGAAACGCTCTACAATAAATCGGACTATCTGAAAGCGGTGAACCGCAAGTTTGCTTCCAATGCCCGTAGCAGCCAGTCTAAGAAACCGGAAACCTTCGCTTCCAAGAAAAAGAAGGCCAAGAACAAAGAAAGCAAGTTGACGCTTTTGCCCGATACCCAGACTGAATTTAAGCACAACCTGAAGAACAAGCGGGTAGAGGTTCATTTTGTGGATGCCAAGGGAAAAGAAGTGGATGTAAAGTATAAAGTGTTGGACGAAAATACTTTACGTATCAAATCTAAAGACTCACTTGAAGTAAAAATCGTGGTGACGCCCAAGCCGAGTCTCGAAGAAGAAAACTGGTACAAGGCTTTGCAATTGACCTCTCGTTTGTTGATGTCGGTGCGTAATATCCAAGTGACTTATCAGGAAAACGACAATTTTAACTTGCCCGGATTTAAGCCGGAAAGCGGTCTGTTCTTTGGTACAGAAAATTACCAGCATGCGCCGGGTTGGCATTTTGCCAGCGGCTTGTATGATGCCGATGAATTCTTGAACTCATCCATTCAGAAAAACTGGTTGGTAATGTCCGATTCGGTGGTGAGCCCGGCGGTGATGACCAAAACCAAGAGCTTGAAAATTAAGTCGTCTGTGCAGCCGATTCCTGGTCTGAAAATTGATTTGTCGGCACAGCGCAACGAAAACGACAACCGTCAGGTGCAGTATATGATTGATGGCCGTCCGCAGACGCGTGCGGGAAGTTTCTCTATGTCGACGGTGGCATTGCGTACCGCTTTGGCGCCTATCAATGCGAAAAAATCATACGCTTCCAAGGCCTTCGATGAATTTGTGGCCAACAGAGAGATTATTGCGGCTCGTTTG
The DNA here is from genome assembly GCA_017380635.1 of Bacteroidales bacterium. Classification (GTDB taxonomy): domain Bacteria; phylum Bacteroidota; class Bacteroidia; order Bacteroidales; family UBA1402; genus UBA1757. Next base: position 58,657 of record JAFODP010000016.1, on the reverse strand, counting down.
GAATCGCAATACCGTCAGTTGCAATATCCCGACCAAGGTTTCCTCCGTGGCAGCGACTATGCAGGCCAGGCTTACGATGCTTCCAATGGCGGTGTCAACAAGAATTCTGCCGATGTACTGGTGCCTGCTTTCCTGGCGGCTTATACCGGAAAGTCGGCGCATCATTCAGCCTTGGATATTTTCCCCACGCTTTTGTCTTTGATGCCCAACTGGAGCCTTACCTACGATGGTTTATCCAAATTGCCGGCCTTTAAAGCGCATTTCAAGAGTTTCAGTTTGAATCATGCCTACAATTGTAGTTACAATGTGTCTTCTTTCGGATCTTACAATACTTTCGTAAGTGCCGGACAAGGCGATTTGGGTTTTGTACAGGATGTATTGAGCGGAAATCCTATTCCTTCGGCACAATTCGATATCGCGGGCGTTTCCATCACCGAAAGCTTCTCGCCGCTTATTGGTGCCAAGGCAACTCTGAAAAATGGTATGACGCTCAAGGCCGAAGTGCAGACCGGACGCACCTTGAATCTGAGTGTTACCGGTGGACAATTGGTGGAAAGCGGACGTCAGCAGTATGTGCTGGGAGCCAGCTACAAAATGGTAGATTTCCATCCTTGGGGCATTCTGGCCGATTCCAAAGTGAAGAACGATTTTTCTATCACCGCCGATTTCTCGCTTAAGAACTCAACGGCTCTCTTGCGTAAAATTGAGGAACAATATACCCAAGCCACTTCGGGCAACAAGACCTGCACCATGGAAATCATGGGCGATTACGTCATCAGTAAGAATTTGAACTTCAAGATTTTCTACGATTTGGAATCGAGCATTCCTTTGGTATCGTCTTATCCTGTTACCACGCAGAATTTCGGCGTGAGCCTGCGCTTTACCTTATCGAGATAATTTTTTGGTGGTGGAATCTACTTGTTCGATTCTTTGCTTGAGGTATTGAATTTTAGCCTGAGAAAGACGGCTTTCTTCGAGCAAACGATGAATGTCGGACAAAACAAAAGAAAGTTCCATGCCGTCCAGCATGATTTGCAGGTCTTTGTTGCGTAAAGGATATTGATGCTTGCGTTTGCCTACCAGCAGCACTTTCAGATTGTCATCTTTGTGCAAATGGGCGAATTCCATCAACTTATTCAGTTTTTTCTGGTTGAAGCAAACGATTTCGTAATAGAGATTGTCATCGCGGAAACGATAATTCAATGCGCCGTCGTTGGGCACTTCGAGGCTTTCGCAATAACTGCCGTCCGGCGCTACCAAGCGAATTTTGCTATGTTCGATGGGATAAGTGTTGCAGTAATAACTGGTCAGGAAATAGCGGCCTTCATTGTCGGTTTTGAATTGTAAGTAGCAACGTTGGGTGTTGTTGCCATGGAAAACATGTTCGTTGTGAACGTAGTATCCGACGCTCTCGATAGCTGTATTCTGTTGATAGGTGAAGTTTTTCTGTTTTTGGGGAAAATCGGCCTGACGGATTTTCAGCACGCTGTCGCAATAATAACGGTTGCGTTTTTGTTCGCCCAATTCCACTTCGTACAAAGCATGTCGTCCTTTCTGGATTTTGTGATAATCGTCGGGATAGAGAATGCGGATGCTGTCTATCAGTAGTTTGGCTTTCTGGAATTCTTGCTTGGCAGCCGCTTCTTTGGCTTGATTAATCAGTAGCTCGCTTTTGTCTTGCTTCTTACAAGCAGACATTCCGATGGCAAGCATTGGACAGAGAAAGGAAAGGAACAATATGTGAAAGCGATGCAGCATGAATTCTTTTGTTTTTTAGCGGCGACAAAGATATAGCGCTTTCGGCAAAAAACATTACCTTTGTATCCTAATTGAATGGAATAATTGTGAATTTACGTGAATATTTGGTAGGAGCCGGTTTTTCGGTGGTCACACAAGCTGCAGAAGAACTTGGCGTAAGAGCTTGTGTGGTAGGAGGTTTTGTTCGTGATATTTTTCTCGGCAGAGCTTCCAAAGACATTGATATCGTTACCGTCGGTAAAGGGATAGAATTGGCCCAGCGCGTGGCAGAATTGTTGGGTAAACATGCGCATCTATCGGTGTTTCGTAATTTCGGGACGGCTCAGGTAAAGTATCGTCAGTTGGAACTGGAATTTGTTGGCGCCCGCAAGGAATCTTACCAACGCGGTTCGCGCAAACCTATCGTAGAAGACGGCAGTATGCAGGACGATCAGATTCGTCGCGATTTCACTGTCAATGCCTTGGCCATCAGTCTGAACAAAGCCGATTATGGCGAACTTATCGATCCTTTCGATGGTTTGGGCGACATTCAACGAAAAATTCTCCGTACTCCGGCCGAGCCGAATATCACTTTTAGCGACGATCCTTTGCGCATGATGCGCGCCATTCGTTTTGCTACCACCTTGCAATTCAATATTCATCCTATCACGTTCAATGCTATTTATGCCAATCGAGAACGCATTTCCATCGTGTCGGGCGAACGAATTGCCGAAGAACTCAACAAGATGATGATGGCTGCGCAACCTTCCCGCGGTTTTCAACTGATGGACGATGCGGGACTTTTGCCGCTGATTATTCCGGAGTTGGCTGCTCTGAAAGGCGTAGAAAGCAAGGACGGTCGCGGACACAAGGATAATTTTCAGCACACTTTGCAGGTTTTGGACAATGTGGCGGCACAAAGCGACGATTTGTATTTGCGTTGGGCGGCGCTTTTCCACGATATCGCCAAGCCGCTGTGCAAGCGTTACGACGAACGTCTGGGATGGACTTTCCACAACCATAACTACGTGGGCGAAAAGATGATTCCCCGTATTTTCCGCCGTATGAAGCTGCCTTTGGACGATAGAATGAAGTTCGTGCAAAAGATGGTGGGTTTGCACATGCGACCCATTGCTTTGGTGGAAGATTGCGTCACCGATTCGGCCGTGCGTCGTCTGCTTTTCGATGCCGGCGACGATATCGAAGCCTTGATGATGCTTTGCCGCGCTGATATTACCTCTCGCAATACGGAAAAAGTGCGTCGATTCCTGGAAAATTTCCGTTTGGTGAGTGAAAAAATGCGCGACTTGGAAGAGCGCGACCGTATCCGTAACATGCAGCCTCCCATCAGCGGAGATATGATTATGAAGGCCTTTGGCATGGAGCCTTGCCGCGAGGTGGGCGATTTGAAAATGGCCATCAAGGATGCCATTCTGGATGGTATTATTCCCAATGAATTTCAGCCTGCCTACGACTTTCTGCTTGAAAAAGCTGCCGAAATGGGTCTTAGTTTGAAAGAGCCGATAAAAAACCCGCAGGAAGCCCTTGAATAACTCTGTCGATTGTTGTATTTTTGTCGCTTTCATTTCATAGAATGAAGTAAAATGGAAGTGGCTATTATCAAATACAATGCAGGCAATGTCATCTCGGTAGAGAACGCTTTGCGTCGTCTGGGAGTGACGCCTGTCATTACGGATGACAAAGCGCTGTTGCAAGCCGCCGACAAGGTGATTTTTCCCGGAGTGGGAGAGGCTTCTACCACCATGGCCTATTTGCGTGAACATCGCTTGGATGAGTTGATTGTAAACCTGAAACAACCTGTACTCGGTATTTGCATCGGCATGCAGTTGATGTGCCGTCACAGCGAGGAAGGTAATGTCGATTGTCTGGGCATTTTCGATACGGAGGTAAAACGTTTTCAGGCGCAGCAAAAGAACGACAAGATTCCCCAAATGGGCTGGAATACCGTCAGCCAGATGCAAACGCCTTTGTTCGAAGGTGTCAATCCCGAAGAATATGTGTATTATGTACATAGCTATTATGCTGAGCTTTGTCGGCATACCATAGCGCGTACCGAATATCTTTTGCCTTATAGCGCTGCTTTGCATCGTGATAATTTTTATGCCGTGCAGTTTCATCCCGAAAAAAGCAGCGAGGTGGGTGCGCGTATTCTGAACAATTTTTTGAATTTGTAAATGGAACTGATTCCTGCGATAGATATTATTGGTGGTAAGTGTGTTCGTCTTTCGCAAGGCGATTACGCGCAAACCAAGGTGTATAACGAAAATCCGCTCGAGGTGGCTAAAGCTTTTGAAGATGTGGGTATTACGCGTCTGCATCTGGTCGATTTGGATGGCGCCAAGGCGCAACATATCGTCAATTACAAGGTTTTGGAACAAGTGGCAACACACACATCTTTACAGATAGATTTTGGCGGCGGACTCAAGTCGGACGAAGATTTGCGCATAGCTTTCGAAAGCGGTGCTGCAATGATTACCGGCGGAAGCATTGCCGTGAAGCGTCCGGAGATATTTGAACATTGGTTGCAAGTGTATGGCGGTGAGCGCATTATCTTGGGTTCTGATGTGAAGGACGAAAAAATCGCAGTGAACGCTTGGCAAGAATGTACCTCTATCGACATTTGGACTTTTTTGGCCGATTATCAGAAGAAAGGCGTTCGCAAGACCATTTGTACGGATATCGCTTACGATGGTATGTTGGCCGGCCCTTCATTGGATTTGTATCGACGTATGCTGAAGCAGTTTCCCGATTTGTATCTGATTGCCAGCGGTGGCGTCAGCTCTTTGGACGATTTGTACCGTTTGCAAGAAGCCGGTTTGCCGGCGGTGATATTCGGCAAAGCTATTTACGAAGGTCGTATCAGTATGTCGGAATTGTCGGCATTTAATAGTTGAATGTATGTTGGCGAAAAGAATCATACCCTGTCTGGATGTCAAGAATGGTCAAACCGTGAAAGGTGTCAATTTTGAGAACCTTCGCGTGGCCGGTGATCCGGTGGAAATGGGCGAATTTTACAGCATGGAAGGTGCGGATGAATTGGTGTATCTGGATATTACCGCTTCGCACGAAGGTCGCAAAACTTTTACCGATTTGGTGAAACGGGTGGCCGAGCGCGTGAGCATTCCCTTTACGGTGGGCGGCGGTATCAACGATATTCACGACATCGATCGCTTGTTGCAGGCGGGAGCCGATAAGGCCTCCATCAATTCGGCGGCGATACGTCATCCGCAGTTGGTGAACGAGATTGCCAAGCATTTCGGTTCGCAGATGTGCGTGGTGGCCATCGATGCCAAACGTCAGCCCGACGGCCGATGGCTCTGTTATGTGAACGGAGGTCGTATTCCTACCGAAAAAGAACTTTTGCCTTGGGCATTGGAAGTGCAAGATCGCGGCGCGGGAGAAATTCTCTTCACCAGCATGGACCACGACGGCGTGCAGCATGGTTTTGCCAACGAAGCTTTGGCCATGTTGTCCGAACACTTGAATATTCCGCTGATTGCTTCGGGCGGAGCCGGCAAGATGTCGCATTTTCGTGATGCTTTCAGTCTTGGTCGTGCCGATGCGGCTTTAGCGGCCAGCGTTTTTCATTTCGGAGATATCAAGATTTCCGATTTGAAGCAGTATTTGAAAAAAGAAAATGTAATAGTAAGATAATCAAGTTGATATAAGATGGAAAATATTGATTTTCAGAAGATGAACGGCTTGGTGCCGGCTATTGTTCAGGACGCTAAAACGCAGAAAGTCCTGATGTTGGGTTTTATGAACGAAGATGCCTTGGCCGAAACGCGTCGTAGTGGCAAGGTGACCTTCTTTTCCAGAACCAAGAATCGTCTTTGGACCAAGGGCGAAAGCAGCGGCAATTTCCTTCATGTGGAAGATATTTTGGTAGATTGCGATAACGATACACTCCTGATCAAGGCTAATCCTGTAGGTCCGGTTTGTCATACCGGTGCAGATACTTGTTTCAACGAAGACAATCGCATGGGCGATTTCGAATTTCTGCGTTATCTGCAAGATTTCATCGATCGTCGTTACCAGGAAATGCCCGAAGGTTCTTACACCACTTCTTTGTTCAAGTCTGGTGTGAATCGTATGGCACAGAAGGTGGGCGAAGAAGCCGTGGAAACCGTTATCGAAGCCATCAGTTGTAACGACGAACGCTTTTTGTACGAAGCTTCCGATATGATTTATCACCTTATCGTCTTGCTTACGTCCAAAGGTTATCGTTTGGAAGATTTGGGAAAAGAATTGAAAAAACGACATAAATAATGGAAGAAAAACTCATCAGTTACCAGCATGTCGATATTTGTCTGGACGATTTCATTGTGCTGAAGGATGTCTCTTTCGAGATTTCCAAGGCGGAATTTGTGTATCTCATCGGTAAGGTGGGCTCAGGAAAGAGTACCTTGCTCAAGACTATGTATGCCGAAGTGCCTTTGCGTCTGAAAGATATGGAATGGAAAGATGCGCAGGCCCGTGTTTTCGACTACGATTTGCTGCATTTGAAAAGCCGTAAGATGTTGGCTTTGCGTCGCGAGCTGGGCATTGTTTTCCAAGATTTTAAATTGCTGACCGACCGCAGTATCCACGATAACTTGAGTTTCGTGTTGAAAGCGACCGGCTGGAAAAACAAGGATGAGATGGAAGCCCGCATCAACGAAGTGCTGCGTCAGGTGGGTATGCCCAACAAGGGTTACAAAATGCCTCATGAACTTTCCGGTGGCGAACAGCAACGTATGGTGATTGCCCGCGCTTTGCTCAATCGTCCTGCGCTGATTTTGGCTGATGAACCTACAGGCAATTTGGACGTGGAAACCAGCAACGAAATTGTGCAATTGCTGCATGAAATCAAAGACGCCGGCACAACGGTGGTGATGACCACGCACAACTTGAGTTTCTTGGAAACATTCCCCGGTAGGGTTTTTTGTTGTGAGAATGCTAAACTTATTGAAAAGTAATAATTTACGAAGATGAAAGTGCTAAAATTCGGTGGAACCTCTGTGGGTTCTGCCTCTAGAATGAAACAGGTTTACAACATCATTAACAATGGTGAAAAGAAAATAGTGGTGCTCTCGGCTATGTCGGGCACTACCAATGCTTTGTTGGAGATTGCGGCTTATCTGTACAAGAAAAATCCCGATACTGCCAACGAGCTTATCAACAACCTGGAATTGAAATATTTCCGCACAGTGGATGAATTGTACGAAAGCAAGGAATATAGCTCGCAAGCGATAGAAAATCTGAAAGCGCATTTCGAATATATCCGCAGCTTTACTAAAAAACTTTTTACGCTTTTCGAAGAAAAGGCTTTGGTGGCTCAAGGAGAATTGCTTTCGACCATGTTGTTCAATCTCTATCTGAATGAACGTGGCATCAAGTCGGTGCTTTTGCCCGCGCTCGATTTCATGCGCATCAACAAGAATGCCGAGCCCGAAACGCAATATCTGCGCGAACATCTGACGGCTTTGCTCGAAGCGAATGCCGATGCCGATATGTATGTTACCCAAGGTTTTATCTGTTTGAATGCTTATGGCGAAGTAGATAATCTTACCCGTGGTGGCAGCGACTATTCGGCTTCTTTGATTGGTGCTGCTGTGGCTGCCGATGAAATTCAAATCTGGACCGATATCGATGGTATGCACAACAACGATCCTCGTGTGGTGGATAAAACTTCGCCTGTGTCTTTCCTTAGTTTCGACGAAGCTGCCGAGTTGGCCTATTTTGGTGCTAAAATCTTGCATCCCACTTGTATTCTTCCTGCTAAGTTGGCCAAGATTCCGGTGCGTTTGCTCAACACCATGCAACCAGAAGCTCATGGCACGCTCATTTCCAACAAAACCGAAATGCACAAGATTAAAGCGGTGGCTGCCAAGGAAAACATTACTGCTATCAAGATTAAATCGGGCAGAATGTTGTTGGCCTATGGTTTCTTGCGTCGTGTATTCGAAATTTTCGAAAGTTATCAGACTCCGGTCGATATGATTTGTACCTCAGAAGTGGGCGTTTCCATGACCATCGACAACGACAAACATCTGAACGAAATTCTGGACGAACTCAAGAAAATCGGTACGGTGAGTGTCGATAAAGATATGGTAATCATCTGCGTGGTTGGCGATTTGGATTGGGAAAATGTCGGTTTCGAATCGCGCGTGGTGGATGCTGTGAAGGATATTCCGGTGCGTATGATTTCTTATGGCGGCAGCAATTACAATATTTCCTTGCTGGTGAAGGCAGAAGATAAACAACGTACGCTCCAGGCTTTGAGTACTCATCTTTTCAATCAGGCATAATGGCAACGCAATTCCCGTTGAAGGCTTTCGAACATCTTCGTACGCCTTTCTATTATTACGATCTGGATTTGCTTCGCCAAAGTTTGGATGTCTTGAAAAACGAAGCTCGCAAACATCGTGTTCATGTGCATTATGCCGTGAAAGCCAATGCCAATCCGCGTATTCTTTCGCATGTGCAAATGGCTGGTTTTGGTGCCGATTGCGTGAGTGGAGGCGAAATCAGGGCTGCGATACAATGTGGTTTTTCGGCCGATAAAATTGTGTTTGCCGGCGTGGGTAAGGCCGATTGGGAAATTAATCTGGCTTTGGAACACGATATTTTCTGTTTCAATGTGGAGTCTTTGCCCGAATTGGAAATTATCAACGAATTGGCGGCTCAAAAGTCGAAGAAAGCGCGCGTGGCTTTGCGCATCAATCCTGATGTTCAGGCCGATACACATCATTATATCCGTACGGGTTCGAAAGAAAATAAATTCGGTATCAATCTTTCCGATTTGGAAAGCATTGTGGAAGCGGCTCAGGCGATGGCTCATATCGATTTGGTGGGTATCCATTTCCATATTGGTTCGCAAATTACCGAAATGAACAATTTCGCCGGTTTGGCGGCTCGTGTCAATGATATTCAGGAACGTTTGCTGCGCATGCATTGGATACCGGAACACGTCAATTTAGGTGGTGGTTTGGGCATTGATTATCATCATCCCGACGAGGCGGCTATTCCCGATTTTGCCGATTATTTTGCAACATTGCGAAGAATGCTTAAATTGCGCCCCGAACAGACACTGCATGTCGAACCGGGTCGTTCGGTGGTAGGACAGTGTGGTAGTCTGATTGCTCGCGTTCTTTATGTGAAGGATTCTTCCGAAAAGCATTTTGCCATTCTCGATGCCGGCATGACGGAATTGATACGTCCGGCTTTGTATCAGGCTTATCACAAAATAGAGCATATTTCAACTGCAAATAATGCTGATTTTCAGAAATATGATGTAGTTGGACCTATATGTGAATCATCCGATTGTTTTGGCAAGGAAGTGGAATTGCCTTTACTGAAAAGGGGAGATTTGGTGGCCATTCGTTCGGCGGGCGCTTACGGAGAAATTATGTCGTCCAATTATAATTGTCGTCCTAATCCGGCGGCTTATTTCTCGGACGATCTGCAAGGATATAACCAAGCGTAGTGGCTTGATGCCGGCTATGCTCAACATACGGCAATAGTGCCTATTTATTTTAAAATGTAATTGTTATGAAAAACATTCGTATGTGTAGCATCTTGATGCTGTTGATGACATCTGTTTTTGTGTTGCCTTTGATGGCCGATGACGATGATCGTCGTATGATAAGCCGAACTTTTGAAGTGTCTGAATTTGACGCTATTGAAGTAAATTTTCCTTGTGATATCAATTATGTGCCGGCCACTTTTTCTTCTCAGTTGAAGATAGCGGCTCGTAATTCAGATGTGTTTTCGCAAATCAGCGTAGAAGTAAAAGACGGAGTGCTGATCCTCAAGCCTGAAAAGGCGAGTGTTCTTAGAAATTTACGTTCCATCGAAGTGTATGCTTCTAGTAAGAAACTGAATGCGGTAAAAGTGAACGGAGCTGCCGATTTTGAAGCCTCTCGAGGTATCAATGCCGATGAAGCTTTTTATTTGCAGGTGAATGGTTCTTGCGATGTGGATATCGATGCCTTGCGTGTGTCTAAGCTTACTATCATGGTGAACGGCGCTGCCGATGCTGAATTGTCGGGTTTGGTTTGCGATGATATTGAAGTTCAGATTAATGGCGCCGGCGATTGCGACTTGGAAGGTCGTACCAAAACCATCGATGTTAAAGTGAATGGCGCCGGTCATGTAGACATTTCAGACTTGCGTGCCGATAAGGTAAGTTCGTCTATTCGAGGAGCGGGTAGTGTACGATAATGACAATACGCGGGCCTGAGCGCTCGTGCTAATGAAAAGAGTCGCCTCGCGCTGGGACTTCGTCCCGCGCGAGGCGACTCTTCTTTACAAAGGCTGGCAATCTTACCACATTGCAAAAAAAAATAAGTCGTGCTGAGTGATTTGCGAAAACTCCGAGTAACAGGATTTGAGTGCCGGAATTCCTTTGTAATCTACTGTGCCACTACAGCAACCTGAAAGGTTGTAGCCCGCCATTGGAAAGCCAAGCTTGTCTCGGTGTTTAGATTAATTTGATGAGTTTCCCAAAATATAAACAGCACGACTTTGATACAAAAGTACTATTGTGATAGACGAATTGCAATAGAGGGAGACAAAAAAAACTACTGAAAAATGACTTTTTCAGTAGTTTTTTTCTTTTTTAACAAGCTAGATGCTTAAGCGTTCTTAGCCTTTTCAACGATAGCTTTGAATGCTTGGGGTTCGTTCATTGCCAAGTCGGCCAACACCTTACGGTTGATTTCGATACCAGCTTTGTGCAAAGCACCCATCAAGCGGCTGTATGAAAAGCCTTCCAAACGAGCGGCAGCATTGATACGCTGAATCCACAATGCGCGGAATTCGCGTTTTTTGTTCTTGCGGTCGCGATAAGCGTAGGTCAAACCTTTTTCCCAGGTATTTTTAGCAACGGTCCAAACATTTTTTCTTGAACCAAAATAACCTTTGGTTAACGAAAGGATTTTCTTTCTTTTTGCTCTTGAAGCAACGTGATTTACTGATCTAGGCATTTTAATTAATTTTTTTGAATGATAGCGTCAATCTGTACTTGAACTTGGTGGCTATGCATTCGGTTAAATAATAAAGTAATTCATTCAGAAACAGCTTATTTCAAAGCCAACAAACAACGTACTGATTCAACATTAGACTTGTCAACCAAAGCGCTGTGGCAAAGGTTACGTTTTTGTTTAACTGTCTTTTTAGTCAGAATGTGACTTTTAAAAGCATGTTTTCTTTTGATTTTACCTGTTCCGGTAAGGGCAAACCTCTTTTTTGAACCGGAGTTAGTTTTCATCTTTGGCATGATGTTTACTTTTAAATTAATTTAATTGTTAAAAAATGTATCATAAGCCGTTCGCACGGATTACTTCAAATTAAGCTTGCTTTTCGCTTTCGGCTTCAGCCTTTTTTTGCTGGGCTTTCTGAGCTTCGCCATTCTTCTTTGAAAGAGGAGCAATCATGACAATCATGCGCTTGCCTTCCAAAACGGGCATGCTTTCCACCTTACCGTAAGCTTCCAAGTCGTTGGCAAAGCGAAGCAACAAAACTTCTCCTTGACTTTTGAACATGATAGCACGTCCACGGAAGAATACATAAGCTTTTACTTTGGCACCTTCCTTAAGGAATTCGATGGCATGTTTCAACTTGAAGTTGTAGTCGTGGTCGTCGGTTTGTGGTCCGAAACGAATTTCCTTGACAACTATCTTGTTTGATTTTGCCTTCTGATCCTTCTGACGTTTACGTTGTTGATATAAAAACTTTTGATAATCAATCACTCGGCAAACGGTAGGCTTGGCATTGGGAGAAATCTCCACCAAATCGAGTTCTTGTTCTTCGGCAATTTGCAAAGCCTGAGCGATGCTGTACACACCTTGCTCTACATTATCTCCTACCAATCGAACTTCTTTCTCACGGATTGCATGATTAATCCGGTATTGAAACTTCAAATCGTCGTTCTTCATTAATTGTTTTTGCGCGTTAAATTGTTAATTATCAGTTGTTTTTATTATATAACGTTCATCATTTTGTCTACTTCTTCAAGCAAATCGGCCGCAAAAGTAGTAATTTTTTTCGTTCCTAAATCAATTCCGCCCTGTTTTCTTACAGAAACTTCATTATTTTCCATTTCTTTTTCACCAACAATGAGCAGATAGGGGATGCGCTTCAATTCGTTATCGCGGATTTTCTTGCCGATTTTTTCGTTGCGATCGTCCACGAAAGTACGGATATCCTGCTTGTTCAAGGTCTTGGCAACTTCCTTGGCGTAGTCGTTGTACTTTTCGCTGATAGGCATTACAACCACCTGATCGGGCGTGAGCCAAAGCGGGAATTTTCCGGCAGTGTGTTCGATAAGCACGGCAATGAAACGTTCCATTGAACCGAAAGGAGCGCGGTGAATCATTACGGGACGATATTTTTGGTTGTCGCTGCCTACATATTCCAATTGGAAACGTTCGGGCAAGTTGTAGTCTACCTGGATGGTACCCAATTGCCAACGGCGACCCAACGCATCTTTTACCATGAAGTCGAGTTTGGGACCGTAGAAAGCAGCTTCACCATATTCTACCACAGCGGGCAAGCCTTTTTCTTCGCAAGCTTCGATAATGGCTTTTTCGGCCATTTCCCACACTTCGTCGCTACCTACATATTTAGTGGTGTTCTTGGGATCTCTCAACGAAATCTGAGCTTCGAAGTTTTCGAAGTTGAGTGCCTTGAAAATGATTTCGATGATTTCCATCACGCGGATGAATTCGTCCTTCACCTGGTCTTGACGGCAGAAGATATGAGCATCGTCCTGCGTAAAGCTGCGAACGCGGGTAAGTCCGTGCAATTCGCCGCTTTGTTCGTAACGATAAACGGTACCGAATTCGGCCAGACGGAGAGGCAGATCCTTATAAGAACGAGGTTGCCATTTGTAAATCATACAATGGTGAGGGCAGTTCATCGGCTTGAGCAGGTACATTTCGCCTTCTTCGGGCGTGGTGATGGGTTGGAAGCTGTCCTTGCCATAATGATCCCAGTGACCAGAAGTAACATAAAGATTCTTGTTACCGATATGAGGCGTGATAACTTGTTCGTAACCATAATGTTTCTGGATGCGTTTCAAGAAATCTTCCAGGCGCAGACGCAAAGCGGTACCTTTGGGCAACCACATGGGCAAACCTTTACCTACCATTTCGGTAAACATGAAAAGTTCCATTTCTTTACCAATCTTGCGGTGGTCGCGTTTCTTGGCTTCTTCGAGCAAAGCCAGATATTCGTCCAACATCGATTTTTTGGGGAAAGAAATGGCGTAGATACGGGTCATTTGTTTGCGGGTTTCGTCGCCTCTCCAATAAGCTCCGGCAATAGACAATACCTTGAATGCCTTGATGGCAGAAGTATCGATAAGGTGCGGGCCGCGGCAAAGGTCGGTGAAATCGCCTTGGGTATAAGTAGTGATGGTACCGTCTTCCAGATCCTGAATCAGTTCAACTTTGTAGCTTTCGCCTCTTTTGCCGAAATAATCCAAAGCATCTTGTTTGCTGATATCCTGACGAATCATTTTCGATTTCTTGGCCAATAATTCAGCCACTTTGGCTTCGATGGCAGGAAAATCGCTATCCTTGATAACAGCGGTACCGGGATCTACATCATAATAAAAACCATTTTCGATGGCAGGACCGATACCGAACTGAATACCGGGGAAAAGCGCTTGCAAGGCTTCGGCCATCAAGTGAGAAGAAGTGTGCCAGAAAGCATGCTTGGCTTCGGCGTCCTCCCATTTGAGAAGATTCAGACGACAGTCTTCTTCGATAGGAAGATTAAGGTCGCGGGTTTCATCGTTGATGCTGGCAGCCAATACAGATTGGGCCAAACGAGGACTGATACTTTCGGCTACTTGATAAGCAGTGGTTCCTTTTTCATACGAGCGAACGGAACCATCGGGAAAAGTAATGTTGATAGTCATTGCTATATATTTTTATAAAAAGCTTTTTAAGAGGCGCAAAATTAAGCAATTTATTGCAAATAACAGCCAATTGTCACAAAATAAGTTTGCATTTAGTTTGCTTGTCCTAAGTGCTTCATTTGCAATAAGATATTTTCTGCCGTTTGCAGGTTTTCCACCTTGACGATGGTCATGGAACGCTTGCCGGCCGACTCTCTGAGTTTGCATTGACGGAAATGTTCGGTGGCATAGCGCAAAACACCGTCGAAGGCAGCCGACTGATAGTAGGACGATTGCTGGTTGGCTACGAAATAAGCAATCATCTGAGCATTTTTCAACAAGAGCTTTTCGATGCCTAGTTCTTTGGCAATGAGCCTGATACGCATGAAATTCAGCAAATCCTGAGCTTCCTGTGGCATCGGGCCGAAACGGTCGATCAGTTTCTTTTCGAAGCTCTTGATGGCGGCTTCGCTTTCCAAGGCGTCCATTTCGCGATAGAGTGTCATACGTTCGGACGAACCGGGAATATAGCTTTCGTCGAAATACAAAGAAAGATCCGATTCCAATTGACAATCACTGACATAGCTTTGTTGGCTGTCGGCGCGTTCCTGGGCTTCGTCGCGATAAAGTTCGGCAAATTCGTTGCTCTTGAGTTCGTGCATGGCCTCCTTCAGGATGCGCTGATAGGTTTCAAAACCCAGGTCGGCAATGAATCCGCTCTGTTCGGCGCCCAAAAGATTGCCGGCGCCACGAATATCCAAATCTTGCATGGCGATGTTGAGTCCGCTGCCCAGCTCGGCGAAACTTTCAATAGCTTGCAAACGACGTTTGGCATCGGCATTAAGACTTTGAGGAGGCGGAGCCAAAAGGTAACAGAAAGCTTTTTTGTTGCAGCGTCCCACGCGGCCGCGAAGTTGGTGCAAATCGCTGAGTCCGAATTTGTGGGCATTGTTGATGAATATCGTGTTTGCGTTGGGAATGTCAATGCCGTTTTCCACGATGCTTGTGGCTATCAGAATGTCGTATTCGAAGTTGATAAAGTCGATGATGATCTTTTCCATTTCTTCGCCGGGCATCTGGCCGTGGGCAATAACGCTGCGCGCTTCCGGAACGATGTCTTTGATAAGTGCTTGTAAATCTTTTAGATCGCTGATGCGGTTGCTGACGAAGAATATCTGTCCGTTGCGTTCCATCTCGAAACGGATGGCGTCGCGCAGGATGTCTTTATCGAGGCAATGTATCTCGGTCTGAATGGGATAACGGTTGGCCGGCGGCGTAGAAAGTATCGATAAGTCGCGAGCGCCCATCAAGGAAAATTGCAAGGTGCGCGGAATGGGCGTGGCGCTCAATGTCAAGGTGTCGACTTGGGTTTTCAGTTGTCTGAGCTTTTCCTTGACGCTGACGCCAAACTTCTGTTCTTCGTCGATGATAAGCAGTCCTAAGTCTTTGAATTTTACTTCTTTGCCTATCAATTTGTGGGTGCCGATCAAAATATCCGGTCTGCCTTCTTTCAAGGAAGCTAAAATCTTTTTGCTGTCGCTGCTGCTGCGGGTACGGCTCAGGTAATCGACCGAGCAAGGTAAATCGGCCAAGCGGTCGCGGAAGGTGTGATAATGTTGCAAGGCCAGGACGGTAGTGGGTACCAGAACAGCTACTTGCTTGCCATCGGCCACGGCTTTAAATGCCGCACGCACAGCAAGTTCCGTCTTGCCGAAGCCTACATCACCGCAAATCAGACGGTCCATGGGTTTAGCGCTTTCCATATCACGTTTGATGTCGGCAGTGGCTTTGCTTTGATCGGGCGTGTCTTCGTACATGAAAGAGGCTTCGAGCGCTTCCTGTAAATAACTATCCGGACTGTAACTGAAGCCGCTTTCTTTCAAACGGGCGGCATACAATTTAATCAGATCGCGGGCAATATCCTTGATTTTCTTTTTGCTACGTTCTTTGATGCGTTCCCAAACACCGCTGCTCAATTTATGGATGGTGGGTTCTTCGCCTTCTTTGCCGCGGTATTTCGAAACACGGTTCAGGTTGTGAATGCTTACCAAAACCACATCGTTGTCTTTGTACATGATTTTGAGCACTTCCTGCGGCTTGCCGTTGATGGTGGTTTTGAACAAGCCTCCGAATCTTCCCACGCCATGGTCCATGTGAACGACATAATCGCCAAATTGAAATTCCATCAACTCTTTCAGTGTCAATGCCATTTTTCCTTGTCTGGCGCGATCGCTACGCAGACTGTATTTATGGAAACGGTTGAACAACTGATGGTCGGTGTAGCAAAGTAGCTGCTGTTTGTGGTCGATGAAGCCTTCGTGCAATGTTTCCTCAATGGCTTGGAAATGAAGCTTTTCGCTTCTTTCTTTGAAGATGCTTCGGATGCGTTCTATCTGCTTATTATTGTTGCTCAGGATGAAAATGCGATAATCTTTGCTTTGGTATTCATCCAATTTTTGAACGGCCAGCTCGAAATTCTTGCCGAAAGCATCTTGTGCGGCGCAATGAAAATCGATGGTGCTTTGCTGGTCGAAATGACCTTGTTGCCCGAATTCCATCACTTGAAAATCTTGCAGACTTTGGCCTAATTCCTGACCGGAAACAATCAGTCGGTTTTCGTTTTCGGCCTGCGCCTCCTGGAAACATTGATCCATGCGATGCAAGCAATATTGATAATCGAAAAATCCAATCAGGCTGTCTGCTGAAAAATAATTCCAAACAGGCACCGCTTTGGTCATATCTTGCTTGTTTTCAGGAATGATGCGTATTTCTTCGAACATTTCCTTGGAGAGCTGTGTTTCAACCTCGAAGCTGCGAATGCTTTCTATTTCGTCGCCGAAAAAGTCGATACGGTAGGGAAGCTCGTTGCTCCATGAATACACATCAATCAAGCTACCGCGCAGGGCAAATTGGCCGGGTTCGTAGACATAATCGCTTTGCTGGAAGCCGAAATCCTGTAAAAGATGGATAATGAAATCGGTGTCAACTTTTTCTCCTTTATGCAGGCAGAGCGTCTGTTTCTGCAGTTCTTCGCGCGGCAAAACCTTCTCCAGAAAAGATTCCGGATAGGCTACGATGATTTTTTTCTCCTGATTTTGCAATGCGCTCAGTACGACGGTACGAAGGATATTGTTGCCTGCATCGTCTTGTCCGTATTTAATTGATTTTTTGAAACTGGCCGGCAACATCAATACTTGTTCCTTACCAAAGAAATGTACCAAATCGTGGTAAAGATAAGCGGCTTGGTCGGCATCATCGTGTACCAACACCATAGAACGTTGGATGCGCTTGAACAAGGCGGCCAACACCAAAGCGCGAGACGATCCCGACAGATTCTTCAACAAAAGATGCTCTGCGCGATGGTCTTGCTTCAAGCTCGAAACGACTGCGCTCAACTCGGCGCTTTTGTCGTAGAAAGGAAGTAAATCGACTAATTTCAAAATATGCTAAAAAAAAATCGCGCGAAAGTACGGAAAAAATTGCAGAATTGCCTACCTTTGGTCGTTTTTAAAATAAGTTACTCATTAAACTATTCTCATCATATTATGAAGTCAGATGCTGTAGTCATTATTCCTACTTATAATGAGAAGGAAAATATAGAAGCCATTATCAGAGCCGTGTTCACTTTGCCTCAGGCTTTCCATATCCTGATTGTGGATGATGGTTCGCCCGATGGTACGGCCGATATCGTCAAATCTTTGCAGCAGGAATTCAGCGAAGAGCTGCATATCATCGAACGTTCCGGTAAATTGGGTTTGGGCACCGCTTATATTTGCGGTTTCAAATGGGCTATCGAACATAAATACGATTATATCTTCGAAATGGATGCCGACTTTTCGCACAATCCCAAAGATCTCTTGCGTTTGTACAAGGCTTGCAGCGAAGAAGGTGCCGATGCGGCCATCGGTTCGCGTTACATCAATCGTTTGGTGAATGTGGTCAATTGGCCCATTGGTCGTGTGTTGATGTCGTATTATGCTTCGGCTTATGTGCGCCTGGTGACGGGTCTGCGCATTTTCGATACCACGGCCGGATTTATGTGCTATCGTCGCGAAGTGTTGGAAACCATCGAGTTGGATAAGATTCGTTTCAAAGGTTATGCTTTCCAGATTGAAATGAAATTCACCGCCACCAAATGTGGTTTCAAGGTGAAAGAAGTACCTATCGTATTTACCAACAGAGAATTGGGTACCTCAAAGATGAGTGGTGGCATTTTTAGCGAAGCGGTAATCGGTGTTATCCAGCTGAAATGGAGCAGTTTCTTTAGAAAATATCCGCAGAAATCTCAAAAATAATCTTCTGTTATGATGAAAACTACCTTGATACAAGATGCCTGTATTGTCAATGAAGGACAAATGTTTCAAGGTTCCGTACTGATTGAGGGAGAGCGTATTGTCCGTATTTATAAAGGAGACGATACGCCTTCTTTGTCTGTGATGGAATCTTTGGACAACTTGGTGGATGCGCGTGGTAAATATCTGATTCCCGGTTTGATAGACACGCATGTGCATTTTCGCGATCCCGGTTTGACGCATAAGGCCGATATGACAAGCGAATCGAAGGCGGCTATTGCCGGCGGTGTGACTTCCTTTATAGATATGCCCAATACGCAGCCGCAAACCACTACGCTGAAAGCCTGGCAAGATAAAATGGATTATGCGGCCTCTCATGCTTTGGCCAACTATGCGTTTTATATAGGCGCTACCAATGAAAATTTGGAAGAGCTTTTGGCGGCCGATTACACGAAGGTGCCTGCTGTTAAGCTGTTTATGGGTTCTTCTACCGGCAATATGCTGGTGGATGACGAGCAGAGTCTGCAGCGCTTGTTTACCGAAGTTCCGACGCTGATTGCGGTGCATTGCGAATCGGAATCGCGCATACAGGCCAATAAGGCTAAATATATACAGGAAGTGGGCGAGGATTTGCCGGTGGCTTATCATTCTTTGATCCGTGACGATGAAGCTTGTTATCAGTCTACTTCCTTGGCTGTTTCGATGGCTCGTCGTTGGGGAACGCGTTTGCACGTCTTGCATGTTTCCAGCGAGAAAGAATTGTCTTTGTTTGAGGATAAAGATTTGAAAGATAAGAAAATAACGGCAGAAACCTGTCCACATTATCTCTTGCTTTGTGATGAAGATTACGCTCGCTACGGCTCGCGTATCAAATGCAATCCGGCCCTTAAGCATGCTTCCGACAAAGCAGCTGTTTTGGACGCCTTGAAAGCGGGACGAATTGATACTTTGGGCAGCGATCATGCGCCGCATTTATTATCTGAAAAACAGGGCAATGCATTGACGGCTGTTTCCGGTTGTCCCAGTGTGCAGTTCAATCTTTTGCTGCTGTTGGAAATGTCGCGTGAAAATGCTTTGGACAAGTCGCTGATTGTGGAAAAATTCTGTCATGCGCCGGCCGATTTGTATCGCATTCAAGATCGTGGTTATCTGCGCGAAGGTTATTATGCCGATATGGTCTTGGTGGAAGAATGTCCCGCCTGGGTATTGCAAAAGCAGGATGTTCTGAGCAAATGTGCTTGGTCTCCGTTCGAAGGCTGGACTTTTCATCATCGTGTTTGTCAGGTGTTTATCAATGGAAGCCTGGCTTACGAGAATGGCTGTTTTGCAGAGGCTCCGGCGAAAAATCTAATTTTTAAAAATTAGTTAAAAATACCCTTTTAATTTAGGTGTGAAATGCTTATTTTTGCAGCCGTTTAAAACGAAAATGAATTTTTATACAAAACCATAAAACGTTTTTAATATGAACAAAAAGAGAGTTTATCTGTTTGGAAACAAAAAGGCCGACGGTAACGGTACCATGCGAGAATTGCTCGGTGGTAAAGGTGCTAACTTGGCCGAGATGAATTTGTTAGGAATGCCTGTTCCTCCGGGTTTCACCATTACGACTGACGTTTGTACCGAATATTTCGAAGTAGGTAAGGACGCTGTTGTTGCCATGATTAAGGCCGAAGTGGAAGCTGCTATGAAGGCTACCGAATTGGCTGTTGATGGTCCTAAGTTTGGTGATGCCGAAAATCCCTTGTTGGTTTCTGTTCGTTCAGGTGCCCGTGCTTCTATGCCCGGTATGATGGATACCATCCTCAACTTGGGTATGAACGATCAGGCTGTTGAAGTGATTGCCAAGAGAAGTAATAATCCTCGTTTTGCATGGGACTCATATCGTCGTTTCGTACAGATGTACGGTGACGTAGTGTTGGGTATGAAGCCTGTTAAGAAAGAAGACGAAGATCCTTTCGAAGTAATTATCCACCACATGAAAGAACAACGTGGTGTTACTTTGGATACCGAATTGACCACCGAAGATTTGAAGGAATTGGTTGCTTTGTTCAAGGCCGCCGTTAAGGAAAATACCGGTTTGGATTTCCCCGACGATCCTTGGCAGCAATTGTGGGGTGCTATCTGCGCTGTATTTGACAGCTGGATGAACGAACGCGCTATCCTTTATCGTAAACTTAACAAGATTCCTGCTGAATGGGGTACCGCTGTAAACGTACAGTCTATGGTATTCGGTAACATGGGTGACAATTCTGCTACCGGTGTTGCTTTTACCCGTGATGCTGCTACCGGTGAAGATATCTTCAACGGTGAATATTTGATTAACGCTCAGGGTGAAGACGTTGTGGCCGGTATCCGTACTCCTCAACAGATCACCATCGAAGGTTCTCGTCGTTGGGCTGCTGCTCAAGGTATCAGCGAAGAAGAACGTGTAGCTAAATATCCTTCTTTGGAAGAAACTATGCCTGCTGCTTTCCAAGAATTGAATACCATTCAGGAAAACTTGGAAAACCATAACAGAGATATGCAGGATATCGAATTTACCATTCAAGATGGCAAGTTGTGGATGTTGCAGACCCGTAACGGTAAGCGTACCGGTGCTGCTATGGTTCGCATTGCTATGGAAATGGTTCGTCAGGGTATGCTTACCGAACAGGAAGCTGTGATGCGCATCGAGCCTGAAAAATTGGACGAATTGTTGCACCCTGTATTCAAGAAAGCTGCTTTGTCTGCCGCTAAGCCTATCACCAAAGGTTTGCCCGCTTCTCCCGGTGCTGCTACCGGCCGTATCGTATTCTTCGCTGAAGATGCTGAAGCTTGGGCTGAAAGAGGCGAAAAGACCATCTTGGTTCGTATCGAAACCTCTCCCGAAGACTTGAAGGGTATGTTGAGCGCACAAGGTATCATGACTGCTCGCGGTGGTATGACTTCTCACGCTGCTGTAGTTGCTCGTGGTATGGGTAAGTGCTGTGTATCAGCTGCTAATAGCGTTATTATCGACTATAAGGCTCGTACCTTGTCAGTTGATGGTTTGACTTTGAAAGAAGGCGATTGGTTGTCATTGGATGGTTCTACCGGTTTTGTTTACGCTGGTGGCATCGAAACCCAAGCTCCTGAATTGAGTGGCGATTTCGGTG
Organism: Bacteroidales bacterium; assembly: GCA_017380635.1. GTDB lineage: Bacteria > Bacteroidota > Bacteroidia > Bacteroidales > UBA1402 > UBA1757. The sequence continues at coordinate 37,586 of JAFODP010000016.1, read as the reverse complement.
AATTGATGGCCATGGCTGATAAATATGCTCGTCTGAAAGTACGCACCAATGCAGATACTCCTCGTGATGCTGCTGTGGCTCGTCAATTCGGCGCTACCGGTATCGGTTTGACCCGTACCGAACACATGTTCTTCGATGGCGACAAGATCATTGCTATGCGTCAAATGATTTTGGCTAAGGACGAAGAAGGTCGTCGTGAAGCTTTGAAGAAATTGTTGCCCTTGCAACGTGACGACTTCTACGGTATTTTCAAGGCTATGCATGATCTGCCTGTTACCGTTCGTCTTTTGGATCCGCCACTCCATGAATTCGTTCCCCATGATGAAAAGGGTCAGAAGGAAATGGCTGATGTAATGGGTGTTACCGTTTCAGAAGTTAAAGAACGTGTTGAATCATTGATCGAACAGAACCCCATGTTGGGTCACCGTGGTTGTCGTTTGGGTAATACCTATCCTGAAATCACCGAAATGCAGACTCGTGCTATCTTGAGCGCTGCTTTGGATTTGAAGGCTGAAGGTATCAAGACCTATCCTGAAATCATGATTCCTCTGATTGGTAATGTGTTGGAATTCAACGCTCAGAAGGCTGTTATCAAGGCTACTGCCGACGCTTTGTTTGCTGAACGCAACGATAGCATCGAATACAAGGTAGGTACGATGATTGAAATTCCTCGCGCAGCTCTTACCGCTAACCAAATTGCTGAATCTGCTGAATTCTTCTCATTCGGTACCAACGACTTGACTCAGATGACCTTCGGTTACAGCCGCGACGACGTTGCTTCATTCTTGCCCATCTATCTCGAAAAGGGTATCTTGAAGAACGACCCCTTCGCAGTATTGGATCAAGTTGGTGTAGGTCAGTTGGTTAACATGGCTACTCAGAATGGTCGCTCAGTTAATCCTAACTTGAAGTGCGGTATCTGTGGTGAACATGGTGGTGAACCTTCTTCTGTAGAATTCTGTCACAGAGTAGGTTTGAACTACGTAAGTTGTTCTCCTTTCCGCGTGCCCATCGCACGTTTGGCCGCTGCTCAGGCTGCTTTGAGATAAAAATTATCTTAAACTATATGAAAGGGACCTGTCCGTTTGGGCAGGTCCTTTTTTAGTCTTCGGAAGAAAGCTTCCGACGATTATTGACTAAAAACGTCGCATAATATGTGGTAATTTGCAGATTTGTTCGGCTATTCGACATTAATTTAGTATCTTTGTCGCAGAATTTGCGACGTTAGTCGCTGTTTTATGTTGCACAAAGTACGAATACGTTATGTATATACACGAAAGAGACAATTGGACGGACTTCCGTTGGGACGCTTCTGAGGTGTCACTCCTTCAGGAAAAAGTATTCCGTAAGCAGGGTTTGCTTTACGGCAGGCTGAGTTCGTTGGGATTTGACAGCAAGCTGCGTGCAATGGCAGAGATCCTGACATACGATGTAGTATATTCTTCGGAGATAGAAGGCATACGACTGAACGTTGAGCAGGTTCGTTCTTCCATTGCCCGAAAACTTGGTATTGAGAACGTGAAAGATACTGCGCCTTCACACTATGTCGATTCTGTTGTTGGTGTAATGCTTGAAGCGGTTCAGCACTATGACATGACCCTCAGTAAAGAGAAGCTGTGTGCTTGGCAAGCAGCTTTCTTTCCAACAGGCTACAGTGAAGGATGTCAGATCGAAATTGGCCAGTACCGCACAAACGAGGAGCATATTGTCAGCGGAATGTTTGGACGTGAGAAGATTCACTATATTGCTCCTTCGCCAGACCGCGTAGAAGAGGAGATGGAAAAGTTTCTTGCCTGGTTTGATGGAGAGGAGCCTGTAAGCAGCGTCATCCGTTCTGCCATTGCCCATTTCTGGTTTGTGAGCATACATCCCTTCGAGGACGGTAATGGGCGGTTGGCCCGCATCCTTTCAGACATGCTTCTTGCTCGTGGAGAAAAGAGCGATTTCCGTTTCTACAATGTCTCATCACAGATTAACAAGGACAAGAATCACTACTATGACATTCTGGAGCGGATGCAGCATGGCGATGGCGATATAACGGAGTGGTTGGTGTGGTACATGCAGAAATTGGTAGATGCACTTGACGAGGCAGACACCATCGTGACCACAATCCTGAATAAGAGTTTCTTCTGGCAGAAAGCTTCGTCTGTTCCAATGACTGAGCGACAGACCCAAATGCTTAATCTCTTTCTTGACGGCTACGAGGCAAAGATAACATCCAAGACATGGGCAACATTGGCAAAGTGCTCGAAAGACACGGCCATACGTGACATACAGGATTTGGTTGACAAGAACATCCTGAGAGAGGACATTCCTGGAGCTAAACGCCCCAGTTACACCATCGTCTATGATGCTGAGGACTTGACGCAGTTCTTCAACGAGGTGAGCATCACAGAGGAAAATGGCATTCCATATCTCAATGCGTTGTATAAAGGTAAGAAAACTATATGCGAAAGAATTCTAAAACTTGATGCTGACAGATACCAGAAAGGTGATTTGCCATTATCCAATTTGCTCAGTAAATACTGCTCGTATGTAGTTGGAAGCAATAAAGAATAGTTCAACAAACAGATAAATCGGAATATATCTGCACACATTATTTTTCATATAAACAAACAATTTGTACAAAATGATGAAGATTTTTATTGCATTGAACTGGAGAATATAGTCTTACCTGAGGGGCTTTCCTCTTTAGGCTACCGCGCCTTCTATAATTGTGTTAAGCTCAAATCGATTGTTATTCCTAGTAGTGTTGCTCGTATTGAGTCGGGCGTATTTCTCTCTATGTCAACAACTTTCATCCATAACGATACCTTCTACTGTTTCAGAGATAGGAGAAGAGGTGTTCTATAACTGTGTAAGTTTGAAGACTATAAACCTAAATGAAGGACTCATTTCAATTGGGAAGGGGGCTTTTGCATTCTGTAAGAGTCTCAATAAAATCGTGCTGCCAAAAGGAATGACACAATTAGCCCCCTGTGTATTCCCCGGTTGTTCATCACTTATTGAAATCGTTATTCCGGAAGGAGTGACTAAAATAGGTGCCGGTTCTTTTGATTACTGTCGGAGTCTCACGGACATATTCTGTTATTCAGAAGTACCACCAGAGATATACCAGGCTTTTGATGATGTCCCTCTGGAACAAGTTACCGTTCATGTTCCTGTAGTCAAAAAATATAAGAAAGATATTCTTTGGAAAGCATTTGGTAAGCTTATACCTATACAATAAGTAAAAAATTTTGCGCTTAATATTTGATATAGAACTATATGACAGAATTGGAATGTTTAAGAAATAGTCTTGTGTTAACGGAGACAGATCCTTCTAAAATTGAAAGCATCTTCAAAGACATTGCTGAGAATTTGCTTAACAATTTTGTCATCAGAAAGGGAGATAAGTTATATCGCATGATCGAGATAGAGTTTTATTATAACTTAACCGACACTGCGAGTATAACGTACGAGCGTATGACTGAGGCTGGAGAGTGGTTCAACCATGACTTTGGTGTTGATCTTACATTCAAGAGTAATAACAAGTCATATGGAGGAATACTCATCCGCTCCATCGAGTGCAACGGGAGATTTTGCAATGGTCCACTAAAGACCAGAGCCTTGCTATTTCAGTTTGATGCTTTTGGGGAAAAGGGCGCTGTTCCTACGCTAGAATATTGTCCAAGGGCAAAAGCGATTGAGCCTGTTGCTTCTACACGCTATAATATATCAGAAAAACAATATTTCCGATACTGCATTCCAAAAGAACTATGGACTGAACACAAGGGATATGCAGCATACCCATGGGATTATAAAGGAAATCCTAAAATATAGATAGTAGATGCATATGATGTAGAGAATATATAAAATCAACAAATAAATTCCAATTTAGTGAAAACATGAAGTTGACATAGAAAAGACTATCATCAGCCATTAAACACGTTTATCGTTGCCATGAACGTGTAAAAACGTGCAGAATGTGTCGTAAAAGTGTCGCCAGTAGTCTATAATTACTTTGTAAGTAGCTGATTATCAACACCTGTTGGCCGCTGCTCAGGCTGCTTTGAGATAAGAATTATCTTAAACTATATGAAAACGGCTCCTTCTCATCGAGAAGGGGTCGTTTTTTGTTTGGCTAATTCATTGGTTTTTCATAAGTTTGCTCGAATTTAACAAACAGGGGAATGAAGCATAAGGATTTATTGAAAGCAATCTCTCAGGAAACTGGTCTGGAGGCTGATTTGGTACAGCAAATGTCTCAGGATCTGATAGCTTCCATGGTTGATATTCTAGCAAATGGCGATAGTCTCAGCGTTCAGGGCTTTGGTTCATTCGAGGTAAAGAAAAAAGACGAACGATTGTCCGTTCATCCTCAAACCAAACAACGTGTGATGATTCCGCCGAAATTGGTGCCTGTGTTCCGTCCGGGATCAAATCTTAAGTCAAAATTTAAAGAACGTCAATATGAATAACAAATATTTGCTTTCCGATTTGGTGACCCGTTTGCAGAAAAAGGGTTATGATGCCAAACAGGCTGAATTATTGACGCGAAGCTTTTTCCTTTGTGTGGAAAAAGGTTTAGAACAAGACCAGCAGGTTAAGATCAATCAATTCGGACAATTTAAGTTGCAAGAGGTGGATGCTCGCGAAAGCGTGGATGTCAATACCGGCAAGAGAGTAGAGATTAAGGCTCATTGCAAACTCAACTTTTTACCTGATGCGCATCTGAAGGAATTGGTGAATGCGCCCTTGTCTCATTTGCAAGCCGTTGTGCTGGATGAAGATTCCAAGCCTGAAAAAACGCTGGCTGAAAAGATAATAAGACCATCGGTAGATAAAATTCAAGCAAAACCTCAGGAAACCCTTGTTGAAGCGCCTCAAGCAGGCGCGGAAGAAGAGAATCCTGCTGAAATAAACAATAACCCCTTAAATGTGAATCAAATGAAAAAACAAGAAGAAAAAGCGCTTTTTGAAGTTCAGGAAACTCCGGAAAGTCCCAAACAAGCTTCAAAGAAATCGAATGCATGGTTGTTGGTATTGTGTCTTGTTGCCATCGTACTGATTATCTATGCGATGCTTTCGAAAGAAAACAAGAAAGAAGTTTTGAAGGAAACGATTGTCAGTGAACAAGTAATGGTGCAGGAACCAACAGTGCCGGCAGTGCAAGAGCAGGAAGTTAAGGCTGAGCAAACTTTGCCCGAATTGAATCCTGAAGCATGGCCTGTTATGAAAGAAGTGGTACTCGGTAAAGGTGAACGTCTTACCTTGCTGGCTTTGGAAAATTATGGCGATAAAGTGTTCTGGGTGTACATTTTCGAAGCGAACAAGGATAAAATTGCCAATCCTAACGATGTGAAAGCTGGTACACGCATTCGTATTCCCCAATTGCCCATTGCGCTCATCAACGCCAAAAGCACCGAAAGCATGGCAAGAGCTAAGGCCCTGGAAGAAAAGTACAAAGCGCAGTTTGCCAAATAAAACAATCCTGCAATTTTAACGAGAATGAGCTATGAAATAGTGGCTCATTTCTCTATTTTTGCAACTTCATTAAGAATAGTATTTAACCTCGTATTTATATAAAAATGACTAATCAAGTAGACATTAGAGAGCTTAATGCGCTCATCGAAAAAAAGAGCGCATTCGTAGATATGATTAACTTGGGCATGGATCGCAACATCGTGGGACAGAAGCATTTGGTTGAGTCTTTGTTGATAGGTCTATTGTCTGATGGCCATATTTTGCTGGAAGGTGTTCCGGGTTTGGCTAAAACTATGGCAATCAAAACTTTGGCTTCGCTTATCGATGCAAAATACAGCCGTATTCAGTTTACTCCCGACCTTTTGCCCGCTGACGTAATCGGAACCATGATTTACAGCCAGAAGACAGAAGAGTTTTCGGTGAAGAAGGGTCCCGTTTTTGCCAACTTTGTTTTGGCAGACGAAATCAACCGTGCTCCGGCCAAAGTGCAGAGTGCTTTGCTGGAAGCTATGCAGGAAAGACAGGTAACCATCGGTGATGCTACTTTTGCCTTGAAGGCGCCGTTTTTGGTGATGGCTACCCAAAACCCCATCGAACAAGAAGGTACTTATCCGCTGCCCGAAGCTCAGATGGACCGTTTCATGATGAAGGTGCTGATTGATTATCCCAAGAAAGACGAAGAAGCACGCATTCTGCGTATGAATATTTCCGGCGAACGCGAAGAAATCAAGCCGGTGTTGTCTGCCGAAGAAATTCTGGAAGCTCGCAAAGTGGTTCGTCAAGTGTATATGGACGAAAAAATCGAACGCTATATTGTTGATTTGGTGTTTGCTACGCGCTATCCGCAGGATTATGGACTTTCGTCTTTGAAAGATATGATTTCTTTTGGTGGATCGCCTCGTGCTTCTATCAGTTTGGCTTTGGCTGCCCGTGCCTATGCTTTTATCAAGCATCGCGGCTATGTGATTCCCGAAGATGTTCGTGCTGTGGCACATGACGTGCTGCGTCATCGTATCGGTTTGAGTTATGAAGCGGAAGCCAACAACATGACTTGTGACGAAATTATCAGCGAAATCCTTAACGCAGTTCAAGTTCCTTAATCGTCCCGGTATATGGAAACCACCGATTTGTTGAAAAAGGTTCGACAGATTGAAATCAAGACAAGGGGCTTGTCGCGCAATATATTTGCCGGTCAGTATCATACGGCTTTCAAGGGCCGCGGTATGGCTTTTTCTGAAGTGCGTGAATATCAATTTGGAGATGATATCCGTAACATCGATTGGAATGTGACGGCTCGTCTCAACACGCCTTTTGTGAAGGTTTATGAAGAAGAACGTGAGCTGACGGTGATGTTGTTGGTGGACGTGTCTGCCAGTCGTCAATTCGGTACGGATACGCGTCTGAAACAGGATTTGGTGACTGAAATTGCTGCGACTTTGGCTTTCTCGGCTATCCAAAACAACGACAAGATTGGCCTTATTTTCTTTTCCGACCGCATCGAGAAATTTATCCCGCCGCAAAAAGGCAAAAAGCATATTCTTTACCTGATCCGCGAGTTGTTGGGATTTCAGCCTATGCACAACGGCACCGATGTTTCGGAAGCTTTGCGCTATATGACCAATGCCATCAAAAAACGTTGTACGGCCTTCGTTATCTCCGATTTTCTTGATATCAAAGACTTTAAAACCGATTTGACCATCGCCAACCGCAAACACGATGTGGTGGCGCTGCAAGTCTACGACCGTCGAGAAGCCGTTTTGCCCAATGTGGGATTATTGCGCGTGAAAGATGCTGAAACCCAGGAGGAAATCTTGGTGGATGCTTCTTCGAAGCGCTTGCGTCAGCAATATGCGGCCTGGTGGCACAATCATCAGGAACATTTGTCTGATGTCTTCAAAAAGTCGAAAGTGGATTATGTGTCCATTGCTACCGACGAAGATTATGTTCGTTCGTTGATGGCTTTGTTTAACCTTAGAAATTAGAGACTTATGAAACGAATAAGTATATTGCTTCTTGTTTTGTCGATGAGTCTTGAACTCTTGGCTGCCCGCGTGACGGTGGATATGCGTCTGGATTCTGTCAGTATGCTTATCGGCCATCAGAACCGTTGTTATCTGGAAGTTTGTGCCGCTATGGATGCAGAGGTGGATTTGCCTGTGTATTTGCAAGATACCATAGTTTCCGGCTTGTTTATTCTGCAACGCAGTCCTATCGATACGGTAGATATCGATAATGGCCGCAAGCGCGTTTCTGTGCAGTATCTTTTTACCTCTTTCGATGCGGATGTTTATTTTATTCCGCCCGTACAGGTGAGGGTAGATGGCGAAGATTATGAAAGTAATTATTTGACACTCAAGGTGAATACCTACGAAGTTGATACCGCTTCCATGCAGATGTTCGACATCAAGCCGGTAGAAAAAGCGCCTTTTGTGTTGAGCGATTATACCCAAGTGCCGAGTCTGATTTATGGTGCTATCGCATTGATAGTGCTGATTATCGCTTTGGTGTATACTTTCCGTAAACCCAAGTCGGAAATGGCTTATGTGGCACCGGAAATCTTGCTGCCGCCTCATGTCGTAGCTTTGTCCGATTTGGATAGAATAAAGGAAGAAAAGCTTTGGTTGCAAGGACGTTACAAAGAATTCTATACCCAACTTACGGATGTTTTGCGTGCGTATATGTCGCGTCGTTTCGGATTTTCTGCCATGGAAATGACCACTTGGGAGATTCTTTCCATGTTGAAAAATCAACCCGAAGCGTCGGCCTTCTATCAATCGATGAAAGATTTGTTGGAACTTTCTGATTTCGTGAAGTTTGCCAAGATGAATCCGCTGCAGGAGGAAAACAATCGCAGTATCCGTGTGGCTTATGAATTTGTGGAAAGCACTTGCGAACAGGAGGCTGAAAACACGGACGTGAATCCTGAAAACGCAGCCTCGGCCGAAACTGCTGAACCTGTGATGAATAACCTTAACGAACAGTAGTCATGACTTTTGCACATCCATATTATTTTCTGTTGTTGCTTTTGCTCATTCCGGCCATTCTTTGGTATGTTTTGAAGCGAAAACAACGATATGCTAGTTTGCAGGTGTCCAACACCTTTGCCTTCAAGCAGATGCCTAAAACCTGGAAACAAAGATGCCAGCATTTGCCTTTTGTATTGCGTTGTTTGGTGTTTTCGCTGGTGGTAGTTGTTTTGGCGCGTCCGCAGTCGGTAGATTCCTGGCAGAATACTTCCACCGAAGGTATTGATATCGTGGTGGCTTTGGATATTTCTACATCAATGTTGGCGGAAGACTTGAAACCCAATCGTTTGGAGGCTGCTAAAAGCATTGCCAGTTCTTTTGTGGCCGATCGTCATAACGACAATATTGGCTTGGTTTTGTTTGCAGGCGAAAGCTTTACCCAATGTCCTCTTACCACCGATCATGCGGTTTTGATGAATCTCTTCGGCAGTATTCAATGTGGTATGATAGAAGACGGTACAGCTATCGGTCTGGGTTTGGCCAATGCGGTGAGTCGTGTGAAAGATTCCCAAGCCAAATCAAAAGTGATTATTCTGCTGACTGATGGTACCAACAACCGTGGCGATATCGATCCCTTGACAGCTGCAGAATTGGCTAAAACATTTGGAATCAGGGTTTATACGATTGGTGTCGGTAAAAAAGGCAAGGCACCTTATCCTTTCCAGACGGCCAATGGCGTGGTGTATCAGAATGTTGAAGTGAATATCGACGAAGAACCTTTGAAACAGATTGCGTCTCTTACGGGCGGTGTATATTTCCGTGCCACCGACAATGCCACTTTGGCCGGTATCTATCAGGAAATCGACCAATTGGAAAAGACCAAAATGCAGGTGAGAGAATACAGCAAGCGTCAAGAAGAGTTTCGTCCTTTTGCCCTGGCGGCTTTCCTGCTTTTGTTGATAGAAATCATGCTTCGTCAGATTATCCGTAGTTTGCCTTAAATCCTAGCTTATGTTTAGATTTGAACAACCATATTATTTATATCTTCTGCTGTTGATACCGCTTTTGTTGCTTCTGTATCTGTATCGTAATTCCGTGCAGAAAAGACAACTGAAGCACTACGGCAATCCACAGTTGATGGCCTCTTTGATGCCGATGATTTCTCCGGCGCGTCGTGTTTGGCATATCGTTTTGCAACTGATGGCTTTGAGCTTGTGTATCTTTATGTTGGCCGGTCCTCAGTTTGGTTCTAAGTTGGAAAAAATCAAACGACAGGGTAGTGAACTGATGATTGCTTTGGACGTTTCTCGTTCGATGAATGCCCAGGATATCGCGCCTAGTCGTATGGAAAAATCTAAGCAGACTTTATCAAAACTGATAGACGAACTTTCTGATGATAAAATTGGTCTGATTGTTTTTGCCGGCGGCGCCTTTACCCAATTGCCTATCACTGCCGATTATGTGTCGGCCAAGATGTTTCTGAATACCATTTCTACCGACTTGGTGCCCGTGCAAGGTACGGCTATCGGTACAGCTCTGGATTTGGCGATGCGTTCTTTTGGTGCCAAGACCGATGCCGATCGTGCGATTATCGTCATTACGGATGGTGAAAACCACGAAGATGATGCTTTGGCCAAGGCTAAAGCTTGTTTGGAACAAGGTGTGCGCGTGCATGTTATCGGTATGGGTTTGCCCAAAGGTGCGCCCATTCCCAGCGGTCGTCCGAACGATTTTCATAAAGATAAGGATGGTAACGTGGTTATCAGTAAGTTGAACGAAGAAATGTGTCAGCAGATTGCGCAGGCCGGTGGTGGTATCTATGTGCGTAGCGACAATTCCAATGCGGCTTTGAAAGTCTTGTTGCAGGAACTTGGTAAGATGAATCAAGCCGACATCGAAACGACGGTATATACCGAATACGACGATCAGTTTCCGTCCTTGGCTTGGGTTTTGTTGGCTATTTTGCTGATAGATATGTTTATCATGGAAGCCCGCAACAACAAGTTGAAAAACATCAAATTATTTTGATATGAAGTGTATGAATAAATATATCGTCTTCGCTTTTGCTTTATTATTCTCCTTGACGCTTTCGGCGCAGAAGGCGGAGCGCAAGCAGATTAGAGATGGAAATAAACTTTATGAAAATGAGCAATATACCGAAGCAGAAATTGCCTATCGCAAGGCGCTGGAAGTGAATCCCAATTCTCCTCAGTCGAGCATGAATCTGGGAAATGCGCTTTATCGTCAGCAGAAGGCCCAAGAAGCTTTGGAACAATATCAAAAGCAGGTTGCCGACGAAGAACATCCTGAACGTCAGGCAGATGCTTATCATAATATTGGCAATGTGTTGATGCAGGCTCAAGATTATGCGCATGCCATCGAGGCCTACAAACAATCTTTGATCAAACGTCCTTCTGATGATGAAACCCGTTACAACCTGGCTTTGGCGCAAGCTTTGCTCAAACAGCAGCAAGAGCAACAACAAAATCAGGAGCAGGAACAACAGGAAGATCAGCAAGAGCAAGAACAGCAACAAGAGCAGCAACAACAGCCTCAAGAACAAGAGCAACAGCAAAATCAGCAACAGCAGGAACAACAACAGCCCGAGGATGCGCATGAACAACTTAGCAAGGAACAGGCACAACAATTGCTGGATGCTTTGATGCAAGACGAAGAAGAAGTACAGGAAAAAGTGAAAGAACTGCAGATGCAACAATCGCAGAGCAGAAAAACAGATAAAGATTGGTAATGATGAATAGAAAAATTAGCATAATGGGGCTTTGTTTGCTCCTAATGTCGGCCTGGTCGCTCAAGGCTCAAGAGGCGTCCTTCAGAGCGGAAGCACCTTCGAAAGTGGTGATGGGTCAGCAGTTTCAGTTGAGTTATGTGTTTGCCAATATGGATCCCAAGGATTTCCGTGCTCCGGAATTTGAGGATTTTGAGGTTTTGTTCGGGCCATCCACTTCGGTGTCGTCTTCTACGCAAATCATTCAAGGAAAACGTACTTCGAGTGTAGAACGTCGTTATACTTATTACTTGGCTCCTAAAAAGGAAGGCACCTTTACCATTCCGGCTGCAAGCGCTACTTTGAAAAAAGATAAAATAAGCTCCAATACGCTTAGTATTACGGTTTTGCCACAGGATAATCCTGCGAACAATCAATCACAATCGTCTGGCGCAGCGTCTTCGCAATCGGCTTCGTCGACTGCATTGTCATCTGAGAACCTCTTTATCAGGGCAATAGCTTCTAAAACCAAGGTTTATGAACAAGAAGCCATCGTGTTGACCTACAAACTCTATACTCGTTTGGATGTGGCTGGTTTGAGTAACGTGAAATTTCCTGAGTACAAAGGTTTTATGGTACAGGAAATTGAAGCTCCGGCCGAAGCTCAATGGGATATGGAAAATTATAAAGGGCTGAATTATCGCACGGTTGTCTTAAAGCAGAATGTGCTTTTCCCGCAGCAACAAGGAACGCTCAACATCGAGTCGGGTTCTTTCGATGTGGTGGTGAGAGTTCGCAACCAAGCCGGTCGTTCCCGCAGCATCTTCGATGACTTTTTCGACACCTATCAGGATGTAAACAAAACACTTACGTCCAATCCTATCAGCATACAGGTTGAAGCCTTTCCTTTTGGTAAACCGGCCTCCTTCCATCCATTCTCCGGCAGTCTCAGCATGACTTCTTCCATTTCTGCCACTTCTTTGAAAGCCGACGAAGCCCTCACGCTGACTTTGACGCTGAAGGGTAATGGTAACATGAAGATGTTGAAAACGCCCGATATCAAATTTCCCGCCGATTTTGACGTTTACGATCCTAAGGCGAACAATCAGTTCAAAACAACTACAAAAGGCGTTTCTGGAAGCAAAACCATTGAATATCTGGTGATTCCTCGTTATGCCGGACAATTTGATATTCCCGCGGTGGAAGTTTCTTATTTCGACTTGGAAAGCAAATCTTACAAAACGCTGCGCAGCGAAGCCTATCATTTGGATGTGGCCCGATCTGATAATGCAGAGTCGGCTATGATTTCGGGTAATTATACAGCAGCTAAGGAAAATGTAAGAGTGTTGGGACAGGATATCCGTTATATCAAAACAGGCGATTTGTCGTTGAAACCCAGTCCGGTATATATTTATGCCGCGGCTTGGTTCCCTTGGGCTTTCATCTTGCCTTTCTGCCTGTTTGTGGTGATTTTGCTCTTGTATCGCAAGCAGATCAAAGCCAATGCCGACTTGGTAAGACAACGTACGCGTAAGGCAAATAAAGTGGCTGTGAAGCGTCTTAAACGCGCTGCCGGCTACCTGAAGCAGAACGATCGCGCTCATTTCTACGAAGAAGTGCTGAAAGCTTTGTGGGGCTATACCAGCGATAAGTTGAATATTCCGCTGTCGGCATTGTCTAAAGATAATGTAGATGCTGAACTGGCTCGTTGTCAGGTGAGCGAAGAAGTCCGCAAGGCTTATATGGATATTCTGGAAATCTGTGAATTTGAACAATATGCACCGGGTCAGGCCAATCAAACCATGGACGATTTGTATGCCAAGACCACCGATGTGATGGATAAAATGGAAAGCACCATTAAAAAATAATGAATATGAAAAAGACCATCATAAGTTTCGTACTTGCTTTGATTGCTTGTACTTGGATAAATGCACAGGAACAACTGTCGGCCGATACATTATTGCAGCGTGCCGCTCAGGCCTATGCAGAAGGTAAATATGATATTTCCGCTGCTTATTACGAAGATGTCTTGGCATCTCAAGGACAGTCGTATCAATTGTATTACAATCTGGGAAATGCCTATTACAAAGCCGCAAATTATCCTAAAGCCATACTGTATTATGAAAGAGCCATGCTCTTGAATCCTCGCGATCCCGATTTGCAATTCAACTTGGAATTGTGTCAGGCTCATGTGGTGGATAAAATTCAGCCTTTGGGAGAAATTCTCTTTGTTCGCTGGTATAAACAAATTCAAAGATGCTGCAGTTCCAATGCTTGGGCCGCCATCAGCTTGGCTGGCTTTGCTATTTTCGTGCTTTGTTTGGCGCTGTACTTCTTTACTAAGCGACGTTTGCTTAAAAAACTTTCTTTTTCACTTGGTATTATTTCGGTGGTATTTACTATTTTTAGCCTCGTCAATGCCGGAGCCTTGTACAAAGCGTATCAACATCCTGATAAGGCCATCGTATTTGCGCCGACGGTGACGGTGAAAAGCTCTCCCGACCAAAGCGGAACCGATTTGTTTCTTTTGCACGAAGGAACGAAAGTTCGTATCAAAAGCCGTTTGGGAGCTTGGGTGGAAATCGAATTGGCCGATGGTAATGTGGGTTGGATGCCGGAATCTTGTATAGAAATTATTTGATATGCAGTTTATTGATAACATAGTTGCGTGGGATAGGGCCGTTGTAAGCGCTGTCAATACTTGGCATAGTTCGTTCGGAGATCATTTTTTTTGGTTGATTTCTGAAACGGCAGTTTGGGCGCCCGCCGCGATCGCGCTGATAGTCGTACTTGTCAGAAATAAGAAAATAGAATCGCTGTGGATTATGGCCAGTTTGATTCTGATGTTCGTTTTTGTCGATCAGGTGGCTGCCGAAATTATTAAGCCTTTGGTAGGTCGTCCTCGTCCGACACACGATATGCTTTTGATTCCGCATTTGGAAACGGTGAATGGCTATAGGGGCGGAAACTACGGATTTTTGTCGAATCATGCTGCCAATGTTTTTGCTTTTGCATGTTTTACGGCTTTGTTGTTCAAGCATAAAGTCTATAGTCTCAGTATTTTTGCCTGGGCTTTGTTGGTAAGCTTCTCCCGTTTGTATCTGGCAGTGCATTTTCCTAGCGATTTGATGGCCGGAGCTGTGTTCGGAATGCTGTCTGCGTGGGCTTTTTATCAACTTTATATCTATATAAGTTCCAGAGAAACGGCAGTTTATAATATTAATCGCTATCAATACACGAAATCTTTGTATAAAAAGCGGGATATTTGCATCTTATTGATTATCTTAGCAACGATTTTAATCAGTCTATCCATGGCTGCTTATTATATCTACTAACAACAACTATTAACTGTAAATATTACAATCATGACAAAAACTATCACTTTCAACGAGTTACGTCGAATCAAAGACAGTCTGCCCACCGGGTCATCTCAATTAATTGCAGATAGACTCGGTATTTCAGTTGACACAGTTAGAAACTATTTCGGTGGTCGCAACTACCAAGGCGAAGGAAAATCTTGTGGTGTACACGTAGAACCGGGTCCTGAAGGTGGTATTGTTCAATTGGATGATACAACCATTTTGGATATGGCTTTGGAAATCATCGAAAAGAGCAAATAATTCAAATTGTTTGTAAAAAGAGTAGAGGGCTTCGTTGTGATGACGAGCCCTCTTTTTTTATAGTTCTGAAAAGTCAGGAATATCTTGCAGGAAAATTGTTTGCTGCTTTTCGTAATCGATGCGACAAGCATAATGTTTGAGTCCGTTGCTGACAATCAGATATTTGGCTTTCAGAACCCAATTGTATCGCAGTATCTGTTGGAAAACCTCTTGGGTGATGTTTACTTGCGGTGCTTTGTATTCGCATATACACAAAACTTGTAGATTTTTGTCGAATACCACCGTGTCACAGCGGCGCGAAAGACCATTCAGTTTGATGGCGTATTCGTTGGCCATGCGTTGCGCCGGAAAATGCTTTTCCTGACATAGAAAGTGGCAAAAATGTTGCCTTACCCATTCCTCGGGTGTGAGTGCCACAAAACATCTTCTGAAAGGATCGAAAATCTGCTTTTTTTGCTCGACCTCTCTGATTTTGTATTCGTAAGGGGGTAGGTTTAATCTAAACATTTTGTACTTTTGTCTCTGCTCCGCAAAGGTAGCATTTTTCCTTATGGCAAGCAAAGTAAATACAGTTCAATCCATTATTCAGGATGCGCAGCAAGCGCAGTATGCTCCCGTCTATTTTCTGATGGGAGAGGAGCCTTATTATATCGATATGATCTGCGATTACCTCTTGTCGCATATTCTCAGCGACGATCAGAAAGAGTTCGATCAGATGGTGTATTATGGCAAGGATTTCGAACGCGGAGCAGCTTCTATTTTTACGGCAGCCCGTCAGTATCCGATGATGTCGCCCTATCAGGTGATTGCCATTAAAGAAGCGCAGTTGATTAAAAATCTGGAAGAAGATTTGGCCGTTTATTACCAACATCCAACCCCGACTACCATTTTGATTATCTGTTACAAAGGTAAAAAGTTGGATAAGCGCAGAAAACTGGCTACCCAATTGGAACAAACGGCAGTGGTTTTCGAGTCGAAGGCTGTGAGAGATTACGAAATGCATGCCTGGATAGAACAAGAGGTGAGAGCACGTCATTTCCGCATCGATCAGAAAGCTTGTTCTATGTTGGTGGATTACTTGGGAACCGATTTGAGCAGAGTGGCGTCGGAATTGGACAAACTGAGCATCGTTCTGCAAGGCAAAAGCTCGGATATCACTCCCGAAGTGATTGAGAATCACATTGGTATCAGTAAAGATTTCAATAATTTCGAGTTGGTCAATGCCTTGACGCGCAAGGATGTTTACAAGGTACATCGCATTGCGCAATATTATGCCCGTAATCCCAAGGAACATCCCATCCAATTGTTGACGGTGGTTTTGTACGATTTCTTTTCTAAATTGCTGATATATCAATATTTGGCAGATAAATCGACATCGGCGGCAGCTAAAGCGATGGGCGTGGCTGCGTTTTTTGTGAAGGATTATGAAACCGCCGCCAAGTTTTATTCGGTACGAAAAATTTTGGACAATATTACGCTGATACGCGAATACGATGCCAAATCTAAAGGCTTTAGACAGACGGCCTTAGCCGATGGCGAATTGTTGCGCGAATTGTTGTGTCGCTTGTTGGCATAAAATAGAAACACCCCAAAAACATCATCGTTCTTGGGGCGTTTTTGTTCTATGAAGCTTCTGCTTCTTGCCTAACTATGATCTTTTGAAAACCATGGCGCTGCGGGCGGGGATGTACAACTTCAGCCATTCCAAACCAAATTCGCAATTTTCATCGCTATGGGTGAAGTGTTCCACTTTGTCGTCGGTAAGGCCAAAACCGCCAAATTGGGGCGCATCGCTGTTCAGAATGCATTGATATTTACCGGCTTGCGTCATGATGCCATAACCTTCGTATGATTGATGTGGATGCAAATTGAAGACGAAAAGCAGGTTGCCGCGTTCGAATGCTAAGATTTGGTCGCCATCGTTGGCGCAGCGCTGAATGGGCTTTTTATTGGCAAATCCTCTCACTTTTTTGATAAGCTGAATCATGGCTTTGTCGAAAGCATAGAGATATTTGTACTTCAAAAATCCATTATCGGCCAAGCTCCACTGACGACGAGCATATTTGTGCGACCATCCGTTACCTTCGCGCGGGAAATCTATCCATTCAGGATGTCCGAATTCGTTGCCCATAAAATTGAGATAACCGCCATTGATGGTAGATAGGGTGAGCAAGCGTATCATTTTGTGCAAGGCAATACCTCTGTTTACCATAAAATGATCGTCATCACAATTCATGTGCCAATACATATCGGCATCTATAAGTCTGAAAATGATGGTTTTATCGCCAACCAAGGCCTGGTCGTGACTTTCGGCATAACTGATAGTCTTTTCATCGGCGCGACGATTGGTCAGTTCCCACCAGATGTCGCCGGGTTTCCAGTCTTCGTCTTTTCTTTCCTTGATGATCTTGATCCAATAGTCGGGAATACCC
This sequence comes from Bacteroidales bacterium, assembly GCA_017380635.1. Taxonomy (GTDB): domain Bacteria; phylum Bacteroidota; class Bacteroidia; order Bacteroidales; family UBA1402; genus UBA1757. The sequence continues at coordinate 20,377 of JAFODP010000016.1, read as the reverse complement.
ATAGCCATGCGGTAATCGAAACCGATACCTCCGTCTTTGAATTTGACAGCCAATCCGGGCATACCGCTCACTTCTTCTGCAATGGTGATGGCATTGGGATTCACTTCGTGGATAAGCTTGTTGGCCAAGGTTAAATAGCAAATGGCATCACCATCTTGGTTTAGATTGAAATAATCACCGTAACCATTGAAAGATTCGCCCAAACCATGACTTTTGTACAACATCGAGGTAACGCCATCGAAACGGAATCCATCAAAGTGATATTCCTGCATCCAGAATTGGCAATTCGACAAGAGGAAATGCAGCACTTCTGTCTTTTCGTAATTGAAACACAAGGAGTCCCAAGCCGGATGTTCCCTGCGATGGTCGATATGAAAATATTGTCCGGGATCGCCATCCAATAAGCCGAGACCTTCTTCGGTGTTCTTAACAGCGTGAGAATGAACAATATCCATAATAACGGCAATGCCATATCCGTGCGCGTCGTCGATAAGATGTTTCAATTCTTCGGGAGTTCCGAAACGAGAAGAGGCGGCAAAGAAATTGGAAACATGGTAACCGAACGAACCATAGTAGGGGTGTTCCTGAATGGCCATGATTTGGATGGCGTTGTAGCCGTTGGCCGCAATCTTGGGCAGGATTTGTGTTCTGAATTCTTCGTAAGAGCCAACCTTTTCTTCTTCCTGTGCCATACCGATGTGGCATTCGTAAATAAGCAAAGGATTGGTTTTTGCTTTGAAATCCTTGTGTTGAAACTTGTATTCCTGCTGCGGATGCCATACTTGCGCACTGAAAATCTTGGTAGCTTCGTCTTGTACGAAACGTCTTCCCCAAGCCGGCAGACGAAGACCTTCGCCCTCGGGCCAGATTACCAACATCTTGTAATATTGGCCGTGTTGCATGGCTTCGGCCGGGAAAATACCTTCCCAAACACCGTTTTCCAGGCGACGCAGGGCGTAAGCTTCATCTTTTTGCCATTGATTGAAATCGCCAACCAGATAAATCTGGCTGGCGTGGGGCGCCCATTCCCTGAAAACCCAAGTCTGTTCGAGTCGGTGCAGACCGAAATAAAGATAACCATTGGCAAATTCAGAAAGAGCTTTGCCTTGTGTGATTTGCTGTTCTTTATAACAAGCATAATCGTAACGACCTTGAATAGCAGCTTCGTAAGGTTTTAGCCAAGGGTCGTTCTTGATGAGTTTCAGGGAGGTTTTCATAAGGGAATTCTATTAGATCAGAACCTTTACAATCACTTTTTTGATTTTGCCATCGCCAATGCAAGGAGCGTGGGCATCACCGGGGAAGAAAATGCAGAATTCGCCTTCTTGCAATTCCACTTGAGTAGAACCCAAACCAGCGTAGAATTCAACATCCTTAGCTTCGTTGTACTCGGTGGTAACTTCTTTGCATTCAGCCAATTGTTTCCATCCCATAGCTTCTTTTCCCTTCAAAAGCACTTGAATGTCGATGTATTTGCGATGAGCTTCCAAACGGGCAGCTTCGGGAGTTTTGCCATCGGGATTCTGGATGTTCAGATAAAGTTTGTCACCGTCCAATTCGAGTTTTCCGGGTTCAACTTGGCTCAAATCATGTTTCTTGAGATAATCGAAAGCCTTTTTGAAAAGAGGATGCATACCTTCGTAAAGGTGACTGTTGTTCAAATGATCGAGAATCATAATAATTTGTTTATTAAAGTGATACAATAACGATTTTTCAACATGAATGTCTAAGGCAAAGTTAAACGAAATAATGAAAAAATGGACTATCTTTGCATAAAATCCTTATGTAAATTGATTTTAAGATGGGACATCTACCTGTAATTATTTCCGATCTGGCCTTGATTTTGATAGTTGCCAGTATTACAACCTTGATTTTTAAATACTTGAAACAACCGGTGGTATTGGGCTATATTGTAGCCGGTATGATTGTGGGTCCGCTTATGTCGATGTTGCCGACGGTGCAGGATACCAGCAATGTGCAAATTTGGGCCGATATCGGTGTGCTTTTTCTTCTTTTCGCGCTAGGGCTGGAATTCAGTTTTAAAAAGTTGATCGCGGTAGGGAAAACCGGTATCATAACCGCTTGCGTCGAAGTCTTTTCCCTATTGATAATCGGTTATATCGTCGGTATGCTATTGGGCTGGGGTCACATGAATAGTATTTTCCTCGGCGCGATGTTGTCGATGTCGTCTACTACCATCATTATCAAAGCTTTCGAAGATTTGAATATCAAGCGCAAGAAGTTTACCGGGTTGGTTTTCGGAGCCTTGGTAGTAGAAGATTTGTTGGCTATCGTGATGATGGTTTTGCTTTCTACCTTGGCAGTCAGTGCCGAGTTTTCCGGTTGGGATATGTTGACGGCAGTCTTTAAGTTGATTTTCTTTTTGGCTTTGTGGTTTATTGCCGGTGTTTATCTGATTCCCAGCTTGTTGCAGAAAACTCGTAAGCATCTTAACGATGAAACTCTTTTGGTGGTAAGTGTGGGTCTCTGTCTGAGTATGGTGGTATTGGCCGTCAAGGTTGGTTTTTCTTCGGCTTTGGGGGCATTTATCATGGGATCTATCCTGGCAGAAACCATCGAGGCGGTGCGTATTGAAAAGTTGATTAAACCTTTGAAAGACTTGTTTGGCGCCGTTTTCTTTGTGTCGGTGGGTATGATGGTTGATATAAAAGTTTTGGCGGATTATGTGTGGCCTATCATTATCCTGATTTTTGTTGTGCTGATACTCAAGATGATGGCCTCAACTTTCGGTATGATGCTTTCCGGACAATCTTTGAAAGTGTCGGTGCAGTCGGGTTTCAGCTTGGCGCAGATTGGTGAGTTTGCCTTTATTATTGCCAGTTTAGGGATGAGTCTGGGAGTTACTTCGTCTTTCCTTTATCCGGTGGCGGTTGCCGTTTCTGTGGTAACCACGTTCATGACACCTTATATGATAAAGTTGTCGGGACCTTGTTACCTTTTCCTGGAAAAACATCTGCCGGAAAAATTCAGAGCCTGGCTCAAGCGTCGTTCTTTGGATGCTTCTGTTCCCAAAAGCAGTAAGGTGCTTTACGATTGGGTACAATTACTTAAACAGTATACCGTCAATCTTTTGTTGATGCTCATTATCAATCTGGGAATCATTCTTTTGTCTTTGAAATTCCTGGAACCATTCTTGCTGAGCAAGATACCGGAAGGACCATGGGCGGGTATTATTTGCAGTTTGATTACGCTCTTGGTAATGTCGCCATTCTTGAAGTCGTTGATGAGCAATCGTCGCAAAACCTCAGGTCACATGATGAACCTTTGGACCATGAATGCCTACAATCGATTCATTATCTTGGCTTTGACGGCATTACGATTGATTTTGGCTTGCGGTTTGGTGGTGTATGTTTTGATGCATGCTTTGGCGCTTTCGCGATGGATAGTGCTGCCGATGGCTATAGTGCTAATCTTTATCATTCTGAAATCTAAGACCTTGATGCGTCATTATTGGCAGTTGGAATCGGCATTTGTCATCAACCTTAACGAGCGCCAGATGCAGGAAAATCATGAACGAATTCAAGAAAATATGGGGGTTCGCCATAGCAACGATATGGGTGATGCTTCTTGGCTCGATCGTATTCTGTATGCCTATAGCATGCAAGTGGGCGAGAATTCTTTCTTGATAGACAAGAGTTTGGAAGAAGCCGATTTTCGTTCGTCTCACAACCTTATCGTGATTCGCGCGCAGCGCCAGGGCGAATGCGTGAATATTCCCGGTAGAGACTACGTCATTAAGGCTGGCGATATTCTTACTTTTGCCGGCAAGAACAAGACCATGACACTGCTTAATGAGTCGGTGTGGGATTTCCGTTTTGTGCAAGATTCGCTCTTTACCTTGCATCATTTTTCTCAAATGGAAATGCAAAGCGGCAAAGATCATCTGCATTTGTGTTGCGCCGGTTTCCCTTTGTCTGATAAGTCATTGCTTGCCAATAAAACGCTGAAAGAGGCTCAGATAGGTCGAAATCAGAAGTGTTTGGTGTTGGGAGTGGAACGAAAAGGAAAGCAGCATATCAATCCTAGTTCTTCTTTCCAGATTTTGCCGGGCGATATCGTTTGGGTGTTGGGTGAAGAATCCTTTGTATCAAAATTGATTTCCATTAATGTGTACGGCATGAGATAAATGTGCTTTGGCTTTGTCTAGCGCCCCAACCTGAGTGTGAAAATTGGGGCTGCTGGTACAAGATTAAGAATAGGGCTGTGTCAACCGATGATGTTGGCGCAGCTTTTTTTTGACACTTGGATTTCGGTTTTCGGTTTCTCCTTTTCTTTACATTCAGCCTTTTCTGTTTCTGTTTCAGTTTCTGTTTCTGTTTCTGTTTCAAAACCCAGCTATCCTCAGTACTCTTAGTTTGAGACATTAGTTAGAGACAATAGTTAGTTAGAAGCATCGGTTAGAGATATTAGTTAGAGGCATTGGTTAGAAGCATAGGTAGAGATATTAGTTAGAAGCATCGGATAGAGAAGTTGGTTCTGCATCCGTTCATTTTATTCATGGCACAGGAAAAATTGCTTCTGACGCTTGTCATAAAGGCGATTTGAGGTTTTTACGCTATAAGAATAAGTAGTTGATACATCTCTATTTTGCGATAACTTGTTAATAATCTGATTGTTTGATGTCTTTTTTCGCAAGTTTGAGTGCTTGAGATTGCGATATTCTCTTATTTCTGAACATTGAGTGGGGAATTTTTCAAGGAAAGCCCGTTTTGATCGGAAGAAATGCGAAGCATCGTCTATTTTCTGTATAGAAAGCATTTTAGCATATTTGACATTACTGCCCATGTACATTAAATTGAGCGTTGAGAGATGCGTTTAAAAATCTACCGAAAAGTGTTAATAAATTTAACAAAATAATATAGTAGCATCGGATGGAAAATTGCAAGCGTATACAGTTCTATTATACCGCTCTAAAAATAGAATAAGTATGCGAATGAATAAATCTAAAAATTTCTATAAATGTAATTCGTTTCCGTGTTTATAATTGTGAAATATAAATAATAGAATCAAGAAATATAAACAAGAAAATTTAAATTCAATAAATTTAATGCAGCAAGATGATTATAGGAGAGCTAGGAAAATACTGCTTCTAGTAAACACTATAGATTTTAATGCTTATTTTTCTGATTAATAAGTACTAATACTCATTGTTAAACCTTATTTACGAGCTTTTTTAGATAAGTAGACTAAAAATAAGTAAAATATATAAGGTATAACTTTAAATTGCATACGATAATATACTGATAAATAGCGTATTAATTACGTTCGAAACCTCATAATTATAACAATAATTTAAATACGAAATCTAAAATTCAATTTTAATTATATGAATTTGGAAAACGTAATTTCAATAAGTAGATTTAAAAATCAAAAATAATCAAAAATTTAACTATCAAAAATATTTTATAAAGCGCAAGGAGTTTGCAAAACTATTGTTTACTTTTGTCAAAAATTAAATGCATACATACAGTCGTTTTTATGAAAGATCGTATACGGGAACTGATGGAGATGGATGGCCTGAATGCCACCGAATTCTCAAAAAAAGTTAAAATTAATAGCTCGGTTGTGTCCAATATTTTGAATGCAAAGAACCAGCCCAGCTTCGATGTGATACAAAAAATTATTGCGGCCTATCCCGAAGTGGATATTGCATGGCTGATGACCGGACATGGTGATCTTTTTGGAGAGGAATCGTCGGAGTCTGCGTCTGAAGAAATTGAAAATGCGGCCGATGCAGAGGTTTCTCTTTTTCATGATGCTTCGTTCATATCTCCAAACCCAGCTCAAGGCTCTGAGAATGCTTTGCAGCCGAACCAATCTACGGTCTTGGATAGAAATGCCAAGGAAAAAGGCCGAAAGCGTCCCTCGAGACCTATTCAAAATATTGATAATCAAGAAAGTATAATGCAAGAAAAGCCTAAAAAATCGATAAGAAAAATCATTATTGTATACCAAGACAATACTTTCGAAGAGATTTTGCCTAAAGAAAATTAATGTGATATGCAGAAAAGTCTATTGATGCAGGCTTTGCTCAAGTTTTTCGCCGGAGTAATCCTTCTTGCCTGTTTGCTGTTTATCCCCTGTGGTAGCTTTCATTTTTGGCCGGCTTGGCTGTTGATGCTAGTTTTGTTTGTGCCCATGTTGGTGGCGGGTATTATCATGTGGCTGAAAAGTCCGGAATTGCTCCAAAAACGCCTGGATGCCAAGGAAAAAGAACAGGAACAACGCTTTGTTGTCAAGATGAGCGGTTTACTTTTTGTACTTGCTTTTGTCTTGGCAGGCCTGAATTGGCGTTTTCAGTGGATACTCTTACCTTCGTGGATTATTTGGGCGTCAGCGGCTGTTTTTCTCTTGTCTTATGCTTTGTATGCAGAGGTATTAAGAGAGAATGCCTATTTGTCAAGAACCATCAAAGTGCAAGATAATCAGAAAGTTATAGATAGCGGACTTTATGCAGTGGTGCGTCATCCGATGTATGCGGCCAGTATATTGATGTTTCTTTCCATGCCGCTGATTCTTGGTTCGCTTTTCTCTTTTGTGTTGATGTTGGCCTATCTTCCGCTCATCAATATCCGTATGAAAAACGAAGAAAAAGTCTTGGAATCGGGCTTGGATGGTTATGCTGATTATAAAAAGAAGGTAAAATACCGCGTGTTTCCTTTCATTTGGTAACGCGTTTAATTCGGTGAATGATACATAAATGTTGCCATGACAGTACAAGAATTTATACTGAAATTTCGTGAAGCTTTTGGTGAAGCTGCGCCGCTGCCGATAGCCATTGCCTATAGTGATACTCCATTGGCGGAAATAAAATCGCTGCCTAAATGTCTGGTAGTGAGCATTTCCAAACTTCGTGATGGTGGAGCCTTGACGCTTTCGGCCGAGAATGTAATCTGTGGTGGTGGCGGTCTTTATGCCCGTTTCAGCGAAATGCCTGAAAGAGTGCCGGTATTTGTTTCAGAAGTGGAGCATTACAAGCAAAGCAAAGTTATGGTGGAAGACTATGTCAAATCGATGGATATTTGTCTGACAGACAAGCCCTATCTGAATCTTGTCCGTATCGATGCGCTGGATTCTTGGGACGATGCCGAAGCTTTGTTGTTTTTTGCAACCCCCGATATTCTTTCCGGTTTGTGCACCTGGGCTTACTTCGACAACAACTCGCCCGATGCTGTCTGTGCGCCATTCGCTTCGGGATGTGCTTCTATGCTGGTGTTTGCTGTTAATGAGCATCGTAAGCATGGCAGGCGTTGTTTTATCGGTATGATGGATCCTTCTGCCAGGTTGTTGGTTCCCGAAAATGAACTGACTTTCAGCTTGCCCATCTGTCGATTCAAAGAAATGCTTGCCACCATGGACGATTCCGCTTTGTTTCAGAAGGCATATTCTCTTATTAGGAAAAGAATTAAGCGATAAAAGACGGCCATTATTTATTCACTTTCTTTAGAATTTCTCAGGGATAATCGTTATTTTTGTCTGTTTTGAAAAATTAGATTTGAAAATAGCGATATCATGGCTAAGAAAGTAATGGATTTGCGCCTGGTGGACAAGCAATTGTGGCAACGCTCCGTATTGCTGAAACTGCGTGCGCAAGAAGAAAAACTTCCCGAAATTTTCCCGGGACAATTCGTGCAAGTAAGAGTGGACGGCTCTCCTAAGACTTATCTGAGACGTCCTATTTCTGTGTATAATGTAGACATTGATAATCAGGAACTTTGGCTCTTGGTACAGATGGTGGGTGAAGGTACTAAAACTTTGGCCGCCTTGCCAGTGGATAGCTTGGTGAATGTGATGTTGCCATTGGGCAATCCTTTCAGTATGCCCCAAAAAGCCGATGCCAAACTGATGCTGATTGGCGGCGGTGTGGGCATTGCTCCTTTGTTGTATTTGGGTAAAGTGTTGAAAGATAAAGGCTTCCAACCTCAGTTCTTGCTGGGCGCCCGTACAGCTTCCGATTTGACGCAATTGGCATTGTACGAAAACTATGGCAAGGTGTATGTTACCACCGAAGATGGCAGTTTGGGTGAAAAGGGTTTTGTGACGCAACATTCTGTCCTGGCCGAAGCGCCCGATGTCATTTATTGCTGTGGTCCTAAACCCATGATGCAAGCGGTGGCCCGTTATGCCAAAGAACATGAAGTTTTCTGCGAATTGTCGCTCGAAAATACGATGGCTTGCGGCCTTGGCGCTTGTCTTTGCTGCGTGGAAGATACCAAAGAAGGTCATCAATGTGTGTGTCAAGAAGGTCCGGTGTTTAATTTAAATCAACTGAAATGGTAAATACGAGGGTAGAATTGAAAGGCCTGAGCCTGCGCAATCCGGTGCTGACAGCTTCCGGAACATTTGGTTATGGCGAAGAGTTTGCCGATTTTGTCGATTTTTCCAAAATCGGTGGTATTATAGTAAAAGGTACTACCATACATCATCGTGAAGGAAATCCTTATCCCCGTATGGCAGAAACACCTAGCGGAATGTTGAATGCCGTGGGCTTACAGAACAAGGGTGCTGCTTATTTTGCCGAGCATATTTATCCCCGTATTGCGAATATGGATACCAATGTTTTGGTGAACGTATCAGGCTCAACCATAGAAGATTATGTGGCTTGTGCAGAAGTTATTCAATCTTTGGATAATATTCCGGCCATCGAATTGAATGTGTCATGTCCCAATGTGAAGCAGGGCGGTATGGCTTTCGGCGTTACCACGGAAGGTATTTCGAAAGTGGTGGAAGCGGTGCGCAAAGTTTATCATAAACACCTGATGGTGAAGTTGTCGCCTAATGTTACCAGCATTGCAGATATTGCCAAGGCGGCTGAAGCATCCGGCGCCGATTCTGTTTCTTTGATCAATACTTTGATGGGTATGGCCATCGATGCAGAAAAACGTCGTCCGAAGTTGTCGACAATCACTGGTGGATTGTCGGGTGCTTGTGTGAAGCCGGTGGCTTTGCGTATGGTATGGCAAGTGTCTAAGGCTGTGCAAATTCCCATTATTGGTTTGGGCGGTATTTCGTCGGCCGAAGATGCCATTGAATTTTTGTTGGCAGGAGCCTCTGCTATCGAAATCGGTACGGCTAATTTTATCGATCCTAGCATCAGTCAGAAAGTGGCTGCCGGCATCGAAGACTATTGTGAACGTCATGGTTTTGCTTCGGTAAGTGAACTTACAGGTGCTTTGATTACCGATTAACAATTTGTAAATCATTCATTTATCTATTGAACAATGAAAAAGATATTTAGCCTTTTTGCCTCGATGCTTGCCATCTTGTTGCTGTCTACTTCTTGTGAACCGGTAGCTTACGATCAATTCGACATGGTAGGTGTTTGGGAAAATGACGACAAGCCCGGCGAGTTCTGGCGTTATCGTTCCGATCTGACCGGTTGCACTTGGGATGCCTCTGACGATATTTCTGAAGACGAAGCCCAAGAATTTACATGGACATTGGAAGTCAAGACCTTGACACAGATTCATATCATAGAAATCAGCGGTGGTGGTATTCCTAAAGTGTATACTGTTACCGAATTGACTTCTTCGTCTTTGGTTTACGAAGATAGTTTTGGCAATAGCTATTATTTCTCGCGAGTAGAGTAGTATAATTATCACAGAGTGCACATGAAAAAAGTTCTGAAAATCAGTCTTATCAGTCTGCTTTCGTTGTTATTGATTCTTATTATATCGGTATCGACGGCGGTAATTTTGGTCTTCAATTCCAATCTGCTGGTAAATGTTGTGAATAAGAAAGCGGCCGATTTTATCACTTGTGATTATCATATCGGTCGTATCGAGCCCTGTTTTTTCAAGACATTTCCGCAGTTTAGTTTGCAGATAGAAGATGTTTATCTTCAAGACAAATTGGCTGAATCGAAGCAAGACACCTTGTTGTACATCGGAAATCTGCAAGCAACGGTCGATGTGAAACGTTTGTTGAAGGACAAAGAGTTGATTGTTAAAGAAGTTTTGCTTCATCGTCTGAGTGCCAATGTGTTTGTATCAGAACAAGGGGAGGCTAACTACGATATTTTTGCGCTGAGCAGCGATACTATTGACGAAGAACAGGATACCACGGCCTTTTCTATGCCATTCTCAATAATGGCCTTGGATAAGATTGAAATCAAGGATTTGGATGTCAAGTATAAAGATTGCCAATCGGCTATTTTTGCATCTTTGTCAGATTTAGATTTGGCTGCGAAACTGGCTTATGGCGACAATCGCTTGTTCTGTCAACTGAATAGCGGCAGCCCGGCGTTGAGTTTTGCAATGAACGATACGCTCTTGCTTGATCATCAGCCAATTGCGCTTTCTTTGCCTCTGGATCTTGATTTGTCGGCGATGCAGTTGCACACGCAAGATCTGAGCGTGGCGCTCGGAAAGATTGCTTTATTGCTTCATGGAAATGTTGCCATCGATACGAGCAACCAGGATATTCTCACCGATTTGTCTATTCAATTGGGTGGTCCACAAGAACCTATTTCGCATTATCTGCAGTTGGTTCCCGAAGCCTATCAATCTTTGTTGGACGGAATAGAGGTGGATGGTCTTTTGGGCTTAAGTGCCAAAGTACAAGGAACATACAACCAAACAAGCATGCCCTTGGTGGATGTGCTGCTGCAAGTGGATAATACTTCTTTCTCTTATCCCGATTTGCCAAGGGTTGAAGATATCAAGGCTAATATCAGTGCGCATCTCAACCTGAACGAATTGAGTGAAAGTTCGGCTCATCTGGAACATTTGTCGTTGCGTGCCAACAAGAGCAGTGTGCATGCTTCGGCTCAAGTAAATCATTTGTTGACAAACGATATGATGTTGAATGCAAAAGCATCTGTCAACGCTGATTTGGCTGCTTGGCAAGATTTCTTGCCCGATTCCATAGATGTAAATGGTCGCGTGCAGGCTAATGCCGATGTGGCGCTGAAACTGAAAGACCTGGAAAATCTGAATAATCTGAAGAAAATCAAGCTGAATGCCGATGTGGCTTATCAAGGCCTGGCAGTTGCTATGGGCGATTTGCAAGCACAATCGTCTAAAGGTAAAGTGCATATGGATCTTCGTCAGAAAGCAGCTTTGCCTATCTATTTGGAACTGAATGATATTCAATTCTTGCAGGTGGCCATGGCCGATACGATTCAAGCGAATATCCAAGACTTAGATTTCCAAGCTCAACTATCTGATGTTCTGGCCGATATGGAACATATCAAAGCACAAATGGCGATGAATTTCGGTAAGGCTCAAATGGCGATGGCCGATCAGATACAAGCGCAGGCACAAGGTTTTCATGTGGAAGCCGCTGCCGATTTGCAAGGTCAGCAATACGACAAGATGAAAGTCGATGTCAAGCTCTCTAACCAATCGATTTTGGCGCAAGTGTCAGAGCATAAAATTCAAACACAAGCCATTACTTTGGATGCCAGCTTGAAACAAGATAGTCTGCATGAAAATATCCTGCATCGTTTCAATCCGCAGTTGAGTATGTATCTACAATCGGCTACAGTCAACACCTCGATTTTGCCGGAAGAAATTCAAGTGGCTGATATTCAGTTCTCGTACGCAGATGATAATTTGAAAATACAGCAAAGCTCTGTCAATTTGGGCAATTCCGATTTCCATTTGGACGGTCATTTGAGCAATATTATCGCTTTTCTGGAAGACGAATCATTGTTGAAGGCCGAGTTGAATTTTGTTTCCAATCATACCGATGTCAACCGTTTGATGGAACTCACTTCTGGTCTGGGCGTTGATTCTACCGAAATGGAAATCGAAGAGGTGGAAATGGAAGAGCTTGTCAATGAAGAAGATAGTTTGCAGGCTGAGCCGAATCCCTTCATCGTTCCTAAAGGTGTTGACGTACTTTTGCATACCGATATCAAAGAAGCGGTGGTGGGTAAACAATTGGCAACTAAGCTGAGTGGTAATCTTTATATCCGCGATGGCGTGATGATTTTGGAAGAAATCGGTTTTGTTTGTGATGCTGCCAAACTGCAACTCACGGCCATGTATCGTTCGCCGCGTCCCAATCATTTGTATGTTGGTTTGGATTATCACATGGTGGATATCCAGATTGACGAATTGCTGGAAATGGTGCCTCAGGTGGATTCAATCTTGCCTATGTTGCGTTCTTTCCGTGGTGGTGCCGAATTCCATATTGCGGCCGAAACTTATTTGAATGCTCGTTATGAATTGAAGAAATCAACTTTGCGCGGTGCTTGTTCAATTCAAGGTCAGGATCTGGTGCTTTTGGATGGCGAAAACTTCAGCGAAATTGCCAAGATCTTGCGATTCAACAAAAACACAGAGAATGTGATAGATACGCTGAATGCTGAAATCACGGTTTTCCGTAATGAAGTGGATATTTATCCTATCCAATTGTCTATCGATAAATATAAAGCCATCGTGGCCGGTCGACACAATTTGGATATGAGTTTCAATTACCATGCTTCGTTGGTGAGCCCGCTGCGTCTGGGAGTGGATGTTTCCGGTACTTTTGACGATTTGAAGATCAGACCGGTACAGTGTCGCTATACCGACCAGTTCCGTCCGGCCGAAAGACGCGTGCTAGAACAACAGCAATTGAGTTTACGGAAAATCATTCAGGAAAGTCTGATTAAGGACTTGTAAGACTGGGTGATGTAAGATGCGGTTCGCCCCCGAAGTCGAAGACTTCGGGGGCGAACCATTTCTTCCGGCCAAGATCTTTACATATTTCGTTTTTCCAATAAATCGGGTCTCAGCTGACGCGTGCGTTCCAGCGCCTGTTCCAATTCCCATTCGCGCACTTTGCGTTCGTTACCCGAGAGCAAGATTTCAGGCACTTTCCATCCTTTGTAATCGGCCGGGCGAGTGTAAATGGGCGCTGCCAACAAATCGTCCTGAAAGCAATCGGAAAAGGCGGCCTGTTCGTCGTGAAGCACGCCGGGAATCAGTCGCACCAAGCTGTCCGTAATAACAGCCGCAGCCAATTCTCCACCGGTAAGCACATAATCGCCGATAGATATTTCTTTGGTAATCAAATGTTCACGTATGCGATGGTCGATACCTTTGTAATGTCCGCAAAGAATGATGATATTCTCGTACATCGACATACTGTTGGCCATGCCTTGGTTGAAGGTTTCTCCGTCGGGCGAAGTGTAAATCACTTCATCGTAATGGCGCAAGCTCTTCAAATGCGTGATGGCGCGGTCGATAGGTTCGATTTGCATCACCATGCCGGCCGAAAAGCCGAAAGCTGCGTCGTCCACACGACGATGTTTAAGATCGGTAGAGTAGTCGCGCAGATTATGTATTTCAATTTCGGCCAAACCTTGTTTCTGGGCTCTTTTGATGATGGAACAGTCGAATGGTCCTTGCAAAATTTCCGGTAAAACGGTGATAATATCTATGTGCATACAATTCTAAATTTTACGGGCGCAAAGGTAATGATTATTTATCATTCTTGCTGTAATAAAATAATTTGACTACTTTCGCCGACGAATTTGGTGACTTGATTTTCCATGACGGAAGCCAAGTAAAAGGGAATCCGGTGAGAATCCGGAACAGTGCCCGCTGCTGTAAGGTTCATTACAGGTTTTGTTAAAGTTCTGCTACACAATCCACTGTCTGCAAAGATGGGAAGGAAGACAAAATCGAACCAAGTCAGAAAACCTGCCAAGTTCATTGTGTTAATGCTTTCGGGAATAAGAGCAAAAATAATGGTGCAATTTTTCTTCTTTTTCCCATTTGTTTTATCTCTTTCGAGTGCGTGGATTTTTCGCTCGAAGAAAAAAGTTTTTTTACAATGAAAAAACAATTTGTCATCTTGGCAGCTGTTGCTATGTTGCTTGCATCTTGCCGTCCGCAAGAGGAAGAAAAAAATTATGTAACCATCGATTTTGATGAACTGACACTGCCTTCGCAAGGTTATCTTCATCAGCAAGCTTATCAGAAAGAGACTTTGCCGCTTCGTTTCGGTCATTCCTATAATGCCGAATGGGATTCGTGGCAAGGTTTCGTTGTTAGTAATCAAACCGATACGGAAACATCCGGTTATCTCAACCAATACAGTGTGGCGGCCGGAGCGGCTGCCAGTGGCGATAATTTTGCCCTCTTTTTTCGCCGCGAGTCAGGTTCTGCGGAAATCTACGAAATTGCCTTTACGGATGCTTCGGAACATCGTTTCAAATCGATGGCTTTCTGCAATGCTACCTATCCTTATCTTTCGATGAAAAATGGTGATGATTTTTCCAAGAAGTTCGTCGATGGCGATTATTTCAAGCTTATTATTCATGGCTACGATGCTCAGGGCATAGAAACGACCTCCAAAGAGATTTACTTAGCCGATTTTCGCGAGGGAAAACAATATTTGCCCAATACATGGACTGTTATCGATTTGACTTCATTGGGAGAAGTGAACAAACTTGCATTTGATTTTGCTTCGAGCGATATGGGTATTTGGGGCATGAACACGCCCGCCTACGTCTGCCTAGATAATATCATCTTCGAAGAATAAAGAAAACCAATCTTTTTCACTACTTTTGCGGTCAACTAAACTAAATGAGATGATTATGAAAAAATGGACTGTTCTGATGGCCGTCGTGGCTATGAGTTTTGCTCAAGTATGGGCGCAGGAAGAAGAAAAGAAAGCCTGGTCGCATAATGGTTTGACCGGTGTCAATTTCTCACAGACTTCGTTTACCAATTGGTCGGCAGGGGGTGAAAATTCGATGAGTGGCAATGTGTATTTCAACGCATCGCTCAATTATGTGAAAGATCAGACTTCTTGGACCAACGATTTGGATGCCAACTTCGGTATGATGAATACGGCTTCTGTAGGCGAATGGCGCAAGAATATCGACAACCTGCATTTGGCTTCTAAATATGGTCGTACTTTGGCCGGTAAGTTCTATTATGCAGCTTTGTTGGACATTAAGACCCAGTTTGCCAATGGTTACGATTATGCCACCGAAAATAAAAAGAAAGTATCTGCGTTCATGACGCCTGCTTATCTGACGCTTTCAGTCGGTTTGGACTATAAGCCCAATGCCAATTTCAGCGCTTACTATTCTCCCGTATCAGGCAAGCTTACTTATGTGAACGATACTTTGTTTTCAAGCACTTATGGTTTGGATGTCAACACCAAGCTGCGTTACGAATTGGGTTCTACCTTCAAGGCTAATGTCTCTTATCAATTCTTCCAGAACAAGATTACTTTGAAGAGCAATGTCGACCTCTTTACCGCTTATAACGAAAGCTTCGGAAATATCGACGTCAACTGGGATGTTCTCTTGGGCTTCAATTTCTCTAAGTTCCTGACCATGACTTTCCAATCAACCATGAAGTACGACGACGATATCAAGTACATCGATCCTGTTACAGGTGATAAACATGGTGCCAGAATCCAGTTTAAAGAAATCCTGGGTGTCGGTTTGAGCTATAAGTTCTAAGATTAGATTCAAACAAGTTGCATCAATTGATGCAACTTGTTTTTTAATATTGCTTAATAATACGCTATGTACTCACTGAGAGAACTCTACCGCATAGGCCATGGTCCTTCGAGCAGCCACACCATGGGGCCGCGCAATGCTGCTACCCGGTTTTTGGCACGCAATACAGAGGCCGTTTGTTTCGAAGTTATCCTTTATGGTAGCCTTGCTGCAACCGGTAAGGGTCACATGACCGATCACGCTATCCTCGACGTGTTAGGAGAAAGTCGTACCACGATCATTTGGGAACCCAAGACTTTTCTTCCTTTCCATCCCAACGGTATGAAGTTCCGAGCCCTTGATGCTGCGAGTGTGTGCATCGATGAATGGACGGTATATAGCGTAGGAGGTGGTGCTCTCGTCGAAGAAGGTCAGGCAGTTATTGAGCATAAGCAAGTGTACAAAATGAACACTGCCACCGAGATTCTTTCGTGGTGTATCACTACCGGTAAGAGTTATTGGGAGTACGTGGAAGAATGTGAAGGTTCGGAAATTTGGGACTACTTGCGTGAGGTCTGGACGGTTATGAAGGAAGCTGTACAACGTGGTCTTGAACAAGAAGGCGTCTTGCCCGGTCCGCTCAGTTTGAGCCGCAAGGCTGCGCTCTATTACGTTCGCGCCGAAGGTTACCAGCAATCAATGCGTACTCGTGGTCATCTTTTTGCCTATGCTCTTGCGGTGAGTGAAGAAAACGCTGCCGGTGGCAAAATTGTTACTGCTCCCACTTGTGGCTCCTGCGGAGTGCTGCCTGCCGTTCTATATCATCTCTACAAGTCGCGCAACTTCTCTGAGCAACGTATTTTGCGCGCTTTGGCCACGGCCGGGCTTTTTGGTAATATTGTCAAGACCAATGCTTCCATTTCGGGTGCAGAGGTGGGATGTCAAGGAGAAGTGGGTGTTGCTTGCGCCATGGCTGCTGCTGCCGCTACACAACTCTTTGGCGGTACGCCTACACAAATTGAATATGCTGCCGAAATGGGCCTCGAACACCACCTAGGCCTCACTTGCGATCCTGTGTGCGGTCTTGTACAGATCCCCTGTATCGAACGTAATGCCTATGCTGTGGCTCGCGCCATGGATGCCAACTCTTATGCCATGTTCACCGACGGTGTGCACCGCGTGTCATTCGATAAGGTAGTGGAGGTAATGAAGAAGACAGGTCATGACCTGCCTTCACTCTATAAGGAAACCTCCGAAGGAGGCCTTGCTCAAAATTACAAACAAATGTGGGGAAACGATCATTCCTCCATGCATCCCTGATGCATCACGATTTCCATCCCTTTAAGTAAGGCTTGTTCGTTGACGGGAATAAGGTTGTGGTGACGCGTCGGCAAGGTTTTGCGCAAGCCTTTGAGCACGCTTTCCAAAGCAACGATAGGCTTGATTTTCAGGTAGCCGCCCAACAAAATCATGTTGAAAGCCTTGGCATTCTGCATTTCTGCCGCAGCATCTACCGCATCGATGGTGTAAATATTGATATCCTGACGCGTAGGTTTGTGACTGATGCCATGAGGATCGTAAATGAGCGTGCCGCCGGGCTTGATTTTGCTTTCAAATTTATCCATCGATTGTTGGTTGAGAATGATGGCGGTATCGAAAGCGTTCAAAATGGGCGAACTGATGCTCTGGTCGCTCACGATGACAGTTACGTTGGCCGTGCCACCGCGTTGTTCCGGACCATAGGAAGGCATCCAGGTGACTTCTTTGTTTTCCATCAGGGCAGAATAGGCGAGGATTTTTCCCATCGACAATACACCTTGACCGCCGAATCCTGCTATAATAAGTTCTTCTTTCATGATTATCTGTCTTTTAAATCTCCTAACTGATAGAAGGGGAACATGTTTTCTTCCAACCACTTATTAGCGTTGTAGGGTGTCATTTTCCAACCCGAGTTGCAAGAGGCAACGATTTCCACTACGCTGGTACCTTTTTTGGCCATGGAGTTGTCGAAAGCTTTGCGGATGGCCTTTTTGGCTTTGCGTACCGCTGCTGCCGAATGAACGCTCTGGCGGGTAACATAGCAAGTACCTTCCAATTCGGCCAAAATGTTGGAAATCTTCATAGGATAACCATTCAATTCCACGTCGCGGCCATAAGGACAGGTGGAAGCTTTCATGCCCACCAAAGTACTGGGAGACATCTGACCGCCCGTCATACCGTAAATGGCGTTGTTCACGAAGATAATGGCAATATTTTCGCCGCGATTGCAGGCGTGCAAGGTTTCGCAAGCACCGATAGCCGACAAGTCGCCATCACCCTGGTAGGTAAACACCAATTTGTCGGGATTCAATCGTTTCATGGCGGTGGCGATGGCAGGTGCGCGTCCGTGGGCGGCTTCTGCAAAATCGACATCGATATACTTGTAAATGAAAACGGCACAACCTACCGGTGAAACGCCGATACAATCGTGTTCCATTCCCATTTCTTCGATTACTTCAGCAATCATACGATGCACAGTACCGTGGTTACAACCGGGGCAATAGTGCATCACATTGTCTTTCAAGAGTTTTGACTTCTCGTAGACTAAATTTTCGGGAGCTATGATATTTTCGTTCATCTTTGCTTATCTTTTATGGGAAAAGCGTAAAATCAATTCCGCCACTTTGCAGACAACGCCTACCAGCAACAGAATAATGGCGATTTTTGCTTCATGAGAAAAATAACAAACCAAGGCAATGACCAAGGCAAGCAGGCTGACGATAGACAATGTCGCTTTAATCTCGTTTCTACCCATATTACATTTGTTTTTTAAGAGCTTCTACAATTTCTTCGGGAGTGGGCACCATACCACCCATACGACCGAAATGTTCTACAGGCACTTGTCCGTTCACGGCCAAACGAACATCCTGCACCATCTGGCCGGCATTCAATTCGGCACAAAGCATGGATTTTACTTGCTTGGCGTAATGCTGGATGGCTTGCGTGGGGAAAGGCCAAAGGGTAATAGGACGAAGCAATCCGGCCTTGATACCTTCTTGACGCAACAATTCCACCGACTTTTGACAGATACGCGCTGCGCTACCGAAAGCAACAATCAGATATTCAGCATCTTCACACATGAATTCTTGGCAACGTGCCTCGGTGGCTTCTACCAAACGATAACGTTCCTGACGACGGACATTATGATCTTCCATCAAAGCAGGATCGAGTTCCAAAGAGCTGATAATGTTTTGCTTACGAGACGCGGGTTTGCCCGTGAGCGCCCAAGGACAATTTTTGGCAATTTCTTCGTTGGTAAAGCGGGCTTTGAATGGCGGCAATACCACGGGTTCCATCATCTGACCAATCACACCATCCGAAAGAATCATGGCAGGGATGCGGTATTTGAACGACAATTCGAAGGAAAGATCCACAAAATCAGCCATTTCCTGAACAGAGTAGGGAGCCAGCACCAACAAATGATAATCGCCATGACCACCGCCTTTGGTGGCCTGGAAATAATCCGACTGGCTGGGCTGTATCGTTCCCAAACCAGGACCGCCACGTTGTACATTGACAATCAAACCGGGAAGATCGGCACCGCACATAAAGGAAATGCCTTCCTGCATCAAACTGACACCCGGACTCGAAGAGGATGTCATCGATTTCTTACCACAAGAAGCACCACCATAAACCATATTGATAGAGGCCACTTCGCTCTCGGCTTGCAAACAAACCATACCGGTTGTTTCCCAAGGCTTTTCGGCCATCAGTGTTTCCATAATTTCCGACTGCGGTGTGATGGGATATCCGAAATAACCGTCACAACCACAACGGATAGCTGCATGAGCAAGGGCTTCGTTGCCCTTCATTAAACGAACTTCTTCCATTGTTTACAATTTTACTTTATACACCTTGATGCAACCGTCCGGACAGATGTAAGCACAACTGGCACAGCCGATACAGGCTTCAGGATTTTGCATATAGGCGTAGGCGTAACCTTTTTCGTTAACATTTTTAGAAAGTGCGAGCACATTCGAAGGACAGGCATGTACACAGAGTTCGCAACCCTTGCAATGCAAGACATCAACTTCGACGGCTCCTTTGATTTTTGCCATAGTTATAGATTGATAACGTTGTGTTTTTAGCTAAAAAAATGAGCTGCAAAGGTAGGTATTAATTTTGTATAATGATTGTATAATTATGGTTTCATTGCAAAAAATCGGCCCAATAGAAATGTTCTTTGAAAAGTTCTTGTAAATGAACTTCTTGCGAGAAAATACCATACACAGACGAACCGCTGCCTGACATGGATGCATACATAGCTCCCTGGCGATAGAGTTCTTCTTTAATCTCTTTTATTTCAGGATGTTTCTCAAAAATGCCGGCTTCAAAATCGTTGACAATACAGTCTTTCCATCTTTCGATGGGAAGTTGTATAAGTTCTTTCAAGCTTGTTTCCGGCTGTAGTGGCTTCACGCCTCCATAGGCTTCGGCCGTAGAAACATGAATATCGGGTTTTATAAGAACAATGTAATATCCTTTCAATGAAAGATTTATACTGCTGAATCTATCTCCGATGCCTTCGGCGAAAACCGCTTTGTTGCGAATAAAAAAAGGACAATCGGCGCCGATTCGGCTTGCATAAGCTTCCAATTTTTCGATGGGAATATTCAATTGGCAACTGTCGTTCAGCAATTTCAGGGCAAAAGCAGCATCGGCCGAACCTCCGCCCAATCCGGCGCCGCAAGGAATGTTTTTGTGCAGATAAAACGCGCAAGGCTGCAAGCTTGGATATTCCGCCGCGAGCAAACGATAGGCTTTGCTGACAATATTGTCTTGGTTGTTGTTATCGAGTGCTATACCGCTCACTTGCAGGCTGTAAGCATCAGCGGGAACGCATTCCAGCACATCGCGGCAGGCAATGGGATAAAAAATGGTTTCTATGTTGTGATAGCCGTCGGGACGTTTGGCTACAATGTTGAG
>JAFODP010000015.1 GCA_017380635.1 Bacteroidales bacterium | reverse complement strand
AGCAACAGAATTATGGGTAACATAGAGGTCAAAGAGTTCAAGAATCTTTCCGTAGTCTAACTTTTGTGTGCATTTGGCTATCATATAAGGTTCCTTTGTAAGCAGCAGGTATGGGCTACCCACATCGACAAGGCCATAGATCCGCTCATAATGTTTGGACTTCAATGGTTCAAGTGCAGCTGCTTCCTCCTCGGACAGCACATGACGTCGGAGATCGTTTTCGAGAATGCCCAAGCAATCGACAAAGGTGCCTCTCTTGGCAATCTCCTTCTGCCATGCGTGGCAGGGGTAGTTGTCTACAAAGTTGCATAGGGCTTGGTAGTTATTTATCAAGCGGTCGGTGTATTCGTCAGCAGTGATGCTCTCAAACAAGTTTCTTGATATGCCAAGCGAGTCGGGCAGGTTCCATTCTACCGAAGGCAGATTGTTCAGGTCATCGTAGCGGCTACCCTTAGTCCAACAACCCTTTATGGAAGGTACTCCTACGGGCTCGTCATAGTGGTACATCAAGTTCTTGTTGACGTGAGCAAGGTTTACATAGAGGTCTATGGTGTCGCCCGGAGCAAAGAAGAAGTGCTCGTGTCCTTTGCCGTTGATGACGATGTACGAACTGCCCGTACCGTACTGACGGAAGGAGACCGTGCCCTCTCCCGTCTTGGGGTCGAGATACACATCTATGCTGCGTTGTCTCTCAAAGGCGGTGTTCACAGGAAACGTCATGTAGCTCACCAATCCCTCACGATAGCCCAGCAGGTGTACATTGATGGTGACATCTCCAATTTCGTATGCATATTGGGGCATCTCACCCTCTGCCTTGGGCATACGCTGCAACTCTTCGGGCAAGTCTGCCGGCTTATTGGCATCGCGCTTTCCTGTCAGGTCGATATCGAAAATACGCCAATCGTTCTTAGCATCGCCCTCGATATAATCGAACGAAGTGCATCCCTTAGGCAGCGGCTCAAATATTAAAGTGAAGCATGAATCGCCATCCTCGGGCATATAAAGTTTTTTGTCAATCTCCACATCTCTGCCGCCAAGCAGTCTGTATTCTTTTCCTTGCGCTACAAGACGTGTATATGAGGGCACCTTAATCCAATTGGCCGGTCTGCTAAACCCACGCACGGTGAGCACAGTAGCTGTATCGGTGAGTTCCACCCTCTCAAAGACGATACTGGTAGTATTGGACGCGCCTACCAACGGGAAGTCAATCACTTTGTTATCTTTCGTACACGCTCCCAGCAGCACCGCCACGGTAAGAGCAAGGAATAGTTTGGTTGGTTTCATAAGATTTAGCTATTTATAGTAATTTAATTTAGTTGCTGCAGGAACACATCTGCCGTGGATGCATATTCAAAACTTTCAGTCAGCACATTTCCGTCTTTATCGAGTGTTAAAACACATCGCCACAAAAAGGAAGCTAAGGTTAAAATAATTTTTCATCGTTATATATAGTAATTCTACACGTAAACTTAAAATAGTGGTAAATATATAGAAAAAACATTTACCGTTTTACAATCATTATCACGCCATTGAGTGCTCTGGAATCTGAGGTTTTCTCATATATTTCCCATGTCAAAACAGCTTTACGTTTCACTTGCCAAATCAATGATGCCAAATGTAACAAATCTAGTAAACTTATAAAAGTTTGCTTAGTCGTCGGGGTCGAGAGAAAAAATCTCATCGACCGACTTTCCAAAATAATGGGCAATTTTCAGAGCCAGCACAGTTGAAGGAACGTAACGTGAAGATTCTATCGAATTGATTGTCTGGCGACTGACACCAACAGCCAGGGCAAGATCCTGCTGGGTGATATCTTTTATGGCACGTTCCACACGAATGGTATTTTTCATCTTTGATCCTTTCTCTCGCGACACATCGCAAGGTTAAACACGACAATATAAATAATAAGATAGAAATAGATTGCCATGCACATAAATTGAAGAAACTCAATAAAATAGATAAAAAGAATGCCCAAGGCCAACAAGGGAGCCGAAATCCATGCGCTCAAGATAAAAGAACGCATGCGGACAAATGCCGTCATTTCATCTTCGTCGCGTTCGCGGGAGAGGGCCACAAAAACCAAAGACAGAAGTAATCCCAACATCGCTATTTCGTCGGTGAAATTGTTCTCGACAAGGCGGAACCATTCTTCGTTTTCTACCAAGGCAAAGAATGTAACATTGGCGAAGGAAAATTCTCCACCACACATAACATACAAACCAAGCCCCACAAAGGGCAACAACATGGCCAAGCCCACTTTCTTATACAGCGGCGGCAATAAAAAATCATTTTTCATAAGAGCTTTCATTTTAAGATTCAACAAAGAGATTTTTAGCTAAGAATCATGCCGCAAATATAAAGCACACTTTTCTAAATGACAAGCTTTCTTTACATTTTATTTCTCAAACTTTACATTTTTATCTAGAATTCCTTTCAATTTGAAGGGAATGACGATATTTTGCTCGTCGAAAGTGTCTTGAGAAGATTGGGTTTGTCGCGATTGTTTAAGATACAAGGGAAACTTCATGCACGGAGAGGACATCGACGAATTCGCGGGCAAACTCTCCGAAAGGTGAGTGCTATCGCATTCGACAAAGCGGAGAAGAAGACGATAAGTGCCGGGAGAAAAGTGAAGCGCGTTTTCTAATTGAATGCCGATTTCCTGCTTCTTTGCTTGCGGAACCGTGATAAACGAAGGCGGCGCTATCGGCATGGCAGAACTACTGTCGCGATAGATTTCTACACTCATCACTGCGCCGGGAATGGTGTTTGATAATATGGTAAAGGAAATTTCTTCCAAATTGAAGGGCCGAGGAATGAAAATATCTGCACTTCGCGCTTGACCAATCTGATTGGGTGTAAGCAGCAAGACCACGGCGGGCAGGCGCTTAGCTTTGGGTTTCAGGATAGTGCGTTTTGTTTTTCCAAGCACTTCCACCTGAGGCAAGGCCGCGTCGAACAGAGAGTCTGCAACGGCGGCGGGCATCGCCGGGTGCGGGGTGGAGGGTGCAGGCGTGCTTGCCGCGGCGGACGCCGCGGCAAGCAACACCACCAGCAAAAGCAATGATTTCAATTGCAAAAAATTCAACACATTATACATTTCAAGAAATTCAAACCAAACCGAAGCGGGCGTCGCAGATTGCGTGCCTTACATAGCTTGACAGCAAATTCGAAAGGCGCGTGAGATGTGGCGGCCGTAAGTCGAAGACGACGGGAGCGTACTGAAGTACGTGACCGAGGATGAGACGCAACGGGCGCCGCAGATCGCGTGCCTTACGAATTTGCTTCTTCTTCGCGGTATTCCAGGATATCACCCGGCTGACAGTCGAGCGCCTTGCAAATAGCATCGAGGGTCGAGAAGCGGATGGCGCGCGCCTTGCCCGTTTTAAGAATGGAGAGATTAGCGGCCGTAATGCCCACCTTTTCGGCCAATTCGCCCGAGCTCATCTTGCGCTTGGCCAGCATCACATCTACATTGACAATAATTGACATGGCATTACAGATTAAATGGTTAGTTTATTGTCTTCGCTCAGACGAAGGCCGGCGTTATAAATCATGGCGAAACCGAGCAGAATGCAAGTCAGAAAGATGGTATCGGACTGCACGACAAATCTTCGCATGCCACATAAAATGTTGTAATTATCTGCGCATAAATCATATACAAAATACGCAAGCACCGACCAGCGCAGCACAACCACATTCGCTTTCGAGAAGAAAAAGCCGGATTTCATCAACTTGACAGAACGCAGCATAAACATCATCGCTAACACATTCAGAGCAAGGCCGGCCAAAGCATAGGCACAGAGGATAACTATTTTCAGCGCGTGATGTTCACCATCCCAAAGAGCCGGCTCCGTTTCCCAAATTCCCCAAATGCCTATAGCAGACTCGGTTCGCAGCAACAAGGCAATCATGTTAAGCACTCCGAAAAAAATCACAAAGGCACTGATCAGGCCCATTCGTTTTGATAATTTGTTTTTCATAATTCAATAAGATTTTATCGTTAAACGATACAAAAGTAGACAGAATTTATCGAAAAACAATAAAAACATGATTTTATTTGATGTGATATCGCAAACATGATATTAATTTTTTGTTATCTCACCGCAATCTTTCCATTAATCATATCTATATTTGCATAAAGAAATACAGCCTTAATTCTATAATCCTACTATTTAAAGCAATAAATCATGAGCACTGATAATCTAATTAATGCAACATCTTTCAGTGAAGATTCCGAAAAGTCTGCAAAAGCTGTTCAAAAGAAATTTTTACTAGAACATCCTCCGGTAAAAGAATTAGATGGGAACGAATTCCTGCCTATTCCAGACAAAACAATCACCCAGCAAGTTGCCGCATATTATTACCATATCGGAGGTAAAGCAATTTATCAATTTGGGGAAGTAAAACTCGACAAAAGAGGAGTTAAAAACAGTTCTGGCCACGGTATTGGACGATTAAAAGCTATTGCTTTTGCTTCCGTCAAAGAAGTTTTAGAAAAAGGAATTGTTATTTTAGAAATGGCTCATCATCATGTTCACAACAAAAAACAGCAAACAGGAATAATAGCAGCACCTATTCTGATAAAAAAGAACGCTACATCTGCGCGGTTGAAGTAATCAGGAACAAAGTCACCAATCACCTATACACACATGAAGTAACGTTACAAAAAATTCTCCTTGATGTTCGTTCAAATCCTTCCCAATCATTCGATATTCCAGCTACTAATCAAGGAGAGATGGCAAAGATAATGCAAGATATATTCTCCGCAAACAATTTGCCATAATATTTTTAGATATCAGATTACACATAAAAATTCCGCAACTGACTCAGCAGATTGCGCACTATACAAGTTTGATTACCATGAATAATGAAAATGCCATCATACGAAAGATCAGAAATTGCCAAATAATCAGTATAAAATGGAATGACTACAAAACATTGTACCAAATCAACACCAAGGCTATCGAAAACTATATTCTCACTCAGTTACGTGGTATGTACTTCAACAAAGACAGCGGACACAGAATACACATCACAAGAAAATCAGTAAAGGTTCTTCACCACGATGTTGAAAATGAAATTCATCTTAAATCTATCGTACTCATTCCTACAATGATTGAAAATGCTATATTTATAGGAGAAATGTGCAACGAGAAGGCCAAGCACAAATTCGATTCTTTTAGATATTACATTATTGGCATTCAAATTGATAACATTGACTATACAGTAAAATTAGTGGCAGGGGTGAAGGGACAGGAATGTTATTACGACCACTCGTTAACACAAATACAAAAAAACGACCTTATTGATCAAATGGACTTGGTAAACGCACAAGTTTATGATCATAAGATCGTTTATTCTGCGAGCAAAGATAAACGTCTATTATCAATTCTCCAAAAGATTTTTAAAAATACTCACGCTGAAAAAAACACAAATGCTTTGGCGAAACCCTCAAAAAGCAGTTCGCACACCAAAGCTTTTTAAACCCGAAAACGATAGCGGCGTTGCAGATTGCGTGCTATACAAGTTTGAGTGTGCTATACAAGTTTAAGGAAACCCTGTTTTTTTAGCGTTTCGATGAAAGTTTCTGAGAAGAATTCGTTGTCTTTTTTGGTGTAACGAATATCGGTAAAGACCTGAGCCAAAGTTTGTTTGTTATTGATTTCGACGTAGTGTTTGTTGGCAGGAAGATTTTCTTTTTCGAAGAAAAGTTTATCAATATCGTCGGAAGAATAATCGTGATAATGTTCTTGATGAAGGATGGCGGCAAGAGGCAAACGCTCGCAAGGAGAAGGTTCGGCGGCGGGATAACCAAGTGAAATGGTAACAATAGGCATCACCAGAGTGGGAAGCTGCAAGACATCGATAATTTTGTCGGCATTGTAAGTAGTAGTGCCCAAGTAGCAGATACCAAGACCATTAGCTTCGGCGGCAGTACAGAAGGCTTGCGAAGCGATGACGGCATCGATGGCAGCATAGGCCAAAGATTGAATATTGTCGAAACCGGGATGAGCATCGCGTTGCAAGCACCATTTGGTATAGCGATTGAGGTCGGCACAGAAAGTGAGCACAACAGGCGCATTGGTCACTTGCGGTTGGTTGAAATGCGCAGGCGCCAAAGCTTGTTTGCCGGCAGCATCACGCGTAACGACAATGCTATAAAGCTGCATGTTTCCGGTATTTGAAGCACGACAAGCAATCTCCAGAAGTTCGTTGAGAAGTTCTTCACTGACAGGTTTTTCGCTATATTGGCGCAACGTGGCGCGTTGTTTCATGAATTCCAGCATATTATATTAATGTAAGAGGTTGATAAAATCGTTTTCGAAAGCAATGTCCGCAAAGGTAGAACTTCCCTCAAAATTTTACAATAAATAAACGCAGTTGATTTGCCGAGCCAACGATTTATCCGTATTATTGCAAGAAGAATAATATTAAAAAAACAACATAAAAATGGATAGACAAAGCTTTGACAGAGAGGACATTTATGCCTCTACGCTAGAATATTTCAAAGGCGACGAACTGGCCACCAAAGTGTGGATCACGAAATATGCCTTGAAAGATTCTTACGGCAACATCTACGAAAAGACGCCCGCCGACATGCACTGGCGATTGGCCAAAGAGATTGCCCGTATCGAAAAGAAATACGCATCGCCGCTGAGCGAAAAAGAATTGTTCGACTTGTTCGATCATTTCCGTTATCTGATTCCGCAAGGCAGCCCCATGACCGGTATCGGCAACGATTTTCAGATTGCTTCGTTATCAAATTGTTTCGTTATTGGCGAAGAACTGGAAAAGTCTGATTCTTACGGCGCTATCATCAAAACCGACGAGGAACAGATTCAGTTGATGAAACGTCGCGGCGGCGTGGGACACGATTTGTCGGGCATCAGACCGAAAGGCTCGCCGGTGAAGAACGCAGCCTTGACATCGACCGGCATCGTGCCTTTTATGGAACGTTACTCCAATAGTACCAAGGAAGTAGCGCAAGACGGACGCCGCGGCGCGCTGATGCTTTCCATTTCTATTCAGCATCCCGATGCTACCGACTTCATCGACGCCAAGACCGAGATGGGCAAAATCACCGGCGCTAACATTTCCGTGCGCATCGACGACGCTTTTATGAAAGCGGCTCTCGGCAACGAAAATTACACGCAACAATTCCCCATCGAAAGTGCTAATCCGCAATACACCAAAGAGATAAACGCCGCTGAACTGTGGAAAAAAATCATTCACAATGCTTGGCAATCGGCCGAACCCGGCGTACTTTTCTGGGACACCATTATCAGAGAATCGCTTCCCGACTGCTATAGCGACCAAGGCTTCCGCACCATTTCCACCAATCCCTGCGGCGAAATTCCGCTCTGTCCTTACGATAGTTGTCGTCTGTTGGCACTGAACCTGTATTCTTATGTGAATAACCCTTTCACGCCCGAAGCGCATTTCGATTTCGATTTATTCAAAAAGCATGTTGCTTTGGCTCAGCGAATTATGGATGATATCATCGATTTGGAAATTGAAAAGATCGACGCCATTTTAGCCAAGATTGCTTCCGACCCCGAAGACGAAGCCGTAAAACGTTGCGAACGCGAAGTTTGGGAAAAGATTCGCGAAAAATCGCAGAAAGGTCGTCGTACCGGTATCGGCATCACGGCCGAAGGCGATATGTTGGCCGCCATGAATTTGCGTTATGGTAGCGAAGAAGCTTGCGAATTTGCCGAAAAAGTGCATCAAAATCTGGCAGTGGCTGCTTACCTGTCGTCGGCACAATTGGCCGAAGAACGTGGCGCATTCCCCGTGTACAATGCTGAAAAAGAAAAGAATAATCCTTTCCTGAATCGTTTGTTCGATGCCAGTCCCGAATTGCGCGAAGCGGTGGCCAAGAAAGGTCGTCGTAATATAGCCTGTCTCACCATCGCGCCCACCGGCACCACCAGTTTGATGTCGCAAACCACTTCGGGCATCGAACCGGCCTTTATGTTGGTGTACAAACGCCGCAGAAAAATCAACGCCACCGAAGATGCCAAAACCTACGATTTTATCGATGAAAACGGCGAAAAATGGGAAGAATTCATCGTCTTCCACGAAAAATTCAAAGTGTGGATGCAGGCGCAGGGGCTCGACACCGAAAAGAGCTACAGCCAGGAAGAACTGAACGAACTGATTGCGCGTTCGCCTTATCATGGCGCCACTTCGAAAGATGTGGATTGGTTGCAGAAAGTGCGCATGCAGGGTCGTATCCAAAAATGGGTAGATCACTCTATCAGCGTCACCATCAACCTGCCCGCCGATGTGAGCGAAGATTTGGTAAATACCTTATATATTGAGGCTTGGAAATGTGGTTGCAAAGGTTGCACCGTTTATCGTGATGGTTCGCGTGCCGGCGTTCTGGTGGATGCCACTACCCCCAACAAAACAAAAGAAGAAGCGCCCATTCCCGCTGCCATCACCTTGGTTCGTCCCAAAGAATTGGAAGCTGATGTGCTTCGTTTCCAGAACAATAAGGAAAAATGGATTGCTTTTATCGGTTTGCAAAACGGTCGTCCTTACGAAATTTTCACCGGTATCCAGGACGACGACGATGGCATTGCGCTGCCCAAGAACGTGACGCATGGAAAAATCATCAAAAATGTGGATGAAAACGGCAAACGCTACGACTTCCAGTTCTCTAATCGTCGCGGCTACAAAACCACCGTGGAAGGTCTTTCGGATAAATTCAACCCCGAATATTGGAACTATGCCAAGCTTATCTCGGGCGTTCTCCGCTATGGCATGCCCATCGACCAAGTACTGAAACTGGTTGGCAGTTTGGAACTTGACAGTCGTTCTATCAATACTTGGAAAAATGGTGTGGAACGCGCCCTGAAGAACTACCTGCCCGACGGCATCATCAAAGGCGAAGTCTGTCCCAACTGCGGTGGCCAGCTCGTCAAACAAGAAGGTTGCACCCATTGCTCCAACTGCGAATACTCCAAGTGTGGGTAAAAGGGAATAAGATAACAATGCTCTCGGAACCGTGTCGTCTGCAAAAGATGGCGCGGTTTTTCTTTGCCAAATCGTGCTTCGTAAAGCGCTTTGGAATAACTTCGTCGGAACAAGTCCGACTTCATCCCTCCCACCGCTTCGCGGCGGGTCCCTCCCTCTAAGATGCCGAGGGTGGCAACGTTATTCCATAGCGCTTTACTTTACCACGATTTTGGTGTCGACAATTTCTATATCTTTCATCAAGAAAGCATAGCCGTATTTTATCAAGCGGGCACTGCAATCATGCGTTTATTACGAATAATGAATAGCGAGAAAACTTGAAATATCATGAAAGATATAAGTAGTACAAACCCGTTTAATGAAAAAAAATTATACCGACTTACTGCAACAGGCTGTAGCAGTTTTACCATAGAGACATCACAAAAGTGCAACAGGCTGTAGCAGTTTTGCCGTGGAGTCATAATCTACTCCTTCTGAGCCACGATTTATCTCCTGAACATATCGTCTTCTATGCCAACGTGGTTGTTTATAAGGGTTGGTCTCGAGATATGCTGCGCCACGCATTGAAATCGAAATTGCATCTTTGAGCCGAAGCGGGCGCCGCAGATTGCACATTATCACAATCAAGAAATGATTGCGGAGAAAGCGTGAGATAGCGTGGCGACAAGCCGAAGCCCGACGGGAGTTTACTTTCGTAAATGACCGAGGGATGAGGCGCAGTCGGCGCGGTAGAAATTGTTTGCGAGAATGCTTGAGATGTGGTGGCTGCGAGGCGAAAAGCGACGGGAGTTTACTTTCGTAAATAACCAAGCTTTGAGCCGAAGCGGGCGCCGCAGATTGAGTATTCTCGCAAACAATTATGCTTTATCAACAATCATTGAGCAGGTACCGTCGAATTTCGCGTTCGGTTCCACCACCAAAGTCGCAATCTTCATATCGCCGGTAACCACAGCTGTAGATTTGAGGGTCAAAATTTCAGAAACCTTGATTTCTCCATCCATACGACCAACAATTTCGGCATTGGTACAAGTAAGTTTGCCTTTTACGTTGGCAGTCTGACCGATAATTACTTTACCTTGGCAAATAATTTCACCTTCGATAACTCCGTCTACGCGAAAATCGTTTTCGGCGGTAATGGTACCTACAATACGTGTATTGGCTGCTATTGAATTGTGAATCATGCCGTTGCTCATAGCTTTTTCTTTTGTCATAAGTGGTTGGAGATTATTTAAAACTTCTGCGCAAAGATAGGGACTTTTGCGTAAAGTTTGTGTACTTTTGTGTATTATTTTATTGATTTCTATGGATATTCTACGATTGAACGGAATGAAGTTCCACGCATATCATGGTTGTTTGGAGCAGGAAAAATGGGTCGGCAACGACTACGAAATCGATTTGGCACTAAAGATGGATCTAAAGGAAGCCTGTTTGAGCGACAATTTGGATGACACCATCAACTATGCGCTTATCTACGAGGATGTTAAACAAATCATGAGCGAAAGAGTCCGTTTGATAGAACATGTGGCAGAACGCATTGCAAGCAAGCTGAAAAGCGATTTTCCCAAGATAGTCGAAGTGGAAGTAAAGCTGCGAAAAATGCATCCGCCCATTCAAGGCGAAATAGCAAGCGCCGAAATCGTCATCGTACGATAAACAAGCCAGAAATTCACTACCTTTGCCAATCAATAAAACATCATGAAAAAAGAGCAGAAAACAGTGGTGATACAAACTTTGGGCTGCAAATTAAATTTTGCCGAAAGCGCCGCCATGTTGCAATTGTTGGAACAAAAAGGATATCGTCAGGTTAAAATGGGCGAAGAAGCCGATTTGTGCATCATCAACACTTGCTCGGTGACGGAAACCGCCGACCAAAAAGATCGCCAGACCATACATAAATTGGTTCGCATGTATCCGCAGGCTTTCGTGGCCGTGTGCGGATGTTACGCGCAACTGAAACCGCAAGAAATCGCCAACATCCCCGGCGTCGATTTGGTATTGGGCGCCGATTTTAAGTTGGAAATGGCCGAGCTCATCGAAGATAAAAAGCGTGAAAACTGCCTAGTAAAAGCCTCTGCCAACGACGAAATTAAACGATTTTTGCCCGCTTGTTCCAAAGGCAATCGCACCCGCTTTTTCTTGAAAGTGCAGGATGGCTGCGATTATTTTTGCGCCTATTGCACAGTGCCTTACGCCCGCGGACGCAGCCGCAATCCCGATATCGCCTCTTTGGTGGCACAAGCCAAGGAAGTGGCCGAAAACGGTGGCAAGGAAATCGTACTGACGGGTATCAACATTGGTACTTTCGGCAAAAGTACCGGAGAAAATTTCCTGCAGCTGATACAAGCCTTAGACCAAGTGGAAGGCATTGAGCGTTACCGTATTTCGTCGATGGAACCCGATTTATTGAGCGATGAAATGATTGCCTTCGTAGCTCAATCGAAACGTTTTGCACCGCATTTCCATCTGCCACTGCAAGCCGGCAACAACGAGATGCTCGACTTGATGGGCCGACATTATCATCGGGAATTGTTTGCCGAAAAGATTCACGCCATCAAAAAAGCCATGCCGGATGCCTTTATCGGTGTGGACGTGATTGTGGGCATGCGTGGCGAAAAAGAGGAGCTGTTCGAAGACGGCCGTCAGTTTCTGGAAAGTCTGCCCATTTCGCAATTGCACGTGTTCAGTTATTCGGAACGCCCCGGCACGAGAGCTTTGAACATAGATTATAAGGTGGCCGAGAAGGACAAAAAGCAACGCAGCCGTCTTTTGCACGAACTTTCGGAACAGAAGCGCTTGGAATTTTATCGTTCGCAAAGCGGGAAAAAGCGCAGCGTTCTCTTTGAACATGGCAAGAAAAACGGCAAAATGTACGGTTTTAGCGACAATTATATCCGGGTGGAAGCGCCTTATCGCAAGGATTGGGAAAACAGCACGCAAACTTTATGCTTGGGCAACTTCAATGAAGACAAGAGTGCCTTGATTGCCAAACTTTCTTAATATCAGACCATTATGACAAAGACCGCCATCATCATACTCAATTGGAACGGACGACATTTGCTCGAGAAATATTTGCCGGGCGTGCTGCAGCATAGTTTGCAAAACGATGTTTCAAGCGGCTCGCATAGCGAGCTTTCGAGCGATTCGAGCGATTCGAGCGATTTGTGCGATTTGAGCGATTCGTGTGGAGAAGATTCCTGTGACTCGCGCGGAGAACTTTCCTGCGGGGAAAATGCTTGTGGAAATTTTCCCACCGGAACGAAAGTGGTGATTGCCGACAATGGTTCTACCGACGATTCTTTAGCTTGGCTATCAGAGCATTATGCTTCGCAATGCGAAGTGTTGACTTTGGACAAAAACTATGGCTTTGCCGAAGGTTACAATCGTGCTATTAAGTCGGTGGAGGCTGAATATGTGGTGCTTTTGAACGACGATGTGCGCGTGGAAGCGAATTGGTTGCAGCCGATGATTGCTTATATGGACGCGCATCCCGAGGTGGCCGCTT
This sequence comes from Bacteroidales bacterium, assembly GCA_017380635.1. GTDB lineage: Bacteria > Bacteroidota > Bacteroidia > Bacteroidales > UBA1402 > UBA1757. The sequence continues at coordinate 143,671 of JAFODP010000015.1, read as the reverse complement.
GTCAGCCGAAGATCTTGTCAGACAGAGAGCCGGGCATGTTTGAGCACGCCGGCGCAGCCGGCGGCTTCATCGACCGACTGGGTTATCCTTTCTGTCGGGGCCGCATACAGTCTGACATAGAAAAAGACATGGGACAGTACGACACTGCCATCGATTTATTTTGGGCCACAGGTGCTTGTCTGCTCATTCGTCGCCAGGATTATTTGCAAGCCGGTGGATTGGACGCGCGTTTCTTTGCCCACATGGAAGAAATTGACTTGTGCTGGCGATTGCGCAGTCGCGGCCGCCGCCTTGTCTGCTTGCCCGAAAGTCGCGTGTGGCACTGGGGCGGCGGCACGCTCAGTACTGAAAACCCACGCAAAACTTTCCTCAATTTCCGCAACAACCTATTGATGCTCTACAAAAACCTGCCCGAAAAGAAATTGAAAAGTACGCTTTTCCAAAGAGCCCTACTCGACTTTATCGCAGCCATCTTCTTCCTGTTGAAGGGCGAACGCAAAAATGCCAAGGCAGTTTTCGAAGCGCGTCGCGCCTATCGCCAGATGAAGCCCGACTACGAAAGCGTTCGCCGCGAAGTGCAAGCCTCAGCCATCCATCAGGACATTCCCGAAATCTATCACGGCATTTCCATCGTCGATTATTTCCTGAAAGGCAAAAAACACTTCAGCGATTTGAAGTTCTAAACTATTCACCGACTGCAGTGGTGCGCTCGTTGCCCACTTGCGGCAGCATTGCGCTTGGAGCGATTCCGCGAAGAGCGGAAGAGCGCAGTGCGGGCTGTAGCCGTATAAAAACGAAGCTGTTTGAGGCGCGTTAGCCTGCCGAGCGGAGTAGCACGAAGCGAGGCTGGCTATAAGGCCGAGTTCTTCGTTTTAGGCGAAAGCCAAACGAAGCAGCGATGAGCAGCCAAGCGACAAGCGCAATGCTGCCGCAAGGAAGCAGACAAGCGAGATTCAAGTGCAATGCTGCTGCAAGCGAGCGACAAGCGAGATTCAAGTGCAATGCTGCTGCAAGCAAGCGACAAGCGAGATTCAAGTGCAATGCCGCCGCAAGCGAGCGACAAGCGAGATTCAAGTGCAATGCTGCCGGCAAGCAAGCAGACATCATCAAACAACAAAAAACCGACCCCATGATTGAGGTCGGTTTCTTTATGCTATGTAAAGCTTAAATTATTCAGCTTCAGCAACAACGGTGAAAGCAACGGTGCCTTGGATTTCCTTATACAACTTAACAACAGCGGTATATTCACCAAGTTCCTTAGCGTCTTTCATTACGATGCTCTTGCGATCAACTTCGAGGCCCAATTTAGCCAATTCTTCAGCCACTTGGATGTTGCTTACTGAACCGTAAATCTTGCCACCTTCAGCAGCCTTAGCAGCGATGGTCAATGAAACTGCGTTCAACTTTTCAGCCATAGCAGCAGCTTCGCTTCTCAGTCTTTCAATCTTGTGAGCACGTTGTCTCAAGTTTTCAGCCAACACTTTCTTGGCAGATTCGCTGGCAATGACAGCCTTGCCCTGAGGAATCAGATAGTTGCGGCCATAACCGTCTTTAACTTTTACAATATCGTCTTTGTAGCCGAGATTGACGATGTCTTCTTTCAAAATAATTTCCATAGTCTCTTACTTCATTAAATCGGTTACGTAAGGCAGCAAAGCGAGATGACGAGCACGTTTAACGGCTTGAGCAATCTTGCGCTGATATTTCAAAGAGGTACCGGTGATGCGACGGGGCAACAACTTACCTTGTTCGTTCAAGAATTTCTTCAAGAATTCGGGATCCTTGTAGTCGATAAACTTGATACCGTTCTTTTTGAAACGGCAATATTTTTTCTTCTTGGTATCAACCGTGGGAGGTACAAGATACCTTACTTCATTGGGATTCTGTGCCATAATTAGTTCTCCTTTACTTAATTAGATTTTTTCAAACTTCTTCTCTTTTCTGCGTATTGAGCGAAGAATTTATCCTGCTTCAACACCAAGAAACGGAGCACTTGATCCGAACGACGGAATTGGGTTTCCAACTTGGCAACCACTTCAGGGTTGGCCTTGAATTCGATGAGCTGATAGAAACCGGTGGTCTTTTTCTGGATAGCGTATTCCAGCTTGCGAAGACCCCAATTTTCTTCATGCACAATTTCAGAACCTTCTGCAACCAAAAGGTTTTTGAATTTTTCTACCGTTTCCTTCATCTGTTGTTCAGACAAAACGGGAGTCAAAATGAAAACGGTTTCGTAATTGTTCATAAATGAAACGTTTAAAAATTAATTAATTAGATAATCTTTGACTTACCAAGAGGCAATAACTCAAAGAGCGGCGCAAAGGTAGTGCTATTTCTCGAAACCACAAAATGATTCTATCATTATTTTCCTCAAGAAAAAAGCCCACAGATTTTGTTGTAATAATTGATTTAATGCTTATCTTTGCGCCAATGATTCAAAGTCAAACAATTAAATATCATCATAATGAAAAGATTTTTCACCCTTTTGGCTAAGAACACCGGTTCTATTCTCGTTTTGGCCGGCGTAGCTGTTTTGGCCACCGCTCAATTCCAAGGCGTTTTGCAGAATACACATTTGTTCATTGCCGCCGGTTTGTTCGTAGCCGGTATCCTTGCAGAAGTATTCGTTAACAAGCGTCTCATCTAAAAGAGCCATTCTTGTTGAACACATAAAGCCTGATCCACTGGGTCGGGCTTTTTTTGTACCTATCTCTCTATAAAGAAAAGAGGGCATTCCCCGCAAAAGAAACACCCCCTTCTCTCTAAAAACTAACTATTTTAACATACTATTGAAGTCTGATTTTTTCCACCCAGCGACCTTGCGCATTTTCCAACTGCATCAGTAAAAGACCCTGCTCGTTAATAGGGAAAACCGTTTTTCCCGCCATCTGCTGAGAGAGCACACATTTGCCCGTCATATCGAAAAGCTTCAGAGAAGTATTGGGAAGAAAAGATTCCACATGCAACATGCCGGCATCTACCTTATATGTATAAGCGGCAGATGGTTGCGTCAAAGCGGCAGGATCGGCATACAACACTTTCGTTGGTTCAGAAGAGAAACCATATTCCCCAATAGCTTCCACACTATATTCTCCGTAAGCCGGCAATTGATATTGACAATCAGTCGTGGCATCCAGAAATTTTCCTTGAGAGCGAATAACATAACAAATGGTATAAGGCACTGCATTCCAAGTCAATGTGGCAGCATCCAAAGCAACGACAGGAGCAGTGTGCGTTGCACAAATTTCGTCGGGATGCCAAGCATCTGAGCCAGCCAAAACATTGCGCAAAGTATATTTGGCAGCTTCTTCGGCCGTGAGCACCGGACTGAAATCGCAGACATAAAGCGAATCGTTGTAGAGATACTTATTGTGACGCTGACTCAAATCGATAGGATTGCCCTGCGCATCCACACTTCCGTACTCGGTATAAAGCGTGGGAGGATTACCCATGCTGGTCCAACCGAAAGCGAAAGGTTTTATTTTCATTACCGTATTGATATATACCGCGCGTGCGCAATTGTGCCAGGGACGGCCCAGACTATAGCGATTGTCGTTGGTCGGGTCGCCATCGATGGTGCAATGGTTGAACACGTGGCCCCATACTTCGGTGATGTTATGCGAGCCGGCCGCAATGACACAAGCCGTATCCCAAGTAGTCGATTCCAACATCATCTTGTTGCGCTTTTCCAGATAGATATAACATTCATCGTAGAAAACATTGCCGCTACCATAGATAAAGTCGATGGTGCCGTGAATTTCGCAATCTTTCATGTAATGACGGTCGCCACCGGTGCGCTGCGTATCCTGGTGTCCGAGAAAACGAACATTCTTGTAGATATTCTGTTCGCCTTCGGCATAAATGGCAATATTGTATTGCGTCACATCGGGATTATTGGTTGCCTTGAACGTAAGGTTCTCGAAATAAATATGCTTACCATAAATTTCAACGGCAGGATTTCCGGAATTCTGGATGATGACGCCATCGCGGCTTTCGCCGATAAAGGTGACGTTCTGCTTAGTATTGGGCAAGGTAAGGCGTTCGTTATACACGCCATTCTTGATGAAGACATAGAAGCGTTTGGCAGATTTTTCCGGGATTGCCTTGAATGCCGACTGTATGGTTTTGCCCACTTTCGCGCCGGTTTGCACAGCATTGGGATCGACCACGAAATCGAAAAGTTTGGGCGTCACTTCGGGACGAGCTTCTGTGGTAAATTTCACCGTCGTTCCGGCAAAGGCTTCGCCCGACTTATCGAGGATAGCACCGGCAGGTACTTCGAGCAAATAATCGGTGCTGTAGCGCAGACCTGCATATTCAAATTTGGCAACTTTCGAGATAAGGGTTGGAACGATTTTTTCGCCATTCAAACTGCAAACCGCCTCGCCGGCCACCACCTCTTTATCGAACATCAGTACAATGCTTCCCGCAATGCCAACATTTTCACTTCCACTGGCGGGCATCACCTTTACCAAGTTGGGCGCCGCCGACAAAGTGAATGCCGACACCAAAAACAATGTCAATAAGATTCTGATTTTCATCGCCTTTTATTTTTTTGAATCATCTGATACATTTAAGCACGCAAACTTCATCCTGACAACGGATTCGAGCCAAGATAGCTGCGTCAGCTACCGGAATACGGCTATTTGAAGAAACTTCCACCAAAGAGAGAACGCGACCATCTAACGAAACAAATTCCACCGTTGCCTTAGCCGAGAGTTGTCCGATATGCAAATATTCGCCGTCGAAGCGGGCATCCAGACTAACGGCCTTTTCTGCCTGAATGCCGTCTAGAAAAGGGACCGAAGAAACATGACCCAAAGTACCATAATAACTGACGGCACGCACACTATATTCCTTCACATCACCTTCGAAAGCCATGGTGGTTTCCGTAGTGGTCTGGTAGTATTCGCCATTTCTCATCACAATGTAACAAATAGCCTGATCTTCTTTGGCCCAAGTGAGCACATCACCTTTGTAAGTGAGCTTCGGAGCAGGAAGTTCTTGACAAATCTTATCGGGAGCCCAACCATCCTTGCCACTCAACACGGTGCGAACGGTAAGCGCATCGGCTTCTTCCTTGGTAAGAACAGCCTTGGCCGTACAAGTGGCCGTAGGATTATTTTTGTCGCCTGTATAATAATAGGTATTGCGTTTTGACAAATCCACCACTTCACCCTTGTGGTTGCGGGTGTTGTATTCGGCGAAAACAACGGGCAGTCCGCCCATGTGATCGGTCCATCCGGCCGTGGTAAACTGAACATCCTTAGACCAAGTGGTATTGATGAAAGAAGTTCTGGGGAAATTATGCCAAGGACGTCCGTATGAGTTTTTGGTGCGGAGCACGCCGGGCTTGCTGGAAACAATCTTGGTATCGCGGAACACATAACCGTACTGCACGCCGGCGCCATGCGAGGGAGCCACAATCACTGAACCATCGCGACAAAGACCAAGCGTACAGCTATCCAAAACCATATCGCCGGAACAATAGATAAAATCGACAGCACCTTCGATATAGCTGCGACGTGCATAATGACGATGTTCATCTCTACCGGTTTGCCATGTATCCTGATAACTCTTCAAATTGGCATTGAACATAACGAAGCGGTCGGCATAAGAACCCAGGGCCAAAGCCATAGGACCGGCTTGCTTTTCGTAACCCCAACTGTTGATTACCGTCATGTTGTGCAAATAAAAGTTGGGCGCATTGGTCACCAATACCGGACCTTGACCTTCGGCTTCGAGGAAGTTGGCATTGTCGCGTTCGTGACCACCAGTGGAAGTGATGCTGAATTTCAAGATAGTCTTGTTGATATCTTCACCCACCAAAGTGATGTATGGTTGATTGACACGAACTAATTCTTCGTAAGTTCCGTTCTTAACGAAAATAATCCAAGGTTCGGTTCGGTTATTGGGAGCCGCCTTCACAGCAGCGCGAATACTGGTATAATCGCCACTTCCGTCTTTGGCCACCACTGCATCGAAAAGTTTTGCTTTGGGCAAGGTTGTGCGGAAACGAATGGTACAACCCTTCATGGGCGAACCATCTTTGGCAAGAAAGGCGCCATCGCGTACCACAAATTCATAATCGGTGGCATAGTCCATGATACCCAGCTTGAAGATAGCCATATTGGAAGCAATGGAAGTAACCGGCAAATATTCGCCATTCAAGAAACAACTATCGCTTCCCTGTACCAGGGCAGACGAACCTTGTACCACAATTTGTGCATTCACTGCTACATTTTCCTGATTGTTCATGGGCACCTTCGGTGAAATCGATGCGGCCATCAAGCTCATAATGGATACAAACAGGCAAAGTGTTGTCAAAACTTTTCTCATATTATTCTAATTTTTCTGCAAAGATAGATACGAAGCCATGCTTGGGATGTGGATTATCGTACAAAAAAAGGGGACAGATTTACCGTCCCCTCCTTCATTTCAGTTAATTATGGATATTTTACTCCTTTTCTTACTTTACCAAGGTTTTTTGACCATTGATAATGTAAAGACCCGGACGTTCTGCATTCATCAAACGACGACCCATGATGTCGTAGATAACGGTTTCACCTTCAGCCTTAGGAGCCTGGATAGCATTGAGGCTGCTTTCAGCCACGAAGAAGATGTTGTCGAAATACAAACCATAGGTATCGAAGTAACGGTTCATATCGAAGGGACCATTCAAGTTGGGATATACGCGAACGTAAACGATTTCCTGATCGGCAGTATTGGGAAGAACGGTTTCATAATCTTGGAATCCACCGGTAACGGTAAGGGTGTCAACGGTTTCCCAGCTCATAGCATTGTATGAATACTGTACGAGTTGTTCGTGATAGTAACGATATGAACCCTTCATAGAGATAAAGAAAGTAACGTCGGTCTTGTAGCCCTTGGTAGAGAAAGCGGTCTGCAAGTAGTAGCCCTGATCCTTGAAAAACATGGTAGAGTCTTTGTCGAACTCATCGCCAGAACCATTTTCGTTACAACGAAGCCAGATCAAACCTTGACCATCGCGGTTCCACCAGCCACCGTGAGGAGCACCGGGGAGGTAGGTGTAGTACATTTCCAAAGCAGGAATGTTAGATGAATCTTCGGCCAATGCATAATCTTCACTCAAGTAATCGGCAGGACGGCTGTTGGTAGCACCATCAAAGAAGTTGTCCCAACCACAGATGTAATCCTTCTGAACAAATTCCAAAGTGATGTTCAAATCCTTGTTCATCACAATGGCGAATTCGGGAGTGAAATACATTTCACCGGCAGCTTCGGTACCCATAACAAATTCGGTTACCTTATTAACTACGGTAGTAATCATCAATTCGGTACCTTCTTCGTATTCTTCGAACAAACCATCCTTACCGGCTTCTGATACAGTATAAGAACCACCACCAACACAATTAATAGTAAGTTTGTAAACGTTTACAGGAGCAAATACTGCCAAAACGGTAACATCTTCCTTCATTTCGAAAGTATAAACAGCTTCTTCGCTCAAGGTAGCACCGTTAGCGTCAACCCACTTCACGAATTTGAAACCGAAGTTCTTAACAGCAGTCAAGGTAACATTGGTACCGGCAGCCACATTACCGCTAGGACCTGAGATAGTACCTGCAGCAGCGTCAACGCCTTCGGCCAAACCGGTGGTCAAAGTCTTGAGGTTGTCGGCAGCCTTCAACCATTTTGAAGCACCCAAAGAGCTACCGTCAGAAGCCTTGCCATCGAGAGGACTGATACCTGCATAGATAGAGAAATCGCCATTGGCAGCATCAGCAAAGATAGCAGCGGTAGAAGTGTAACCGAGGTCTTCCAAAGTATAGTTGTCAGAAACTTCCAATACACCGAAATCTTCACCCAATTCGGGCAATACCCAACCGTGGATCAAGTTGTGGCTGATTTCGCCTTCCCACCAACCTGCGGAGATAGAGAACAATTTACCAGCATTGGTACCTTCGGGAGCAATGATAACGTTATCCTTGATGATAAGGGTGTTTTCTTCGCCAGTGTAGCTACCGCCAGCTTGCAGGATATAACGATTAGCATCACGACAACCAGTGAACCAGGTATTCTTGGTGAAGGTAAACTTCAAACTTCCTTCGCTGGTGGTACGAGGCAACAGAATTGATTCCATCGGATTGTTACTATAGAAAGTACATTCGTTGAAGGTCATTTTGTTGAATGTAGCGGTAGACCAAGAGAAGTTCCAGTTACCTGAGTTCAAACTTCTCAAAGTAGAGCCTTCGAAAGTGATATCGTCTACTGTAATGCCTGCGCTATTAATGTAGAAAGAACAACGGTTAACATTTTGGAGTACACAGTTCTTCAAAGTAATGGTTTTTACCACACCGTGAGTACCACTGTAACCAAAGTTGAACAAATAAGAAGCACCATCACCGATGGTCACATTTTCGAAAATCAAACCAGAACCAGTGTAATCGGTACCGTCTTGACCTTTAATTTCACCTGTCAAAAATACTTCGCAGGTATCAGGAGCCATAATGGTGAGACATTTGGCCACGGGGAAGTTTTGGTTGGCATAAGTACCGCTGTAAAGCAACAGGGTATCACCGTCCATAGCGGCAGCATACTTTGTGGGGTAATGCTGTACACTATCTACTACGATCACGTTCGCAGATGCTACGAAAGCGAGCATCAAAGAACAGAGGAAAAGAGTAATTTTTTTCATAAAGCTTATAAATTAAAATTTAAAAAAGGAATTCGTTTGAATCGCTGCAAATGTATCGCGCGCGAAATAATAATCGGTGGATATTTTATCGCTTTAGGCCGATTATTTGACAAAATATCCACCTATTGAGAATAATGCTACACCCTATTGTAGGTATGCTTTGCTACTTTTGCTTACGAAAATTTTCACTTTTATTTCCTTATGAAGAAAACATCTATTGCCATCGCATTGTTGTGGCTGACAAGCTTAGTTTTTCCAAGCTTCGCGCAAACATTGCCCGCTTTTCCCGGAGCCGAGGGCCACGGTCGCTATACCAGTGGCGGACGCGGCGGAGCCGTCTATCATGTCACCAATTTGGAAGACGATAAAGACAATCCTCCTTACGGATCGCTGCGTTATTGTCTGAACAAAAGCGGCGCCCGCACCATCGTGTTCGACGTAGCCGGCACTATTTTCCTCGACGATTATTTGAACATCGACCAAGGTAATGTCACCATTGCCGGACAAACTGCGCCGGGCGAAGGTATTTGCATTGCCGGTTATCCGGTTCGTATCAACTGCAGCAACGTCATCATGCGATTCATCCGCGTCAGAATGGGCGACCTTCATTTGGAAGTGGAAGACGACGCCTTGGGTGGACGCGCCATCAAGAATGTCATTGTGGACCATTGCTCTTGTTCGTGGAGCATCGACGAATGCGTTTCCTTCTACGGCGATAAAAATTTCACCATGCAATGGTGTATCATCAGCGAAAGTTTAAGATATAGCAACCACCAAAAAGGTGGACACGGCTACGGCGGTATCTGGGGCGGACCTTCGGCTTCGTTCCATCACAACCTCTTGGCACATCACAGCAGCCGCTCGCCTCGCTTGGGCCACGATTACCAGGTGCCCGAAGTGGACAACGTGGATTTGCGCAACAATGTCATCTATAATTATGGAGCCGTGGTGGGTGCTTATGGTGCCGAAGGCATGAATGCCAATATCATCAATTGTTACTACAAGCCGGGGCCATCGACCAAGACGGGAAGCACGCGTCGCAGCATGATCATGGGCATCAGTCCCAACGACCCGAAGGCAGACAATTACGACCCGAACCGCCCGAAATGGGGTGAATATTTTATCAGCGGCAACTGGTGTTCTTCGCGCAGCGACATTTACGCCACGCCCACCGACGCCTACGAACGCGCATGCAGCCAAGACAACTGGAACTACGGCATCTACAACAGCATTTCTGCCAGCATCACTGCTGCCGAGAAAAAAGCTATGCGCCGCAGCCAGCCCTTGGATGCCGGATTGGTCACCACACACTCGGCCCAGAATGCTTTCGAAAAGGTTTTGGCAACGGCCGGATGCTCGCTCGACCGCGACATTATCGATGAACGCATCGTCAAGGAAACCCGCGAAGGCAAAGCCACTTTCAAAGGCAATGTCAGCAAGGTGGGCGGCATCATCGATTCTCAGAACGACTTGAAACCCAGCGGAGCTCCCGCCGACTGGAGCGCTTGGCCCAGTTTGGAAGGCGGTGAAAAGCCCAAGGACACCGACCAAGACGGCATGCCCGACGAGTGGGAAGAAGCTCATGGCCTGAACCCTAAATATCCGCTCGACCGCAACAACAAGCACGAAAGCGGTTACACCTATCTAGAAGTTTACATCAATTCCTTGGTAGAACACATTGTCAAGGCCGAATTGAGCGACTTCGACTATATTGCCGGAGGCGATGCCAACGATTTTGTTACAAACCTGCCTAGCGTTCAGAGCGAAGCATCTCAGCAACAGCAAGTTTGGTTCGATTTGCAGGGACGTCCCACTGACGAGCCTCAACAAAGCGGCATTTACATCGGAAGAAACAAGAAAACAATTATTAAATAACTACCTATGAAACAATTATGTTCTAAAAATGTCTTGTGGCTCATTTGCCTGACACTATTGGGGCTGAGTAGTTGCCGCGACTATATGGCGGAATACTACGAACGTCCCGATTGGATCAAAGGCAATTGCTACGAAGTCTTGGAGAAAGACGGACATTACTCAACCTTCTTGAAAGGTATCGAGCTGGCAGGTTTCCGCGACATGGTGGATGGAAAGAGCATTCTTACCGTCATGGCTCCCAACGACGAAGCCTTCGCCCAGTATCTGCAGGCAAAAGGGCTGAACAGCATCGAAGAAATGGATTCGGTCGAATTGGACAAACTTATCGGTTTTCACCTGATGTATTATGCTTACAGCGCCGATAAATTGAACAATTTCCGTCCACAAGAAGGCGACGACGTCTCTGACGAAGAAAAACGCGTCAATGCCGGCATGTACTACAAGCATCGTACCAAAAGCAAGGATGCCAACACCAAGGAATATTATCAGACCATTCAGCAAGACGTCACCATTTATCATCACGAACGTTTCTTGCCGGTTTTCTCGCAGAATTACTTCAACACCAAGCAAATCGATGCGGAAGAAAATTATCGTTACTTCTTCCCCAACACGGAATGGAATCCCACGGGTATTGGTTATAATGTGGCCGGTGCTGCCGTAACCAAGGGCAACCAGATTACCAGCAATGGTTACGTACACGAAATAGACCGCGTGCTCGAGCCGGTGAACACCATTTACAGCGAGCTGAAAAGAGACAGCAACTTCACCATGTTCCTCGATTTGTACAAGAAGTACGAATATTTCGCTTACAATCCCACGCTTTCGTTGGAATATGGCAATGGCGAGCGTCTGTACGAACATCTGTTCCTCGACCCCATGCCTCAAATTGCTTGCGAATGGCCCAGCACCGATTATTCACAACTCACCACTCTTTCGTCGGTAGGTTATACCATTTTTGCGCCTACCAATGATGCACTCAACAAGTTCTTCAACAATTATTGGGCCAAGGGCGGTTATGCTTCTTTGTCGAATGTAAGTGGAGAATCTATCAAGAAATTGCTGTTCAACTGCGTTTACAAAGGAAAGAGCGAAGACGGAAAGAACTACGATGGCAACATTGCCTTCCCCGAAGAAATTCGCCGCGGCGACGTCATCAACAGTTATGGATCGCCCATCAGCCTGGATTTGGACAGAGTGCCTGAAAAATATCGTATTCTCTGCCAGAATGGTTTGCTTTATGGTTGCGAAGATTTGGCGGTTCCTGCCATGTTTGCTGCCGTGACCGGTCCGGCTTATCAGTACAAGCACTACGGATTCTTCCTGGAAATGTTGGCCGGCCTGGGCGACATGGAAAGCATGCTCTACGGTACCGACATGAACTTCATTGCCTTGATGCCCAACGACGATCAGTTCAAGGCTGCCGGTTACCAGCAAAAGAGCCAATCGGGAAGAACCTATATCGCCATCGATGGCAAAGAAGTGAGCGCCGGCGTGAAGAGCGAAAATTCGTATGCGCACTTTATCGACTTGGCCAACTGCACAGGCAGCGCCAACGAATTGGACAGCCTGGCAAGCGGCACGCAGGTTTTCAGAACTTTCTCGCCCGACTACACCTTTTATATATACTTTAAGGACGGCAAGATTTGTAACAGCTATAGCTTCAACCAATTGATCTATCCCACGGCCAAAACCGAAGAAGAAATTTTCGCTCCTTTCCACGAGCTGAAATCGTACACCGAAGACGGCAACTGGAGCAATGGTAAAGCTTATGCTTACGAGGGCGACCTTATGCCCAGTACGGCAGGAAAGACCACTTACAAATCGTTCCAGGGCATGATGAAAAACAACATCGTCAATGCTGAGTTGCCGTATTACGGATTTGTCAATCTTCTGGAAATGGCCGGCATGTACAACGAAGCTTCTTTCAATTTTGTACAGGAAGGCGAATTGCAGATGATGCTGGTGCCCACCAACGAAGCCGTTTTCGCTGCTATCAAGGATAGTATTCCCGGACTATATTTCGACAAAGCTTCTTACGTAGAAGGTGATGATGTTTTCGCGCATTGCAGCGTCAACAACGACTCTATCATGCAGATGTACATGAAGCAGTATTTTGTACCCATGTCGAGTGCCGGTGTCAGCAATTATCCTTACTTGGGATGGAAGGAAGATACTTCGAAGGGCATGACCACCTTGAACTCGGTAGAAATTGTGGATCCTGTCACCAGCAAGGTCAGCTACGACGCCGTGAAATTGGTGATCACCGACAAGGGCGATAAACTTTGTGTCAAATTATTGGAAGACAATGCCAAGGAAATAGATTTCTGCGGAGATTATCATTATTTCCCCTTCGTTTTCGAAGATGGCTGTGTTCAATTTATTAACGAAATGTTCTGATGCTTATGAAAAAGATAATGTTGCTTCTTGCAGTGCTCGGCATCAGTATGTCAATCTCTGCACAAACTATTCTGACAGGCCATGTGTATGAAATGTTCGAAGGTAAAAAATCTATTGCCATCGGCGTAAATATCTCTGTCAACAATAGTCAGAACCGTATGATTGAAGGTACGGTAACGAATTATAACGGTGAATTCAGCCTCCGCATTCCCGAAGGTAAAGGCCAGCTGACCCTGGTTTTCTCTTATATCGGTATGAAAACCCAGAGCATTCCTTACACCGGACAGACCAGCTTGGAAGTGGTGATGAGCGAAGATGCTCAAGCGCTTAGCGATGTGGTGGTTTCGGCCCGAAGAGAATACAAGAGCGAAATGGGTATCACCATGCGCGAACAAACGGCTGCCACCGAACGTATCCAAATGAACGACATCGTGGCATTTACCCCGGTAACTTCGGTGGAAGAAGCCTTGCAAGGTCGTTTGGCCGGTGTGGACATTTTGACGGGTGGCGACCCAGGTGCCCGCAGTTCTATCCGTATTCGTGGTACCGCCACGTTGAATACCAGTGCCGATCCGCTGATTGTGATTAACGGCGTGCCCTATTCTACCGATATCGACGATAGTTTCGACTTCTCGACGGCCAACAACGACGACTATGCCGCCATGTTGAACCTCTCGCCCTACGATATTGAAAGCATCGAAGTATTGAAAGATGCTGCTTCTACCGCTATTTATGGTACAGCCGGCGCTAATGGTGTACTTTTGATTACCACCAAGACCGGTAGCAAGGGCAAGCCTCGTTTCACTGTTTCGTCTAAGTTTACAGCCAAACACGAACCCGAATCTATTCCTATGTTGAATGGCAAGGAATACGTAGCTTTCATCCAGGATGCTATCTGGAACACGGCCAATGCCAAGGGTGTAGCCAACAGCTCTGACTTGCTCGACCTGCTCTACGACACGCCCGAAATCAACTTCAACAAAGACTGGCGTTACTTCAACGAATACAACACCTCTACCGATTGGTTGTCGCAAGTAATACAAAGCGCTTACACCTTCGACAACAACTTCTCTATGAGCGGTGGTGGTGAAAAGGCTACTTATCGTTTCAGCCTTTCTTTGGCCGACGAAGATGGCACCACCATCGGCACGAACATGAATCGTCTTTCGACGTCTTTCAACATTGCTTATCGTTTCAGCGACAAGTTGCGCGTGGATGCCGACTTCAGCTTTGCCGAAACCAACAAGAAAGCTCCTTGGACCGAAAACGTGCGTTCTGAAGCCATGTTGAAGATGCCCAACAAGAGTCCCTACTGGATAGACGATGCCACCTTGGAACCCACCGACCGTTATTTCAATCGTCAGAATGCGGAAGAATTCCAAGGCGCTTTCAACGGAAAGAATTTCCATCCTATTGCCATGGCCAAGGACAGCTACAACAATAGCAAGCAACAGGAAGAAAAAATGAATTTCCGCTTGAACTACGATATTTTGCCCGGCTTCACTTACACGGCTTATATCTCCATGAAGTTCAAGACCATCAAGAACCGTGCTTTCTTGCCGCAAAGCGCCACGGGCGTGAGCATGGACAACATCTATGCCAACCAGAGTACCGATTCGTACAACGACAACTTGGCCCTTCAGACCGAAAACAAGTTGATCTACCGCAAGAACTGGGAAAACAAGCACAACTTGGTGGTGACGGGTCTTTGGCGTACCAGCGACAGCCAGAGCAGCAACTACATGAGCACCATTTACGGCGTATCATCACAGCATGCGTCTGACCCATCTACCAACGGAGCTTTGGTGAACCGCGGTTCGGGCGATTCTCAGGTGCGCTCGGTGAGCGGTATCGGTGGTTTGAACTATACTTTGCTCAATAAGTACATCATTTCGGGTACGGTCAACTTTGAAGGAAAATCTTCATTGGGTCGCCGCAACCGTTGGGGTATCTTCCCCTCCGTGGGTTTGGCTTGGCACATGAAGGAAGAATGGTTCTTGCAAAACTGGGATTGGCTGAGCAACCTGAAACTCCGCGCCAGCTATGGTGAAAGTGGTAGCGCTCCTTCGGGCACCGCTCCTTACATGGGTACTTACTCTGCCTTGGGCGACGGCTACATGGACAATGCTGCCATCGTGCCGGTATCCGTTCAGCTGAACAACCTTAAGTGGCAGACCGCCCGCGAATACGACGCCGGTTTCGATGCCGGATTCTTCGAAGATCGTCTGACCACCACTTTCGATATCTATTACAAATATGTGAGCGATCTGTTGCAGAAGAGCATCGCTGTTCCTACCACCACGGGTTACGATTACAAAGGCAATACCATCAAATATTACAACTCTGGTGAAATGAGCAACACCGGTTGGGAATTCCGCGTGGATTACACTTTGTTGCAAGACAAAGATTGGAAGGTTGCTCTCAACTACAACATTGCCCGCAACATCAACCGTATCGAAAAATTGCCGAGCAACCTGCCGGAATCGACTTATTCTCTGAGAAACGGCGAGTATGCCAAACGTATCATCGAGGGTGCGCCTGTGGGTAGTTTCTTCGGTTATCGTTACCTTGGCGTTTATGACACCACAGAAGAAACTTACGCGCGTGATGCCAAAGGCAATGTCATGACCAACCTCAAAGGCGAAGCCATCGTCATGAAGAACGGTTCTTACACTTGCTTCCCCGGCGACGCCAAATATCAGGACGTGAATCACGACGGTGTCATCAACGAAAGCGACATGGTTTACATTGGTAACTCCAACCCCATCGTTACCGGTGGTGGCGGTTTTAACATCCGATACAAACAATTGTCGTTGAACACTTTCTTGCATTATCGTTTGGGACAAAAAATCATCAACCAGGCACGCATGAACAGCGAAGCCATGTACGGCACCGACAACCAAAGTCTGGCCGTACTGAAACGTTGGCGCAGCCCGGGCGACGATACCACCATTCCTCGCGCTCTTTGGAAATATGGTCTCAACTACTTGGGTAGCGACCGTTTCGTAGAAGATTGTTCTTATTTGCGTCTGAAAAGCATTTCCTTGAGTTATCAGTTGCCTAAGAATTTCTGTCAGAAACTCAGTCTGAGCAGCGCCAATGTATTCGTTACCGGATACGACTTGTTCACCTGGACCAACTATGCCGGACAAGACCCCGAAGTAACTTTACCTTCGAATGTCACCGATATTGCCATGGACAAGGCTCAAACGCCTCCGAGCAAACGTATCGCGGCCGGTATCACCATTAATTTCTAAAAGGAGGAATGACTATGAAAAAGATTAAAACATTATTTTACAGCTTCCTTCTGTGCTTGGGTTGTGGCGCTTGCTTGTCGTCATGTACCGAATGGTTGGAAGTTTATCCCCAAAACGAACAGGTAAGCGATTACTATTGGGAAAACAAAGAAGAAGTGGAAGCCATGCTCAATGGTTGTTATTACTACTATCGCGACATGGTCACCACCAACCTGATTCCTTACGGTGAACTGCGTGCCGGACAAATCGTGAGCCGCGGTTCTTCTCTGCAGGAATTCCGCGTGAAGGAAACCGAAAAGAGCATTGCCAGCTGGGGACCTTTCTATGCCGTCATCAACGTGGCCAACGGCGTGCTGAAAAATGCCGAAAAAGTCTTGGCAAACGACGAAACTTACGACCAGAACATGTTGAATGCGCATAAGGCAGAAGCTTATTTCTTGCGCGCGCTCAGTTATTTCTACTTGGTTCGCAACTGGAAAGATGTTCCTTTGGTATTGGATCCCTACGAAGATGATGCCCAAAGCTATCTGGTAGCTAAAAGCTCGGAAGATTCTGTTATCATGCAGATTAAGAGCGATATTACCACAGCTTTGAACTCGGGTGCCGCCAAGGAATATTATGCCAAGAAATGGGAAACCAAAGGTCGTGCCACCAAGTGGGCCTTGTATGCGCTCATGGCCGATGTCTGCCTCTGGAGCGAAGATTATCAGAAGGCCGAACTATATTGCGACTCCATTCTCTTGTCTGCTTCGGCTCACGCACCCAAATTGCTGACCTCACCCACGCACAATGCATGGTTTTCTATCTTCAATCCCGGCAACAGCAACGAATCTATTCTCGAATTGCAATGGAGCGAGGAAGAAGAACAGCTTTGCAACTTGCCCGT
Organism: Bacteroidales bacterium; assembly: GCA_017380635.1. GTDB lineage: Bacteria > Bacteroidota > Bacteroidia > Bacteroidales > UBA1402 > UBA1757. The sequence goes on along the minus strand of JAFODP010000015.1, from coordinate 126,579 downwards.
CTTGTTCAGCGACGTGGATGCTTCGCGACAATATTCCTACACCCGTCGCATGACCGAACTTTTCGTGGATGAATATACTTACACCCAGCAGAAAATGACAGAAGCGGTGCGTAGCATGTATGGCGGATTCTACTGCAGTGGTTCGTATGTAACGGCCGAAACCGGTTATTGTTGGAAATATATCGGTTCCGAAGTGCTTACCGAAAAGAGAACTTCCGAACATTACGATGTCAACTTTATTCTCTACCGCGTGGCCGAAGTGGTACTTATGAAAGCTGAAGCCTTGATTATGCAAGGTCGTCATGCCGAAGCCGCTGCCGAAATCAACAAGTTGCGTCTGCGCGCCAACCTGCCCATGGTAGAAGAAGATTTGGATCCTGCCACTGCCAGCCAGCTCGATATGCTCACCTTGGTATTGAACGAACGTGCCACCGAATTGGCCGGCGAAGCAAAAGCCTGGTACGATATGTTGCGCATGGGACGTCGTCACAACTACCAATACAAGGAAAGCCTTATCACGGCTCGCGTGCTCGAATTCAATCAAAGCGCCAGCACCAGTTGGTTGCGTTCCGTTCTTTCCGACAACAACGCGCTGTATTTGCCCGTTTGGGAAGACGAATTGGAAAACAACCCCAAATTGACACAGAATCCTTATTACGAATAATCAAGTAGCGACACTATGAAAAAATATATTTTATCACTTTTGGCTTTAGCCCTTAGCGTAGCCGCTTGCAAGGATCCCTACTTAGGACAGATGTTCGAACTGGACGATGGTGACGACACAAAAATCACCAACATCGCCTATTTGGAAAAACACATGGAAGATTATTCACTGTTCCTGGACTTCCTGCAGGCCGCCGACTATTACAATGCCTTGAACGACGCCAGCACCATCGTCACCCTGATGGCGCCCGACAATGAGGCAATGGAAACATTCATGCAAGAAAGAAACATCACTTCTTTCGAAGAACTCGATTCGATGTATGCGCGTCAGATTATTCAAACGCACATGATTGAGGGTTCTATCAACGAAGCGTCGTTCATCCAATATCTGACCGAAGGCAGCATCAGCATGCCCACCGTTTTCGGCGACTACCTCAGCCTCAGCTATGGTTTTATCGACCGTGACGTGGACGATGACATGCTGGCTCAGAGCAGTTACGAAGACACGCTCAACATCTACATCAACAACCAATCGAAGGTGAAGGAACTGGATCATCAGACGATGAACGGTCGTGTGTACAAAGTGGGTAGCGTTATCATTCCTTTGGTGGAAAGCGTTGTCGATAAACTGGAGCTGAGCGGCGAACACAAGATTCTGGTGGAAGCTATCCAAAAGAGCGGCTTGCGCGACATGTTGGAAAAAACGGCCGATACCATTCCTCAGTTGGATGGTTCGTACACGGTGAACCAAATTCGTTACACCATCTTGGCTGTTACCGACGAGCAATACAACGCACAAGGCATCAACAATCTTGATGAGCTCTGCAACTATCTGAAAGCCACCGACGAAGCCGGCAGGATAGATGTTCCCATGAGCGACAGTTCTCACGTGCTGTTCCGTTATGTCAATTATCATATTCTCTCGGGCGCCTACACCAAAGAAGAATTGGTTTTCACCGCCGTGGAAGGCGACAAGAAAGTATTGGACAGCGGTTTGGCCAACGAAATCATCACCATCCAGACTTTGGACGGCATCAGCGTGATAAACCGCGGCAGCGAAGATTCTTGCACTTTCGTTCGTTCAAACATTCCGGCTTGCAATGGTTACATTCATCGTATCGGCAGCGTATTGCCCGTATGGTGTCCGGAGCCCACGGTGGTGATCTGGGATTTCTGCAACAGCAGCGACATCATCTCTATCGTCAATACCTATGGGGCCAAGAACAATTTGGGTAATCTTTTCAGCTCGCCGGTAGATAATGGCGAATACCAAATCGATTTATCGTCTACCAGCGAATACGGCACGGCCAATTCGTTCATCTACAAGAAAACTTCTCCCAAATCGAAGAAACAGACGGTGGGCTTCCTCAAAACCAAGATGAACACCGACGAAACGCTTCCTTACGAAAACACCTTGAATGCCTACATGAACAACCTGATGACACTCAACTTGGGTTATTCGGGTTACATCGAATTCAAGACGCCGACTTTGGTAAAGGGACGTTATCGCGTTGAAATCTTCTACGCCGGTGCCAAGCCTTTGGCCACCAAGTTTTATGGCGGCGGTAGTGCCGTTAAGTTCAACTTGGACGATTTCAGCAAACAAGTGTATATGTGGAAAGGTTGGGACAAAAACGACCACACGGTGAAGAGCGACTGCATTTTCGAATCTTTGATTTTCGAAGGCACCAATAGCCACACCTTGCGCGCCACCTTCATGGATGTGAATGCATCGTCTTACGCCAACTACAACCATTTGTGGGACTATATCAAGTTTACTCCTATCCTTGATTAATGAATACAATTATGAAAACTATCAAATATATCAGCTTATTGATACTTGCCTGCCTCGTTCTGGGTAGTTGCCAAGATGCTTGGAATCAGCATTATCAGGCACAAGAACTGCAGGTTGATGGCGAGGTATTGATATACAAAGGCAATGCGGCCGATTATCTGCAGGCCAATTATAGCGAAATGCACCGTATGCTCGGAAATGCCGGCATCCTGGCTCAGATGAATCCCGAACAAGATTACAGCATCATTGTGTATCCCAACAACTTGTTGAGCGCTTCCGGCTTGGCTGGCGACACGGCTTATGCTTCTTTCTGTATCAGCGATGTGGCCTGTTCGCCCAGCAGCATGTGGGACGGTATGGGCCTGAGCACCTGGCAAGGAAAAACCATTTGGGTTGAAACAGAAAACGGATTAATCCTGTTGGGCGGCTGCCCCGTGAGCAAAATCATCAAGACCGACGATGCGTATCTCTATGTAATCGAAGAGAAAATGCTCTCTGTTTTGCCTTCCGTTTACGATGCCATCATGGCTTTGGACGACAATTACTCTGAATTCAAAAAACTCATCAAGCGTCACGAACGCACCTACTTCGATCCTGACAAATGTACGCCTATCGGTACTAATGCGCAGGGTAATACCATCTACAGCGACTCTATCAAAGGTTGGGTCACCGAAAATACCTTGATGGACCGTTACACCGAAGAAGGACAAGAAATGTGGAACATGCGTAGCGAAACCTACAACAACACCGTATTCGTTCCTTCCAACGACCTGATTAAAGCTGTTATCGATACGGCTTTGGCCAAGGTGCCTCGCTGGTTAGGAAGAAAGGCCACGGCTTCCGACCGCGCCAAGTACGAAAACTGGTTGGTACGCGCTTGCTTTGTCGATAGAGAATTGAGCGAAGCCGAAGTTTGCGGAAACAAAGACATCGATTGTGTTGGTGGCTTCACGCGCGACACGGAAAACAACAACAAGCTCAGCGCTGCCGATGTAGCCATGTGGCGTCCCAGCGTACAGAAAGTCCGCACCGACAACAAGATGAAGGCCAACAATGGTACGCTCTATTTCATCGATTGGATGAAGGTGCCCAACAACGTCATCATTTATCGTCTGAAGAGCCGTTTCTACGAACTGTGGAACAACAGCACAGCCGAACAACACGACAAATATTTCCGCTGGACGCACTGGATCGATCCGATGATTATCAACGATGCACAAGGTTCTTTCACGCTGAGCGAAACTTTGCCCACCATGTACTACCACGTGCTCACCGCCATTCCCGACAAGGAGGCTCGTCGCGACAGTCTGCCCTGTAGCGTCACCTACGATGGTTTGCTTTACTTGCCCAACAACCCGCGCGGCCAACAGATTGTGGAATGCTGCATTCCTGCCGGTGAATATTATCTGCGTATGGGATTCAAGCACTCGTTGGAATATTCACTCAGTATTCAGTTCAACGACACGATGCTGATTGAAGACATGGTGATGTATGCACAAGGCTCTAACTATCACTTCGACCGTGGTTCGGTTTCGGTGGTGGACAATTACGGAGAATCGTCTATCGGTTATCCCGAAGGTTACAACTGGCACGATTGGTCGTCTTTGAGCGAAAAGGCACAAGCCTACGACACCGATGGTTTCCAGGTGGGAATCGTCAATGTAAAGGAAGAAGGCAATTTCACCATTACCATCACTTCCAACGATATGAGCCGTCTGTACGATTACAACGCACAACGCAACACCTCCAATGTTAAACAGTTGATGATGTACCATTGGTGCTTACGTCCTACTAAAAACAATTATTGATATGAAAAAGATATATAGCTTTATCCTTATCATCTCTGTCTGCCTGAGCACTTGGGCCCAAGGCTATGAATTCAAGGCTCGTCTGGTGAATACGCAGAAAGAGGCTCTGAAGGGTGCCATGGTGGTTTCTCCTAAGGCAGAAAAAGCCGCCATCAGCGATGAAAATGGTTATTTTACTTTGTCATTGAAAGATGGCTACGCTTTGGTAAGCATCACCTGCGATGGTTATTATCCGGTGGAAATCCCCGTGAATGAGGCCAGCAAGGAAATTACTATCGTGATGATTCCCGAAAGTTGGGAAAAATACAGCGCCGAATCTTCGCTCAACAAGAAAGACATGCGTCAAGCCATGAGCATAGATCAAGCTTTGAAGGGCAACGTTCCCGGCCTGCAAGTGGTGAGCAAGAGCGGTATGCCCGGCGAAGGCGCTTACCTGAATGCAGGCGGCATTCACTCTATGTATGCCGAAAACACGCCGCTGATTGTATTGAATGGTGTGCCTTACATGATGAATCAGGAAGTTTCTTCGGCCATCAATGCCTACAGCCGCAGCCTTTTCAGTTCGCTGAACATCGACGATATCCGCAATATCACCCTGCTTACCGGCGCCGACGCTGCAGCCTATGGATCGTTGGGTTCTAACGGCGTATTGCTTATCGAAACCGAACAGGCCACCAGCGATAACCTCGATACGCGTATCTCCTTCTCCGGACAATATGGCGTCAAGCAAGTGGGCCGCACAGTAGAAAGTTTGGATGCCAACGAATACAAGAATTATTTGCGCGAAATCGGTATGACTCGCTACGATCGTATGGGTCAGTTGCTGAGCGATTATCCTTTCTTGCAGAACGGCGTCAATTATCCTACGGCCTACATTTTCAACAACGACACGCGCTGGCAAGACGAAATTTACCGCAATGCCCCCACCACCAACAATGTGTTCCGCGTAGAAGGTGGTGACGAAATTGCCAAGTACAACATGAGCGTTGGTTATTCGTCCGACGGCGGTATCATCAAAGGCACCAGTAACGAACGTTATCATACCTTGCTGAACTCGAATGTCATGGTGAGCCGTAAGGTGGATATCTTCACCTCTGTTGGTTTGTCTTACATGCGCAGCAAATTGCAGGAACAAGGTATGAGCCAGGAAACCAATCCTATGCTGGCTGCATGGAGCAACATGCCCGTTCTGAATCCTTTCCACGCCGGCACCGATGGTAGCCTGACAAGCCGTTACGCCACCTACAACTTTGCCAACGTCAACGAGCGACCCACTTTCCCCTACGAAAACGTCAGCAACCCGACGGCCATTGTGAACACCTTGCATGCCGACGACAAGATTTACGACGTGAACGTGCTGCTGGGTATCAACTATCAGGCCACCGACCACTTGAAACTGACCGGAACCTACAATCGCCAGTATCGCTATGTGGAAGAAAGCCTGTTCATTCCCGGTGTCGATAACCAAGCCATTTATCCGCAGTATTATGGTATTGGTCGCAACACGGTACGCATGGCCATTGCCGAAAGCCGCAACAACTACTTCTCTGCCAATGCCAACTACCACAACAATTTCGACGACATACACGAAGTGGTGGCCAACATGGGTGCCCGTATCATGACCACTTCGCACGAGTACGACATTTCCACCGGTTACAACACGGCCAACGACTACTACTCTACTTTGGACAAAACCACCGACGAAGAATACACCGACGGCTACATCAACGAATGGGTGTGGGCCAACTATTATCTGCAAGCCCAATATACCTGGAAACGTCTGCTTGCGCTGGATCTGACTGCCAGCCTCGACGGTAGTTCTGTAAGTGGCAACTCGGCGCCTTTGTATTATCTCTACCCCGCTGCCAAAATAACCTACATGGCTGCAAACATGGCGATGATGCCCGCTTGGGTAAACCAACTCGACCTGAGCGTAAGTGCTTCCAAAACAGGCAACAGCCGATTCTCGAGCAACTATGCCAAGAATTATTATCATAGCGCCAATTTCTTCTCTTTGGGTGCCATCATCCGTAGCGATATTCCCAACACTTTGCTGGAACCCGAAAAGCAGAATCAATATCAGTTGGCCGTGAACAGCAGCTTGTTCGGACATCGTCTGCAAGTGGGCTTGGAAGGCTTCGTGCAGGATGCTTACGACTTGATTATCCCGCAAGATATCTCAAGCATCTACGCCTCCGACAATTATTTTGCCAACGCGGCAGCCATCACCACCAAGGGCTTTACGGCCAATTTGCGTACGGCCATCGTGGAAAGCAAAAACTTCGGATGGACTTTGGGCGGCAACATCACCTTCAACAAGAGCGTGGTAAAAGATTTGGGTGAACAAGACGAAATGGATATCACTTTCAACGGCATCAGCAAAAATGAAGACGCCATCGTGAAGATGAAAGTGGGCCAGGAACCTTATCAATTCTACGGATACAAGACCGATGGCATTTATCAAAACGCTGAAGAAGCCGCTCAGGCCGGACTCACATCGGTGTATAACACGCGCTACCAAGCCGGTGACGTAAAATTTGTCAATACACACAATCAAGACAATGTCATCAACGAACAAGACAAAGTGTTGCTGGGAAGTTCGCGTCCCGATTATTTCGGTTCGGTGTTCAGCACCCTGCGTTTTGGTAAGCTGAGTTTGTCGGCTCAAGTGAACTACAGCATCGGCGGCAAAATCTACAACGCCGTGCGTCGTCAGTTGGAATCGATGGAAAATTTCCACAACCAATCTACCGCCGTGCTGAATCGCTGGCAAATGGAAGGCCAACAGACCTCAATGCCTCGCGCCGTTTATGGCGACCCCAATGGCAACAATATCTTCTCCGACCGTTGGTTGGAAGACGCCACTTACGCCAAGTTGGGAAGCCTTACGCTGAATTATGCCATCGATATGCCCAAGGCCGATTTCATCCGTTCCGGCAACATTTGGATCTCGGGAGAAAATCTTTTCACCTGGAGCCATTATTTGGGCAACGATCCGGAATTGTCTTACAGCTACAACGATTTCCTCTACGGCATCGACTATGCCAAAGTGCCCAACCCGCGTAGCATCAAGATAGGTTTTAACTTGAACTTCTAACCCAATCATACCTCTATTATGAATAAGAAAATATTATTGATGGTTTTGAGCTGTCTGCTGCTCTGCACTTCGTGCCGCGACATGTTTCTGACCGATCCCGACGATATCATCAATCGTGAAGATTACATCGGACAAGACGATGAAATGTACAAAGGTTTCTTGGGCATCATGACGCGCATGCAAGAGGCCGCCGACCATTCCATCATTCTGACCGACACGCGTGGCGACTATTTCCAGACCACATCCAATGCGCCGCTGGATTTGCAGAAAATTTACCACTACGAAGCCACCGATGGCAACAGCTACGCCGATCCGGCGCCTTACTATGCCGTGGTTATCGCCTGTAACGACTTTATCGACAAAATGAAGCAATACCGTGAAAGTGTTGGAAACGAAATGGACAACAATGCCATCACGCACTTCAACGCTTTGATAAGCAGCACGATTCGTTTGAAAGTGTGGGCTTACCTGAAATTGGGTAGCATCTACGGACAAGCCGTTTGGTTTGACGATCCGCTGGAAGAAAAAATCGACCTGAACAATAGCGAAATCTTCACCTACTGCCCCGATATGCGCAGTTTGGTAGAAAAATGCTTGAACCTGCTCGACAATGGATTGAAGCTTTACAAAGATCAGACCATCTCCTCTAAATTGGAAATGGATTGGGCTTCTTGGCTGAACGATGCCGAAGTAACCACCGACTACGACTGTTGGCAATACATGATTCCCGAATGGCTCTCGCTGCGCTGCGAATTGCTCTTGTGGCGCGGTAATCCCGAAGATTATCTTTGGGTGAGAGACGAAGTAATCGGCTATTTGTATAAGGTGCAGAATGGTAGCATCAACGATGGTTTGGAAGTTGCCTACGACGACTGGCGCTTTGCTTGCAACATTCCTATCCGCACCGGTGCCGACAACCTCTATGCCACCGAATATTATCGTACTTTCTTTAACGAACTCTACAATGCCAGCAACTTCACCAATTTCTATCAGGTGGTGACCGGCATCATGTACGATTACGAACACAACCAGCGCAACCGCATCGTCGAGTATTTCTGTCCGCGCACGCCCGGTAAGTATTACTTGCGTCCTTCCGATTTCGCCATCGGCAAATACAATGGTTCCGACTTGCGAAGCATCGTTCAGCGCAACAACATCGACATTATCGACGGCGATACAGCTTTCGTGAAGTATTATTATCATCGTGGCGAATGGCTGCGCAACCGCATCGTGGAAATCCATCCCGTTATTCCTTTGTTCCGCGGTCACGACTACCATTTCTATTTGGCCGAAGCAGAAAACCATCTGGGCAACTGGCATCAGGCAGAAGTGATTATGAACGAAGGTGTCACCAACGAATTTGCCGACAAGATTTTGCCTACTTACTGGAGTCCGAAATACAGCACCTGGTTCTGTCCTTCGGGCGGTTATGGCGACATCGGTGTAGCTTCTTGCGTATATGGCAGCTTGCGCGATTTTCCTGTTCGCAAACTGAATCCCGTAGACAAGACTTCTGATGGCAGCGGCCCCTTCTACAATAGCAAAGGCCAAGAATTCAACGAAGCAGAACGTATGAAAGAATACGACTTGCTCATCATGGACGAAGCTTTGGCCGAATATGCCGGCGAAGGACGTTCTTACGCTTACGTTTGCCGCATGGCCGAACGTTACGGCGCCGAATTCGTGGTAGATCGCATTGCCGACAAATACAAAGGAACGCCCTACTACGAAAAGGTTCGCTCCGCCATCCTGAACGGCGAATACTGGGTTAAATGGGACTTGAAAGCCATTGATCCAGAGTAATATACAAAGACTGCCACCAATTCTTTTGATAGGTGCATCTACACATAAGGCTGGCTAAAGAGTTAAATTTGACTTTTTAGCCAGTCATTATTTTCATAGACGGACATATGCAAACCTATATGATGATGTTCTTAATTATTTAAATATATTACCTAATGTAAATTTATTTTCATATTTTTTGCTTATCATTGCACTTGGAATGACGCATACATTCCAAGACATTCGAAAATATTGAGGCGTTATGCTCTTATCTTGTATGTACGAAGCCTGAGAAACTTCACAAACAATGGAAACAAGAGAAGTGTCATAATGGTCTCCACGTGTTTGCGTGGGGCTGTTATTCCTACATCTGTTTCCAAAGGTTTTCTCAGGGCCTGTACATTAAGACGTGGGCATATAGTCCCACGCTTTCTTTATCAACTCCGGTAGTGGGGACTGATACCGGAATAAATGTATTATTATGGCTAATTTATTAGACGAAAAAACAGGCCCTGTTAACGCCGCAGGTCATGACATCAATGTCATTGACAAACAACTACCTGTAACAGTGGGTGTAGGGACCACTATCTTTGAAATTTGTTTATGGGTGGTTCCTATCGCAATTGCAGTTCTCATCCCTTGGCTAACCGGAGAAACTTGGTTCATTGCAGCAGCCGGTATTGTACCCGGACTTATCTGGCTTTATATCAAAATGAAGGCAGAGAACTACCTCCAACAACTTGAACAAAGGATAAATGCCGATGCTTCGACTATTGACAACTACATCGAACAACGTGTAGTTATTCTCGAGAATCTTGCATCATTGATTAATCGTGCAATTGAACTTGACAAAGATGTGATGAAAAGCGTTGCAGGACTTCGCAGCGGTATACAACAAGGTGAAGATCGAAATACGATGTCTTCTCAAGTTGATTCATTGGCTGGACGTTTATTTCCGCAGGTAGAAGCTTATCCGGAATTAAAATCTCATCAAGGAATTGCAGATGCCATACAGCAGAACAGTTATCTCCAACGCGAAATAACAGCAGCTCGTACGGTTTATAACAATCGTGTAAATCAGTGGAACCGAGACATATTCGATTGGCCCGCAAAACAAATCGTGGCTGCTAAACAGCGATACACCACCCGCATTCCATTCATTGCCTCAGCAGAGACAAAACAACGAGCCAGAAGTAATTTCTTTTAATCGCCCCTAAATTTGATAGAGTTATGGAAGATATTTTAAGTCCCTTGGAACAATTCCAGGCATATAAAGAAAAATTTCGCGAAATTGCAGAAAAAACATTTGAGGAACTGACCTCCGCTTCTGGTGTAAATCCTGAAGAAAACAGGGCCTTATGTGTAGAAATACAAGACATTCAGACAAACAACAAGAAAACAGCTAAAACCTTAAAACTATGGACCGCGCTATGTATTTTTATGTGGATTGTAGCAGCAGTCTGTGTAATCATTTGCATTGCTGATGGCTTTAAAAATGGCTGGTTAATCCCAACATTGTGCATTGTTGGATGTGTATCAATGCTCGTACTATTATTTTGGAAGATACATCCTATCATCAAGAAGTACAAGTCGATAAAAAATGAACAAGAGACACTCATCAAGAACAAGGAACAGGAAGCTTGGGATATGATGGCTCCTCTTAACCGACTGTACGATTGGGACGTATTCAATCGTATGATGACGCAAACGGTTCCTCGTCTCGAATTTGACCCATATTTTACCAGCCAGCGTTTAGCAGATCTTGTTAATAGTTACGGATGGGATGAAAATTTCAGCAAAGAACGTTCAGTTATTTACTCTCATAGCGGTCTCATCAATGGAAATCCATTTGTCATTGCACGTACACGAAAAATGGAAATGGGAACCAAAGAATACAAAGGAGAATTAACTGTAAAATGGAAAACAGTTGAGATTGACTCCGAAGGCAAAAGACACGAACGCAATCATAGCGAAACTCTTCGCGCTAGTGTTCATAAGCCCTATCCGGAATACTACGAAAAGACTCGCCTAATCTATGGTAACGATGCCGCACCCGACCTCAACTTTACCAGAGATACAAACGATGACAAATTAGAAGTTGATTCTCGTGCCTATAAACGCAAACTTAAAGAAATTGAGAAATTTTCTCGTGACCTTAAGAACGACTTTGCAATGGCTACCAACGAAGAGTTTGAAGTTCTGTTCACCACTACCAACCGTAACAATAACCAACAATATTTCTTGTTATTCACTCCCTTGGCACAAGAAAATATGATTAAAATCATTCGTGATAAAGAGTTGGGTTATGGAGACAACTTCCAATTCATGAAACATCGTAAGATGAATACGCTTACAGCCGGACATATGCAAGACCTTCCGCTTGACATGAATCCACGCATGTTCTGGAGCAGTAATTACGATAAAGCAAAGCAGGTGTTCCTTGAAACAACTTGTGAAAACTTTAGAGCTATTTACTTTGCATTTGCACCATTGCTCAGTATTCCCATGTATCAACAAATCCGTCCTGTATCCGCCATCTATGGCACCGATATGCCTCGTCAGAGTACGTATTGGGAACATGAGTCTCTCGCAAACTTCTGGGGTGAGGATAAATTTGCAGATCCAAGCTGTGCTACACATTGCATCCTTAAAACCTCAGAAGAGCGTAAGGATGATGGAAGCGTCGAAGTTAAGGTTCGTGCCTATGGCTATCGTGCAGAGCCTCGCATAGATTACGTGTCCAAATATTGTAGTAATGGTAATTATTATGATGTTCCCGTTCATTGGGATGAATATATTCCAGTTATGGGATCCGGTTCAATGACTCTGCAAGAAGATACAACTGACGAACAACCCAATCTCACACCGATTGAACGTCTTCAAGCAATCAATGAAAAAATTGATGCTTTTGGTGAAGATAGTATTTTCCGTCGTCATATCACATCTCGACTGGTGAAATAACCATCTAATTCATTACCAGGTGTAACAAGAAAAGCGGCCGGCTAAAGTACTTTAGCCGGCCGCGCTGTTCATTATCAAGACAGTTCTTATTTCTGTTCGGGCACCACCAGTTTGTAGCCCTTACCGTGGATGTTCATAATCTGAACGTTAGGATCGGCTTTCAGGTGCTTACGCAATTTGGTGATGTACACGTCCATGCTTCGGGCGTTGAAATAGGTATTTTCGCCCCAAATGGTCATCAAGGCATAGTTACGTTCCAGAATCTGGTTTTGGTGACTGCAAAGCAAACTGAGCAATTCGCATTCCTTGGTAGTGAGACGGATCACTTCGCCATTTTCCAGGCTGAGCGTCTGCTTGGGAGTATCGAAGGTAAGGCTGCCCACACGATAAGAAGTAACATCCTTGTTTTTCGTTCCCTTTACACGACGACTGATGGCTTCCATACGGAAAATCAACTCTTCCATGCTGAAGGGTTTGGTAATATAATCGTCGGCACCCAGCTTGAAACCTTTCAGAATATCGTCTTTTAGGTTCTTGGCAGTCAAAAAGATAATGGGCACGTCGGCATTCATCAAACGGATATCCTGCGCCAAGGTATAACCATCTTTCTTAGGCATCATCACATCAAGGATACACATATCATACTTTTTCTTCTGAAAAGCTTCGTAACCTTGCTCTCCATCAGACAAAAGATCCACATCGTAACCCTTTGCCTGCAAATACTCGCTGAGTAGGAAGCCCAGATTGCTGTCGTCTTCGCACAACATGATGTGCAATTTTTCTTCTGTCATAGTTGTTAATTTTTAATAGTAGGTAAAATAATATTGAATGTTGTTCCTTTTCCTAATTCACTTTCGGCGGCTATCGTGCCACGATGTTTATGAATAATCATCTGCACATACGACAAGCCTAAGCCGAAACCCTTCACATTGTGCACGTTGCCTTTTTGTACACGGAAGAAACGATCGAATATCTTCTTCAAATCTTCTTTGGCGATGCCGATGCCATTGTCTTCGATAGACAAGAGCAAAGATTTTCCATCGTCAAGATTGCTGGTTGTGATTTTCAAATGTAAAGATCTTTCTTCGCTGCTATATTTCATGGCATTATCCAAAAGATTGAACAACACGTTGGTGATATGCATTTCATCGGCGAGCACACAATTTTGTTCGGCGCCCAAATCGGTTTCAAGAAAGCCTCCCGACTGTTCCACTTTCAGTTTGAAAGTCTGTACCACCACGTCTACCACCTCATGCAAATCCAGATTCTTAAAGTTGATGGTTTTGTTTTCGTTTTTAGAAAACATCGACAGTTGCAACACTTTTTCCACCAACATGCTCAAACGCTTACTTTCGTCGCTGATTACTGTAGTGATATGCTCCATGACGGCCGGCGATTTGGCCACATCCTTGTCGGAAAGCATCTGCGAAGCCAATGAAATACAAGATACCGGTGTTTTCAACTCGTGGGTCATATTGCTGATAAAGTCGCTCTTCATATCGGAATAACTCTTCTGACGAAGAAAGCTGTTCACCACTAACCCCGAAAGAACCAACAATAAAAGACTCAATGCCAAGGTCGGAATAAAAATACCCAGCGGCGTATGTCGATATTGGTCGCGGGTAGGAAACCACACATAAATAGTGGGATATACGTAGCCTGGGTCGTTGATAAACAAATCCTGACGATAGTTGAATTGATCGAAGCCATCGTAATAATCTTCGAAATCTTCGCTGATGTACACCACTTCGCCCAACTTATTTTCTACCACATAATGATAAGGCACCGACGACAAGCCCTGCATATCCAACTCGGCATCGAGATAAGCCTGCAACTGCGCAAAATCGACGCGCTGTTCTACCGGACGATTGCTGGCTTGATGCAGCACGCGCAATACCACATCGTTCAAAAGATCTTTTTGTCGTAGATATTTGTCTTTCAGGTCTTCGCTGGTCATTACATCTTCCAGGCTGATGCCTTTTCTTTCGGGATCCAAATCGTCATCCTCGGGCATTTGCGTCAAATAGGAATAAAAAGCCGGATTAGCCAATAAGGTGATATCGAAAGGAATAGAATCGGCATCGACAGAGCTGGGCGGCACAAGCGTCCATTTTCTCATACTGGATTGTGCATCCAACATGCGACGGTCGCGTTCTTCCAATTCCAAATCGAGATAGCGCTGTGTTTCGTCACGTTCCAAAAAATACGCAACACGGGCGAGGCTGCGATGAACAGCTCCGTCAAAATCGTTGGTATGGATGGTGATAAGCGAGCGCATGTAGGAAATTTCTACGCCTATCAATGCAACAAACACCACAACCAGAATCAAGATAAGCAACCAGATAGTAGACTTTTTCATAGCGGCACAAATATAAAAGTCAAATTTAACAATTCATACCGATTTCAAAATAATTAACAATTTAATTCCTAAATTCACAGAGATGGCGAAATGAAACACAAAAGCCCGAAAATCGTACTTGACTCTCGGGCTTTTATCTATGGGCAATCTGAAAGAATTACTTCATTATTTTGCGATAAACAATCTTGTTGTCGGCATCCATCATTTTAACTATATTAAGACCTTCTTGCAATTCTTTTACTTCTACGCCACCCAAAGTGTAAATGGCCAATACTTGAGCAGATTGCGTTTCTTGCACCTGAGGCAAAGCATCGGGCTGAGATTGCTTTCCTGCACCCGACAAGCTACCATACTCGTTGACTGCCTGCACTTTATACTGATAACCATCTTCGTAAGGATAGCTACAATCTGTGGTGAAGCCCAGCACTTCGCCGTTGCGGCTCACCAGATAACAGATAGCGTATGGCACAGCTTCCCATTCCAAATGGCCGGCATTGATGCGCACTTCGGGATTGGCGCAAGACTCCGTCATCAGAGCAGGTTGCCAGTTGTCGGAACCACTCAGCACATTTTTCACCGTGTATTGGGCAGCTTCTTCGGCCGTCAGGTAATTCTTGGCCTTGCCATAAACCTTGCTACCATCGTCCTTGGTATAATAATAGGTATCTTCACGCTGACTCAAATCCACAGGATTTCCGTTGGCATCCATGGTGTTATAATCGGCCCAAAGCACCGGCAGACCGCCCATGGTAGGATACCAACCTTTAGCAGGAATGGTCACTTCGGCAATGGTATTGATAAAGACAGTCTTCGGACTATTATGCCAGGGACGACCCAACCAAACATCTGTTTCGGCAGGATTTCCGGGAGCCGTGATACGACAATTCATAAAGACATAACCCCATTTTACATCGGAAGCATGTGAAGGTGCCACAATGTAACCGCCACTCTTACGGTTGATATACAAGGTGGTGTTGTCGATGTAAATATTTCCGCTATTGTAGATAAAATCCACAGCGCCTTCGATGAAGCAATCCTTGGCATACACGCGATAGTTGGAAGTTGATGGCGTAATCCAAGTATCTTGATACGACAACATGGCCACATTTTTGAAGATGGTACGGTCGCCACTGGTGTTCAGGGCTAAAGCCTGCGGACCGGCCTGCTTGTCGTGTCCCCAAGAATTTTCCAGCGTCAGGTTGTCGAAATAACAGTCGTTGGCATTCACCACAACGGTAGCGCCCACACTGACATGCACCGCATTGTCGCCGCCGCAAAGACGGTCGTCGGTGATGATTACCTTGTCGCGTTCCTGACCGATAAAGTGAAGATAAGGTTTGTTGGCAGGAATGTTCACGTGACCTTTGTATTCACCATTCTTGATGAAGATAAGCCATGGCGTTGCTCTACCTGCGGGCGCAGCATCGATGGCAGATTGCACCGAAGTAAAATCGCCAGAGCCATCGGCAGCAATCACAGCATCAAACACTTTCGGCTGCGGTTGAGAGCGTTGCATGGTCGTGAAGCTGAGCGTCAATCCGGCGAAAGCATTGCCGCTGCGGTCGCAAATGAGGCCGGCCGGCAATTGGAAAGTGTATTCCTTGCCATAATCGAGCGCTGCGTAAGGGAAGACTGCCGTCTTGCCATTCACCTGAACCTGAAGCGCTTCGCCATTCAAAGTTGCCTGACCCTGACCGGCCTTGATGCGTTCGTCGAAAGTAAGCACCACGCTACCGTTGGCGCTGGCGCCTTCGGCGCCAGCAGCCGGATTGCTGCTGATCAAAACGGGAGCCACATCGTCCGAAGCCTGAGCACTTTCAGCCATCACATAAATGCCTGAAATAGCCAAACCATCGTAATCGGTGGCGCTACCCACCAAATCTTCGGAAGCAGGCATCCAGCGGATATAAACCCTGTCTTTTTCGTTGGCGTCGGCAGGCAAAGGCCATTCACAATCTACCCAACCATTGCTCGGCATATCCACCGTACCCAAGGCGTTGTAGTTCTGTCCATCCACCGAATATTCGGCACGGAACTTGGCGTAAGTATTATAATTCACACCCAAGGCGTTGTAAACCACCACGTTGCTAAATCCCTTCGTAGAGAAAGAAGCTTCAAAGTACAATCCTTGCGAACGAAGTTTCCATATTCTGGCCGCCCAACGTCCGTTTTCTGCACCATTGCCCACACCACGCGACAACCAGCCGCTGCTATTGCCTTGCGCATTATGCAGGCTCAACATACCTCGATTTTCAGGATTGCTATAATAATCGGCCGAACGGTCTTGTCCGGGCTGATCCTTGTAAAAGTCCCAAGCTACGATGTAATCGGCCACGGCGAAATTGGCAGTCACAGATTTAGTTTCGTCCATGCGAATAATGCGCTCTGCATTGGTGGAAGCATCTTCCCAAGAAGTAAAACTCAGAATCTTGTTATTGTTGGCCAAGAGCTTGACATCGGTACCTTCTTCGTAATGATGCACACCGTTTATCACATTTCCTTCGGGCGATACGCTTACCATATTGGCGTTAGTATACACATTGTCGAGGTCGTCAATCATTTTCAGGTTGAGCGCATACACTTCCTTCTTATCGAAAACAGCTTTCAATTCCGTATCGGCCTTAATAATAAAGGTATAAGGATTTTCGGTAGAAACCATCTTGCCTGCAGCATCTTGCCATTCCTTGAAATGATAACCAAAATTTTCTTTCAAGGTAATGCTGATTTCGTCACCTTCGGAATATTCATCGGTAGCGGGAGAAATCTTACATTCGGCAGCAGCGGCGTCAACATTGACCACCAATTTATATTGAGGCACATCTTCGGAAGTTCCGTTCACCACCCCTTCAATAACGATATTGGCAAAGCTCACCACTTTGGTATTGCCCAAGCCATATAGATGTAGACGCAAACCACAGGGGCCAAAACTTGCTTCGGCATTGGGCACTTCACAAAGTACATCGCTGACGGCAGGAGAAGCATTGTTACGGGCAGGAGAAATACCTTTTTGCAAATCAACGACACTGCCGCTGGCATTAATCCAGGAAACATCCACCTTGCCGCCATCCGTTCCGTGACGCGTGGTTTGGAAAGATATCTTGGTAGGTGTGAAACTCAAGCCGTTCAGCGGATTAATCATAAAGTCGATGCGGTTACCGTCGTTGGCGCTGCCTTCGTTATTGAGCGTTGGCTGAAAACCGGTCTGAGCCACACCGCCGGCCGATTTCGGACCGGCCCAATTCAAGTTTTCACCGGCTTCCACGTAAGTCGCCTTGAAATATTGAGCAGCCTGACCCAAGGTGGCCACTTGTCCTTCTTCACCGCTGCCGAAAGCAAAAGTAGCAGTGGCCGGCTGTTTATCCACCGTTACAGGGACAAATTTTTCCTTGGCTGTGAAAGCGATATGATTCAGATTTCCCGTAGTACCATTACCGCCCACACTGTTGAAAGTAATGTTGAGCGAGTATTTCCCTTGTGGCAGTTCGCCGGTACGCAACGAATAGGGAACATATTCATTCCAATTGTTATTGTTGGCAATCTCAGAAGTACCCTTCCACACTTCCTTGCCCAATGCATCCTTCAAAGCAAAGGTGATGCTCACCGAAGGTTGTGTAGTGCCCACGCCAAAACTGATGTCGTAATACTTGGCATCGATGGTGTTGTTCAGTTCGTACACAGCATAGTCGCCGTTGTACATCCAATCGATGTGATGATCGCTACCAAAACTAGCGCGAGAACCATGCAATTCACCTTTTGTCATATCAAAAGGATTGCTAGCAGTGGTCGGAATGTCGTTCACGCCGGCTGCCCATGCACACATACCTATAGACATGAGAAGCAGACATAAAATGGTTTTCTTGTTCATAGTGTTTAAATCTTAAAAGTTGCTTG
The DNA here is from genome assembly GCA_017380635.1 of Bacteroidales bacterium. Taxonomy (GTDB): domain Bacteria; phylum Bacteroidota; class Bacteroidia; order Bacteroidales; family UBA1402; genus UBA1757. Next base: position 108,223 of record JAFODP010000015.1, on the reverse strand, counting down.
AGAGTTTTTTCCGTTTATAATGGACGAAAAAAGGGAGCACCATAGTGACACTCCCTTTCTCGGACATAAAGTTATTTCTATTAGTCTTTGTCTTGTTGTTGAGCTTCGTAGTCTTTCAACAATTGGTTTTGAACATCGGTCGGAACCAATTCGTAAGAAGCAAACTTCATGGTGAAAGAAGCACGACCACCAGAGATAGAACTCAAAGAAGTTGAATAGTCGGACATTTCTTTCAAAGGCACTTTAGCCACCAGTTTCTGCATACCTCTTTCGCTTTCCATACCCATGATGATGGCACGACGACCTTGCAAATCGCTCATCACATCACCCATGCGATCGCCGGGAACCAACACTTCTACATCGTAGATAGGTTCGAGCACCTTAGGACCTGCTTCTTTAAAGGCTTGTGAGAAGGCATTACGGCCTGCCAACATGAAGGAGATTTCGTTTGAATCTACCGGGTGCATCTTACCATCGTAAACGATAACGCGGATATCGCGGGCATACGAACCGGTAAGAGGACCTTGTTCCATACGTTGCATGATACCCTTCTGGATAGCGGGGATAAAGCGAGCATCGATAGCACCACCCACGATACTATTGATAAATACCAACTTACCGCCCCATTCCAAGGGGAATTCGTCCATACCTTTCACGTTCATCTTGAATTCCTGACCATTGAACTTGAAAGTTTCGGGCAATGGCATGCCTTCGGTATAAGGTTCTACAATCAGGTGAACTTCACCAAACTGACCCGAACCACCGGATTGTTTCTTGTGACGATAATCTGAACGGGCAGCCTTGGTGATGGTTTCACGATAAGGAATCTTGGGTTCTTCGAATTCGATAGCCAATTTATCCATGTGTTCAACCGTCCATTTCAAGGTACGCAAGTGGAATTCACCCTGACCTTGCAAAATGGTTTGCTTCAATTCGCGAGATTGTTCGATGATATAGGTAGGATCTTCCAAACGCAAACGGTTCAAGATAGCCATCATCTTTTCCATATCCGATTCGTTCACGGGCTTAACCGAACGACGATATTTGGGATCGGGATATTGGATGAAGTTGAACTTGTTGTCAGCACCCTTGCCATTCAAGGTATTACCGGTCTTAACGTCTTTCAATTTAACGGTAACACCCAAGTCGCCGGCTACGAGTTCAGACACTTGGATACGGCTTGAACCGGCAGCAGAGAAAATCTGAGCGATGCGTTCCTTAGAACCACGATCGGCATTTACCAAGTCGTCGCCTTCGTGCAAAGTACCGGAAATCACCTTGAAGTAGTTTACTTCACCGATATGCGGTTCAACAGTGGTCTTATAGAAGAAAATGCTGGGAGCAGCAGCCTTGGCATCGTAAGGTACTTCTACACCTTCGGTGTTTACCAAAGGCTTCACTTCCAGAGGAGAAGGAGCCACATTACCCAAGAATTCCATCATACGACGAACACCCATGTCTTTGTGTGCGCATACGCAGAAAACGGGGAACATGGTACGGTTAAGCAAACCATGACGGATACCGGTACGGATTTCATCTTCGCTCAAATCGCCTTCTTCGAAGAATTTTTCCAACATAGCATCGTCGCATTCAGCAGCGGCTTCCACCAATTCAGAACGCAATTCCAATGCTCTTTCCATTTGATCTTCAGGAACATCGTCGATAGTGGGAACACCACCTTCGGGCTTCCAGGTATAACGCTTCATCAACAATACGTCGATAACCTGGTTGAAGCCTTCGCCTGTAGCGATAGGATATTGCACTCTAACCACCTTGTTGCCGCAAGCTTCGCGCAATTGTTCGATAACCGATTCGAAATCAACTTTATCACGGTCGAGTTGGTTGATACCGAATACAGCGGGTTTATGGTAAGTTTCGGTGTTACGGAAAGCGTTCATGGTACCGCCATCCAAACCAGCCTGACCATTTACCAAAATAACGGCTGCCTCGGTAACGTTCAGAGCGGTAACAGCACCACCCACAAAGTCGTCAGCACCGGGACAGTCGATAATATTGAGTTTCTTGTTATTCCATTCAACACAGAAAGGAGTGGCAAATACAGAGTAGCCATATTCTTGTTCTACAGGAGAATAATCGCAAACTGCGTTCTTGGCTTCTACTGAACCACGACGTTTAATAACTCCACCCTCGAAAAGCATGGCTTCTGCAAGGGTGGTTTTTCCAGAGCCGGAACTACCGATAATGGCGATGTTTCTAATTTCGCCGGTTTGATAAGTTTTCATAGTTGTTGTTATTGTTGTTAGTTGTTTTTTGTAAAAAAGTGGCGCAAGATAACGATTATTGACGAATAAACAAATAACTTCGCACGCTAATTATCCCAGCAACGAAACTAATTTTATCCCATGGAAGAAAAAGCGGCCGGCCTGTACATTCATGTTCCTTTCTGCCAACGCAAATGCGCCTATTGCGATTTTTATTCGCGGGCCGAAAAGCAACTCATAGCACCATATATCGCAGCGCTATGTCAGGAAATTGCCGAAAGCAGCAACTATTTGGACGCTGCCGCACCATATTATATAGCAACGATTTATTTCGGAGGAGGAACGCCCAGTCAGTTGTCGGCCGAGCATTTTCAAAAGATTTTCGACTGCCTGGCGCAACATTACGACCTGAGCCGCGTGGAAGAAATCACGCTTGAAGCCAACCCCGACGACTTATCTGCCGATTATCTACAAAGCCTAAAAAGCTTGCCCTTCAATCGTTTGAGCATCGGGATACAAAGCTTCAACAACCAGGAATTGACATTCATCCATCGTCGGCACGACGCGCAGACAGCCATTCGGGCAGTGAAAGAAGCTCGCAAGGCCGGTTTCAACAATATCAGCATCGATCTGATGTTTGGTCTGCCTTTGCAGACGATGGAAAGTTTCGCCGAAAGCATCCGTCAAGCCATCGCGCTGAAAGCGGAACACATTTCTGCCTATATGCTGGGACTGGAGCCCGAAGTGCCTTTGGCTAAAAGCTTAGAAGCCGGTCTTTGGCAAGCCTGCGACGACGAAACGGCCGCCGACATGTATCAATATTTGTCTGAGCAATTGCAAGCCGCCGGTTACGAACATTACGAAATTTCCAACTTTGCTTTGCCGGGCCGCCGTTCACGACACAATTCTTCTTACTGGAAAGGCTTGCCTTATATAGGACTCGGCCCGTCGGCGCACGCATACAATCTTATCGGCCGACGCTGGAACGCCTCCGATTTGCACACTTATATTAAAGGTAATTTCGTTCGAGAAGAAGAAATGCTAAGCCCGGAAGACAACTACAACGATTATTTGCTGACGCGCCTGCGAACGCGCGAAGGCATCGCCAAGCATGATCTCATCGCAAGATTCGGACAAGAAAAATGGCAACAATTACAGCAGGAATCGGCGCTTTTCATCGAGCAAAAACAGCTAATTTCAACAGAAACACAGCTGCAGATAGCGCCTTCGGCTTATTTCGTTTCGGATAATATTATTCGCGAACTGCTTGAGGTGTAAACTCTTGCAATTTTAGATAGATTTCGCGCACCGACCAGGCATCCATGGCGGCATATTGTTGTTGAGCTTCGGAAAGTTCAGGTGCCTGCCAATTGGAAAGTCGTTGGGTTTTGGAAATGCGTTGTCCGAAAAGAATGGCGTAAATTTTTTGCAAGCTAAGTTCCTCAATACCATAACTTTTCACCATCGACTGAAGTTCCACCACGTTCTGAGGCTTCAAGTCTTTGCAGATGCTTCGCAATTGCAGAAAATCGTCTTTCGACGACAATCCCACTTTCATCACTTCGGGATTGTTGAAAATTTCTGTCAGCACCGGCGGAAATTGCTTACTCAGACGCACCAGATAGCATGTATCCTTGGTAGCCATCTGAATGAGCGCGATACGATTTTTCGCACCTTTTTTGAAGACCGGTTTCGATTCGGTGTCGAAGCCCCAAAGTGTTTCTGCGCGAAAAATTTCTTCCAGTTCGGGCGAAATTTCCTCGGCATCCAGCAACACGATTTTACCCGGAAACACAGCGGTCTCCAGGCTTTGCAACTGCTCTTTATCGATGGTGGATGCAAAGTTTGACATAATCATTTTTTCGGAATGCAAAGGTAAGACCTTTTTGATAAATATTTACTACCTTTGTGTGTTTTATCCAAACTGAAGAAAGTACATCACCATGGCCCAGAAAAAGAAGACCAACAACAAGGCAAATATTTTGCAAAGCCTTAAAGAACAGTGGAATAACATCGTCCATATTGCACAGAACGAAAAAGCATACTTCATTGTCGGCGCACTCTTGGTGCTGCTGATGCTTTATTTGTGCATCCTGCTCATTTCATTTTTCTTCACCGGCGCTGCCGACCAAAGCGTGGTGGGTCATCTGCGTTTTACCGAACTTGGCAGCGTTGCCAAAGGCGATGTGCACAACTGGAACGGTGCCTTCGGTGCCTGGTTGTCGAATATCATCATGAACAAATGGTTTGGCGTTTCCTCGCTCTTGTTGGCATTCTACGGACTGTTGGCCGGCCTACGACTGATGCGCGTTAGGGTTTCCAAACTGGGCAAAGGTTTTGTTTACAGCGCTTTCTTATTTATCTGGATATCCATTTTCTTCGGATTCATTTTCGCCGGCCAGCCGCAATTGTTGTTTTTGGGCGGCGCACATGGTTATCATATCAGCCAATGGCTCAATGTAAAAATCGGCATTCCCGGAACGGTTATCGTACTGTTTTTCAGCATGCTCGTTTTCTTGATTTTTGCCATCCAGAATACCATTCCTTTTATCCGCAAAAGCTTGCAATTCAACCTTTCTGACAAAGCGAAAGCTCAGGCCCGCAAAGTAAAGGAATTCATCACCGACGAAAAGGACGAAGAAGAAAAGATCGAAGACGAGCCTATCGAAACGGAAACCATCAGCGATGAAAACGAAAACAACAATCTCAGAGAAGATTACTTCATCAACGAAGAGCCTACTGAAAACGAGGGCATTATCTACGCCGAAGACATCGATCGCGAAATAGACGAAAACTTCTCGGAAAATCCCCTTGAAGACGAATTCATCGAAAATGATATTGAAATTTCTCCGGTAGACAATTCCGATATCAGCATCAGTGTAGAGGTGGCCAAGGCCGAAGACGAAGCCGATAAAGCAGAAGAAAACATCCACATCAGCCAAAGCAAAGGCGAATACGACGCGCTGGCCGAATTGGGCGAATACGATCCCAAAGCCGAGTTGCACAGTTTCAAGAATCCGCCGGTGCGTCTGCTGAAAGATTATGGCGATAGCAATCCCGTCATCAATCAGGAAGAACAAAAAGAAAATCAGAACAAAATCATCGAAGTATTGTCGAATTTCGGCATCAGCATTCAGAGTATTCACGGCACGGTGGGCCCGACGGTAACGCTGTACGAAGTGGTGCCTGCAGCCGGTGTTCGTATTGCCAAAATTCGCAACTTGGAAAACGATATCGCACTGAGCCTGGCCGCTTTAGGTATCCGTATCATTGCGCCCATTCCCGGCAAGGGCACCATCGGTATCGAAGTGCCGCGTCGCGATCCGAGCATCGTTTCGATGAAGGGTTTAATCATGTCGAAGAAATTTCAGGAAAGCAAATACGATTTGCCTATCGTACTTGGCAAGACCATCATGAACGAAGTGTTCTGTTTCGACCTTTGCAAAACGCCGCACCTCTTGGTGGCCGGTGCCACGGGTCAAGGTAAATCGGTGGGACTGAATGCTTTGATTACTTCTTTGCTCTACAAGAAACATCCTTCGGAATTGAAAATCGTGTTGGTCGACCCCAAAATGGTGGAATTCAGCATCTATTCGAGCATCGAAAAGCATTATTTGGCCAAGGTGCCCGGCGACAATCCCGCTATCATCACCGAATCGGACAAAGTGAAAATCACGCTCAACTCGCTCTGCATCGAAATGGACGACCGCTACGATTTGCTGAGCAAGGCCAAATGCCGCAACATCAAGGAATACAACGAGAAATTCAAACTGCGCAAGCTGAATCCCGAAAAGGGTCATCGCTTCTTGCCTTATATCGTTATCATTATCGACGAGTTTGGCGATTTGATTATGACTGCCGGCAAAGAAATTGAAATGCCCATCGCCCGTATTGCCCAGAAAGCCCGTGCCGTTGGTATGCACATGGTTATCGCCACGCAGCGTCCTACCACCAATATCATTACCGGTACCATCAAGGCCAACTTCCCTGCCCGTCTGTCGTTCCGTGTTTCTTCAATGACCGACTCGCGCACCATCCTCGACGCCAGCGGCGCTCAGCAACTGATTGGTAAAGGTGATGCGCTTTATCTGTCGGGCAGTGAACTTACTCGTATTCAATGTGCTTTTGTCGATACGCCCGAAGTGGAAGACGTGGTGAATTTCATCGGCGACCAGCGCGGCTATCCCGGCGCTTTCGAATTGCCCGAATACACGCCCGACAACGGCGCTACCGACAGCGGTGGCAGCAAAGCCGATTTGAGCAGTCGCGACTCTTTCTTCGAACAAGCCGCCCGCATGGTGGTGACCACGCAACAAGGATCTACTTCTTACTTACAAAGAAAATTGGGCTTGGGCTACAACCGCGCCGGCCGCATCATGGACCAATTGGAAGCTGCGGGCATTGTAGGTCCGGCCGAAGGCAGCAAACCGCGTCAGGTCTTGGTTGATACCGAAGCTCATCTCGATCAAATTCTCAGTGGCTTATGATAAGATTTTGCAAACATATCATTTTCGCATGCTGCGTTTTTTGCCTGAGTTGCAATATCTTATCGGCTCAATCGCAACAGAATGCCATCGACCTGCTTAATCGGGCCGCCAATGCTTATGAACAAAGCCAAGGCATCACCGCCGCCTTCAAGATCCGCACTTTCGACAGCAGCAAGTCTTTACAGACCGAAATTGAAGGAAGCATCGCCATGCAAGGCTCGCGTTTCTATTTGGAAGTGCCCGACGAAATGAAGGCCTGGTTCGATGGTCGCGACCTCTGGACTCTGATTATCAATGCCCAGGAAGTAAACCTGAGCACGCCCTCTCCCGAAGAATTGCTGATGCTCAATCCGGTAAATATCTTTAGCTTGTACAAACAAGGCTACCAAAGCCGTTTACTTGGCGACAAACAAAGCGGCAAACAATCTCTCAGCGGCATTGAGTTGAAAGTGCTAGAAGCCTCGGCAGAGATTTCGCGCATCGTTATTTATGTAGACAAAAACAAGCTGCATCCCGCAGAAATCGTCATTTATCAACGTGACGGAAACCACGCAATTATCAACATTTATCAATATCAAACCAACCAAAACCATCCGAACAGCCGTTTTCTGTTTCCGCAGAAAGATTATCCGATGGTGGAAGTTATAGATTTACGTTAACTATGGAACATATTCGTTGCCTTATTATAGGCTCTGGCCCAGCCGGTTACACTGCCGGCATTTATGCAGGACGCGCCAATCTGCAACCCGTTTTGTACGAAGGCATTCAGTTGGGCGGTCAGCTCATCACCACCACCGAAATCGAGAATTTTCCCGGCTATCCCCAAGGCGTGGATGGCAATCAGCTGATGGAAGATTTGCGCGCACAAGCTTCTCGTTTTCAATGCGAAATGCGCGCAGGCATCGTTACCAAAGTAGATTTTTCAGCGCAACCCTATCGTCTGTGGATTGACAATGAAAAAGAAATCGAAGCCGACACGGTGATTATTGCCACCGGTGCTACCGCCAAATATTTGGGCTTGCCCGACGAACAAAAATATGCCGGCATGGGCGTTTCTGCTTGCGCCACTTGCGATGGATTCTTCTATCGTCGTAAAACAGTGGCTGTTGTGGGCGGCGGCGACACGGCTTGCGAAGAAGCTTCTTACCTGGCAGGCTTGGCCAAACAAGTGTACATGATTGTGCGTCGCGACGAACTGCGTGCTTCGAAAATCATGCAGGAACGCGTATTCAACACAGAAAACATCACCATCCTGTTCGAACATCAGACTTTGGGCTTGTTCGGCGAAAACGGCGTGGAAGGTGCGCATCTGGTGAAACGACTCGGCCAACCCGACGAAGAAAAAGTGGACATTGCCATCGATGGATTCTTCTTGGCCATTGGTCATACGCCTCACTCTAAAGTATTTGCCGACTATATCGATACCGACGAACAAGGCTACATCATCACCCAAGGCGCCACACCTCGCACCAACTTGCCCGGTATTTTTGCCGCCGGCGACGTTGCCGATCCGCTCTATCGTCAGGCGATTACGGCTGCCGCATCGGGTTGCAAGGCGGCATTGGAAGCCGAAAAATACTTGGTGGAACATTCGCTCTAATTCGCTGAAAGTCTTTGCAAAAGGCAATCAGAAGAAGTCTGGATTAAATTTCATCGCAAGCTTTGCAGATTAAAAAATTTGCATTACCTTTGCAGTCCATTTCGGAAAAGGTTCGTCAAGAGGCACTGTTCAATGTTGGAACATCCCACCTTACCGCTTAACTCTATAAGTTCTTTAAAACAATGTATGCAATTGTAGAAATTGCGGGACAACAGTTTAAAGCCGAAGCAGGTTTGAAATTGTATGTTCATCGCTTGGAAGCAGAACAAGGTTCTGTAGTTGAATTTGACAAAGTGTTGTTGGTTGACAACGACGGTAACGTTACCGTAGGTACTCCTTGTATCGAAGGTGCAAAAGTAACCGCTGAAGTTCTTTCTCACTTGAAAGACGACAAGGTGCTTGTTTTCCACAAGAAAAGAAGAAAAGGTTACAGAAAATTGAACGGTCATCGTCAGTATCTGTCACAGATTAAAATTAACGAAATTGTATTGGCTTAATTAAATTATAAAACAATGGCACATAAAAAAGGTGTAGGTAGTTCTAAGAACGGCCGTGAATCTGAAAGCAAGAGATTGGGTGTTAAAGTTTTTGGTGGCCAAGTAGCTAAAGCCGGTAACATTTTGGTTCGTCAACGTGGTACCGTTCATCATCCCGGTGAAAACGTAGGCCTTGGTAAAGATCACACACTTTACGCATTGGTAGACGGCGTCGTTACCTTCAGACGTAAGAAAGACGATCGCTCTTATGTATCAGTAGTTCCTGCTCAGGACTAATCAAGATACTTTGTCAACATAAATAAAGTCGCTACTCGAAAGAATAGCGACTTTTTTATTTGCTGTGTACCAAAGTACTCGACCGAGTCCAAGATTGAAACAACGCGGTAGTTTGTTTGTTATTCGCAAAACCGGTGAATCGCGACAATTAAACTTGTTAGAATGAATAAAATACCGCGTTGTTGAAAATTGGACGAAGGGAGTGTACCGAAGTACTCGACCAAGTCCAAGATTGAAAACAACGCGGTAGTTTGTTCGTTATAACAAGTTTAATACGAAGGATTTGATGTCTTCGGCTAAAAGATGCGCCTCTTCCGCCGACTGCGCCTCAGTATAAATACGAGCAATCGGCTCGGTGTTAGAACCGCGCACATGCACCCACTTGTCGGCAAAGTCGATCTTGACACCGTCGATATCGGTGATGCGTTCTACGGTAGAATTGAAAGCTTGCACACCGGGCTGGAATTTTGCTTTCAGAGCATCGAAAATAAGCGGCAATTTCATTTCGGGCGTCAAATCGAGACGTTGCTTATCCATGAAATAAGCAGGATATTGCGCACGCAATTCGCTAGCTTTGCAGCCTTTGTGAGCCAGATTCGACAAGAACAAAGCCACGCCAACCAAAGCATCACGACCATAGTGAGAAGCAGGATAAATAACACCACCATTACCTTCTCCGCCAATCACGGCATTTTTAGCCTTCATCAAGGCAACCACATTCAGTTCGCCGACGGCAGCCGCTTCGTATTCACCACCACGAGCGCGGGTAACATCGCGCAAAGCACGGGTAGAGCTCAAGTTGGAAACCGTATTGCCGGGCGTCTTGCTCAACACATAATCGGCACAAGAAACCAAGGTATATTCTTCGCCAAACATTTCGCCATTTTCACAAACCAAAGCCAAACGATCGACGTCGGGATCTACCACGATACCCAAATCGGCCTTGCCTTGTTTCAGCACATCGGAAATTTCGGTAAGATGTTGAGGGAGAGGTTCGGGATTATGCGGGAAAATACCATCAGGAGTGCAGTTCAAAGCAATGATATCTTTCACGCCCAAAGCTTCCAGCAAACGAGGAATCACGATACCACCCACTGAATTTACACAATCGATGGCTACGCGGAAACCAGCTTTTGCAATAGCATCTTTATCTACCAGGTCGAGCGCCAAGACAGCGTCGATATGTTTTTGGGTGAAATCGGCTTGTTTCAAATGACCAATGGCATCCACGCCCACAAATTCAAAATCGTCTTGTTCGGCGGTTTCAATCACGTACTGACCGGCCGCTTTATCGAAAAATTCACCATCTTGATTGAGCAATTTCAAGGCATTCCATTGCTTGGGATTATGACTTGCCGTAATGATGATACCACCATCGCTGCCCGTCATGGTAACAGCCAATTCGGTAGTGGGCGTCGTAGCCAAACCGATATCTAAGACATCAAAACCCATGCCCATCAAGGTTCCGGACACCAGTTGAAAAACCATTTCACCGGAAATACGAGCATCGCGACCCACCACAATCTGATTGGAACCACGCGTAGAATGACTGCGAATCCAACGTGCATAAGCCGCTGTAAACTTGGTAATGTTAAAGGGATTCAAACTATTATCGGCAGGACCACCTACCACGCCACGAATCCCTGAGATAGATTTAATCAACTGATTCATAATAATATCTTTTATTTCCAGAAGGTAAATAAATTCACCATCTAGAGAAGGTAAATTTCAATTCATAGAAATGCGAAAGCAATTCCACCTGACTGTTGTTGTAAATAGGCATACCCTGATCGGTGGGAGCAATCAACATCACATGGCCTTCATCGCCCACGTAAGTCAAAGCTTCGTGCCAAGCCGGACAATCGCCCCAATAATAGGAATAATTGCCACCGGTATTCACCGTGCCATAACAAATTTCAACCGGATCGAAACTGCTGTTCAGATTGCTATAGGTAACCGAATCGCCCTTGACACTCATTTCGGTATAACGCACCAACACCGGCTGGTTTTTCGTCACTTTTCCGGCCGACAAACCCGTATCGATAACGTGCATATACACACCCGTTTCAGTTTTGTAAAACATACGGCGGCCTTTTTCATCGAGCCAAGGAATACTATCGGGTTGGGTTTCCGTCATGACGTAATCGTGTTGTTTCATGAAATCTTCGATGTATTCTTCCATTTCTTCCAGCTGCTGGGCATAGGTCTTATAATCTTGACACGAGCCGAAAGCCAAGAGCAGAAGGCAAGTCATCGAAAGGAAAATAAATTTGGTTAACTTATTCATATTAAATTAATTGTTATTAGAAATGAGGAACGAGAAAGCTTATTCGCAGAAAGCACAAAAGTACAACAAAGCGCCCACAAGCGCAAGCGCAAATTACAGACTCTCCACAAATTTCGGAATAGCCTGTTTTATCATCTCCACCGCTTCGCTGAGCTTGCCTTTGTAACGCGCTCCGGCCGCATTTTTATGTCCGCCGCCGCCAAACAATTCGTTGGCCAAACGATTCACCGGAATATCGCCCACCGAACGGAAGGAAATACGAACGGGATTGTCTTCGCGCAGAAAAATGGAAATATTCACGCCTTCTATCTGCAAAGGCATATTCACGATATTTTCCGTATCGCCCGGACGATAATTGAAATATTTTAGACGTCGCTTGCTGATGGAAGTGATAGCCGTCTGATACTCAGGCATTATCTCCATTGCTTTATACATCAGATAACCCGTCATACGCATACGATCTTCGCTGAATGCATAGAACACCTTGCGGTAAATAGCATCTTTATCAACGCCTTTTTGCAAAAGATAATGAACAATCACGTAAATATCAGGCTGATTGGAATTGTAAGAGAAACAGCCCGTGTCGGTCATCATGCCGGTATAAATACAAACGGCAGCATCCTGATTCAAATCGTTGAGACAACCCGAACGGCTGATATAGCGGAACACCAATTCCGAGGTGGAAGAGATTTGCGGACAAGAAATCGTGGCCGGCGCAAAAGGTTCGGGAAATTCATGATGATCGATAAGCACGCGTTGCGCCGAAAGTCCGTTGAAAGCCTGACTCATCTTTCCGGTTCTGCTCAAAGCATTCAAGTCGAGGAAGAGAATCAGATCGCAGGCCTGCAAAGCACGGCAACAAGATTTTTCCTGCAAACTGTAAATAAGCAGATCTTCCACGCCGGGCAACCATTTCAGGTTGTAGGGAAGTTCTGAAGGCAGTATCACCTTAACATCTTCTTTACCATAAGCGCGCAAAAAATGCATCATCGCCAGAGACGAGCCCACCGCGTCGCCATCGGGATTTTCGTGCGACACGATAACGACATGCTGCGCATTGTCTATCAATTGGTTTACCTTCTCGATAAGGCTTTGTTCTATTACTCTCGAAATCATGATTAATGCGATAAAGACGCAAAAATAATCACTTTATGACGATTATTGCAATTTCCATATTACTTTTCTTCGCGCTCGAAAAATTTGATCGACATAGTAATGCCACTTATTTGATCGCAACAAAAAGAAAAGCGAAAAAAGCAAGACATAAAGCAAGCTTATTTCTGCCAAGGATGGATAAAGATGTTGCGTCGAAGACAATGGCAGCGCAGATAGCGCCTCGGAAATACGAATAAATAAACGCAATGCCGCCTCGAGCAAGGTCGACAGCAATGGCCCCAGCAGAGGAAGATCGGACAAACAGAGCAGCGCTATGCCCAAATAAGTCAAAGGCAAAGCCAAGGGAACCATCAGCAAATTGCTCAGCCAGAAGACATTGGAAAACTGATGAAAATAATAGGCCGACAAGGGAGCCGTTCCTATTTGCGCCGCCAACGACAAACAGAACAATTCCTTGAAATAATCGAATAATTTACGAAAAAAGTGAAGCAGACGCCGCCACAACGAATGCAATGCTTTGCTGTGATCTTGGGCATTCATCATCACAGAAGAAGCCGTCATCATCGATTGCAAAGGTGAGTCTGCGGACAGAGCAAAGGCTTGCTGAAAATAGGGCTGCCACAGCAAGATGGAAGCCACCGCCACAAAACTTAGCTGAAAACCAAGATCGTAGAAATAAGCCGGCCGCCAAAGAAGCATCGCACAAGCGGCGAAAGCCAAGGAATTCCAGATATAAGCCTTGCGTTGCAGACAGACAGCCAAAGCCGCCACCGTGTACATGAGCACTGCTCGTAGCACCGAAGCAGACATGCCGGTGAGCAAAGCATAAGCCCAAAGCATAACGATGAGCAGACATTGCCGCAACCACAAAAGCCATCGATTGGAACGGGGCAAGCCTCCGATAAACAGGCTGATAAGCTGACAGATAATCCCCACGTGCATGCCGCTCACCGCCAAGATATGCGATACACCGATGCTGCTGTATCTGTTGCGGGCCTGATCTTCGAACTGCGATTTTTCGCCCAAAGTCAATGCTGCAATCAAGGCCAGCGCTTCGCCCTCGATGCCGGCATTTTCGTAACGCCGCACACAACACTGGCGCAATTGTTCAGCTTGTCGTCTGAGCGGAAAACAGTGACGATTTTCATCCTTGCACCACTGCCCTGCCGGCACATAGGCCGTGGCCACGAATCCTTTGCGGCGAAGAAAGCGGTGGTAGTCGAAGGCTTGCGGCCGCCGCGAAGCGGCGGCCCGCAAGCTGTCCGGATACGCATCCATCAAAGCCGGCTCAGCCAAGCCCTCCAGGCGACATCGAAAATAGAGCACATCGCCCGTACGCAATGTGGCCGACGCACTATCTTTAGCCAAATACAACTGCCATTTCGACTTAGGACGCAAGAGCGCAAAGCCTGCCGATGGCTTTATTTCCTGCAGCTCGCATTGATAAGATTTGGGCTTTTCCACCGGCGGCGACAAGAGCACCGCACAATAGCTAGATTCCTGCTCCGACAAGGAAGGTAATTTCTCCAGATGCATGACATAAGCCGCATACAACAATGCCATCGAAGCCAAGAAAATCCACAGCGAAAATCTTCGCCACAGCCACAAGTGTTTGCGCAAACAAACACGAAAAAGCAACAGCAAAAGCAAGAGAAACAGCGCCGCCACGAGCCAATACAGCACAGCAAGCCCTGTAAACACACTCAGCAACAGACGCCCCGCCATCAAGGCGAGAGCCAACTTGATAAAAGGATATTTGAGAATAGACATGTTTTCATGGTGGTAAAGGTTTAGATTATTTCGTATTGGTATTCTGTCCGTTTATTTTCCAAGGATTTCATCAATCGTCGCAAGCGGATTGGGCGCTCTGAACACCGTGCTGCCCGACACCAGGACATCCACTCCCGCATCGTACAGGCTTTGGGCATTCGCCACTGTCACCCCGCCGTCCACTTCGATAAGCGCATGGCTATTGTGTTTTTCTATCAATTCGCGCAAGCGGGCAATTTTCGGATAAGTATTTTCAATGAAAGGTTGTCCGCCGAAACCAGGATTCACCGACATAAGCAAGACCATGTCCAAATCGGCAATGATATCTTCCAGCACAGACACCGGCGTAGTGGGATTCAGCGTCACACCGGCTTTCATTCCAGCCTGATGAATTTCTGCCACCACACGATGCAAATGACGACAAGCTTCGTAATGCACATTCATCATATAGGCACCCAAATCTTTCACCTCTTTGATAAATTTTTCAGGCTGTACTATCATCAGATGCACATCCAAAGGCTTGCGGCAAATTTCTGCCACATGCTTCAGTACCGGAAAACCGAAAGAAATATTGGGAACGAACACGCCATCCATCACATCAAGGTGCAACCAATCGGCCGAACTTTGGTTAATCATGTCGATATCAGCCTGAAGATTCTTGAAATTGGCCGACAAGAGTGAAGGGGCAATCATTCGCATAACTTTGATTTTTAGCAATTTACATCGACTCAATTGAGCATACATTGGGGACATACGCCCTGCGTTGCATTCGGATCGTAGAGTCGTGCGAAATTACGTAAAAATTCCAAAGTTGAGGCCTTCGGACCCAAGGATGTTTGAATTTTTTTAGAAGAATTCACTTGAACGTCTTTTTGAGTAGAGATTTTATTCATAGGCAATCATTTAAAAAAAATCCTCGCTTCTTACGTTAGTAGAAACGAGGATCGGCAAATTTTATTGTATCTGAAAGAAAAAATTTTCCAAGCGAGCCTTTACACTGCCAAAGACAAATCTTTTTCTTGTGCCATACGACGCATATTCATCACCGCATAACGCATACGACCCAAAGCCGTGTTGATACTCACACCCGTGATATCGGCAATTTCTTTAAAGGAAAGATCCTGATAATAACGCATATACACCACTTCGCGCTGTTCGTCGGGCAAATGCAGCATCAAGTTGTTGACATCTTGCAACACTTGTTCGCGCACCATTTTGTCTTCGATATTTTCTTCGCAGAGCTTGGCGTCGTTAAACAAATCTTGTTCTTCGTATTCTTCGTTGGAAACGGTTTTTTCGTTGCGTTCACGACGATAAATGTCGATAATCTGGTTGTGCGCAATGCGACAAATCCACGACGAAAATTTGCCATTTTCCATATAACGGCCTTGCTTGATGGTCATGATGGCACGCATGAAGGTCTCCTGGAAGATATCTTCGGCCATTTCACGATTGCGCACAATAAGCAGGATATAGTTGTACACTCTATCCTTGTGGCGTTCCAACAAAATATCGAAAGCTTGGTTGTTACCATTTGCAAACATCTCAACCAACGATTCGTCGGTCTTGCGAAACATAGTTTCCATTTCTCTTTAATAAAAGTTTCTAAAGAGTAGAGATGTATCGTATAGGCAAATGGGTTTAAGAATGAATAAATTTGATTTAGCGGCGCAAAGAAAAGACAGATTTTTGAAAACTGCAAATTTTAGGTCAGAGAAAAGAGAAATTTATTGACAAACTGCCCTAATTGACATGCCATTATAATCATTATCTAACAAATAGCCACCACTAAATCCTCCCGGCTGAAAACCAAATCTAAAATGCAAATTCGGATATTGGACAGGATCGAAAGGAGTCGATGCCCAGAAATTAGCTTGAAAGCCTAGCGACAAATTACCGATATTGAAATAGCAACCGGCAGCAGGTATAAAAATACTTCGACCATTGATATTACTTCTAATCAAGCATCCATCCACCCCATTTTGAGAATACCAAACACAGGTACATTTTTCTAATAGCTCCATACATTCGTTGTAGGTAGGTTGACGCCAAGTGCCACCCATTGACAATTGAGCCGCATCCGAAGATGTTGTTACATAATTATCTGGTGTAAAGGATGTCTTACTTTCCGCCTCGCCCCAAGCATAATAGTCGCCATAAGATTCGGGGGTAGCTGCACCCAAATTACAAACCGCCCATTTAACACTCAAACCGAGATCTGCCCACTCATAATTGTTTTCAAATCCTTGAGTCATCGCAATGATATCTTCGGGTATTTCTTTCCACTGCGCATACAAAACAGTATCTTGAGAAAGTGCAAAAACCTGATTGATATCGTAGTTACCACCACTTCCGTCGGCTTGGGTATTCCAATGACTAAAATAGTAGCCATCACGCAAAAAGCTATTCGCTGCCACTTTGATACTTTCGCCCTTGTTATGCGACATCGTTTTCATATTTCCACTTCCGCCATTGGCATCGTATTGCAAAGTGTAAACAAAAGGATAATCTGACGCTTGAAGCGTATCATACACCGCACGAACATTACAAGCCATATAACGATGCATAGGACGTTTAGCATAGAGTAAAGACTGCGCAAAATCTTCATCTCGAAGAGTAGCAGAAAAACTATAGGCTGTAGCTACATCTTTTTGTTGATCTTCATTGAGAAATTCTAGTACACTGCTCCAATAATAAGCCTGATCGCCAAATCCTAATTGTTCTGCTCTATAATAGTCGTAATAACCCGCTGCGGGAAAGAAAATGCTATTACCCGTAATTTTGCTAGTAAATCTCAAACCGTAGTCCATAGTAACATCATTCTGAGAAGATTGTCCACCAGCAGCAGGTTCTACTATACAATTTTCCAAAAGTTCCATGAATTCAGCCGTTGTAGGCATACGCCAATAGCCGCCCCAATGTTTGCGAGCTGCATCGTCGTTCATTTCGAGTACCAACTTATCATCAAGCTCATTGTATTTACTCATTTGCCCAGAGAATGGATCGCCATATTTGTAAGTTTGAATATTTTCCAAGCTTGCTGGTTCAGTTTCGCCCCATGCAAAATAGTAGCCTACCCCACATTCAGCTTCCGCGCCTACATTATAGGCCGCCCAAGCCACCGAAAGTCCCATATCGACATAGGTATAAGGTGTTTCTGATTCCTCATCCTTAGAACCAGTAGGGAAATCATCGCAGGCCACGAAAGAAAACATCATCAACATAGCCATACATAATTTTAGGATATTTACTTGAGTATTAAGCATTTTCATAATGTTTAGTTTAATCATCTTTGGATTTTTATTTCAACAGCAGCACTGCATCGACTTCATAATCGCCAAAATCGATAACATCGCCTTCGGCGCCATACAGATTGTAATAGATAGCTTGAGAATGAGATGTACCCAAATTGTAATACACTTTAAGATCTAAACGATTGTTTTCCAAACACGATTGTTTAAATATATGAGAAGTCATCTGAGCACCTTCGGGAAGTGCCAACTTGATTTCCTCTTGCTGCATGGTAATCAAATTTGTTTTCAACACTTGCGCATAAGTCCCCTGATTGACAACTTTATACAGACCACCTTGGTAAAGCTTATAATCTGCATACCATTCACTATGTTGAATTTCCTGCTTCAATTCTTCACTAAATTCTTGCAGCTGGAACGTGTTGTTTGCTATGTGATAACGCACAAAAAGGCCGTTGGCCACCAAAAAAATTTCGCCATCGACGAAACCGGCATCCCTGGCATGTTCGCCCCAAAGCTTCACGCGATGTTCATCGCCTACAGAGTATTCATTCAATAACTTAGCTCCATTAGAGAGTTCATAAACGCGCAAAGGCTCGCCATAATCGTAGGTAAATGCGTAGGCTTTATTTTCCACTTGCGATAAAGCTAAACAGTTTCCGTCTAATTTAAGTTGCGCGCCATTCATCGTCAGGATATATTCATTGTAACGATACAAATAGCCAAACTCATCTACTACTATATTTGGATATGAGGGGCCTGAAAGTTCTTCTTGTTGCAGCTGCAAACGGCCATTCTTTTCGCTGATGGTGACAAAAAGTTTACTATCATCTTTACCAAAAACAAAACGATCATTTCCCTTTGAATCAATATGATAGCGTAGCATGCCTCGGCCTCTTGCAAAAATATCTTTCAGGATGTAGCCATCTCTATCCTCGATAGCAAGCGTTTCTCCATCCGATTTTCGCACCACCATATACCTAATTTTAGACATCTGAGGAATACTATCCTGTAATTGATGTTCAAAATAGGCAGTAGCCTCGATAAGCGCATATCGTCCTATATCGCTCATAGACAATACCTTAACACGAGGTTGCAGTTCTTCTAAAAGCATGGCTTTTTCTTCGTCGCTAAGGTCATCTCCAAATTGATATTCCAACTGCATATCAGGAAAGTCGATGTCGTTATTCTCGTGCACGACATACAGAATATTATCACCGCTCGCAC
The DNA here is from genome assembly GCA_017380635.1 of Bacteroidales bacterium. Lineage (GTDB taxonomy): Bacteria > Bacteroidota > Bacteroidia > Bacteroidales > UBA1402 > UBA1757. The sequence continues at coordinate 89,490 of JAFODP010000015.1, read as the reverse complement.
GCGTCACCGCATTAGCATTTGCTGCGAAGTTGTCGGCTTTACTTGTGGCTGCAGTCTTTCCAAGCGAGGCGAAAGCTTTGACATTATCCACCTCCACTTTCGAAATTTCCGAGATACGCACATTGATAATACGACGATTATTTTCATCATCACCGCATGACACCAAGCAAAACAGCAAGAAAATCAATGCAATAAATCCATTTATTTTGATACACATTTTCATATTGATAGATATTCTGACAACAGAAAGTTCCGGCTTGCAAACCATTAAAAGCCTGCAAAGATAGCATTTATTGGAAGATACCGCAACGCAGATTCTACCGAGCGTTGAACAATTACATCAATATCAGAATGATTTCCATCGCAGAGAGCAGCGGACTCGCAAATAAGTCTCACTTATGAAAGGGCTTGTCGAAGACAAACACAAAAAGAATGGCTATAATTACGAAAAGAATCGGCAGCCCAAACTGAAGCGGATAATAAAGCTTTGTGCTTGAAGCCCAAGGTGCTAGAAGAATAAAGGGCAAGCCGACCAACATAGCCGAAGACACAAAGCGGGCAACTTTCTTAACGTCGAGATTTTCAAGTTTAGCCCTCGAAATAATAAGGTATTGGGCGGATTGTTGCGAATGGCGGCGCAGATAGCGAGCCAGCAAAAACCAAATCAAGGCCCAAGGACACACGGCCAAGAAACAAACTATTCTCTCAGTAATACTCATAGGTTGAAATCCTTGAAATAATCAAGATTGGAGAAGGCCCATGATATGGTGGCCGCGAGGCGAGGACGACGGGAGCGTACTTCAAGTACGTGAACGAGGATCGAGCCGAAGCGGGCGCCGCAGCAGTGGTCTTCTACAATCTTAAAAATTAAGGTCGGAGCGCGGGGAATATGTGGTGGCTACAAGGCGAAAAGCGAAGGGAGTTTACTCTCGTAAATGACCGAGCTTTGAGCCGAAGCGGGCGCCGCATATTCCCCGCGACACAACCTTAATTAAGCATGACTTGGCCGCCAGTGATAGGCAAAGCCTGTCCAGTCTCGCCGAGCTGCTCCATCAAATAGAGCGCACCTTTGCAAACATCTTCGGGAGAGCAGCCTTTACGCATGGGCACTTGAGCCAAATAAAATTCTTTTACATCTTCTACGGTCTTGGCACCGGGCACTTTACCAGCCTTTAAATACTGAACGAAGAGACCGTTTTCAGGATTACTCCAGAGCGGTCCATCGTAGAAGTTACCGGGGCAGATGCTGTTCACTTTCACGCGGAAAGGAGCCAATTCCAAAGCAAACGACTGCGTCAGACCGATACCGCCGAATTTACCGCCGGCGTAAGCAAAGTTAGCCTTACTACCACGCAAACCAGATTTAGAGTTCACTTGGATGATGTCGGCATAATAATCTTCGCCAGAATATTTGGTCTGCAATTTCATCACGCGGCTCACCACCTTAGCGCAATAGAAATAAGCATTGTAGTTGATTTTGGTAACGAATTCGAAGTTTTCAGGCGTCATATCTTCGAGACCACCGGCACGCAAAACGCCGGCATTGCTGATGAAAGCATCGATAGCACCAAAATTGCAAATAGTCTGATGTACAAGATTTTCAATGCTAGGAATATCAGAAACATTGGTCTTGACGAAAATAGCACGATTGCTCTTGACCATAGCGTTGAAACGAACCACGGTAGCTTGTCCCACTTCTTCGTTAAGGTCGGCCACCACGATGTTAGCACCTTCGAGCAAAAGACAACGAGCAATACCTTCGCCAAAGCCTTGAGCAGCACCGGTCACCACGATGGTTTTGTTTTCGGCACGACCAGAAGCGCCACCGGCAGCCACACTACGACGATAATTTTCCACTTCCCAGTTGTCGATGAAATCGATTTGAGCCTGAGTCATAGGATGAGCACCGCCAAAGTTTTCGGCCAAAGCAGCAATCTTCATAGCATCTTCGTATACATCGAGGATGATGTCGCACTGAGCAGCATTATCGCCAACAGCCACCAAACCAATACCTTTGATAAGAATCACCTTGGGCAGATAACCAAATTTCTTCACAAAAGCGGGAATAGCTTCCTGAGCCTGAGCAATCTTGTCCTGGCTTTCTTCGGCATCGATATAAATGTAGTTCGATTTGCAATAAACAATGCCGTCGGGCGTGAAAGGACGACTGATTTTTGCGTAAGCCTCAGCGCTGTCGTAGAACGATTTCACCAAAGAATTCTTGCGCACTTTCAACACTTTCAGATTGGCACCGGCATAAGGATTGCGGATACCGCTGCAAGTTTGTCCGGCCAATTGAATAGCTTCCTGACACAACATCATACGCAAAGCGGGCAAAACCTGTTCCGTGCAAGAGCAAGTGTCGCGATCTTCGATAAGGAGCGGCTTCACTTCCAACTTGGCCAAAATAGCATCGTATTGCGTCTTAATTTCTTCGATGCTATCGGCAGCCACAAAAATACCATGATTCTGCAACCAGATAACAGAAGGTTCTTCACCAAAAGCAGCACGATGAGCCTTGATAGAATCTTCTACCTTTTTAAATAAGACATAACCGGGATCGGTGTAAGGAATATACAAAGCCTTTTCGCCGAAGAGTTGCTTCAAATCGCTTTCAGCATTTTGTGCACACATAAGTCCATTCACAGCCGTGGGATGCAAATGCACCACGAAAGCATAGTTGATAACATTGTGCATCGAAGTTTCCACCGACGGACGCTTGCCTTGCGAAATGCAAGCAGCAGCCAAATCGTTCTTTACCTGTTCTTCGCGTTCGGCCGTATTTTCGCTGTATTGTCTTTCCGACAACACCTGCAATTTCTGACGATCGAGCACGGCAAAACCATCTTCGGTGATGGTGGCCAAAGCAGAACCTGAAGCTTTCACCCAAAGTCTGTCGGCTGTTTTATATGAGGTATTACCGCCACCTGCAATCACAAAGCGGCTATCTTTCCCATAATACTGAGAAATATTAATCAAATCTTGTACTCCGTTCATACACTAGCAATTAATTGTGCACCAAGTGCAATATATTCGTCACGTTTATCTACAGCAGCCACTCCATTGGCATCCACATAACCTTGCAAGCCTTGTTTTACCAAATGCTGATGAGCAGCCACCACGCAAGCGCCTTCGTAGTTGATTTGCAACAGACGTTCGCTCAGAGGAGCGCCACCGCGGGCAAAGAGTTCAACAGGTTCCATGGCAGGGGTATTATGTTCGCTACCCAAAGTTACCACGAAGCCTTGTTCGTGCAGATATGAAGCATATTTTTCGAGCAATTGAACATCGTTGCGGGTGGTGATGAATTCCACTGAATAGAAGCCACGTTCGCGCAAAACCTTGGCCACTTTTTCCAAATCGCCTTCGAAATCGGTGTAGCCACCTTTGGCATCGTCGGCCAGGAAAGGATATGTGGGAATACCGCCGGCAGCCAAAATGATATCGCAAACGGTCTTCATGGGCAAGAAAGCCTTAGGATCTTCGGGCACGAAAGCAGCGCCGCCGGCCTTGAGCAAATTACCACGAATCTCATTTTCAACAGCCGCTTCGTTTTCGATAGCAGACTTCAAAGCCTTGCCACCAAAAAGTTTTTCCAACAAAGCCTTGGCTTCTTCGGCATTGGCTGTGTTTTCGTATACCTTCATTCTGAGCGCTTTGGCCAAATGACGTTCGCGGATGCTTCCCTTGGTGAGCGTATCACAAATCCACTGATAATCCAATTGGAAACCAGCTTCGTTGGCAGCCAAATGTTCGTTCAGTTTGGCACACATGGCTTGCACCTGCGCATTAGCTTCGGCGCGAACATCGGCCAACTGAGTGGCGTAGGGTTCACCCAAACTCAAAGGACAAGTCAAACCTTTACCGCTGAGATAAGTACGTCCGGGATTACCGGGGTCGTTCACGCGCAAACCGGCCTTCTGATCTTCTTCGTTCAAAGAAATAAATTCGATATTGAACAAGGGATACAAATGACGTTTGCGGCAACCTTCGTTCCAAGCTTCATAACCTTCGGTAGAATAGAAATCATTGATTCCCACTACCTTTACACCTTCGGCAAGCGCCTTGTCCAGCGCTTCGTCAATTCCTGAAAAAGCGCTAAACGAATAAGGCGTATGCAAGTGTGCGTTTACTTTTACTGTTTCCATTGTCAAGAACGATTAGATACCTTTCTTAGCACGGATAACTTGTTGAGCACAAGTAAGGTTTGCAGTAGGAACATAGTCCTTCAGAGGCATCATCTTTTCGTGGATAGCATCCAGGAACCATGCGGGTTGCGGGAAGAAGTATTCTTCCAATTCGTGACAAGGCGTGATCCAGTTGCGTGAACCAAGTACCACGGGAGCTGCATCCAAATAATCGAAGCAAAGGTCGGTGATGTTGGCAGCCAAGTCGTTCAAGAATGAACCACGGGCAGAAGCGTCACCGGCAATGATGATACGACCGGTCTTCTTCACAGATTCAATCACTTTATCGTAGTTGAAAGGAACCATAGAACGAGCATCGATCACTTCGGCTTCCATACCATATTTTTCTTTCAACATATCGGCAGCTTCCAAAGCACGATACAAAGTAGCACCGATGGTGAGGAAAGTAACATCCTTACCGGCACGCTTGATATCGGGTTCACCGATAGGAATTTCGTAATATTCAGCAGGAACACCTTCGGTATGGAATTCTTCACCCTTGTCGTAAATACGTTGACTTTCGAAGAAGATAACGGGGTCGGTGCCTTGCAAAGCTGCGTTCATCAAACCCTTGGCATCGTAAGGAGTAACGGGGAATACCACCTTCAAACCGGGGATGTGGGCACACAGACCGGTCCAGTCTTGTGAGTGCTGAGCACCATATTTAGAACCTACAGAAACGCGAACCACTACAGGCATTTTCAGGATGTTACCCGACATAGCCTGCCACTTGGGCAATTGGTTGAAGATTTCGTCGCCGCAGCAACCGAGGAAGTCGCAATACATGATTTCGGGAACCACACGACCACCACACATAGCATATCCGATAGCGGTACCGATGATAGCTGCTTCGGCAATGGGCGAGTTGAACAAACGATGAGGAGGCAAAGTTTCGGTCATACCTTGATATACAGCGAAAGCACCACCCCATTCACGGTTTTCTTCACCATAAGCCACCAAAGAAGCATCTTTGTAGAAACGATCGATCATAGCTTCGAAGATACCGTCCTTGATGTTGTACATCTTCATCTTGCTGACGGGTTTGCCATCGGCATCCTTGTAGAAACGGGTCTTAGCGGCAATCTTCTTAACGCGAGGACATTCTTCGATAGGCATATAAACGTCGGGCTTAGCGGTGTTCATAGCATCTACACTTTCGTTAGAGAACATCATTTCGCCCAAGAGTTCGGTATTCTTGCTCAAATCCATACGGGGCGACAATTCGTCGTCGATGGCGAGTTTGTACATTTCGAACATATTGTTCTTCACTTCGGCCTGCATAGCTTCCAAGTCGGCATCAACAGCCAAACCGGCTTCTTTCAGTTTTTCGCCGTAAGCTACGATACAGTCTTCCTGCATCCACAATTCGATTTCTTCCTTGGTACGATAAGATGATTGGTCTGAAGGAGAGTGACCTGAATAACGATAAGTAACCACGTCGAGCAAAGCGGGACCTTTCTTGTCGAGCAACAAAGCTTTCTTGCGACGGAAAGCATCGATAACTGCCAAAGGATCGTAACCGTCAACGCGTTCAGCGTGCATAGCGTCTACGTTGAAACCGGCACCCAAACGAGCAGCCATATCGTAACCCATGGTTTCACCACGAGTCTGACCACCCATGGCATATTGGTTGTCCATTACGTTGAACAATACGGGCAGACCACCCTTCATATCGCCTTCCCACATGGTGTGGAACTGGTCCATAGAAGCAAAAGTCATACCTTCCAACACCGGACCGCGAGCCAAAGAACCGTCACCGATGTTACATACTACGATACCTTTCTTGCGGTTTACTTTCTTGTACAAAGCAGCACCTACAGAAATACTACCCGAACCACCTACGATAGCGTTGTTGGGATAGATACCGAAAGGAGTGAAGAAAGTGTGCATAGAACCACCCAAACCTTTGTTGAAACCGGTTTCGCGAGCAAAGATTTCAGCGATAGCTCCGTAAAGCAAGAAACGGATACCCAATTCTTTGGTATTGTTACCTTCGTAACCTTTCTTGGCCACGTTCAAAGTAGCACCACCCCAGAATTCTTCCATCACCTTGGTCAAATCTTCGTCGCTGAGCAATTGGATAGAACGCAAACCTTTGGCCAAGATTTCGCCATGGCTACGGTGTGAACCGAAAATAAAGTCGTCGGTATCGAGGTTGTAAGCCATACCTACAGCAGCAGCTTCCTGACCGGCAGAAAGGTGAGCAGGACCAGGGTTGTTGTAAGCCACACCATTGTAAGCACCGGTGGTTTTCACCAAGTTGAGCATGGTTTCAAATTCGCGGATATAGAACATATCGCGATAGATGCGCAACAAATCTTCTTTGGTGAAGTTGCCTTCTTTCATTTCGTCCTTGATGCTCTTGTTGTACTGCATCACAGGAATAGGAGCGATTTTAATCTCGCCAGCTTTGCGAACCTCTTTGGGATCGATAAAAATTGATTTTGGCATAATGCTATAATTTTAAATGATTATTTCGTCCATATTTTTTGTCAGTGCATCTCAATGCATGCTGAAAGCTGTTTCCTTGATAATTTCACCTACGGTAGGATGCGGGAATACCACTTCTTTGAGTTGTTCCACGGTCATTTCCTGTTCGATGGCGATGCACGCGCTTTGGATGATTTCGCTACAAGGATTACCCAACATGTGAACACCCAACACTTCGTGATATTTCTTACCAACGATGATTTTGCAGATACCTTCGCCGCCTTCGTTTTCGGCCACGAAACGACCAGAGTAAGCCATAGGCAATTTCAAAACGGTGAAATCGATATTCTTAGCCTTAGCTTGTTCTTCGGTCAGACCTACGCCGGCCACTTCAGGATTGGTGTACACCACGCCGGGAATAGCATCGTAACGCATGCGGTCGTTCTTGCCCAAAATATTGTTGATAGCCACTTCACCTTCGCGAGAAGCCGTGTGAGCCAACAAAGAGAAACCGGTAACGTCGCCGGCAGCGTAGACATTGGGAACATTGGTGCGCATACAGTCGTCCACCTTGATGCCGCGTTCAGCTTCCACACCGATATTTTCCAAGCCCAAACCTTTGATGTTGGCACGACGGCCCACAGACACCAAAATCTTGTCGCCGCTCACGCGCTGGGTCTTGCCTTCGGGATCTTCGTACACCACGGTATTACCTTCGATGCCCACCACTTTGCAACGCAAGTTGAAAGCAATGCCTTTCTTGGCATACATGGCACGCAACATGGCAGAAATTTCGCCGTCCAAGCCACCCAAGATTTCGGGCAACATTTCGATAACGGTTACTTTGGTGCCCAAATTGTTGAAGAAAGAAGCGAATTCCATACCGATAACGCCACCACCGATCACCACCAATTCCTTGGGTTGTTCACGCAAAGAAAGGATTTCGCGGTTGGTAACGATAACATCGCCGGCTTCCTGCAATCCTGGAATCGGGGGAACGAAAGCTTCGGAACCCGAGCAAATGAGCAAGTTCTTGGCCACATAAGTTTCGCCATTGGCGCTCAAGCTGATACCTTCGGCACTGCGGCCTTCGATGGTAGCAGGAGCAGCCACCACTTTCACCTTGTAAGCCTTCATGGCAGCTTTTACGCCGCCCACCAATTTCTTCACCACTTTATCTTTGCGATCGACAATCTTGCCATAGTCGAAAACGGGATTTTCCACGCTGACACCGTATTGTTCGCCGTGCAAAGCGTAATTATATACTTTAGCGCTGTACAAAAGGGTTTTGGTTGGGATACAACCTTCATTCAGACAAACGCCACCCAATTCTCTTTTTTCGAAAAGCACCACAGACAAACCGGCTGCGCCTGCTCTTTCGGCTGCCACATATCCACCAGGGCCGCCACCAATGATTGCTACATCAAACATCGTTCTATGTTTTAAAATTCAATATCCAAGTTTTCGATTTCGATAGCGATTTGTTTCAAGAAACGAGTCGCTTCACCGCCGTCCAAAGCACGATGGTCATAGGTAAGGCTCAAGCCGATGTAAGGAACGAAACCATATACACCGCCGCCCAGATCCTTGGGACGAGGCACGATGGTGTTCACACCCAAGATAGCGCTCTGAGGCACGTTGATGATAGGAGTAAACACTTCTACGCCGTAGTTGCCCAAGTTGCTTACGGTGAATGAAGCAGCCTGCGACGACAACAAGTCGGGATTGATGCAACCCTTCTTGCAATCTTCGGCCACTTTCTTGAGTTGGTTGCTCAAACCGATGATAGACAAATCGTCGGCATTCTTTACGGCGGGCACCATCAAGCCGCGTTCGGTATCGACAGCCAGACCGAGGTGAACTTTTTCAAACAGACGCATAGCGTCGCCCAAGCAGTGTGAGTTGACATTGGGGAATTTCTGCAAAGCCTTCACTACGGCAAAGCAAACCAAATCGTTGATGGTAACGTTGGCCTTGATGCGGCCTTCTTCGTAAGCCTTCTTGGCTTTCTTGCGCAATGCCTGCAAACGACGGGCATCGGCGCCCAAGTGGTGGGTAAGCTGAGCTGAGTTCTGCAATGAATTGTACATTGCGTTGGCGATAAGCTTACGCATATTGCTCATCTTGACAACCTTGAAGTCTTCGCCTTCGCCAGGAATATCGGTGTGGTTGGGTTGAGCCACCTTCAAATCGCCAGCCTTAACGGTACCGGCCAATCCTGAACCCTGAGCGGGAGCTTGCAAACCACCTTCGGCCAACATTGCCTTGGCTTTGCCGGTGAGTTTATTGCCTGCAGCGATAGCAGCCTGTACATCACGTTCGATGATGCGTCCCTGAGGACCTGTGCCGGCTACAACATCCAAGTTGACCAATTCTTTTTCGGCCAAGTTGCGAGCACGGGGCGAGATGAATTTTTCGCCGGAGGCGGCGACCGGAGCGGCAGCGACGGGAGCCGACTCTACTGCCGCGGGAGCGGCAGGCGAAGCTGCGGGAGCAGCTTCGGCGGCGGGTGCGGCAGGAGCAGCCTCAGCAGGAGCGCTATCGCCCAAGAGAGCAGACACATCTTCGCCGGGCTGACCGATAATCATTACGTTGGTCAGAACAGGCACTTCGTCGCCTTCGTTATACAGACATTCCAAAACCACGCCGTCCACCTGCGATTCTTCTTCGAAAGAAGCTTTGTCGGTTTCGTAAGCAAACAGAATGTCGCCTTTTTTCACTTCTTCACCTTTCTGCTTGATAGAGGCGATGATACAGCTCTCTACCGATTGCCCTTGCTTGGGCATAATAACTACAGTTGCCATGATTTATGTGTTAATGTTTAATGATATTTTAGTTTTAACCCACAAAAGTACGCAACTCCCTTGGGTTTTTCAAGGTATATTTTCACTTTTTTTGGCATTTCACCTAATAAAAAAAATAAAGAGGCCGAGCCATCCGGCTCGGCCTCCATCACAAGAGCTTTATTTTCTTTCAGATATCTTATTTCTGATAGCACTTTTCCACATTAACGCTACCATCCTTGAAGATGGTTTTCACGATGGTCATTCCCTGAGCATTGGCAGGCAAACGCTGACCCAAAGCATTGTAATATTCCACTTTGGCGATTTCCTTGGTCAAAGAAGGCAAAGCATTCACATAACCAGTCACTTCACCAAGACCACCCATAGCATTAGCTACGCGAACTTGAACCTTGGCAGCATCCTGATCTTCAGCAATTTTGAACGAACACTCCGTAGTAAAGTCCAACAAAACACCGTCGAGGAATACAGCATAAGCCTTAGCGCCTTCAACAGCCGTCCAAGTAATCTTTCCATCGGCAGTACTGATGGCATCCAATTTCAGTTGAGCAGACAAAGCACGAGGATCCCAAGCTGTGAACACCTTATCGTAAGCGAAAGCAGCAGCCTGATCGGCAGTCATCGTCACATCGTAAGTATATTCAGTAGAACCCTTGAAGAAAGTCTGTACACCAGGACCGGCAATAGCATTACCTTCGGCATCAACGGTATTGTATTCGCGGAAATATTGTGAAGCCACGTTCATACCTTCGCGGGTAAAGTGAGAAGCAACCAATTTAGATTTATCCAAAACCTTGGTATTCAGATAAGCCAAACGAGCAGCACCACCCCAAGCACGACCATAATTGAAGGTTTCGCACATACTCGGATCGATGGTACAAGATTCCATCACATAACCGAAAGGAGCATCGCCATTAGGAGCAGCAATGGTCACACCGCCATTTACCACACCGGCCTTGCGGCTTTCGAGCGTAAAGAGACAATGATCGTAATACACATCACCACCACCGCAAACAAAGTCTACCGTACCATGGATATCGCAATCGCCAAAATAGAATTGCGAAGCATCGTTGTTTGAATAATACGTATCCTGATAAGATAACAATCTTACATTCTTGCAAATGGTATTGGCACCTCTATCCTGCAAACAAACGGCACGACCTGCAGAACCAGCACCATAATAATCGAGCGCATTCTGGATAGTCAAATCTTGGAAATAAGTATTCTTACCGGTAATCAAGAAAGTAGCCGTCGTTCCGATACCTTCGACAGATTTGTCGGGCGCATTACGGATGATGGTCTTTTCCATGCTTTCACCGATGATAGAAATATTGTTAGAGGCGATGGGCGTCAATACAGCTTCGCCCATATCGTACAAACCGTTGGGCAAGAAAATGTAAGCACGTTCATCGGCAGCCTTGCTGGCCTGAGCAATTTCCAATACAGAAAGGAATTGTGACACATTACCTGCTTCGATAACATAATATCCGGCTTCGTTTTTGTTGATACCGGCTTCGCCAACGTTATTGATAATCACAGAGTGAATGTAAGTAGTAGCACTGAAAGTGAAAGTCAATTCCGTAGCAGGACCTTCATAGGAGAACGAAACGGTAGCACCGTCGGTTTCTACGTAAGCATCAGCAATTTCACCAATAGTTTCACCGGCAGCATTGGTCACAGCCACAGCGCCATTAGCAGAATATTTACAGCAACCGAAAATAATGAAAGCATTGCCACCCACTTTCAGCGTGATAGATTCTCCGGCAGCGAAATCCCAACCATGCTGGGTATCGTGGAAACTACCGTTGGATGAGAAACTTTCGTGATCGGCAGGATCAAAATACTGATGATTCAAAGCATAAGCGTAACGAGTGCCGGCAACAGCCACTTCTTCGGACGTAGTGCGAGCATAGAAAGCCGTATTGCCAACGATAATTTCATCGACGGTATATTTGCGAACATCTTCGCCGGTAGCAGCCACAAACCAGCCGCGGAACACATGACCTTCGGCCACGGTCACTTTGGAAGCATCAGCAGCAAAAGCAGCTACAGCAGCGTCTTTTTCAACCGTTTGAGTAGCCAAAACCGTCGTTCCATCCACATCGTAATAAGTAACGGTGAAATCGGGTTTCAGAATGACGGTAAGAATATAGTTGGCCACAATTTCTTTGCCACCTGCGGTCAAAGACACCGGAATGGTACAAACGCAAGTATCGGCGGTAGCATTCAGTTGGTAAGTCACTTCGCCAACACTACCATTGGCAGCCACGATGTTGGTCAAAGGATTTTCGGCAGAAATCATCTTGGCCGTTTTGGAAATTTCGTAAGTAGCGGCATAATTGCCTTCGGCATCGATTTCGAAAATATCGACAGCTTCCACGGCAACGCCATTCACTTCGAAAGTACCCAAAGCAGGCATTTGAGACATATCCACCAAACCTTGAATTTCCAATTCGAACATGTAAGCGTTCTGGCTGGTATTCAGGTTGTAGAAACGCAATTGGCAATTGGTTTTATTTACTTCGGCAACTACTTCGGTACCCTTGGCATTCGAAGCCACCGCATCAGAAATCAACACCCAGTCGGCATCGCCTTCGCCCTTGGCATAGAGACCCCAACCACGATTGCTACCGGTAGCGCCATGCAAGAAACGAACCTTAGAAACAGAAGAAATGACAGAAGTTTCCACAAATGCTTCCGATTTTTCGGCACGGATACAAGTCTGAGAAACAGCATCGGGGAATTTACCTGCCCAGTCTACATTACTAGGATTCACTTCGGTCTTGGTCAAAGTAAATTCGATGGTTTCGTTGGTGTACTTGGTGACAGCCGTCGTTTTACCGGCAGTCCAATCAGAAAAATTGGTTTCATACAAACTTTGTTCTGAAATAGCCGAGAACACTTCGATCATTACATAGGGAATGTAACCGGTTTCAGAAATAGTGAGAGCAGTAGGCTCAAAGCTGTTGTAAGCCGCTTCGTTGTAGTTGTCGAAGGAAGTCTGAGAATCGCATTTACGATCGGCAATATCGATGGTCGCCAACACTTTGCCTTTGCCATCGGTAACGGTATAACCCGAACCATACTGACAACCGCCAATCTTCAAAAGCGTTTTTGAACTTGTGTTGATGGTGATGGTACCCTTCTGAATACCATGTTGTGCGCCATGATAATACACATTGTTCAACACCACATCAGAGCCTTCGGCCACATCAGCTTTAACGAAAGCAGCCGTCGAAGCATCCCAGTTATAACCCACTGTCACAGAAGAACCTGAAGTAGGAAGATCTGCACACAGCGTTCTAAAATCGATGGTATAACTACCCACCGGAAGCGCTGCCCATGCCGCAACAGACAGCAGACAGACAGTCAAAAAAGTGTAAAATCTTTTCATATAGATGTTAAAAAAAGTTAGTATGTGGGCAAAGGTAATCATTCCATTTAAAAATCGTAATTTTGCAGAACAATTTTCCAGCACCTCATGCACTTTTTTATTTCCCTCGGATACATCGGACTTTTACTAGGATCTTTTCTGGCCGGAAGCATCGTTCCGTTCAGTTCAGAACTATTGCTGACGGCCGCCATCGCCAGCAACGCAAACCCATGGATTTGCCTGATAGTCTGCTGTATAGGAAATATCGCCGGAGGCATGACCTGTTATTGGTTGGGACATTTGGGAAAGCTGGATTGGCTGGTCAAACACAAGATTATCCGCGAGGATCAACTGACACGTTTCCTACCTAAAATCGAGCGTTACGGAGCGCTGTTTGCCCTACTCTCCTGGTTGCCTTTTGCCGGCGAAGCCATTTCCGTGTGTTTGGGATTTTTGCGCGTCAAGACAATCCCCGTTTTGTTGTATATGTCCATCGGAAAAACGCTGCGATATTTCGTCTTCTTCGTCTCTACTTTAGGCATCATCCGTCTCTTTTAACAAATTCCTGAGAATTAGTGGAATTTTAAGGCATTTTAAGACAAAAAAGGCCTATAGAAATGACAATTTTATGCTAACTTTGTGCCGTTTTTCTTCTTTTTTCAAAAAAACAAACACAATTTTATGCGAACTATGAAAATCAAATGCCTGATGATTGGGCTAAGTTGCTTATTGACAACAAGTTTATCATTACAAGCACAAGACAGCCTGCGATTGGAGTTGTCTTTGGAAGAAGCCCAAAATTACGCCTTGGAAAACAATCGAACACTGAAAAACGCCTCTATCGACGTATTGAAATCGCAAGCCTCTCATTGGCAATCTGTGGCAAGCATGCTTCCTCAGATTTCGGCCAAAGCGGATTATTCTAACTACTGCGGTTACGAAATGAACTTCGGTATGATGGCCATTCCCATGAACCCTTATGGTACGCTCGGCGTCACCGCTTCTATGGCCTTCAGCGGCGCACAAGTGGTGGCTGTACAAATCAGTAAAATCGCACAAAGAATGAGCGATATTTCGCTGAAAATGACCGAACAGGAAACCAAAGATCAGGTAAAAACCTTGTACTATTCTGCCCTCGTCATGGAACAGACCGTCGAATTGCTCAATCGCAATCTGGACAACATGAAAGAGCTGTACAAGTACACGGAAGAATCTGTAAAAGTGGGCATTGCCGAGCAAACCGATGCCGACCAATTGCTGATACAGCTTTCTACCATGAGAACCAGCATCTACTCCAGCGCCACTTCTTTGGAAATGGTTTACAACTCGCTTCGTCTGCAGCTTGGCGTGGATGTCAATACCGAAATCGTACTGACACAAAGCATAGACGATTTGCTCAATGCCGATGCCGCTTTTGCTTTGGTAAGCGAAGAATTCATTCTCGACAACAATTACAACTATCAGTTGCTCAAAGAAAATACCAATCTTTCCAAGAAACAGCTGAACGCCCAGAAATGGAGCACCGGCCCGCAACTCAGCGCCTATTACAATTATTCTGCTAAAACTTATTTCGGCAAAGACGAAGGTATGAACATGACACCTCCCAATATGGTGGGCGTTTCGGTGAGCGTTCCTTTGTTCTCGAGTTTGAGCAAAAACAAAGCCATCCAAGCTGCCAAATACGATTACGAAAAGCAGCTGAACAGCATGAAAGAAACCGAAGATGCCTTGCGCATTCAACATCGTCAGCTTTGCTACAATCTGGAAACTGCCTTGCAGACTTACGACACACAAAAGCAGAACATCGACGTGACACAACGCGTTTTCAACAATATCTCCAACAAGTACGAAGTGGGCGCCGCTGCCAGCCTCGACCTGACCAACGCCGGCACCAACCTCATCAGTGCTCAAAGCAGCTACGTACAAGCCTTGATGGAACTTGTCAACGCACAGATTGCATTGGAACAACTTTTGAACAAATAAAACACATTCACGCATATGAAACAGACATTTACAATCTTCGCTGCTTGTCTTTTGGGACTTTTGATGAGCGCTTGCACCAGCAGCAACAACAAAAACACTCAGATCGTTGAAGAAGAACGCATTGAACAGGTAAAAACACGAATCGTACGCTTTTGCGAAATGTCGAGAGAGATTGAAATTTCTACCATTTTGCAAGGATACGAAACGCAGAATATCGCACCTTCACTTACCGGCCGCATCGAAAAAATCTATGTAGAAGTGGGCGACCACGTTTCTCCCGGCGACGACTTGGTGCGCATGGACCAGAACCAATACAACACCACCAGATTGGCCTTCGGCAACTTGAAGACCGAAATGGAGCGTATGCAAAAATTGAAAGAATCCGGAAGCATCTCACAACAGAGTTACGACCAGATGAAACTCAACTACGACCAGACCATCGAATCGTTGAAATTCCTTGAAGAAAACACTTACGTTAAAGCGCCTTTCGAAGGAGTTATCGCTGCCAAGAGCTACGAAGACGGCGAATTATACAGCGGACAACCCATTTTGGTACTTACCCAAATCAGCACTTTGAAGGCTTTGGTAAGCATTCCCGAAAGCTATTTCCCTATGGTGAAAGCCGGCATGAAAGTAACACTCAAATCGAGCATCTACAAGGATGAAACCTTCCCTGCCACCATCGAATTGGTATATCCCACCGTCGATGCCGCTTCGCATACTTTCCAAGTGAAACTTCGTATTCCCAACAAAGACGAACGTCTGCGTCCCGGTATGTATGTGAGCAGCACCATCGCTTTAGGCCAAGAAAACGTCTTTATGGTACCTTATCAGTCTGTGCTGAAACTCACCGGTTCAAACGAACGTTACATTTTCCTCAACGAGAACGGCATCGCCAAGCGCGTAAAAGTACAGATTGGCGAACGCTTCAACGAAATGATCGAGATTTCGGCTCCCGAAGTGAAAGAAGGTGCAGAAATTATTGTTGTGGGTCAATCTCGTTTGGTGGATGGAGTCAAATTGAATGTCATCAAGTAAATCTAAGCCATGAGTATCTATAAAACCGCGATTAACAAACCGGTCACAACCATCTTGATTTTTGTGGCCGTCATTATAATAGGTATATTTTCGTTCAGTAAATTGCCTATCGACCAGTTCCCGGAAATGGAGCCGCCTTTTGCCACGGTGATGACCACTTACGCGGGAGCCAGCGCCAGTGAAATCGAAACCAATGTCAGCAAATTGATGGAAAACCAATTGAACTCCATCGATGGTCTGAAAGAAATCACTTCTTCGTCGAAAGACAATATCTCCATGGTCTTCATGGAATTCGAATGGGGAACCAACCTCGACGAAGTAATCAACGATATCCGTTCCAGTGTAGATATTATCAAGGACAACTTACCTGAGGGCTGTTCTACGCCCTTCATTTTCAAGTTTAGTTCGAGTTCGATGCCGATTGCGCAATATGCCATCACGGCCGAAGAAAGTTATCCCGGCCTCGACCGCATCCTC
Organism: Bacteroidales bacterium; assembly: GCA_017380635.1. GTDB lineage: Bacteria > Bacteroidota > Bacteroidia > Bacteroidales > UBA1402 > UBA1757. Next base: position 73,201 of record JAFODP010000015.1, on the reverse strand, counting down.
AACGACGAACTTTTGCCTTTGCTCAACCGCGTGAACGGTATCGGTAACCTAACCCTGTCCGGAACGCCCGAACGTTATGTCTATGTAGAACTCGACCAAGCGCGTCTGGATGCTTACGGCATTCCTTTGGAAACAGTAGGTAATGCCATCAGCGCCAACAACTTGAACATGTCGTCGGGTACGCTCAAAATGGACAAAGAGCAATATCAGGTGCAGGTGCGCAGCGAATATGTGGAAAGTAGCGAAATTGCCGATATCGTGGTAACCACCACTGCCGACGGCCGTCAGGTGTTTGTTCGCGACATCGCCACTATCCGCGACACCATCAAGGATTTGAGTCTTGACGAAAAGGTAAATGCCCAGGAAGCTGTCCGTCTGATGGTGACCAAGCAATCGGGTGCCAACACTGTACAGATTTGTCAGGATTTGGAAAGAGAGATTTTCAAAGCCGCCAAGATGTTGCCCAGCGACGTCAAGATCACCAAGATTTACGACACCGCCGAAGATATCCAAAATTCTATCAGTTCTTTGGAAAAATCTATCTTGTACGCCTTGCTTTTCGTGGTATTGGTGGTATTGTTCTTCCTCGGAAAATGGCGTGCCGCGCTGATTATTTCGCTTACCATTCCCATTTCGTTGGTGGTAGCTTTCATCTACCTGCTTTTTGTGGATAGTTCGCTGAATATCATCTCGCTCTGTTCGCTTTCGGTGGCCATCGGTATGGTGGTGGACGACGCCATCGTGGTATTGGAAAACATCACCAAGCATATCGAACGCGGCGCCAGCCCGAAAGAAGCTGCCATCTACGCCACCAACGAAGTTTGGGTATCTGTTATCGCCACCACCTTGGTTATCGTGGCCGTATTTGTGCCGCTGACCATGCTCGAAGGCATCGCCGGTATCATGTTCAAAGAATTGGGTTGGATTGTAACCATCGTGGTTTGTACTTCTACCACCGTAGCTATCTCACTGACGCCGATGCTTTGCTCTAAGTTGTTGAAGTCGAAGCCCGTCAAAGTGGTTAATGGCGAACTTATCGAAGAACAACCCAAGCAAGACTGGTATCAGAAATACGTTGTGGGCATGCTCGACAAGATTGATATATGGTATGCCAAAGCCTTGCATGCTTGCTTGAATCATAAAGTCCTCACCCTGACGGTTTGTTTCCTGATTTTTGTCGCTTCGCTGATTCCGGCTTTCAGCGGTAAAATCGGTACCGACTTTATGCAGCAACAAGACAACGGCCGCGTAGAAGTTGCCATCGAACTGCAATTGGGTTCGCGCATCGAAGAAACCCTGAAGACGGCTCGTCGTTTGGAACAGCGTTTCTACGAATTGGTGCCTGAAATCCAGATTATTTCTACCTCGGCCGGTTCGAGCGACGATTCAGGTTTGGCTGCCATGTTCTCTTCTACCAGCAACTACAAGATTTCGATGAACATCACTTGTAGCAAGAAGAACCAGCGCGAACGCAGCATCTTTGAAATTGCCGAAGTTTTGCGTCAGGAAATGAAGAATTATCCCGAAATTATCGACTCGCGCGCAGTGGTAAGCGGCGGTATGGGCGGTGCTTCGTCTACCGTGGATATTGAAATTTATGGTTACGATTTCGATAAAACCAATCTGTTGGCCGAACAAGCCAAGCAACAAATCGCACAGAATGTTCCCGGTGCACGTAACATCATGATTAGCCGCGACAAAGACCGCGTGGAATTGATGATTAATGTGGACAAGGAAAAAGTAGCCCGTCACGGATTGAGTTCGTCGGCGGTAGCCACCTATGTGCGCAACCGCGTGAATGGTATGACGGTTGGTTTCCTCAAGGAAGACGGTGACGAATACAACATCGTGGTGCGTCTGAAAGAAGAAGACCGCAACTCCATCACCAACATCATGGATATCAGCATTCCTACGCCGACCGGACAGAATGTCAAACTGAGCGAAATTGCCAGCATCGGAGAATATTGGTCGCCGCCCACCATCACCAGAAAGAGCCGTCAACGTTACCTTACAGTGAGTGTAACACCTTACAACACTTCTTTGGGAGAATTGGCCATAGCTATCGATCAGGAAATGAGTCGCATGGATATTCCCAACGGCATCACCTACCGCTTGGCCGGCGATTACGAAGAACAGCAGAAAAGTTTTGCCGACATGGCCACTTTGTTCTTGCTCATCGTGATGTTGGTATATGTGGTAATGGCCTCACAGTTTGAGTCTTACTCTAAACCAGCCATCATCATGTTCTCGGTACCTTTCGCCTTTACCGGTGTTATTCTGGCACTTTGGATAACCGGCGTAACGCTCGATATGATTGGTGCACTTGGATGTATCATGTTGGTGGGTATCGTTGTGAAGAACGGTATCGTGCTGGTAGACTACATCAATTTGATGCGCGACCGCGGTTACGAACTCAACCAGGCCATCGAATTGTCGGGAGCTTCTCGTTTGCGTCCTGTATTGATGACCGCTTTCACCACCATTTTGGGTATGGTCCCCATGGCCTTGAGCCAAGGTGAAGGTTCGGAATTGTGGCAACCCATGGGTATCGTTGTGATTGGCGGTCTGACCATATCGACCTTCATTACGCTGATTGTGGTGCCCGTCATGTATGCCATCATGAGTAAACATGGCGAACGCGACAAGGAAAAAGAAAATCGCAAGAACTTTATTTTCATGCAAATCGACACCAAACGTCATCAGAATTCTTAAACTAACACGAACGACTATGAAAGCTGTATTTATCATATTTAACCAAGCCAATACAAGCCGCGTGGAATATTTGCTCGACCAGTTGAAAATAAATGGTTTCACGCTCTTTGAAGAAGTGCAGGGACGCGGAAGCAACGGCGGCGAACCTCGTCGTGGCACGCATACTTGGCCCGAAATGAACTCGGCCGTCATCACCATGGTGAAAGACGAAAAGGTGGCCGATTTGCTCGATTGCGTACATCGTTTGGATTTGCGCAACAAGGACGTTGGTATCAGAGCTTTTGTCTGGAATATCGAACAAAGCATTTAATTTTCCGAAACATTCGAGCTTTGCATAATTAACCGGTGTGAATTATATTTGCACCGGTTAAGTATTTTTATCAGCCTTTAAGTTTTTTATACAAAGAAGTTATGATCAGTTTCGACGAAGTAAACAAGCCTAACTGGATTTATAGTCTGCTTTATCCTTACGTAGGTTTTGTACACAATCATATTTATTATCGCAAATACAACGTCGTCAACGCAGAAAATCTGCCCAAAGGCAAGGAAGGATATTTGGTTATCTGCAATCACCAGAACGGATTGAACGATGCTTTGGGCGTGCTGCATGCCATTACCGGCAAACGACGTCCGGTGTTCATTGCCCGCGGCGATATTTTCAAGAAAGATGCTTTGGCCAAAATTTTGCGCACACTTCGCATCATGCCTGCTTTCCGTGTTCGCGACGCCGGATATGGCGGTTTGGGACAGAACGACGCTATTTTCGAACAATCAGCACGCATCATCGAAGAAGGCGATGTGGTAGCTTTGTTTCCGGAAGCTTCGCATCAGAAAGGACATTATCTAGCTTCGTTCAAGAAAGGCTTTGCCCGCATTGCGTTCAAAGTAGCGGAAGACAATCATTTCGAAAAGCCTTTGCGTATCGTGCCCATGGCGCATCATTATTCGAATTATTTCTCGGCGCAATCCAAATTGTGTATCATCGTGGGAGAGCCCTTCGATTTCACCGATTTGTACGAGCTTTACAAGGAAGATCCCAACAAGGCCATCGCCCAACTGAACCAAAGAGCGCACGACAAAGTGAAGGAACTGATGCTCGACATCAGCGACCGCGAACATTACGAACAATACGAAATGCTTTGCAGCGTCAACCGCGACCGTCAGATGAAAATCATGAAGTTGCGCAAGAGTTATTTCCCCAACGAACTCACCGCCGACAAAGCCACCGTGGCCGCCATCGACCAATTGAAGGAATCCGAGCCCGACACTTTCGAAAAGCTCATGTCACTGACAGCCGAATACAGCCAATTGCTCAAAAAACTGAACCTTCGCGACTGGATTCTGCGCAAACGCGTGCTTGGCGAATGGTGGTTGCGCCTGCCCGTTTCTATATTGCTGCTGCCTTTTTGGATATTTGGTGCCATCGTGAATGTGTTGCCTTTGGGCTTGGCCAAACTCATCAACACGCACTTGATTAAGGACAAAATGTTGCACGCATCCATTCAGTTGGGCATCAGTATTGCCATTCTGCCCATCTGGTATTTGATACTATTTATTCTTATTTGGGCCATTTTCAGCAAGTTGTGGATAGCGGCCGCCTTTTTGGTGATTTCTTATCCGAGTTTGTTGCTCTATGCCCGTTCGCGCATTTTCATCATAAAAATGTACAATCGTTCGCGCAGATTCTTCCTGAAACTGGCCGGTAATGCCGATTTGAAGAAGGCTGTCGAACTCAGAAAGAACATCCTGCAAATTATCCAAGAAAAATTTGGCTCAAGCAAGTAAAATCTGCAAATAATAACGTACATTTGTCCGTTAAAAATCAATCGCAAAATAAAATGAACATTGATGTATTATTAGGCCTACAATGGGGCGACGAAGGTAAAGGTAAGGTAGTAGACGTACTTACCCCGAATTATGAATTGGTATGTCGATTTCAAGGCGGTCCGAATGCCGGACACACTTTGGAATTTGAAGGCAAGAAATATGTATTGCGCTCTATCCCTTCGGGAATTTTCCAGGGCAATAAAGTGAACATTATCGGAAACGGCGTAGTGCTGGATCCCGCTTTGTTCAAAGTAGAAGTAGATCAGTTGGCTGCCAGCGGACACCCGCTCACCGAACGTCTGAAAATTTCGAAGAAGGCTCACTTGATTATGCCTACTCATCGTTTGTTGGATGCTGCCAACGAAGCCGCCAAAGGCGCCGGTAAAATCGGTACCACCGGCAAGGGTATCGGCCCCACCTACACCGACAAGATCAGCCGTAATGGTTTGCGCGTAGGCGATATCCAACTCAATTTCGAAGAAAAATACCAAGCTCGCAAAGAACGTCATCTGCAAATGCTGGCCCAGATGGGTTATGAAGTAGACCAAGCCGCTTTGGCTCAAGCAGAAGCCGAATGGATGGAAGGCGTGGCTTGCATGAAGACTTTCGAATTTATCGACAGCGAACATTATATCAACAAACATATCAAGGAAGGCCGTAAGGTATTGTGCGAAGGCGCTCAAGGCACCATGCTCGACATCGATTTCGGTTCTTATCCTTTCGTTACCTCTTCCAACACCATTTGCGCAGGCGCTTGCACCGGTTTGGGCGTAGCTCCTCAACGCATTGGTAAGGTTTACGGTATTTTCAAAGCTTATTGCACCCGCGTTGGTAGCGGTCCTTTCCCCACCGAACTTTTCGACGAAGTGGGCCAAAAGATGCGCGACAACGGTCATGAATATGGTTCTGTTACCGGACGTCCCCGTCGTTGTGGTTGGATCGACTTGGTAGCTTTGCGTTATGCTGTCATGATTAATGGCGTCACCGATCTTATCATGATGAAGAGCGACGTACTCGACGATTTCGAATGTATCAAGGCTTGCGTGGCTTACAAGATTAACGGCGAAGAAGTGGAAGATTTCCCCTTCGATATCGACAGCGTGGAAGTAGAACCTGTTTATGCCGAACTTCCCGGTTGGAACACTCCTATGAGCCATATGAAATCGGAAGACGAATTCCCCGAAGAATTCAATCAATATCTGAGTTTCCTCGAAGCCGAACTGGGTGTGAACATCAGCATCGTTTCTGTAGGTCCCGACCGTGAACAAACCATCGAAAGATAATCATGGCGGCACAGAAACCTAGCATACCAAAGGGCACGCGCGATTTCTCTCCGGAGGAAATGTCGAAGCGCAACTATATTTTCGACACCATCCGTTCTGTGTACGAACTCTACGGCTTTCAAAGCATCGAGACTCCGGCCATGGAACAACTTTCCACTTTGATGGGTAAGTATGGTGACGAAGGCGACAAATTATTGTTCAAGATTCTTAATTCCGGCGATTTTCTTTCGCATAGCAGCGACGAAGATTTGTTGTCGCGTCAGAGCAACCTTCTCACCAAGCAATTGTGCGAGAAGGGTTTGCGTTACGACCTGACCGTTCCTTTTGCCCGCTATGTGGTGATGCATCGCAACGATATCACTTTCCCCTTCAAACGTTATCAGATTCAACCCGTTTGGAGAGCCGACCGTCCGCAGAAAGGCCGTTATCGCGAATTCTACCAGTGTGACGCCGACGTGGTGGGCAGCGACTCTTTGATGAACGAAGTGGAATTGCTGCAGATTATCGATGAAGTGTTCCGTCGTTTCGGCATCCGTATTTGCATCAAGCTGAACAACCGCAAGATTCTGAGCGGTATTGCTGAAATTTTAGGCGAAGAACAGCACCTCACCGAAATCACCGTTGCCATCGACAAGTTGGAAAAAATCGGTTTGGAAAACGTCAATAAAGAACTGGCCGACAACGGCATCGCACAGGAAGCCATCGACAAATTGCAACCGATTCTGCTTTTGCAGGGAAGCAACCAGGAAAAGTTGGAAGCCTTGAAACAGATCTTGGCGGCCAGCGAAACCGGCCTGAAAGGCATCGAGGAATTGTCTTATGTATTGAGTATCATCGATATGATGCCTTTGCAAGCCGAACTCGAACTGGATTTAGCCTTGGCTCGAGGATTGAATTATTACACCGGTTGCATCATCGAAGTGAAAGCGCTCGATGTGGCAATGGGAAGCATCACCGGTGGCGGTCGTTACGACAACTTGACGGGCGTTTTCGGTATGCCGGGCGTTTCGGGCGTGGGTATTTCTTTCGGCGCCGATCGTATTTTCGACGTCTTGAACCAACTCGATCTTTATCCCGAAGCTTCGCTTAAGCGTACACAAGTGTTGGTGGCCAATTTTGGCGAAAAGGAATGTGCTTATTGTCTGCCCATTTTGGCCCAGCTCAGAGCCGCAGGCATCCGCGCCGAACTTTATCCCGATGCTGCCAAGCTGAAAAAGCAGTTTTCTTATGCCGACGACCGCAAAATCGCTTTCGTAGCCATCGCCGGAGAAAACGAAATGAACGAAGGTAAAATCAACATCAAGAATATGCAGAGCGGCGAACAATGCGTTCTCGCCAAGGAAGAGCTTCTGGCCTACCTGCAATCTGCTATCAACTAAGAAACATTATCATTATGAGTCAAATAGAATTGAGCGAACAGGAATTGGGACGTCGTCAGAGTATGCAGACTTTGCGTGATATGGGCATTGAACCTTATCCCGCAGCCCTCTATCCTACCAATGCTTTTTCCACCGAAATCAAAGAAAATTTCCAGGACGATTTGGAACCCAAGCGTCAGGTGTGTGTAGCCGGACGTATCATGTCGCGCCGTATCATGGGTAAGGCTTCTTTCATGGAATTGAAAGACTCCAAGGGCCGCATCCAGATTTACATCAGCCGCGACGAAATCTGTCCCGATGAAAACAAGGATATGTACAATGTCGTGTTCAAGAAATTGCTCGACATCGGCGACTTCGTCGGCATCAAGGGTTATGTTTTCCGCACCCAGACCGGCGAAATTTCTGTACACGCACAAGAACTCACCGTACTTGCCAAGACTTTGCGTCCGCTGCCCATCGTCAAAATGAAAGACGGCGTGGTGTACGATGCTTTCAGCGATCCCGAATTGCGTTATCGTCAGCGTTATGTCGACCTGGTGGTGAACGAAGGCGTGAAAGACATTTTCATCAAGCGTACCAAAATCTTCAACAGCATGCGTCAGTTCTTCAACGAGCATGGTTATCTGGAAGTGGATACGCCTGTATTGCAATCGATTCCCGGTGGTGCATCGGCTCGTCCTTTCATCACGCATCATAATGCTTTGGATATTCCTCTTTATTTGCGTATTGCCAACGAATTGTATCTGAAACGTCTTATCGTGGGCGGTTTCGAAGGTGTATACGAATTCTCGCGCAACTTCCGTAACGAAGGTATGGACCGCACGCACAATCCCGAATTCACTTGTATGGAAATCTATGTTTCTTACAAGGATTACGAATGGATGATGCAATTTACCGAACAGATGTTGGAACGTATCTGTACCGAAGTGTTGGGTACCACCGACGTGAAAAACGGCGACAATGTTATTTCGTTCAAGGCTCCTTTCCGTCGTCTGACCATGACCGAAGCCATCAAGGAAAGCACCGGCGTCGATATCACCGGCATGAGCGAAGACGATTTGCGCGAAGTTTGCAAAAAACTGCACGTTGAACAGGATGCCACCATGGGTAAAGGTAAACTCATCGATGAAATCTTTGGTGAAACTTGCGAAGGCAAACTTATCCAGCCTACTTTCATCACCGATTATCCCATTGAAATGTCGCCGCTTACCAAGAAGCATCGCGATAATCCCAACCTTACCGAACGTTTCGAATTGTTCGTGAACGGCAAGGAATTGGCCAATGCTTACAGCGAATTGAACGACCCCATCGACCAAAGAGAACGCTTCGAAGAACAATTGCGTCTGAGCGAAAAAGGCGACGACGAAGCCATGTATATCGATCAAGACTTCTTGCGCGCTTTGGAATATGGTATGCCTCCTACTTCCGGTATGGGTATCGGTATGGACCGTTTGGTAATGTTGCTCACCGGCCAAAGTACCATTCAGGAAGTGTTGCTCTTCCCGCAGATGCGTCCCGAAAAGAAGAAAGACGCCGAACAGGAAAACGGCGAAGTTGAAACCGAAGCTTAATCTTTATGGCAGAACTTGGTAAAATAGGAATTCTGGGTGGTGGCAGCTGGGCCACAGCAATCGCCAAGATGTTGTTGATGGACGGCAAGCAGCAAATCAATTGGTTTCTGCGCAATCCGGCTGACATCCGTCAGTTCAAACAAAGCGGCCACAATCCCAAATACCTTAGTCTGGTGGAATTGGACACCACTCGTATTCGTTTTTACAGCAACATCAACCAAGCCGTTGCGCAATCGGATACCTTGGTTATTGCCATTCCTTCGCCTTATCTGAAATTGCAAATCAAGCGAATGCGTCAGGATATCTCGAAAAAGACCATCCTGATTGCCACCAAAGGTATCGTTCCCGACGAAAACATGCTGATTTCTGATTATCTGCACGAATTCTATCAGGTACCTTACGAAAATATCGCCACCATTTCGGGACCTTGTCACGCAGAGGAAGTTGCTTACGAACGCATGTCGTTCCTTACTTTTGCTTGTCAGGACGAAGACAAAGCCAAAACTTTGGCCAAGTGTTTTGAATGTCGTTTTGTACATACCACCACCACGCCCGACCTTTTCGGTGTGGAATTCGGCTCAACTTTGAAGAATGTTTACGCCATCGCTTCCGGCATTTGCCACGGCTTGAAATATGGTGATAACTTCCGTGCCGTGTTGGTTTCGAACGCCATTCAGGAAATGAAACGCTTCATTACCACCGCCTTCCCCGACGAAAATCGCAAAATCTCCGACTCGGTGTATACCGGCGACTTGTTGGTGACGGCTTATTCGAAATTTAGCCGCAACCGTATTTTCGGTACGATGATAGGCAAAGGTTATTCGGTAAAGACGGCGCACGTGGAAATGGAAATGGTAGCCGAAGGTTATTATGGCACCAAGTGTATGAAAGAAATCAACGACAAACTCTATCACGTACACATGCCTATTTTGGATGCCGTTTACAACGTTCTTTACGAAAGGGTTTCACCCAGCATAGAAATTAAACTTCTCAGCCAATATTTACATTAATATCATTATGGAAAAAATCAGTATTCAACTCGAAAAAGTGTTCGGTTTCATTCCGAAAGAAGAAATTTACGGCTATGCAGCCAAGTGTGAATCTGCCCAAGAAATGTTGCACAAAGGCACCGGCAAGGGCAACGACTTTTTAGGTTGGCTCAACTTGCCCAGTTCTATTACTGAGGAATTCCTCAATGATGTATTGGCCACTGCCGAAAGTCTGCGCAGCAAATGCGAAGTAGTGGTTGTTGCCGGTATCGGTGGTAGCTACCTGGGCGCCAAGGCAGTTATCGATGCACTGAGCAATACTTTCTCATGGATGCAAAACGATGGTAATCCTAAGGTGTTGTTTGCCGGTCATAACATCAGCGAAGATTATTTGTCTGAATTGATGGCATTGTTGCAAACCAAATCTTTCGGTATCATCAATATTTCTAAATCGGGTACCACCACCGAAACTGCGTTGGCTTTCCGCTTGCTCAAAACTTTGCTCGAAGAAAAAGTTGGTAAGGAAGAAGCTCGCACCCGCATCGTGGCCATCACCGACGCCAAGAGAGGCGCTTTGCGCACTTTGTCAACTCAGGAAGGTTACAAAACTTACGTCATTCCCGACAATGTTGGTGGTCGTTATTCTGTGCTTACTCCCGTTGGTTTGCTGCCCATCGCTGTGGCCGGTTTCGATATTAAGCAATTCGTGGCTGGTGCTGTGGCTATGGAAGAACAATGCGCTACTTCTTTCGAAGAAAATCCTGCTGCTTTGTATGCTGCTACCCGCAACGCTTTGTATGCTCAGGGCAAGAAGATTGAAATCTTGGTGAACTATCATCCTAAGCTTCACTTTGTTTCTGAATGGTGGAAGCAATTGTACGGCGAAAGTGAAGGTAAAGAAAATGTGGGTATTTTCCCCGCTTCTGTCGATTTGACTACCGACTTGCACTCTATGGGTCAATGGATTCAACAAGGTGAACGTACCATTTTCGAAACCGTAATCAGCATTGCTCAACCCAAGGAAACAGTAGTGATTCCTCAGGACGAAGAAAACTTGGACGGCTTGAACTTCTTGGCCGGCAAGCGCGTAGATCAGGTGAACAAGATGGCCGAACTGGGTACTCAGATTGCTCACGTTGACGGCGGTGTTCCCAACTTGAAAATCGTATTGCCCGAATTGAACGAATATTATATCGGACAGTTGCTCTATTTCTTCGAAAAAGGTTGCGGTATCAGTGGTTATGTACTGGGCATCAATCCTTTCGACCAACCCGGTGTGGAAGATTACAAGCGCAATATGTTTGCCTTGCTCGAAAAGCCTGGCTACGAAGAAGCTTCTGCCGCTATCCGTAAAAGACTCTAAGACTTGATGTTCGAACAAGCGAAATATCAATATTTAAAACAAACAGCATCGTCATCCTTCCAGCCTAAAGCAGCGCTGATCGATATGGATGGCGTGCTGTTTGATTCTATGCCACATCATGCCTATTGCTGGACCAAGCTTTTCAGAAGTTTGGGTTTTTCTTTCGAAGAAAAAGAAGCCTATATGCACGAAGGGCGTACGGGTAAAGCCACTTTGGAAATTCTCTATCGTCGTGAATTGCAACGCGATCCCAGCGACGAAGAAGTGAAGGAACTCTACGGCCGTAAAGCGGAAATGTTCGACAATATGCCGGCTGCGCCCATCATGAAAGACGCGGACGCCTTGTTGGATTGCATTCGCGATGCCGGTATGCAACGAATCTTGGTGACCGGCTCGGGACAAACCAAACTCTTCGATCGTCTGAACGAGGCTTTTCCCGGACATTTCAACGAAAACAGCATGGTGACCGCCTTCGATGTGAAGCAAGGCAAACCTTTTCCCGAACCTTACCTGATGGGATTGAAAAAAGCCGGAGTGGCCGCCAACGAGGCCATCGTTATCGAGAACGCGCCTTTGGGTGTACAGGCCGGACGCGCCGCAGGCATCTTTACCATTGCGGTGAATACGGGCTTGCTCGAAGACGAAGTACTCTTGGACGCCGGTTGCAACTTGCTCTTCCACAACATGAGCGAACTGAAAGCCGCTTGGCCGGAAATCATCAAAGCCATCCAATTATGAAGCATCGTCTGTTTGTTGTCATCCTTGCTTTGCTATGCCTGTTAGTGACGGGCAGCGCTTGTCATGGTCCGTGGGAGAAGAAAAACAATCATCGCACGGTGATTATATACATGGAGGCAAACAACAATCTCTCGCAATGGGCGCACACCAACTTGAACGACCTCTTGGTGAATGCCAGCGATGTCAACATGGAAAACGGACGATTGATGCTTTTTATGAACACGGCCAAGAGCAAGAAACTCTACGAAATAAAGCCATACAGAAGCGACAAAGGCGGCTATCGCGGCGATACGGTATTGTTGGAGCAATATCAATTTGCAACTGCTCTGAAAAAAAATGCCATGCGCGAAGTGTTGCAAGATGCCATGCAAGCTGCTCCAGCCGACGAATATGCCTTGATACTTTGGTCGCATAGCACAGGTTGGTTGCCCGAAGACATCGAAATAAAGGAAAGTTCATACATCAGAGCTGCCGGAGCGCCCGAAATGCCGATTACCAAAAACTTTGGCATGGACGGAAGAAAAAGCATCAGCTACCTGGATATTGCCCGCGCCATCGAAGGATTGGACTTGGATATGATGATGATAGATGCTTGTTTCGGCACTTGTGTGGAAGCGCTCTACGACTTGCGAAATGTCTGCGATTATGTGGTAGCCTCGCCCATCGAAATTTTGGGAGCGGGTTATCCCTATGCCGACCTGATGTCGGTTTTCTTCGACAAAGACCTTACTATTCCCATGCTTGGCGAGGCGGTTTGTCGGGCATATATGCAGTATTATCGTCAGTATAGATTTCAGGGAACGCCTTATCCTTACGGCGCCATTTCCTTGATAGATCTCTCTAAAATGGATGCTTTGGCGCAGGCAACTCGCGATGTGATGCAAGAATGTCAAGACTCACCTATCGACCACAAAAAAGTGCAGGCGCTGGAAAATCGTTATTACTCGCTCTATTACGACTTTTATCATTACATCCAACAATTGACGAAAGAGGAAAGCTCTGATATTTTTACTACTTTTGCCCGCTGTTTCGAACAGTGCGTCGTTTATCACGACCATAGCGAAAAATTGTACAGCAATTTGAACGGATACAGCACACGCGCGCTCGACAACAGCTACGGCTTGAGTTCTTACATTCCTCGGCCCGGACATTCGTCTTATTTCGATCGTTGCGACCAAGCTTATTTCGAAACGAATTGGGCCAAGTATATTTATGGCCATTAAAAAAACGTCTCCGTAGTTCAATGGATAGAATAATGGATTCCGGTTCCATCGATTGGGGTTCGACTCCCCACGGAGATACCAAGAAACAGATTGATTATGAGCAGATTGATTCTTCCGAAAGATTATCGTAGCCCGCTCGATTTGAAACAAACCGAGCATGGTATCAAGCAAATAAAGGATTTTTTCCAGCAAAGCCTTTCATCGGAATTGCGCTTGCGTCGTGTTACGGCGCCCCTTTTCGTTCTGAGCGGACAAGGTATCAACGACGACCTTTCCGGCTGGGAACGTCCGGTGGCTTTTCCCATTAAGGATTTGCAGGAACAGCGTGCTGAAATTGTGCATTCTTTGGCCAAATGGAAACGTCTCACCTTGGCCGAATACCAGATTGAAGCCGGTTACGGTATCTACACCGACATGAACGCCATCCGTCCCGACGAAGAGTTGGACAACCTACATTCGCTTTACGTAGACCAATGGGACTGGGAAGCTGTCATCGAAAAGGAAGACCGCAGCGTAGACTTTCTGCAATCGGTGGTGCGCCGTATTTATGGCGTGCTGCGTCAGACGGAATATGTGGTGTACGAACAATTCGGCATCAAGCCGTCCTTGCCCCGCGATATTTATTTCATCCATTCGGAAGAATTGCGTCAGCGTTATCCCCATTTGTCGCCCAAGGAAAGAGAAAACGAAATTACGCGTGAATATGGCGCTGTCTTCATCATGGGTATCGGTGGAGCTTTGGCCGATGGCAGCAAGCACGACATGCGCGCACCCGACTACGACGACTGGACTACTATCGGCGAAAACGGCCAACAAGGTTTGAACGGCGACATCATGATTTGGAACCAAGTGCTGGGACAAGCTTTCGAATTGTCGTCCATGGGTATCCGCGTCGATAAGGAAGCATTGCTGCGCCAGTTGGAGCTGAGCGACAGCATGGATCGTTGCCAATTGTATTTCCATCAGCGTCTGTTGAACGGCGAACTGCCGCTTTGTATCGGTGGCGGTATCGGACAGTCGCGTCTGTGTATGTTGTTGCTGCGCAAAGCGCACATCGGCGAAATCCAAGCCAGCATCTGGCCCGACGATATGAAACAGACTTGCCGTCAGCACGGTATCAATTTAATTTAAACAACTATGGACGTAAGGATAGACGCTTCGTGGAAACAGCACTTGCAGCCCGAATTTGACAAAGCCTATTTTGCCAATCTGGTGACGTTTGTCAAAAATGCCTATGCCACGCAGACGGTGTATCCTCCGGCCAAATACATCTTCAACGCTTTCGACCTCTGTCCTTTCGACCAAGTGAAAGTGGTGATACTCGGACAAGATCCTTACCACGAACCCGGACAAGCGCACGGACTGAGTTTTTCCGTTCCCGAAGGCATCGCCTTGCCGCCCTCTTTGCAGAATATTTTTAAGGAAATTGAAAACGACTTGGGTTATGCGCCCATGCGTCACGGCAATTTGGAACGCTGGGCTAAACAAGGTGTGCTATTGCTCAATGCCACACTAAGTGTGCAAGCGCATCAAGCCGGATCGCATCAGAATAAAGGCTGGGAACAATTTACCGACGCAGTCATTGCGGCCCTTTCGAAAGAACGCGAACATCTGGTGTTTTTATTGTGGGGCAGTTACGCACAACGCAAAGGCGCCGTTATCGACGCCTCTAAACATTTGGTATTGAAGTCGGTGCATCCTTCGCCACTATCGGCTTATCGTGGATTTTTCGGCAATCATCAGTTCAGCCAAGCCAATCAGTATTTAGTGCAGCACGGACTTTCAGCCATTGATTGGAAATAATTGATGAAATTTTTCGCGTAAACGCGCTTGACAAGCGGCCATATCTTGTACTTGTCCGCCCAATTCCTGCTGCAAGGATGTAACTCCCTTATCCACAAATCCGCAAGGATTAATCAGACGAAAATACGACAAATCGGTATTGATATTGAAGGCCAAACCATGCATGGTAACAAAACGACTGGCTTTCACGCCGATGGCGCAGATTTTACGTGCGCGCGGACTATGTGCATCCAACCAAACGCCGGTGGCACCATCCAATCGTTCTGCCTCGATGCCGAAATCTTTCAAAAACAGAATCACCGCTTCTTCCAGACGCCAGATATATTCCTTCAGACCGATGCCTCTTCTGCTGCCGGCCTCAGCCTCTGTCGAGCAAAAATGTTGCAAATCGAAAATGGGATACATCACCAACTGACCGGGTCCATGATAGGTAATGTCGCCACCACGCTCAATCTGAAAGAATTCCACCCCGCGCTGACGCAAGATTTGTTCCGAAACCAGCAGATTGTCTATTTGTCCGCTCTTGCCCAAAGTGAGCACCGGATGATGTTCGCACGACACCAAGACATCGGGCAAATGATTGTTGCCCTGTGCTTTGGCCGTCAAACGTTCTTGAAAAAGACTTTTTTGTTTATCCCAGGCTTCCTGGTAAGAAATCAATCCCCAATCTGTATCAATTATCGTCATAGTCTGCTGCAATTTTGCTAAAAATCCTGTAACTTCGCGCCCGATAGGCACTGCCGCACAAAATTACCATTTTCTTTAGTTAGGATGCAGATTATTCAGAAATATTTTCCCGATTTGAGCCAGGAACAGATAGCTCAATTTGCCGCTTTGGGCGACTTGTACACCGATTGGAATGCCAAGATCAATTTGATTTCGCGCAAGGACATCGAACATTTATACGAACATCATATCCTGCACTCACTGGGTATTGCCAAAATTTTGCGATTCAAGGATGGCAGCCGCATCATGGATGTGGGTACGGGCGGCGGTTTCCCCGGTATTCCTTTGGCCATTTTGTTTCCTCAGTGCCAGTTTCTTTTGCTCGACAGCATCGGTAAAAAACTGAAAGCGGCCAGCGACGTTGCCCAACAAATCAAGCTCCGGAATGTGGAATTCTGCCATTCCAGAGTGGAAGACGAAAAAAGAAAATTCGACTTTGTGGTAAGTCGCGCCGTCATGCCTTTGGGCGATTTGGCTCGTCTTTGCCGCAAAAACATTACGCCGGTCCAACAGAATGCGCTTCCCAACGGTATCATTTGCTTGAAAGGCGGAGAATTGTCGGCAGAAATGCAAGCTTTCAAAAACAAGGCCATGCTTCATGCTTTGTCCGACTATTTCGAGGAAGAATTTTTCGAAACCAAAAAAGTGGTTTACTTGCCCCTTCTGTAAACTTCCTGTACACTACTTAAGATGCCTGCAAAATACTGATTAAGATACTGATGTTCTTTCTCGGTAAGTTCGTCCACCTCATTAATATATCGGGGTAGTTCTCTTCGTGGATCCAAAAAATCGGCTGTAAACACATAAAAATAATCGGCCAATTGATGCAGACGTCTCACGGAAATATTCGTTCTTCCATTTTCAATTTTGGAATATGCCGTTGCAGATAAACCCAAATCGTCCGCCACATTCTGCTGCGACAATCCCCTTTTCAAGCGTAGAGTTCTAAGTTTAAGACCAATGTTTTTGTTCATCGTTCCAATGTTTTCATTAATTCATGAAACAAATCTACTGAAACTTGCACACAAACAATCACCACTTTCAATTCATAATCTTTACTCTGCGTTTGGATTTTGCACTCTGAGTTTATAATGGCGCGCTAAAGTTTGCCGAATTTCGATTCTCTCAAGGATATTTTGTAATATTCTCGGTAGAGCGATATCCATGGATTTGCGATTCGGCCTGCCAAAGATTTGCGATTCGACCTGCCAAAGATTTGCGATTCAGCCTGCCAAAGATTTGCGATTCAGCCTGCCAAAGATTTGCGATTCACAGGCCAAGCCATTACCTTTAGGGCCGCTAAAAAGATGCTTATGAAAATCAAGACTTTCGCTTTTAATCCACTGAGTACCAATTGTTATGTAGTTTACGAACATCCGCATGCCTGGATTATCGACCCAACTTTCTGCAACGAACAGGAATTTTCGCGCCTTAAACAGTTTTTGCTGAGCGAAGATTTACAGGTGGATAAAATCCTTTGTACGCACTTGCATTTCGATCATATTTTCGGCGCACACATGGCGGCCGAAGCTTTTCATTGCGATGTTTTCGCCCACGCAGCAGACGAAAGTTGGTTGGCTCAACTGCCGGCTTATGCCGCTTATTTCGGCATAAATGGCGTATCTATCCCCAACAAAATGAAGCATTTATACGAAGGCGATAGTTTGATATCGGGAAATCTGCAAGCACAAGTACTGGAAGTGCCCGGGCATTCGCAAGGTGGATTGGCTTTTTATTTTCCGGAAGAAAAAGTGCTTTTTGCCGGCGACAGCCTCTTTGCCGGAAGCATTGGCCGCACCGACCTGGAGGGCGGCGACTACGCACAACTTATCGAAAGCATTCGCGTCAAATTACTCGCTTTGCCCCACGACACCATTGTCTATTGCGGACACGGCCCGAGCACAAGCATCGGCCAAGAAAAACTGGAAAATCCCTACTTGTAAAGTTCCTTCAGATTACGAACGAATGGGAGCAAAATTCTGAACAAGGCATTTCGTTTGAGTGTAGGCTGTATGAGCAAGCCGCACGCTCGCAGGCTCGGCTGCCCGCTCGCGTTTGCAAGTGTTGCGTGCACTTATTTGGGATAAATTCCGGCAAAACGCCCGGCGCTCTGCCTTTCGGCCTCGCGCGGGCTACGGGCAGACTGCGCGAACGGTCTGACCGCCGTAGCGGGGGCCGCCGCAGTGCAAGAGCACAACACTGTCCGAATAGAGGCTCATCAAGTTGTACACGAAGTCCGGATCGCTCTCGTAGAGTGAACTCGACCAATAGTAGCCGCAGAAACCGACACCGTAGACTGAAGTATCACTGCGGTAGCCGGCCGCAGGCAGGAATATACTGTTTCCGTTGGTTTTGCTTGTTACGCTATATCCATTTACTCCGCTTTGGGTGGTCCGAGTCCAAGTGCAGTTGTTTATTAGTTCATCGTATTCGGCTTGGGTTGGCATACGCCACTTGCCGCCCCAATTGGCTCGGGCGGCATCGTCGGAGAGGTCGAGGGTGGTTTTGTTATCGGTGAAGCCATTGTATCCGTAACTGCTGTTGTTGCAATATTTGGTCAATGAAGTTTCTGAGCCATTGCAATACTTATACGTTTCCCAATAAGAAGAATAATCCTCTTTCGGTGCGATTTCGCCCCATGCGAAGTAATCACCGTAGCCTTCTGGGGTGGTAGCGCCAATATTGCAAGTGGCCCATTTCAGACCGCTGGGCAGGCCAAGATCCACCCATTCGTAGCCGTTTTCAATTCCTTTTACTTGTTTCCACTGCGCATAAAGCGTGACATCTTCCGTCAAAGTGATTTCTTGGCTATCAGTGTAGGAGGTGCCGCTGCCGTCGGGCGCGGTATTCCAGACGGAAAAATAGTAACCGGAGCGAGTGAATTTGTTGGCAGCCAAAGTTTGCGTAACACCGGCTTCGAAAAGTTGCGCAGACATAGTTCCCTCGCCGCCGTTAGGATCGAAAGTAAGGGTCACGAAAGTGGAGGGCTTATCATTATCGGAGAACACAGCGCGAACCGTGAAACCGTAGTGGCGACCGTAGCAGCCATAGCCCACGTCGCTCGAATAGAAGTACAAGAAGCGAGCGTCGTTCGGATAGCTCACTTCGAGCAAGTTCGACCAATAGTATCCCTCGGAACCGACATAGTTGACAGAAGTACCATTGCGATAACCGGCCGCAGGCAAAAATAGCTTGTTGGCGTTTTTCTTGCTTGTTACCAAATAGCCATTTGCTCCGTTTTGCGTAGTCCATACCCAAGAACAATGATCGATCAACTCTTCTATTTCTGTGTATGTCGGCATGCGCCATTTGCCGCCCCAGTTCACGCGGGCGGCATCGTCGGTAAAATCGAGGGTGGTTTTTTCGTCCCCCCCTGCCCAAGTCGTTCTGTATGTAGTACTTGGTTTTCGTATTTTCCGAGCCCTTGCAATATTTATAGGTACTCCAATCGTAGTTATCTTTCGGGCTCGTTTCGCCCCAGGCGAAGTAATCCCCATAGCCTTCGGGAGAGGTGGTGCCCACATTGTAGATAGCCCATTTGGTTCCGCGGGGAAGGCCGAGATCTACGTAGCCATAACCATTCTCTTCGCCATTGGCAAGCGCCCACTGCGCATAGAGCGTGATATCTTGCGTCAAGGTTATCGACTGCTTATCTGTATAAGAAGTGCCGCTTCCGTCGGGCGCGGTGTTCCAGCCGGCAAAATTCAAAGATTCGTGGGTGAAACGTACAGCATTAATACTTTGCGAAACGCCCTTGTTGAATTGCTGCGGATGCATCAAGCCTTCACCGCCGTTGGCATCGAACGTAAGGACGGAGTACTTGGGCAGCGACTTATCGTACACGGCGCGCACGAAAAGACCAAAAGAACGATGCGCCTCTCCAAATCCACTTTCAGACATCGTGTAGGCAAATTCCTCTGGATTGTAATATGTGTCATTGTTATTTAGGCAATTGCTCGACCAGCGATAAAACCATCTATCTGAAAGCATATCACTCACTTCCTTATAATGCGGCAAAAACATACGGTTGCCGTTGGGACCTTTCACATCGTATCCGTACACGCCTAAATATTCGGTCCGGGTCCATTCGCATTTTTCAAGCAATTCCTCACATTCAGCTTTCGTAGGCATACGCCAATTGCCACCCCAAGCCATGTGGGCCGCATCGTCTATCAAGTCGAGGGTGTTTTTGCCATCGTAATATTCGCTGTTGGGGTCTAGATTATATTTGGTCAATTCGTATTCTTTACCATATCCGTTATCAAAGCTCCTGGTGGCGGATTCAGGCGATTTGTAAGTCACTGCAAACTTATAAGTATCCCAAGAATAGTCCTTTTTAGGCTGGGTTTCACCCCAAGCAAAAAAGTCGCCAAGTTCGGTGGCACTATTGGCACCGATATCGTAGGCAGCCCATTTTACCGAGAGTCCTAAATCTACATATTTGTGTCCGTTGGCATCTTCCTCGTAAGTTATTTTGACGGGCGGCACCAACCAAGGGTCGCAAGAGCACATCAGGCAGATAAGCGCCAAAGATGCATAGATATATTTTCGTATCGACATTGCCATTGTTTCGTTATTTTTTCAGAGGAATATTATACACCAAACCCATCGTCATGTGCAGTTTGTGGTTGAAGGAATAATCGCTCGAGAAGCTAAGGGCCCAATTTTTATTGATACAAGCTTGCACACGAGCGCCTAACATCCACGACATATCTTGCACGGAATAGCCACCACGATCGTAATCGATGGCAGAAAAAACGGCATAAGACACTTGCGGGGTCAACATGAATGATTTACCCAAAGGCAAGGCATAACCCAAAGTAAAACGATAATCTACCTTAATGGGCGTATCATAATAACCATAGCTATATTCTACGTTGATACCTTTGTAATAAGCACCCACACCCACATTGCCAAATCCGCTGGAGTAAAAACATTCCAAACCACCATTGGCCATAGCATAGAGCGACAAATCGCGATAGTAAGGCACTTTATTTGGACGAAGTTTGGGCGTTTTGTCGGCTTTAGCTTCCGCGAACCTGATAGGCTTGGCGGGCTTTTCCGGCTTGGCTTGCACGGTGGGCGTTTGCACCTTGGGCAAAGATGTTTCCGTCAGCGAAGAAGGTTTGGTTTGCGTCGGCTTTTTCGAAGCGTCGGCTTGTGCAGCACTTTTCGAAGCATCGGCTTGCAGGCTTTGACTCAGTTGGAAATTGTCGCCATGACGCAGGCTGATGTTTTGCGAATAATTCAGATAACCGGGCTTTTCAAGACGCAAAGCGTGTTCGCCCACCAGAATATTGTTCAGCACCAAAGGCGTCTCGCCCATTAATTGATCGTCGATATAGACATTGGCCAAGGCCGGCGTCGATTTAATTTCCATAGAAGCGTACAAAGGCACCGGCGCTTTGAGCGTAATTTCCTGATCGACAGGAGAGCTAATCTGCAACAATTGCGTGGTGGCTTTATGCGAAGCGCGACGGCTTTCCGCCTTGTATTGACCCATTTCGAGCGTCAAGCTGCAACGGCCCTTGCCTTTGAATTGTTCGTCCACCCAAATCTCGGCCTCGCTATCTTCGCAAAGCAGCGTCACTTGGGCAAAATTGGGCTGCATCTGCAAATCGACAATGGTTTCCTGATTGTCGTTGATAAGGATGTTCTGTTCGAAATTCTTGTACATCGGCTTCATGACGCGCAGCTGATAACTACCGCTTTTCAAAGCCTCGGTTCTGAGCGGAGCCTGACCCAAACGTTGTTGATTCAGAAAGACATAAGCGCCTTGGAATTCGTCGGAAGCATTAATCTGCAACCAACCGAAATTGGGCTTCAACTGAATTTGTTTCACCACTTTCGAGCCGGAATTCAATTCGAGCACGCCCACTTCGCTATGATAATTTTCACAAGAAACACGATAGGTATAACGGCCATAAGGCAGAATATCCGACGCAATACCGGTTTCGTCCACCAAAAGCAGTTTATCGTCTACTTCGACAATTGCGTTGGCCGGTTCTACCTGAAAAACAACGGTTTGCTTAGCCAAAGTATGATTCACGACGGTTTCCACCTGGCCGGTGGTGAGCACCATTTCGTAGGTTCTGGCTTTTTCGATAGGAATGGGGAAATAATAATCGCGCAGCGTTCCCAACTGCTGATGAAAAATAGACAAGCGCTTGATGCCGTGCGGCACATACACCCAAATCTCGCCTACTTTCTGCTGAATTTTCACCACACCCACCATGCCGGCCTCGAAACTGAAGCCTTGCGCCGTGGTAGAAATTTTAAGCAATGCGGCCACTTCGCCGTTGTGATCTCGCTCGATGGTGCCGTAAGTATTGGCCGTCAAATCGTTCTCGAGCAACCTAAAACTGCTGACACTGATATTCTGCGCCATCGAATGGATGGACACCCACACAGAAATCAGCAGCAATAATTTTCGTAAAATATTGATTTTCATTTATCTATATATCTCTCAAAAGCAAACACAAAGCTATCATTTTTGCAGCTATCTTTCAAGAAAATCACAGACTATTCTCGGAGGAAATTTACAGATAAGGAACGTTCAGCACCATTTCGACACCGCTGCCAGCGGGCGCATCGCTCAAGGTGGCACGCAAACCGATATTCAAGGCAAAATTGATGCGCAGAGGACAAAGATTGAATGAGGCTTCTACGCCCACGGCACGATAGGTTTTGTCTTCGTCTCTTGACACCAAAGATTGTTGCGCATGCAGCATCTCGGCAAAGAGCGTGGTTTCCAATCGCTTGATATACACAATATTAGGAATGGACAAATCCATATTTAGCGGAAAGGTATAATCCAGCGCGTGATAGCGCATCTTCTTGGCATAAATGCCTTCAAATCCTCTCGACGACAACAATGGCCGCATCAACATGCGCGTGGTACTGTTGAGATAATAGCGTTGCGCGGCAAATTTATACGACAGCACATCGTTGGAAAGTATCCCCAGATGCGTTCCGCCATACAGCGAAAACAAAGATTGCGGCGTGTAATAGAGTTCGCGCGTCAGTGGATGCATCACGCCCATGGTCATGCCTGCATGGAGCGGCGATTTAATATCGCGTTGGGCCTTGTCTCTGGCCGTTGAAAGTTGTAATTGCCACAACATGAAATTGCTGTACTCGTAGCGTTTGCTCAGCTTTGAATACCAACGGTTGTTGTCAAGATAAAATTGCAACGAAGGCACTACTTGCGTGGTCCAAGCCTGACGACGATATTGCAGCGGCACATAAGCGAGCAATCGTCCCTGCAGCGAAGGCGCGGGACTATGACGGAACAAAGTATCATTACGCGCAATGCTACGATACGAGCTTTCATCGTTGTAATCCAATTGCAAACTGACTATCGGATACCAGCCGCTGTAGGTAAATCGCGCATGCAGTGCATGATAACCGTCGTGATAAGAATAGCCCAATTGTCCGTAAGCCGTTCCCAAATCGTTCTGCGTGAACAACGACAAACCTGGCGCCACCGTTTCGTAATAATGACTCAAATCGAAAGACGTCAATTGATCTTTATCGTAGTACAAAGGCGCCCAGGAATGGAAATGCAACAAGTGCGTGAGTTTGTGGTAAGGCTTGGGCTGCGAAATTTCGTAAGTTTCTAGCGCCGTAGTATCCATGGCAACAGGCTGTTGCGCCAGCAAATCGTCTACGAGGAAATTTTTATAGCTTCCATCGGAAAGTGCGGGACGCAAATCCGTCCAAGGCATGGAAGCGGGGATATTTCCCTTGGCATCGTAATCGAGAAAATACAAAGCCTCTTGCGTTGGCTTGGCCTGCGAAGCCGCAAATCGTGCCTGTGTAAGTTTTTCCAAAGTGGCATTTTTCAGCTGATAACGATAGATTTGCGTCGTGGCATCGAAATCGGCATCGAAATACAGATAGCCATCGTGATAACTCAGATGACGGAAAGTGCGTGCCTGCGCAGGTAAGCAAGGAGAAATGGTTCCACTGATCAGATCCAGCACATCCAAGCGCAAACCTTCTTCGTTCAACACACTGAAATAGAGCTTGTCATCGTCCGACCAAACGCTTTCCTTCAGCACATCGTATGCCGGCATATTGAAACTGTGCATCACCGTCATATCGGACAAGCGAAGAATCAGGAGTCGCGTTTTGGCCGAAATATCTGCTTCCACCAAAGCCAGAAATCTGCCATCGGGCGAAGGCGATGGATGAAAGAATAAACTGCGGGTAGTCAGATACTTATAACGCGCATTCACACGTGAGGTATCAGCCAAAGGATAAGCACAAAGCACCGAATACGATTGATGTTGCCAACGCGGATGCGAAATATTTTCCGTCCAATACACATATTCCTGATTAGCACGCAAAGGCGAATTCACACGGCCGGTGAAAAAGAGTGTCCTACTGCTCTGCGTACTCGGATCGAACAAAATCATGCGAGGAGACTTGCCCAAAGTAGCTTTATGCAAAATCATTTTTCCATCGTCCAAGAGCACAGAAGAACGATAGTCGTTGTAATCTTTTTCCTCGACAAGATGCTGATAACGTGTTGCTTGATCGAAAAGTTGCGAACTATCTTCGCGCCAATATTCTTCGTAGTAAGCCTTTCCAGCCGCCCACATCTGTCGCATATACATACCAAATGCCTTGGTATAAGCCTTGCGATATTGAAACAAGCCTCGGCTCAAATGGTCGTACACTTTTGCATTGGCTTCGTAAGGATAATCCAGCTTGGCCGCATTGAGCGCATAGCCCGCCGACTGTTTGAAATAACCCAAAGCATATTCGTTGGGAATGTAATGCCTATACGACCCGAACTGCCATTTATCGTAAGAAAAGTCGATGGAATCGGCAAAATAAGCTCGATAAGGCAAAAGAAATTCCGCTTGACGACCGCGTCCTTCGTGGCTATACACACTTTCTGCAAAAACGGCATCGCCTTCGTAAAATCCGGGCGAAGCGTAATACAGAGCCGCCAAACCTTCGGATTGTTCCCCTATCAAGAAATGCAACGCGCGGAAAACACCTTCGGTAGATCGCTGATATTGCGCCACATGACGTCCTTCGTGCCAAACCAAAGTGCGCGCCCAATCCAAAGAAGACGACAAAGAGGGCGATGGAATGGTAAAAAACTCCATACGTCGTGGCGGCCAGGCCACCATCGCATTGGCATCGGCAGAATAGGCATGCAAAAGCACCGGGATGGGACGTCGCGGCAATTCAGCTCGCAGACCCGACAAAGGCTTGGGCATTTCAGCCTGTATCTTTGCCGCATAATGATAGGCCAATGATTCCTGCTGACGCGGGTAAATCAGATTGAAAGCGCCCACTTGCAATTGCGACCATTTCAAACTTGCCGGATCGTCGCCCGAAGTATGGAATTGAGCAAAAGCCATGCTTGGCTGCATCAATAAAGCCAAGCACAACAAGCACAGTCCTATTTTACCCCAAGCAGGAGCCTTTCCCATAAGTTTAATTTCCGTCGGGTTTTTCTATTTCGATATACTCAGAAGGCGACCAAATAAATTGACTCGGATCGTCGGGATGAGCCGGATGATAGGTTGTCACATCGTCGCGGAGATATTGCACCAAGTCCACATTGGCCTGACGCAGGCCTTCCACCACACATTTGGCCACTTGATAAGCGCCGAAAGGATTGAAATGCGTATTGTCGGCCAAGTCTTTGGTTTGTCCGGGCCAGGTGCCGGCCGGATAATGCACGAACAGACATTTGGAAGCCTCTTCGCCAAAAGCTTCGTACAGCGTTCTGGTCATGGCATGCAAATCGATGAGTGCCAGCGATTCTTGTGCAGCCAAATCGCGGGTAGCTTGCGGAAAATCGAGATGCGTGTCTTGAATTTTGCCATCGGGGCCGAAACTTCTGCGTTGCGTAGGCGTCACCAGAATGGGCGTCGCGCCTGCGGCGCGAGCTTCGTCCACCATCTGTTTCATGCTATTCCAGAAAGAAAGATAAGCTCCCTTACCCTCGCCTTTCTGCTTTTGGTCGTTGTGTCCGAATTCTATCAGCACATAGTCGCCGGGCTTAATCATCGTAAGGATTTTCTTCCAGCGCTTGGCCGCGATAAAAGTGTTGGCCGATTCGCCCGATTCAGCAAAATTGGCCACGCAAAGCTGATGATTGAAAAAACGCGGAATCATCTGTCCCCAGCTGCCCCAAGGCTCGTTATCCTGATCTACCACGGTAGAATTGCCACAAAGAAACAGCACCGGAACATCATTCTTGGCCGGACGGATAATGACACGCGCCACTTGCGGATTGGCACCGGCAAATTCCAAATCGAGCGTATGGTTCCAGTTGAGTTTGTTGTATTCGCGTTTCTTCAGGCGCACACGTTCTTGTTCGTTGATTTGAGGCGTGCGTTTGTGTATACAGAATCGATAGCCTTTATATTCGCCTTCGGCCGTGTATTCGTTTTCCAAAAACAAGCGTCTGGATTCGGCTCTGACGGTGGTCATGCCGGCTTTCTTTCTGTGTCCCAAAAGAATCTGCACTTCGTAAACACCATCGGGCACGGGCACAGACAGTCGCAAACTGTCCATGCCTTTCATGCGATAATCATACTCGATGGGGAAAGGGTTGCGTTGTTTCTCGCGTTTTAAAGTAAAGAAACTCAGCACCCCTACCAAAACGAGCCAGCAAACGGATACCAGATAGATAACTGTCGTTTTTTTCATGCAATCTTATTTGCTGATGATGAAGTTTTCGGCTTCCAACCAACCACTGTCGTTGGTCGATTTGGCGCGTGAACAATACAGACCCACCTTGGCACCAATCCACTTGCCTTCGCGAATTTCGAAAGGCTTGCCGAATGCTTGGTATTTCTTGCCATCTTCGCTGTAATAGAATTGACATTGATTACCATTCTTGATGGCTACGCGCATGTAAATTTTATTGGTCGTCATGGGCTGACTGGCAACGAGTTCTTCCTTACCTCCACGATCAGCTTTCTTGCAAATGCGTTGGGTCAACATCAAGCCTTCGGCAGTTTGTTCAAAACTGAGCACACCATAATCCATACCCATCACTACCAAACCGCCGCGTTCGCCGATGGTTTTGTCGCGAGGAACGAATCTTACCAAAGAAGTTGCCTTCATATTGGGAGCAGGAATCTTCTGCATCAAAAGGTTGGTAGCATCCCAAAGAGTCTGAGCGGGTGCATGCCAATCGTCGGCAAACAGACGGATACGGCCGCCTTCGCGAGGATCGATATAATACCATTCGGGCTGAACATTACCATGCCATTGCCATTGCAAACCAAGCGCCACTTGATCGAATTCGTCGCTTTCCTGAGGCGTGCAAACCACCGACTTCAAACCTTTGGGTTTGTTGTATTTCATCACAGGTTCGCCCACGCCGTCGCCGTCTTTATCCACACCGATAACAGGCCAACCATCTTCGGTCCAAGTCATAGGATTCAAGTGAATGATACGGCCTACGGGACCAACATCCTGGAAGTGGATAAACCAGTCTTCGCCTTCGGGCGTACGCACCCAACAACCCTGGTGAGGGCCATTAACGGGAGAATTGCCTTGTGCCATAACGGTTTTAGCTTCCCAGGGACCCCAAGGATGATCGGCACGCAACACTTCCTGCCAACCGGTAGCCACGCCACCTGAAGGTGAGAAATTGTAATAACGTCCTTTATATTTGTACAGTTTGGTTCCTTCGATAGTGGGATTTTCTTCGTGTCCATCGTAAATGATGCGAGCCTGACCAATGGCTTGTGTGCCATCGTAAGTCATTTCGGTCATCAACAATACCGACTTCAAACCACGACGACTTCCTGCAAAAGCAAATGCCAACCATGCCTTGCCATCGTCGTCCCAAAGCGGACTGGGATCGATAAGACCTTTGCCTTCTTTTACCATCACAGGCTTGCTCCAAGGTCCGCGGGCATCTTTGGCTTTTACCATATAAATACCGAAATCGGGATCGCCCCAATAGATATAGAATTCTCCGTCGTGATAACGAAAAGCGGGGGCCCAAACGCCATTACCATGCTGCGGCAGCGTGAAATGATCTTCGGGATATTGCACGGGAAGTGCGTGCGAAATAAGAGTCCAGTTGACCAAGTCGGTAGAATACAAAATAGGCAAACCGGGCACACAGTTGAAACTTGAAGCCGTCATATAATAACCGTCAGGACCGGCACAAACACTGGGATCCGAATAGTCGGCATAAATAATGGGGTTCTGATACTTGCCGCCGCCGAGATCTGCTTTCCAAACAGACGACACATACTGTGCGTTGAGCGACAATGCGGCCAAAGCCAACACTAAAGTGAAAAGATTTTTCTTCATGATTATTTATTTACTTGATTCATATTGTGCTAATCTTTCGCGAAGGAATTGGGCAAAAGGTTCGGCAAATTCCTTGCGTTTCAGGGCAAATTCCACGGTGGTTTTCAGATAATCGAGCTTGGTGCCGATATCGTAACGCTGGCCGTCTATCTTCATGGCAATCACACCGTCGGTAGGCAACAGCAAACGCAAAGCATCGGTGAGTTGCACTTCTTGCGGCGCCGTCTTGGCCACTTGCTCGATAGCCGGGAAAATCTCAGGCGTGAGGATATAACGACCGGCCACCGCCCAGTTGGACGGACTCTTGCCCACTTGGGGTTTTTCCACCATCTCAGACACTTGCATGATACGCTCGCTCAGAAAACGTCCGCCCACGATACCGTAACGGTTCACGCGATTGTC
Source organism: Bacteroidales bacterium (assembly GCA_017380635.1). Classification (GTDB taxonomy): domain Bacteria; phylum Bacteroidota; class Bacteroidia; order Bacteroidales; family UBA1402; genus UBA1757. Next base: position 44,879 of record JAFODP010000015.1, on the reverse strand, counting down.
GGGCACTTGCTGCACGGCGATAATGGTATGACGATATTGTTCGTAGGCATCGATCATTTGTTGGGTGATGGGAATATTGGAATCGTTGATGCTGTCGCCCAAGAGAACGGCAAATGCCTCATTTCCACAATGAAAACGCGCTTGATACAAAGCATCGCCCAAGCCATTGGGTTCTTTCTGACGAACAAAATGAATATTGGCCATACTATCGATATGACGCAATTCGTTGTACCAGAATTCGTCTTCGCGTTCGCGGATACGTTCTTCCAATTCCAGATTGCGATCGAAATGATCTTCGATAGAACGTTTGCCTTTTCCGGTGATAATCAGAATATCTTCAATACCCGAATCGACACATTCCTGCACCACATATTGTATGGTTGGAATGTCGATGATAGGCAACATTTCTTTGGGCTGCGCCTTGGTGGCGGGCAAAAAACTGGTGCCCAGACCGGCGGCAGGAATAACAGCTTTTTTTATCATGACTTATGAAATATAAGGTTTGATGACGCGGATATTTTTAGCTTTCATCTTCACGATGAGACGATGCAAAGATTCTTCGTCGGGATACATACCGATGATGGTTCCACCTGAACCTGCAAACTTGGCCGACACACCACAACTGCGTGCCAATTGTACCAATTCCAGGTTTTCGGGCGAAATCTTGTATATCTTGCATCTCAAATCGAAATTCTTGTTGATAAGCGCATTGAGTTTTTGCATATCACCTTGCAAAATAGCTTGCTTGCCATCTTCGGCCACTTGGGCAATTTCGGCCATAGTATCGCAAACCAAAGGATCGCCGGCTTCGAAACGTTCCTTGATGGGATTGTGCACCGCTCCCGACACCTTGCTCAATTCGGTCTTGTAAGCAATGTAGAAATTGGGCAACAAAGCCGGATCGATTTGTTCGTAACGACCTCGTTGATTGGCTTGCAGAAAATCTTTGTCGAAATCCATGAACACGCAACCTTCGTAGGCCTGAATGACGCGGTCTTGCAAACCGGCAGTAATGGCCAGTTCTTCGGTTTCGGCGCGCAGCACCCAAGTGGGCAACATTTCCATAGGAATCTGCACTTCGAAAAATTGCATCAAAGCTTTGAAGGTAGCGGTGATAATGGCACTCGAGCCCGACAATCCCACCTGACGGGGAATGGTGGTGCTAAAGCGTACCGTAAAATTGCGATATGGCAACTTGATACCTTGTTCGTCGCAGTAATCGCAAAATTTCTTGATGGCTGCTTTCACTAAGCGTTTACCACCATAATAGCCGGTTTTAGAAATGGTATCGGTAAAGTGTCGCAGATTGCGGAAGGCATATTCTTCGTCTTCTTCGATACGCAATTCGGGCGATTCGTACAACAATACACTGGCCCCGAAGTTTCTGACAATAATGGAAATAGTTTTTCCGAAAAAGCCATCGGAAGGATTGCCTAACAATCCGGCGCGAGCAAAGGCTCTGGTTTCAATAATCATACTTATTCTGTTTTAGCCTGTTATAGTGCATTTTTGGCACATAGCGCAAAAGTACGCAAAAGCCGTGATAAAAAACAAGCCCGCGCTCAAAAAAGCGCGGGCTTGTACCAATTAATTCGAAGCGAAATTACTTCACCAAAACCTTAGCCATTTGGCCGTCGATATTCAAGATATACATACCATTGCTCAAAGCACCGATTTCGTTCAAACCAGCATTCAAAGCCTTGGTAGCCACCTTAGCACCGCTGATGTGGTAGATTTCCACCTGAGCCTTTTCAGCCACATTGATGAACAACTTACCATTGTTGGCGAATACGGCAAACTTAGCCACCAGTACATCTTCAACAGCATCAGGAGAAGCCATTTGTCCCACACCATACAACAAACCAACACCGATGTACTTGTATTCAGGATTGTAAGGATGTTCTTCACCCAAACCGAATACGTCAGCACCTTGATCTACATTATTGGTGAAATCTTCGGTATCTTCGTCCAATTCGATATAGTCATTTACGTTGTTCCAGTCTAAAGCAACATCGCGATTCACTTCTACTGCAGAAGCAGGCGACAAGCTCAAGTTCTGATCTGAACCGGCATCGGTCAGAGCCATGGGGTTACAACCGTAAGATTCGTCAGAGTTGTAGTATTCACCTTCGTAGTAGTTCTTCTTAACATTGATGGTGTAAGCCTTCACTTGGCTACCATCGAAGAGATCCAACTGACCCTGAGGATATTGACCGGTCAAAACATCACTCCAACGTTTGTAGAATACGTTGTTGGTAATGTCGATATTAACGGTGTGGCCGGCAGGAGCCTTGTTGAATTCCAAGAAGTTACGATACTTATCGGGAGCGTTACCACCAACCTTGTAGAACAAGTTGTTGATAATCTTGATGTTGATAGTAGAGTCGGCAGCATTCAACGAACCTTCACGGTTGATGTTGAACATCTGGCTACCGTGGAAATTCTTCACGATGTTTTCGATGAAGGTAAAGTTGTTGATGGTGTAAGAACCCTTCACGTCGAACTGAACAAAGTGATAAGCCACCTTACCGTCGGGCGTTGCACCACCGAAGTTGTCGAATTCGTTGTAATCCATCAAAACTTCACCGATAGTCAAACCAGTACCGGCAGCTTCGTCGTAGCACTTGTTGGTACGAACTACAGCCTGCATTTCCAAGTTCTTGAAAGCAGAGTTGGTGATGTGGAACAAACCGATATAACCATCTGAAGCACGGAAATAGAAGGGAGAGTAAGCATCTGAGCTATAGCCTTCAATACGGTTTGATTCTTGTACAGTAGGATCGTTCCAGGTAAGATTTTCAATCAAGAGTTCGTCCAAATTGAAGTTGGCGTTAGAAGGAGCCATGTTACCGAACAATACAGGCTGATGACCTTCGGCAGCGCGGATAATCAACTTACCACCGGTAGCGGGATAAGTGAAACCACTCTGACCCAACTGATATACGCCCAAAGAATCTTCGGTATTGTTTTCCAATTCGATGATATCACCACCGATGGCCAATTCCAAAGCGGTCTTCAATTCAGGAGCATTCTTAACAACAAAAGTAGTTTCATCACCGGCATGACGAGAAGTATAGTTGGCGATAGCACCTACATAAGCACGGTCCAAACCAGAAGCAATACCGGCAGTGTACAGAGGAGACAACTTGCTGATCTGAGTCAGTTCGGCATCGTCGAATACGGTGGTAATGTTCAAATCTTCTTTGGTTACCATGTCGTAATCGCCAGTTTCCCAACCTTCTGCAGCCAAGAAAGTGATTTCGGCAGCTTCTACGAAGTTCTTGTCCAAATTCAAATAAGAACCGAAGTAAACGGTATCGCGTACTTCTGTTTCACCATCCATCGTGATGTATTCGTTGAATTCGGGAGCGTTGAACAATTCAACCACGGCAGCACCGGTATTGTAGAACAAGTTGTTGTTAACCACTACAGAAGCGGTATCGAATACTTGTACAGTTTCCATAGCAATCAGCTTGTGGCTGTCTTCGCTAGGAGTAGCATTTCTGAAAGTATTATGGTTGATATTGATAGCCAGAAGTTCGTCGCCATCGGCATCGTCGTCATCGATTTCCTTGGTTACAGTAGTGTTCCATTCCAAGAGAGCCGCAGCCTTGTAATCGTAGAAACGGTTTTCGTTAACATTTACGGTGTGCAATGAAGCCGTATCGGCAGCCACCTTAATCAAAGAAGCCACGTCTACACCATTGAACAAGTTGTTGTTCAAAGTGATAGCCTTCATGGCGTTGTTAACACCGGTCAAAGCGATGAAACCTTCTTTCAAGTTGTTGAAAGTACAGTTTTCGAACTTCAATTCGTTAGCAATCTTATCGTTTTCCTTCAAAGTAATCACAGCCGTTGCATCAGCAGGAACAAAAGTGATATTCTTGAAAGTAAGACTGCTGGCATTCAATTTATCGGCATCCGTCAAAGCACCAACAATCACAACATCGTCGCTGCTGCTATTGGGAGCGAAAGTGATATTGTTGCCACCGAAGCTGAAACCTTCACCAATTTGGTAAACAGCGTTAGCATCGGTAGAGGTCTTCATCTTGATAACGGGAGTGGTCAGGTTCAATACACCATAGTCGTAGTTGGCAGCATCTTTCAACTGAGCATAGTTTTCAACGATAGCACCGGTAGAAATTAATTCGAAAGTAGGCTTAGCAAAGTTACCACCCTTCTTCAAATAGTTGATCAAGTTGGCAATCACTTGTTTACCCTTGCTGTTGATAGAGGTAGAATTGTCGGCAGACATATCCATGAATACATACTTGGCAGCAGGAACGCTATAATCTTCGAAGATAACAGCAGCACCCGTTTCATTCAACGAAGCCAATACATATTGATTGTCGGCAGCATTTACCTTAACACCGCTTGACAAAGCCGAGAAGAATGAAGGAATTTCCAATTTTTCTTCGTCCAAATCTACTGAACCGAATACAGGGTGATAGTAGAATTCTTCGGCATAAACCATTGCGGTATCGGTAGTAGCTTCGTTCAAAGTAGCGTTAGCATTCCAAGACAAGAAAGTTTGAGCATTGAAGTGCAAGAAAGGCTTCTTGCCAACCAATATGTTGGTGAAAGTCAAGTCTTCTTCGGTCATGTAAGGACTGGCAACCACTACATCGTAATCGGCCAAAGCAGCGGTGATAGCTTCTTCGCTCGACCAAGCAGACCAAACGTCCTTAGAAATAATGCTGGTATTGAAGTTTTCATCTTGCAAAAGATAAGGCAAGATAACATCAGAAGAGTCGGCACCTTGAGAAAGTTTCATCACGTGAATACGATCTTCGGCGGGAGTCAGATAAGCCACCTTGGCAGCACCGTCAACGCTGGTATAATAGTCGTTGTAACCCTTGAAAGTGAGGTTAGCCAAGTCGAATTCGGTGGTACCAGACAAAGCACCTTTACCCAATACGAAACGAACGATAAGGTTCTTTTGGTTGGCAAATTCGTTAGGAATGGCAATAGAAGCATGAGCCAATTCTTTAGCAGGATTAAGCGAGTTGGCCAAAGTATCCAAAACCGTACAAGCAGTATCACCATTGATGTAAGCAGCTACGATAACGGGCAGGTCGGCACCACGAACAGCGTAATCGAAATCCAAAGTCATATCCTGGAATCCGGTGGTAGGAACAGCCACATGGAAGAAGTTGCTATGCTGGGCAGTTCTTTCGTAGTTGGTAGTATCGTGGGTAGCATTTACCACGTTCAATTTGGTAGCATAAGAACCGAAGTCCTTGTCGTAACCCAAATAAATGTAAGAAGAAGCAGACAAAACCGATCTTACTACACCCAGGTCGGAAGCATATCTAACGAAGCCCGTACCATTCCAACCATTTTCTTGCTTCAAAGGCTTGGTAAGTTCAACGGTGCCCGAAGGTCTGGTCTGATATGAGAAAGTGAAAGCAGAGTGAGTACCATCGAATACAGGCACTTCGCCCTTTTCAATCTTACCGTAAATCTTGATACGGTTGATGGTGGTACCTTCCCAAAGTCCCCAACGTTCACAAGCCACGTAACGATCTCTTACAGTACCATCAGCGTCGGTAACTTTGTCGCCGGTATAAACTTGTTTATTTTTTACAGCGCTACCATCCTTGCAGAAATGCGCCAAATTGTTCTTGGTATTGTCTGCATAGTAGTCTTTGCAAGCACCCAAAATAACGATAGTGGTAGAATCGCCAGGACCCACATGTTGAGGTTTGAAACCTATACTACGAACGGCACCCCAGTTACCACCAATGTGGTGAACATTGGTTCTTACGATACCACCCAAACCATGGAAAACGCCCTTGTTACACTGAATAAATTCGCTGACACCCACTTCGTACACCATCAAAGAATAGTAAGTATCAGATCCCAAACCTTGGATGTAGATAGAGTCGCAGGTTTTAGGAACGGTGATAACGATAGAGTCCGAAGGACGATAGAAGGTATTATTGGTTTTCGAGTAGGTCCAAGGAAGCATCTTTTCTTCGCCTTTCAGACCAAGATAACCAGCATAATCCAAAGAGAATCTTTCACCACCTTCTTCATTCTTGCGTTGAGGAACGTGAAGGGCTGCCATAGGCTTGCCTTTTACATCTTCAACCTTGGTACCCGGCTTAAAACCGAAGTCCTCCAAGTATTGTTCTTCCATCGTACGGCCCACCTTCAAGTCGGTCTTGAATTCAATACCCTTCGACCAAATCATGAAATCGGGTTTCACGAATGCGGCATGTTTAGAGGAATCTGCAAAAGCACCTGAATCCCAAATAATGTAGTCATCCGGATCGGTGATGATAGCCTTGGCTTGCGGACTAGCCAAAAGCATCATTGCAACCACCGCCAAACAAAATGAAGTAATTTTTTTCATAATAGTTTGTTTTTTAGTTAGTTAAAAATATTTAGTTGTCTATAAAATTCCGACAAAACACCCATTTCGAGCGTTTCACAAAAATCTCACAAGTTTAGTCTTTTTAGCGCAGAAAAACAAGCCGGCAAAGCACTTTTAACAAAACACTTTTTTATAAAAACGACAGCGCAAATCAAAATAGCCCATCACTTATTTCAAGAAAATAATTCCAATACAAAAGAAAGTCCTATCTTCGCGAAACAAAAAACATTCCATCATGCAAGATCTTCAAAAAATCAACTTTAGACTGCAGACTGCCGACGAAATTCCTCCAGCGCTGAACCAAGCCGATTGTCCATGGCATCAGATTGCACAATGCAATTGGCCCGAAAAGTTTTCTTATCGACCCAAAGTTGCGTTTCGCATAGCGTACACCGATGAGGCTTTACTTTTGCATTATCGCGTTGAAGAAGAATGCATTATGGCTCTCGCCGAAGACAACGGCCCCATTTGGACCGACAGTTGCGTGGAATGTTTTATTTCGCCTGCCGAAGATGGCTATTATTACAACATCGAAGCCAATTGCATCGGAAACATGCTCATTGGTTGCGGACAGTCGCGCCACGACAGGGAAAGAGGCGATAAAAAAGTGAGAGACAAGGTGTTGAGATGGAGTAGTTTGGGTCGCGAGCCGCTAGGCGAGCGACCGCACGACGCGCCTTGGGAGCTAGCACTGCTCATTCCTTTCAGTTGTTTTTTCAAGCATCAGATCGACAGTCTGGACGGCCGCCACATCCGTGCCAATTTTTACAAATGCGGAGATGGTCTTTCCAAGCCACACTACCTTTCCTGGCAGCCCATCAACACCGAAAAACCCGACTTTCATCGTCCGGAATTCTTCGGCACACTTTACTGCAAATAAGCAAACTCAACGAGGCGAAACATAGATTGTCTGCCCTGCTTTTCCCGACTCGGAAAAGTACAGCAGATAACAAGCATTTTTCGTCAGTTGTAAAGGCAAAGACATGCAAAATTCCTGCTCGCCGGGAGAAAAATGTTGCGAAGATTGATACACACATCGGCCCGCCATATCGTAGAGCGAACACTGCAGCGTCATCGACTTTGTCGCATCAAGCACACAGGTGATGTCCGAAGTCGTCACAGTCAACACCTGCGCGCAAAAGGGCGACGTTTTCCCTTCGCTTTCAGAGATTTAAGACCAGAAGGCTTTTCCGACGACGGCTGAAGATATTTGCCAAAAAAGCGATACATTTTCGTCAGCGAAGCTGTGTCTTTCGGCACAGAATGACCTTGTCCATAATCTACCAATAGTTCGTAATCCACGCCCTTTTCTGTCAATAAAGCCTGGAAAGATTTACTTTGATGTTGGTAATATTGTTCATCGCTCGTGTTGTAGAAAAACAGCACCGGCGCAGCATTTTTACCGACCCATTGCACCGCTCCGTTGTATTCCCAAGCCGCCCTGTTTTCCGTCAAAGCGCCCCACAACTTGGCACAGCGCGATTCCAAAGATTCATCACCTTTGGTGTTATCATCGTACACCAAAGTATAATCAAAAACACCCGGTCCCAAAGCCGCCACTTGTACCTCGCTAGAGATATCTTGATGCAAACCAGCCTCTTCAAAATCGGCCACATATTTCTCTCCTACCGACAAAGCCGCCGCCGTCGAGCCACGCGAAAATCCATAAATACCGATTTTGCCAGACATGCCAACTTCCTTTGCTTTGGCACGCAGGGTACGAATGGCCGATTTCACTTTGCGAGCCGCATCAGGATTCAACTCAAAAGAGCCCAAATCCTTGTTGGCGCCACCTTGCGGTTTACCTTGCCCCCAGTCGCAATATTTCGGATGATCGGCTATCGCCCAAGCCATTCCCACTGCCGGAGCCGCCTGCAGGAAACTATCGTCGAACATAGCGAAAGTATATCCCAAAAACAATCGTTTGTGTTCATTGCCATGCCAACTATTGCTGTAGGAAAAAGAAATAATCGTCGGGATTGCTCTGGAAGGATTGGCCGGATAAGCAATATCCATATACAAAGAATCGCCATCCGTATAGCCACCGGGCCAATTGTACACCGATGGATCATCCTTATAATAAGCCACATCGCGCATCAGTCGATAACCTTCGAAAAGCACATAAGAACGATAATTGGAAATATTGCTTGCACCGGCAAAACTTCCGGCATTCAGCGCATCGTTGATACGGATGATATCCATATTGATATCGGGAGAAATTGCCTTGGGATGTCCGGCATAATCCACTTCGATAACGCGATAACCCTGATCGAGCAGATATTGCACATCTTCCGACAAAGGATTCTGCCCTATCTTTTCGCAAGCCAGATTCTCCAAATATACGATGGTCATATATTTTCCGTTCGCATCCTTAAGCGGGCGAGCCGCCTCGTTTACCTTACACGAAAGAGCTGTACCCGTTACCGCACTATTCCAAGTAGCCGCTTGGGCCAGCAAACATGCCATGAGCAAGCTTATCATCACATAACATTTCTTCATAACAGTCTTATTTGGGCGCGAAGATAAAGCCTTTTCGGGAAGATTCAAACAAGGAAGAAGGCTTTGTCGGCATTCGCGGGAAAAGGAAGAGGGCGAGCCGCTTGCGGCTCGCCCTCCCATCCATTATACAGCAATCAATTATTCTTGATTCCAATCTTGTCCAGCCATACGCTTGTAAGATTTGTAACGCCATTTAGCGTTGTCTTCAGCAGCCTGGAACAATTCTTCAGCTTCGGCAGGATATTGCTTCATCACTGATGCATAGCGTACTTCACCCTTGAGGAAGTTCTTGAATTCATCCCAGTTAGGTTCTTTAGAATCCAAGGTGAAGGGGTTCTTACCTTCAGCTTCCAACATAGGATTGTAACGCCACAAGTGCCAGTAACCACATGCTACAGCAGCAGCTTCTTCAGCCTGGCTCTTACCCATACCGGCCTTCAAACCGTGGTTGATACAAGGAGCGTATGCAATAATGATAGAAGGACCATCGTATGCTTCAGCTTCGCGGATAGCCTTCAAAGTTTGAGCCTGGTCGGCACCCATAGCAATCTGAGCAGCATATACATAACCGTAAGTGGTAGCAATCAGACCAAGGTCTTTCTTACGAACGCGCTTACCGGCAGCAGCAAATTTAGCGATAGCACCTACAGGAGTAGCCTTTGAAGCCTGACCACCGGTGTTAGAGTAAACTTCGGTATCCAAAACCAAGATGTTCACATTCTTACCAGAAGCAATCACGTGGTCGAGACCGCCGTAACCGATATCGTAAGAAGCACCGTCACCACCGATAATCCACTGACTACGTTTAACCAAGAACTTAGACAAACCGGCGATTTCCTTGCAGTACTTGCAAGTGCAAGCATTTACCATAGGAGTAATCTTGTCGGCCAATTCGCGGCTCTTGTCGGCATCGTTGTGGAATTCGATCCATTCAGCAAACAAAGCTTTCAATTCGTCGCTGCAGCAATCGCAAGATTGAGCTTCGGTCATCAAACGGATAAGACGTTCAACCATCTTTTCGTAAGCCAACTGCATACCCATACCGTATTCGCAGAAGTCCTCGAACAAAGAGTTAGCCCAAGCAGGACCATGACCCTTTTCGTTGGTGGTATAAGGAGTAGAAGGAACTGAACCAGAGTAGATAGAGGTACAACCCGTAGCGTTAGCAATGATTTCACGATCGCCGAACAATTGAGAGATCAACTTAACATAAGGTGTTTCACCACAACCAGAGCAAGCACCAGAGAATTCAAACAAAGGAGTAGCGAACTGAGAGTTCTTGGGATTAGACTTGATGTCTACCAAGTGTTGTTTGCTCTTCACGTTCTTTACGCAATATTCCCAGTTGGCAGCTTCGCCCAATTGACCTTCGAGATGAACCATCTTGAGAGCCTTACCGCCAGCCTTAGGATTACCGGGACAAACATCCACACAGTTGCCGCAACCCAGACAGTCGAGAACGCCCACCTGGATACGGAACTTCATACCCTTCATAGCGGCAGGAGCCTTCATTTCGATCATTTCTGCGTTCAAGCCGGCAGCTTCGGCATCGTCCATAACGATAGGACGGATACAAGCGTGAGGACAAACATAAGCACACTTGTTACATTGAATACAGTTGGCAGCATCCCAAACAGGAACGAAAGCACCTACACCACGTTTTTCGTATTGAGCAGTACCGGCATCCCAAGTACCATCTTCACGACCCTTGAATGCAGAAACGGGCAACAAGTCGCCATCCTGAGCATTGATAGGACGAACCACTTCGTTGATGAAAGCGGGATCATTGTTGGCAACAACAGCATCATCAGCCAAGTTAGCCCATGCGGGATCGATAGTAAGTTGTTGATATTCACCACCGCGGTCAACAGCAGCATTGTTCTTGTCAACGATATCCTGACCCTTCTTACCATAAGACTTAACGATGAACTTCTTCATTTGTTCAACAGCCAAATCTACAGGAATAACGCCGGTGATACGGAAGAAAGCAGATTGGAGGATAGTGTTGGTACGGTTGCCCAAACCAATTTCCTGAGCAATCTGAGTAGCGTTGATGTAGTAAACAGAAATATTCTTCTGAGCGAAATAACGTTTTACCTTAGCGGGCAAGTTCTTAGCCAATTCTTCGGCATTCCAGATGGTGTTCAAAAGGAAAGTACCGTTCTGACGAAGGCCGCGGGTAACATCGTACATATTCAAATAAGCCTGAACGTGACAAGCCACGAAGTTAGGCGTATTTACCAAATAGGTAGAGCGGATAGGCGTATCACCGAAACGCAAGTGTGAGCAAGTGAAACCACCTGACTTCTTAGAGTCGTACGAGAAGTAAGCCTGGCAATGTTTGTCGGTATTGTCACCGATGATCTTCACTGAGTTCTTGTTAGCACCAACGGTACCGTCAGCACCCAAACCATAGAACTTAGCTTCGAACATACCTTCGCCACCTACAGCGATTTCTTCGCCCTGAGGCAGAGAAGTGAATGTAACGTCGTCCACGATACCGATGGTGAACTGATTCTTGGGCTGAGGAAGAGCCAAGTTTTCGTAAACAGCCAAGATCTGAGCAGGAGTAGTATCCTTAGAACCCAAACCATAACGACCACCAACAATCAAAGTATCTTTATAAGCAGCCAATTCAGCAGACTTAGCAAAAGCTTCCACTACATCGAGGTAGAGAGGTTCGCCGTTTGCACCGGGTTCTTTGGTACGATCGAGCACGCAAATACGTTTTACGCTTGCGGGCAATACGTTAGCCAAATATTTAACTGAGAAAGGACGATACAAATGAACGGCAATCAAACCAACCTTTTCACCTTGAGCCATCTTATAGTCGATCACTTCGCGGATAGCTTCGGTAACAGAACCCATAGCGATGATGATGTTTTCAGCATCGGGAGCACCATAATAAGTGAAAGGCTTGTATTCGCGACCGGTAATCTTAGAGATTTCCTTCATGTAGTCGGCCACGATATCGGGAACTGCTTCGTAGTAAGGATTGCAAGATTCTCTGTGCTGGAAGAAGTGGTCGGGGTTTTCAGCCATACCACGCATCACGGGAGCATCGGGATTCAAAGCGCGGGCGCGGAATTCAGCCAAAGCTTCCTGATCGATAAGCGGAGCCAAATCTTCGTTTTCCAAAGCTTCAATCTTCTGGATTTCGTGAGAAGTACGGAAACCGTCGAAGAAGTTAACAAAAGGAACACGACTCTTGATGGTAGCCAAGTGAGCCACACCGGCCAAGTCCATAACTTCCTGAACCGAACCTTCTGCCAACATAGCGAAACCAGTCTGACGACAAGACATAACGTCCTGATGGTCACCGAAAATACAAAGAGCGTGAGAAGCCAAGGTACGTGCAGAAACATGGAACACGCAAGGCAACAATTCACCGGCAATTTTGTACATATTAGGGATCATCAGCAGCAAACCTTGAGAAGCGGTATAGGTAGTGGTCAGTGCACCGGCTTGCAAAGAACCGTGAACAGCACCTGCCGCACCTGCTTCAGATTGCATTTCTTGAACATAAACGGTTTCACCAAAAATGTTCTTTCGTCCTGCAGCTGCCCATTCGTCCACATACTCAGCCATGGTTGATGACGGAGTAATGGGGTAAATCGCAGCTACTTCGCTGAACATATACGAGATATGAGCAGCAGCCTGATTACCATCACAGGTCAAAAATTTCTTCTGTTTCATTTATTCTCTTTTTAAAGTGATAAAAATTCCTTTGATACTTTATTGAAAGCGCATTGCGAATGCAACATACACTTTTCGCAAGAGTCCATTAGACCGCAAAGATAGAACAAAGCCATTCCAAAAACAAAAAAAATCTTAATAAACTTCGGCAGCCATCACAAAAATATCATAGTGGTACACCTTAAATAAAAAAGCAATATTTTTTAAACATTTTTAGGATTTGTATACTATCTTTGACCGCCGCTATTTCTTATCGAAAAAACCACATAAAAAGATAGAAATCAGTCTATTGTTTTACACATTGAAAAGAATAGAAAACCAAGATATTATGAAACGATTATTCCATTCAGCCTGCCTGTGCAGCGCATTGCTGTTGTTGTCGACAGCATGTATCGACCATCGTTACGATATGTCGAAACTCTCTTTGAAACTTGCTTTCGGAGGAGACTCACTGAGCATACCTCTTGTTAGCAGCAATGGCAAAATCTTCCTTGGAACTGCCCTCGACAGTTTGCTTCAGGACAGCATCGAAGGTCTTGAAAAAGACAGCCTTAACCATTTGTACAAATTCGAAATCAAGGACAATTTCTCGTATGTGCTCGACAGCGCCGCCAAAGCAGAAATGGGCTTGAGCGAACTGGGCATCGAAGACCAAAGCATCGAAGAAGTATTCGAAGTGGAAGGCCTGGACGCATCGGCCACCAAGATCAGCATCGAAGGCATGCAGCATTCGGAACTGATCGATTTGGGCGTGGGCGACATTGCGCTGGACAACCTGAGTCTGCCACAGACATCCATCGAAAAAAGTTTCAGTTCCGATTTGAGCAAATACCAACTTTCCGACAGTCAGAAACATCTCAACATCAATCCTTTGCATATCGAGCAAGGCAATTTGTTGGGCGCTGCGTCCTTGCCCCCTTTCCTCGAAGCCTTGGCCGGCAATCTTCCTCATGAAGAAATCAGTTTGATTCTTCCGTCTAGCACATTGGACATCAATCTGAATGAAAATCTGAAATTATCCTTGGATGTTCCCACCGCCCTGAAAGGCATTGGCGACATCAAGTTGAAACAAGCGCCCACGGCAGCCAACATGAGCATCCGTATTCAATTGGAAAATGCCGAAAACTTCCTCACCGCGGGCGAAATTATTCCCGATATCCGCATTTCGCCTTCCGACATTTTCGATTTCGGCTTAGGACTTTCCGGCGCTGAAAGCAGCCAGGACATTGTTTTCTCTAGCAGCGATGTAATGAATGCCTCCAACCATTATAGCATCAGCAAAACCATCGGTATCAAGGGATTGAACATCGCCAACGATCCCGTTGACGGCAAAATGAACATCCAAAAGCAAATCAGCGCCAGCGGTAATGTAAGGGTGAACGGCATCAAGTATTACGCCGACCAAATCACCGAAATCAAGAATCTTCGTTTCTTGGTGGAAGTGGATTTCAACGATATTGTCATCGAGAGTCTTTCTTTCGAAATTGAAGGACAAAGCGTCGATATGAGTGGCGAAAGCCAGCTGAACATCCAAGAGCAATTGCCCGAACAAATTGCCGGCATTCATCAGATTATCGCCAAGGAAAACAGCTATATCCAAATCCTTATCAAAGGGGACGAAAAACTGCAACCGCTTAAGGACAATTTGAGCATCCAAGCTTTCTCGCTGCAATTTCCCAAAGCATTCAAACTGGCCGCACAAGAAGGTTTAGACCAGAGCAGCAATACTTTCAGCCTTGCCCCACAAGCTTTTAACCCGGCCGAAGGTTTGCAATTGCGTTTCTTGCTCGAATCGGTCGATTTGAGCCAAGTGGCCATCACCAATGGTTCGTTATCGTTCGAAGACCAACTGAGTTACTCGGGAAGTCTTGGCCTACAGGGCAAAATCAACAGCGCCGACCTGCCCGATTATGCGGCCATGAACATTTCGGTAAGTTCTTCACTCGGCATTCAAGACATCATTGCCGACACCAAAAAGATTGAACATTCGCTGGAAGATATCCACATGAGTTTCGAAGAAAAAATAGAACGTCCGCTCAAGGAACTGACCAGCATCAACAGTGCAACGCTCGAAGATGGCGCCTTTGTTAAATTGCACTTGCAATTGCCCAAATTACCTTTGAATATTGTGGCCGAAGATATTCGCATTGCTTTACCCAAGATGATGGAATTTGCCAGTCATCCGATGTTGAACCAAAACAACGAACTTTGCATCAACGGCGACATTCCGAGCGACATCCAACTTGAATTGAAAAAACTCAACATCAACAAAACTTTCGAAAACGACGAATTGCAGATTTCCGAAAGCATCAGCGTGAAAGGTGGCATCGCCGTAGAAGCCGGTCGCGTAAACGCCAAGGAATTGTCGGAAGCTCTGAAAGAAAAAATTGCCATCGATTTCAGCTTGAGCAACATGGTGTTGTCGGATATCGGTGCCAACATCAGCGGCATCAGTTACCAGTTGAGCGACAGCATCGCCTTTAACGAGGAAATTGAAATTCCGAGCGAAATTTTGCGCATCGATAGTTTATTGCTGAGCGATGGCGCCGAAATCAATGTGGCCTTCCTAGCAGAAAACTTGCCCGAATTGGATGTACCCATCTCGATGGATGTTCGTCTTGATTTGCCCGAAGCCTTCCTTTTGAGCGGCGAAGATTTGAAAGACGGAAACATCTGGCATTTCGACGCGGATATCGTCAACGGAAAAAGCATTGAAAAAAGCTTGAAGATTAAGGGACTCGACCTCAGCACTTTCGACCTGAGCAGCGGCATAGTCAACCTGAGCGAAGCCATCAAATACGATGTTACCGTGTATGTGGCTGCCGGCGAAATCAACAGCAGCGATTTGAGCGACAAGCCCATCAAAGTGAGCACCAAAGCCGACATCAAGGGACTGCAACTCGACAAAGTGTACGGCGTGGTAGATCCGAACATCGAAAGCATCAGCGAAAGCATCAGCCTCAGCGACTTGCCCGACTTTATGAAAGATCCGGACATGGTAAGCTTGGAAATCAATCCGGTCATTGCTTTGTCGGCCAAGAGCAACATTTCCATTCCTTTGGTTATCGACGGTGCTTTGACGCCGGTTGTAGGCGGTGTGAACGATGACAACAGAACGCAAAGCATTCACATCGAATTGCCGCGCGCCGCTTCGCCCGAAGAAGTGAAAGAGCATCATTTCTGGATTGCCGCCACCGATGCCGACATGCCGCAAGATTACGAATTCATCCAACTGAATGTCAACGATATCCTGAAGAACATTCCCGACGAATTGACGTTCAACCTGCAAGTAAACACCGACACCGAGGTTCAGCACGAACTGGATTTGAACGTAGATTACAGCGCCGATTTGGACTATCTGATCAGCATTCCGATTGCTTTTGGCGAAAACAGTCATTTCGCTATGCAAGACACTTTGGACATGGACATGTCTGAGTTTGGCGAATATTTCGATTACATCGGCGAATGCGTGGAACTGTTTGGCGAAATTGAAAACAGCATTCCTTTGAACCTGTCGGCTCAGTTGGAAGTTCTGGATGAAAACATGGAAATCATCGAAATGGAAAACGAAGTAAAACTGAGCATCAAAGCCGGCCAAAGCGACGGTAGCGCCAGCGTTTCGCCCATTTCCCTCAAACTCGACAACAAGAGCCATCGCCTTGACCAAGCCAGGTATTTTGTTTTGAAATTCCGTGTGAACAGCGACGCCGAAGTAGCCAATACGCCTTTGTCGCCCGAACAATACCTGCAAGCCAAACTCAAACTGAGAGTGGTAGGCGGATTTGTGGTGGATATTGATGAATTATAATGTTGCATGCTTAAAAAGATTTTCCTTATGAAAAAGATTATATCTCTTGCCATTGTTTGCTGCTTGTTTGCCACAAGCGCTTTGGCTCAATCCAAAACAGCCTACTTCATGGATGGCTACAACTATCGTCACGAACTGAACCCGGCCGCTTCGCCCTATCGCGGATATATCAACCTGATGGGACATTATGCCATCGGTGTAAATTCCAATTTGTCGGCCACTCAGTTTTTGTATCCCAATACTGACGGCAGTGAACTCTACACCTTTTTGCATCCCGAAGTGTCTGCCTCCGATTTCCTGAACAAACTGCACGACAATAATATCTTGGGATTGAATACCGACATCGACATTTTTGGTTTCGGTTTCAATGCCAGAAGAGGTTATTTCTCGTTCGACACCAAATTACATGTAGGACTCAGCAGCAACCTTCCCAAGGAATTGTTCGCCTTTCTTAAACAAGGTATGTCGAGCGATCATACGGTGTACGATATCCGCAACTTCAACGTGTCGGCCTCCGCTTACGCTTCGGCCGGCATCGGCTACGCCTACGACCTCTTCGACAATTTGCGCATCGGCGTGAAAGCCAAATATTTGGTTGGTCTGGCTGCTGCCAATGCCAACATCGACCAAATGCGCGTGGATATGTCGAGCGATGCCTGGACCGTGAACACCCAAGCCACGATGAGCGCCTATGGCTACGGCCTGCGTCCCCTCACCGGCACCATCGATGAAAATGGCAACGAAGTTCCCACCGACTACATCACCGGACTCGAATTCACCGGCGTCGAAACTTTGGCTCCCGCCGGTAAAGGCTTCGCCTTTGATTTCGGCTTGTGCTACTCGCCCATCAAAAAACTGAAACTCTCGGCCGCACTTACCAATGTCGGAAGCATTCGCTGGGATGCCGAAGCCGTTATCAATGCACAATCGACCGGCGAAGTTGCTTTCAGCGGATTGACATTAGACCTGGAAGCCAGCGGCGAAGATGCCATCGCTCAGCTAGGCGAAGACATCAGCAACAATCTGATAAACATGATTCAGTTCAAGCAAATTGCGCAGCAAGGAGCCGCCGTTCAGAAACTAGACAGCCGCCTTTTGTTGGCCGCCGACTACAAGCCTTTCAGAGGCCTCAACGCCGGTTTGATCTACACCCTCGAAAACACTGCCTATGGCCAATTTGACGAACTGACAGCCAGCGCCAATATTTCCTTGCTGAAAGATTTGCAGTTGGCCGGTAGTTATACCTTGTTTTCGGATTATGGCCGCAGTTTTGGTTTTGCCTTGAATTTCTGCAGTTTGATTTACCTTTCTTGGGATCACATCCTGACGCACTTCTCTCCCCAATTCGTTCCGCTGGATGTGTTGAGTACCCAATTTGAAGTAGGTTTGCGCCTGCCCATCGGCAAGTATAAAAAGCGCGATCTTCCCAAGTTGTTGTACTTCGGAAAATAACAAAATAGCACATAAAAAAGCCTGTCCTTGTGAGCATTATGCTTTGGACAGGCTTCTTTTTTTTATTTAAACCAATGCGCCGATTGGTTATTTTGTCATTTTTTCTTTCAAGAATTTGGCCGTATGGCTGCGCTCGCATTGCAGCAAATCTTCGGGCGTTCCGGCAAAGAGCAATTCACCACCGGCATTACCGCCTTCGGGGCCCAGTTCGATGATATGATCGGCACATTTTATCACCTCTAGGTTGTGTTCGATGATAATCACAGTGTGTCCGGCCGCAATCAAATCGTTGAGCGCTTTCAGCAAAACGTGAATATCGTGGAAATGCAAGCCCGTGGTAGGTTCGTCGAAAATAAACACCGAAGGCTTGGGCTGCTCCTGACTGAGATAATACGCCAACTTCACGCGCTGACTTTCCCCGCCCGACAAAGTAGACGACGACTGACCAAGTTTAACATAACCCAAACCCACCGTTTTCAAAGGTTGCAAACGTTTCAGAATCTTCTTTTCGGCCGAAGTCTTAGCTTCCGCAAAAAACTCACAAGCCTGATTTACCGTCATTTCCAAAACATCGTAGATAGATTTGCCTTTGTACAGCACTTCCAGCACATCCGACTGAAAACGTTTACCCTGACAATGTTCGCAAGTCATCACAATATCGGCCATAAACTGCATATCCACATGCACCACGCCTTCGCCCTGACAATGTTCGCAACGTCCACCTTCCTGATTGAAAGAAAAATACGAAGCCGTCATGCCCATTTGTTTAGCCAAAGGCTGATCGGCAAAAAGCTTACGAATTTCGTCGTATACTTTAAGGTAAGTGGCCGGATTCGAGCGCGAAGATTTTCCGATAGGATTCTGGTCGACAAACTCGATGTCGTACACGCGATCGAAATCGCCGGAAATTTCACGGAAAGTACCCGGACGTTCGCTCGACTCGCTCAGTTTTCGCTTCAAGGCCACGTAAAAGACATCGCGCACCAAAGAGGATTTGCCCGAACCGCTCACGCCCGTCACCACCGTCATTACGTTCAAGGGAAACTTCACGTCGATTTCTTTCAGGTTGTGATGACAAACGCCTTTCAACTGAATAAAATTGTTCCACGAACGACGATAAGCCGGCAAAGCAATCTCTTCGCGACCGGTGATATAATTCAAGGTATGACTGCTCATCATATCGCCTTCGAGCAAGGCCGCGCCATTCTTAAGCAGCGGCGCCAAAGCTCCTTGATACACCAACTGACCACCCAAACGACCGGCATCCGGACCAATATCGATGATGTAATCGGCAGCGCGTATCATTTCTTCGTCGTGTTCTACCACCACCACCGTATTGCCCAAGGCCTGCAACTGACGCAGCACCTTGATGAGGCGGTCGGTATCGCGGGCGTGCAACCCGATGCTGGGTTCGTCCAACACATAAAGCGAACCTACCAGACTACTACCCAAAGAAGTCACCAGATTGATGCGCTGACTTTCGCCACCCGAAAGCGTATTCGACAATCGATCCAAACGAAGATAGCTCAAACCCACATCCATCAAGAACTGCAGTCGTTTACGGATTTCCAACAAAAGGCGTTCGGCCACCAAACTTTCGTTTTCGGTCAGTTGTAAATTGTTGAAAAACACCAACAAATCGCTGATAGGCATTTCTACCAGATCGGCAATGGATTTTCCGCTCACTTTCACGTAAAAAGCAGCCGGTTTCAGACGACGACCCTTACAATCGGGACAAATGGTTTTACCGCGATAACGCGCCAGCATCACGCGGTTTTGTACCTTATATTGTTTTTCTTCGAGTCGTTGGAAAAATTCGTACAAACCATGAAAATAGCGGTTGCCCGTCCACACCAAATCGCGTTGAGCCTGCGTGAGTTGATACCAAGGTTTGAAAATCGGAAAATCGAATTTAGGCGCCGACATCACCAAAGCTTTCTTCCATTCGCCCATCACTTGGCCACGCCAACAAGCAATGGCATCGTCGTATATCGACAAAGATTTATCGGGCACAATCAGGTCTTCGTCCAAACCCACCACGCGGCCGAAACCTTCGCAAGTAGGACAAGCACCAGAAGGCGAATTAAAGTTGAACATCAGGTCGGTAGGTTCTTCGAAAGCAATGCCGTCAGCCTCGAATCGATCGGAAAAAGTCTTGAACACCTCGCCTTCTTCGGCATAGATTCTCAGCGCACAAGCATGTTGACCTTCGTAAAAGGCCGTTTCGACAGAATCGTTCAGTCGCGACAGACTCAGCGTGTCGTTCTGCACACTCAATCGGTCGATAATCAGATATTTAGATTCCGCTTGCAAACAAGCTTCGAGCAAAGCCTCATCGTCCAGCACATCGTCGATGCGAAGCATTTGCGGACCATCAGACAAAGTAACTTCCAAACGACTGTAACCTTGACGCATCAAAGATTCAAAGTCGGCACGAGTGGACAATTGGCGCGGACAAAGCAGCAGAAAACGCGTTCCCTCAGGGAAAGTCTGCACAAAATCCATCACATCCTGTGCCGTATGGCGCTTCACTTCCTCGCCGGAAATCGGAGAAAAGGTGCGTCCCACGCGGGCAAAAAGCAGACGAAGATAATCGTAGATTTCGGTGGAAGTGCCCACCGTCGAACGCGCATTGCGGTTGATTACCTTCTGTTCGATGGCGATGGTGGGCGGAATATTGCGAATGAAATCCACTTCGGGCTTGTTCATTTTTCCCAAAAACTGACGCGCATAAGCCGACAAACTTTCCACATAACGACGCTGTCCTTCGGCATAGAGCGTATCGAATGCCAAAGACGATTTGCCGCTTCCCGACAAACCCGTAATCACCGTAAAAGAGTTGAGCGGAATCTTCACCGTCACGTTTTTCAGGTTGTTGACGCGAGCCCCTTTTATTTCGATATATTTCATGCTGATTTTTCCGATAAGGCCGCAAAATTACAATATTTTTTCTAAGTTTGTCGTCGCTTTAAACATTATACTACAATGAATCTGAAGAATAAAGTCATCGTTACCGTGGCGCCTGTTTGCCACGTCGGAAAAGAAGTTCCCGCCGGCTCTCACAACCCCTTGAGCCCCGAAGATATCACCCGCGATGTGCTGGCTTGTGCCAAAGCCGGAGCCAGCCAAGTGCACCTGCATACCCGCGACTTGGAAGGCAATCCCACTTTCGATTTGACCGTGTTCCAACAGACTTGCGACATGATTCGCCGCGAAAGCGATATCATCATTCAAAGTTCTACCGGAGGTTTGTCGTCTTTGAGTCTGGAAGAACGTTGTGTTTGTCTGAATGTACCGGCCGTGCAAGTGGCTTCGCTCAATATGGGTTCGGTGAATTTTGCCGAAACGGTGTACGTGAATACCTTGCCCGAAATCCGTTATTGGAAAGGTCGCATCGACCAAGCGCAGGCTGTTCCCGAAATGGAATTGTTCGATCTCAGTCATGTGGAAACTTGCACCCGTCTGGCCGACGAAGGCGTGTTGCAACGTCCGCTGCATTATAATTTCTGTTTGGGCCCCGGCGCATCGAGCAATTTGAGCGCCACCACCAAAGTGATTGATTGTCTGCTTGCTCTGACCGAAGAAGGTTCTACCTGGGGTCTCAATCACGACACCATGCCCGACCTCAACTTCCTGATTACCGCCGTTAAAATGGGCGCCAATGCCATCCGCGTAGGTTTCGAAGACAGTTTCTATTACGAAAAAGGCGAGAACGCCGTCAACAATGCCGAATTGGTAGAACGTTTGGTGGCTTTGCTGCGTGAAAATGGTTACGAACCCGCCAGCGTAGAAGAAGCCAAAGTAATGTTAGGCGTACGCAAATAAGCTAATATTATGAACATCAAAGAATTACTCAAGGCATCTCGTTTCAAAATGATTGCCTTGGACGACGATCCCACCGGCATACAAACCGTGCATGGCTGCCTGCTGCTCACCGATTGGTCGGAAGAAAATGTACAGCGTGCCTTCCAAGACGAGGCCGATTTCTTTTATGTGCTCACCAATACCCGCGCCATGACCGCCGCCCAAGCTGCCGAAGTGACGCGCTCGGCCATGCAGGCCATTCTGAAAGCCAACCAAGATTTCAACTATCGTCTCATTTTTGTGAGTCGCAGTGATTCCACTTTGCGCGGTCATTTTCCGCTGGAAACCAACGTTATGCACGAATGCCTGGAAGCTTGCGACATCGATCGATTGCCGCTTACGATTTTTGCTCCGGCTTTCATCGAAGTGGGTCGTCTTAGCATCGACGGTGTTCATTATCTGAAAGATGGCGACAAGTTGATTCCGGTGAACGAAACCGAATTTGCCCGCGACAATGTCTTTGCCTATCATCATGCCAATCTGCAAGATTATATCGCAGAGAAATTAGGCGGAAAGGCTTTTGCTTACGAACGTTTCCGCAAGGGCGAAAAGCTTGAAAATCTGAAGACTTACATCGAAGCTTTACAAAATAACGAGCCGGCTTTCCTTACGGTGGATGCCGACACTTACGACGATTTGGAAAACTTTGCTGCCTGTTTGTTGCAATATCTTTCGCAAGACCATCGCGTGGCGGTTTTGCGCACATCATCCTCATTGCCCAAAGCGCTGAGCGGCATCGAAAACAAGGATTTACTTAGCAAAGACGAATTGATTCAAGGCGAAAATTTGCATCAAGGTTTGTTCATCGTGGGTTCGCATGTAAAGAAAACCACCGCGCAATTAGAGAAGCTGTTGCAGTGTCCTCAAGTGCAAGGCATCGAACTGAGCATCGAAGATATCCTGTATCGCAGTGACGAACTGTGGGAAAAACTGCAAACCGAACTGATTGCCTGCGATGCAGCCGGCCTGACGCCTGTGGTGTATACCGCCCGCAAGGAAGTGCGTCTGGACAATGCCGACGAACGTCAGGCGCTGGGTCAGAAAGTGTCCGATTTTTTGGTGGGCATTGTGGCGCGTCTTCCCTATCAGCCGGCTTACTTGGTGGCCAAAGGCGGCATCACTTCGCACGATATCCTCACGCACGGGCTCAACATCAAACTGGCTCGCGTGATGGGACAAATTCTCTCCGGCGTGCCTTGCATCCGCACCGACAATTCGGCTCGTTTCGCGCATTTGCCTTACATCATTTTCCCCGGCAACGTGGGCAACGAAAACTCTTTGGCCGAAGCTTTTGAGAAGTTGAAATAAATCGACTTGGTTATGCCCTCGTCTTGAATGAATGTTGAATGAATGTTGAACAAATCAAACTGAAACCATCATGAAAAAACTCGCTTTATCTCTGATGATGGCTTGCTTTATCTGCCTGAGTTCTTGGGCCGACAACAACAAAAACAGCCTTGTCGGAAATTGGATGCTTCAAGAAATTGAAGACAGCAAAGGAAATAAAACCCAGATTGAATACGGTGCTAACATCCTGATTTTCGACGACATCTTACAGATGGCTTGCATCAACAAGCTGAAAACCAACAAAAAGTTTGCCATCTGCGATTTATCGAATTATTCCATTTACGCTTTCGACGCAAAAGAAATGAAACTGTTCCTTTCGGGTATCGTCATTTCGGAGGGAGACGATTACAACAAAAGAAAGGTTTATAGCATCAGCCTGCCCAACGATTCCACACTAATATTACAGTACCGCGACGAAAAAGCCCTTTACACCAAGATGAACCGATAAGGTCAGCATTTTCATCGAAAATAGCACCATAAGAAAGACCGAGCAAGGAAAATTCATTCCTAATGCCCGGTCTTTTTTTCAATCTTGAAAACAGCGCAGCAGATGATTGCTTATTCGCTTTACTTTGAAAATTTGTCAGAAGTGATTAGATGTTGCGGTTTTAAGATTTGGGACGACGGGAGTTTACTTTCGTAAATGACCGAGCCCCAATATTGATAAAAGCGCAGCAGATGATTACTTATAACAAATTTTCTTCGTCAGAAATAAGTTGCTTGGTTGGATCGATGAACATAAAGATAATGGCCGAGATTACCAACATGCCCGCAATGATGTACAAAGGCAGGTTGTAATTGCCGGTGGCGCTCACCACGTAACCAAAAATAAGCGAACAAACAAAACCACCCAAATTGCCGGCAGTGTTCATGGCTCCGGAAACGGCACCCGAATATTTTTTACCAAGGTCGATACACAAAGCCCATGCGCTGGGAAGCATCAAGTCGATGATACCGAAAGCCAAAGACAAGAAGATGAACACTTGCATCTTGCCGGGAATGAAAGCAGCCAAGAACATAAAGATAGCCGAAACAATCAAAGAACTGGAACCCAAAGCCTTACGACCCACTTTCAAACCATATTTTGCACTCAACTTGTCGGTGAGATAACCACCGGAAATATTACCAATCATACTCATAACGAAAGGCACGGCGATGGCGTAAGTAAGCTGATCTTTTTCGAAACCGCGTCCCAATTCCATGAAAGTGGGGAACCAAGAGAAGAAGAACCAACTACCGAAAGCGTAGAAGAAATACATCGACAGGATAAGCCAAAACTGCTTAGACGAAAGCAATGATTTCCAAGGGATGGAGACTTTTTCGGTGCTAACTGCCATGTGCGTTACAGGCGCTTCGGCAATTTCTTCTGCGCTGATACCGCGCATTTCCTTAGGCTGATTGCGATAGAAAAGATACCATACGATAGACCAGATAACGCCCACTGCACCAAGAATATAGAATGCCGCACGCCAGCCCAGATGTGTAATAACAGGCAAAACGATGAAAGGCGTCAAAGCACCACCCATACGACTGGCAGCCCAGATAAATCCTTGCGCTTTACCTACTTCTTTTTTGGGAAACCATCGACTGATAACACCCGTTGAACAAGGAGACGAACCGGCTTCTCCGATGCCGAACATAAAGCGAATCAGAATCAGACTGACAAAACCACCCGCCATACCAGTGAATGCCGTGAATGCCGACCACCAAAGCACAATCAAAGCCAAAGTAGAACGATGTCCGCGCTTGTCGCCCATGGCACCCATGGGAATCTGCATCAAACCATACGAAAGAATAAAGGCACTCAAAATCCAACCCCATTGGTCGGGCGTCAGATTAAGGTCGCGCATAATGGCCGAACCGGCTACCGTAATATTGATTCTATCCAAAAAGGTAACGACGCCCAAAAATATGAGCATCACCAGAATCCAAGATCTTTTCTTCATATTAAATCAGGCCTTTTTCTTGCAAGAATTTCTTCAAACCAAGCACGCCGGAAACCGGACTCGACAAAACAGGTTTGCCGGTAATTTCTGCCAATTTCTGTTCCATACGAGCCATAGAACCTTGTGCCAAAACAAACAAATCTACCTGATCTGCAATAGCTTCGGCAGCTTCACGAATAAGACGATCGTGGGTTTCACCATCGCCAGACTGACCAGCCTGGAAAGCTCCCTTAGCCAAACCATCTACCAAAACAACTTCCTTGCCGGCTTCTTTAGCAGCACGTTCCAAGAGACGACGCGTAGGATCCAAAGTAGTGGGCAAAGTAGAAATCACCGCAATACGTTTGGCTGAATTCACCGCCTGCATAGCCATAGGATAATCGATACGGAACACAGGAATAGGCGCAATTTCGTTACCCATATCGGCCACATCGCCCACTGAAGAACAACAGTTGAATACTACATCGGCGCCCGAAGCGGCTGCGGTGTGATAATAAGCCAACAAGCGACGACGCACGGCGGGAGTCACTTGGTCGTTAGCAATCACTTCTTGGATGAGACTGTCGTCTGCAATATGGTTCAACTTTACTTCAGGAAGATATTCCTTAAAAATCTTGGTCAATGGTTCAACCAAGGCCATTGCCGTATGAACGGCCACTACTCTAATCATGATGTTAAAATTTTTATCCGTCGGCAGAAGCTTCGGGTTGTTAGTAATTCGTCACTCGCAAAATTATAAAAAATTAGTAATTTTGCGATTCATTTTTCAGCAATTATAAAACTCAAGTTAGCTTGAATTTTATGCCGAGCCGCATCCTATATTCTAAAAACATATTCAATTATAATGATACAGACAGAAAGAAAACTCAAAGTTCTGAAAATCAGAGAACAAATGCAACGCAACCAATTGGAAGCCTGCATCGTTTCGACTCCGGTCAACACCTATTATTTGCATCAATGTATCTTCCAGGGTTACACCTATATTCCTCTCGAAGGTGAAGTGTTCAGCTTTGTGCGTCGTCCTTCCGACTTCAACCTGAAGGCTTTGCAACTGCAAGATGGACATTGTCATTTTATCCGCAAACCCGAACAGATAATCGAAGTTATCATGGCAGCCGGTCTGGCTTTGCCCGCAAGCATCGGTTTGGAAGGCGAAGAAATGCCACAATCGCAATGGGCCCGCTTCGAGAAAATGTTCGCCACAAGCCAAATCAAGAACATCAGCCACATGTTGCGTCAGGCGCGTAGCGTGAAAACCGAATACGAATTGGAACAGATCCGTCAATCAGCCCGCCTGCACGAAGCCGTTTACCGCAACATTCCCTCTATTTATCGTCCGGGCATGAGCGAAAAAGATTTCTGCATCGAAATCGAATATCAGATGCGTAAAGGAGGCTGTTTAGGACTTTTCCGTTGCTATGGCATTGACATGGAATCTTTTATGGGAAGCGTCGTGGCCGGAGACAATGCGGCCGCCAGTTCGCCTTACGATTTCGCTTTGGGAGGTGCCGGACATCCTTCGAATCCCATTGGCGCCACTCAGGACACGGCCTTGCGCGAAGGACAAAGCATTCTGGTAGACATGTGTGGCAATTTCAGCGGTTACCTCGACGATTTGAGTCGCTGCTACAGTTTGGGAAAATTGCCCGATATTGCGTATCGTGCGCATCAGGTTGCCCTTGATATTCAAGCTTATGTGCAGGAAAATCTTCGTCCCGGCGTCATTTGCGAAGATTTGTACAATGGCGCATTGAAAATTGCTCAGGAAGCCGGCATGGCCGAATATTTCATGGGATGCCGTCAGCAAGCCAAGTTCGTAGGCCACGGGGTTGGATTGGTTATCAACGAATTGCCCGTACTCGCTCCGCGCATGAAAGAGCCACTGCAAGCCGGCATGGTTTTGGCCGTCGAACCAAAAATGGTGATTGAAGGCATCGGGGCCGTGGGCGTAGAAAACACCTTCATCATTACCGAAAATGGTGGCGAAAAATTAGTATCACTCAGCGACGAAATCATCGACTTATTAGCATAAAACTATGAGCATCAAAGAATTGACAGGACACCCTTGCTTTGTGGGCAATTATCCTAACATCGATAGTTTAGCCTCGGCCATCATCACCAATCTTCAGAAACAGAGCGAAGCCGTTTGCCACAAGATTCTGATAGATCCTTACGTAAAGGACGATGAACGCCAAGCCTTTCAGAAAGCCTGCGAACAGCATCATTTTCAGCTGATTGAAAAGGACGCAGCTTTGTTTTTCAAGGAAAAGGATTGCGCTGCCTTCATCGTGGCTTACCCCAACTGCGAAGGCAACATCGAAGATTACAGCGATTTGAGCGAAAGTTTGAAAGAACAGCAAATCCGTTTGATTATGTCTTGTCAGACAGAGGCTTTGCCTTTGTTGAAGAGTCCAAAGCAGATGGGTGCCGACATAGCTTATGGCCAACTGCAACCATACTGGCTGACATGTGGTGAGAAAACGTTTGCAGACGAAACTTCCGTAGACGAAAATCCTTTGTCGATTTCGAAAGAAGAAGCTGCTCGCATGCACGGACTTTGTGCTTACCTGAACGATGCTTTGGAAGTGTATGGTTACGAACAGGAAAACAATGCTTTTTTCAACACTCTGAAAATCAGACTTCCCGAAAATTGTAGCCAAGAAGATTTCAAACAATTGGCCGCCGATTACGAACTCGATTATCAAGCCTGCCAAGACGATTTTATCCTGATTTCCATCAGCAAAGACGACGACAGCGAAAGCCTCGAAGCCATCATCGAATGTTTGGCTGAAGCCGGCGACAATTTCGGCGTTCCCGTGGATGAAGAAGATTGGGGCAGCATTTGCGCTTTGGATGGCAGTCTTTTGCGTTGATTCAACTGACAAAGAGTCAGACCGAATGCTTTGGCAAAGTTTTTGCTACGGACTGCGAAATCATCAGCAATTAAAACAACATCATAATGAACAAAACGAAGAAAGAAGGCCAGCAGGCCGCAAATGAAAACACAGAAGAAATCTTGGACAACAAGAACCAAGAAACTCAGAATCAGGAAGTTCAAAACGAAAGCGAAGCTAAGGAAAGTCTTTCGGAATTGGACGAACTGAAGGCTAAATACGAACAACTCAACGACACTTATTTGCGTAGCCGCGCCGAATTCGAAAACTATCGCAAGCGCACTTTGGCCGAAAAAGCCGAACTGATAAAGAATGGTGGCGAAAAAGTTTTGACCAACATTTTGGGCGTTATCGACGATTTTGAAAGAGGTTTGAACGCGCTTGAAACAGCAGAAAACATCGAGGCAGTAAAAGAAGGCATGACATTGGTTTACAACAAATTGCAATCGTTCTTGAAGCAAAACGGCGTAGCGGCCATCGATACCAAAGATCAGGTTTTCGATACCGATTTGCACGAAGCCATCACCATGATTCCCGCTCCCGATGAAAGCATGAAGGGCAAAGTAGTGGATTGCGTACAGAAAGGTTATTTCCTGAACGACAAGGTTATACGTTTCGCAAAAGTGGTAGTGGCCAATTAATATAAGGCATAAACAATTATGGCAGAAAAAAGAGATTATTATGAAGTGCTTGGGGTAAGCAAGACGGCTTCGGAAGACGAAATCAAGAAAGCTTACCGCAAAAAAGCGATACAATATCACCCCGACAAGAATCCGGGCGACAAAGAGGCCGAAGAAAAATTTAAGGAAGCGGCCGAAGCTTACGAAGTGCTGAGCAACGCCGAAAAGCGTCAGCGCTACGACCAATTTGGCCATGCCGGTTTGGGGGGCGATGGAGGCTTTGGCGGTGCCGGTTTCAGCATGGAAGACATATTCTCGCGTTTCGGCGATTTGTTCGGAGGTGGCTTTGGCGGCGGTTTCGGTGGCTTTGGCGGCTTCGGTGGCGGTGGCGGCGGTCCACGCGTCAATCGTGGTTCCAACCTGCGCGTAAAAGTAAAACTGAACTTGCAGGATATTGCCAAAGGTGTTGAAAAGAAAATCAAGGTGCGCAAAGCGGTGGCTTGTCCTCATTGTCAAGGCTCAGGCGAAGCCAATGGCAATGCTCACAAAACTTGTCCCACCTGTCAGGGTCGCGGCTCGGTAACGCGCGTCACCAACACTATTTTGGGTCGCATGCAGACTTCGCAAGTTTGTCCCGATTGTCAGGGCGACGGCAAAATCATCACCGAAAAATGTTCACATTGTCATGGAGAAGGTGTCTTGATGCAGGAAGAAGTTATCAGCATCAATATTCCGGCCGGCGTAATGGAAGGTATGCAGCTCACCGTGAGCGGAAAAGGTAATGCGGCTCGCCGCGGCGGCATTAATGGAGACTTGCTGGTGCTGATTGAAGAAGAAGCGCACGACGAACTGATTCGCGACGAAAACGATCTTATTTACAACTTGTTGCTCAGCTTCCCCACCGCTGCTTTGGGCGGAAGCGTGGAAATACCCACCGTCGATGGCAAGGTGAAAGTAAAAATCGAAGCGGGCACTCAACCTGGTAAAGTGCTACGCCTGAGAGGCAAAGGTTTGCCTTCGGTAAATCGTTACGGCACCGGCGACCTTTTGGTAAACATCAGCGTTTACGTGCCTGAAAAATTGAGCAAGGACGAAAAGAAAGCCATTGAGCAAATGGAAAAGTCTGACAACTTCAAAACCTCGCCCAGCCTCAGCGAAAAGATCTTCGCCAAATTCAGAAATCTCTTCGATTGAATACGGAAAATCCTCTAGGATAGAAACTGCGTCAAATGTATGTTTGGCGCAGTTTTCGTTTATTCTTCGGTGCAATGGGGCTCACCGTCATCGGATTCACTTCGCTTCGCTCGTGCTTCCGACGTCGAGTCCCGGCTTCTTTCTTTATTTGATACGACATCGGATTCACTTCGCTTCGCTCGTGCTTCCGACGTCGAGTCCCGAAGGCTAAAGAATTTTCGCATTTTCAACTCTCTTGTCGGATTCACTTCGCTTCGCTCGTGCTTCCGACGTCGAGTCCCGAAGCCTAAAGGCTTCGATAGAAAATTCAAAACCGAATCTGTTTTCAAGCGAGCTTGAACAGATTCGGTTTTAAATTCCTATAAATACTTTATTCGAGCCTCTTGTCGGATTCGAACCAACGACCCCGAGATTACAAATCACGTGCTCTGGCCAACTGAGCTAAAGAGGCGGGAGGGAAAGCGATCTATATCGCGCCGCTACAACCAAACTACCCTTGCTGCGGTCAAGCCCTGGGGGGATTCGCAGGGAGCTGGCCGTATAGGACTTTCCCGGCCGCAAAAGTACAAAAAAAACTAATACCCACAAGCACCTCCGCAAAAAATTATCAGATTCTCAAGAAACAATAATGTAGAGTGTTGATTTTCAAGAATTTTGCTACTTTTATCGCCTGCTCAGAATCGCTTTGCTTTTCTTCGTCGGCTCGCAAACAGCTTTTCAGCTGCGAACTTTTCTCGCCTCCTTCGTCAGCTCGCAAGCTTTTCCGCTCCGCTTTTCTTCGCAAAGATTTTCCGTTCCGCACTACTTTTCTCGCCGCTTCGGTCGCTATGCTCCCTTCGTCGGCTCGCAAAGTAGGATGCGGCTCGGAAAAGAAAACAAGCCTAGGCTTATTTTCTTTTCTTTATCCTTCGTTTTCGGCCGCTTTGAAAGCAAGCTTTCAAGCGGCCTTCAACTCAGGATAAAAAATCAAGCGAACTTGTTTTATCTTCGCTCGCCTTTCACTACTTTTGTACCTTATAAATAAAATGTCTTATGGAAAACGAAAATCTTACACAGCAATCGCCTGAGGTTCAGGCAAACAAAGACAATAATGCGCTGAATTTTGCCGCCAACAAAGGCCTTATTTTGGGTCTTGCCATGGGCGTTATCTATCTGCTGGAAGCATTTTTCCCGCAAGCAAAATTGGTGCGCACCATCTGTTCTTTGGCCGAAATCGGCTTGCTGTTTCTTGTGTACCATTTTGTTAGAACATTTCGTCAAGAGCAAATGGGCGGATACATCCGTTTTGGCAAAGCTTGGACGCTGAGTTTCTGGATTTACGCATTTGCTGCGCTGATAGCCGCCGTGTTCCAGTTTGTTCACATGCAATTTCTGCAACCCAATTACCTGAGCGATTTATTCAACCAATTGATGCTTAGTTTTGAACAAGCCGGATTGACCTCCGAACAAATGGATATGATCCTCGACATGGGCACACCCACAGCCATTCAAGTGACATTCACCTACATTTTCGTATATATCATGGGCGGCGCATTCCTCTCGCTCATCATGGCAGCTATTTGCCGAAAAGAAGATTATCTCGCTAACAATCAATAAGATCGACAACTATGGATATCAGTGTTGTTATACCTTTATACAACGAAGCCGAATCTTTGCCCGAATTGTACGCCTGGATAGAGCGCGTGATGATTCAGCATCAATTTTCGTACGAAGTGATTTTCGTAAACGATGGTTCTACCGACGATTCGTGGAAAGTGATAGAAAGTTTGAAGGCTTCGCATCCCGATATTGTTCAGGGAATCAAATTCCGTCGCAACTATGGAAAATCGCCCGCGCTTTACTGCGGTTTTGCCAAGGCGCAAGGCGATGTAGTCATCACCATGGATGCCGATTTACAGGATAGTCCGGACGAAATCCCCGAACTCTACAAGATGATTACCAAGGATGGTTTCGATTTGGTATCTGGCTGGAAGAAAAAGCGTTACGATTCAAAACTAGCCAAGAATCTGCCGTCTAAACTTTTCAATGCGACAGCTCGCGCCATCACCGGCATCAAGTTGCACGACATGAACTGCGGACTGAAAGCTTATCGCAAGGATGTGATTAAAAACATCGAAGTGTACGGCGAAATGCACCGCTACATTCCTTATCTGGCCAAAAATGCCGGCTTTGACAATATCGGCGAAAAAGTGGTGCAACACCAAAAGCGTCTGTACGGCACGTCGAAATTCGGATTGAACCGTTTTGTGCATGGCTATCTGGATTTGCTTAGCTTGTGGTTTTTGTCGAAATTCGGCAAGCAACCCATGTATTTCTTCGGATTGATCGGCAGCCTGTTGTTCTTGTTGGGATTCATTGCCGTGGTGCTGATTGGCGCCATGAAGTTGTCGGCTTTGGCCAAAGGCATTCCCGCTCCGCTGATTACCGACATGCCTTATTTCTATCTGGCACTCACCTGTATACTCTTGGGAACACAACTTTTCCTGAGTGGATTCATTGCCGAACTGATTACGCGAAATTCTTCCGAACGCAACCATTACATCATTGAAAAAGAGATTTAACATACTCGTTCTCAGCCTGAGTTTCTTATTGGCCGCGTCTTTCGTTTCCTGCAATATCGAAATGCCTTGTCAGGAACAGACCGATGTGTTTTTGCGCGCGCAGTTGTGTCGCATCGATAGTACGGGTAAAGAACGAAATATCAAAGCTTTAGTCAGCATCAAAGGACTGGATAGCGATTCCCTCTGGTGTCAGGAAAAAAGTCTGTCGCTCTTGGAATTGCCGCTCAAAGCCAACGACACGCAAAGCAGTTTCGAAATCTCGTTGAATATGGACACCGTCTGGCACCACGATGTGCTGAGCATTCATCACGACAACCAGCGTTTCTTTCTGTCGATGGAATGTGGCGCCATTGTCAAACACCATATTAATGGAACGGAATTGCCGCAGCAAGACGCAATAAAAGACATCGTCATTTTAAACGAAGTAGTTGATAACCAAAACACTACACATCTGAAAATCTATGTGGAATAAAAAAATCATATTCCTGCTGGCCTGCTTCGGATGTGTCATCAACATCTGTTTTGCCGCGCCCAAAGAAAAACCCAAGGCCGAATGGGACAGCATCGCTTTTCATGGCGCTTATTTGGGTGTCGATTTGGTGTCGGCCGGACAAATGGCTTTGGGTCAGAATGGTAAGATAAATCTGCAAGTGGATGTCAATCTTTACAACCGACTCAATCCTTGTCTGGAATTGGGTTACGCCTCTTTCGACATCAGCAAGCAAAACGAAACGCGCTCTTTTGGGCAAGGTTTTTATACGAAAGTCGGATTGAATCTGCCCATCAGCAAATACGGACCGCACGCCGAAAATCAATTTTTCGCAGGATTGCGTTACGCTTATTCGCGCTTCAATTATCAGCTTGAAAATGTGCAATTTAACGCTTCTTATTGGGAAGATGCTTATTGCGTAGATTTGCACAATCAGCGCGCCGGAGGCCATTGGCTCGAAATAGATGTCGGCATGCGCACCAATGTTTGGGGCCCGATTTCTTTGGGTTGGACCTTAACCTTGAAAAGACGCTTGGCGGTGAACAATGCCTCGGCTTCGGCGCCCGCCTTTATTCCCGCTTACGGACCGAATAGAGAAAGCAACCAAGCCTTCTCCTTCAGTTTATACTATTTATTACCATTCAAACGATGAAGATTTTCCGTTTCTGGCTGCTCGGCCTGCTGACGTTGCTTTGTTCTTGCCAATCGTATCAGCAAGACAGCGGCGAGATTTTCCACACCAGTTATCATATCACTTATCGTCATAGCCGTTCGCTGCATAAAGGCATAGACGAAGCTTTGCAAAGCATCAACCAATCGCTGTCGATGTTCAATCCGCAGTCTACGTTGAGTCGTTTCAACCAAGCCGACACGGAAGCCTTCGATTTGAGCAACGATAGTTTGGCCCTGCATCTGATACAACAAGCTTTGCAAATTTCACGCCTGACAGAGGGTGCTTTCGACATGACGGTGGCGCCTTTGGTAAATCTTTGGGGATTCGGATTCCATAAAAGTCAGCAAGCCACGCAACAAGCCATCGACAGCATCAAGGATTTTGTGGGTTATCAGTTGTTGGAATTGAACGGCAGCCAATTGCGCAAAAAAGACGCTCGCGTGATGTTGGATGCTTCGGCCATTGCCAAAGGTTACGCCTGCGATGTGGTGGCCGCGTATCTGGAAAGCAAAGGCGTGAGCGATTATTTAGTGGAAATTGGTGGCGAAATCTGTATGCGAGGCCTCAACAGCCAATCGAAACTTTGGACGGTAGGCATCGACAAACCTATCGAAGATCCCACGGCCATGCAACGCGAACTGCAAAGCATTATGCAGCTGAAAGACAAGAGCATGGCTACTTCGGGTAACTATCGAAATTTTTATGTGAACAATGGTCGCAAGGTGGCGCACACCATTGATCCGAGCAGCGGTCATCCCGTGCAACACAGTCTGCTCAGCGCTACCGTCATTGCCGACAACTGCCTCACCGCCGACGCCTTAGCCACTTCGTTCATGGTAATGGGTATGGATCGCGCCGTGGCGCTTTTGGAGAGTATGCCGCAAGTGTGGGCTTATTTCATTTACAGCGACAACGAAGGCAATTTGCAAACTTGGCACAGCCCAGCCCTGAAAGATTTCATCTTGAAATAAATCTGCCTCGAATGGCCATTGTCAACAAAAACGAAGTTTGGAGGAGAATTCAGACAAAGTACTCGCATCCAACAAGATAGCCAAATCGTAACAATCCAGCACCACCGGACATTGTAAATCTTGCTTGGCTCGTCGCCAGAATTGACGTTGCGAGCTACGGCTGTGCGGATGCAACAATATCAACATGCTAGCCTGATTTTTTGTGCGAGCTTCTTGCAAAGCCGATGCCAATTTATCGTAAAGCCTAGGCAAAGCTTCGGCCGAATACGCAGACAAATCCACCACCAAAGCCCTACGCGAAGCCTGCGCACGAAAAGCCGTAAGTGCCTGCTGCACATAAGCATCCCGACGAGCGTCCGGAGCCGAAAACCAAGTCTGACACTGCGCCGGCTGCCAAAAATTCAGCAAACGAAAGAGTAATTGCGCTGCCGGCATCGACAAGGACGATTTGCCATCCGCCGAGAGATTTGCTTCGATATCTTCGTAACAATAATAGGCACACTTTTCTTCTATCACTCTGGTTATCAATTCGAAAAGCAAAGGCGAATGCACCCCGTGCCCGCCTCGGTGACGGGTCAGAAAAAGATGTTTCCAATACATTCTGAGTTGATACCAGCTTTTCATTGTTTTAGCATTTTGTACGAAGCAAACAAGCTATATTCGTAGTATTTGCAAGGCAAAAGTAAGGATTTCGCGCGAGAGTTTTGGTATTGTCAAAATGAAAACTCTTGATTATTTTCGCGAAAAATTTTTCGAAAACTATGAAAATCTATACCCGAAAAGGCGATCAGGGACAAACCCAACTGATTGGCGGTGTTGATGTAGCGAAAAACGATCCGCGTCTGGAAGCTTACGGCAGTCTGGACGAACTCAATGCGCATCTGGCTTTGCTCAGAGAATACTTGAGCAGCGAACACCGCAAAGAACATATCATTGATATTCAGAAACATCTTTTCCGTCTGAGTATGCAGTTGGCTACGCCATCCGATTTGCAACACGAAGGCATCAAAGCGCGTTGCGAAAGCATCAGCCGATTGAGCCTGGAAAAATTGCAGGAAATGGAAACGGAAATCGACCTAATTGAAGCCTCTTTGCCCAAAGTGACGATGTTCACCATTCCCGGAGGCAACAAAGCCACGGCCCAATGTCATATTTGTCGCTGTGTCTGCCGTCGTTGCGAAAGGAATTGCGTCAGCCTGGCACAAAGCGAAAACATCGACCGCAACCTCCTGAAATACCTCAATCGTCTATCGGATTATCTTTATGTTTTGAGCCGAAAATTGTGCCTGAACGAGGGGGAAGAATGTTTTTGGGACGGAAAATGAAAAGCTATTTGTTTTTTTGAGAGAAAATACTATTTTTGCGCGCCTTAAGCAATTAATAGCAAATAACTTAAATTCATACTAACTTATGTACTGGACTCTTGAATTGGCCTCAAATTTGGAAGATGCACCATGGCCTGCATCAAAAGATGAGTTGATCGACTACGCCATCCGTTCCGGCGCTCCGCTCGAAGTAATTGAAAATCTGCAGGAAATCGAAGACGAAGGCGAAATCTACGAAAGCATGGAAGACCTTTGGCCCGATTACCCCAGCAAAGAAGACTTCTTTTTTAATGAGGATGAGTATTAATAGGTAAAAGTTAAGTCAAACTTTTAAATATCAGCGGGATAGGCAAAAATAATTTGTTTGTCCCGCTGGTGTTTTATAGGCTTAAATGGTGTGATTTGTTTGTCTAAATTGTGATTTTTCTGCTTAAAAATGGAATTTGTTTGTCTAAAATACACTACCTTTGTACATCCTCAGGAATATTAAAACAAAAGGAAGCGTATGGGAAGACCGAAGAGATTATATCCGTTGGGCAAATATCGTCTCCGCACTCCGAAGGAGTCTGATAAAAATAAAGCCTACCCTATTGAGTTGGAATATACTTGGAATAGACAGATTATACGCAAGACAACAAATGTCTTTGTTAAGGAAGCCGACTGGAATCAAAACGGCAATCAGGGCCGTGGAGAGATTCGTGTGAGTTATGGTCCCGAGTACAAACGTCTCAATCAATTGTTGTTGGCACGTGTTGAGCGGATGGACTCTATGCTTGCTGAGTATAATGAAAAGCATCCCAATCAAATTACTGCCGATATTATTACGGGATTTCTTGCAGATAAACCATTAACACGCCCAGACCAAGGAAAAGATTTTGTTGATTTCACATTGGAGCGTCTTTATTCGGAATACTCAAGAAATAAAATTGGGCGTAGCCGATATGAAAATGGGAAAAGCGGAATGAATATATTCCAAACATTCCTTCGTTCTACAAAACAGGGTACATATCGTGCTGATTCAATCTATGTAGGAGATATAACTCCTGAATTATTGGATGCGTATATTTTATGGCGTAGAGAGATAAAGCAGAATAGTGATGCAACAATCAATCACTCTTTAACACCAATATTAAAAGCTTGTGCTTACGCTTGTGAAATGGGTATGCTGGAACCTTCTGTTAATGCAAGAATACAGGATATGCGCATTGTAACAAAGGTGTCTTTGTCGGAAGAGGAGAGTGAATTTGATGGGAAGAGCCTGAATATAGAACAATTACTTGCCTTATTGGAATACTACAAAACCTGCCCTGAACCACGCAGAAAGGAGTTCTTAGAGATTTTCTTCTTTGCATTCCATGCTTGTGGTCTTCGTGTTGTAGATGTAATGACATTGCAATGGAGTCATATAAATTTTGAGAAGAAGGAGTTACGAAAAATAATGATTAAGACAAACAAACGTCATGTAATTCCTCTTACAGAACAAGCTATATCTATTTTAAGACAATGGCAAGAAAAACGAGAGGGTTGTAAATATGTATTCAATCTTGTCAAAGACGAATTGGACTTGGATGATGCAGAAGCCCTTTATAAAGCTCGCAATAATGCCACTAAATGTATCAACCAGTCACTAGTCGTAGTGGGCGAACAGATAGGATTGCCATTCAATTTATCAATGCATGTAGCCAGACACACTTTTGCAGTATTTGCCTTAAATAAAGGTTTGTCTATGACTGTAGTAAGCCGTCTTTTAGGACATGGCAGTACCGATGTAACAGAGAAAGTTTATGCAAGATTTCTTCCGGAAACTCTTTCTACTGAGGTAGCACGTTTAAAAGATGAATTTAAAACTCTAGAAATAATTTGAATTAAGTATGTTGCAGATTATATTTCTTAATATTGGTCTTTGCGTTATTTTGTTGGCAATCGCCTTCGTCTTCAAAAAATACGCAAGAGTAATTCTATGGTCGAGTGCTATTACATTATTCGTAGGTACATTATTACTCGTTGGACTTGGAATTGTAAATCCTGTCAGCGATAACGAAACTGGCTCATCTGAGTTTTGGGGCACAATTATGTTTCTGATTTCAGCAGCTGCATTAGTCATTGGCGCAGAAGTTCTTCGTGAGAAAACTATTAATAATGTGGAAGAGGTTGTAGCTATTGAGACTGAAGTTATTCTTCCTGAAGCATTGGATACAGAATTGGCTCGTAAAGTTTTTGCAAAGGCAATAGAAGTTGGTTATATGAAAGAAGATGGCACACACTATAAATGGAACGAATCAAAAGTTCTTTTGGCGTATATGTGTGGGCGTATTTATTGTGGGGACAAACCAATACCTTCAAAATTTGATGATAAAGGATCCTGGAAGTTTGGAGAAACTTTTTTCCCGGACACAGAACTAAATAATTTGTTTGATATCTCGGGGCTGGGGCAATCCCGACAAAATAGGAAAGACCTAGCAGTCCCAGTAAAATCAACAGAGATTGATAAATTTTTCGAGTAGCCAATCGGCTACTCTTTTTGTTTATAATCAGATAGTTGCAATATTAGTCATGACATCAACATAACTAACCCTAACATTATTCATAACATACTGACTAATCCATCATAACATTCTGGGTCCTAAGGATTCTATACTTTCGCTGCGGTTATGGACGATGTGCACAATCGTACCATGGCAAAATAACCCGGCTTAAAAGTCCGAGTGCGCATCAGGACAGTTGAGCCATAATTTAAATTGTATATGGCTAAAATTAAGAATGTAGAGTCCCTATGTGAACGGGAATTATTGGAGAAAATTCTCCACACTGTAGAGAAGCAGGAAAAGGCTTTGGCTCAACATCAAATGCCCCAAAATCATCTATATGATAATAAGGCACTGATGGTAAAATTGGG
Source organism: Bacteroidales bacterium (assembly GCA_017380635.1). Lineage (GTDB taxonomy): Bacteria > Bacteroidota > Bacteroidia > Bacteroidales > UBA1402 > UBA1757. The sequence continues at coordinate 6,264 of JAFODP010000015.1, read as the reverse complement.
TATAAAGGATAAATACCTGAAGAAATTGCGTGATAATGGCTACCTTGGATATTCACGTCAAGGAGATAAATATTGGTATACCCAAGAAGATGTAGACCGATTCCTGCGCAATTTTCATTATGAGGCATTTGCGGCAAGTGATGAACTACCCCAACGAAGAGGAGGTGGTTATGGTCGATAATTTGCATTTAACCAATATGCTTCGAGCGAAGGTAGAGCATAATCTTGACGGAGGATTGCCGTTGGATGTATTCCCTGATAAAATTCAGGAAATTATTCTGAACCTTTCTCGATACGAAAATTTCAATATTGAGTACGTGGCATCCATTATTATATCTGCGATGGCGGCTGCTATTGGTAATTCGTACCAAATCAATATCAGGAATGAGTGGAAAGACAGTCCATCTCTTTATATGATGCTTATTGGGCGACCAGGTTTAGGTAAAACTCCTCCTCTTAACTTCCTCTACAAACCTATCAGCGATTTGGATGATCGTCTTGACGAGAAATATAGCGAGGAACTTGAGAAATATGAGCGTGCCAAGGAATCGAATGGAGGAAATGATAAATTGAAAGCACCCAAGTGGTTGACCAATATCATATCTGACTTCACTCCAGAAGCGATGGTAGAAGCTCACTGGCGCAATCCACGAGGGATAGCTATAATCGTAGACGAGATTATTGGACTATTCAATTTCGCAAAGAGATACAATGGCAATAATAATCTGATTGAACTTCTGCTAACTGCTTATAGTGGTAGTACGATTAAAGTTCTACGCAAGTCCTCAACACGTCATATTCGTGTTAAAACGCCGTGTATTAATGTAATAGGAACGATACAGACCAACATGCTACATGAGGTGTTCAGAAAAGAGTTCATTGCTAATGGATTTCTTGATAGGTTTATCTTCATTTTCCCAAAAGACAGGAAGATTTCAAGATGGAGAAGAAATGATAATAGTGTCCCCAAACCTGATATAGCAGGACAATGGGCGACTATTCTTAACAAAGTACTTGAAATTCCCTGCACGATTAATGAAACAAGGAATGTTGCAGAACCAAAAGTTTTGGAAATGACAGAGGAGGCACAGGTGTATTTTTATGATTGGTATAACAATATCATTGATAATGTTAATAGCATTGATGATGATGCAGATGTGGAGAGTCGCAGTATGAAACTTAATGGCCATGCAGGACGATTATCCTTGATATTTCAGATAATGAAATGGGCTGTCGGTGAAGAAGATATGCATCCAGTAAGCCTGTCTTCTGTGAAATCAGCTATCCGTATGGTTGATTACTATGAAGATACTTACCATAGGATACAAGAGATGCTGTTGTCTAATACTATCGGCGATGTAAAAGAAGATTGGTTGTTTCAGTTGGGTAATACATTCACAGCAAGCGATGCTGTCGTTGCTGCGAAAAAATATGAAATACCCAGAAGAACCGTATTCTATGCATTAAAGAAATTCTGTCAGGCAAAGCAGCCAATTCTGGAAAAAACCAAGCATGGCGAATATCGAAAAATTCAACACCAAACATCGAATGCATCTTGCACTATTGCACTTTCAACCCAAATTGAGGAATTACAGACAGGGCATAGTGCAAAAGTGCAAAGTGCAAACGAATAAACTTATCTATCCATGAGCAAGTATAGATTTCATTTGCAAAAGTATAGTTTGGGAAGCAAGATTGCTTGCCCTTGCTGTGAGAGGCCTCGATGTTTTGTAAGATATGTTGATGAAGAGGGAATTGTGAGTTTCCCCAATGAGGTTGGGAAATGTGACCATGAGATTAGTTGTGGCTATCATTACACTCCACGTGATTTCTTTCGTGATAATCCCAATGTAAATATCAAGGAAGAACGGCCTTGTGATTATGTACAGCCTGCGAAAAGTACTCATGAAAAAGAAATTATTGCGCCACCCACTTTTATTCCCTTAGAGTATTTTAAGGCGAGTCTTTCTCATTTTGAGAAGAATCCCTTATACAAATACTTATGCAGAGCGTTTGGTGAAGCTGAAGCCCAAAGGGTGTTCCATTTATATCATGTTGGTACATCGGCTAAATGGGGAGGAGCGACAGTCTTTTGGCAAATTGATGCTGATGAGAAGGTACGTTCAGGTAAGATTATACTTTATAATTCCGAGACAGGACACAGAGTTAAAGAACCCTACAGTTATGTTAGCTGGGCCCATCGTGAACTACAGCTTAAAGATTTCAATCTGAAGCAATGCCTGTTTGGCGAACATCTATTGAAAAGATATCCAGATGCACCGGTTATATTGGTGGAAAGCGAAAAGACGGCTATTGTCATGAGTCACTTCATCCCGAACTATGTTTGGGTGGCAACTGGCGGCATTAATGGATGCTTCAAAGAAGAATTTGTTCACAGTCTTAAAGGTAGGGATGTAACTCTAATCCCTGATTTAGGAGCTACGCAATTGTGGAAAGAGAAGTCGATAATTCTGACAAGAATCTGCAGTAGAGTTGTAGTCTTGGATATGCTTGAACAGATAGCAACTGAAGAAGAACGATCCAAAGGACTTGATATTTCTGACTACTATCTATTCTCTCCATCCAAGCACCAGATTCTACAAATGATGATTGAAAAGAACCCTCTTTTACAAAATCTCATTGATGCTTTAGGCTTGGAGTTGATAGATGCTCAGCAGATGACAGAATCCACTTAGATTGTACAAAACTTAAATAGCAAAGGAACTTGTTCCAGGAGTTAAAATAAAATCCATAACACAATAAGGACTTTTTGCCTTGCAGCAAGAAAATCCCATTTGTGGTTGGCAAACACAACTCTAAATGAGCAAGCTCAAAGGTATCACCTTTAAAATATTAGTTCTATGAATGAGAGTATTAAACAAGCCATGCATTTAGATGCATGCAAATCTTTTGGCGCAGCAGAAGCCAATGAAAACGAAAGAAGATGGGACGATAAGATGATTGATGCTAAGAACCACGATTCTATTAATAACTACGATAAAACCAGAATGAGACTTAATTTTGAGATTGGTCCCGATGGTAAGATTCACTCTTTGGGCTATCAGGATAAAAGACTTGATGTTCGCTTGCAAGAACGGCTAAATGAACTTGGTTGGCGTCCATTCAAAGCGGATAGTAAGATTCAGCCCAATTGTTGTGCTCGTCTCATCTTTGGTGGCAATCGAGAGCGTACATTGGAAATGGCATTTGGCACTCAAGATGTAAAATTAGATAGAGATTCTGACAATAGCCATATACATAGATGCAAAGAAATTGAGCAATGGGCTTTGGATGTACATGATTGGTGTTGTCGTAGATATGGAAAAGACAATATCATAGGCTTTCAGGTTCACCTTGATGAAACGTCACCACATATTCATGCACTTATTGTTCCTGTTGGGGTACGTTCTAGAAGTGGTCGTGAATGTGTGATGTGGTCTGCAAAATTCGGAAAGAATAAATATGAGTATGGTTCAATACTCAAGGAAATGCATACCTCACTCTATGAAGAAGTTGGTAGAAAATACGGATTGGAGAGGGGTGACAGCGTAGAAGGTCGCAATATCCAGCACTTGAATAAGCGAGATTATATCCGTAAACTCACAAAGGAGCAGAAGAAGATGGAAAAAGCCATCAGAGGGTTGCAAACCATGAAGGATAATATCGAGGCTGAAATGAAAATGTTTTCCGATGAATTAAAAATCTTGGAGAAAGATTTGGCTGCAGGGCGTGTAGTCTTGGCCGAATATCAAAACAAGAAAGCGTGCATTGAAGATTTGATACACGATTGCCAAGAAAGGCTCGATGATAAGGAAACCAAGTTGACGATAAAGCAGCAGGAGTTAGACTCGTTACTGAAAGATATCCAAAACATTCATTCTGTGAATAGACCGTTCAAGAATTACAAGATTGAGTTTAATGCTCCACAGATTACAGAAAAACCGCCAATATTCGGAACTGATAAGTGGTTGGAGCGTCAAAATAAGATTATAGAGAAGCAATTTATCGCTATGGGGTGTAAATTGGAGGAACTTTATAGAAATGAAGCTGCTAATCAAGTTGAAGCTGTTCGCCAGAACATTTTGGTGGATATGAAAGAAGTCCATACGTTGAAAGCAGAAAACAAGACTCTTACTGAATGTATGAATTACTGGTCTAATTTGGCATTGAAGACTTTTGACTACCTCTCGATACCATCCTTACGTGATGAGTTATGTGCAGTAGCAACAGCTCTTATAGGTGGAGATTACGTAGTTCCATCAGGGAGTGGAGGCGGAGGAAATGAATCAGACTTACGTTGGGATGGTCGCAGACCTGACGAACCTGATTTTGCATTCCAAAGAAGATGCTTCTCACATGCCGTCAAATACATTATGGCTAAATATAGCATAAAGCAGAATAAGGGACGTGCCCGATAGTTTCTCAAAGACCGCTATCACCAAGAAATATGGTGGTAGCGGTGATTTGATTTTATACAAATAAGGACAAAATCCATTTTTAAGAAAGAATTATCATAGGAATTGATGATTTTTAATGGACTTTTAATTATCTTTGCGTTTAAAGCAATAAAAATTACGTCATGAACGACATGAATAGAATAAAAGTAGTTCTTGTAGAAAAGAAGAAAACTAGCAAATGGCTTGCGGAAGTTTTGGGCAAAAACCCTGCAACCATTTCTAAATGGTGTACTAATACATCCCAGCCCGATGTGGCAACACTCCGAGAAATAGCTAGAGTACTCGATATTGATGTAAAAGAGCTTCTTAACTCTACAAAATAGTTCTCTATCTTCATATGATAGCAATATATTATGGTAAAAAAGAAAAATAAAGAAGAATCCCTGGTTCCCAAAGACGAGAAAACCCTAAAAATGGAAGGCGTGCAGAGCCTGTACAACTTCCTGTTTGAGGCATGTAATATTTTGCGTGGTCCAGTAAGCCAGGATAACTTCAAAGATTATATAACGCCTATACTCTATTTTAAGCGTATATCTGATGTATATGACGAAGAAACTCAAACTGCGCTTGAAGAAAGTGGTGGCGATGAGGAGTATGCATCCTTGCCTGAACAACATCGTTTTGTAATTCCAGATGGTTGTCATTGGAGTGATATTCGCGAACGCTCCGAGAATCTTGGTGCTGCAATTGTTGGTGCGATGCGAGGTATAGAGTTAGCAAATCCTGATACACTATACGGCGTATTGTCGATGTTCAGCGCACAGAAGTGGACCGATAAGAAAAACCTTTCTGATGGTAAGATTCGTGATCTGATAGAACATCTATCCACTCGTCGATTGGGCAACAATGATTACCCAGCTGATTTAATGGGTGATGCATATGAAATATTGCTAAAGAAATTTGCCGATGACAGTAAGGCTCAAGCTGGAGAGTTTTATACGCCTCGTTCGGTCGTAAATTTGCTTGTACGCATTCTCGATCCGAAGCCGGGTGAAACTGTCTATGACCCAGCATGTGGTAGTGGCGGTATGCTGATAGAGGCGGTACAGCACATGAATCATTCAAGCCTTTGTTGTGGAAGCATATTCGGACAAGAGAAGAATGTTGTCAACTCAGCCATCGCAAAGATGAACTTATTCCTGCATGGTGCCAGTGATTTTAATATTATGCAAGGCGACACACTTCGTTCACCCAAGATTTTGCAGAATGGAGAGATCGCTAAATTCGATTGCGTTATAGCTAACCCGCCCTTCTCTCTTGAGAAATGGGGTTCAGTAGAATGGTCATCCGATAAATATGGTCGTAATGTTTGGGGAACACCTAGCGATTCTTGCGGAGACTATGCTTGGATTCAGCATATGGTCAAGAGCATGGCATCGGGAAATGGACGCATGGCAGTTGTGATGCCTCAAGGCGTATTGTTCCGCGGCAATGAAGAGGGACGCATACGTGAAAAGTTGGTAAAGAGTGACCTTGTAGAAGCCGTAGTAACCTTGGGTGACAAACTCTTCTATGGAACAGGTCTTTCTCCGTGTTTCTTGATATTACGTCGTTTGAAACCGGCAGCACATAGTGCGAGAGTACTGATGATTGACGGTACAAAAATTCTGACTGTCAAACGTGCACAAAATATACTTTCTCCTGAAAATGTTGACCGACTTTATGAATTATACATCAACTATGAGGACGTAGAAGACTTCGCTAAAGTGGTAACTCTTGATGATATAGCAGCTAAGGATTATGACCTTTCACCTAATAAATATGTGGAATATCACAAAGAGGAAATCCGTCCATATGCAGAAGTTCT
>JAFODP010000014.1 GCA_017380635.1 Bacteroidales bacterium | reverse complement strand
TTGAATGGTGGACACGGTTTGCAACATGCTTTCGGACACAGTTACGGTGATGCCACCAATGGTATGAAATCTTGTCGCAACCAGCTGATTCCTACCGCCAAAGCGGCTTATCTCTGGGACAAAGGCGACGAAAGATGGCAAGCTACTTTTATGCCCATCATGTATAACGCTAAAAAAGACGACAAAGGTGTTCACTGGGGCACCGAAGGTTATTTCGCTGCTTGGAATGCTCCCGCCGACACCGCCAAATTGCATATCGTTTTGGCTTACTTCCCTTATTATGCCAATCATGATGACGTGATTAAATGGGTACAAGATAATCAGTCGCGCTTTGTGGGTACCGGCTACGCCAATAAAACCGGCCGCGTATTCGTGATGAGCGACCCGATGTTGCAACTGGAAATCAAAGAAAACGGAAGCATTGGTAGCAACAAGACCGTGGCATACAACAGCGGACGCGAAACCTCCAATGCCGGACTTTGCGTCAAGAAGTACGACGACCCGAAAACAGAACAGGCCTCCAGCAGTTCGCAATGCTATCGCGACGTTGTGGTATTCCATCTGAGCGACATGTACTTGGTGGCTGCCGAAGCTTACCTGATGGATAGCAAAGAAAGTCAAGCCTTGGCCAAGGTGAATGCGGTTCGCGCTCGTGCAAAAGCCTCTCAATTGAACAGCTTCGCCGAATACAAAGAAAAATACAGCCATAGCGAAACTTTCAGCCTCAATGCCTTGGATGTTATTTTGGACGAACGCGCTCGCGAACTTTTCGGCGAAAACGAAGGTCGCTGGGTCGATTTGCGTCGCTGCAAACAATTGGTTCGCTACAATTTGGAATTCAACGAATTTGTTTCTTTGGCAGACATGACCGGTGCCGACGGACAAATCAAGTGGTTGCGTCCTATTCCTGCTGCTGAAATATCGACCAACACGGGTATCAACGACGAAGACCAGAACCCGGGTTATAAATCATCCATCCAATAATGCAAGCCTTATGAAAAAGTTATCCATATTTTTATTGAGCAGTTTCGCCTGCATCATGTTTTTTGCTTCTTGCAATAAAGAAGTGAACGACTACGAAATCACCTTTAACGAAACGCCTGCGGCCATCGCTGCTGCGGGAAGCTATCAAGGTTTATGGACGCGCATTTTAGCTTCAACCGGCGACACCATCGTCGATGTGCCGGGAGAAATCATCTTTGGCGTCGATACAGTGGAACATCAGATTGACAGTGTAACCTCGGCCACCAATTATTATGCCAACATTCACATCATTTGCGATTCTTTGGCTTTGGATGTTTTGGTGCACACCACCAACATTGCTTACCGCAACGAAGGTTTCGTGTTCTTCAACGACAATCCAAGCAACGCACTGAAGCGCAGTTTTGCCGGCCTCATCGGTAACGATGGCGATTTGAGCATGGCTTTCCCGTGGACGCAAAAAATCAATGGCCGTATCAGAAAGTTTGAATATAGCTTTGTTGGAACACGCGCCGATAGCGGCAAATTGGAATAATGCCAGCGACGCATTTATTGAATAGACGAAAGCATCCCCGCCTGCGGCGGGGATGCTTTCATTTTGTAACACGCACTCTTCACTAGGCGGCGCGGCAACTCGCCATTATCACAAGTCGCCTCTTAGGACAATTTTTTTATGAAGACAGAAGGCGACTCCCCATGGAATTTCTTGAAACAACGAGAAAAATATTTGGGATCGTTGAAGCCGGTTTTGTAAGCAACTTCGGCAATACTGAAATTGCGAGTCTGCATGAGTTGTATGGCACGCTTGATACGAATTTGGAGAACGAAATCGACAGGAGAAAGACCGGTAGTGGCCTTTAGTTTGTTGTAGAAAGAGGTACGACCCATGCTGAGCGCGGTGGCAAAATCTTCGATGGTAAAGTCGGCATCGTCCATGTGTTGCTCCATAAAAGCCATCAATTCTTGCAAGAAAATTTCGTCGGCCGGACGAATCTCGGGCATGTCGGGCTGCATAAAGTTGGCCATAGACTGCGGAGCGTTTGCTGAACTCAGTTTATCCAAAAGACGATCTTTCAATTCCTTACGATGTTTAATCAAGGCAGACACGCGCACCTTCAAATAGTTTGCACTGAAAGGTTTCATTACGTAATCGTCGACACCCATTTCTACGGCACCGATGCGATCTTCCATATCGGAATTGGCGGTAAGCACGATGATGGGCGTCATGTAGATATCTTCGTCTTCTTTGATATGGCGAATCATTTCCAAACCATTCATGACAGGCATCATCACGTCGCTGATGATAAGATCGGGATAATGTTCCTTAGCCATGCGGAAGCCTTCTTGACCATTGACAGCCGTCAGCACGTGATAGCCAGACGAGAGAATCTGCTTCATAAAATCGCGTAATTCGTCGTTATCTTCCACAATAAGCAAGGTTGAAAGATGGTCGTTGCTATCGCTTTCCATACTCGAAATCGGCACTTGCAAGGCAGATTTTGCTTGTGATTCTTCGGACGAATTAGTATCGGCTGCGAAAAATTCAACCTGTTTATCGTTGGCGAAATGTTCCTTGCCTTTAAGGAAAGTGACCACGAAACGTGAGCCTTTTCCTTCTTGCGAATACACATCGATACGCGCATGATGACCTTCCACAAATTGCTTCACCAAACTCAGCCCGATACCGGACGAAGCCTTGAACACATTTTGCGACATCACTGTTTCGTAGCGATTGAACAGGCGATCTACATCATCCTTACGAATGCCGATACCTTCGTCTTCTACCGCGATAGACAAGGTTTTAGCATCCTGGCTCACATTAATTTGGATGCGTTTTCCGTGGGCAGTATATTTAAAAGCATTCGATAGAAGGTTGAAGAAAATCTTGTCAAACTTATCGCGATCGACCCAAAGGCTGATATCGTCGGGACAAACGAGACTAAAATCTATACGATGTTGACGCGCCATTTCCTCGAAATTCTGCATAAGAGAACTCAACGAAGCTTTCACTTCTACGGGCTCGATAAGGTATTTCATCATCTTGCTCTGTACCTTGCGCAAATCGAGAATCTGGTTCACCAAATTGAGAATGCGACGCACGTTCTTCTGTACCACTTCCAGGTAATAACGCGACTGATCGCTGAGAGTGTTATCTTCGAGCACTTCTCCCACCGGACCATCAATCAGGCTGAGCGGCGTACGCAGTTCGTGCGAAATGTCGGTAAAGAATTTAAGTTTTGCATCGCTGAGTTCTTGCTCGATATGCAAACGATGTCGCAGAGAATAAAGATGTTGCAAGTAATAAACCACGGCTGTCATCAAGAGAATCATGAGCAAAGCGATACACAGCCATCCCCAGAAGCTTTCGAAAAAGCGAGGCTTCACATAAATAGGCAATTGCAGCTCGTTGTCCATCCAAACGCCGTAACGATTGGTAGAGCGCAGATGAAGCACATGTTTTCCCGCCGGCAAATTGGTGTAAGACAAGGTATTATTGCTGGTTTCAACCCAATCTCTGTCGACACCTTCCAAGTAATAGGCATATTTCAGGTGATCTTTTTCGGAATAATCGATGGCAGCATAATGCAAACGAAGATTACGTTCCTTGCGATTGAGCAATAATCGATCATCCTGCCAAAGGCGAACGAATCCGGGCTCGTTATTGATGAAGCAATCGGTCAGACTGAGCGGCGGACAATAATCGTCCTTCTGCAATTCCGAAGGATTTAGACGAATCAAACCATCGGCTACGCCAAAGAGAATATGCTCGCCCACCACCAAGGGCAGCGTTTCCGCGAATACCGGTTCAGAAATGAAGTGATCGTTGTCGTACACCACCGCCGTGCCATCCTGCGGATTGACGCGCGTCAGGTTGCCGGGACTTACTACCCAGATGTGTCCGCTCTTGTCTTCCACCAAAGAATAAGCGATTTCCGAGCCAAGTCCCTGCGCCTTGGTCATATTGTCGAAACTCAGATGCTCGCTCAAATAATTGCCTGAAGCCATAATTCTGGCGATGCCGCCGCTATTGGTGGAAAGCCAGACATCGCCCTTGCGGGTTTGCAAAATAGACATCACTTCGCTGTCGGAAAGGCTGGACAGATTTTCAGCTTGCTTGTAATGATGGTAAAAATGAATGTTCTCCACTTTGTCGAAATCGGTGCTCATCACGAAAAGACCTTCGCGTGCGCCAATCATCAACTGATTATTACCCAGATACTTCATGCAACGAATCACCTTGGGACGATTTTCGTTTTGACCCAAATGATTGAAATAATTGATAAATTTTCCGTCTTGATAAAGATTCAATCCGCCGCTAAAACCACCAATCCAGATGCGACCTTGGTCGTCTTCCTCAATAGCATACACAGCTTGCGAACTCAAACTGTAAGGATCGTTTTCATCGTGCTGAAATTGTTGCAAACGGAAACTTCCATTCAAGTCTTCGAGCAAAAATAATCCATGATTTCTACTGCCCATCCAGATACGGCCCCGAGAATCTTGTTTGAAAGCATAAATGGAAGCCCCCAGAGAATGCTCCCTGTTTTTATACAACTTGCCATCATTGCCCAAATTGCCCAAAAATTCTCCCTGCGCCGAAAATAAAGCCACTTTCTGTTTACGATACGAAAGCCAATAACGACCGCTTTTGTCTTGCATAATGGCGCGCACTTCATCGTCGAGCAAGCCCGGACAGTGTTCGAATGGCGAGTTTTGCAAGCTGAGATATTCTATTTCATGCTCGTGAATATACCAGAAGTTGCCTTGCGAATCTTTGTGGAAATTCGTGTTGCGAACCTCTTGAAGGCTTCGTTCAAAAGTAGCCGGTCTGACAAAGGCTCCGGCAGAAGTGTCGAGGTAAAGCAAATCGTTGGTATCGGGAAAAACCAGCCAAAGCAAACCAGTGTTATCTTCCTTGAAATGAATTCGATACGAAGTATATTGATGATCCGAAGGTCGCGGAAACTGCTTTATCTTGCCATCGGCCGACAATCTGACGATATCGTAATTTTCGCATACGCCCCAATAATTGCCTTGTTTATCAACATAAATGTTTTGCCAATCTTCGTCGGAAATCTTCTCGAAAGAGCCCTCCTTAACGTGGTTGCGGTAAACACCTTTCGACGTGCAAAGCAACAAAATACTGTCGTTCTGTCGTAGAGAAATCCTGCATCTGCAGGCCGACTCGGGACGCTCCCAATAATTGAAAGAAGCCGTATTCTCATCATAAAAAGCGGCCTGCGTCAGAGAGTTGACAAACCAAACACCATCGTCGAATACTTCTGCCATGACAAAATGCAGCGAACTTGTCTTGTCGGCATGGCCGTAGCGATACAAACCATTGTGCGAGAGAATCCATTCGTTGCCATGCCTATCGAGAACAATTTTGGAAATATCCAGAAAAGATTCCTGACCGTAGGGCAATTCTTCGCAAGTGTTCAAAGGATCGTCGTCGCTGAGGCGAAAGCACTCGCCATCCAGACCAATCATCCATGTAATGCCGTTTTCCAAGCAATACACTCTCCAGACTTTTGGCGCCACGGCGCGATTGCGGTTCAGCACGGGCTGCACATTGATAAAACGATCTTCCTTTACCTTGAACAGATAAATAGACTCGCCCGACAGACACCAAATATCGCCGTTCGAATTTTCCCAAATGCCATTGATTCGATTGGATTCCAACTCGGGATATTTGCCCGGCAGCGACTTGTATTTGCGAAATCCGTAGCTGTCGTATTTGAGTAAGCCATTGAAAGTGGAAACCCAGATAAATCCTTGTTTATCTTGCAAAATCTGCGTCAGACGACCTTGAATAGCTTCGTCGTTATCGTTGAAAATTTGCGTTTTAACGAAAGGAACTGCGCTTAGCGGTAAGCAAACAAGCACCCATGCCAAGCAGGCAACAAATATTTTTGACAAAGATTTCATACCAATAATCAGGCTTGCGATGAGACTTCTTTTCTTTTATTAAGATGATGACGATGTTTGTTCTTGGCATGTCGGGGCTTATCGGATGCCGCGGCATGGTCGGCCTTGACATTTTGGTCGGCCTTTGCTTTGTCGCGATGCTCGTTCTTGCCTGCGCCGTTGCGATGGCCTCCCTTTCCGTTGCGCTTAGCATTTCCACCGCCGTTGCCTTTGCGTCGATGTCCCGATTTCTTTTTCTTCTTGAACTGTTCAGGATGATATTCTGGGCCGGCACCCAAAGCTTCGGGCAAAGGCATTTTATCGATTTCTTTTTCCAAAAATTCCTCAATCTGAGCAAAACGCCATTGTTCCTCTTCTTCCACGAAAGTGATACCGCTACCCTTTTCGCCGGCACGCGCCGTACGTCCGATACGATGCACATAATCTTCGGGATCGTGGGGAACATCGTAGTTGATAACAATGGTAATATCTTCAATATCAATACCTCTGGCCACAATATCGGTGGCCACCAGCACATTTTTCTGTCCGCTCTTGAAACTGAGCATCACTTCTTCGCGCACAGATTGTTCCAGGTCGGAGTGCATTTCAATGACGTTGAGTTTCATCGCTTTAAGCAAACGCGCCACTTCTTTCACCTTGATTTTGGACGAAGCAAAGATGATGACTTTTTCCGTAGGCTGAAGATCCTTGAGCAAATGCTGCACCAAAGCGGGTTTCTGCGGCTCGTAACACAGACAAGCCAATTGGGTGATATTGCTGTTGGGCTTCGATACCGACAAACGAATTTCGGCCGGCTCGCGCAAAATCTGCTTGGCCAAAGCCCTGATTTTAGGCGGCATCGTGGCTGAAAACAACATGGTCTGACGCTGTTTGGGAATACTGGCAATCACTTGCATGATGTCGTCCACAAAACCCATATCGAGCATGCGGTCGGCTTCGTCGAGCACGAAATGCGTCACGCGGCTCAGGTCGATAAGGCCAAGCTTCAAGTAAGACAACAAACGTCCGGGCGTTGCAATGACAATATCAGCAGCCGAGTCGAGCCCCTTTTTCTGTTGCTCCCACACCATGCCGTCGCTTCCGCCGTACACTGCCACCGACGAAACGGGAAGATAATAGGCAAAGCCCTGCACCTGCTGATCGATTTGTTGCGCCAATTCGCGCGTAGGCACCATAATCACTGCATGAATAGCTTCTTCGTGATGATCGTGTTCGATAAGCAAATCGTTGAGAATGGGCAAAAGATATGCAGCCGTCTTGCCGGTGCCGGTTTGTGCGCAACCAATCAAATCCTTGCCTTCCAGCAAAATAGGAATAGCTTGTTCTTGAATGGGCGTACACTCGCGGAAATTCATATCCCATAAGCCGTCCAAGATTTCATCTTCCAGATCGAGTTCTTCGAATGTCATGTTCAACGTAGTTTATGTGTCTCAAAATGTTGTTTTGCATAAATGAAAAAGCCCAGCACGCCCACCAGGTTGAAGCCCCAAGCCATCAGAAAAGCAGACATATAAGTGCTGTGCTGTAAAATAAATCCGGCCAACACGATGCCCAATCCGCTACCCAAATCCCAGGAAATCATCATGGAAGAATTGGCCGTTCCTCGACGTGAATTGGGCGCCAAATCGACGAACATATTCTGATAAGCGGGATAGAGATGTCCGTTGCCAAGTCCGATGATGGCCGCTGCACCGAAGTATCCCCATTCGTTAGGAACGATGGCAAACAACAAATAGCCGAAAAGCGAAATGATGGCTCCCACAGATGCGTTGTGCGATATGCGTCCTTGACGCAAGGATTTGCTGCCGGTAAGTCGGGATACGATAAGCGAACAAGCCAGAATCAGAAAGAAATAGCCGCTGCCGCCTTCGATGCCCAAAGCTTCTTGTCCGTAGATAGCTACATAGGTGGAAATCACACCATAAGACAAACCAAAGCAAGCGATATTCGTAGCCAGTCGCCATCCGGGCAACAAGAAAAATCGATCGAAAGACAATGGCTGTCGACCGCGTACAAGTTCCCTTTCGGGCACTTTGATGCTGGCTGCGATAATCATTCCCAGGGCTGCCACACACATGGAAATGCCAAAAAGGATGTTGAAGTTGTGCGTACTGTGATAGATCCACACCGCAATGGAAGGGCTGATAGCCGTTGCGATATTGTTGCTTAAGCCATAATAACCGATACCTTCTGTGCGCCGACTCGATGGCAACACATCGATGGCTACCGTACTGTTGGCCACCGTGGTGAGTCCGAAAGGCGCTCCGTGAAAAGTTCTCACCAAGGCAAAAAGCAAGAGCGAACCGGCCAGAATGTAACCGGCGAAAAACAAGAACATAAAACAGAAACTGATCACCAACAAGGATTTGCGCGGCAAGCTATCCACTAAAAATCCACTGAACGAACGCGTAATGAGCGCCACAATGGTGTAAGCACTCAGCACCACGCCGATGGTGTGTTTGTCGGCAGCAAAACGTTCTTGCAGATAAATGGGCAAGAGCGGCGCCACCAACATGAACGAAAAGAAAATCATGAAGTTGCAAAGGAGAGCCTTGGTATAATTGCTATTCCAAAGCTTCTCCTTCGTTTTAGTTTCTGTTGTTACGGTACTCACCTTTTCAACCTTTTTTCAAAGTCTTTTGCCGAATGCATCGGCAGTGTGTTTATCAATAACCGAAAATGCTTTCGAGGCTCATTTTTTCTACTTTGCCTCTTTCTTGCATATGTTTGAAGTTCAAATCGTTTTCATCGCCAAGCACTACCCAGTGATAAGTTCTGTCCTTCACCACTCGCTGTTGGAAAGCTTTTACATCGTCCAAAGTCAAAGCGGGAAGCGCAGCAAATACATCGCGACGAATATCGTAATCCAAACCATAACGTTGCATACGGTCGTAATAGTTGAAGATATCGAAACGAGTGATGCGGGCAGTTCTCAACGTAGCATCCATACTGCTCTTAGCCAAAGAGAAAGCGGCTTGCGATTCGGGCATATTGTTGATAATGTCGTCGAAAGCGTCCATGGCATCTTTCATCTTGTCGTTCTGCGTAGCAATGTAAGTCATCATGTAATAAGGCTGTTCCTTGCGACCACCATCGCTGTAACGAGCAGCAGCCGAATAAGCCAAACCACGAGCTTCGCGCATTTCCTGGAAGACGATACTGTTCATGCCGCCACCAAAATATTCGTTGTACAAGTTGATGATAGCCGTTTGAGAAGCATCGTAAGGCTCGTTCAAATTAGATTCAGAAGACATATAAATCTGCTTAGCAGGATAATGAGCAAAAAGCACCTTAGGCGTTTCGGTGGTAATGGTCGGGGTAATCACCAATTCGGGAGAAGGCTTGCTGCTGGCGGGCAAAGTGTGAACCTGAGCCAAAGAAGCGGCCAATTCCTGCTGAGAAGCGGGACCATAATAACGCAAGCTATGCGGATATTGCAACAAATCCTGGATGGCATTCACCAAATCGTCGGCTTTCAAAGCCTTCAATTCCTGGTTGTTAAGAACATTCTTGGTAGAAGCCTTGCCATAAGACAAATACGAACGCAAACGGGAGAGAATGGTAGATTGATTCAACTTGGCATCTGCGCGCGATTTCAATTCAGCAGCAATGAAAGATTGGAAAGCCTTTTCGTCGGCTTGGGCATTCTGCAAGATTTCGTCCAAAAGTGCCACGGCCTTAGGCATATTTTCCGACAAACCGCTCAAGGTAATTTGCGTGTTGATAGTAGAAGTTCTGGCGCTATACTGGCAAGCCAAACGATACCATTCTTTCTGAATTTCTTCGTTGCTGCGAGCAGCAGTGCCCAGATAATCCAGATATTGGAAAGCCAAAGGCAACAATTTGTTGTGATGAGTGCTCACTTCGAAACGATATTCCAAAGCAAAGAGCTGATTTTCATTGTTCTGGATATATTTCAAAGGCCATTTTCCATCGATATCGAAACTTTGGATAGCATTGTTGAAATCGACAAAAACAGGTTCTATAGGCTTCACTTGCACTTGCTTGATTTCGGCCAGGAATGCGCTAACTGAATCGCGGTTGGTAAGAATAGGCGTAATGGCGGGCTTGGCAATCTTGATTTCGTTAGGATCCACACCACGACGCTTGTACACCACGGCATAACCATCGGTAAGCCACTTGTTGGCGTAAGCCACGATATCTTCTTTGGTCACCTTGCTCAGACGGTCGAGGCGTTCCACTTCCTGCTTCCAAGAAGTCTGGTTGATGAAAGCGTCCAACATCATATCCACGCGGCCACCGTTGCTTTCCAGCTGACGCATCTCGCTCAGTTTAAATTGGTTGATGGAAGCTTCCAACAAATATTCGTCGAATTCGCCTTTTTTCAGTTTGTCAATTTCGGCCAACATCAGGTCTTTCACTTCGTCCAAAGTCTGACCTTGCTTGGGATAACCCATCAACATGAAAGTGCTGTAATCGGCCAAGTCGTACAAACCGCTACCCACGCGCAAAGTCTTCTGCTGTTGGTTGATATTGAGGTCGAACAAACCGGCGGTACCATTGCTGACAATCATGTCGAGCAAAGCCAACATTTCAGAATCCTGACTGCTCTGTCCGGGGAAAGGCCAAGCGATGTTAATCATTTCTGCCTGGTTGCCAAACACTTCGGCAGTACGTTGTTCTTGCGAGGGTTGAATGGCTTCCACTTTCCATTCGGGCAAATTGCGATTGGGCTTCAACTGACCGAAATGCTTCTTAATCACCTTGATAGCTTCATCGGGATTGAAATCGCCGGCCATACAAATCACCATGTTGTTAGGCACGTAATAGGTTTTGTGGAAATTCTTGATATTGGTGATAGAAGGATTTTTCAAATGTTCTTGCGAACCCAGAATGGTCTGATTTCCATAAGGATGATTCGGATAAAGCAAGCTGAAAATCTTTTCGTAAGCTTTGCGGCTGTCGCGCGTCAAAGACATGTTCTTTTCTTCGTAGATAGTTTCCAATTCGGTGTGGAAACCGCGAATCACAGCATTTTCGAAACGATCGGCCTGGATGCGTGCCCAGTTTTCCAACTGATTGGAAGGAATGTTTTCCACGTAAGCCGTCTGATCGTAGCCGGTGAAAGCGTTGGTGCCTTCCGAACCGATGGCAGCCATCAACTTGTCGTATTCGTTGGGAATGAAGATTTTAGAAGCTTCGTAAGAAATACTGTCGATTTGATGATAGATGGCAGCACGTTTTTCTGCATCGCTTTCGGCACGATACACTTCGTACAAAGCTTCGATCTGATCGAGTAGCGGTTTTTCCAATTCGTAATTGCTGGTACCAAACTGCTTGGTGCCCTTGAACATCAAGTGTTCGAAATAGTGAGCCAAACCGGTGGTTTCGGCAGGGTCGTTCTTACCGCCTGCACGTACAGCCACGTAGGTTTGAATACGAGGTTCGTTTTCATTTACAGACATATACACCTTCAGACCATTGTCCAAAGTATAGATGCGGGTTTGCATCGGGTCGTTCTCAACACTTTCGTATGCCGGTTGACAAGCATTGATGGCCAAGACGAGCAGCGCCATCAGCAGCATTTGAATCTTTTTCATTGTTGGTTGTATTTAAATTATTGTCTTACTGTTTATCTCAGTTTCAGTTCCTGACCCACAAAGATGGCATCGCCCCATTGCAAGCCGTTCAGCTGATACAAGGCCTCCATGCGCAAAGCATATTGCTGTGCAATGCTGTACATGCTGTCGCCCTCTTTCACACGATGCGTGGCATTTTCTCCGTCCCAACTTTTTTCTTTCTTGCTCAGGAAAATAACGTCGCCCACCGACATCTGATAATCTTTCGGCAATTCGTTAATTTGACGCAAACGCGCGGGAGAAATATTGAATTCGTTGGCCAAAGTCTTGTAATTGTCGCCATAACGCACCACAATGTAAGGCACGCTGCCCTTGTAACCAATTTCGTGACGACTTTCGGCCGCAATCATTTTAGGACCATCCTGTTGCTGAGAACTTTGCGCTAACAGATGATAATCTTTGGCTTGTTGCACCACTTCCAAACGTTGGGTGGCAGCTTTGGGAAGAGGCTGTTTTTCGGGCTTGGAGGTTTTGGCAGGTTTGGTATTTTTGGCCGGCTTTTCTGCCTTGACAGGCTTTTCAACTTTGGCGGTTTGTTCGGTGGCGGCCGGCGGAGCTTGCGGAGCCGGCGTCTCTTTTTCCCATTCGCGCATCAAGCGACGCGCCTTGTATGGATTGCAGGCCAATTTGGTGTATTCGTTCAATTCGTACAGTTCGATGATGCGAATCAGTTTCTTGTCGTATTGTTTGTCGGTGGCGTAGCCGGCTTTCTTCAATCCTTTGGCCCAGCCTTTGTAATCTTTCACATTTAAATCGAAAAGCGATTCGTAGCGCGGACGCGTCACCAAAAAAAGCGAATGGTCGGTATAGGAATCGAGCACCTTGGGATACTTACGGAAACAAGTCATTTCGCCATCGTCGAAATATTGCACCGAAGGGCCGTCCCAGGAAGTATGACATTTGATGCCGAAGTGATTGTTGCTCTGACGCGCCAGTTCACTATTGCCCGCGCCCGATTCCAACAGACCTTGCGCCAAGGTGATACTGGCCGGAATACCGTACTTTATTTGCTGACGCATGGCATCGGGGGCATATTTCTTGATATAATCCTGATAAGGTTTCAACTTGACATCGGCCAACATCGACAGCGTCGAAGACAAAAGCATCAACAGCAACAGGCTTTTGACAAAGTTTGTGGATTTTATTTTTTTCATAGGCATGTTTCTCGATTGAAAAAATCTATTTTTGCACATCAACCAAAAGTCGAAAAAATGAGACAAGTCAAAATTTCCGCAAAGATAACATATTGTCGCTTAGACGAATTGCATTCCGACGAAAAAAACGCCATCGAAGCCGCAAAAAAAGCCTGTTCTTCGGCCTATGCACCCTATTCGCATTTCCATGTGGGAGCCGCCGTTCTGCTGGATAATGGCACGATAGTGGTCGGAGCCAATCAGGAAAACGCCGCTTATCCCAGCGGACTTTGCGCCGAACGCGTGGCGCTCTTTGCTGCCGCTTCGCAATATCCACAACAAAAGGCCGTCCTCCTAGCCATCGCTGCCTGCAACGACAAAGGTGCATTCACCGAGCACGCCATCAGTCCTTGCGGCGCCTGTCGACAGGTGATGCTTGAAACAGAAAAGCGCTTCCAACTTCCGTTGAAAGTGCTTTTATATGGAGCCTCCGAAATCGTTTGTATCGAAAGCGCTCAAGACTTATTGCCACTGGCTTTTACCGAAGCGAAATAATCCAATCGAAGCAAAAGAATTACATCGCCATCTGATGCTTGGAACTGTACACCAATTCCAGTTTCATCTCGCTGCGCAATTTCATGGCCGAAGGACGCGTATCTTGCAGCAAATACAGAGAAACCTTGTCGCTATTGACCACTTCTTCTACCGGCAGAATCAACATTTTATTGAATGGTTCGAACACCTGCGTGCTATCCAAATCGCCATCGGCATGACGAATAGATTTCTGCACATAGTCGCTCACATTAAATACATAGCAAGCTTCGTCATCGTCGTACTCGGCCAAGAATGAATTGATTTCGTCGGCCTTGTTGTATTCGCCAAAGAAAGTGTGGATATCTTGTTCTTTCAGCAAAAGCAGTTTCTGCGGCGGCGTCAAAGCCCAAGCTTCGTCGTTGAAGGCCGTAGCCGACACTTTCAAACGAGCATAGTTGATATTTTTCTCCGTCAGGCGCTGACAGATAGCATTCAAAGGAAATTCCACCTCGGTAAACAAACCAGCCGGAGCGTAAATAAAATTCAAGCTATCACTTTCGATATCAGCCAAATAAGCACTGAGGTCGGGATGTTCATAGCGGTTCACCTGCTTCACTTCTTTGGTCATGGGGAAGTAATTGGCAGCCACCGTATCGCGCAACACTTCGTTCTTGTCTTTAAATTTCACGTTGTAGCAAAGTTCCAACTGCGCATCGGTGACGTACACCATACAGCCGTTACCATAACTCAGCGTCACATACAAACCGGGGAAATATTCGGTAAAATTGCGCGGACCATCGAAAAGAGTACTGTCGGCCTTGTAATCCAACAACATCTGCTGCGCAAAATCGGTATCCAAAGGAATACGCACGCAATAAGCGGCCGCTTCGGTCCAATCGTTTTTGGCAGTAATAGGCGTGAACGTTGCCGAACCCAGTTTTTCCTTACGCGAGCAATATTCATCTACATTGATATTGGTATAATAAGGTTGGTCCAAACTGAGCGATTTATCCAGCAAATACACCGAAGTTTCAAACAAAGCATTCTTGTTTCCATACCATTCATCGTAAAAAAGATACAGAAAAACCGAGTCGATTTCGTTGTCGGTCACTTCGGGGAAAGAAAATTTAGGCGGACAATACAACTGCGCCATAAAATCGGCTTTGGTGGTGCCGAAATCGGGATCGGTATATTCACCCAAAATAGCGCGAGGATTGCGTTGCAGGATAGAATCGGTGATAATGCTCTTGGAGGCCAAGGCAAAAGTAGCCGTATCGGTTGTCAATTTATCTTTGCCAGGTTGCAGACTATTACCCAAGGAATTACCTTCGGTACAAGCCACCAGCGTAAGACATACAGTAATTAGAATTAAGGCAAATCGTTTCATTTTTGTTCCAACAAGGACTGATAAAGTTCGTGATAATTGGCATAATGATCGTCGCTGCTTCCCACCATGAAAGGCTTGCCGCTTTCCTTGACGATATTTTCCACTTCGGGATGAACATTGGCAGAAGCCTGCACCAAAGCATCGGCATAACGGGCAGCCAGACGCATCAAGGAAGGATAATCGGCTGCGGGCAGCAATTCAGTAAAATCGTCGGGAGTAACGCCTTCGGCCAAAATCTGATCGGCCACCTTGGCAGGGAAAGGCTGTTTGAAAGCGTCGTCGTAAATAGAGTATACCAACTTGGCATTCTTAAAGAAAGGATCGTCGGCAAAAGTTTTCTTCAGATACAGCATCGCCAAGGCAGAAAACCATCCGTGACAATGGATTACATCGGGCACCCAGCGCATTTTTCTCACCGTTTCCAACACACCGCGCACAAAGAAGATGCTGCGTTCGGCGTTGTCTTCGGGTTCGTTGCCATTGGCATCGGCTACGGTAAACTTATGATGGAAAAAGTCGTCGTTGTCGATGAAATACACCTGCATGCGAGCCGACTGAATGGAAGCCACTTTGATGATGAGCGGATGGTCGTTATCGTCGATAATGAGGTTCATTCCCGACAGACGCTGCACTTCGTGCAATTGGTTACGACGCTCATTTACACTGGCATAGCGCGGCATAAAAGTCCTGATTTCGCAACCTCTTTCCTGAATATGCTGTGGCAATTGACGGCAAATGGTTGACATTTCAGACTCCGGCAAATAAGGAGTGATTTCCTGACAAATATACAGTACTTTTGATGCGCTCATGAATGTTATTTTTAAAGGATGAAAATTAATCGTGCAAAGGTAATAAAAAATTTTGTTTATTTTGGAGAAATTCTCACTTTTGCGGCCGCAAAAAATAAGATAATCTTATGGAAATCATTAAAGGTATTGCTCAACTGAAGAGTCTTGTGGCTCAGGCTCGTGAAGCAAAAAAAAGCATCGGATTGGTTCCGACCATGGGAGCCTTGCACGCCGGACATATTTCTTTGGTCAATCGTTGCGTGGCCGAAAACGAAGTTTGCGTGGTAAGCGTGTTTGTCAATCCTACCCAATTCAACGATAAATCGGATTTGGCCGCCTATCCCCGCACACCCGAACAAGACGCCGCCATGCTGGAAAAAGCCGGTTGCGACATTGTTTTCATGCCCGAGGTAGAAGAAATGTATCCCGAACCCGACACGCGTCAATTTGCTTTCGGTGCGCTGGAACAAGTGATGGAAGGCCCTTATCGTCCGGGACACTTCAACGGTGTTGCGCAGATTGTGAGCAAACTTTTCTATGCCGTTGAACCCGATTTGGCATACTTCGGCGAAAAGGATTTCCAGCAAGTGGCCATCATCCGCGAGATGGTAAAACAATTGCAGTTGCCGGTGAAAATCGTTTCTTGTCCCATCGTTCGCGAAGCCGACGGATTGGCCATGAGCAGCCGCAACCAACGCCTCAACGAAGAAGAACGCAAAAAATCTGTATTAATATCCAAATATCTCTTCGAAAGTCGTACCTTTGCGGGCGAAAAATCCTTGGCTGAAACCAAAGCCTTTGTCGAAGAAAACATCGGCAAGGTTGATATTTTCCGCCTCGATTATTTCGAAATTGTGGACGGATACACGCTCCAGCCTGTCAAAAATTGGGAAGACGCTGATTATGTGGTTGGTTGCATTGCCGTATTCTGCGGCCCCGTCAGATTGATTGACAACATTATCTACAAATCGTAATTATGCAAATCGAAGTTCTGAAATCGAAAATCCATCGAGTTCACGTAACGGAATCCAATCTGGATTATGTAGGCAGCATCACCATCGACGAAGATTTGATGGACGCCGCCAACATCATCCAAGGTGAAAAAGTACAAGTGGTAAACAAAAACAACGGCGAACGCCTGGAAACCTATGTCATCAAAGGAAAAAGAGGCTCCGGCGTTATCTGCTTGAACGGTGCTGCCGCCCGCAAGGCCATGCCCGGCGATGTACTGATTATCATTTCTTACGCCCTGATGGATTTCGAAGAAGCCAAAAGCTTCGAACCTTGGGTTATCTTTCCCGACACCGCCACCAATCTCTTGAAATGAAACAGCGAACAGGATGCTTTCTTGCTTTGCTGCTGATTTTTGCGAGCCTTCCCGTCAAGGCTCAAGTTTTTGATGGCGATTTTCAACTTCCGCTGCGAATTTTCCCGGTGCTCAGCGCCAATTTCGGAGAATTACGCAGCGATCATTTTCATTCCGGTGTAGATTTCAAGACGCAGGGCGTGGTGGGCAAAAGCGTCCACAGCGTGGCCAACGGTTATGTATCGAGAATTTCGGTGCGCAAATATGGCTATGGCAAAGCGCTTTATATCGATCATCCCAATGGATTCACCAGCGTGTACGCACACTTGGAATATCTGTCGCCGGCTTTGGATTCTGTGCTTCGCGAAGCCCAATACCGCAAGGAATCTTACGAAATCAATCTCCAATTCAATAAGGACGAACTACCTGTCAAACAGGGAGAAATCGTTGCTTACAGCGGCAACACCGGCGGCAGCGGCGGACCTCATTTACATTTCGAAATTCGCGACACCAAAACGGAAGAAATCATCGATCCGCTGCTTTGGTATGCGCCATATATCAAAGACCGCGTGAAGCCGCGTATCCAGGCTTTGGCCATTTATCAATTTGACGAACAAGATCTTAGAAGCGCAAAAGCGAAAAAAGACATTCTTCCCGTGGCCGGCAATCAATTGCAAAGAGCCTTGCCGAGTTGTTGGGGAAAAATCGCTTTCGGTCTGAAAGCCTACGACCACATGAGCGACACGCACAACATTTACGGTGTGCAATTGCTTCGCCTATTTTTGGACGACAAGGAAATATTCCGTCAAGATTTGAGCCGCTTTTCTTTCGACAACACGCGCTATATCAATTACATCACCGATTACGAAGAATGGGCGCTGCATCGTTCGTGGATTATGCGTTCGTTTTTCCCGCACAACGGCCAAGGCATCGTCGAGATAAACGAAGAAAGAGCTTATCATTTCCGCTACGAGCTGAGCGACCGTCATGGTAATGTCTGCGTATTTCCTTTCGTCATTCAGGGAAAAAAGCCGCAAACAGACGAAAACATCGAAGCTGCCGAAAACGCTGAAGCCTCCGCGCCTTATCGTCTTTTGTTTCCTGATTTTCAGAACGATCTGCTTTACACGGATGCTTACTTACGCATTCCCGCTGGCACACTTTACGAAGCGCTCGATTTTCGTTTCCATCGCACACAGCAAGCCGCTTATTCGCCTGTGTATCATTTAGGTGAAGCCGGAACGCCGCTGCATCGCAAAATCGATATTGCTTTGGCCGTGAAGAACGACATTCTGAAAAATCCGCAAGCCTATTATCTGGCTTATCGCAACCACAAAAACGAGTGGGACTATGTGGACGCGCGTTACGAAAATGGCTGGATGTTGGCTTCGGTAAATCGTTTGGGAGATTATCAAATAATGGCCGACACAATTTCTCCAAAAATTTCATTAACAAATATTGACAATGATTTAAAAAATGATTTAATTCGCATCCTTGTACAAGACCAAGAGACTGACATTGCTCGTTATCAGGTATATATCGACGGAAAATGGGCGCTTTTCGAAGACGATTACAAGCGCGACGCCATTTTTTATCGTGTAGACGGTATAGCCTTGCAACGCAATGGAAGCCAGCACCATCTGAAAGTGTGCGTGTGGGATTTCTGTGGAAATTGTACGGAAAAAGAAACATTATTCATTTATTAAAAATATCAAGTCATGGACAATACTCAACTGATTCAAGAAGTGACTGCGAAAGCACAGGTTTGGTTGGGCGACAATTACGACGCCGAAACACGTGCCGAAGTGCAACGCATGCTCGACAATGAGGACAAAACCGAACTCATTGAATGTTTTTACAAAGATTTGGAATTCGGTACCGGCGGTTTGCGCGGCATCATGGGCGCAGGCACCAACCGTATGAATATCTACACGGTAGGCGCCGCTACGCAAGGCTTGGCCAACTATCTGAACAAATCTTTCGCCGGTCGCGATAAAATCTCTGTAGCCATTGGCCATGACAGCCGCAACAATAGCCGTCTGTTTGCCGAAATTTCTGCCGATATTTTCTCTGCCAACGGCATTCACGTTTATCTGTTCGAAAGTTTGCGTCCTACGCCCGAAATGTCTTTCGCCATCCGTCACTTGGGTTGCCAGAGCGGTATCATCCTCACTGCTTCGCACAATCCCAAGGAATACAATGGTTACAAGGCTTATTGGGAAGATGGTGGCCAGATGATTGCTCCGCACGACCGCAACACCATCAACGAAGTGAACGCCATCAAGTCTATTGCCGACATCAAGTTTAAGGGCAATCCCGAACTGATTACCATCATCGGTGAAGAAATCGACAAGATTTATATCGAAAAAATCAAAGGCGTTTCTATGTCGCCCAAGGCTATCGAAAACCAGAAGAATCTGAAGATTGTTTACACGCCTATCCATGGTACCGGTATCAAAGTTATTCCTCAGTGTCTGAAGGCTTTCGGTTTCGAAAATATTATTTCTGTTCCCGAGCAGGAAGTGATCAGCGGCGATTTCCCCACCGTGGTTTCTCCCAACCCCGAAGAACCTGCTGCACTTTCTATGGCTATTGCCAAGGCCAAAGAAGTGGATGCTGATATCGTAATGGCTTCCGACCCCGACTCAGACCGTTTGGGCATCGCCATCAAGAACGACAAGAACGAATGGATTTTGGTTACCGGCAACCAGAACGCTTTGCTTATCACCGATTACCTTATCAAGCAGTGGAAAGAACAAGGTCGTTTGAACGGCAACCAATATATGGTGAAGACCATCGTTACCACCGAACTTTTGAAAGACATCGCCGACAAAAATGGTGTTGAAATCTACGACGTTTACACTGGTTTCAAATGGATTGCCGGCATCATGTTGCAAGAAGAAGGCAAGAAGGAATTCATCTGCGGTGGCGAAGAAAGCTACGGTTTCTTGGTAGAAGATTTCGTTCGCGACAAAGACGCTGTTTCGGCTGCTGCCATGATTGCTGAAGTATTGGCTTATGCCAAGGAAAACGGCAAATCGCTCTACGAACAATTGCTCGACATCTACTTGGAATTTGGTTATTCTAAAGAAAAAGGTATCTCTATCGTTCGCAAGGGCAAATCGGGCGCCGAAGAAATTCAGGCTATGATGGACAACTATCGCGCTAACCCCGTGAAAGAATTGGCCGGCTCGCCCGTTACCTTGATCAAAGACTTCAAGACTTTGAAAGCTTGCAAGCCCGCTACCGGCGAAGTGTACGATTTGGAAATGCCCGAAACTTCGAACGTGCTGCAATATTTCAGCGCCGACGGCACCAAGGTTTCTATCCGTCCTTCAGGTACCGAACCCAAGATCAAATTCTACATGGAAGTTCGTTGCCCGATGGCCAGCCGCGCCGACTACGAAAATGCTTCTGCCGCTGCCGACGCCAAGATCGAAGCTATCAAGCAATCTTTGGGAATCTAATCTTTTGAACAGGTTACCATAATTATAACGAGGAGCTGTGTCAAACATTTGGTGCAGCTCCTTTGTTTACTCCGTCACTCTTATCATTTTCCAATGAAACTGACCATCGTAACACAAGGTGGATTGTGCAACCGCTTGCGCGTACTGCTTGCCGCCTATCATTTTTCCGAAACCCAAGCGCGTGCGGTACAAGTGGAATGGGCCAAGAATGCTGAATGTTTTGCGCACTTTCACGAGCTTTTCGAAGATATACATAGCGCTTATTTTCGCGTAAGTGAAAGAAAATGCTGGCATATTCCCGTGCGCCGACAAAACCTGCATATTCCGGGCATCTTGCGCTGTCTTTACTACCAAAAACAGCTGAAGAATTTTCATCCGCAGCATCATGGCAGTTTGAAACATTGGGCCGAAAAATATCGTCGTCTGTATCTGTCTAGCGGTTATGCTGTCTGCGATTATCCTGCCTCTCTGACGAAAATATTGCAACCTATTGCGCCCATCCAAGCGCGCATCGATGATTTTTGCAAAGACTTTCCGGCTTACACGGTGGGTGTACACATCCGTCGTACCGACAATGCTGTTTCCATCGCCGAAAGCCCGGTAAGCAGTTTCATTTTGGCCATGGAAGAAGAAGTGAAAAATCATCCTTCGGTAAAGTTCTACTTAGCCACCGACGACATCGCAACCAAGCATTTGCTGCAAGAAAAGTTCGAAGGACGCATCATCACCCAACACATCGAGGGTTCGCGCTGCAACCAACAAGGCATGATAGAAGCCGTGGTCGATCTGTTCTGCCTTTCGCGTTGCCATAAACTTTTGGGCAGCTATTGGTCTTCGTTCAGCGATATGGCCGCCGACCTCGGCTCCATCAAGGCGCAGATTATCAGGAAGTGAAACGCTTACATTTTCATGCAAACAAAAAAGCCCGACATTTGCCGGGCTTTATATTTTCTAAAGAATACATCTTAGATCTACTTCTTATTGAAGAAAGCGGCGATTGTTTGACGCTTCATAAGGAGAAGCACCACGGCATAACCGAGCAACAAACCAAAGAATAAACCATTGATAAGATGCCACTTGAGCGACGAGCGTGCATCTTCGCTGTAGCTGATAGGCGTATTGCAGAAAATAGGACCTTCGTTCAAATCGTTCATGGTGAGTTGATGTTCGTAAATCATTTCTTTCAGACGATTCTTATCCCAACTCAATACTTGAATGAAAGTTCCCGAACCATAAGTAGAAGTGGTTCCACGACGCGTTTCGATGAAACCCGTGCCGGCTTCCTCTTTGTTCAATGCAATATTTTGTAAAGAATCGATTTTGCGGAATTCGCTTTCGAGCGCATCGATGCAACCTTGTACAAACACTTTGTTGGTTTCCCAAGCTTTCTGCATCACCGGAGAAGCATTCAAATAATCCACCAAAGCTTGACGCACGGCGGGAGCCACTTCTTTGTCGCGCAAGTTCATTTCCACGTAGAAAACCTTGGTGGCCCAAACATTGAAATTGCGTTCTTCGGCTTTTTCGTCGTCCACTTCCATCTTGTACTGTTCCTTATAGTCGATAAGTTCGATGGTTGCGTCGTCGTTCAAGTCGATTACATAATAAGGATTGATAGAAATGATGGCGTTTTTTTCTTCTTCGCTCAAGCCGGTAGCCTCGGCAAATTCGTCCATATCGAGATTACGGATGACTTCGATACTGAAATAAGGCTTCTTGGAATAGGTATTGACCGCGAAACCAGCTTTGGCAGCCATCGTGTTTCCGTTCTTTTTGTAGTCCAAAACAGACAATGCCAACGCGATGAGCACACACAACAGCATCACCCATTTCTTTTGCCAAAGCATACGCAAACACCAAGCGGCCACATTGATAGCAATCAAGAAAATTTTTACCAAAAAATTCCAGCAAACTACCAAGAGGTCGAGCAATCCTAAATCTTTTCTTTGTTCGTTCATATCAAAAAATTTACATTGGCGCAAAGATAAAATTTTTTATTAAGATTTTTTTTGTTTTCGGATTTTTAATACCTACTTTCGTCTGCATTAAAATAAATCTGTATGAGTTACTTAAAATTCGACAAGGCATTGATGGTCAACTTGCAGCAATCGCTCACCAAAGAGCTCTTGCAGGCCAATAAGACCGGTGCCTACAGTTATTCCACCATAGTGGACTGCAATACACGCAAGTACAACGGTTTGCTGGTAGTTCCCTTAGCCGAATTTGAAGGAAGAAACCACGTGCTTATTTCTTCGCTCGATGCCACTGTTATCCAGCACGGCGCCGAATTCAACCTGGGTCTCCACAAATATCCCGGCGACAACTACAGTCCAAAAGGTCACAAGTACATCCGCCAATTCGAATGCGACGGCATTCCTACCACCATTTATCGCGTGGGCGGTGTTGTCCTCTCAAGAGAAAAGATTTTCATGTCTTTCGAAAACCGTATTCTGATTCGTTACACCTTGTTGGAAGCTCATTCTCCTACGAAGCTTCGTTTCAAACCTTTCCTGGCTTTCCGCGACACCAATACGCTTTGCCACGAAAACAACCAAATCAACAAGGAATATCAGCCTATCGACAACGGTATTAAAATGTGTCTGTATCCCGGCTTCCCCGAATTACACATGCAATTCTCGGTGAAGAACGATTTCGTTTATCAGCCCGACTGGTATCGCGACATCGAATACATGAAGGAACAGGAACGTGGCTACGAATTCAAGGAAGATTTGTTTGTTCCCGGTTATTTCGAAATGCCTATCAAGAAAGGTCAGAGCATCACCTTCTCGGCTTCGCTCGATCCCATGCCTTCCAACAAAATCAAGAAGGCCTTCGACGATGAAAAGGCGCAACGTCAACCGCGTACCAGCTTCACCAACTGCTTGAAGTCGGCCACTTATCAATTCTACAACAAACACAAAGACGGACAACGCTATATCATTGCCGGTTATCCTTGGTTCAAATGTCGCGCCCGCGATATGTTCGTTGCTTTGCCCGGTTGTACCTTGAGCGCCGGCAACGTGCAACTTTTCGATGCCATCATGAAAACCGGAGAAAAAGCGCTCCGCAACTATATGAGCGAACAGCCGCTCGACTGTGAAGTAACCGAAATCGATGCGCCCGACGTTCCGCTGTGGATGATTTGGGCCATTCAACAATATGCCAAAGACCAAGGCCAAAGCAAGGCAGTAGAAAAATATGGCCAATTGTTGTTGGATTGCATGGATTTCCTGATGAATCATGGTCATAAGAATCTCTTCGTTCACGACAACGGCTTGGTATATTCTTACGGAAAAGAAAAACCTATCAGCTGGATGAACTCTACCATGTACGGCAAGCCTCTGGTGCCCAGAACCGGTTATTTGGTAGAATTCAACGCTCTTTGGTACAACGCTTTGCGCTTCGTTGCCAATATTGCTCGCGAAATGGGCGAAGATTATCAGGCCGACAACATGGAATCGCTGGCCGTTAAATGCGGACAATCGTTCGTGAATGTTTTCCTCAATGGCTATGGTTATCTCTACGACTTTGTAGATGGCGACATGGTAGACTGGAGCGTTCGTCCCAACCAGATTTTTGCTGCTTCGCTCGATTATTCTCCGCTGGATAAAATGCAGAAAAAACAAGTGCTCGATATCGTTACCAAGGAATTGCTCACGCCTAAGGGCTTGCGCACTTTGAGTCCGAAGAGCATGGGTTACAATCCTATTTTCGAAGGTCCGGAAGAACGACGCACCTGGGCTTATCATCAAGGTACCGCTTGGCCTTGGCTGATGGGTGCTTATCTCGAAGCTTACCTGAAGATTTATCGCATGAGCGGTCTGACTTTCGCCGAACGTTGTATCTACGAATTCGAAGACGACTTGATAGATCGTGGTATTAGTTCTATCTCGGAACTGTTCGACGGCAACCCGCCCTATCGTGGTCGAGGAGGTATTGCATTCGCCATGAGCGTTGCCGAAATTTTACGTGTTAAACAACTGATTAGCAAACTTTCAGAAAACGCAGCACAATTATGAAAGCATTAATGTTCGGTTGGGAATTTCCACCGCATATTTTAGGAGGTTTAGGTACTGCCAGTTTCGGTCTGACCCGAGGCATGGCAAAGCAGGAAGATATGGAAATCACCTTCTGTATTCCGAAACCTTTTGGCGATGAAGACCAGAGTTTTCTGAAAATCATCGGTTTGAACAATACTCCCGTTGTTTGGAAAGACGTTCCTTACGAAACTTTGCAAGAACGCTTCGGTTCGTACATGGATCCGCAGAAATACTACGATTTGCGCGACCATATCTATGCCGACTTCCGATATTTGCATACCAACGACCTTGGTTGTATCGAATTCTCAGGACGTTATCCCGACAACTTGTTGGAAGAAATCAACAACTATTCTATCTGCGCCGGTGTGATTGCCCGCACGGAACAATTCGATATCATTCACTCGCACGACTGGCTTACCTATCCTGCCGGTATCCACGCTAAGAGCGTGAGCGGCAAGCCTCTGGTGATCCACGTACACGCCACCGACTTCGACCGTAGCCGCGGTAATGTGAATCCGGATGTTTATCGCATCGAAAAAGACGGTATGGACAATGCCGACCACATCATGTGTGTAAGTAACCTCACGCGCGATACCGTTATCAATAAATATCATCAGGATCCGCGCAAGGTGAGCACCGTTCATAATGCCGTTGAACCTATCAGTCAGGCCATTGCCGATATCGAACCTATCCGCAACTGCGAACAGAAGGTGGTTACTTTCTTGGGACGTATCACCATGCAGAAAGGTCCGGAATATTTCGTGGAAGCTGCTTATCGCGTATTGCAGAAAACCGACAAGGTGCGCTTCGTGATGGCCGGTAGCGGCGATATGATGAACGCCATGATTCGTCTGGCTGCCAAGCGAGGCATTGCCGACAAGTTCCACTTCCCCGGTTTCCAGAAAGGACTGGACGTTTACAAAATGCTGAAATCGAGCGACGTGTATATCATGCCTTCGGTGTCTGAACCTTTCGGTATTTCTCCGCTGGAAGCTATGCAAGTGGGCGTTCCTTCCATCATTTCGAAACAATCGGGTTGCGCCGAAATTCTGAACAACGTCATCAAGACCGACTATTGGGATATCGATGCCATGGCCGACGCCATCTATTCTATCATCACTTATCCTGCTATGTACGATTATCTCCGCATCGAAGGAAAACGCGAAGTGGACGAAATCAAGTGGGAATATGCCGGTTTGAAGGTGCGCAAGATTTACGATCAAGTTTTAGGTAGATAATAATTAAAAAAACATACGTTATGAAGACTATTTGTTTCTATTTCCAGATTCATCAACCATTCCGTCTGAAAAGATACCGTTTCTTTGATATCGGCGCAGACCATTATTATTATGATGACTTCACCAACGAGCAGATTATGCAAAGAGTGGCCGCTTGTTCTTTCTTGCCCGCCAACCAGATGCTCTTGGAAATGATCGAAGCCAACAAAGGTAAATTCAAAGTTGCTTTCTCTATTTCAGGCGTTGCCTTGGATCAGTTGGAACAATATGCTCCCGAAGTGATTGAAAGCTTCCAGGCCTTGGCCAAGACCGGCTGCGTGGAATTCCTTACCGAAACCAGCGCCCACTCTTTGGCTTCTATCAAGGACGAAGAAGAATTCCGTCGTCAGGTGGAAGAACAACAAAAACATATCCAACGTCTGTTTGGCCAAAAGCCCAAGACTTTCCGCAACACCGAGCTTATTTATTCCGATGAAATCGGTGATATCGTTTATTCTTTGGGTTACAAGACCATCATTACCGACGGTGCCAAAGCTGTTTTGGGATGGAAGAGCCCCAACTTTGTATATCACAGCGCCACCAATAGCAACCTAAAACTTTTGCTCAAGAACAACAAACTGAGCGATGATATGTCATTCCGTTTCTCTAACTACGATTGGAGCGAATATCCTTTGGTTGCCGACAAATTCATCGACTGGATTGCTCAGACGCCCGAAGGCGAACAGGTGATCAACTTGTTTATGAACTACGAAACTTTCGGTAATTTGCAACCTCAGGAAAGCGGTATTTTCGAATTCATGAAGGCATTGCCTTATTTTGCAGCTCAAAGAGGCATTGAATTCTTGACTCCGAGCGAAGTGGCTCTGAAACTGAAATCGGTAGGCGAACTGAGCGTTCCCAATCCTATTTCTTGGGCCGACGAAGAAAACGACTTGAGCGCTTGGATGGGTAACGATTTGCAACGCGAAGCTTTGGATAAACTCTACAGTGTGTCTGAACGTATTCATCTTTGCAAAGACCGTCGTTTGTTGCAAGACTGGAAATATCTGCAAATCAGCGACCACTTCTTCTATATGAGCACCAAGCAATTCACCGACGGTGGCTTGTACAAATATTTCAGTCCCTACGATTCTCCCTTCGACGCTTTCACCAACTACATGAACGTGTTGGCCGACTTCTTGGATCGTTTGGAAGCCCAATTCCCCAGCGATGTTGATAACGAAGAATTGAACTCTTTGCTCACCACCATCGAAAATCAGGAAAAGACGATTGAAAAGCTCGAAAAAGAATTGAAGAAGGCGCAGAAACCCGCTGCCGAAAAGAAAACGGCAGAAAAGAAGGAAGCTGCAGCAGCCAAGAAAACAACGAAGAAAACAGCCAAGAAAGCTGAATAAAATCTAGCTTTTTATCCGATAGTAATTACCCGTCGAACTGGAATATCCCAAGTTTCGGCGGGTATTTTTTCGAGCACTTGGAAAGGATATACAATGCCCACGAGCGGACATTGCAAATGAGGCAACAGACGGTCGTAGTAGCCCTTGCCGCGTCCCAGACGATGACCTTCGCGATCGTAGGCCATGGCCGGAATGATGGCTAAATCGATGGTTTCGTAATCGAGGAAATCGGCTCCTTGAGGCTCGTCGATATTGAAGGAGCCTTTGCACATGGGCGTCTGATGCGTGTAGCAACGAAGACTGAGCAGGTCACCCTGAACGACCGGCAGGAGGAGGCGCTTGCCTGCGGCAAGCGCCTCCTCCTGCAAGCTCAGCGTCTGCACCTCATCGGGCAAAGCAGCATACAAAAGTACTGTCCGGGCCGATTGCCATTCGGGCAATGCCATCACCTTTTCACAAATCGCGGCCGACCAAGCTTGCAAATCGTCCGGCAATTGCAATTGTTTCAAGCGACGGATCTCGGCACGCAGCAAGCTCTTTTGCTCGGCCAAAGAGGTCTTATTCGGCAGCTTTGTCATCGGCAACATTATTATCCATCGTCTGAATCAGTTCGATGGCTTTGAGCAAGGTTTTATCCTCTTCCTGCAACAATTCCCAGAAAATATCTTCGCCCATGGTATTACGGGCAATATAGGCATTGAGTTGCAATTGTACTTCTTTCTGAACTTCTCTGGTTTGACTCGCCGTCGATTTCACGCCTTTTTCGCGCGTATAACGAACAAACTGGGTAAAAATATCCTGCGCTTGCAGATAGGATTTCAACTCGGCCACCGTCTTCTGTTGCAACAAAGCCGCGCGATGAGCATCCACATACGAAGCCGCAAAGTTGTAAATCAGGTTTTTATTGGCCACATCCACAAACCAGTCGTTCTGATTGGAAGTGGTATCGAGCGGTACAAAATAATCGGGCAAAATACCGCCACCACCATACACGCGACGTCCGCCACGGGTTTCGAAGCAAAGGCTATCGTCCAAGTGAATACTGTCGAGCGAGCCGAATTCACCACGTTCCCAACGACGCACGATATCCAATTCATAATCCTCGAAATCGCCCTTGGTATAAGGCTTTTGAATGCTGCGGCCGGAAGGCACGTAATAATGCGCCACCGTCAGACGAACGGCCGATTTATCCTTGAAAGGAATCTGTTGTTGCACCAAGCCTTTGCCATACGAACGACGTCCCACGATATAACCGCGATCGTTGTCCTGAATAGATCCGGCCACAATTTCGCTAGCCGAAGCCGACCATTCATCCATGAGAATCACCACCGGCATATCCTTGAACGAACCTCGTCCATCGCTGTAGCTTTCCTCGCGCGGATAAGATTTGCCTTCCACATACAGCATCAGACGATTCTTGGGGAGAAACTCATTGAGAATAGCTAAAGCAGCACCCATCAGACCACCAGGATTGCTACGCAAATCGAGAATCAAACGGTCGCAATGATCTACTTGTTTGAGTTTCACCATTTTGTTGAGGAATTCGTCGTAAGTGGTGCGCGAGAAACTGCCCACTTTGATATAAGCGATGTTTTCCCCAATCTTGTAGGAAGCATCCACGCTGGTGAGAGGAATATCGTCGCGAACCAAGGTGAAAGGCAGAATTTCTTCGGTGCCACGACGCGCAATGCCCACTTTCACTTTGGAATGTTTCGGGCCACGCAAAGTTTTCAGCACCAAGTCGTTGTTGATTTTGTCGCCCACAAAGACACTGTCATCGACACTGACGATACAATCGCCGGCGCGCATTCCCGCTTGTTCGGCCGGGCCACCATTAATCACCGAAATAACACGAATGGTGTCTTCGCGAATATTGAACTGTATGCCCACGCCGCTAAACGAGCCTTCCATTTCTTCCATGGTTTTTTCCATCTCTTTGGCAGGAATATACACAGAATGCGGATCGAGTTCCTTCAAGACATCGGGAATCAACTTTTCAATAATCTCTTTGGTATCAACCTCTTCTACATATTTGGTAGCCACCAGATTGAGGACAGCATCCAACTTATTGGAAGAGATTTGCGACTTAAGCATCGCCATACGTTTATTGCTGGAAGCCACCTGATAAAGGCTGCGTCCCAACATAAAACACAGCACAATGCACACAATAATGAGCAAGAGGTTTTTAATAGAGTTCTTCATGGTGTAAGATTAAAGAGATTTATTGTCACAGAAATCAACCTGGATACCGGCTCTTTTGAGCAAGTTCAATCCATCGTCGATGTGATAAGGTTCGCCATACACTACGCGCTTGATGCCGGCCTGAATAATCAATTTGGCACATTCGATGCAAGGACAAGCCGTCACATAAATGGTAGCGCCCTCGCTGCTGTAATGCGAACGGGCCACTTTGGTGATAGCATTGGCCTCGGCATGAAGCACATAAGGCTTAGTTTTATGATTTTCGTCCTCGCAGATATTCTCGAAACCGGAGGGCGTTCCATTGTAACCGTCGGAAATGATGCGTTGGTCTTTAACCATGATTGCACCCACCTGACGGCGGGTGCAATAGGAATTCTCGGCCCATATCATGGCCATACGCATATATCTTTTGTCTAATGCTGACTGCTTGTTCATTTGATAATTCCGTTATGACGCAACATGGCATCGATAGAAGCATCCTGGCCACGGAACTGACGATACAATTCCTGAGGATCCTTGGTGTTACCCTTCGACAAAACATTTTCGCGGAAAGAAGCAGCACGTTCGGTATCGAAAATTGCTCTTTCGGTGTAATAATCGTAAGCATCAAGTGCCAGAATTTCAGACCATTTGTAGCTGTAATAACCAGCAGCGTAACCACCGCTGAACAAGTGAGTGAAAGCAGTGCTCATGCAGCAACCTTCGGGCGAAGGCAAAGAAACCGTTGTCTTCCAAGCTTCTTTTTCGAAAGCCACTACATCGGCATTGAAAGGCTCGGTGATAGTATGATAAGCCATATCCAGATAACCGAAACTCAACTGACGACAGCAATTGCGAGCCACATTAAAGTTGCCGGCATCTACAATTTTCTGTACCAATTCCATGGGAATCAGCTCGTTGGTTTGATAATGGAAAGCAAATTCAGACAGGAATTCTTTTTCGAAAGCCCAGTTTTCCATAATCTGCGAAGGCAATTCCACGAAGTCGCGAGCCACGCTGGTACCGGCCAAAGAAGGATACGTAACATCAGACAACAAACCATGCAAACCATGACCGAATTCGTGCAAGAAAGTGGTCACTTCGTCGAAAGTGAGCAAAGCGGGTTTGTCGGCGGTAGCGGGGCTGAAGTTCATTGTCAGAGTGATGAAAGGATATTCACGCTTTCCGTTGATGTTGCTCTGAGGCTTGATATCGTTCATCCATGCACCGGCACGTTTGCTGTCGCGGGGGAAGAAGTCGGTGTAAACGATAGCGATAAAGTTGCCCTTTTCATCGAAAACTTCGTAAGCATCCACTTCGTCGTTCCAAACCTGAATCTTGTCGCATTTTTCAAAACGGATGCCATACAATTTGTTAGCCAAACCGAACACACCGGCTTTCACTTTTTCCAATTCGAAATAAGGACGCAAAATTTCGTCGTTGATATCGAACAATTCGGTTTGCAATTTGTTAGAATAATAAGACCAGTCCCAAGCTTCCAATTTGAAAGGCTTAGCTTCGTTTTTGTTGATAAAGTTTTGAATAGCTTGGTGTTCCTTAACGTTTACATCGAAATAAGCTTCGCGCAATTGATCGAGCATATTATACACGTTTTCGCTGTTCTTGGCCATTTTATCCTTCAAAGAATAAGAAGCATAATCCTTGTAACCGAACAAGTTAGCCAAAGCCAAACGCGTATTCACGATTTCCTTGATAACAGAAGTGTTGTCGAATTCGCCACCTACGGCACGAAGATTGTATGCGCGATACATTTCTTCACGCAAAGCACGGTTGTCGCAGTAGGTAAGCACGCCGCTGTAACTGGGAGCCGACAAATCGAAAACCCAACCTTCCAAACCTTTTTTCTGCGCTTTAGCAGCAGCCTTGGCCAATTCACCTTCGGGCATACCGGCCAAATCTTCAATCTTGGTAACGTGCTTGCTGAAAGCGTTGGTAGCCTTGAGCGCATTCTGACCGAAAGTCATGGTAAGCTGGCTCAATTTGGCACGCAATTCGCGATATTTTTCACGTTCTTCGCCCTGCAAAGTAGCGCCGCTATTCAAGAACGAATCGTAGCTTTCTTCTACCAAACGAAGTTGTTCGGCATTCAAGCCCAATGCATTACGTTGTTCATAAACAGCTTTTACGCGAGCAAAAAGTTTTTCGTTCAGGGTGATATTGCTATAATGTTCCGAAATCAAAGGCATCAATTCGCCTTCAACGGCCATCAATTCGTCGGTCATTTCGCTGTTGGTGTAAGTGTAGAAAACAGCTGACACTTTGCTCAAAATTTCGCCGGTTTCTTCGAAAGCAACGATGGTATTTTCGAAAGTAGGAGCTTCAGGATTGTTTACAATCGCTTCAATTTCAGCGTTCTGTTGCTTGAAACCTTCCAAGAAAGCGGGCTTGAAATGTTCGGTTTTCACCTCTTCGAAAGGAGGCGTTTCACGATAAGTGGTGTATTCTCTCAAAAAAGGATTGCTTTCGCCGCAAGATGCCAGCGTTGCAATAATGCTTGACATAATTAATAAATGTTTGATTTTCATATAAATAGAACTTAATTATTGATTTTAAAAATATTTTTCGCGAAAGTAGTACAACTTTTTCAATCTTGACTTACTTTTGCCGAAAATTCTAAAGCCGTTTTTAATAAAATTAAGAGATTATGGAACTGAGTTTTAAAGAGATTGCTGGAGCATTCGTGGTACTCTTCGCTATTTTTGACATTTTCGGATCAATTCCCATCATTATCGACATCAAGCAAAAAAGAGGACAGATTCCGGCCAACAAAGTGGCAATTATCTCCTTGCTGATTTCTACCATTTTCCTTTTTATCGGAGACTACATTCTTTCACTCTTCGGTGTTGATATCCAGTCGTTTGCTATCGCCGGTGCCATCGTTATCTTTGCGGTGGGCGTAGAAATGATTTTCGACATCCAGATGTTCCACTACGAAAACTCGCCCGAAGGCATGTCTACCATGGTGCCACTGGTGTTCCCGCTCATTTGCGGAGCCGGTTCGTTCACCACACTCATTTCACTGAAAGCCGAATACCAAACCATCAACATTCTCATTGCATTGGTTGCCAACATGATAGTTATCTATTTGGTACTGAAAATGTTGCACGGATTCGAACGCGTTTTAGGAAAAGGTGGTATCTACATTTCACGTAAATTCTTCGGTATCATTCTGTTGGCCATTTCTGTGAAGCTTTTCGCTTCTAACATCGGCCAATTGTTCTGATAATCAATTTTTCCACAAAATAAATGCCGAGTTGATCACATCAGATTAACTCGGCTTTTTTCGTTAGCAAATCTTTGAAGATTCGCGATGCAGCAAACGTCGTCGCTCGCATGAGCTTATTCATCCAAAGCCAGATCGTTGCCGTTGATGTCGATAATGCGGTCGGCCTGATCCAGTTCGATGCTTTGTACGCCACGCAGCT
Source organism: Bacteroidales bacterium (assembly GCA_017380635.1). Lineage (GTDB taxonomy): Bacteria > Bacteroidota > Bacteroidia > Bacteroidales > UBA1402 > UBA1757. The sequence goes on along the minus strand of JAFODP010000014.1, from coordinate 220,089 downwards.
TTCTTTCGATGGCGCGTGAACGCGTGCCCACCAATTTATCCATTTCCTGATCGAGTTGCTTGATGCGGTCTTGTGCTTTCTTGAAAACGGCACCGAAAGTCTCGAATTCGGTTTTCACTGCCGACAAGGTTTTCCAAACTTCATCGCTACGTTTTTGGATCTGCAAGGTACGGAAGCCCATCTGCAAAGCATTCAACATAGCCGCCATGGTGGATGGTCCGGCAATATTCACGGCATATTCGCGCTGCAACACTTCGATTAGATTGCGGTTCACCACTTCGGCATACAAGCCTTCGAAAGGCAAAAACAAGATGGCAAAATTGGTGGTGTAAGGCGGTTCCACGTACTTTTCGCGTATACTCTTGGCCGATTGCTTGATAAAAATTTCCAAGTTCTTGTAAGCCAAATCGATCTGAGTCTTGTCGCCGCCCATGTAAGCATCCTGCAAAGCCGCGTAGGTTTCGCCGGGAAATTTCGCATCGATGGGCAGATAAACACTTCCACCGGCTTCGTTTCCAGGCAGTTTGATAGCAAATTCCACTCTCTCGCTGCTGCCGGGACGCGTGGCCACATCTTTGTCGTATTGGTCGGGCGTCAAGATTTCTTGCAAGATGGCATCGAGCTGAATTTCACCCACGATACCGCGCGTTTTGGTGTTCGACAGCACTTTTTTCAAATCGCCCACGCTGGAAGCAATATGCTGCATTTCGCCCAAACCTTTATACACTTGTTCCAATCGTTCGCTCACCATTTTGAAAGAATTGGTCATTTTGTCTTCGAGCGTTTTTTGCAGTTTTTCATCGACGGATTGCTGGATATCGCGCAAACGATCGTCCATGCTTTTGCGAACATTTTCCAGATTCTCCGTCACTTCCTGACGCAATTGCAGAAAATGATTGCTGATATCTTTCAGATTTTCACGTTGCGCTTTCGAAGCGCTTTCCTGCGCGGCGTTCAAAGTCTGACTCAGCGTGCCAATTTGGCTCATCAAATTACTGTTGATTTCCTGTCGCAATTGGCTTTGGTCTTTGGACACGCTATCGGCAATAACTTGTGTATCTATCTGCTGCTGAGGACGCAACAAGAGCATCAACAACAAAACAAGCACGACTAAAAGAAGAGCTAAGAGAATGTATTCCATATACTTAAGTATTTAAGATTGTTGGTTGCAAATGTACATGCTTTCTTAGAATTTTCGAGCAGAAATCCATAAAAACGGCGAAGACAGACTGTCGAAACAATCCGCCTTCGCACTCACTCTTTTAATTTCCATTCAATCTTAGTAAAGGTTCAACGCGCTTCACAGAACGTTTCCCCTTGTGAACCCCAAGTTTTTCACAAAACCCGAGAATCTTTTTTTTGCTTATTTGTATAAGAAACGTTTGATACTACGTTTCGGGGTTTTTTCAAATTCGTTTTCTACCAATTCGATCGATTTGATCTGGCAGAAATTGGGCACTACCTTATTCACAGCCAAACGATTCTGTTCCATCAAGGCCTTCAAATCGGTGTCGCCGGCGCCATCGTAATCGGGGAAAACCAAAGCCACTAGGCTGCCATTGCGTTGCAATACGATAGATTCCACCACCATAGGCATCGAGTTGATCTTGTCTTCCAATTCTTCGGGATAGATATTCTGGCCGGAAGGACCCAAAATCATATTCTTGCTACGACCTCTGATGAAAAGGTTGCCATGCTTATCAACCACACCTAAGTCTCCGGTACGCAACCAGCCGTCTTCGGTAAGCACAGCTTTCGTTGCGGTAGGATTCTTGTAATAACCCTGCATCACATGGGCACCTTTCACCATAATTTCGCCAACTTCCTTGCGAGGATTGCTCGAATCGATCTTCAACTGCATACGATCGACGATGGCACCGCATGAACCTTTCTTGAATTCACTCCAGTCTTTATAGGTAATAAGCGGAGCACATTCGGTCATACCATAACCCACGCAATAAGGGAACTTGATAGCTCTCAAGCAGTTTTCCACTTCGGTAGACAAAGCGGCGCCACCCACGATAAGATAACGCAAATTGCCGCCAAAAGTGGTCATCAATTTCTTTCTGATAGTATTCTTGATAACACGACCAATACCGGGAGTATGCCACAAAATCTTCATGATAGGCTTGTTGATCTTGGGGAATACAGCTTTCTTGAAAATCTTTTCGATAACCAAAGGTACGGTGAGGAACATAAAAGGCTTCACGTCGGCAAAAGATTTCATCAGCACGGGAGCTGCAGGCGTTTTGCTCAAGAAGTGTACGTGCGCACCACCCGATACAGGATAGATGAATTCGAATTCCAAACCGAACATGTGAGCCAAAGGCAACATCGACACCAAAGTATCGCCCGGATGAATGATAACGGTTTCCAAAGCGAACTGTGTATTGGCACTGATGTTTTCGTAAGTAATCATTACGCCCTTAGGATCGCTGGTAGTACCTGAGGTATAATTGATAAGACAAAGGTCTTCTTGGTTATCTTTCGGGAAATCAACATCTTCCTTGCTGATACCATTGGGATATTTTGCTTTGAAATCGGCATCCCAGCTGTCGTGAGCCTTAGCCACGTTTTCGTCTTTCGAAGCCAACAAGCTAAAGTCTTTCATCGAGATGATGGCCTGCAAAGCGGGCATTTCTTCGGGCTTGAGTGTGGCGAAAATTCTGGGATTAACGATAAGCAACTTGGCTTCTGAGTGATTTACCAAGCTATGTATACTTTCGGGTTTGAAATCGGGCAAGATAGATACCACTACTCCTTGACAAGCAGCAACAGCCATAAAGCTCAAAGCCCAGTTGGCGCAGTTGCCGGAGCACAGAGCTACCTTATCTCCCTTTTGAACCCCGATTGAATCGAAAAACACATGCAAACGATAGATTTCGTTCGAAAAAGACGCATAAGTTAAACGCGTATCACCATCAATATCGCTCATAACGGGCTTGTCCCAGTACGACTTGATGGATTCTTCCAAATAAGCTAAAAAATGTTTACTCATAATTTTGTATCAAAAATCGTGGCAAAAGTATGGTCTACCATCAGGTCTGGCAATAGTGCCAAGGGCAATTGTGAGAAAAAACCTTATAAAGTGGTAAAAATTCATATTTGGGGACAAATGATTTTCAAAATCATTGTTTTCATCGGGAAAAATCGTAGTTTTGTCCCATCAATAAAATCACTCAAAAACGTTATAATTATGAGCATTAAAGGAACAAAAACCGAACAAAACTTGCTGAAAGCTTTCGCAGGTGAGTCTCAGGCACGCACTCGCTACGATTATTTTGCCAGCGTGGCTAAGAAAGAAGGATACGAACAAATTTGTGGCATTTTCCAAGAAACCGCCTTGAACGAAAAAGAACACGCCAAGGTTTTCTTTAAATTTTTGGAAGGTGGCGAAGTGACCATTACGGCTGCTTATCCTGCCGGCAAAATCGGTACCACCATCGAAAACCTGGAAGCTGCTGCCAATGGCGAAAACGAAGAATGGAGCATCCTCTATCCCGAATTTGCCAAGATTGCCGACGAAGAAGGGTTCCCCGAAATCGCCGAACGTTTCCGTCAGATTGCCACGGTAGAAGCTCATCACGAAGCTCGCTATCGCAAATTGTTGCAAAACGTATTGGAACACACCGTATTTAAAAAGGACGGCAAGATTTTCTGGAAATGTCGCAACTGCGGTTTCGTTACCGAAGACATCGAAGCTCCTCAATTGTGCCCCGCTTGCAAACACGCACAAGCCCACTTCGAAGTTTTGGCCGACAATTTCTAAATTGCATGGTCTTCAGACCAAAAAGACGCTCGGCCGTCAAGTTGCAACAAACCATAAGCGAGTCGCTTTGCAGCGACTCGCTGCTTTTCTAAATCCAATCTGTCCGACCATCAAAAACACCTAATATAATACAAATAATGTAATTTTATTTTGCTTTTGGGAATTTTTATATCATCTTTGCACACCAAAACCTTGAACGAATGAGAATCATTGCACACAGAACCTTAGTTATGTTCTATACAAAGTATGCCGATGCCAAAAGCGCCATCGAGGAGTGGTTTCACAAAACCGAAAAGGCAAATTGGGAATCGTTTGCCGACATCAAAAAGACCTTCAATAGTGTTGACGCCGTAGGCAACCAAAGATTTGTGTTCAACATAAAAGGTAATGACTACCGACTTGTGGCTTTGATTAAGTTCAAAATAAAAATGGTTTACATTCGTTTTATAGGTACACACAAAGAATACGATAACATTAAAGATTGTTCAGAGCTATGACACGCATTGAATCAGAAAAACAGTATCAGGCAGCAATGGCTCGTATCGAAGAACTTTTGCCGCTTGTAACAGAGGATACTCCCGAAGACGATATCCACTCTGTAGAATTGGTGCTTTTATCAAATCTTGTGGCAGATTATGACGATGCTCATTATCCCGTTGAGGCGCCAAGCCTAATTGACGTCCTTCGTCTTCGCATGTACGAAATGAAACTCACGCAAAAAGCAATGGCCGATTTGATTGGCATCTCGGCATCTCGCCTGAACGAAATCCTTACAGGAAAACGAGAGCCCACCCTACAGGTGGCACGAGCTATCTGCATCAACTTGTCTATTGATGCAGCCATAGTGCTCGGCGTTTGCTAATTAGCAATTCAGAAAAAACAATATTCCCAAAGATGAATTTCTTTGGGAATTTTTTGTTATTGTTCCATCCTTCGACGAAAAACGCTCGACTTCGTAGCCCTATACCATTATACTTTGGCAGATGACAAACCTAACTGCGTCGATGGTGTCGGCATCGATTTAAGAATCAGTGTAACAATAATCGCGTATTCAACCTTCAGGTGCATACGAAAATCGTCGGTCGCTAATTACGATCGACGATTTCTGTATTCGGATTATTCAAAGAATTATTTGAATCTAGTTATTATACCTATCTTCAAAAACCTTTTCTATATATGCAGCAATGTGACCTTTCTCAAAAGGTGTGCTAGGTGATAATTCACAAATGTAATCTATCAACCTTCCTTTCGTTTCGTCAATAATCGCATCTCCCTTTTTTACTTCACCTTTTTCAATAAGTGCATCTAAAATACTCAAATACATTTCTAACATAGTTGTAAAAGTTTTAAGTTAATAATAAGTTTATTTTAAGGTTGGTGGTTAAAGCCACCAACCGTTGTTAAATCGTTAATTCAAATTAAAAATAAGGATAGCTCGCACGATATCAAAGTATGAAAATCTCAATAGTACTTACTATATAGTGCCACATACTGGGTGAATTAAATAGAAGCCAATCACTCTAATTTATGATTTCTATAAATCCATTATTGCCAATACCGCTGCACGACCAGTTTTTACTATCGACGTCTTCTTTCCATCGTACATATCTACAATATACATACCAGAACCAGAGGTATTGCCTTCCGAAGACCAAAATTCATCATTGGTAAGGCGGCCAGCATTACAAGTCTTTAAAAGATTATCAGCATCAGACTTGTTATTATAAATATCAGTCAGTTGGCCTACGGTTGGAAGTTTCCATCCACTTCCTAACTCACCTAGCCATATTTTGGCATCGCTATAGTTAACGGTATTGAGATAAACGCCACCATTAATACTACTTATGTACATATTAAATTTTATTGCCTGACCATTTCTGCCTTGATTTGTGATTTTCCATACAATACCTTCGTTTATATACTGACCGAGAAAATGGTAATTGGTTCCCTTGCTATCACTAATTCTTAGACCACTATTATTTGTGCCATTAGAGGTTATGGTACAATTGTTAGAAGTAAAACCCTCGTACATTGTAACCGATGTTAACCGAGTGCAATTCACAATTGTTAGTGATTTCAAGAATTTATTTTGAGAAAGGTTTAAGCGGGTAATATTATTTCCGGAACAAAGCAACGAAGTTAAATCGGTAAAAGCTTCTATACCTGTTAAATCACTAATTCCTAAACTGGAACAATTAATGCTAGTAACACCTAACGATTCTGTTCCATTAATTTCTCCATTGTTATCAGAATCAAAGTTATTAATCAGATATGCTTTGAATGCAGAATCAGGAATAGTAACATTATCGTAGTATGATACAACAGTGTGTAAATCTTTGGATATGGTCAATTGTGGTTTTTGAGTTGCGGTCACCCAAATAGTTGTAAGTAGACGATTATTGGTACATGTCAAAGATTTAAGAAACGGCATAGTTGTAACATTTAACTCAATTATTGACAATCCTCCACAATACAAGTACTGTATGGCGGTGTTGTACTGGAGATTAACAATGGATATCTCTGTGTTGTCTGTAATATTGAGATTTGTAATATCCGTATTGTTGCGAATATTCAAGGCTGATAATAAATTGCTAGAAACGTCCAAAATTTGCAATGCAGTATTGGCCGTAACATTGATTTTCGGAAGTTGGTTTTTGTTACAGTAAAACTTAACAAGAGCTGTGTTATTGCTTACATCGAGCGATGTGAGTTCATTCTCTGAGCAAACCAGAGATGTAAGGCGTAAGTTCTTGGTAACATCGAGCGACTGCAACTTACACCTTTTTACATCGAGGGTTTGGAGGTCTGTGAGTGCCGAAACATCTACACCCTCCAATACGCTATTGCGCGACAAGGTTGCATTAACAACAGGAGCATAGAATGCCAACGAAGTGAGCGCAGTATTGTTGGTAACGGCAACATCTGTAAACTCTCCATAGAACTCCAAGGTTGTGAGAGTGGGCGTATTCCTCACAGTGAATGATGTGAACGGAGTGAACTTGGCTGTAAAGTACAAAGTTTCCGACTGAGTGTAGTTGTTGAGCGTGATCGCAGTTCCGCTAATAGCATTAGTGGTTACGCCCTGCAAGTTGAGATACTCCAACGCTGCGCAGTTATCGAGGTTGATATGCTCGATAGGGTTGTCATTGCAAGTGAGGGTGCGGAGTTGCTTAAGGTTTGGCAAATTGATAGTAGTGATGTTGTTGTTCGAGCAGTTGAGCGTCATGAGGTTGGTGCAAGACTCCAAGCCTGTCAAATCGGTAACACCCTTGCCAGAGCAGTTTACCATAGTGATATTGTCTGCCTCAACGATTGAAATCTCAGCATCACCATCGTCGTCGTAGTTGTTAACGAGGTATGTCTTTAATGCCGCATCGGGGATATACAAACCGCCATTATTGAAGTAGGTAGAGGTTGTGTTGTCCTTGTTGATTGCGACTGCACCCTGCTGTGCATCGTCCTTCACCCACAGCTTAACGAGTGCGGGGTTACCAGAGCAATCGAGAGTTGTGAGGTCGGCATTATTGCTGATGTCGAGCATTGTGAGCGCATTGGTCGAGCAGTCGAGTGTCTGCAACTTCGATGCAGGAACGATATTCAGCGCAGTCAGAGCGTTCTTCGAGCAATCGAGGTCGGTGAGTGCCGAGCAACCTGCAAGCGAGAGTTCTGCAAGGTTGTTTGCCGAGCAGTTGAGGACAGAGAGCGAAGGCTGATTACCCAAATAGAGTTTGGTAAGCGAGTTGTCGTTACAAGCAAACTCAACGAGAAGGTTACACTTGGTAACATCGAGAGTGGTAAGTGCGTTCTTCGACACATCGAGAGTGGTCAAAGCGGTGTTCTTGCTGAGGTTGAGGCTCTCGATATGGTTGTTCGAGCAGTTCAACTCGGTGAGCAGAGTGAGGTTTGCAACATCAAGCGACGCAAGTTCGTTTTTGAGGCAGAGCAGCTCTTTGAGCTCCTTATTCTGCGACACATTGAGCGAAGCGAGTTTGTTGATAGATAGATTGAGCGAGGTCAAGCCCTTCATCTTGCTAACATCCACGGTCGAGAGTTTATTATTCGACAGGTCGAGGGCAACAACCGACGCTGGCAGGACAACCGACTCCAACGAGTTGGTCGCAGCCGAAACAGCAGTGAGTTTGGTGTTGCTCGCAAGGTTGAGCGAAGCAATCTTGTTATAAGAGCAATCGAGAGTTTCGAGGTTTACGAAGTACTCGATGCCCTCCAACGACTTGATTTGAGGAATAGTTGCCGACACATCGAGCGAAGTAACACCCGCAGCCTCCTCGGCAGAAATCTCGCCGTCCTCGTTGGCGTCGTATGCCTCCAAAAGCACAGCTTTGAAGTTTTCGTCGGGGATGGCAATGTTGTCGGTAGTCCAAGGCACCATATTTACATACTCCGAAGCCACCTGATTGTTGCCGTCCGACACTTGCACACGAACATTTGCCGAAATCTCGCTGCGGAAGAATGCCTCGTCAAGAGCCGCACCTGAAATCACTACGGTCAGGATACCATCCTTTGCGGTCGCTCCTTCGATAGCAAGGTTTATGAACTCGCCCGCAGCAGCACGAGTAAGAGTATAGACAGCCTTTGCACTGAGTGCGCTCTCCCAAACGGCAACAAGTTCGGATGCAGTCGATGCGGGCTGCAACTCAAAGTCGAGGGTAGCGGTGCCAGCGGTAATCTTACCACCACTATTGGTGTAGTACATTGTAGCGTTTCCATCAGCATACTTAGGAACAAAGCTGATGGATTGAATACGAGCCAAGATAGCGGCCACCTGTTCCTGCAATGTGGCTATGTCGCCTTGAATGTTGTAGATAGAAACCTTGATATTCTTAACCTCTTTCTCCAAAGCTGCAACACGAGTGGTCAATGCCTCAATGGTAGCGTTGATGGCTGCCACCTCTTCTGCCAGAGCATCACGCAACTCACCATCGAGGGTTGTGATGGCGGTTTCGATAGCGTTCTTATAGGCGGTGGTAATCTCTTTGGTGGTTTTAACCAGTTCCTCCTGCAAGGCCACAATGTCTGCAGCATTGGTTGTAATGGCGGCCAAATTGTTGGCAATAGCCGCTGCGTTGTTAGCTATCTGGGTAGCATTGGCGCTGATGTCCGATGCATTTTTAGAGATTGCTGTCGCGTTGGTCACAATAGTCTGTGCATTGGTGCTAACTTGGGATTGCAACAGGGTAATGGCAGCTTGGTTATCCTTGATGAGAGCATTATTTGCTGCAATCAGCGATTTATTCTCGGCAATCAGTTCGGCATTAGACTCAATGTCGGAGCCGTTGTTCAGTATTGCTAATGCATTTTTGCGAATATTCTCGGCATTAGCCTCAATTGTGTTTGTGTTGGAGATAATGTCGCTGGCGTTCTGAGCCACCTCCTCTGCAAGTAACGAAAGATTATCTTCGAGGTCTGCAATGAGCTTGCTGTTAGCGTTCACCTTCTTGTTGATAGCACTATCCAAGTCGGCAATCATTCCTTCCATGTATTCCTGCGAGGCAGTAATTTTATCCTCCAATGCCGTTTGAAGCACTTTCAATTTGGCATCGGTTTCGGCAATGGTGTAGTAGCCCGCCAACTGTTTGTTCACCCACTCTTTCATAGATGTTTCAGCGATGGCAATAGACTCTTTAATAGCTTTTGTATAGGCTGCCGTTATCTCTTGGCAGGCAGTAGAGATAGCCGAGGTATAGTCTTGAGTTATTTCGGTGGCGATAGACTTGATTAGGTCGTTTTTGATGGACTCGATAGCTTTGCCAAGCTCGTCCTTAACGATTTGTTCAATGCCACTTTCCAATTTTGCTAGCGAAACGTTGACAGCTTCAATATCAACCTTGATTGTTGCAACCTCGGAAGCCAGACTGTTGTACTGATCTAAAGTCGCAAAGGTTGCCTCAACCCAATCTTTTGTGGCAGATATCTCCGAATCTACGTACTTTTTAAGCTCGGCAATCTTGCCTTCCAACTCTGTATCCCTTGCTTGCAGTTGCTCAATAAGGGTGCTGAGGGTTGCAAGTTCCGCCTCAATCTCACTCTTAACGCCCTCCAATTGAGTGATAAGAGCCGCAATCTCTGCATCAAAATCGGCTTCGAGACTCTTTTTCATCTCGTCAATCTTTTGATTGGTCGCAGTAATAGAGGTTGTCAAATTAGCAGCCTGTGTTTGCAGTGCAAGGATGTAGTTTTTCAAATCGGAATCAGCCTTCTCCAAGTTAGGAATGCAGGCTTTGATAGCGGTAATTTGTTGCTCAATCGTTGTGATTTGGTTGTTTTCGAAATCATCGAGACGATTTTCAAGAGAATCGATGCGATCGTTGATTTCGCCACATCCTGCCAACATTACCAATGTGGCAAGAAGCAAAGAAAAAAGCTTTTTCATTGTATGTAAGTTATTTAGTTAAGTGTTTTTTCTAAAAACTTACCGTAGCAACTCCTATGCGGTGGGTTATGTGCAAAAAGAAAGTGTGGAGTTGATTTCGTTTATCTATGTGAAGGTTGTGGTAAAACCCGAACTGAAACAAACGATGCAATACCCCACACTTGGATAGTATGAGGTAATGCACCAAAAGGAGCATAGCCACACGACTACACAAGAAGTGAGTGCTATTCGTCCGTCCATCAGTTCAGAAAACTACCACATTTTCACATAAGGACAGTGCGAAAACACTTTCATTAAAATATGTCCGTCCGCGGAATAAATCCTTAGACCCCACAAATATACAAAAACTTTTCGCAAAACGAACAACACTCACACGGGCATTGCATCAAGCGCAAGATTAAGTAGCCCCACCATACAAAAAAAAGCCCACCACAATGGGCAGGCTAATATAAGTCGCTTCTGATTCAGCTAAATAGTGATAAAAGAAAGAGGAAAATCCTTTCGGAAATTCCTCTTCGGTAAATTTGTACGGATGAAGGGACTCGAACCCCCACACCTCTCGGCATCAGATCCTAAGTCTGACGTGTCTACCATTCCACCACATCCGCGACTTTAAAATCGGCGCAAAGATACAGCCAAACTATCATATAAACAAACCTCGGCCGAAACTTTGCGCAAACCAAAAAACATTATTCATCGGAACCAAACAAAGTACCTTGTCCGGTGAGTTCGTCCAAGATTTCGGTATCAGATTTTTCTTCGAAAGCTTCATTTTCCTCGATTTCATCGGGCATTTCTTCAGCTTCGGATTCTTCGGGGAAGCGCAAGGGCTCCAGTTCGTTCACCTGATCTACCTGCCAAGTGGTGACACGCTTGCCACGAGCTTTGTAACCTTTCACCGCAATAAAACTTTCGGCATCGATTTCCATTTTTTCGCGATAAGCATCGTTGCCACCGAAAATCACCTCGAAACGAGGATAAGCCGTGCAAGTGAGCAAAAGCAATTGCGAAGCCGGATTCTCGATAAATGACACTTTCTTGTTGAGCAATTCCAAAGCGAAACGCTTGATATACAAATAATTCTGCTGATCAGCATCGTAAAGCACCGCCGTCCAAACTTTGTTGGCATCGAATTTTTCTATCAACAGGATATCGTCTTCGAAGTGATTGCTCAAATCGATGTTGGTGGTGTAGAATTCGCCCTTTTTCGTGATAACCAGAATGCGGTCGTCGCCACGATATTCGCCGATAAATTCGCCACGATGGTCGTAGTTGAGACGCAAGACATCGCGGTCGAACCAAACCTCGCGACCGCCCAGGGTTGAAACGCCTTTCTGTTTGAAGGTGATACGATGAATGTCGTTCTTGGTGAGCAAATTACCCATCGACTGACGACCCTTGATAGCCAATTCGCCGAAATCTTTATCAAACTGAATCTTTTTGAGGCGAGGCGCCGGCTTGAGCAAAACTTTGATAACTTCCGATTCCGCATTGGGATTGGCCGAGAAATACAGCAATTTAGAGCCGGGCTTGCCTTGCGTGATATCATATTCTTTGTCGCGCGTAACGCCGGTAACGGCAAAACGCTTGATGTAGGCAAAACCATTCTTTCCATCGCGATAAACGGCATGATAAATGGTACGTTTATCGTTTTTCTTGAAGATATTCAGGTAGAGCACATCCTTGCCAACGTGCATTTTTTCGCTCACTTTCACCACTTTATATTTACCATTCTTATAGAAAAGAATGATGTCGTCCAAATTGGAGCAAGCGCAAACGAATTCGTCCTTCTTGAGCGAAGTACCAATGAAACCTTCTTCGCGGTTGATGTACAATTTTTCGGTAGCCTCAGCCACTTTGGCCGCTTCGATGGTATCGAACACGCGCACTTCGGTACGACGCGGATAATCCTTGCCGTATTTTTCCTTCAAATGTTCGTACCAAGCGATGGTGTATTCCACCAAATGTTTCAGATGATGATCTATTTCCTTGATTTGCGCCTTGATAGCTGCGATATTATCTTTAGCCTTATCCTTGTTGAACTTCAAAATACGCGCCATCTTGATTTCCATCAGACGCAAAACATCGTCGCGGGTAACCTCGCGCACCAATTTATCTTTGAAAGGTTCCAGGCGCATAAAGATATGTTCGACGGCGGCATCCATGCTGGCACTGTCTTCGAAGCCTTTATCCTTGTAGACGCGTTCTTCGATAAACCATTTTTCGAGCGAAGCAAACATCAGACTTTCAAGCAATTCGGCTCTTTGGATAGACAATTCCTGACGGAACAATTCCATGGTATTGTCGGCCGAATAACGCAACACATCGCTCACGCCCAAGAAGCAAGGTTTGTTGTCGCGGATAACGCAACAGTTGGGAGAAACGCTCACCTCGCATTCGGTGAAAGCATAAAGCGCATCGATGGTTTTGTCGGAAGAAACGCCAGGTGCCAGATGAACCAAAATTTCGGCATTGGCGGCCGTATTGTCGTCTACCTTCTTGATTTTTATCTTGTTCTTTTCGTTGGCCTTGATGATGGATTCGATGATGCTTCCCGTGGTTTTTCCGTAAGGGATTTCCGTGATAGACAGCGTCTTATTGTCGGCCGACTTGATAATCTTGGCACGAATCTTCACCAATCCGCCTCGACGGCCGTCGTTGTAACGGCTCACATCGATATAACCTCCGGTTTGAAAATCGGGATAAAGCACAAAGTCTTCGTTTTTCAAATAAGCAATGGCGGCCTCCAGAATTTCATTGAAATTGTGCGGCAGAATTTCCGAAGAAAGCGTTACCGCAATACCTTTCACCCCTTGTGCCAACAACAGCGGAAACTTCACGGGCAGGGCCACCGGTTCCTGATTTCGTCCGTCGTAAGAAGCTTGCCATTGGGTAATTTTGTTGTTGAACAAGGTTTCCAAAGCGAATTTCGACAAACGAGCTTCGATATAACGAGGTGCTGCAGCGCTGTCGCCGGTGAGAATATTTCCCCAGTTTCCCTGACAGTCGATCAACAATTCCTTCTGACCCAATTGCACCAAAGCATCGCCAATGGAAGCATCGCCGTGAGGATGGAACTGCATGGTGTGTCCCACGATATTGGCCACTTTGTTGTAACGACCATCGTCGAGACGCTTCATCGAATAGAGAATACGACGTTGCACAGGCTTCAGACCATCGGCAATATGCGGCACCGAACGATCGAGAATCACCGAAGAAGCATAATCGATGAACCAGTTGCGGTACATGCCCGTCAGATGATGGGTTTTACCGGCATCGGCCAGATCTAATGATGAAAAATTTCCAGATTGAGGCGCCTCGTCGGGAAGCGCATTTTCGTTGTTGACTTCGTTGTAGATATTTTCGTCCATAAAGGGGCAGAATTGGCAGATTAATTTCAAGCCGTAAAGGTACGAAAAAGAAATAATTGTACTATTTTTGCGCTTTGAAATTTTCTAGGCAAATTATCAGAAAAAACCACATATTATGGCACAACAAGAAGACGTTTTCAAAAAATTAGTATCGCATTGTAAAGAATACGGTTTCGTATTTCCTTCGAGCGAAATTTACGATGGTTTGGCCGCTGTGTACGATTATGGCCAATTAGGTGTTGAACTGAAGAATAACATCAAGAAATATTGGTGGGATTCAATGACTTTGATGCATGAAAACATTGTCGGCATCGATTCTGCTATCTTCATGCACCCCACTATCTGGAAGGCTTCCGGCCACGTAGACGCTTTCAACGATCCCCTCATCGACAACCGCGACAGCAAGAAACGTTATCGCGCCGACGTACTTATCGAAGAACAATTGGCCAAGTACGAAGAAAAGATGAACAAGGAAGTGGAAAAGGCTGCCAAGCGTTTCGGTGAAGCTTTCGACGAAGCTCAGTTCCGCGCCACCAACGGTCGCGTATTGGAATATCAAGCCAAATGGGATGCGCTTCATCAACGTTTCAGCGATGCCATGAATGCCATGGATTTGGAAGCATTGAAGCAAATCATCTTGGATGAAAACATTGTTTGCCCCATCAGCGGTACGCGCAACTGGACCGACGTTCGTCAGTTCAACCTGATGTTCTCTACCGAAATGGGTTCTACCGCCGACGGCGCCATGAAGATTTATCTGCGTCCCGAAACAGCTCAAGGTATTTTCGTAAACTATCTGAATGTTCAGAAAACCGGCCGCATGAAATTGCCTTTCGGTATCGCTCAGATTGGTAAGGCATTCCGTAACGAAATCGTGGCTCGTCAGTTCATTTTCCGTATGCGCGAATTCGAACAGATGGAAATGCAGTTCTTCGTAAAACCCGGCACCGAACTTGAATGGTTTGAAAAATGGAAAGAAACTCGTCTGAAATGGCACAAGGCTCTCGGCTTGGGCGATGAAAAATATCGTTACCACGATCACGAAAAATTGGCTCACTATGCCAACGCTGCCACCGACATCGAATTCCAGATGCCTTTCGGTTTCAAAGAAGTAGAAGGTATTCACTCGCGTACCAATTTCGACTTGAGCAACCACGAAAAATATTCAGGCAAGAGCATCAAGTATTTCGATCCCGAAAGCAACGAAAGCTATGTTCCTTATGTTATTGAAACTTCTATCGGTGTGGATCGTACTTTCTTGAGCATCCTGGCCGGTTGTTTCGAAGAAGAAAAATTGGAAAATGGCGAAACCCGCGTAGTATTGCATTTGCCTGCTTGTCTGGCTCCTGTTAAATTGGCTGTTCTTCCTTTGGTGAAGAAAGATGGTCTGCCCGAAAAAGCTCGCGAAATCATGGACGATCTGAAGTTTAACTTCAAGTGTCAATACGACGAAAAAGACTCTATCGGTAAACGTTATCGCCGTCAAGATGCCATCGGTACGCCTTTCTGCGTTACCATCGACCACGAAACGCTCAACGACAACTGCGTAACGCTGCGCAACCGCGACACCATGCAACAGGAACGCATCGCCATCGCCGACTTAAAAGACTACATCAGCAAGGCTGTCAGCATGACCGAACTCTTGAAAAAACAGCGTTAAGCTGCGGACTTCACAAACAAAAGCGAATAAACATCAAGTGGTGCATGAGCGGAAACTTCAAACCGCAACACGCACCACTTGTTTTTTGGATAACATCACCTGTTTTTAAGGTTTCTCTATTCTTTTACAAAGGAAAGCAACGACACAAAAGAGTCAAAAACTTCCATAAACTCTGTCGCCAAGGCCTCTTGCTGCACAGCGTCGAGAGCGCCATTCTCCTTCTCAAGAATATCCAACATACCACCGATTATCGCAGGTTGTTTCTTGATAATGACGAACAGATTATCGCCGCTGTCGTCAGGAAAACAAATGGCATTCAGCCTGTTATAAACATCGTTCTCCACATTGAGATTGACAATCAAGTCGTTTTTATCGAGCGTAAAATCTTCTGCGGTAAAAGTGACGGTTTTGTCCCAGAACAATTCATCGATTTCTTGCTCGAAACTATTCAGCACAGAATCCAAGGGAATGACACGGCCGCCCCGATAGGTAATACCTTCCGGCAGATTCAAGGACTCGATTCCCACCGAATGTTTATGAATGGTGGTGGTCTTGTCGAGATTATAATTGCCGCCACTGTCAAAATCCTCTTTTACGCGGGAAAAGGTATAAGGAAGCTCATCAATAGTCAAGGTCAGCTTATCCTCCGTCGCTTCGAAGAGCAAAACAAGTTCGGGCAAATTGGAAGAATAAAATAGCATTTTCAGCTCATTGTCTCTGATAGAAAACGAGCCCCAATCATTCAACGAGAGTTTTCCAAACAATTTTTCTTTGTCGGATCCCATGATCACAAAGTTTCCATCTTCTAAAAACTCCATAAAAATGCGCGAGTCTGTTTCTTGCGAAAAATAAAACCACTCGCCCAGCACCGGCTTAAGAGATTCCTTGTCCACTTCGAAACCCCCTCTACATCCAGTCATGACAAATATCATTGCCACGCAGAGAATACCAAAAATCTTACTTGTTTTCATTTTGATAATATTTTTACAGACGCAACAAAAGTATATATTCTTTTCTTTGATGCTCAATATGATCGGTAAATTTTCCCTCAAACTGGCGTAAAAAAAGAACCCCTCTTCGGTGAAGAAGAAGGATTCTACGAGAATATCTAAAAAAATTCTAGTCTTAGATAAGATACTGCGAAGAGATAGAGCGGTTGTCGTACACGCGTTGGATGGTGTCGGCAAACATTTCGGCAATGCTCAGAATTCTCACTTTCGTACTGTCTTTCTTGTAAGGAATACTGTCGGTGAAATACATCTCGGTAAGAGCCGAATTTTCTACTCTTTCGGTAGCCGAACCAGACATCACGCAATGCGAAGCAAAAGCACGAACCGTCTTAGCACCATTTTCGAACATCAAATTGGCAGCCTTGGTAAGCGTACCGGCGGTGTCTACCATATCGTCCACCAAAATAACATTCTTACCCTTAACGTCGCCGATAATCTTCATTTCGGCCACTTCGTTGGGTTTGTTGCGGGTTTTGTGGCAAAGCACGAGAGGCACTTCGAGATACTTAGCGTAAGAGCTAGCACGCTTAGAACCACCCACGTCGGGCGTAGCTACGACCAAATCTTCCAAGCCCAAAGACTTGATATGAGGTAAGAAAATGGTTGATGCGTACAAATGGTCTACGGGAACATTAAAGAAACCTTGAATCTGGTCTGCATGAAGATCCATCGTAATCAGACGGTCGATACCGGCCACCGACAACAAATCGGCAATCAGCTTAGCACCGATAGAAACACGAGGTTTGTCTTTTCTATCCTGACGAGCCCAACCGAAATAAGGAATTACAGCGATGATTTTGTAAGCAGAAGCGCGCTTGGCAGCATCGATCATCAGCAACAACTCCATCAGGTTGTCTGAGTTGGGGAAAGTTGATTGAACCAAGAAAACATAATCACCGCGGATAGATTCTTCGTAAGAAACAGAAAATTCACCGTCGGCGAAATGTTGGATATTCATTTTACCCAGAGGGCATTCCAAAGCGGCACATATTTTTTCGGCAAGTGGCTGAGAATTAGTGCCGGCGAAAACTTTAATAGGACCTTGTATACGCATATCAGTACGAATTGAATGACAGATGCAAAGATAAGGATACTTATGCCGATAAAAAAGGTTTTTCCTTCAAAAATTATTCCAAAACAAACTTTATTATACGCGACTGATTTCCAGGAATTTGCATCGGGATGCAACTATCTGGATTCAAAGGATAAATCAGACGCTCAGCTGTGAGCAAATCGACGGCATTCGTGGCATTCTGAGGCTTAATTTGCCAAAAATCAAAGAGATGCTGAGGAATACGGACGCTGGCATGCGCATCCTTGTCGCCAAAATTGGCCACCACCAAAATCAGTTCGTTCTTGTATTTTCGCATATACGCATAGAGTTTGGTGTCGTCAAAACGCGAACGATCGGCATTGACGTACATCAAATCGTAGAATTGTCCTTGCGTAATGGCTTTTTCCGATTGACAAACTTGAAGAATTTTCTGGTATTGACTACGCAACCAAACTTGCTCGTCCGAGAGTTTTTCGTTGTTGAACTTACCTTTGTTGTTCCAGGCCGCCACACTATCGATGCACCAATAATCGAAAATCGTGCTGCGTCCGTCGCGACCGCTGAAACCTTCTTCGTACATGCCGCTTTCGCCCAGTTCCTGTCCGCAATAAAGCATGAAAGGATTGACATTCATCGTAGCCGAAACCACCAAAGCAGGCAAACCTTTACGCGCATCGCCGGCGAAGAAGGGCGAAGCCAAACGTTGTTCGTCGTGATTTTCCAAAAAGTTGAGCATGTGTTCCTGAATATCGCCCAGACTCTGCCAACAACGTGTCAGCGAAAAAGCGGGCGCATAACCCTGAACCACAGCCTTCAAACTATCGTACAATCCGATTTTATCGTAGAGATAATCGAAACCCGATTGCAGATACTGACGATACAAACCCGGATTATACACTTCTCCAATGAACAGAATGTCAGGATATTGTGCTTTTACTTGCTTAGTCACCCAAGCCCAGAAAGCCGCGGGCACCATTTCGGCCATATCGCAACGGAAAGCATCCACTCCCTTGGCGCACCAATAAAGCAGAATTTCTCTCATTTTCAGCCAAGTATCGGGAATTGGATCGAAATATTCGGTGTGACAGCCTTGGTAATCGACACCATAATTCAACTTGACAGTTTCGTACCAATCGTTTACCGAAGGACAAGCCGAGAAGCAATCGTTACCGGTCACTTTTACAGGCATTTCCTCATAAGGTTCATCGGCGCCGGCACACAAATCGAACTGTCCGCGAAAGGATTGTCCGGGGAAATAATAGAAATTGTTCTGTGGCGAGAAATACCAGTCTTTCATATCGTTAGCACCAAAATCGGCCACGCCTTCGGGCGCCGCATCGGAATGATACTGACGAGCCAAGTGATTGGGAATAAAGTCGATAACCACCTTCAAACCTTGCTGATGCGTACGCTTGACAAGGTTTTGAAATTCTTTCATCCTATCGGGCACAGACAAGGCCAAATCGGGATCGACATCGTAATAATCCTTCACGGCGTAGGGCGAACCGGCTTTGCCTTTCACCACCGCGGGATGATCTTTCAGAATACCATACGAGCTATAGTCGGTTTGCGTGGCATGTTCCAAAACGCCTGTGTACCAGACATGCGTCACACCCAAAGATTTGATAGCCTCGAGCGCCGCCTTGGTAAAATGATTGAACTTGCCCACCCCATTTTCGGAGAGGCTTCCGTTTTTGACACTGCCACGTTTGGTATTACCAAAATAACGCGGAAGTACTTGATAGATAAGAATTTTACGATAATCGTTCATATAGGATGATTAGGGTAATTATTTGCGAATTTTTGCGATAAGACCTGTCAATACTTGGCCGGGACCCAGTTCTACAAATTCGTCGGCGCCGTCGGCTAACATATTCAACACCGTCTGTGTCCAACGCACGGGCGAAGTGAGTTGCGCTACCAAATTGGCTTTAATCTGATCGGGATCGCTATAAGGCTTGGCATCAACATTCTGATAAACAGGACAAATAGGCTTAACAAAATGCGTAGCTTCAATGGCTTCGGCCAATTCCTGACGAGCGGGTTCCATCAAAGGAGAGTGGAAAGCGCCACTTACAGCCAAAGGAAGCACGCGCTTGGCTCCGGCGGCTTTCAATTGTTCGGCTGCCAATTCGATACCGGCTTTGCTGCCTGAGATAACGATCTGACCGGGACAGTTGTAATTGGCGGCCACCACCACTTCTTGCGTGATGCTGTTGCAGATATTTTCTACCGTTTCGTCGGGCAAGGCCAAAACAGCCGCCATGGTGGATGGATTCATTTCGCAAGCTTTCTGCATAGCCATAGCTCGCTTGGACACCAAAGTAAGTGCATCTTCGAAACTCAAAGCGCCGGCAGCAGCAAGCGCAGAAAATTCTCCCAAAGAGTGTCCGGCCACCATATCCGGCTGAAAATCAGCACCCATTGCTTTGGCAGCCAACACCGAATGAATAAACACGGCGGGTTGCGTCACTTTGGTTTGTTTCAAATCGTCGGGCGTTCCTTCGAACATCAACGAAGTGATATCAAAACCAAGAATATCGTTGGCTTTCAGAAACATATCTTTAGCCAAAGGAGAATTGTCGTACAAATCCTTACCCATTCCTACGAACTGGGCTCCCTGTCCGGGAAATACAAATGCTTTCATAGTTTTCTTCTTTTTAATTCTTTTAATTTCCTCTTTTATGATAAAATCGGCGCAAAAGTACAAATTTATTCCTACTTTTACGGCTCATTTGTGATACTAACCACTTGTTCTTATGAAACGTACCTCATTATTAGCATTGTTCTTGGGCGGCTTTTTTACGCTTCTCGCCCAAACGCCTTATTCGCAAAGAATGGCAGAATCTCTTAGTTTACAAACATTTACCAACAACAAGCGCTACTCAACTTTGAGCACGGCCGACTTCAGCTACGTGCCCGGATTGGTGGCAAAAAGTGTGTTGGTAACTTATCAGCAATACCCCGAAAAAGAGGCTTATTGGCAGGCTGTAAAGGCTTATGCCGACCGTCAGCTTACCGGCAATCCTGCTGCTCCCATCAAAATTCACGACAACGATATCGACGCCATCAACGCCGGTAAAGTTTTCTTCGATCTTTACAACGTGAGCATGCAGAAAGGCGATACAGAATCGGCCGCCAAATACAAAGAAGCTGCTACCTATATGTATAACAAGCTGAAAACGGTTCATACCCGCATCCAAAAACCGCTGAATGGCGCCGGTTGTTTCATTCACAAAGGCAAATATCCCGATCAGATGTGGTTGGACGGTTTGTATATGGGCGCTGCTTTCCTGGCCGGCTACGAAGCCACTTTCAACAATGGTGGCGACAAAGCTGCTTGGAGCGATATTGCCTTGCAATTCAAGACTATCCACAAATACACTTGGGATAAAGAAAAACAACTCAACTATCATGCTTGGTCGGCCAATCCTGCCGATGCCAACTCTTTCTGGGCCAACGACAGCAAGCCTTTCTTGGGTTGCTCAAAGGAATTCTGGGCCAGAGGTTGCGGCTGGTATTTTGCTGCTTTGGTTGACGTGTTGGAAGTAATGCCTCAAAACCACAAGGATTATAAACATTTGTTGAAGATTTATCGCGAAGTGGCCGCCGGTTTGGCCAAATGGCAACACGAAAGCGGCAGCTGGTTCCAATTGCTTCAGTACGACGAAACCACTACCGGTAACGGCGAAGGCGACTTGGCTAGCAACGGCAAAAAATACAATGTGGGCTACAAACCTAATTATTTGGAATCTTCTGCATCAGGTATGTTTACCTATGCTTATCTGAAAGGTATCCGCTTGGGCTTGCTCGACAAGGATGTTTATCTGCCCATAGCCAAGAAAGCTTACCAAGGCATGCTCGACAATTTCATCACCGAAAATCCTGACGGCAGCATCAATATTATCCAAAGTTGTGCTTCTGCCGGCCTCGGCCCTGCCAGCGATTTGAGTCGTACCGGCACCATCAATTATTACCTCTGCGGTAAGGACACCGGCATCACCCAAAACGAAGGAAAAGCCATCGGTTCGTTCACCTTGGCTTCTTGTGAATGGGAACGTTTGCAGAAATAAAATAATATTACTACCTTTGCAGCCGCAATGAGCAAAGGTATGGACCGGTAGCTCAGCTGGATAGAGCAACAGCCTTCTAAGCTGTAGGTCTTGGGTTCGAATCCCAACCGGTTCACAGGAAGTCGTCGAGAAATCGATGACTTCTTTTTTTTCATCAAAACACTTGCAAAGCCATACTCTCTCGGTGTATATTTGGAGAAAATCTCTATTAGCATTACAAGCCTATTCTATTATGTTTATGCAAAAACAAAATCAACTAACAATTAGTATATTGTTGTTTATAAGCACCTTATCCATCCATGCACAGCAAATCACCAACGATTGTTTTTGGAATACGGTGGAAGGAAAACCTATTTACAGTCAGGGTGGTGGCATTTTCAAATTCAAGGATGCAAGCACAGGCCAGGAGGCTTATTATTGGTACGGCGCGCATTACAAAGAAGCCGAATTATATCGTGAAGACCCCTCTGTGACACAAGCGCATAATCATTTGGTGGGCGTCAGTTGTTATCGTTCTACCGACCTTGTGCATTGGCAAGACATGGGACATATCATCACGGCCAAAGAAATTCGCGGACAAGCGCCTTGGGTAGGTTGGTTTGGCAGAATGGGCGTGGCTTACGTAGAGGAATGTGAAAAATATGCCTTGTTTGCCCAACACAATAATTCTGTGTTTATTGCCCTTTCCGATAGCCCAACAGGGCCGTTCGAAGTACATAAACACATTGATATGAAGCCTATTATCGGCACATCCAACACCGGTGACCAAACCGTGTTTACCGACGAAGACAGCGGCAAGGATTACCTTATTTATTCTTACGGAAAAGGGCGTCATATCGGATATATCTCGGAAATCGGACAATTGGAAGACGGCAGCATCGGATTGAAAAATTGCGTGCAAGTGTATAAAGGTTCGGGCCGCGAAGGTAATTGCATGTTCAAATACAAGGGACGTTATTATCTCTGTGCTTCAAATCTTTACGGATGGGATTCGTCTTTTGCGTATTATTTGGTGAGCGACGATATTTACGGCCCTTACCAGCCACTGAACAACATGCGCATCATGGCCGGTTGCGAGAACGATTACGCACACGTAACACAGACCGGATTTTTCTACACATTGCGCACAAGCAAACAAGAGACCGTTATTTACTGCGGCGATCGCTGGGCCGATTTTGCCGGCAATGGCTTGGGTTACAACCAGTGGTTTCCTTTGTCGTTCGTGGAAGATTCGCTCGGCGTGGCACAACCTTATTTCAACTCGCTGTCGCAGTGGATATTGAACAGCGAAACAGGCGAATGGCAAGTGGGCAAAGACAACAATTACATCCTGAATGGAAGCTTCGAGGCCGACCGTCGACGCATTCCCAATCCGGTGAAACCTCGTCAGGAATATCTCTTAGCTTGGAACACCGAAGTGATTGAAGGAAACGCTGTTAGCTTGGAAAACCCACAATCGCCCAAGCTCAATTATGAAAACAGCCAAGAAGATCGCCAAGTGGTGATTGGAGAAAAATCGCTCTGCATCAGCGACAGCGTAACCTTCGAACGCAAAGTAAGCCAGCAAGTTAGCTCGACCGATTTTGTAGCTCTGCCCGACGGAAAATATCTGCTCAGTTTTTATTTCCGCGAAAATGGCTTGTTCGAAACTTTGGATGTCGTGGTGAACTCGGGCAAGACAAGCTTGAAGGATGGACGCGCTGGTGCAAAAGGCAAGACACTACATTTGGCAAAGGCCAAAACCGGCGACCAATGGCAAAAGGCATCGATGAAGTTTCGCATCAAAGGCGGACAAACAAAAGTGGTGTTCCACGCCAAAGGCCAAGCCATGGCTCAATGCCTGATTGACGATGTTTCTTTGGTAAAAATCAGCGAATAATCAATTCGACAGCGTCGGTGATGCCGGCAGGAAGAAGCTGGTCACCGGGTTTTACAATGGGCGTAGTGGCAAAGGTGGTTCGTTGGTTTTCAGGAAGATACAAATCGCCTATCATTCTATTGCAAAGTTGATTGACCACCTGAATTTCGAGAGCGTTCTGATCCTCTTGCAGATAATCAGTCACATCGATTTCCCAAGGAGAACACCAAATAGCACCGACAAATTGACCATTGATACGCAACGATGCTGCCGCATGCAAACCCGATAAACGAAGGAAGACGCGCCTATTTTCGGCTATTTTTGCAACATTGAAAAAGCGATGATAAATGGCTCGGCCAGAATGATATTTCAATCGCTCGTCGTCCAAAAGCGTCCAATCGCAAAGTTGGGGCATCAAAAGTGAGAGCGTATCCTTCGCCAACAAAAAGTCAACTTGCCAATCGTTGTTTATCGCAATGACGCTATCTAAATGATTATCAGAACGATATAAAGAAGCCAAAGGCATTGCATTGGGATGTCGCAACACAACAAAACCCGCCTCATCGGGAGCCAGACTCAAGCGCAACTGCAGATTTCCAGCCTCATTTTCAGACGATTGCAAACGATATCGCCGAGCGTCCAAGGGATTCCAAAATTCGGCCACTTTTCCCTGCGAATCGCGAAATACCAGATCTTGCGAAAATGCTTCGGCACTATGATTGCTGAAGAAATAAATGTCGAAATCCTCGCGTGCATTCGAGCGAGCGCCCCAAGCGCGAGATACCATGGTGCCCGCTGCTTCTACGCGGCGATGTGCAAAGAAGAGACGATTTTCGGGAAGATTGGCCGAACGAAAGCGAACATCTGGCTGAAGGCCAAGGGAATCCAGAAAATTTTGCAAAGCATAATCGCCCGAAAGGCACGCATCGTACACAGGAAGGCCAGCCGCCTTCAATGCCGACAATTTCGCCTCGGCCGCAGCACTGAGCGTAGCCAAACGCTCCACCACCAACACCGAATAAGACATTCCCCCGGCCGCTTGCAAACGGCCATCGCGGGCAGAGAGAATTCGCAACAAAGCATCGTCCGTGCAAACGTCCCAATCGTAACCTTCGGGAATCACGGGCAATCGATGCGAGAGAATCTTGTTCGGAACATCGCTCCCCAAATAAATGCACAAATCCACCACGGGCCTTCCCTGACGCATCATGTAGGCACAACGCGCCTGATAATCCCAAAATCCATTGCTCAAAGGCCACATGCTGTTGTTGCGATTCAGGCAATATTCTCGTCCGTTGGCGGTATTTCCGGGAGTTTTATCCAACCAAGGCTGATAGGCGCTGGCGCAAACCACCAATTCATTCAGATGAAAAGAAAAAGCATAATCTGCCAAGGTTTTCAGATAAGATAGTGATTGAGAATACTTTGCATCGGTGAATGCTTCGGCCGAAGCTATTTGTTTTCCGTAAAGATGCGCCGCCGAAGATGCTTCTTTGATATCGTAACATCCATGCTGATGCTTGGCCCAAAATTCTCCTTGCGGACGACGCACACTGCCCTTGGCCGCTATATTATCGCAAATCATGTGCTGCGCATTTCCCATAGCCTGAGCCGTCAAACGAACACCGGCCGCAGCCGCCATAGAATCGAGCACGGCAAAATATCGAACATTCACCAAGTGCGCCAAAGTCTGACGATGATGGAAAAGAATCTCATCGCTTTTCTCCTTAGAATCGACCACAAATCCCAGCAAGACAGGCAAATAATCTTGAACATCATAGCCATGCAAGCGTTGGAATTCTTGCGGATAATGATGCGTCCAATTCTGACTGCCCACCTCGTGACTATCCATGGCTACACCCAGCGGCTTCAAACCCAAAGCCGACAAAGAATCGATGATAACTTGTGCAAAACTGTTCCACTGCAAACGCGCCGCTTCGGCCGAAAGTTTATCGCATTCCAAGCCCATCTGTCCGGGACGACCATGTTTGGTTTTCGCTTTGGTAGAAGTCTGAGCCACTCGCAATAACATCCACGAACGACCATCATCGGGAGCCGTCCAGCACAAACGTCCATCCGCTTGCAACAAATGCGACACATCGATAATATCCTCGGAATGAATCAGTTCGTCTTTGCAATAAACAGGCGTCTCATTGGCGGCAATATACTCACTTTGCAAACCCGCACGACTTTGCCAAGTTTCCGTCATAGCTTTATCGCTGAGCGTCACTTTGCGCAAATCCAAGGCTCGCTGCTTGCCGGGCACATCCCAATCGTGCAAGTTTAAACGAAAATATCGCGCTGTCACTGCCGGGAAGGAAATGCTTTTCTCGCGATAATGAAGACGATAGAGCGTTGGCAAAGTGCAAACAACCTGATAATGAACACCATCGTTGGAAGCCTCCAAGGTGCCGAAAGGCGGATATGCCACAAAACCGTCGCCATAAAATTCGTCGGAAGGCGCACCTGGCCAGTTCATGCAAAGCGTGGGATGCTTGGAGCCGTTATATTCGTTGTAAGTAATGCTTCGCGCGGTGAATGCCTCGCCAAAATCGTAGACCAATTTCGTAGCCTTTTCAAAACGCGTGCGCTGCGCAATCAGCACTTTTTCTTGCCATTGCACGGCCTGAGGCAAAGGGAAAGCCAAAGTCTTGACATCCCAGAATTCATCCGCCGAAGGCGCTGGAAAAATATCGTTGTAACATTCTCCGGAAGACAATTTCAATTCGCTGTAACACAAGCGCTTCATGCTCATTTCCTTCGTAATCCAAGGGCCGCCCGCCACATATCCGTTGGACAGACTGATTTCGAAAGTAAGCGCTAAACGCTGGGCTTCGCGAGCCGAGAAAATAAGCGCATCCCACCAAGCATCGGAAAAAACCGAATCGGCATCGAGCGCCTTGCCATGCACCTGATCGTAATAAACCACGCCTCCCACACCGGCTTGCTTGAAAGCTTCCAAATCGGCCGTGATACCTTCGCGCGTGGTGGGCGTTTCGCCATGAAACCACCAGACTTTGGTACGCGCAGAATCGGGCACATCACAAAATTCGGCATACACATCGTCCAAACCGAGTCGAGAAGGACGACATGACGACAACAATAAGCTACACAAACCGATAGCTATCCAAAAGATCGCCTTGGTTTTCATCGCTGTTTTTTGATTTTCGAAATGATGGCATAAGCCAAAGGTGTCCCGATACAAGCCTCGATAGCCAGTTTGGCCACATATTGCAGCGCCATCATCAGCAATAAATCGCGCCAGGTGACAGTGCCCGCAAAAGCAATAAGCACGAAGGGAACCGTATCGAAGACATAGCCCACGATAGAACTTCCTATCGTTCTGAGCCACAAATGCTTGCCCTTTGTTTTCTGCTTCATTTTTTCCATCACCCAAGCGTTAGAAAGCTCGCCCAACAGGAAGCCCGTCAGCGAAGCCAGCACGATGCGCGGCACATAAGAGAAAATGCTGTTGTAGGCTTGGGCGGTGCTGTTCAAATAATCGGGCGAAGGCAGCCAAGTGGCAATCTGCGTGCTGATAATCATCAGGATATTGCAGAAAAAGGTGAGAAAAATAATTTTTCGAGTGGTGCGATAGCCCCAAATTTCCGTCAACACATCGCCCAGCACGTAGGCCAGCGGAAACATGATGGTACCCGCATCGAAATAAAAGAGATTGAACAAGCCTATCACCTTGACAGCCATGATATTCGACACCAAATAACTGGTAACGAACAAAGCAGTGATGACAATGAGCGACATATTTTCGCCGCTTCGGTTTTTTAAAGGGTTTTCCGATACCTTTTCCATATGGTTTTGTTTAATTGATTAGGCTTTATTGATTGGGCCAAACAAAATGCATGTTGATAGATTCTCCGCCGTCCACCACGATGCATTGTCCTGTGCAGAAAGTATTTACCATGGTAAGGAAATAAGCCCATTGCGCCATTTCCTGCGCGGTGGCCCATTTTTTCAAAGGTGTTTGTTGCATGATTTCCTGCCAGAGTTGCGCGTCGTTCATCACCACCTC
Source organism: Bacteroidales bacterium (assembly GCA_017380635.1). Taxonomy (GTDB): domain Bacteria; phylum Bacteroidota; class Bacteroidia; order Bacteroidales; family UBA1402; genus UBA1757. The sequence goes on along the minus strand of JAFODP010000014.1, from coordinate 192,873 downwards.
GTTCAAGGGAGTAATGACGCCTCCGGGATCGAGACTATTGCAGACAGCGCCATATTTAGCCACGCGCATCGCCACATTTTTAGTGTAAGCCATCACACCGCCCTTGCTGGCACAATATTCCGGAAATTCCGCTCCCGTATGAGCACTGGCCGAACCGATATTCAGTATCGCCTTGATATTTTCCTGGATACCATATTTTTCGGTAAAATGAATCAAAGCTTTCAGATTGACATCGATATCGTCCTGATTTTGCGTGCCGGCATTGTTGATAAGCACTTCTACTCCATCGATATGGGGCAAATGTTCGTAATCTCTGACATCACACTGAAAATGCTGATACGAATCTGCCGTAATGCTCGCCTCCTGACGATCGATGCCGATGACCTTATGTCCCTTTGAGAGAAAGAGTTCCGCGATGGCTTTGCCGATGCCCTGCGATGTGCCGCTTATCAAAATCTTCATACAAATACTTGCTTGCAAAACGGGGGCAAAATTAGCAAATTTGTCTACTTGCTGCAAAAAAACTACTTTTGGCGCCGAAATGATTATCGACAAACATAAAATTATCAACATATTATGAGAGCTGCTATCTACGGCGCAGGTTCTTTGGGAACCATTCTGGGCGCATACATCACCAAAAATGGAGGACAAATCGAGTTGATCAACCGTAACAAAGCGCATGTGGAAGCCTTGCAAAAAGAAGGCGCAAGCGTTATTGGCACCGTTCAATTCAAACAAGCCGTCAATGCTTACACGCCCGACCAAATGAGCGGCACTTACGATATTATCTTCTTGATGACCAAGCAACAACAAAACCTGGAAGTGGTGACATTCCTAAAAGATTTCTTGGCCGAAGACGGCGTTATCGTTAGCTTGCAGAATGGTTTGCCCGAATTGCAGATTGCCGACATCGTGGGCGAAAATCGCGTATTGGGTTGTACCGTTGCCTGGGGAGCTACCATGCAGGAACCCGGCGTTTGCGAACTCACCAGCGAAGCCGACAGCCTCAGCTTTTCTTTGGGAAGCATCAGCAGACAACGCAACCGCCATTTCGACGAAGTGAAGGCCTTGCTCGAAATGATGGGAAAAGTTGAAATCGACGAAAATTTTATTGGAACGCGTTGGAGCAAATTGCTCATCAACGCTTCGTTTTCGGGTATGAGCGCTGTGCTGGGTTGCACTTTCGGCCAGGCCGCCAAAGACAAAACTTCTCGTCGCATCGTGCAAGCGCTCATCAAAGAATGTATCGATGTTTGCGCCACAGCCGGCATCAAGATTGAACCTGTTCAAGGAAAAGACATCGTGATGTTGCTCGATTACAAGAACGCATTGAAGAAAGCCTTCTCCTTCTTTATCATTCCTATCGCCATCCGTAAACACGCGCTATTGAAAGCCAGCATGTTGCAAGACATTGAAAAAGGCAAGAAGACCGAAGTGGACGCCATCAACGGAGCCGTATGTCAAACCGGACGCAAAGTTGGCTGCCCCACTCCGATGAACGATAAAGTAGTGGAAATTATCCATAAAATCGAAGAAGGAACCTTAAGTCCCTCCTTCGACAATTTGAAATTATTCTAAATTTCCGAGAATAATTCCTTGAATATCAGCCTGCAATTTTTAGCAGGTACAACACGTACATAACCAACATCAGCAGACCGCCAACTCGACTGATTCTTTTTCCAAGCAAAAAGAAGAGCACGGGCATCAAGGCGGCCAAAATCATGGTGCCATAATCGAAGGGTGTAATTCCCGCCGAACGCAAAGGCGATACTTGCGAACAAAGACCCAGAATAAAACTGATATTGAAGATGTTGGAGCCGATGATATTGCCCAAGGCCATTTGGGTGTTTTTCTTGGCGGCCGAGGCTATCGAGGCCGCCAATTCGGGCAGCGAGGTGCCTACCGCCAACACCGTAATGGAAATGAAAGCATCGCTCACGCCAAAACGACGAGCCAACACCACCGCTTCTTCCACAAAGAAATGACTGCCCAGCACCAAAAGCGCCAAGCCCGCCAAAACTTTGAGTATCATCACATAAAGTTTATCCGATTGGAAGGCTGAAGCCGCATCAGAAGCATCAACCGAACTCGTATCAACCGAAGTCAAACCCGAAGCATTGCCCCGAAAAGATCGATAGAGATAATAGGCAAAAACGGCCAACAATATCCATCCGTCAAGGCGGCTCAACAGCGCGGTACCGGAAGCACTGAAGAAATTAAGCGCCAACAACATCAAAAGCAGCGAAAGCGCAATGCAGTAAGGCAATTCAAATTTCAGGTTGTCTTTCGTTATGAGTACCGGTGTAATCAAGGCAGTCGCGCCCAATATGAGCAGGATATTGCAGATATTCGAACCCACCACATTGCCGATAGCAATATCAGCGTTTCCGCCAATGGCTCCAACCATGCTCACCACCAATTCCGGACAAGAAGTGCCTATCCCGATGATAGTGGCCCCGATAATAAAATCGGAAATTTTATATTTTTTGGCGATGGCCACCGAGCCGTTCACCAATATTTCTGCGCCAACAACCACCGCCGTCAGCGACAAGAAAAGAAAAATCCAAGTCCACATGTTTTCAAATCAATGTAAGGTTTTATACCAGCGCTTGCGAAATATTGATGATGAAATCGCCCATTTTTTCAAGTTCAGACACCACATCCAAATAGTACACACTGGTAAGGTAATCTGTTTTATGTTCAATTCTATAGACTTCCTCCTCACGCAAACGATTGCGTACTTCGTTGATGCGAGCCTCGGCATTTTCGGCAGCCGAAATATCAACCGCCGACGGACCTGAAAGATTGTATTTCTGCAGATTGGCAATCATCACATCGTAAGCGCGAGCCACTTCTGCCGTCAACAATTCCAGGTTTCTCAATTGCTGTTCGCTGAACTGTTTGTCGTGGCTGTTTTTACGGGCCAAAATCCTTCCGATGCTTTCGCCGCTATCGCCCAAACTTTCCAACTCGCCCACCACTTTGTACAGCGATCGCATACGATGCGACGTATCTGCACTCAAATCGGCAACTGGCAAATCGGACAAATATCCGGCAATTTCCCTTTCGATGCGGTCGGCAATTTCTTCGTACTTCACCAACTTTTGTCGATAGATTTCAAATTCTTCTTCGGAAATGGCTTTAATAGCAGACAAGGCATAATCCAGTCCTCGTTTGGAAATGTGCGCAAAATGCTCCGTTTCCTTCAAGGCCTGCTCAATGGCGATTTCGGCATTCGCACCATGACCGGCCGTGATAAACTTAATCTTGTAGAGTTCATCTTCCTTCTTGAGCGGTTCTTTCACCAACTTGGTAACGATAGACACCATCTGCGGAATAAACCAAACCAAGAGCAAAGTATTGATGGTATTGAACAATGTATGGAACATCGACAAGCCGTACAAAGCTGCTGTTGCTTCCGGTCCTTGGGACGAAGAAACTTCGAAGGCGTTCATCGCAGGATTCGGCAATCCCATGGCTTCCACAATGCCACCTATCAGTCGGGTAAAAGGCGTAAAGAGACTCAGCGCCCAAATCACACCAAAAAGATTGAAGATGGTATGCGTCAAGGCAGCTCGCTTGGCTGCCGGATTCGCCATCGATGCGGCTATATTGGCCGTAATGGTGGTTCCGATATTTTCACCCAGCACCATGGCCGCCGCCATACTGAAAGGAATCCAACCCAAACTCAACATCACCAAAGTGAGCGCCATGGTGGCACTGGACGATTGCAGCACCAAAGTAAGAATCGTTCCTATAAGCGTGAAAATCAATACCGAACCAAAACCGTAATTTGTCCACGATTGAATGAAAGACAAAACTTCGGGCGAAGATTTCAAATCGGGTACCGATTCTTTCATGAAACTGAGGCCCATGAAAAGCAAGGCAAAACCGATAATAAATTCGCCGATATTACGATGTTGGTCTTTTTTGGAAATACTGTAAATAAAACCCAAAGCCATCAGGGGAATCGACAGAACGGAGATATCCATCTTCAAGCCGAAAATCGAGATGATCCAAGCCGTCATGGTGGTCCCGATATTGGCTCCCATAATCACACCTACCGCTTGGAAAAGCGTCAGCAAGCCCGCATTCACGAAACCCACCACCATCACCGTAGTAGCGCTCGACGACTGTATCACCGCCGTGATTCCCAGGCCTGTAAGCACGCCTTTCGCCGGATTGGACGTCATGGAAGAAAGAAAGGTTCTCAGTTTATTTCCGGCAGCTTTCTGCAAACCGGCGCTCATCATATTCATACCATAAAGGAACATGCCGAGCGCGCCCAAAAGCGTCAAAATCTGAAGTATCATATTATTTCAGTTTGCTTTATTTCAGTTTGCTGCGAACTTCTTCCAGACAACTGCAATCGAGCGAAGTTATCGGCTTGTATTCGTAAGGCACATATTCAAACAGTTGGAAATAAATCTTATTGACATCCTGAGAATAATACACATCCAAACGCAAACTTTTATGAGCAGATTCCTCTACTTCGATATCAGACACTTCGGCCAAATTTTTGCGCAAAGCATCCAAGAGCGCATTTTTCTTGGAACGATTGTAATACAGCACTTTACCTTGATACATATCGCCGGTGGAAGCATCTTTCCAAGCGCTTTTCAGGCAGAAAAACAACACTAATCCGGTAATGATAATCATCGCGCCGGCAATAATCATGGACGATGAATCAGAAAGCACAATAAGGATGAGACCGAGCAAAATCAAGGCAGCGGTAATAATATAATCTGAGAATGTTCTGGTTTTTACAAAATTGGTTTCCATAATGATTTGTCTTTATAAATGTTTGATAATAATGATACTAAGGCTACACGCCAAAAGCTCTTTCTTCGATAAAAGAAAGCAGCACGAACTGTGGACGAAAAGCATCCGTCAACAAAATAAAGACAAAATCAAATTCGGAAAATACTATAGGAAGTCAGCAGGAAATTCGGAGCAAAACGTTTCGACTGTAAAAACAGACGACGCAGGAAATTCTCCGCAAAGTGTTTGATTTCTTGATATTGAAGATGAAGGTTAAGATGAGAGTTCTTGATACACCTGATTCTAAAGGAGTTGTGAGCCAACTTGTGCATCGTCATGCTCAGCTGGTATTCCACCGGCAACAACAAATCGTCGTTGGGAAAATCGAGCGCCTCGCTCTGATGGTTTTCTGTCGAAATAAGTTGCTGCGTCTGTGAAGTTTGGCACGAAGCGACAAGATCTTCTTGCAAGGATAAATGCACCACGCTGTCTGCAAAGGCCAAAAGCCCGCAAACCAGCATCATAGCAAACATCCTGACAAAAAATCTCATATCAATTTCAACAAAAATCTTACACAAAGCGCGCAAAGGTAAAGCAATTTTCTTGAATGTTTTTACATAAAATACTTTAAAAAAGTCCAAATACCATCACTCAACATCCAAGTTTGGCAAATAATATCTTATTAATTTTAAGACTGTCGTCTGATTGAACCCAAATCTTGGAACAATCGTTCCTTTTCAAAAAAAACATCGAATCGCTTGCCCGACTTGTCTCTCCACTGCTATAGACACAACCGCCCTAAATAAATAGCGCAAAAGGATGCCTAAATCAAATTATTGGAGTATCTTTGGCCTTTATTGCGTGCGCGAGAGAATCTTACGAACAACTTTGAACGAAACTATATGACAAATAAGGAATTGATTACCGTCACATCTCCACTGCTGCCCGATTTGGAAGAACTCCACGACATGCTCCAACAAATTTGGGACAAACGATGGATCACCAACAATGGTTCTTTTCATAAGCAATTGGAAAAAGAACTAGCCGAATATCTTGGTGTTCCTTTTGTCAGTCTGTTCACCAACGGAACATTACCTTTGCTCACCGCGCTGCAAGCACTGAAAATCACGGGCGAAGTCATTACCACACCCTATAGCTTTGTAGCCACTACGCATTGCATTTGGTGGAATGGATGCAAACCTGTATTTGTAGACATCGATCCTAATACCGGAAATATTGATCCTAAAAAGATAGAAGCAGCCATCACGCCAAGAACCACCGCCATCATGCCTGTGCACGTGTATGGTACGCCATGCGATACAAAAGAAATACAAAACATTGCAGATAAATATGGATTGAAAGTAATTTACGATGCTGCCCACGCCTTTGGCGTAAAGAAGAATGGAACTTCCATCCTGAACGAAGGCGACATGTCAACGCTCAGTTTCCATGCAACCAAAGTCTACAACACACTCGAAGGCGGCGCTATGATTATTCACGACGAGGAAACAAAAAAGCGTATTGATTTTCTGAAGAACTTTGGATTTGCAGGAGAAACTGAAGTGGTGGCACCAGGCATCAACTCCAAAATGGACGAGGTTCGTGCAGCCTATGGTCTTCTGAACCTGCGCCAAGTAGATAAAGCCATCGAAGCGCGTCACCAAGTAGCGTTGCAATATCGCGAAGCACTACAAGAAACGGAAGGTATCCGCTTCATGAACGACTTGTCCGGAGTAAAACATAATTATTCCTACTTTCCCATTTTCATCGATGAAGAAAAGTACGGTTCAACTCGTGACGAATTATATTTCAAGATGAAAGAACAGGGTGTTAACGGCCGTCGCTATTTCTATCCTCTGATTTCAGAATTCTCTATCTACCAAGGAGAGGATTCCGCCTCGCCCGACAACCTACCCAATGCTCACAAGATGGCAAACAGTGTTATCTGTCTGCCCATGCATCATGCTTTGAGCCAAGACGACATCAATAGAGTTTTGGAAACCATTATCATCAAATAATCTTATGATACGCGTATCAAAAGTTTCAGAAAAAGTACAACCTTCGCTCACAAGGAAGCTATTCAACATGGCCAAAGATTATGACGATGTGATCGACTTTACATTGGGCGACCCTGATATACAGCCACATCAAGCCATCAAAGATGCTGGATGCCGAGCCATACAACAAGGAAAAACAAGATATTCCCAGAACGCAGGATTATTGCAATTGAGAGAAAGTATTTCCAATTATTATCGACGCACCGAAGGCTTCCATTTCGACCCTCTTTCCGAAATTATCGTCACTGTCGGGGCCATGGAAGGTCTTTACTTAAGTTTGTTGTCTATTCTGGATCCCGATGATGAGGTTATCATACCGGCGCCCTATTACGTCAATTATGTACAAATGGTTGCCATGTGTCATGCGAAGGCTGTCGTTATTGATAATCCCGATAGCGAAGAATTAGGCTTCAGCATCGCAGATGTTCAAGCCGCCATCAACGACAAAACGAGAGCCATCATCATCAACACCCCATCCAATCCATCGGGCAAAGTCATTTCTCAGGATAAAATCTCGGCTTTGGCCAATTTGGCAAAGAAACACGATTTAATCATCATTTCGGACGAGGTATATAAAAGTTTGATTTACAACCGTCAGCCATTCAAGAGCATTGCTGCCATCGATGATATGCGCGAAAGAACCGTTCTTGTCAATAGTCTTTCGAAAGAGTTTTGCATGACAGGCTGGCGTATCGGCTATGTCTTGGCACCCAAAGAACTGGTAGCTACCATGACAAAACTCCAGGAAAATGTGTGCGCTTGTGCACCTCTCCCGTCGCAGTATGCAGCCATCGAAGCCCTAAGCGGAAAAGAAGATTATTCCAAAGAGATGCTTTCCATCTTTACACAGCGTCGTGATATGCTGGTGAGCGGCATAAATGCCCTCCCAAGGCTGAGTTGCCAAGCGCCTGAGGCCACTTTCTATCTGATGGTGAACATTTCGCAGACCGGTATGCGTTCCGAAGAATTTGCCATAGCGCTGCTACAATCGCAACATGTCGCAGTGGTACCGGGCATCACCTACGGGAAAAATTGTGACAACTACGTTCGAATGGCTTTTACGCTTGACGAGCAAAAGATTAGAGAGGGCATAGAACGGATTTCGTCTTTTATAACGCAATTGCCATGAAAAAAATTTTAATGCTTGGAGGCTCCCTCTATCAGGTTTATGCTATCAAAGAAGCGGTACGCTTGGGTTATTATGTCATCACTTGCGATTATTTACCCTCGAATCCCGGCCATCAGTTTGCGCATGAGTATTACAACGTCAGCACAACCGACAAGGAGGCTGTTCTTGCCTTGGCAGAGAAACTTCAGGTAGACGGCGTGCTTGCCTACGCCTCCGATCCTGCAGCACCGACGGCAGCATTTGTTTGTGAAAAACTGGGATTACCAAGCTCTCCATATCGCTCTGTGGAGATATTATCGAACAAAGACCTATTCCGTCAATTCTTGCAAGAGCATGGTTTCAACTGTCCTAAAGCCATGGGATTCTCCACCTACGAAGAGGCTTTGTCGCATATCGACGAATTCCAGCTGCCCGTCATGGTAAAACCTGTCGATTCTTCCGGCAGCAAGGGCATCAACAAAATGACCGAAAAAACGCAACTGAAAGACTTTATCGAAGATGCACTGCATTATTCCCGAAGCAAACGCTTCCTGATAGAAGAGTTCATCGTAAAGAAAGGACACCAGATTTCGGGTGACGCCTTTTCTGTGGATGGCAAATTGGTTTTTCATTGCTTGGGAAATGAGTTCTATGATTCTTCTTGCGATAAAGACTTTGCTCCTTTAGGCGAGTGCTGGCCATTTCAGATGGATTACAGATATATCGACGAATTGGAACAACAACTCCAACGCTTAATATCGCTCCTTGGCATGAAAAGTAACGCCTATAACGTAGAGGCTATTGTGGGACAAGATGATAAAGTTTATCTGCTTGAATTGGGGGCTCGCTCTGGCGGAAGTCTGATTCCACAGGTGACGGAATATGCCACGGGAGTCAATATGGTTACTTATGCTATAAAAGCCGCCATGGGAGAAGATTGCTCCGAACTCAAGCAGGTAGAACCGACCGGATTTTGGTCTAATTACATGGTTCATGCCAATGAAACAGGTAAGTTTGTTCGAATAGAATTTGACGAAGCGTTTAAGAACAAGCATTTAGTAGATTGGGTCACCGACATCAAAGAAGGCGATGCTGTTCATAAATTCCGTGACGCACAAGATTGTATCGGTGAATTTATTCTCAAATATGATAATGTGGAGCAGATGTTCGAGGTGATAAACAACATGAATAACTATGTTAAAATAATAGTCAGCTGAGTATGGAAAAATTGATTATTGTAGGTTTGAGCAGTACCGCAAGACATGCATTTGAGTTTATCAAAATGTATGGTTTATACGATGTTCTCGGTTTTGCTGTGAACGAAAAATATAAATCTGCCGATGTTTTCTGCGATTTGCCGGTCTACACCTTGGAACATCTGAAAGAAGATATCGATGGCGAATTTTCGGTATTCATCGCATTGTTATGGAATCATTTGAACAAAGACCGTCGCAATGTATACGAATATTGTAAATCGGAAGGTTACAAAATGGCAAATCTCATTTCTCCACATGCTGTGATTCGAGGAGAATTAGAGGGCGACAATTGCTGGATTCACGATTTTGTTGTCATCCAGAACAACGCTCGCATTCAATCCAATGTTGCTATGATGGCTTACACGCTGATAGGAGATAGTTCCTTGGTAGAATCGCATTGCTTCTTCGGTGCCCGCTCACTTTTGGGTGGAGGAAGCCGCATCGGAGAACAAAGTTTTGTCGGCCTGAACGCTACCATTTTCGATGATACCGTTATCGGAAAAAAATGCATCATCGGAGCCTGCACTGCCGTTAAAAGAAATATGCCTGATTTTTCGAAATATGCCACTCCCTCCGACAACATTGTCATTAAACAATACTCCGAGGATGAAGTGGAAAACAAATTAGTTTTTTCTGCCAATAAACGATAAATGTCATGAATCAATCTGTATTAGGTTTATATTTCGAAGAGTTCGAAATTGGTTCGGAAATCAAACATGCCTTATCGAAAACCATTTTCGAATGCGACAACAATTTTTTCAGCCTGATGACAATGAATCATCATCCGGTACATACCAATATAGACTATGCCGCTCAAAATCAACATGGAAAAATTCTAGTTGTCGGAACCCTTGTTTTCTCGCTGGCGGTTGGCATCACTGTACCAGACATCAGCGGCAAAGCCATTGCCAATCTTGGGTACGAAGAAGTAAAACACTTGAATCCGGTGTTTGTAAACGACACCATCTATGTTCGAACCAAAGTTTTGGACAAACGGACATCCGCTTCAAAACCTGACAGAGGTATCGTTTATGTGGAATCTGTGGCCTATAACCAACATGGTGTTGATGTATTGTCTTTCAGAAGAAAGGTTTTAGTAAAGAGAGAAAATCATGAATGAATCATATTTGATGCGTAGCTTGATGTTCGTGCCGGCACACAACCAAAAATTATTGGACAGTTCGGTAAAACGCAATGCCGATGTATTGTTGCTGGACATCGAGGACTCAGTGCCCAAAGCAGATAAGCAAAAAGCTCGCGACAATATCAAAGCCTTCGTACAACGCGACGATTTGAAGGGCAAACTTGTTTTTCCGCGTGTCAATGACCGAGAAAGCGGTGAATTGCTAAGAGATGCTTATCAACTTACCATCGAGGGTGTGCATGGATTCATGTTCCCCAAAGCAACCAAAGCAGAAGATGTTTATTTTTTCGGCAAGCTTTTAGAAACTATTGAATATGAGAAAGGCATTCCGGTAGGCACCTACAAGATTATCCCGCTCATCGAAACCACCGGAGCCGTGATGAACATTCAAGAAATCTGCAAGGCTTGTACGCGCGTCATTGCCGTGGCCTTTGGTTGCGAAGACTATGTAACCGATTTGAAAGGCAAGCACGACAACGAGGGTCAGAGTATTTTCTTTGCCAGAAACATGATAGCCAACGGTGCTAGAGCCTGCGGTGTCCTTCCTATTGACACAGTACACATCAAGGTTCACGACTTGGACGATTTGGCAAGAAATCTGAAAGTTGCCAAACAACTTGGCTTTGAGGGGATGTTGGTATTGAATCCAAAAGAGATACCCTTGGTGCATCATTATTTTTCTCCTTCAGAAGAAGAACTTGCATGGGCCAAAGAAATGGTTCAACTGGCAGAGGATGCCGAAAAAGAGGGAAAAGGCGTTGCGGTAAAAGACAACAAATTCATCGGTCCGCCTATGGTTAAAATGGCAAAAGATATTCTGAAGAAACACGAAATGGTGGTTCGAAGAAGCGCAGCTACAAATTAATCGGAAAAGACACAAAGTAATGAAAATAGCCGTCGTTTCTTTTTATGCAGTCTCGAATATCGGCGACAAGATACTGACAGACACTGTATGCTGGATGCTGAAAAAGAATGGGCATCAGCCGTCTGTTGTAGATATTGATGCGCGTTATGCTTTCAGATATTCAGGCCTATGTGGAAAGATTGAAAGAAAGATCGTACCATATTTTATAAAAAGAGATACCGAAAAACGTATCAATAGCTACTTCACATCAGCATTCAGAGGCAAAGATCTCATTCTGTTCGCTGGTGGTCAAATTATTAATATGGCTATCAGCAATTGCAGCCAAAACATCTATAGAATAACAAAAATTGCTGAGCAAATGGGAATTCCTATTGCTTACAATGCGGTAGGAATGGCAGGCAATGCCTATGGTGGAACAAAGGGACGATATTTAAAGTATGCTCTCTCTTCTCAAAATGTGATATCAATCACTGCACGAGAAAGAATCGCAGAGATCAATCAATTCTTGATATCCAAGGAAGCTCCTTGCAAAGCAACATTGGTAAGCGATACGGCCGTATGGTGTAGCACCTGTTACAATATAAAACGTGATGAGAAGGCTCGGATTGTAGGCATTAATGTAATATCAGAAAAATCTCTCACTCCCTATTATAACGGAGCCATTGATCCTATTGAAATATATGTCAGTATATACAAAATCCTTCGTTCTATAGGCTACGATTGTAAATTCTTTACCAACGGAGTGCCTCGAGATATGCTTACCGTGAAAGAAATCTTAAAAAGGTTGCATTTACGTACCGAGGGTAACGTGCTTTATCCCTCACAAACCATGAAGGGAAGCTCATTTGTCAAACTGCTATCTTCCATGTCATTCATCGTCAGCAGCAGGCTTCACACTTCCATTTGCGCCTATTCATTGAAAATCCCTACCGTGGCTTTCTCGTGGGATGACAAAATACAGGCTTTTTATAGTCATATCAGCTGTCCAGAGAGATGCTTGGATATTAGTCGTTTACAAAACCATCACGGATATTTAAGCACACTCGTATCCAAAGTTATGACCGAAGGATACGATGAACAACTTTACAATGCCCATTGCGAGAGTATAGCAAATAGTCTGGCGTCTATAAATAAGTGGTTTTTGTAAACCCAATTCGTTTGGAAAAGTGTAATTTTGTAGGCATTTACGTAAATCATGTCTGATTCGTCATTGAAAAATAAGACCGTCAATGGTATCGGTTGGAGCGCTGCCGATGCCATACTCGGACAAGGTATCACCTTTCTAGTAGGTTTGATCTTGGCCCGCCGTCTCACGCCAGACGAATACGGACTAATTGGTATCTGCCTGATTTTTACCACCATTCTAAACGGCATTGTGGATAGCGGATTCAGCAACGCCATTATCAGAAAACAAGAAGCCGACAACAAAGATTACAACACCATGTTTATCACCAATATGGTGGTGAGCATCGCTCTATTTATATTGTTGTTTTTTGCCGCCCCCTGGATCTCAACGATTTTCAAACGGACAGAACTGACACCTCTTATTCGGGCCATGGGCAGCATCCTTATTATCAACGCATTGTCCATCACCCAGGTAACCAATCTTACCAAAAGAATAGACTTCAAAACCAAAACCAAGGCTTCTTTGGTATCGGCCATTACCAGTGGCGCGATAGGTATCGGAATGGTATTCAGCGGATTTGGCGTATGGGCTTTGGTGGCACAACAAATTTCCAAGCAAGCATTCTACACCTTCAGTCTTTGGATTTTCAATCGTTGGTGGCCCAATTTCAGTTTCAGCATATCAAGTTTCCGTTATATGTGGGGATTCGGTTGGAAGCTGATGTTAAGTGGCTTGTTGGATAATATCTGGAAACAACTGTATCAAGTAGTGGTAGCCAGCTGTTACAGTCCTGCCTCTTTGGGACATTATACCAGAAGCCGTGAATATGCCCAACTTTTTTCTATCAACCTTACTAGCATCGTGCAACGCGTTAGCTATCCTGCTTTGGCTGAGATTCAAGACGATAAGGAGAGAATGATTGCCGCCTATCGAAAAGTGATTAAAGTGACCATGTTCGTTACTTGTGTGTGCATGATTTCTATGGGCGCCGTGGCCGAACCTCTGCTTTATTGTCTTATCGGTCCGCAATGGCACGAAGCCGCCACCTATCTACCACTCATCTGCCTAAGCATGTCGTTGTATCCTTTGCACGCCATCAACCTGAATATGTTGCAGATACAAGGAAGAAGCGATATATTTCTCTACATAGAGATGATCAAAAAAGTCATAGGCATCCTTCCTCTCTGCATCGGTATTTTCGTCAATATTTACTGGATGCTTATCACTTCGCTTTTCACAGGGCTTATAGCCTTTTTCCTGAATTCTTATTACACGGGCAAAAAGCTGGGCTACACCTCATGGATGCAACTCAAAGACATCGCGCCCGATTACCTCGTGGCTTTCTTGATGGCCATAGCCGTTTATTTTTTCAAGTTCCTGCCGCTGAGCAACTGGATTATCCTGCCATTGCAGGTAGTGGTGGGCGCAGCTGTTATGTTCATCATTTGCGAGACGACGAAACTTTCTGAATACATAGAAATAAAGCAAATCATATTGTCCACCATCGACAAATCCCACAGAAAATGAGTTCGGAAAATACATACAAATATTCGGTAGCAGTCCGATGCATCACCTTCAATCACGCCAACTATATTCATGACGCGCTTCAGGGTTTTGTTATGCAAAAGACTGATTTTCCGTTCATTATATTGCTTGTAGATGACACCTCCACCGATGGCACAACAGGTATCATCAAATCTTTTGTAAAGGAACATTTCGACACCGAAGATAGCACAGTCGCCTACAGAAGAGAGACAGACAACGCCAACATTCAGTATGCGCAACACAAAGAAAACAAGCAATGTTTCATTCTCGCAATGTATCTGAAATTCAATCATTTTACTGCCAGAATTCCGAAATTACCCCTTCTCGACGAATGGAGAAAGCTGTGTAAATACGAATCCATATGCGAAGGTGATGATTATTGGATTGATGAGTTGAAACTACAGAAGCAATTTGATTTTTTGGAAAGTCATCCCCAGCATTCTCTTTGTTTTCATGCTATTTATCGTCTTTTTAATGATGGCCATAAAAAACCGGAACATCGTTATCGACGCAATATAGAAGAATGCCCCACCAAAGATGCCATTATGAAGGATGGTGCCTATATGTCTACCAATGCCATGTTTTACCGTATGGAGTGCCGAAACAAGGATTATCCACAATGGGCAATCAATGCTCCGGTTGGCGATTTGCCATTGACGTTGGTACTGATGGAACGAGGAAAAACAGCTTATTTAAACGAAGTAATGAGTGTGTATCGGGTTTGTGTTCCCGGATCGTGGAGTTCTAAGAAACGCGATATCCATTACCATATCAACCTGAATAAAAAGCTGAAAACCATGTGGATGGCCTACGATCAGTATTCGCATCGCAAACATCATTGGGTTATCATCGCCAGACTGAGCAAAAACAGACTTATGTTGCTTATAGCTTATCTGAAATCATTATTTCATAACATTGTTAAATAATACAACTTTGCTTATGTACAAATTAGCTATTATGGGTTGCGGCAAATTGGCGAAAATTATTGCCCAGGCCTTTATACAGGGAATGCTTCCCGAATACGAACTGATTGCTGTTTACTCACGCACGTTTGCACACTCGCAGGAAATTGCCGACATGATGCAAGGCCATCAAGATGGCACTTGTCAAGTTTGCCAAAGCATGGAAGAGTTGCTAACCCTGAAGCCCGATTTCTTGGTAGAAGCCGCTTCGCCCGCCGCCATGAAGGAATGGGCCGTGCCCGCTTTACAGCAAGGATGTTCGGTGGTAACACTGAGCATCGGTGCCTTGGCCGACAAAGCCTTCTACGAAAAAGCGCTGGCCGCTGCTCGCGAAAACGGCAGCAAAATTTACCTGGTTTCGGGCGCCACCGGTGGCTTTGATGTGTTGAGAACCGCCACGCTCATGGGCAATGCCAAGGCTTGTTTTTTCAACGAAAAAGGTCCTAACGCACTCAAGAACACGCCCGTGTACGACGACAGTTTGCAAACGGAACAACGCGTGGTATTCAGCGGATGCGCCACACAAGCCATCGAACAATTTCCCACCAAAGTAAATGTCACCGTAGCCGCCTCATTGGCCAGTGTAGGTCCTGAACAAATGCAGGTTCGCATGCAGTCTACACCGGGTTTCGTAGGCGACACGCAAAGAGTGGAAATCAAGAACGATCAGGTGCACGCCGTCATCGATGTGTACAGCGCCACCGCCGAAATAGCCGGCTGGTCGGTAGTGAGCAAGCTCCAGAACATCGTTTCCGCCATCGTATTCTAAAACTTGTCGCGAATCGACTGAAAGCCCACTCTCTAGAAGGCATTGTGGCGGCGGCAAACCTGTGATTGATGGGAGCGTACTCGAAGTACGTGACCAAAAGCGCAGACAGCGCCGCAGTTCGCCATTATCACCCCAGCAGCAACTGCTTTGTCAGAATGGATGAAATGTGGTGGCCACGAGGCGAGGACGACGGGAGTTTGCTTTCGCAAATGACCGAGGACGCAGCCGAAGCGGGCGCCGCAGTTCGCCATTATCACCCTAGCAGCAACTGCTTTGTCAGAATGGATGAAATGTGGTGGCGGCGAGGCGAGGACGACGGGAGTTTGCTTTCGTAAATGACCGAGGACGCAGCCGAAGCGGGCGCCGCAGTTCGCCTTTATCACAAAGCGCGCCGCAGTTTGCCATTATCACAAAGCAGTCAAGGCAGATGAGATGTTTGCGAGAACCTTTTCGCTCAAACGAACAAAAGCCTGACTAGTACGACCGGTAGAAACATTCATGCAACGAATATGCGGATGTTGCAAGAAGGAAGGATTACCTAAAGCGCCTAAAGTATCGCAAAAACAGCGGTTGTCGGCATTTAGCCAAGCTGCGAACGGAGCTTCGTCCCAAGCAGGAGAAAGACCGGTATTAAAGAGAATCTTACGAGAACCAAGCGCAGCAAATTCAGCTTCGTGCAGCAGAACGGTATTTTTGTTCAAGCAACAGAAAACCACATCAGATTGCGCGAGCAATTCTTGCAAGGGAAGGAAGCGATAGCCTTTGGCCTCAGCTTCGGGTTTGGCAGAACGCGCAAAATACGCAATATCAGCACCGAAGAACTTCATAGCATCAGCAATCATACCGCCAGATTTTCCTAAACCGACAACACCCACTTTAAGACCGGTAATCTCGCGCGGCATAGTCTCCCAGGAAGGCTGCTCAAAACCATGTAAAAGACGCACTAATTCACTCACGACATATTCAACTACACCTTCATCGCCATAATCGCGAATACCGGTAACTCTGATACCATGAGCTTCGGCATAACGAATATCCACATTGGCACTTTCGGGGGAATAAAGCGAACAGCACATACCCACATATTTGATATTAGGACATTGCGACATGGCATTGGCTGTCAATTGAGAAGTATAACTGAGCAACACTGCATCTGCATCGCCTATGCGAGCTACAATTTCGTCGTCGCCAGAGGGAATATCATTAAATAATACTACTTCTGTTGCATAATCGTACAAGGCTTTTTCGGCCGAAGGAATCAAACTGACAGGCTCAATAGCCACTAATTTATTGAATTTCATCGCTTTATTCATTAATATTCTGTATATCTACTATAGGTTCCCATGCGTAAGGCTTATTGACACCGCCGTGGCCAAGCGTCCAAGTTGCACCGGTATGCACATTCATCAAGAAAATAAATGAACCGTTTTCTTCGTGCATAAACAATTGATAATTAATCTCATTATCGTGCACAAGATCGTTCAGACCACCCAGATTCCGTTCCATCAGAACCCAATTATACGGACTGAACAGACCCCTACTTATAAGCTGGTACACATCGCCGGTAAATTTATCCAACTTGAAAGCAATTCTATCGTTAGCCAAAATCTCAAAACGAGCCGATTCCACCGCAGTTTTCTTAAGTGATTCGATCTGCACAACGGCCGTCTCTTTTTCAGCATTTTCGGCCGACAAGCAAAGGGCTGATAAAACAAAAATGCCCAACAACAAATGTTTTTTCATCGCTACATCATGATATTTCCGCGAAAGTACAGCAAATAATTGTTTTGAGCAAACAAGCCACCGAAGCTCGCATCAACCGAGAAGGCGCCGATTTGACGAAAGACAACGGTGGCTTTTATTGTTTAGTTATGAACGACACTATTCTTCACTGCCGTGGGCCATGTTTCCATCGTCGGCATCACCAACAAGGCCTGAGGAGACAACTGGATTGCATAATGATACTTTTTACCGGGCAACCATTCTTCGGCCACCGTGTGCGTGTACACATATTCTTTGTCCTCATTTACCCCACTGGCCGTAGATTGCTTCAGGTTATATGTAATCACAATTTTTCGGTCGTTTCCATTACCGGGCAAGGCCATCAGCGCACCACCATACGACGTCTCGACCTGCGTAAGGAGCAACTCTTCACAAGCACCGGTGTATTTTGTATTGGGTACAGTAAGTGATTGTGGTGCATCCGGCTGCCAAGAAGGCGTGGCATAGGTACTGTGATTCATCACCGCATCAGTGTTGTCGTGATCGAAGTCTACCGTGAGTGTTCCGTTGTAACTAGCCACCAATTCAACCTTTTTGATGGTGACAAACTCGTACAACATCGATGAAAACGAGAAACTGACCAAAGACAAAGCATGATGAAACAACACCGACACTGGCGCATAATTGCCCTTTCCATCGGTAATTCCTTTTCCGCCACCATACATCAGATCGGTCTGATCCAACACATTGTTGTTGCTCAAACGAACTATCGCCTTGCTGGCTGCCGGACTACCCCAACTAACGTCCACATTGGAAGTTTTGTAGCTTTGCGAAATAAGAGAAAAGTTAATATTAGAGCTAAACAAAGGCCAAAACTGAACACCCAGCCATCCGTCTCCTGCAGGATTCTTGTAAAAGAGAATATCCTCAAAAAAACTCCCGATTTGATCTTTGTAAGCATCTTCGGCATCAGCGATATAAGCCGACACACGCATACTGTCTACATGACGATACATACTACCTTCCATCGGAACCCTGGTATTAGGATGTACCACCGACGCAAATTCAATAGCTTGTGGCGCTGCCGTGTAAACGGTTTCCATCTGATTGCAACTGGCCATCATCAACAAGAGGCCCAACAAAACAAAATACATTCTTTTCATGATAAATAACATTAAATGGGTTAATAAAATAGGATAACTAATTGTTATATAACGATTTTCACAGTATCACCATCCCAAACTTCGATAGCCGAATCAAAGGGACCTCCGGTAAACGAACTCGGTGGAACCACAATACTATCACTGATAACCAAGCGATTGTGATCGTTGTTTTCGTCATCAAACTGATCGGTGACATCATAGACATAACGATGACATTCGCCTCCGGCATCCGTGAGTATAATATCCAGATAGACTTTGTTTTCCGCACCGGGAAGTTTACCGAAAGTACCAAAGAGCGTATATAGTTTTTCGTGTTCCTCATCTGCTTTCATACGCACATACAAGGTGGCCGGATCGCTTGAAAGAGCGGGTTGCGCAAAATAACAGGAACGCACTTGTCCGGTAATGAAAGCATCCACCTGACGAACATATTCAAGCCCTTGCACACCCAACACTTCCAAGCTGTACACCTGCACGATAGTCTTGATGGTATCGCTCAGACGCAATTCTTCCTGCTCCAAATCAGTTGGAAGGTAAAGTTGCTTGTTTGCAGACACATAGACATGATCGGGCGAATACACGATAGGATCTTGCTCGTAGGAATAATCCATGTTTTCATTGCTTTTCGCGCTATCGTTGCAAACCACCGTCTTGAACAAATCGGCATACAACAAAGTCACTTCCGAGGTCAAGGCTTCCGCTTGTTTTTTGTGCGACAAAGCCTGCATTTGCGTCCATTCCGTTCCCAGACTATACACCACCAAATCGAAATCGCCGTCGGGAACTCTCAACACACCACCTTGTGCAGGCAGAATCTGCGAAGATATCACCTTGCCGGTTTGGGGATGATACAGCAAAACTTCCGCATGATAAGGCATACGACCTTGCCACCAATAATCAAAATCGGCATCCTTACTGAAAAGGCTGGTATCCGGCATCACTTCAAGACTCATATCGACACAAAGATCTAGGCGAACAAGTCGGTTGTAATCATAAAGTTCGATGCGCTTGCAGCTGCCGAAAAGACAAAGAAAAGCAAGCAAAAGACCAAGGTTTTTCATAGTACTTTCCTCCATTTTATCGGTAAAACCAAAGCGATTTCACATTCAGTAGGACCAAGATATTGCCATCGCTGCGTGTAAGCTCTTCTGTAAGCTTTTCCCCCTGACACAAAGACATCGTAAGGTCGCGCCACAGAAAAAACATAACCCAGACTCAAACCGACATGCAGATGCCATCGTTCATTGAAAATAGGCCAAGCGTAACGATAAACTGCCGCCACCGACAACAATTCTCCTTGCCGACCTTGAAATTGGCGTTCCACATCGTAATAAGCGACGCCCAGATCCAACCCGAGAGAATGACCCGACATGCTTCCATCGGCCGCCCACCAATAGCGCGCCTCCATCGACCAAGCCAGCATCTGAAAACAATTCCGATGATCGGGCCGACGCATCAGCCAAGGATAAGCATAATCGAAACCCAGCGAATAAGCACGACCTAAAGGAATTTCCACACCGACATGCATCAAGGGACAAAGCAGATTCGAACGCAGATAAACAGCCTTGCTTGTTTCTTGCCAGGTATCCACCGCCACGCGCGGCAAACTATCCTTTCCTGCAACTGTCTGAGCCATAGAATCTGCAACAGAAGCACCTTCAACATCAAGCGAATAAAGCACCACTTCGCTATGCTCACTCGTGTACAATACACAAGCCAAAGCACTGCGCAATGAAGGATAATAACGTTGATAGAGATAAGGATAAAGTTCCCATTGCTGCATACGCCATTTCTTGGTACCTACATTCACATCGTCATCCAGAAGTGACATCATTTTCGCACGGATATCTTCGCTCAACAAAGAATCAACAAGCACCAATTGTCGCAAGCCCTGCCAGTTTTCTCCACCGGAACGCAATATCAACTTGTCATCCAAAGCAGGATAAAGTTGGCGCAAGTAGTCTGCCACGGTTTCCACACGCCTTTTCGACAAAAGCAGATTGTGTTCCAGCACACCTTCGGGCGAGGCATAAGCCACCAACAGCAAGGAATCGACATCGGCCACATCCATGCAGGCAAGACGCGACTGCAAAGCCATCAGCGAAATAGCATTGTTTCGGTAGGTAGTGTCCAAGCGGCAATCATCGAAGCGGAATTGGATCAGGTATTCCTGCTGCGAAAAAAGCAAGCCACAGCATAGCAGCCAACACAGAAAAAAGGCAAACAATCGGTTCATTTTTCAAGGTATTGAATCTAAGCATCGCATCACTGATAATGCGCCACAAATATACAACACGAAAAAGCCCTTGTCAAGTGTTTTATTAATTTTTTATTTACTTTTATTTAACATCATATAAAAAACAATAGTCGCTGTAAAATCATCACTTTTAGGGATGACTTCGTCGTGCAATTTGCCGTTTTCGTTCGTAACTTTGCGTCGCAAATCTAATCCCTTTATTGTCATGCAATATTTATCACAATTATTATCGTTAGTGGCCGAAATGATACCTTATTTATTATTAGGATTCTTATTCGCCGGATTGTTGCACGTGTTGGTGCCACATAAATTTTACCAAAAATATCTCTCGCAAAACAACTTCCGTTCCGTCATATTGGCCAGTTTATTCGGAATACCACTTCCCTTGTGTTCTTGCGGCGTCATTCCTACGGCCATGTCTCTGCGAAAAGAAGGCGGGTCGAAAGCAGCTACCACGGCATTTCTTTGTGCCACACCACAAACCGGCATCGATTCAATCTTGGCCACCTTTTCGGTATTCGGATTAGCTTTTGCCTTGATTCGTCCCATCGCAGCCCTACTTAGCGCCGTCGTCATTGGCATCGTGATTTGTATTATCGAAAGGAAAAATAGCGACCAGAAAAGCGTTGTTTCCTCGATGAAATCGGGAAAAAGCAAAGAGATTCAGGAAGGAGTCTGCAAAAAAATGCTTCGTGCCCTGCGATACGGATTTGTGGAAATGATACAAGACATTGGTGGACACATGATAACGGGCTTGGTGATTGCTGCGCTGATTTCGGTAGCATTGCCCGAATCTTGGCTCATCTCATTGGCCGACAGACCATTGCTGGAAATGTTAGCCGTCTTGCTGTTTGCCATTCCGATGTATGTTTGCGCCACCGGCTCCATTCCCATAGCCGCAGCACTGATGTTGAAAGGATTGACACCCGGTGCAGCTTTGGTTTTCCTGATGGCCGGCCCGGCGGTGAATTTTGCTTCTTTATTGGTGGTAAACAAGGCTTTAGGCAAAAAAGTTACAGGCATTTTCTTAATTGGCATTATCGTTTGCGCACTCGTATTCGGATTGAGCATAGACTATCTGATGCCGAGAGAATGGTTCAGTGCCATCAGTAGCGAAACTTGTCATCATGAAGCTATCGGCCTTTGGCAATGGATTTGTTTAGCAGCATTTATTCTTTTATTAATCAACGCGTTTGCACTAAAGAAACGTCATCGCGGAGGAGAATCTTGCCATTGCGGTTGCCATGAAGAAGGCTGCGATTGTAACGAGGAGAGCTGCGATTGTCACGAGGAATGTTGCGGTTGTAACGATGAAGGCTGCGGTTGCCACGAAGAGAGCTGCGCCTGTCACGATGAAGACCGCGAATGCAAAGGAGATTGCAACGGACATCACAACAAAAAAGACGATGAGGAAGATGCTGCAAATCACGAAGAATCAGCGATTTTCGAAATCGAAGGTATGCGTTGCAACCATTGCCGCAGCAATTTGGAAGAAGCCTTGTCGAAAATCGATGGCGTGAAAAGCGTTAGCGTCAGTTTGGAAGAAAAAAGCGCTATCGTGCTGGGCCATTTCAACAAGCAGGACCTTATCGATTGTATCCGAGAAATGGGATTCAATCTAAAAGATTCATTGTCAGAATAGGCTTTCCATCATCGAACGGAGCCTGGCTGCATCCGCCATCAGTGCATGCAATTCTTTAAGCGCCACAGCATTAGGCGATTCCGGTATCCAAAGTTTCAAATAACCCTGCGGACCATACTTTTCGTGCAAATGCTGAATTGCCCTGTTAAAATGCTCTTCTTTAGATAATTGCGGATAATGTTTATGTCCGTACTGCAGCGTGCGTTCAATCACCAAGATGGGATCGATGAGCCGGTCGGCTTCAGCAATGATTTTCCCATAAATACTGCGCGGTTCACGTTGAGCACTAGCCCGATGATCTTCAGCCGCCTGCGCCATTGTTTCTATTTGCGAAGCGGAAAACCACTCGAGCAAACGCGCATCATTTCGCAAAATCTCGCCCGAAACAAGATGATGATTTTCACGTCCTGCCACCAAACCAAGATCGTGGTAAGCCGCTGAAACATAAATCATTTCTTTATCTACCGGATAAAATTCAGCCAAATCCAAAGCACGACTAATCACCATCTGCGCATGATCGCGCTGATGAGCCGCATCGAAAGCATCGTAGCGAGGAAGAATACTTTCTTGAATGTAGGTCTTTAACGAAATTTGCACGAAAAACTTTCTTTAACAATGATTGTACAAAAATAAGCAAAGAAATTTTGGCAATTAACTATTTATTGTCTCTTTTGCGGCGAAAATCTGTCATCGAAAACACACATTTAATTTTATAATACTATGAAACAAGCAGTTAGAATTCAGACATCTGTGCTGAACACTTTGGAAAAGAAGGCCTTAGTGGCCATGGCAAAACGCTGTCCTCGTTGGATCACTTCCGATTTCATGACATTTCTAGGTTTTGTGGGCGCTATCGTCATTGCCTCGGGTTACATTTTATCCGACTACAACATCAACTTTCTGTGGTTAGCCTCTTTCGGATTGTTTATCAACTGGATAGGCGATTCGATGGATGGCACTCTAGCGCGGGTTCGCAAGGAAGAACGGCCCGTGTACGGCTTCTTTGTCGATCACATGATGGATGGCATCAACGAAACCATTATGATTGTGGGCGCCGGACTATCGGCATTGGTAGATTTCCGCCTGGCCATTTTGATGTTGGTGTTTTATCTTTTGCTTTCTATCTACGTGTATATCAGTACTTATCTGAAAGCTGAATTCAAACTAACTTTCGCCAAAATGGGCCCGACAGAATTGCGTCTGATTGTGGTGGTGATTAATACCTTATTTATATATTCCGAAGCTTTGCGCACTTTCTGCCTAGAAATCGTGTTTCGCCAGAAGATGTACCATTTGCACGCGCTGGATATCGCCGCTCTCGTTATCGCCGCCATGTTGGCCGTCATGTTTGTGTACCATTTTGTAAAAGATGCCTCCGATTATGCTTGCCAGGAAAAACAAAGAAAAGCAGCTAAGCTTGCCGCTACGACTCTTGATGCGGATGCTCAAGCCTAAGTTTCGCTTGAGAGTGATAGGCGAAGAAAAACTACTAGACTGCAACGAAGCCTTTGTCATCGTGGGCAATCATGGCATGTGGCATAGTCCGGTGAGCGCCGTGCTTAACCTCAACGTTCCGTTTCGTCCTTGGATACACGATGTGGTGCTGCAGCAAGATTCTTGCCAAAAGGAAATCCTTATCCTGATGAAAAACATGAGATGGCTTCCCAATCGACTGAAAAAAGCCTTGTCGCGACTTTTGGCCAAGAGACTCATCAAATGTCTGAACGAATTTCGACCTATTCCCGTAAGACGCGGCTGCTCGAGAGAAGCTATCAACACACTGAACTCCAGCGTGGATGCTTTGAAGAATGGCGAAAACCTGCTCATTTTTCCGGAGCAGCCGCGTTCGCATGGCGCGAGCATCGACCAAGAAGCAGCCATGGCAGAACCCTTGCGCGAACTTTATACAGGATTCGCGCAATTGGGTCGGCTCTATTACCAAGCTTGCGGCCAACACTTGCGTTTTTTCCCCATGTATATCCATCGACAGAAGAAAACGCTATGCATCGGCGAGCCGGTAGTGTATAAACATTTGGGCGATGCTTTCGCCGAAAAACAACTCATTAGCAAGCAGTTGTACCAAGCATTACGCGCCATGGAAAAGCAGGATCAGCAAGAATAATTTGCTTTTGCGAGCAGCTTACACTACATTTGTCCCTTTCGAAGAAATAATCTTCGTCTTTTTTGGAGGAAAATTTACATTAAAAAGAAAGTATCATGACAGCTCTTAACAGCGTTATCTTGCTGATTATTTTCGTGTTAGCGCCTACTGGTGTATTGTGGCTCTGTCGCCACGTGAAATTCTGTGGCAAAGTTGGCCCTATTCTTTTGTTGTACATCATCGGTTTCATTATCGGCAACCTGCCCTTCATCAACGAAGGCACCATGCCACTGAAAGATACCATTACTTCGGTGATGATTCCATTGGCCATTCCCATGTTGCTCTTTGCTTGTTCGTTCGACTTCAGCATCTTGAAAGGTTCTGCTAAAGTCTTGATTCTCGGACTAATCGCTGCCATCATTGCGGTGGTAAGCGGTTATTTTATTTTTGGCATTCACATCCACGAAGGCGACAAAGTGGCTGCATTGCTGATGGGTTGCGAAACCGGCGGTACCATCAATATGGCATCCTTGCAACAGATGTTGGGCGTTTCGAACGAAACCTACGTGTTGCTGAACACCTACGACATGATTGTCTGCTTTATCTACCTGATTTTCTTGATGTCTTTCGGTATCAAATTCAGTCGTAAAATTATGCCTTTCGACAAAAGCAAAATCGACATCAACACCTCGATAAAAGTAGAAGACGAAAGCACACACAATCCTTACCGCGACTTTTTCAGCAAAAAATGGATGAACCAATTGTGGAAAATCATGATTGCCGTGGTGGTTTGCGTTGTATTGGCGTTCCTGCTGACCAAGGCTTTCCCCAAAGGCTGGTTTATGCCGGTATTTATCTTGGGTATCACCACTTTTGCTATCATCGCATCTTTCTTCAAGCCCATCAAGAAGCTCGACAAAAGCTACGACACCGGTATGTATCTGATTTACATTTTCTCTATCACCGTAGCCTCCATGGCCGATTTGCGCAATATCCATTTGGCCGAAGAGCTTAACGTGCTGGGATTCTTGTTCTTCATCATTTTTGGTTCGCTGTTCCTGTTGTGGATACTTGGCGCTATTTTCAAAGTAGACGCCGACCTAACCGTAATTGCATCGGTAGCTTTGGTAAATTCACCGCCATTCGTTCCGATGATTGTATCGGCTCAGAAAAACAAATCGATGTTGATTCCGGGTATTACCATTGGATTGGTAGGATTCGCTGTGGGCAATTATTTAGGCTTTATGATTGCGCAACTTTTGGCTAACTTTTAAAAACATATAGCTATGAAGATGTTTAGATGTTTGTTGACTTTTGCTTTATTTTTAACCGCTATGACAGCTTGTGCAGATAAAAAAGCTCCGATTTCATCGGAAGAAAACCAGGTAATCAAAACCATCATGGAAAGACGCAGCGTTCGCAAATATGCGCCTCATACTGTGGCAAAAGATACGATGGAAATCATTTTGGATTGTGGTATCAACGCCCCCAATGCCATGAATCGTCAGAGTTGGGAAATCCGTGTGGTGGATATGAACAAGCATCCCGAATTTGCCGAAGCTTTGCCGGCCGGTATTTTCCGCGGAGCGCCTACTATGGTGTTCGTGGCTGCCGAAAAAGCACAACGTTTCTCGCCGGTTGATTGCGGATTGTTGGGTGAAAATATGATTCTTGCCGCTCAGTCGATGGGAGTGAATTCGGTGGTATTGGGCGGTCCGGCTGCCATGATTGCCGAAAATCCCGAACTGAAATATTTGCTCGACACTTTGGCTTTCAGCGCCGGATACGAACTGATTTATTGCATCGGTTTCGGTTATGGCTTGGAAAATCCTGATGCCAAACCTAGAATGAAAGAAAAATACCGTTTCATCGATTAATTTTATCAAGATGTTTGCTGCTGATACTTATCGCCAAAGACGCCAGACGCTGGCGCAGAAATTAGGTTCGGGCATCGTGCTGTTTTTGGGCAACGAAGATAGTCCGATGAATTACGCCGACAATTGTTTCCGTTTTCGTCAAGATAGTAACTTTCTGTATTACTTCGGAATAGACTTTCCGGGCATCGCTGCTTTGATGGACATCGACCAGAACACTTGCTTGCTCTTTGGCGACGATTACAGCATCGACGATATCGTTTGGATGGGGCCTCAGCCCAAGATGGCAGAACGTGCGGCCGCCGTGGGTGTGGAAAAAGTGGAAGCCTCGACCCGTTTGGCAGATTATATCGCAAAGGCTTTGCAAAGCAAACGACAGATTCATTTCACCTTGCCTTATCATCATGCGGTGAAGATTCGCCTGGCTGCTTTGCTGGATTGCCCCATTGCCGCCTTGGCCGAAAAAGAATCGGTGGAATTGATCAAAGCCATTGTGGCACAGCGCGAAATCAAGAGCGAAGAAGAATTGGCCGAAATTGAAAAAGCGGTAGACATCTCGGTTGATATGCACGTGGCCGCCATGCAAACCGCCCGCCCGGGCATGCTGGAAGCCGAAGTGGCCGCCCGCGTGGAAGGTATCGCATTGGCCGCCAATGGTTACATTTCGTTCCCGGTAATCGCTTCAAAAAATGGTCAGACTTTGCACAACCATTATCACGGCAACATCCTGAAAAAAGGTGATTTGTTCCTCTTGGACGCCGGCGCCGAAATAGAAAGTCATTATTGCGGCGACTTGTCGAGTACTTTCCCTGTAGGTCAGGCATTTACCGAAAGACAAAAACTCATTTACGAAATCTCTCTGCAATCGCACTATACCGCCATTGAGCAATTACGCGAAGGCATTACTTACCGCGAAGTCCATTTTGCCGTTTGTCGAAAACTGGCCGAAAACATGAAATCACTCGGCTTGCTCAAAGGTAATGTGGACGATATCGTAGCTGCCAGTGCACATGCGCTTTTCCTGCCTCATGGCTTGGGTCATCAGATGGGATTGGACGTGCACGATATGGAAAATTTGGGCGAAGTTTGGGTTGGTTACGATGGCCAGGCCAAGAGCACGCAGTTCGGATTGAAATCGCTGCGCTTTGCCAAAGCCTTGAAGCCGGGTCATGTCTTCACAGTGGAACCGGGCATCTACTTCATTCCCGAACTGATCGATCTTTGGCGCGAACGTCACGTACACGACGATTTCATCGTTTGGAGCGAAGTGGAAAAATGGCGCGATTTCGGCGGCATCCGCAACGAAGAAAACTATTGCATCACTGCCCAAGGTCCGCGTCGTTTGGGAACGAAAGTCAAGCCCAAAACTGTTTCCGAAGTGGAAGCCATCATCGCAAAATAAGCGAATACGCTGATAGAAAAAATCCTGCCTTGTCTGATGTTCGTCATCAAATCGAGGCAGGATTTATTTTTGTATCAACTTGGGATGATGCGTTTTAGCTTTTACAAATTCTTGATAATCCAGAAGAGATATAGCGCGTAAACGGCCAACAGGAAGAAGCCTTGCCAACGTTCGATGCGATGTTTGCCGCGTGCCACAAATATCCACACCAAGAAACAGCCGAGGAAAGCCATGGCCGCATCGATTAAAAGGTTGGGATAATCGCTGAGCGGACGAATCGTGGCGCTGGTAGCCAGAACGAAGAACACATTGAAAATATTGGAACCGATAACATTACCGATGGCCATGTCGCCGTTTTTCTTGAGCACCGCCATCACCGAGGTGGCCAATTCGGGCAGCGAAGTTCCCAAAGCCACCACCGTCACACCAATCAAAGCATCGCTGACACCCCAACTTTTTGCAATGGCCGTCGCGGAATTCACAATCCAATTGCCACCCAGCACCAAGAGAATCAAGCCTCCCAAAATCATCAGAAGGGAAAGTCCGAGCGGTTTCAGTTTTACTTCTTCTGCGTCGTCGTTGCCGGCTTTCAATCCGGTTTTAATGGTCTGATACATAAAGAATACGAAAACTGCCAGGAGCAACAATCCATCGATACGCGAGAGTCCTTTTTCGCCCCAAGCGGGAACAAAGAAATTCATGCTCAACAACAGCACCAAAAGTCCGGCCGAAGCTGCCAATGGTATCTCGAAACGACGCAAGGATTTCTGACAAAATATCGGATAGATACTAGCGGAAACTCCCAGAATGATAAAGACGTTTATGATATTGCTGCCCAATACATTAGTGAGTGCAATTTCGTTGTTTCCATTGATAGAAGCCACCAGGTTTACCACCAATTCAGGCGCCGATGTGCCAAAAGCCACCACGGTAAGACCTATCAACAAGTCGGAAATTTTCATGCGTTTTGCCACGCTGCTGGCGCCATCCACCAAAAAATCTGCGCCAAAAGTAAGGGCCACGAAGCCCGCCACAATCAATAAATATGGTATCATTTTTCAAATAGATTTCTAAGATTTTTGCTTTTCGTCAGTGTCTCCGTAGAAAATCGGCAGATTAATTGCTGTTGATGATCCCATCCAAATTCCTTGGTATAATGGAGATTCCACGAAAACAGACAATTCACGAACTTGTTCTGTATCAGGTAACAATAAATATCACAGCGATTGTAAAAAGATGATTGATAAAAAGGATCGCCCAAATAAAGTGCGTTACCAAGCTGCGGATAAAGCGGCTGCAAGTTTTCACCAAGATAGAGTGAATTTTTCAAAGCAAATCGTTTCCATCGGGCATGAAAATCAATCATGAAGCCTTGTGAAAAGCTGGCCTGCGATGAACGAATTCTATCCCATTGATAAGCAAGAATATAGCCCGCAGTTAGCGAAAGCGTGTCGAGCCAAGGCAAATCAATTCCACAGGTAGGATTGACAAAAGCATCGTCGCAAACGCCGTTTTTCTGAAACTTTCTACTGGCTAAATGATTCATCGACAGCAAAGCACCGGCATGAAAATAGCTGTCCTGATAACAAGCGTTCAGCAAGAGTCGGAAAGCTTCGCGCTGCGTATCGGTAGGCAAACTGCGCCAATCGCAAAAAGCATCCACAAAGAGATTATCGTTTTGATATTGCAGCAGCGCTCCCTGAATATTGGGATGCACATAAGCAATGGAGTCGTAGAGCGCATAAGCGGGCAAATCTTCGCTGAGTTGTGTGTAGGGCACAGCGCCTAAATACATGCGGAAATGCTCGTCGGAAGGCTGATAACGATAATAGAGCGTGGGGACGAAATCGCCGCTTTCGAATGGACGGCCCATGTGTTGCGTATAATGAGCGCCCAACATCAGACGATGATGGTCTTGCACTTGCAGACCGATTTCTGGAGAAAGTCGCGTGGCAAACAAGGTTTGAGCACTTTGAAAATCGGCATCGTATTCACGGTTGTCGAAATAACTGAGCGCTTCTACTTGATAGACAAATGCCGGCTTCGATGTGGAATTTTCCGTGTTTTGGGCCGAAGCTTCCGCATGGAAAATCAGCATCAGCACAAGGGATAATATTTTGGTTATCTGGTTTTTCATCCTACAATGGATCGACATCGAAATAGATTTGAACTTGCTTGGTGAGCGGATCTTTCTGCAAATGCGCTTGCAGGCCGCAAAGATAGTCTTTAATTTTCAATAGCGACTGACTGGGAGCGATTTTCAGGCTCAATTTCTGAATGTGAACATCGCGCACTTTGGCCACGGCCGGCTCGAATGGCCCGAAAACCATATCGGGGAAAAGTGGCTGCAAGACATTGGCAAAATACTGGGCGGCCTGCTGCACTTTGGCCTGCGATGTGTGCTTGAACCAAACATCAATCAGGTAGCAATAGGGCGGATAACAGAATGTGTGTCTTTCCTTCATCGCATCGACGTAATAACTAAGGTAGTCGTAATGCAACACGCGCTGAATGAGCGGCTGCTCGGGGTCGCGCGTCTGCAGGACGACGCGGCCGCGCCGGCCCTTGCGGCCGGCGCGGCCGCTCACTTGCACCATCAATTGAAACGCACGCTCATGCGCACGAAAATCGTTCTGGTTGAGCATCGTATCGGCATTGAGCACGCCCACCAAAGCCACGTGGTCGAAATCCAGCCCTTTGGTAAGCATCTGTGTGCCAATAAGTATATCGGTCTTTTGTTGTTCAAAATCTTCAATCAGCTGCCCTATCGCATTGCGTTCGTGCAGCACATCGGTGTCCATACGAGCCACACGCGCCTGTGGAAAGAGCTGATGCAAAGCTTCTTCCACTTGTTCCGTCCCGAAACCAAAACTGGCCATCATGGCCTTACCGCAAGACGGACAACGCGAAGGAATGGGATATTGCCTACCACAATAATGACAACGCAAACTATGACTTTCCTTATGATAAGTGAGCGGCACATCACAGCGTTCGCAATGCGGCGTCCAATCGCATTCTTTACAACTCATCACCGAAGCATAACCGCGTCGGTTGTGAAAAAGGATAATTTGTTCGCCGGCTTGCAGACAGGCTTGCATATTTTCCACCAAGGTCGGCGTGAACATCGCCACCAACTCTTTTTTTCGTTTCGCTTCGTTGATATCGGCCAAAATAATTTCGGGCAATTGGATATCGCGATAACGCTGCGTCAGATTCACCAGGCCATAACGACCTTCACGCGCTTTGGTATACGATTCCAACGAAGGCGTTGCCGAACCCAATATTGCCTTGGCATGGTGCATTTTAGCCAACATCAAAGCCGCATTGCGCGCATGATAGCGCGGCGCCGGTTCACTTTGTTTATACGAGATTTCGTGTTCTTCGTCCACCACCACCAGGCCAAGACGCGTAAAAGGCAAGAACACCGACGAACGCACACCCACCACCAAAAGCGGACCATCTTCCTGCAAAATTCGATGCCACATTTCCACGCGCTCGTTCATAGAACATTTGGAATGATAGATAAGCATCTGTGGACCAAAGATTTTCTTCAATCGTTGAGTCATTTGCGTGGTGAGCGCAATTTCCGGCAGAAGATACAGCACCTGTTTATTCTCGGCCAAAACCTCCTTGATAAGACGACTGTAAATCTCGGTTTTACCGCTCGAAGTGACGCCATGCAACAAACAAATATCTTTCGTCTGCCAATGTTGATGAATTTCCCGATAAGCCTGTTCCTGCGCCGGCGACAATTGCAAAAGCCTGTTTTCATCGGCCTGTAACACCTTCAGACGACTCACTTCCTGCTGCTGCACTTCCAAAATACCTTTGTCGATCAAAGCTTTCAA
The DNA here is from genome assembly GCA_017380635.1 of Bacteroidales bacterium. Classification (GTDB taxonomy): domain Bacteria; phylum Bacteroidota; class Bacteroidia; order Bacteroidales; family UBA1402; genus UBA1757. The sequence goes on along the minus strand of JAFODP010000014.1, from coordinate 161,271 downwards.
GGCCGCCGGCGAACTATCGTCCAATAAAAGCAAATCGGCCTTGCGTACAGCAAATTCTTCCGATTTCATCGACAAAAAACGCTCAAGCAGCAAATATTGTTTCTTGGCTTTCGTTTGCAAACCATGCAACAATTCCTGGCAAGATGGCTCGGAACGATACAAAGGCGACAGGTACAATACACTTTCCGTCTTGGCTTTATACGCATCTTCCGATTTTAAACCCGTGGGCAGCGCCGCCATCATCACCTCGCCGATTTTGCAAGCGTAATAGGAAGCAATCCATTTCCAAAAAGACAACTGCGTCTGGCTCATCACCGGAACATGATCCACCAAAGCCTTGATATCCTTCAGTTTATAATTTACTTCGAGCGCTTCGTACAAAGCCATGACAATGCCCATCTGCGCTTGTTTTCCTCGCAAGGGGACCAACACACGACAACCCGGCGCAATTTGTTCGCGCAGCTCTTCCGGAACCAAGTAAGTGAGTGTTTCACAGAAAGATACCGGCAAAATCACTTCCGCTGTCAAAGGCGCTGTCATAATTGAAAATAAGTCCAGAGAGGATAATGATCGGAATGAGAGACTTTATCTACTTGCGTCTGATAAGTCTTGATAGAAGGCGAATGCAAGATATAATCGATGCGGAAAAGGAAGAAATGTTCGTGATAAGTGATACCCAAGCCATTAGCATTGTTTACCCAAGCATCTTCCAAGCCTTTCGACATTTTGCGGTAAGTATAGGAATTAGGAATATCGTTGAGGTCGCCGCAAACAATCACCGGATAAGGCGATTCTTCGATGACGCGAGCCACCGCTTCGGCTTGTTTGGCGCGAAGCACCGCCGCCGGAGCCAATTTTCCATTCAGATGAGTGGCCACATGACTGATGCTTTCTTTGTCGGGCTTGTCGATAATATCTTTGTAAATGGTTTTGTCTGCCTGATTCAATTTATTGGATTCCAGATGATTGTTGATGACGCGGATAATTTTTCCATCTATCTTGATATCGCAATAATAACTGGCATTGGCAAAACTTTCGAAAGGAATGCGTTCGCATTTGATAATGGGATATTTGGAAAACACCCACATATTCAGCACTTTTTTTCCGGGCAAAACACGTTGATAAGGATAAGCCGACATGGCCCGCAACACATCTTCGTTTTGCAGATATTTGCTCGAAGTATGACAGCTTGCCTCTTGCAAACAGATGATATCGGCTTGGGAATCTTGCAGATATTTCAACACCTTATTAGGCGACTGCGCACTATGCGGCTTCATGCTGGAAAATTGCATCGTGTTGTAAGTGAGCAATTTGTATTCTTTCTTGCTAAGCGAAACATCTTCCTGATCGACATGAAGCGGAAACCAATCTTTTTGTTCCTGAAAACAAATCACAAAGGCCAACAAAGACATCACAGCCCAATATCTGAGGCGAAAAAGCCAATACAGGAAAAAGAAAATATTGAGCACAGCAAAGAAAAGCAAGAGATAATTGGGATAAGCCGCAATGGTCAATTGTTCCGGACTGAGTATAGGCAGCTTGGCCGACAGCAGCAACAAAAGCACCACCGCCAAATTGATCAGCACCATCACCGTATCGCGCAGCACGCCAAAGAAAGTGATTTTCTTTTCGCTTGCCTGCTTGGACGATTTCGTTGTTTTGGTTGTTTTGGTCGTTTTCTTATTCTCTTTTTTCATCTCTCTGCATTGATTATTTTTTTCCGGCCTGGAACAAGAATTGCTTTTCTTCGGCCGTCAGGCTGTCGTAACCCGAAGCTTTCACTTTGTCTAAGATGGCATCTACACGGTCGCTATCTGCTTTGCGCTGATCGCGATAAGCCTGATCCACATCCGATTGTTCCCGACGCGGTCGATGATAGGTCTTTGCCTTTTTCTCTCCGAAAGCACGGCCCAGATTTTCCTTGATGGTCTTCCAGGAATTGTCCGATTGCCACATACCAAAACGACGATAATACAAGCCGGCTGCCAAACCGAACAAAGCGCCACCAATATGCGACAAACTTCCACCGGCGTTTTCACCCGTCAAACTGAGCAAATCGATAACAATCATCGCCACAGCCAGCCACTTAAGTTTGAAGCGGCCCAACATGAACAGATGCACTTCTTCTTCGGGACGATAAAATGCCAAAGCTAAGGTAAGCGAAAGTATCGCGGCCGAAGCTCCTGCCAACAAACTGAAATCGATACGCGTTTCGTAATATGGCAACAGGTTATATCCCAGCAGATAAAACAATCCTCCCAAAATACCGCCACCTATATATACTATGTAAAATTGTCTTTGCTGAAACCAGCGCAAGAAAAAGTGTCCGAAGAAATAAAGCCACAACATATTGAAAAACAGGTGCATCAGATTGGCATGCACAAACATGTAGCTAAAAATCGTCCAAGGACACAACAAGAGTCGTGACAAATCGGCAGGCAACTCGAAAAGCAGCGCCACCATATTGCTCTCTGCGCCAAACAATCGACAGAGAACGCCCACCAAAGCTTGCAGCAGAAAAACAGCAACATTGATATAAATCAGCTTCTCAACGATGCTGCCTTGTTTGAATTTACGACGGATATCATCCCAAAAAGTAGCCATTTCCTATTCCTTTCTTTTTCCAATAAACGATAAGGATATATCCAAAAATCATGCCACCCAAGTGAGCAAAGTGAGCCACATTGTCGCCGGTAAAATGAGAAACGCCGGCAAAAAGTTCAATCAAACCGTAGCCTATCACCATCCATTTTGCTTTGATGGGAAAAGGTATAAACATCAAATACAGAGGCGCATTGGGGAAAAGCATTCCGAAACCGAGCAAAATACCGAACACCGCTCCCGAAGCACCTACCGTAAGCATGCCATTGAGCAATTGATCTCTAGCGCGCAAAACCTCTTGTGCCGGATAACGCACACCTTCCTGCAATTGCCAATATTCTCTCAAAGATCCTATTTCGCCCGAAAGTATGTACTCATTCACATCGCGAAGGAATGGTTGCAAATCGATATACCAGGTAAGTTGCTGTATCAGACCGGCTCCCAGTCCCGTCACCACGTAAAAAATAAGGAAGCGCTTCGGGCCCCACACCTGTTCCAGAACCCGACCGAACATATACACGGCAAACATGTTGAAGAACACATGTCCGAAATTGCCTCGATCGTGCATGAACATATAGGTAAACAACTGATGCAGCTTAAAGTCTTCGGCCAGAATGAAATGCATACCCAGAAATTGCTGCAGGGCCGGATACATAGTAGAGGCCAACCATAGTATCAGATTGATAATGATAAGGTTTTTGGTTACCGTCGGAATAGACGAAAGCCATCTGTTTCCACTTGTGTTGAACGACATAGATTACATAATTTAGACTTGCAAAGATAACATTCGACGGGAAGATTTCCTCACAAATAATGTTTTTTTCGGCGATTTCGATGCATTCGTCACGACATTCACTTTGGCATGGTAAGTATTTAATTGCTAAATAGATACATCTTTTGTCCAAATTTTTGTAAAAATTGGCATTTATCTCATTTTTTTTACAAAAGCCTTTGATAAATAAAATCTTTGCTTTTAATTTGTGCTCAAATGACTTTATTTACCAACTCTTAATTACGATTTCATTATGAACAAAACTGAACTCATCAATGCCATTGCTGAAAAAGCTGGTTTGAGCAAAGCTGATGCCAAGAAAGCTTTGGACGCATTTGTATGCAGCGTAGAAGAAACTTTGGCTAAGGGTGACAAATTGACTTTGGTTGGTTTCGGTACTTTCTCTGTAAGTGAAAAAGCAGCTCGCACCGGTATCAATCCTGCTACCAAGGCTACCATCACCATTCCTGCTAAGAAGGTTGCTAAATTCAAAGCAGGTGCCGAATTGCAAGCTAAGGTAAAATAATTCCCCACCAAGAATTAATTTTTTAAAGCTTATAAAGAGACTGGGATTTCTTCCTGGTCTCTTTGTTGTTTTAATATTGTAACAAGCTTATGGCTATTGCTAAAAAAGTTTGTGAGAATAAGCAAATTGCACTAATTTTGCGGCCGCTAAAAAAACATTGCTATGAATATTTCAACCATGCTCTCAGCTCAAGTAAAAGCTTGTTTAGCTGAACTTTATCAATTTGACGCCCCCGAAAACAGCCTGCAGTTGCAGAAGACAAAAAAAGAATTCGAAGGAGATTTCACGCTGGTGGTTTTTCCTTTTGTGAAAGCCGCCCGTAAAAAACCCGCCGAAGTAGCGCAGGAAATGGGAGAATGGTTGTTGGCACACACCGCCGAAATCAAGTCGTTCAACGTTATTCAAGGTTTCCTGAATCTGAGCATTGCTGCCGATTATTGGATGAACTGCTTGGAAAGCATCGGACAAACTGCCGATTTCGGTTACAAAAAAGCCGATGAAAACGCCAAATTGGTGATGATTGAATATTCATCGCCCAACACCAATAAACCCTTGCACTTGGGTCACGTGCGCAACAACTTGCTGGGTTACAGCTTGAGCCGCATTATGGAAGCCAATGGTTACAAAGTGGTGAAAACCAACATTGTAAACGACCGCGGTATTCATATCTGCAAATCGATGCTGGCTTGGTTGAAATGGTTCGACGGCGCAACGCCCGAAAGTTCAGGCAAAAAAGGCGACCATCTGGTAGGCGATTGCTATGTTGCTTTCGACAAACACTTCAAGGAAGAAGTAAAAAATCTTTTGCCCGAAAACTACGATTCTCTCGATGAAAAGGGCAAAGAAGAAGCTAAAGCTGCTGCCGAAGCCGCCTCTCCGCTGATGGCCGAAGCGCACGCCATGTTGCGCGATTGGGAAGCCGGAAAACCCGAAGTTCGTGAGCTTTGGAAAATGATGAACGAATGGGTTTACGCCGGTTTCAACGAAACATACAAAACTTTGGGTGTAGATTTCGACAAGATTTATTACGAATCTGACACCTATCTTTTGGGTAAGGACAAAGTGCTGGAAGGTTTGGAAAAGGGCTTGTTCTTCCGCAAAGAAGATGGTTCGGTTTGGGCCGATTTGGCCAACGAAGGCCTCGACCAGAAAGTATTGCTCCGCAGCGACGGCACCTCTGTTTATATGACACAAGATATCGGTACTGCCAACCTGCGTTTCAAGGAATATCCTATTGATGAAATGATTTATGTGGTGGGCAACGAACAGAATTACCACTTCAAGGTTTTGTCTATCTTGCTCGATCGTCTTGGTTTTGAATGGGGTAAAGACTTGGTTCACTTCTCTTACGGTATGGTAGAATTGCCCGAAGGCAAGATGAAATCGCGCGAAGGCACCGTAGTGGACGCCGACGATTTGGTGGAAGAAATGGTGAACACTTCTCGCGAAACCTCACAGGAATTGGGCAAACTTGACGCTTGCACCGCCGAAGAAGCCGACGCCATCGTTCGCATGGTAGGTTTGGGCGCACTGAAATATTTCATCTTGAAAGTGGATCCTCGCAAGAACATGACCTTCAATCCCAAGGAATCTATCGATTTCAACGGAAATACCGGTCCTTTCATCCAATATGCCTACGCTCGTATCCAGTCGGTGTTGAGAAAGGCCGACGAACAAGGCATCGACTACAGCAGCCTCAGCAACAACCACAGCGATTTGTCTGAAAAAGAATTGTCGTTGATTATGCACGCCACCGATTTCCCCGAAGTAGTGAAACAAGCCGGCGAAACCTACAGTCCTGCGGTGATTGCCAACTATGTATACGACTTGGTAAAGGAATACAACCAGTTCTACCACGACTTCTCTATCTTGCGCGAAGAAAACGCCGAATTGAAAGCTTTCCGTCTGTATCTGTCGAAAGAAATCGGCAACATCATCAAGCGAGGTATGTTCCTTTTGGGCATCGATGTTCCGTCGAGAATGTAAAAAGTTTCAGATTTTTTTAGCATAAAACTTGGGAATCGTTTGGATTTGGCTCTATATTTGGTGTCAAATTCAAACGATTCTTGGTTATGAAAATTGCTTTTCACGGTGCTACACAGACGGTTACCGGTTCTAAGCACCTTATCACTTTGGCTAATGGCAAGCAAATTCTGTTGGATTGCGGCATGTTCCAAGGTTTAGGCCCCGACACCATGCCCATGAACAATCATTTCGGATTCGATCCGGCACAAGTGGATTATATGGTGCTTTCGCACGCGCACGTCGACCACAGCGGACTCATCCCGAAATTGGTAAAAGAAGGCTTCAAGGGAAAGATTTTCACGACGGCCGCCACCAGAGATTTGGCCGAAATTCTGTTGAAAGATTCTGCGCACATTCAAGCCAACGATGTGAAATTCATCAACAAACGTCGTTTCTTGGAAGGCAAACAACCTATCGAACCGATGTACAGCATCGAACACGTGCAGGAAGCCATGCATCGTTTTGTGGAAGTGCCCTACGAAAAACCTTACGCCATCGACGAAGACATCACGCTGCAACTCTTCGAGAACGGACACATTTTAGGAGCAGCTACTATCTTTCTGAGTATCAAGGAAAACGACAAAACAACCAAGATAGTTTTCAGTGGCGATGTGGGTCGCTACGGCGACTATATCCTTAAATCGCCGGCCACTTTCCCGCAAGCCGACTACATCATCATCGAATCGACTTATGGCGACCGTCTGCACGACCGCGTGGACACCAACTCGGAATTTCTCCGCGACCTGATTATCCACACTTGCATCGACAAAAAAGGCAAACTGATTATTCCGGCTTTCAGCGTGGGCCGCACGCAGGAATTGCTTTATACGCTCAACGAAATGGAACTCGACATGAAACTGCCCGGCGTAAAATATTATGTGGATAGTCCGCTTTCTACCTCGGCCACCGAAGTGGTGAAAAAACATCCGGAATGTTTCAACCGTCAGGTGCAACGCATTCTCAAATACGACAACGACCCCTTCGATTTCAGAGGATTACATTACATCGAAGACAAACGCGCATCGCAGGCTTTGAACGGCAGCCAAGAACCCTGTGTAATTATTTCCGCCTCAGGCATGGCCGAAGCCGGACGCGTCAAGCATCACATTGCCAACAATATACAAGATGCTCGTACCACTATTCTGATGGTGGGTTATTGCGAAAAAGCTTCTTTGGGAGCACGTTTGAAACAACATCCCGAGGAAGTGCGCATCTTCGGACAAACATACCAGGTAAAGGCCGAAATAGAAGAAATCAACTCGATGTCGGCGCATGCCGATTACAACGATCTTTGCCAGTATCTATCGTGTCAGGATCCGGGAGAAGTGAAAAAAGTGTTTGTGGTGCATGGCGAAGAAGCTTCGCAAGAAGCATTCAAGGCAAGACTACATAAAAAAGGATTTCTGGATGTGGTGATTCCTCGTCCGCACGAAGAAATCGGATTAGGATAAGAAGCCTTTACTCGGCCGAAAAGTGCAAATCTTCCATACCGGTCACTTCGGTAGAAGTTTCACCAATCCAACCCAAGGACTGCTGCTGCGCCGTATAAACTTTTACAAAATTAATCTGGCTGAGTTTCACCGCTTTACCAGAAGCATCCACCGCCCAATCGATATCGAAGCAAGCCGCCGAAGATTGATTGGGCGCGTTATCTGCATAGCCCCAATCGAAAGCCGGACATTTAAAAGTTGTACCCACCTGATAAGCCGTCGAGGGTAAACGAGATCCTTCAAAAACCAGACTATCAGCACTTTCCCACAAAGGATAATAGGCCTGCTCATGGTAAGAATTTCGAGAGACATAGCCCTTTCCTCCCAAATTATCTTTCCATAAAATACTGTCAGTCAGCGAGGCGGGACGATAATACACACAACGATAATGACGAATCAACTCGGGATGGTCGTACTCGCTGGCGCGAAGCTCAAACCAAGCATCATCGGGCAAGCCATTGCCGTTTTCATCGGCCGAAACCATGACGATACCCGGCTCAGCATTATTTTCGTAAGCATTACCATAAATCTTGAAATCGACCGTATCTGGCTCATTAACAAGGTCGTGATCGAAGCCCACCACGATATATCCGCCCCAAGCTCCAAGCGACACCATACCGGTGTTTACACTGCCCACCAAGAGTTCTTCGGCGCGCGCCAAGATACGTTCTTTCGTATCACCCTGGCTCGCTTGAGGAATAACATTAACAAACTGACCGGGCGCCGGACAATAGTCGAAAACCTGCGCAATGTAGGGAGTCTTTTTCGTTTCTTCTTGTCCCGAATCGGGATGACAAGAAAAACACAAGAAACAGATTCCGCACAAAATCAAGAGTTTATGCAAAGGAAATGTACACATCTTCGGGTTATGGATGGAGCAAATAAAATCGGATAATAGATAGAAAAAAAGCAACCCTGATAAGGTTGCTTTAGCGTACTCGGACAACGATAACTTATCCTAAGTGAATTGCCTCAGAGGGGCAAACATCTGCACAAGAACCACATTCGGTGCAAGCTTCAGGATCGATGCTATAGATATCACCTTCTGAAATAGCGCCAACGGGACATTCGTCGATACAGGTTCCGCATGCAACGCAATCTTCACTAATAACGTATGCCATAGTTTCAAGATTTATGGAGGATATCCTCCGGTTAATAATGTTGGCACAAAAATAGTAGTATTTTTTGGCTTGCAAGATTTTTTTTGCAATAAATCTGCACTTTTTGCGTTTATACTAAACATTTCGTAGAAAATTCATGAAATATCGAGTATACATACTACTTATTTTCTTATCGTTATTGGGTATCGGACAAAGTTCGGCGCAACATAAACGACAATATTTGCAATACGAAGACTTGCGACCTTACCATTTCGGATTTTCGGTGGGCTTGCACAGTCAGGATTTTCAGATATTGCATTCGGGCGCAGTGGATGCCCAAGGCAATCGTTGGTATGGTAATGTGCCGGCTTATACGCCCGGCTTCAGCGTAGGTGTCATCGGAGATTACCGCTTGGCCGACGCCTTCAGTCTGCGTCTGACGCCTTGCATTCATTTTGGCTCGAAAAGTATGAATCTGTTTTCCGATGCGCCCGATACCGAAATAGAAACAGTGAACATCCGCTCCAACTACATCATGCTGCCGCTGCTCATTCGTTATCGCGGTGCGCGCACCAACAACTACCGACCATACATCGCCAGCGGCATCAGCGTGGGCATTGACGCCGGACGACGCAAGAACGAAGCCGTCGAACTGACAACGCTCAACACTTACTGGGAACTGGCTTTCGGCTGCGATTTATACATGCCCTACTTCCGATTGGTGCCCGAACTGAAACTCTGCATCGGCCTGGACGACATTTTCCAACATCACCGTCCGGACGAGGCCAGCCAAGCTTTCGTCAACTACACCAAGGCTTTCGATCGAATCACTTCTCGACTGATCGTGCTTTCTTTCCAATTTGAATAAGCTTTACAAACTTTGCATGCGCAACATCATGCCGGCCAACATGGCTGCCGTTTCGGTGCGCAGACGCATCGGACCGAGCGAAAGCGTTACAAAACCGAGCTCGCGAGCCAATTGCACTTCTTCCAACGAAAAGTCGCCTTCCGGACCAATCATTACCAACACGTCTTGGCCCTGCAAATCCACTTCCTTGATAAATTGACGATGTCCGGCCTCGCTTTCGGGATAACAATGACAAATAAATCGTTGCGGCTGAGCCTGTTTCCTAACAAAATCCTTGAAAGACATCAGTTCGCCAATTTCGGGCAAAGTGGCACGTTGCGATTGTTTCATGGCCGAAACGGCAATCTTTTGTAAACGCTCGGTATTCAAGACTTTACGTTCGCTGAAACGCGTTTGCAGAAAATAAATGGCATCCACTCCCATCTCGGTAAGTTTTTCCACCAACCATTCCATACGATCCATGTTCTTGGTAGGCGCTACCGCCACGCACACCTTCGGCAGACGATTTTCCTGCGGCATCACTTCCTGTACTTCCACCGCACAACGCTTGGCATTGGCATCGGCAATGATGGCCTTGTAAAAATTTCCTTTACCGTCGCATAAAGTAATTTCATCGCCTACCGACAGTCGAAGTACACGCACGCAATGTCCCGACTCTTCTTGCGAAAGAAAGGGATTTTTGTCGATATCCGGAGTATAAAAGATAGCCATAGTCTTATTTATAGGAGTTATACTAATTTTGCTTAATTGTTCTGATGACAAAAAAAAGAGGAAAGATTATGCATCTTTCCTCTTTAAAAGAAGATTATCTCCCGACAACCTCTCTTCATTAACCTTAAATCTAATACCATGAAAAACACGTAGCAAAAGTAAATGCTTTATTTATCTCTGCCAAATGTCTAAGCCCGAAATCTGAAAAAAAGTTGCAAATCTTCGATTTTTTAACACTTTTTAAGACTCAAGATACTCAACTTTGCGCAAAAACCCGCCACAAAGCTTCGTCCTGGGGACAAGGAGCCACGATATCGATAAGATTTTTACTCACCGGATGCACAAACTGTATGCGTCTGGCGTGAAGAGAAATGCCTCCATTCGGATTGGATCGGGGAAAACCATATTTCAAATCGCCTTTGATGGGGCAACCCATGCCGGCCAACTGACAACGAATCTGATGATGACGCCCTGTTTTCAAATCGACTTCCAACAAAGCATAACGATCGCTCAACGACAAGAGTCGATACGACAAGATAGCTTTCTTTGCATTAGGCTTGGGCTGATTGTACACATACGACTTGTTCTGTTTTTCATTGCGAACAATGTATTGTTCCAGCGTGGCCGCTTCTTGCTTAGGACGATCCTTCACAATGGCCCAGTAAGTTTTCTGCACCTCGCCGTTGCGGAACATTTCATTCAGACGCGTAAGCGCTTTGCTGGTCTTGGCAAAAACGACAATGCCGCTTACCGGCCTATCCAAACGATGCGTAACACCCAAAAAGACATTGCCCGGCTTCTGATACTTCTCCTTGATGTAAGCCTTTAGGCTGTCTTCCAAGGAAATATCGCCGGTTTTGTCTACCTGAACAATCTCGTTGTTAGTCTTGTTGACAATGATAATATGGTTGTCTTCGTAGAGGATGGTCATATATATCAAAAAAAAAGACCGTAAAAATTACGGTCTGACACTTATGATTCGCTTTGAGAATTAAGCCAATTTGTTAACAGCCTTGGTCAAGCTTGATTTCAAGTTGGCTGCTTTATTCTTGTGAATAATGCCCTTCTTTGCCAAGCGATCCAACATTGAACAAACTTGGGGCAACAATGCAACAGCTTCTGCCTTTTCGGTAAGAGCGCGCAATTTGCGAACAGCATTACGAGCAGTCTTAGCATAGTAGCGGTTGTTCAAACGTCTAGCCTGTGTCTGACGGATTCTTTTCAAAGATGATTTGTGATTAGCCATTTTAGAAATGCATTAAAAAAAAATTAGTAGCCCATGGGAGAATCGAACTCCCCTTTCAAGAATGAAAATCTTGCGTCCTAACCGATAGACGAATGGGCCTTCCTATTTGCATCTGTCACTTACCTCGTGTGAGTGATTTTGCGGGTGCAAAGATATAGCAAATTTTTATTCCGCAAAAATATTTCCATCTTTTTTTGAAAATATTTTTATCATTTTTGCTTATCTATCTGATTATCAACATTTAAAATTGAAAAATATTTTTCGTTATTTTGAAGCAATTCTATCGCTTTTTCCAAAAAACTATCGTCGCGGAGCATATATTCATGCTCACCTTTCTGATAATAATAGCGCAACACGATGCTCGATTCGATAAAACGAGTGATATCTTCGCGGAAAAGGTGCAAATGTGCCGCCAAATCGCTATTGAGTTTGGCATCGAGTGCTTCGAATTCATCCCTCACTTCGTCGTACAAGCCTTCTTGCTGCAACATCGACTTGAAACGATCCATCAATTTACGGCTCTGCAAATCGTAATCGACACCTTTATTAAGAACAAATTGCGTGAAAGCCTGGTAATCTTCGTCGGTGATACGGAAGTCCGAAGGAGCAGCGATGCTTGGATGCTGACGGAAATAATCGTTGGCAAAATCGAAGTAGAAATGATTCACCGCCAATTTAACACTCAGATTGGACAAAGTCTCGTCGCTCAATTCCACATCGGGACGAATACCGCCGCCATCGCGCACTTCCCTGCCGTGACGCGTATGGAACACCGTGGTAAGACTGTCCGGAATTCGCGACACCGCACCATTTTCATCACGATGGGTATAATCTACAGCTTGAATACAGCGACCGCTGGGAATGTAATATTTGGCCGTGGTCATTTTAAGCAAACCCGAAGCAGGCATTTCGCGCGTAGCTTGCACCAAACCTTTACCATAACTACGCTCGCCCACTATTACCGCGCGATCCAAATCTTGCAAAGCACCCGCCACAATTTCGGAAGACGAAGCCGAACCACCACTAATCAGCACCACCAAAGGCATCTGCGTGTCCACTGCCTCGCTACGCGTTTTATAATGACGATTATCGCTCTTGGCTTTTCCTCGCGTAGAAACAATCTCTTCACCTTTATCTACAAACAGATTACAGATAGAAACCGCCTCCGACATCAAGCCGCCTCCGTTCTCGCGCAAATCGAGCACCAAACTAGTAGCTCCTTGTTTTTTCAAATCGAGCAAAGCTTGTTTTACCTCTTGCGTTGCCTTGTCGGTGAAGCTTTCCAAATAGATATAGCCAACTTTTTCGGCTACCATACCATAATATACTACTTGTGGCACCACAATCTGCTGACGAGTAAAAGCAAACTTGATAGGTTTCTTCACGCCCTCACGACGCACTTCCAATACTATCTCCGAATTCGGCCTTCCGCGCAACTTATCGCTCACATACGACACATCTTTACCTCGAACATCTTCGCCATCTACCGAAAGAATTTCGTCACCAAACAACAGACCGGCTTTTTGCGCAGGCATATTTTCATAAGGTTCGCTGAAAAAGATTTTTCCATCGCGCTGCGTAATAATAGCGCCAATACCGGCATATTCTCCGGTGGTCATATATTTAAAATCGGAAACTTCTTCTTCGGGAATATAAGAGGTATACGGATCGAAAACGGACAACATTCCACCGATGCTCGCCTCAAAAACCTTGTCCACATCTATACTATCGACATAATAAGCATCTAAATCGCGGAACATATAGTGTAGCACGTCGAAATATTTTGCAATTTTGTGTTGACGGTTTTCGGTAGTAGATGCATTCACAGATAACACTGAAAATAAAGCACTTAACAGCATTATTGTTTTAAAAATGGTCTTTTTCATAGCCCTGTTTTCTTTAGATGAATAAAATATTTTGAAAAATTTGTTGCAAATATATTGCATATTTCGAAATATCGCTGTACTTTTGTCGCGCTTTTAGGAACTATTAGCAAATCTTCTTCAGTAGCTCAGTCGGTTAGAGCACCTGACTGTTAATCAGGGGGTCGTAGGTTCAAGTCCTACCTGAAGAGCCAAAAACAGTTACAACGATGTTGTAGCTGTTTTTTTTGTTTACAAAGTTTTATAATCACCAAACTTAATTGACAGGTCACCTGGATAAAAAAAGTAGGCGAGGTGGACTTTTAGTAGAATGAAACGCTGGCAATCGATTTATTTTTCTTGCTTGTACTAAGACAATCATTGCCATTCGGCCACTTGAATAAAAATAAGATAATTTAATTCTTTTCTGCCGAGCCTTTCACTACCTTTGGCCGGTTTTTCGATTACTCTCATAAAATAAATTGATATGAACTATTTGCTTATTCTTCTGGCGGTTTCATTCGCCGTTTCAGGACTTGGATGGATTTATTTCATCTACTTTTTCAGCATCGGTTACGGATTTGGCGTTTCAGCCCTCGCAACCAGCATCGCCCTTATTTTCCGCGATACGCTGACAGCGCCCACCTTGCTTTTGTGTGTGGTAATGTTTATTTTCGGATGCAGACTCGGTCTTTACCTGCTGACTCGCGAAAAAAGATCGCCGGAATACAAGAAAATTCTTTACGGCCCCGATGCCGCCAAGAAAAAACCTCTCTTTGTAGTGGTGGTGGTTTGGATTTTCTGTGCACTCTTGTACGTAGGTCAGGTAAGCCCTATCGCCTTCTATCTTGCTAACAAAGCCCAAGGCGCTCCTGTCAGCGAAATTCTGCCTTGGATTAGCGTCGTACTGATGGCACTGGGCGTAGCTCTGGAATCTGGTGCCGACGCACAAAAGAAAGCCGCCAAGAAAATCAACAAAAACAGATTCGTAGACACCGGACTTTATCGCTTGGTTCGTTGCCCCAACTATTTGGGCGAACTCGTTATCTGGACAGGCGCATTTATCCTTTGTTTCGGAGCATGTTGCAGCCTGTGGCAATGGATTCTGGCTGGCATCGGTTACATCGGCATTGTGTACGTAATGTTCAGCGGCGCCCGCCGATTGGAAATTCGTCAGAATAAAGTTTACGGAAACGATCCTGAATATCAGGCATATATCAAGAAAACGCCCATCTTGCTGCCTTTCGTGCCCATCTACAGTGTTGAAAAATACAAATGGTTGCAAGCATAAGCATCCTTCTAAAAAAAAGCAATGGCCCTTCGGATAAATGATGTGAACCCCGAAAGATTTTTATCTAACTTTCGAGGTTCATGTCAATCCCCGGAGGGCTTTTTTATTGTCGTAAGCCAGCTTTTCACCGTTGGCGTTTCGCAAAAAAAGCCGTATACTTGCAGGTTGAATTAAAACGTGCTCAAAACTATGAAAAAACTACTGCTGTCTATCTGTCTTGCGCTGTCGCTGAACGGCTTTGCTCAGGAGCAAAATACAGACAACCAAGACTATAGCCGCTACCAAGCCTGTCAAGAATTTTTCCTGAGAGAAGATTACGATGTCTGCTTGAATCAAGTGGAAACATTGCTTGCCTCTTCTCAAACTTATAGCCCCGGACAAGAAGAATATCTGCGTTTTATGCAAGCTGCCTCGGCCTATCATATGAACCGCATGGATGCCAGTTTGCTGCTGCGCGAATTTTTGTCTGATTATTCTTTGTCGACCTACGCGCCCAAAGCCTTTTATTATTTAGGTACTTGTGCCATGAATGCAGCGCAATATCAGGATGCGCTGGCAGCTTTTCAACTTTGTCATAAATCGGCACTGAGCCAGAAAGAATGGGAAGACTATCGTTTCCGTCTGGCCTACACCTACACACAATTGGAAGATTTTGCCAAAGCCGATTCGCTTTTCAACGAATTGCTGGATGAAAATGGTCGCTACGTGTTGCCCTCTACCTATTATATTGCGTATATTGATTATAAGGAAGGGTTTCATCAGGAAGCTTTGAAAGCTTTTGAAAAAGTGGCCGATGTGCCGGAATATCAGCATACTGCGCCCTATTTTATCATGCAGTTGCAATTTCAACAGGGCAATTACAGCGATGTGTTGAGTCGGGCAGAAAATCTATTGCAACAACAACCCAACGAAAAAGAAAAAGCCGAGCTCTATCGTTTGTCGGCAGCAGCGCATTACGAGTTGAAAAATTACGAAGACGCGGCGCGTTTTTATCAACAATACCTAAAACTCGAACCCGAATTATTGCGTTCGGATGCTTATCGCATTGCCATGATACATTTTCTGGAACATCGTTACGACCAAGCTTTGACTTATTTTTCGAAAGCCAGCGGCGAAGACGATGCTTTGGCTCAGAATGCTATTTTCCATGTGGGCATCTGCTATCTGCAAATGCAAAAAACCGATATGGCGCGCTTGAGTTTCGAACGAGCCAGCCTCAGCAGCCACGACCTGAGCACGCGCGAAGATGCACTTTACAACTACGCATTGCTTTGTTACGAAACTTCTTATTCGCCTTTCAACGAACAGATTAAGGCCTTCGAACAGATTTTGCAGGAGTTTCCCAATAGCAAATATTCCGATCAGATTTACAGTCATTTGGCCGACGCTTTTTTGAGCAATTCCAATTATTTGGCCGCCATCAACTTTATTGAAAAAATCGACAAACCTTCGCGAAACATGCTAGAAACCAAGACGAAGCTTTTGTTCTTGTTGGGCATGGAGCGTTTCAACAATGCCGATTATCAGGAAGCTTACAAGCGTTTTCAGGAATCTGTCAACTTAGCTAAAACCATCGGTATCGCGTCGCCGGAGGCTTATTTTTGGAAAGGCGAAACGGCTTATCGTCTGAATCAACTGGCCACGGCCAAAAGTGATTTCCATCGTTTCTTGAGCGACAAGAATGCCGCTTCGTTCAAGGCCTATCCCATTGCGCATTACAATTTGGCTTACAGTTATTTCAATACCAAAAACTATGCGCAAGCTTTGGAATGGTTCGAAAAATATACGCGCGTTCTCAAGAATAAGAAAGACGATACTTATGTGGATGCTTTGAACCGCATCGGCGATTGTTATTATTTTGCCAGACAGTATCAACAGGCCGAAGAATTTTATGCCAAGACCGACAAACTTTCGCCCGCCGGCAACGATTACGCTGTGTATCAGCAGGCTTTCTGTTTGGGTTTGCGCAAGAATTACGCGGAAAAAGCCTCACTCCTGCAAAATTTCGAAAAACGTTTTCCCAAGTCGGATTATCTCAACAAGGCTATTTTTGAAGAAGCGCGCGCTTTCGTCAGTTTGAAGCAGACAGAGCAGGCTATCGCGGCTTTCCAACGTCTGATGAAACATGCGCCCAACAGCGACTTGGCGCGTAAATCGGGTATTCAGATTGGTTTGCTGTATTATCAGAATGGAAAATCTTCACAGGCTATTGCGGCTTATAAAAAGGTGATTGCCGATTATCCGGGCAGCCAGGAAGCGCAAACCGCCATCAACGACTTGAAGAGCATTTATGTTGCCACGAATCAGGTGAACGACTACGTGCAATATGTGGCCGGTTTGGGTGATGGTTTTGCTTTGCAGGCAGGCGAGCAGGATTCACTGTCGTATTTGGCCGCCGAACGTCTGATGATGGATAACAAAAAAGACGAAGCCATTGCAGCTTATCAACTGTATCTGAAGCAGTTCCCGCAGGGTGCTTTCTATACGCCGGCCAACTATCATTGCGCCAATCTGCTCTACGAAAAACATCGCGTGGAAGAAGCCATCGCACATTATCAGCAAGTGTTGAAACAGAAAGGAAATCCTTATATAACAGACGCTTTGACGGTGTTGTCGGACTATACTTTTGCGCAAGAAAAATGGCAGGACGCCCTGGATTATTATCAACAACTTTACCTTTTGGCCGATGGCAGAAACTTACGTTTACAAGCCAAGACGGGCATCATGCGTTGTTTGGCCAATATGGAACAAAGTGCTGAATTGCTGGATGTTTGCGATGAGATGTTGCAGGAAAGTCATCTGTCGCCCGAATTGCAACGCGAAAGCCGTTATCATAAAACATCGGCCTTGGTAAAACTCAACCGCAGCGACGAAGCGGTGAAAGACTGGGAATTGCTAGCTAAAGAATCGCAGACCGCCTATGGTGCCGAAGCGCGTTATCTCCTGGCCGACTATTGGTTCGAAAAAGGCGACGCCAACAAGGCTTTGAATCTGGCGCAAGCTTTCTTGAAAGACGGCACGCCGCATGCTTATTGGATGGCTCGTTGCTTTATCCTGATGTCCGATATTTTTGTACAACAGGGCGACGATTTCCAAGCTAAACAATATCTGCTCAGTTTGAAAGAAAATTATCACGACAACGATGATATCCAAACTATGATTACAACTCGTTTACAAACAAACGAAGAACGCAGCCATGAATAAGAAAATCGCCCTCATACTTTGTACTTTATTGATAAGCAGCAGCTTTACTTTTGCACAAAACAAGAGCGACTCGCTGATTATGCGCGACCTTTTGCTGGAAAAAGATTATTCTCCGCAGATAGAAAATGCGGGGAAAATTTATCAGAATCCGGCCACAGAAGCTATCAAGACCAACAAACAGGAAGTGAAGTTTGCTACTTCGGCCAACCGACTCAGCCTCGACAAAGATTTCGTGCCATTGCAAGCTGCCGAAGCCAAGGTAGATTTTCCCGCACAAAACAAATGGGGCTATGCACGTTTGGGCACCGCCGGTTTGAGATTGTTGGGCGACGCGCAAGTGAACATCCTGCATCAGGAACGTCAGCGATTGGAACTGAACTGGAACAGCCACATGCAAAGAAGACCCATACCGCAATCGGCATATAATTACGACAACCACAACCAGGCCAGTTTGGCTTATCAATATCATTTCGACCGCAGCGTTTTGCAGGCATCTTTGAGCGAAGCTTACGACTCGTGGAATTATACCGATTTCGGTTACGATAAAAAAATGGCTCGCTCGTCCGATACGCATTTGCAAGTGGGCTGGCGCTCAAAGCCTTGGGGCAACGATTTCAACTACGATATTCAGGCCAATAGCTATTTATTTTATATCAATCCCTTCGAAAAAATTGCTGCCAGCGACGGCTATACGCCCATCAACGAAAAGGCCTTGGAATACGAAGTGGATCTGTCGGCAAATTTTTCTTATCGCATCGAAGAAGATTTGTTGGCACATACAAAACTGACGTTCAAGCACTTGGGATACGAAATGGATAGTCATTTGAGCGATATGTATTGGTTCGATCTGCATCCTTCTATCGATTATCGTTGGAAACTTTGGCAATTCAGTTTGGGCGCACATCTGTCTGACATCATCGGAAAAGAAAGCAAGATAAAGTTGGCTGCCACCGCTTCGGCCGCACGCAATATCGGCGAAAAAGCCGCTTTCCAACTCTCGATTGATGGCGGCGAACGCGTATTCAGCTTGCGCGAAAGTTTCCACATCAACCCTTATCTCACTACCAACGATAGAATCGAAGCTCTTTATTCGCCCTTGAAAGCGCAAGCCGATATTCAATGGAATCCTTTCGATGTGTTGCAAGTGAGCGCCGTGGCCGGTTATCAGCATATCAGAAACCTGACGCAAATCACCGCAACGAAGCATACACAAACTTCGCCCGAACAAAACCATATCATCGATTTTGCTTTCAAGCAACAAAATGCCGATATCGCTTTCGTGGGTGCCGGTGTTGCATTCAATTACACGAAGATGTTTCGTCTGAGTGCCAACGCGCGTTATCTACACGCCAACAAGGATTTAGCTTATCTTCCCACTTGGACCATCGATGCTGCTTTGGATTTTCGTCCCATAGAAAAGCTGTCGTTGTCGACGGTGTATCATGCGGCTTTGCAACGTCATATTCCTTTGGAGAATGCCAAACAGCATTTCCATGGCATAACCACTTGTCTGACTTATCAACTCTCCAAGCGTTGGGATATTTTCTTGCAGACACATCCTTACAGCAGCAAGCGCTTCATGTACTGGAACCACAACTATTCTTTGGTGATTGGCCGTCCAAGCCTGGGTGCTTCTTATTCGTTCTAAATCATGCTGGTAGAGAGTCTGGCCATCGTATTGCACAAAATCAAGTACGACGACAAAAACTTGATTGTTCATGTGTATAGCCGCGATTTTGGCCGCATTTCTTACATTGCCGCCAAGCGAAAAAAACAAGGCAGCGTGCATGCTTCCGCTTTCGAAGCGCTCAGTCTGATTCGATATCAGGCCGAACACAAGCCGAACCGCGAATTGCAACGCATGAAAGAATGCCAGCATTTATACGCTTTTCACACGCTGTTTCTCGATCCGGTAAAGAACAGCATTTCGCTCTTTCTGTCGGAAGTGTTGTATCGTGTTTTGCAGGAGGCCGAGGCCAACGAAAGTCTGTTCGCCTATTTGAGCGAAAGTATCAAGATTCTGGATTTGGTGGAAGATGGCAAAGCTAATTTTCATCTCGCATTTTTAACGCAACTTTGTCGTTATCTGGGCATTACGCCCAACATGGAAGATGCGCAAGCGGGCTGGTATTTCGATATGCAGGCGGGCTGCTTTGTGCCTTTTCCGCCCAATCACAAATTTTGGATGTCTTACGAAGAGGCCGGAGCATTCATTCACTTACAGGACATTGCCTTCGACAACTTGGCCGATTATCGTTTTTCACGCATTCAACGCAGAAAATTGCTGGACACTTTGCTCGATTATTATCGTTTGCATCTGAATAATTTCCCCGAAATCAAATCGCTCGACATTATGCAAGATTTGTTTGAAGGCTAAATTTTTAATACTACTTTTGCAGCGCTTTAACGCAAACAAGCCCTCCGCGGTTTCCGTACAATTTTGCGTTTTTGCTTTTGCTTTTCGCTTTTCGCTTTTTCGCGACACCGGCGATATTTGCATTCTTTCGCGTTATTCGCATTCATTCGCGTTATTCGCGGCCCTGTAGTTCAATGGATAGAATCGCGGTTTCCTAAACCGTTGATCCGGGTTCGATTCCCGGCGGGGCTACACTACTTACCACTCGCAGAGTTTTAGGCGGAATTTGTGACTGAAGTTGCCGTCGGAGAATGTTTTGATGCCCTCTTTTTTGAAGCCCAGTTTTTGATACACCGCCCCATCGTAGGGAGCCGGCGCGTAAGTCATGACATCGTCGGGATGTACTTGGTCGATGAAGTGTTGCAGCATTTTTCCCATACCGCCGCAAATGCGCCATCCGGACAGCGAAGCATAGCGCACCCATTCATAGGAACGAATTTCACGATTGTCTTTTTGCCATTTGCGCGGTGCAGAAAACTGAGCCACGGCCACCAAACTGCCAAGAGGAAAATGTTCGGAATGCTTGCCCGGACGCGACACGAAAAGCCCATAATGATAACGGCTGGCTGCCGCTCCATACACATGATGCTCCGATAAAAAGGCCGAGGCAAGCGCTTTATCAATCTTCCTCACCTCACAGTTGCGGGCAAAAATGCTTGGCTTTTCGTTCAGGTTTTCGTTCATAATGAATCTTCATCAAAATCTTCGATGAAATCGGAAGTTTCCGACTCGGCGGCTTCGGCACGATAATACAGCGTCGAGCAATTGTCTTCGCGGAAAATATCGGCAGCCATCGTTTGCAGATGAGAGGCTTGCAATTGCAATGTTTCGTGGAAATCGCGCAAATATTGTTCGGCATCGCCCATCAGTTCGTACCAGCAAAGCTGGGTGGCAATATGCAGACAATTGGTATTGCGGAACAAGAAAGCCGATTCGAATTTATTTTTCACCTTCTGCAATTCTTCGTTGGAAACAGGCTCACTGGCAAGCACTTGCAATTCTTCGAGCAAAGCCTCTTCGGCCTCTTCCATGCTGACACCGATAAGCGGTTTTCCACAGAACTGAATGCTGCCACCGCCTTTCTCGGCCTCGCCGCCCACGTAAATATCGAGCGCACTGAATTTTCGTCTGTCTTTTACCAAACGTTGAAACAAACGCGCAGAACGACCGCCGGCCAAAATATCGGTGAGCAAATCGCAAGCCTGATAACCTGCTTCGCTTACCGCGGGCGCGTGCCAATATTTATAGAGCGCATCCATCGGAACGGAACGAGTCACCTCCATACGACGCGGCGAATCTTGCCTTTCCACCGGAGAAAATACACGTTTCGGTATAGTTTTCGAAGGAATATCGCCAAACCATTTTTCGGTAAGAGAGATGGCATTTTCGAAAGAAACATTCCCACAAATGGCCAAAACAGCGTTGTTGGGCGCATAGAATTTTTCGTAGAATGCACGGACATCGTCCAAGCAGAAAGCCTCGATATGTTCGAGTTTTTTTCCGATGGTGGGCCAAGCGTAAGGATGTTCGCCATAAACCATGGGACGCATCAGCAGAGAAGCATCGCCATAAGGCTGATTCAGAAAGCGTTGCTTGAATTCTTCGGCCACCACTTGCTTTTGCACATCCAAACTTTCTTGGTTGATATTCAAAGCCAGCATGCGGTCGCTTTCCAAATAGAGCGCCGTTTCCAGGTTGTGGGCCGGCAAAGAAATGTAATAATTGGTAACGTCGGTATTGGTCCAAGCATTGTTCTCGCCCGAAGCGCGTTGCACCACTTCGTCGAAATCGGGCACATTGGCCGAGCCTGAAAACATCAGATGTTCAAATAGATGCGCAAAACCAGTGTGCTCGGGATGCTCGTCTTTCGAACCGACATTATACATGATATTAACGGCCACCATCTGTGTGTTGGCATCGTAGTAATGCAACAGACGGAGGCCGTTTTTCAGTATGTGTTTATTGATCTTCATCTTAGTCTTTCAACAGACTCATTTTCATCGTGATATCTTGTTTGGGACGATCGGCCGAACCGGTAGCGCAATTCTGGATTTTTTCTACCACTTCGAGACCTTCCACCACTTCGCCAAACACCGTGTATTCGTTGTCGAGATGAGGCGTTCCGCCGACGGTGGTGTAAGCTTCTTTCTGTTCGGGAGTAAATACTTCACCGATAGGATTTTGTGCGAAATAAGCTTCCATCTGGGCGATGAGTTCTTCTTGCAATTTGTTCAAACCAGCCTGGTTGCCGCTCATATACATCTGACGGATTTCGGCCTGACGTTGCGAAGCCAATTTCTGGAAATAAGCCACTTTTACCTGTTCTTGCTTTTGGGCTTCCATCTGCTTGAACTGAGCTTCGTTATACACTTGTCCCCAAACGATATAGAACTGAGAACCAGAAGATTCCTTCATCGGATTTACCTGATCAGACTGACGGGCAGCCGACAAAGCACCGCGTTTGTGGAAATATTTCGGATAAATAAATTCGGCAGGAATGGTGTAGCCCGGACCGCCAGCACCCAATTGTTGTCCGGCAGAGGCGCCCTTAGAATCGGGATCGCCGCCTTGAATCATGAAATCCTTGATTACGCGATGGAAAAGCAAATCGTTGTAATAACCGCTTTCCACCAATTTAATGAAATTGTCACGATGTTTCGGGGTTTCGTCGTAGAGACGAATGATGATGTTTCCCATCGAAGTTTCGATAAGAACTTTGGTTTCTGCTTGCATAGTAAGCGTCATTAATAGGGTTAAAATTGGAATAATTATCTTTTTCATCTGATTTTTTATCAAAAGGCTTGAAGTTTTTCCCAAAAGCGCGACAAAGGTAAACAATTATGACTTATTTTTGTAGGTCTGAAAAGAATCATTCTTAATGAAAAATCTTATTAAACATCAAACGATATGAAACCTACTCTTTTTGTCTTAGCAGCAGGCATGGGCAGCCGTTATGGCGGCTTGAAACAATTGGACGGCCTCGGCCCCAATGGTGAAACAATTATGGACTATTCTGTATTTGACGCAGCTCGCGCCGGATTCGGAAAAATTGTTTTTGTGATTCGTCATACTTTCGAAGAAGATTTCCGCACCAAAATTGCCAGCAAATACCAAGGCATTTTGCCCGTCGAAATCGTATTCCAGGAAACCTCTTATCTGCCCGAAGGCTATACTTGTCCCGAAGAAAGAACCAAACCTTGGGGCACCAACCATGCCGTATTGATGGGTAAAGACGTTATCAAAGAACCTTTTGCCGTTATCAATGCCGACGACTTCTATGGCAAAGAAAGTTTCCAAGTGTTGGCAGACTTCCTCAAGAGTGTGGAAAACGAAAAGAATCGTTATTGCATGGTGGGTTATCGTATCGGTAACACTTTGTCTGAAAGTGGTTCAGTGGCTCGCGGTATTTGTCAGAAAGACGAAAACAACTTGCTTACCACGGTGGTAGAACGCACTTACATCATTCGCGATACCGATGGCCAGGTGAAATTCAAAGACGAAAACGAAGCCATGGTTCCCGTCGATGAAAACGCTCCCGTTTCGATGAACATGTGGGGCTTCACTCCCGATTACTTCGATTATTCCGAAGAAAATTTCCGCAAATTCCTCGATGAAAATCTTAAGGCTGAAAAGGCCGAATTCTATATTCCTTGGGTAGTAAACAATCTGATTTGCGAAGGCAAAGTTACTTGCGAAGTGCTCGACACGCCTTCTAAATGGTTTGGTGTCACCTATGCTGCCGACCGTCAGTTGGTGGTGGACAAAATTGCCCAATTGATTGAAGATGGTGTTTATCCCGCTAAACTTTGGTAAACTATGGACTATACTTTCATTTGCAATCAATTCGTGAAGCGTTACGGCGAAGATTATAACTTGTACGCTTCTCCCGGTCGTGTCAATCTGATTGGTGAACATACCGATTACAATGGTGGTTTTGTATTTCCAGGCGCTATCGACAAAATGATTGTGGCTGCCATCAAAGCCAACGACACCGACACCATCAGCGTATATTCTTACGACATGAAGGAAACCGAAGAATTCGCCTTGGACGAAAAACCTATCCGCGGATGGGCGCTCTACATTTATGGCGTGGTACAGGAATTGCTGAAACGCGGTCATAAAATTGGCGGATTCAATTGTGTATTCGGCGGCGATATTCCCATCGGTTCCGGTCTGTCTACTTCGGCTGCTTTGGAATCGACTTTCTGTTTCGCCTTGAACGACATGTTCAACTTGGGCTTGAGCAAACTTGATATGGCACAAATCGGACAAGCTGCCGAACATAATGCGGTGGGCGTTCGTTGCGGTATCATGGACCAATTTGCTTCGGTGTTCGGAGAAGAAGGTCATCTGATTCGTCTGGATTGTCGTTCGTTGGAATACGATTTGGTGCCTTTCCATCCTGAAAATTGTCGCGTGGTGCTGATCGATACGCAAGTAAAACACAATTTGGCTTCTTCGGAATACAATATCCGCCGTGCCGAATGCGAAGAAGGCGTTGCCACCATCAAGAAGGATTATCCTTTGGTAAACCTTTTGCGCGACGTTACTTTGGATATGCTTCACGAATACAAAAAGACATTGAAAGAAAGCACTTTCCGTCGCTGTCAATATGTTATTCAAGAAAATATGCGCGTGGAAGCTGCCATGGATGCGCTTTATCAGAACGATTACGTTAAGTTTGGCGAACTGATGTATGCTTCGCACGAAGGCTTGAGCAAAGAATATAATGTAAGTTGCGAAGAAAGCGATTTCTTGGTAGAAGTGGCTCGCAAGAATGGCGTACTGGGTGCCCGTATGATGGGTGGCGGTTTTGGCGGTTGCACCATCAACTTGCTGAAAGAAGAAGATTACGACACTTTCATTGCCGATGCCATCGAAAGTTATAAACAGAAATTCCGTAAAGCACCGAAAATTTACGATGTTAAAATCGGTGTCGGATCTCATAAAATTAAATAATTATGTATCTCTTAGGTTTTGACATAGGAAGTTCGTCGGTGAAGGCTTGCCTTATCGATGCTCAAAACGGAAACTGCTTGGCCTCAGCTTTTTATCCCAAAGCAGAAATGGCCATCGAAGCCAAACAGGTGGGTTGGGCCGAACAAGATCCCAATGCTTGGTGGAACAACTTGAAAGCCGCCAATCAGGAAGTGATGAGCAAAGCCGGCGTTGACGCCAACGACGTTGCCGGTATCGGTATTTCGTATCAGATGCACGGCTTGGTGTTGGTTGACAAAAACAAAGAATTGTTGCGTCCGGCCATTATCTGGTGCGACTCACGCGCAGTGCCTTACGGCGAAAAGGCCTTCAAGGAAATCGGCGAAGAAAAATGCTTGTCGCATTTGCTGAATTCTCCGGGCAACTTTACCGCCTCCAAACTGGCTTGGGTAAAAGAAAACGAACCCGCCATTTTCGACAAGATTGACAAACTGATGCTTCCCGGCGACTACATCGCACTGCGTCTGACGGGCGAATGCACCACCACGGCCTCGGGTTTGTCGGAAGGTATCATGTGGGATTTCCAGAACAATCGTCCGGCAGATTTCTTGCTCGATTATTATGGTATCGATTCGTCTTGGATTCCTCAGATTATGCCCAGCTTTGCCAACCAAGGTCAACTGACGGCCTCGGCAGCTGCCGAATTAGGCCTGAAAGCAGGCATTCCTGTTTGCTACCGCGGTGGCGACCAACCCAACAACGCGCTTTCGCTGAACGTATTCAATCCCGGCGAAGTGGCTGCCACGGCTGGAACTTCGGGCGTTGTGTACGGTGTGAATGGTCATATCAATTACGATGCTAAATCGCGCGTGAACAGCTTTGCACACGTGAACCATAGTGCCGAACTTACCCGCATCGGCGTACTGCTTTGCATCAACGGAACCGGTATCATGAACGCTTGGATGAAACGCAATAGCGCCTCTAACGCTGTGTCTTATGCCGACCTGAACGACATTGCTGCCCAAGCGCCCATTGGTAGCGACGGCGTGTCTATCCTTCCCTTCGGAAACGGCAACGAACGTATGTTCGAAAACAAGGCCGGTGCTTGCAGCATCCACGGATTGCAGTTCAATCGTCACGGACAGCCGCATCTGATTCGCGCTACCCAAGAAGGTATCGTTTTCGCTTTCGCTTATGGCATGGAAATCATGAACGCCATGGGTATCGAAACCAAACTGATTCGTGCAGGCAAGGCCAACATGTTCCTCAGCCCGATTTTCTGCAACACACTGGCCGGACTTACCGGCGCTCAAATCGAACTCTACGACACGGACGGCTCTATCGGTGCTGCTCGCGGCGCGGGTATCGGTGCAGGCATTTACAAGAATACTCAAGAAGCTTTTGTATCGCTCAAGAAATTGGATACCATCATGCCGGTTGAAAAAGACAAAGAGGCATATACCGAAGCTTATTTACGTTGGAAATCATATTTATAAAACATTTAAATCTACATTATTATGGCTAAAGAATTCTTTCCTGAAATTGGAAAAATCAAATTTGAAGGCGTAGAGTCGAAAAATCCTCTTGCTTATCGTTACTACGATGCCGAAAAGGTAATCTTGGGTAAACCCATGAAAGATTGGTTGAAATTTGCCATGGCTTGGTGGCACACTCTTTGTGCAGAAGGTGCTGATCAGTTTGGTGGCGGTACCAAATCATTCCCTTGGAACGAAGCTTGCTGCCCTGTCCAAGTAGCTAAGGCTAAAGTGGATGCCGGTTTCGAAATCATGCAGAAATTGGGTATCGAATACTATTGCTTCCACGATGTTGACCTCGTTGCCGAAGGCAATTCTATCGAAGAATACGAAAGCAATCTGAAGGAAGTGGTTGCTTACTTGAAAGAAAAGCAAGCTGAAACCGGTATCAAACTTTTGTGGGGTACTGCCAATGTTTTCGGTCACAAGCGTTATATGAATGGTGCTTCTACCAATCCCGATTTCGATGTAGTAGCCCGCGCTATCGTTCAAATTAAGAATGCTATTGATGCAACCATCGAATTGGGTGGTAGCAACTATGTATTCTGGGGCGGCCGCGAAGGTTATATGTCTTTGCTGAACACCGACCAAAAACGTGAAAAAGAACACATGGCTACCATGTTGACCATGGCTCGCGACTATGCCCGCAGCAAAGGCTTCACCGGCACTTTCCTGATTGAACCCAAGCCCATGGAACCCAGCAAGCATCAGTACGATGTTGATACCGAAACGGTTATCGGTTTCTTGAAAGCTCACGGTTTGGAAAAAGACTTCAAGGTGAACATCGAAGTTAACCACGCTACTTTGGCCGGCCACACTTTCGAACACGAATTGGCTTGCGCTGTTGACGAAGGCATGTTGGGTAGCATCGACGCTAACCGCGGTGACTATCAGAATGGCTGGGATACCGACCAATTCCCCATCGACAACTACGAACTGACCCAGGCTATGATGCAAATCATCCGCAATGGAGGTTTGGGCAATGGTGGTACCAACTTTGACGCTAAGACTCGTCGTAACAGCACCGATTTGGAAGACATCTTCATCGCTCACATTGCCGGTATGGACGCTATGGCTCGCGCTTTGGAATGTGCAGCTAAGTTGTTGGAAGAATCTCCCATCAAGCAAATGGTGGCCGATCGTTACGCTTCATTCGACAAGGGTATCGGTAAAGACTTCGAAGATGGCAAGTTGAGCCTCGAAGACGTTTACGCTTATGGCAAGCAGAACGGCGAACCCAAATTGACCAGCGGCAAACAAGAATTGTACGAAGCTATCGTGAATATGTATTGCTAATCTTTGCGATGCGTGATATTAAGAAGCGGCCGGGCTTGCAGCCCGGCCGCTTCGCTTTTTCCAGCCCGCAACCGGCATTTATCCGCCTCCCCAATTCTCACGGTCGAGGCTGCGATAGCCGATAGCTTCGGCAAGGTGATGTGCTTGGATAGCTTCACTATATTCGATGTCGGCAATGCTGCGGGCCACTTTCAGAATGCGGCTGTAAGCGCGGGCCGAGAGTTGCAATTTTTCCATGGCATTCTTCAGCAACAGACTTCCCGCTTTATCCACCTGGGCATATTTCGAAAGCATAGCCTGAGTCATTTGCGCATTGACACTTACGCCCTGCTCATGACGAAATCTGAATGCTTGCCGCTCACGACAGGCCAAAACACGATCTCGTATTTGCGCAGAACTTTCAGCGACACTGCTCGCGCTGATTTCTTCGTATTCCAAAGGTGCAATTTCCACTTGAATATCAAAACGATCGAGCAAAGGACCACTAATACGATTCAAGTATTTTTTCACCTGACCGGGACCACACACACAAGCTTTACTCGGATGATTGTAGTAGCCACAAGGACAAGGATTCATCGAAGCAATCAACATGAAATCGGCCGGAAAATCCACACTATAACGCGAACGCGAAATATGCACCTTTCTTTCTTCCAATGGCTGACGCAACACTTCCAACACCGAACGCGGAAACTCGGGTAGCTCGTCGAGATACAACACGCCACGATGCGCCAAAGATATTTCACCGGGCTGCGCCAGGCTGCCTCCACCAATCATAGCCACCGAACTGATACTGTGATGCGGCGAACGGAAAGGCCGTTGCAACAAGAGTTGCGCATTTTCACCAGTTTTACCAGCCACCGAATGTATCCGGGTACTTTCTATGGCTTCTTCTTTCGTGAGTGGCGGCAAGATGCCGGGAATACACTTGGCAATCATGGTTTTACCGGCGCCAGGCGGACCAATCATGATAAGATTATGGCCGCCGCTACAGGCAATTTCCACCGCACGTTTCACCGCTTGTTGCCCTTTCACATGACAAAAATCTTCAGTTATCGGAGTCGTTTGTTTCAGTAGTTCAAAATCTTCTGCCACAAAAGGATGCAACACTTTTTCTCCCATCAGATGAGATTTCAGTTCTTTCAGGTGATGCACGGCAAAAATCTCCAAACCATCCACCATGGAAGCCTCCATCGCATTCTGATAAGGCACATACAAACGCGACACGCCCATTTCTTTACAAAGCAAAGCAACCGACAACACGCCTTTGACAGACTGCAAACTTCCGTCCAAAGACAATTCTCCGATGAAAAGGCTGTTTTCGACCGAATCTAGGGGAATGTGTTCTCCGGCAATCATCAAACCAACTGTCATGGGAAGGTCGTAACCGGTGCCTTCTTTGCGGATGTTCGCCGGCGACAAATTGACAATGACCTGTTTACGCGGAATATTCATGCCATTCATCTGCAAAGCCGATGCAATGCGTTCGTGGCTTTCTCTCACGGCATTATCCGGCAAACCAACGATGGAAAATCGTATGCCACGCGATATATGTATTTCGATGGAAACGGGTAAAGCTTCTATACCCTGCAGGGCGGCCGTATGAATCTTGACAAGCATAAGGAATGTTTTTCTATGGTTAAATAAAGACACACAAAGATAACAAAGAATTTACACAACAAACAAGTATATCGGTAAAAAATATGTACTTTTGTGTTTTCGATTTCATTCGCACTAAATAAAGCAGACATGCATAAGATTGGCTTTGACAACGACCTGTATTTAAAAACTCAGTCTGAGAAAATTATTGAACGAATTTCAAAATTCGGTGGTAAACTTTATCTTGAATTCGGTGGAAAATTGTTTGACGACAATCACGCATCGCGTGTCTTGCCCGGCTTTGCTCCCGACAGCAAAATCCGCATGTTGGAAAAACTCAAAGACGAAGCGGAAGTTGTTATCACCATCAATGCCAGCGATATTGAAAAGAACAAGCTGCGCAGCGACTTGGGCATCACCTACGATATGGATGTTTTGCGTCTGATCGATGCCTTCCGCGGATACGGCATGTATGTGAGCAGCGTGGTGTTGAGTTGCTTCGAAGGTCAGGCCAGTGCAGTGGCTTATCAACACAAATTGGAACAATTGGGTATCAAGGTATATCGTCATTATCAGATTCCGGGTTATCCTTCCAATATTCAATATATCGTGAGCGATCAGGGTTACGGCAAAAACGATTATATCGAAACATCGCGTCGTTTGGTAGTGGTGACGGCTCCCGGCCCGGGTAGCGGCAAAATGGCCACCTGTTTGTCGCAAATTTATCACGATAGCAAAAGAGGCATCCGCGCAGGTTATGCCAAATTTGAAACCTTCCCCATTTGGAACATTCCCTTGAAGCATCCGGTGAACTTGGCTTACGAAGCTGCCACTGCCGACCTCAACGATGTGAATATGATCGACCCCTTCCACTTGGAAGCTTACGGCGAAACCACCATCAACTACAATCGCGACGTAGAAATTTTCCCTGTTTTGAACGCCATGTTCGAACGTATTATGGGAACTTCTCCTTATAAATCGCCCACGGATATGGGTGTAAATATGGTGGGCAATTGCATCATCGACGACGAGGTGGTGTGCGAAGCCGCCAAAAATGAAATTGTACGCCGCTATTATCAGACGCGTTGTTTGGTGCGCAAAGGTCAGGCTCACGAAGACGAAGTGTACCAATTGCAATTGCTAATGGAACAGGCTAAGGTAGATGCGTCCAGCCGAAAAGTTGCAGCCGCTGCTGTGCAGCGCGCCGCCGAGACCGGAGGTCCGGCGGCGGCCATCGAACTCCACGACGGCAGCATCGTCACCGGCAAAACCAGCAAACTACTTGGCGCATCGGCCGCCATGTTGCTCAACGCGCTCAAGAAATTGGCCGGCATCGAAAAGGAAGTGGACTTGATTTCATCGCATGTTATCGAACCTATCCGTCATTTGAAAGTGGAACATTTGGGCAACACCAACCCTCGCTTGCACACCGACGAAGTTTTGATTGCGCTCTCCATCTGCGCGCTTAGCGATGAAAACGCCGAAAAAGCCATGGAACAATTGTGCAATCTGCGCGGTTGCGAAGTGCATACCAGCGTTATCCTTTCGCAAACCGACACCAACGTTTTCCGCAAAATCGGCGTCAACCTTACCAGCGAACCAGTTTATCAAACCAAGAAATTGTACCACGGATAAACCATTTCCCTCGTGGATGGAAACAAGCGTCTCTTGCGATTTCTGATTAGAATCTTCAACGGTAACTTTCTGACGACAATCAGTATCCGATTATTTCTTTTGTAAAGAGTGGAGAATCTTTTGCAAGCTTTCTTCTTTGGGAGCATTATCGCAAGGAACGATGAGTTGCGCTTGTAAGTAATAAGGTTCGCGCAGCGAGAGCATGGAAGAGATTTTTTCGTGAAGCGCTTCTCGCGACAAATCCTTGATAAGCGGGCGCTTAGCTTGATGCTTGGGAACACTCAGACGACGCGTCAATTCGTCGGCTTCCACTTGCAGATAAATGGTGATACCTTCACGATTCATCAGCGACATATTGTCGGAATAACAAGCAGCGCCACCGCCGGTGGCCACCACCACATTTTGACGTCCGGCCATTTCGGCCAAACAACTACGTTCCAATAAACGAAAAGCCTCCTCTCCTCGGGATTCGAAGAGAGAAGGTATCGTTTGTTGTGCTTGTTGCTCTATATAGTTGTCCAAATCGATGAACTCGCAGCCAAGTTGCTCGGCCAAAGCGCGTCCAAGACTCGACTTGCCACAACCCATATAGCCAACAAGAAAAATCGTTTTCATCGGCAAAAACCGGATTACCAACGGGTGTTGTGCATATCGCCCGATTCGGCAAATTCAAGATGCATCTTGAAAGCACTTGCCAAAGTATGAGGCGTATGAGTGGTTTTCGAGAGTTTCAGGTAATCCCACATCAACTGTTTGTAGTCGGGATGTACGCAGTTTTCGATGATGCACTGAGCACGTTGGATAGGCGATTTGCCACGCAAGTCGGCCACACCTTGTTCGGTAACCAGAATCTTTACAGAGTGTTCGCTGTGGTCGAGGTGAGAAACCATAGGAACGATAGCGCTGATCTTTCCACCCTTTGCCACTGAAGGACAAGTAAAGATAGACAGATAAGCATTGCGAGTAAAGTCGCCCGAACCACCGATACCGTTCATCATCTTGGTACCGAGCACGTGGGTTGAGTTGATATTACCGAAAATGTCGGCTTCCAAAGCGGTGTTGATGGTAATCAAACCGAGACGGCGAGCCACTTCGGGGCTGTTAGAAATTTCCTGAGGACGGAGCACCAATTTATCTTTGAAGAAAGCCCAATCGTCGTAGATAGAACCCAAAACTTCGGGCGTGATGGTGAGCGAGCAACCAGAAGCAAATTTCACATTGCCTTCTTTCATCAAACCGATAACGGCGTCTTGAATTACTTCGGTGTACATTTCGAAAGCAGGAATGTCGGGGTTCTTACCCAGCGCACCCAGCAAAGCGTTGGCAATATTACCTACACCAGACTGAATGGGAAGGAAAGATGCGGGAACACGTCCGGCCTTCATTTCGCCAACCAAGAAATGAGCCACGCGGTCGCCGATGGTTTGTGTCACTTCGTCGGGAGCGGTGAAGCCGGCCACTTGGTCGTTCATATTGTTTTCAACGATACCTACAATCTTGGCGGGATCTACTTTCAATACGGGCGAACCGATACGGTCTGAAGGTTTGTAGATAGGAATTTCACGACGGAATGGAGGATCGTCACATTCGTAAATATCGTGCAAACCCTTGATAAATTTGGGATGCTTGGTGTTCAGCTCGATAATGATGTGATCGGCCAAACGAGCGAAAGTAGGAATATTTCCCACACCGGTAGTGAGTACGATTTCACCATTGTCGGTAACATCGGCTGCTTCGATAACAGCCACATTGATTTTTCCGAAGAAACCATAACGAGTTTCCTGAGCCAGTTGCGACAAGTGTGCATCGAAATAAGGAGCAGAACCATCGTTGATGCAATTACGCAAGTCTTTGTTAGACTGATAAGGCGTACGGATTTTCACAGCGTTGGCACGAGCCAAAACACCATCGAGGGTATCGCCGGTAGAAGCACCGGTAAACACACCAATCTTAAATTCACGTCCCGCAGCATGTTCAGCTTCAGCCTTGGCTGCGATAGCACCGGCAACCACCTTGGGAGAACCGGCAGGAGTAAAACCGCTAAAACCCACATTGTCATCGTGGTGGATAAATTCAGCAGCTTGTTCCGGAGTAATAAACTTTAATGACATACTATTATAACTTGGTTAATCTCTTGTTGCAAAACCCCGCAAAGGTATAATTTTTTTATTGGTCATATTCGTTAGATTGCGTACTTTTGGCCAAAATTTCAGAAAAAAGATTTCAAACATGGAAATTCTCGAAATTCTTATCCTTTTAGCGCTGACTTTCGGTGGTTCTATCGTCAAATTTCTTACAGAAAAAAAGAAAATGGGCAATGACAACCAACCGATGCCAGATCGTGCAGAAGAGGAAGAATCGGCCGCGCAGAGCTTTAGAGAAATTCTGATGAAAAATCTGGAAAACTTTTCTTCCGACGATGGCCAGGAAGATGACACTTTCGAAGCGGAAGAGCAAGACGACTTTTTACCCAAGGCTCAAGTAGTCGATTTTCAGCAGGAAAGCTTTCACGAAACAGACGAGGCTCCTAAAGAAAAGCCCAGCGTTTTTGAAGAAGGTCGCAGCGTTTTTGCACAGTACCAGGTTTCGGAAGATTTTCCTAAAGAAACTTCCGATTCCATCGAAGAAAACGAAATTTCCGACAACAAGGCTCAGATTTGCCTGAACGAGCCGGAAGAATTGAAAAAAGCCTTTATTTACAGCGAAATACTACAAAGAAAATTTTAAACGAAATCTGATTAATTCCTTCATGAATATGTCCAAGAAATTCTTTATCGAAACCTATGGTTGCCAGATGAACGTGGCCGACAGCGAAGTGGTGGCTTCTATTTTGAAAATGGCCGATTACGAACTTTGCGACGATATCCGTCAGGCCGACTTGGTGTTATTGAACACTTGTTCCATCCGCGACAACGCTGAGCAGAAGATTTTCGGTCGTTTGCAAGCATTGCACGCCATGCAGAAAAAGGGTCGTCCGATGATTGGTATTTTGGGTTGCATGGCCGAACGCATGAAGGAAACTTTGGTACAGGATTATGGCGTCGATTTGGTTGCCGGACCGGATGCTTATATGGATCTGCCTCATCTTATTTCTTCCGTTGAAATGGGCGAAAAAGCCGTGAACGTAGAACTTTCCACTACCGAAACCTACCGCGAAGTGATTCCTATGCGCATCGGGCACAATCAGATTTCGGGCTACATTTCCATCATGCGCGGTTGCAACAATTTCTGCAGCTACTGTATCGTTCCTTATACCCGCGGACGCGAACGCAGCCGCGACACCCAAAGCATCTTGAACGAATTGCAAGATTTGAAACAGCGCGGTTTCAAGGAAGTGATTCTGCTCGGTCAAAACGTGAACTCTTATCATTTCAACGATATCCATTTCCCTGAACTCTTGGCCATGGTGGCCCAAGCCGCTCCCGACATGTGGATCCGCTTCACCACCTCGCATCCCAAAGATATGAGCAACGAATTGCTCGAAGTCATCGCGAAATATCCCAACATTTGCAAGCATATTCACCTGCCGGTACAATCGGGAAGCTCACGCATTCTGAAACTGATGAACCGCCGCTACGACCGTGAATGGTATCTGGACAGAATCAAAGCTATCAAAACGATTATCCCCAATTGCGGCATTTCGACGGATATTTTCTGCGGCTTCCACAGTGAAACAGAAGAAGATCATCAAGATAGCCTCAGCCTGATGCGCGAAGTGGGTTTCGATTCTGCTTTCATGTTCAAATATTCGGAACGTCCGGGTACACATGCTTCGAAACATCTTCCCGACAATGTTTCGGAAGAAATCAAACTGCGTCGTTTGGCCGAAATCATCGATACCCAAAACCAATTGTCGGCACAAAGCAACCAGAACGAAATCGGCAAGACTTACACGGTATTGGTGGAAGGCTTCTCCAAACGTTCGCGCGAACAAATGTGCGGTCGCACCGAAAAAAACAAGACCGTCGTTTTCCCCAAAGAAGATGCCAAAGTGGGCGATTTTGTTCAGGTAAAAATCTTAAATTGCTCGTCGGCAACTCTCTTGGGCGAGATCGTGAAATAAAAAGCCTTCTTCCAGAACATTTTCACGATTTTATGACTACTTTTGCAGCGAATTTGGGGAAAGTTTGCGCAAAAGAAAAATATGGGTAAAAAACTGAAAAGAACCAGCAGCCGAGTTTTTGGCTCCCGATTGACCGCAACCATCAGTATTAGCTTGGTGTTGTTGCTTTTTGCTGTTATGATGACTTTGGGATTTTTTGCCCACGAAATATCACGCGCAGCCAAGGAAAACATCAGTCTCACCGTGGTGCTCGAAGACGATATCACCGCCGAAGAATTGAAAGCTTTCCGCAACAGAATTTCCAAAGCTGAATGGGCCAAGGAACACACCTACATCAGCAAGGCGCAGGCTTTGGAAGAATTGAGCAAGGAATTGGGCGAAAACCCCGAAGAACTGCTGGGATTCAATCCGCTGCCCGCCACCATCGAAATCAAATTACAATCGGCTTACACGCAAATAGATCAGATTAAGAAAACGGTGAATACGCTTTCGGCGCCAACTTACGTGCAAGAAGTGGTGTATCGCGAAGATCTTATCCAATTGGTAAACAAGAACATCCTTTCTATCGGCAAAGTACTGATGGCGGTAGCTTTGGTCTTGACGCTTATTTCGGTATTCCTGATTCGCAACACCGTCCGATTGATGATTTATGCCAAACGTTTTCTGATTCACACCATGTGCCTTGTGGGCGCAAAACGCAGTTTTATCCGTCGTCCCTTTGTGTGGCAAAATCTGCGTTGCGGCGTCATCAGCGCCATTTTAGCTTTCGGAATGTATTATCTGTCAATCATCGGTTTGGAAAAAATATTCCCCGGTTTACAAGCTATGATTTCTAACGAAGCTCTTTGGATAATTGGCGGCGCCTTATTACTGCTGGGAATGTTGCTCAGCGTGTTTGCCACCATTTTTTCGGTAAACCGTTTCCTGAACATGACTGCTGACGAACTTTATTACGTATAACTATATGGAAAACAAACAATTCCCTCTGAGAGGAAAAAATTTGCTGTGGATAGGTATCGGTTTTGCCTTGGTACTTATCGGTTATTTGTTGATGATGGGTGCGCCTTCTACCCAAGAAGCTTATAATCCTGACATTTTCAGCACACGTCGTATCGTGATTGCACCAAGCATCGCTTTTGTGGGCTTTGCCGTAGTAGTATATGGTATTTTGAGAAAAGATCGTAAAAAATAATCTGACATGAATATTTGGGAAGCTTTTATCCTGGGTTTGGTGCAGGGTTTGACGGAGTATCTGCCGGTTAGTAGCAGCGGACACTTGGAAATCGGAAACTATCTTTTGGGCACCAGCGGCGAACAGAATCTTATTTTCACTACCACCGTACATGCGGCTACCGTGATGAGTACCATCGTCATTTTATGGAAAGAAATCTGGGCTTTGGTGAAAAACTTCTTCCGCTTCAAATGGAACGACGAAATGGAATACCTGATGAAAGTTTTCCTGTCGATGATTCCCATTCTGGTGGTGGGCGTTTTCTTTAAAGACGAAGTGGAAAGCATTTTCGGAAGCGGATTGCTCATTGTCGGTTGCATGTTGCTGCTGACGGCCGCTTTGCTTAGCTTCACGTATTTTGCCAAACCTCGAACCAAAGAAAAAATTTCCTGGAGAGATGCATTTATTATCGGTCTGGCACAAGCTTGCGCCGTGATGCCGGGTCTTTCTCGTTCAGGTTCAACCATTGCTACCGGTCTTTTGCTCGGAAACAAAAAAGAAAGCATCGCACAGTTCTCTTTCATTATGGTGATTATTCCTATTTTGGGAGAAATGTTTCTGGATATCGTTGGTGGCGATTTTGCTGCCGCAGCTCAGAGTGGATTGCCCATCAGTGCGTTGATTGTTGGTTTTGTCAGCGCATTCGTATCGGGTTGTTTGGCTTGCAAATGGATGCTGAACATCGTTAAAAAAGGTAAGCTTATCTGGTTTGCTGTTTATTGCGCCATCGTTGGTGTTTTGTCTATCGTATTGCCTTTATTCTAACACATGACTTTACTCACAGCCGAGGAATATCAGGAAGGACAGATTTTGAGTTTCAACAAGCCTTTGGGATTCACGTCGTTCAAGTTGGTGAATGATGTGCGTTATGCTTTGTGTCGCGCGTTGAAAATCAAAAAGTTGAAAGTGGGTCATGCCGGCACGCTCGATCCTTTGGCTACCGGTGTGATGATAGTCTGCATCGGCCGTGCCACCAAGCGCATCGAAGAATTTCAGTACCAGACCAAAGAATATATTGCCACACTCGAATTGGGCGCCACCACACCTTCGTTCGATATGGAGAAGGAAATAGACCAGACCTACGACTACTCGCACGTAACCAAAGAAAAAGTGGAAGAATGTCTGACGCATTTTGTGGGTACCATCGAGCAAGTTCCGCCGGTATTTTCTGCTTGCAAGGTGCAAGGTCGCAGGGCTTACGAAATGGCGCGCACCGGCGAAGAAGTGCAACTGAAAGCCAAGACTTTGGTCATTGACGAAATAGAATTGCTGCAATATACACAAGGGTCGGAAACACAACGTCCCAGTGCCACCATCCGGGTGGTTTGCAGCAAAGGCACCTACATTCGCGCACTGGCCCGCGACATTGGTGAATACCTACATTGCGGAGCTTACCTGACGGCTTTGCAACGCACTCGCGTAGGTGATTTCCATTTAGATAAATGTTTAGATATCATCGAATTCAAAAACAATATTATA
Source organism: Bacteroidales bacterium (assembly GCA_017380635.1). Classification (GTDB taxonomy): domain Bacteria; phylum Bacteroidota; class Bacteroidia; order Bacteroidales; family UBA1402; genus UBA1757. Next base: position 123,386 of record JAFODP010000014.1, on the reverse strand, counting down.
CAACGCTCTTATGAAACTGTCGAAATTTAAATTCCATTTGCCCGAAGAACGTATTGCGCAACATCCGCCCATGTATCGCGATGAAGCCAAACTGATGGTTTTGCACAAAGATACGGGTGAAATCGAACACAGAACTTTCAAGAATATCTTGGAATATTTTGATGAAGGCGACGTGTTTATCTTCAACGATACCAAGGTATTTCCTGCCCGTCTGTACGGAAACAAGGAAAAAACCGGTGCCCAGATCGAAGTGTTCCTTTTGCGCGAACTCAACGAAGAATTTCGTTTGTGGGACGTTTTGGTAGATCCTGCCCGTAAAATCCGTATCGGTAACAAACTGTATTTCGGCGAAGACGATTCGATGGTAGCCGAAGTTATCGATAACACCACTTCGCGCGGACGTACCCTTCGCTTCCTTTACGATGGCGATCACGATTCTTTCAAAAAAGCTTTGTTCGCTTTGGGTGAAACGCCTATTCCTAAGTATATCAATCGTCCGGTTTGCGAAGAAGATGCCGAAAATTTCCAGACCATTTTTGCCCGCAACGAAGGCGCTGTGGTAGCTCCTTCTGCCGATTTGCACTTCAGCCGCGAATTGATGAAACGTATGGAAATTAAAGGTGTAGACGCTGCTTACATCACTTTGCATATCAGCTTGGGCGGTTTCCGCGAAATCGATGTGGAAGACCTGACCAAACACAAAATGGATTCTGAACAAATGTTTATTACCGAAGAAAACGCCAACTTGGTAAACAGCGCCAAAGACAAAGGTCACAAAATCTGTACCATCGGTACTTCGGTGATGCGTGCCGTAGAATCGTCGGTGGGCGCCGCCGGTCACATCAAGCCTTTCGAAGGTTGGACCAACAAGTTCATCTTCCCGCCTTACGAATTCAGTGTGCCCGACGCCATGGTTACCAATTTCCACATGCCTTATTCAACCTTGTTGATGATGACGGCTGCTTTCGGTGGCTACGAAAATGTGATGAAAGCCTACGAAGTTGCTCTGGAAGAAGGTTACAATTTTGGTTGCTACGGTGATGCTTTGCTGATTATCTAACCACGATGGCGCGTCTTTTTCTTGGTTTGGGCAGCAATCTCGGTCAAAGAGAACAGCTTTTAAAAAAAGCCATCGACATGATGGAAGAGCAACTTGGCCCGATAAAAGCCCAATCTGCTTTTTACGAAACCGAAGCCTGGGGATTTCAGTCGGAATATAATTTTCTGAATGCTTGTGTTTTGGTGGAAACTTTGCTTCCGGCCAGAGAGTGCCTGCAACAAACGCAACTCATCGAGAAAGAATTGGGACGCAGCCATAAAACGGAAAACGGTCTTTACCAAGACAGAACGATAGATATCGACATCTTGTTTTACGACAATAAAATTATCGATGACACCGATTTGAAAGTGCCGCATCCATTGATGCATTTGCGCAGATTTGTGATGGAGCCTTTGGTGGAGATTGCAGCAGATTTTCAGCATCCGATTTTGCATAAAACTTGTGAACAAATACTTAATTCATTAACATAGTTTATTATTTGGCGTCTTGCAGAATTTTGGCTTTATAGCTTCCTTTGCGGGTCAAATTTACAACTAACTAATTTTTATTTTTTATGAGAAAATTCAAATCTTTGAAGAGCGTTTTGCTGGCTATGGCTATGTTGACTACCGCCATGGTAAATGCTCAAGTAGCTGAAACAGCTGCTATCACTCCGGAACCCGGACAGATTCCTCCTCATCCTCCCAGATTGCCCGAACAGGTAATTCCCGCTTTCCCCGGTGCTTGGGGTGCTGGTATGTTTACCCAAGGTGGTCGTGGTGGTGATGTTTACATCGTTACCAACTTGAACGACAAAGGTCCCGGTAGTTTGCGTGAAGGTTTGGAAGCCGAAGGTCCCCGTACCGTTGTTTTCCAAGTGGCCGGTATCATCATGCTGGAAACCGACCTCAACATCAATCATCCTTATTTGACCGTTGCCGGTCAGACCGCTCCTGGTGACGGTATCTGTATTGCCGGTACTTTCAACATCAATACCCACAACGTTATTGTACGTCACATCCGCGTTCGTCGTGGTGTGCCTGTAGGTGGCCAAGGTGACGACAACATCGGTGGTAACCCCGATCATCATATTATTATCGACCACTGTTCTACTAGCTGGGGTATGGACGAAAACATCTCTCTGTATCGTCACATGAGACCTTCTGCCGATGGTAAAACTCAGATTAAGGATCCTTCTAAAAACATTACTATTCAATGGTGTATCTCAAGCGAAGCTTTGAATGCAAGAAACCACGCTTTCGGCGGTACCTGGGGTGGTAATCCTTCAACCCAACACCACAACTTGTTCGCTTGTAACACAGCTCGTAACCCATCTATCGGTATGGGCGGCGCTTTCGACTATCGTAACAACGTAGTATTCAACTGGCGTCATCGTACCATGGACGGTGGTGACGAAACTTCTTTGATCAACGTTATCAACAACTACTACAAACCCGGTCCTGCTACCAACGAAAACATGCGCGCTGTATTTGCTCGTATCGAAGCTCGTCACATGTATTCTCCCGGTAGTGCTTGGGCTGCTGGCGATTGGTACGATGTTGAAAAGAATCCTAAGAATCGTCCCGGTAAGTGGTATGTTGCAGGTAACGTAATGCACGACAACGACGAACTCACCAACAACAACTGGAAAGGTATGCGTGGCGACGAAAGATTGGCTCGCGTAAATACGCCTTTCGAAGGATGGCCTGTTTGTCCTCACCAAACTGCTTACGAAGCTTACGAATCTGTATTGGCTTACGCCGGTGCTACCCTGCCCAAGCGTGATGCTGTAGATACCCGCGTTACCGAAATGGTTCGCAGCGGCAAGCCTACTACCGAAACCGGTATCATCAAGGATATCAGCGAAGTGGGTGGTTATCCCGAAATGACTTTCAGCCCCAAGGAAGTGTTGAAAGACAGCGACAAGGACGGTATGCCTGACAAGTGGGAAAAGGAATTTGGTTTGAACGCCAAGGATGCCGCTGACGGTAAAGCAGATACCGACAAAGACGGTTACACCAACTTGGAAGAATACCTCAATGGTACCAATCCTACCGAATACAAAGATTATCGTAACCTTGGCAACAACGTTGACGAAATCAGCTTCAAATAATCTTGATAAAATATCATGATTGAGCGGGCGAAGATTTTTCTTCGCTCGCTTTTTTTATCGCCATGATTTGCCTTTGATTTTGTTGGATTGCGCTTGCAAAAAGATCTTTTGGGTATTACCTTTGGAGATTGTTTTGTTCACAAGGAAATCTATCTTTTATGGCGGATCAATTTGACATCAGAAACCAATATCTCAACGATAACGAGCGCGAAATAGAGAAGGCTTTGCGACCTTTGCGCTTCTCCGATTTCAGCGGACAGAAAAAAATCGTTGAAAACCTGGAAATCTTCGTTTCTGCCGCAAAAATGCGCGAAGAACCGATGGATCATGTGCTTTTGCATGGCCCTCCCGGCTTGGGAAAAACCACTTTGTCAAACATCATTGCCAACGAATTGGGTGTAGGTTTCAAAGTTACTTCGGGTCCGGTGTTGGATAAGCCCGGCGACCTGGCCGGTTTGCTCACGTCTTTGGAGCCGCACGATGTACTTTTTATCGATGAAATCCATCGTTTGAATCCGGTGGTGGAAGAATATCTCTACTCTGCCATGGAAGATTTTCGCATCGATATTATGATAGACAAAGGCCCCAGCGCACGCTCTATCCGTTTGGATTTGAATCCTTTCACCATGATTGGTGCCACCACGCGTAGCGGTATGCTCACGGCTCCATTGCGCGCTCGTTTCGGCATCAATTGTCATTTGGATTACTACGAAACAGATGTCTTGAAAAATATCGTGCTTCGCTCGGCAAAACTTTTGCAGATTCCTTGCGATTTGGAAGCCGCCGTGGAAATTGCGCGCAGAAGTCGTGGAACGCCACGTGTGGCCAATGCTTTGCTTCGCCGCGTCAGAGATTTTGCCCAAGTAAAAGGCAACGGTCGCATTACGCTGGCCATTGCTCAGTTTGCGCTTTCAGCCCTGAACATCGACACCTACGGACTCGACGAAATCGACAACAAAATATTGCTCACTATCATCGATAAGTTCAAAGGCGGCCCGGTGGGTCTTACCACTATTGCCACCGCTTTGGGCGAAGATCCGGGCACCTTGGAAGATGTGTACGAACCTTTCCTTATTCAAGAGGGATTTCTGAAGCGCACGCCGCGAGGTCGCGAAGTGACCGAGCTGGCGTGGAAGCACCTCGGACGCGATCGTTTCGGAAAAGACATGGAATTGTTTTAGACTATGGCCGGCATAAAATCCTTGTTCAAAGACACAGCCATTTATGGCTTGAGCAGCATCATCGGACGATTTCTGAATTGGTGCTTGGTTCCATTTTACACCTATACGCTCCGAGCTTCGGGCGAATATGGCGTCGTGACAGAACTTTATAGCTGGACAGCGCTGGTAATCGTTATCCTAACTTACGGCATGGAAACCGGCTTTTTCCGCTTTGTAAATAAAGCCGGCGAAAAGGCCAATCAAGTGTATTCCACCACGCTCTTCAGTCTGACAGGCACATCGTCCTTGTTTATTTTGCTCGGCTTGTTATTCTTGCCACAAATTGCCGGATTCATGGGTTACGACGCGCATCCCGAATTCGTGGGCATGATGATAGGCATAGTCGCCGTCGACGCATTCTGTTGCATTCCTTTCGCTTATTTGCGCTACAAAAACCAAGCCTTGAAGTTTGCCGGGCTCAAACTGCTCTCCATTGGAGTAAACATCTTCATGAACCTGTTTTTCCTGTGGATTTGTCCGAAAATCGATGCCTGGAAACCCGAACTGATAGCATGGTTCTATCGTCCCGATTTTGGCGTCGGATATGTCTTTTTGGCAAATGTTTTCTCTACGGCAATTACTTTCCTTGCGCTATTGCCCGTGTGTCGTGTAAAAGCCGATTTTAACGGAAAACTGCTGAAAGAAATGTTGCGCTATTCTTTGCCATTGTTGGTGTTGGGAATCGCCGGCATTATGAACCAATCTTTCGACAAAATCATCTTCAAGCATCTGTTCGACGACCAAGCTTTGGCACAAAGTCAATTGGGGATTTACGGCGCTTGCTACAAGATTGCCATTATTATGATGATGTTTACCCAGGCCTTCCGTTACGCCTACGAACCTTTCATTTTTGCCAAAAATAAGGGCGAAGACAAAAAAACTTCGTACGTGGAGGCCATGAAGTATTACATCATTTTTGCCTGGTTTATTTTCCTTGGCGTGATGTTTTACATCGACATTCTGAAGTACATCATTTCTCCCGAATATCACGAAGGTTTGGTGGTGGTGCCCATCGTACTGATTTGCTATCTGTTTCAAGGCGTTTATTTCAATCTGTCGTTGTGGTATAAACTGACGGACAAAACCCAGTGGGGCGCTTATATTTCGTTGATAGGCTGTGCTTTAACCATCATTGGCAATATTATTTTCGTGCCACGCTATGGTTATGTGGCTGCCGCTTGGACCTCGCTCGCATGCTTCTTGTTGATGACTTTTATCAGTTGGTGGCTGGGGCAGAAATATTATCCCATCAAATACGATATGAAATCGGCGCTATTCTACAGTGCTTTGAGCATTTTCCTGTTTATTCTCGGAATGAATCTGCCCATCGAAGCTTTGGTGTGGAAACTGGTAGCCAGAACGCTTTTATTGGGATTCTTCCTGGTAGTGGTGATGTCAAAAGATTTACCCTTGTCGTTTTTTAAGAAATAAACAACTATGGTACTGAATTATATCTGGGTCGGCTTTTTTATTGTGGCATTCGTGGTGGCCATCGTTCAGAGTCTGTTTTTCGGAGACAGCGGCGTTTTTGAACGCATCATGACAAGCAGTTTCGAAATGGCTGAATTTGCCGTAATGGATATATGCCTCCCTCTGGTCGGCGTCATGAGCCTATGGATGGGTTTTATGAAGATTGGCGAAAGAGCCGGCGCGGTAAATTTCCTCTCGCGCATCGTAGGGCCGTTCTTCGAAAAATTATTTCCCGAAATTCCTAAGAATCATCACGTTAATGGAGAATTGGTGATGAATTTTTCGGCCAATATGTTGGGTCTCGACAACGCAGCAACACCCATGGGGTTGAAAGCCATGCAAAGCCTTCAGGAACTGAATCCGAACAAGGAAACCGCTTCTAACGCTCAGATTATGTTCCTGGCACTCAACACTTCGAGTATCACCATTATTCCGCTTTCGGTGATTGCACAACGCTCAATTTTGGGTGCAGCCAATCCTACCGACGTATTTATTCCCATATTGATTGCAACCTTCGTTTCCACCCTCACCGCCATCCTTTACGTAGGCATCCGACAGAAACTGAATCTTTGGAACAAGACCTTTTTATCTTGGATAGGAGCCATTGTAGCTGTTATTGCAGGCCTTGTTTTCTGGTTTTCATCAATGGATAAAGAAACGATGAACCAAGTGTCGGGGGTTTTAAGCAATAGCCTTCTTTTGGGCATTATCGTGGCCTTCATGGTGGGCGGATTGTACAAGAAAATCAATGTGTACGAGGCTTTTATCGATGGAGCAAAAGGCGGTTTTGAAACCTCGGTGAAAATCATTCCTTATCTGGTGGGAATGCTAGTCGGCATCGGCGTTTTACGCGCATCGGGAGCCATGGATCTGCTTACCGACGGCATCGCTTGGTGCTTCAATGCCTTACATATCGATACTCAGTTTGTCGACGCATTGCCCACCGCATTCATGAAACCATTGAGCGGTAGCGGTGCGCGAGCCATGATGGTGGAAAGCATGCGCGAATTCGGTCCCGACTCCTTTGCCGGACGATTGTCTTGTCTGTTCCAAGGCGCCACCGACACCACTTTCTACATCATCGCACTGTATTTCGGATCGGTAGGCATTAAGAAAACACGCTACGCCGTTGGCGCCGGATTGATTGCTGATTTGGCCGGAATTTTGGCCGCCATCTTCGTTTGCTATCTCTTTTTCAATTAATTATGATACAATACCACGCCAACGATATAGACATGCCACAACTCGACACAACGCTTATGTCGCGTTGGTTGAAACAATTGGCCGCTTTTCATCGAAGAAAATTGGGTGATATCAACTATATTTTCTGTTCCGATAAAAAGATTCTGGAAGTGAATATCGAATACTTGGGACACGATTATTATACCGATATCATCACTTTCGATTACGACGAAGGACTGCGCGTTTCCGGCGATTTATTCATCAGCTTGGAAACCGTGGCTTCGAATGCCGAGATGTTGGGCATCGCCTACGAAGAAGAACTGATGCGCGTGATGGCTCATGGGGTGTTGCATCTTTGCGGATTCAAAGATAAAAGCGATGAAGACGCCGCCAATATGCGCTTGCGCGAACAAGAAGCTTTGGCCATTTTAAACGAATTAAAAAACTGAAAATCAGAATATTAATATGAGATTTGATTATGATGTCATTGTAGTTGGAGCAGGTCATGCCGGTTGTGAAGCGGCCGCAGCTGCAGCTAATATGGGTTCTCGCACCCTGCTGATTACGATGGATATGAACAAGATAGCCCAAATGAGTTGTAATCCGGCTATCGGTGGAATTGCTAAAGGTCAGATTGTCAGAGAAATAGATGCACTCGGTGGATATACCGGCATTGTTACAGACAAGACTGCCATACAATTTCGTATGCTCAACCGTTCGAAAGGGCCGGCTATGTGGAGTCCACGTTCGCAGAGCGATAGACAAAAGTTCATTCTGGAATGGCGTCAGATTCTGGAAAACCTGGAAAATCTCTATATCTGGCAAGATGTCGTTACGTCATTGATTTTTAACGGCAAGCAAGTTTGTGGCGTAAAAACAAGTTTAAATATCTCATTTACAGCTAAAAGCGTTGTTCTAACCAATGGCACATTCCTGAACGGATTGATACACGTGGGACGCAGCCAAATTTCCGGTGGACGCGTGGCCGAACCTGCCTCTTTCATGCTGAGCGATCAGTTGCGCGAATTCGGATTCAGCGTAGGTCGTATGAAAACCGGTACCCCGGTGCGTATCGATGGTCGCAGTGTTCATTTCGATGAAATGGCCGAACAAGTAGGCGAAAACGACTTCCACAAATTCTCTTATCTCGATTTCAAGCCGCGTCCGTTGGAACAAAAAAGCTGCTGGATTTGCTATACCAATCCACAAGTGCACGATATTCTTCGCGCCGATTTGGACGAATCACCTTTGTACAATGGACAAATTCAAAGCATCGGACCGCGTTATTGTCCCAGCATCGAAACGAAAATTGTCAACTTTGCCGACAAAGATCAGCACCAATTGTTCTTGGAACCCGAAGGCGAAAACAGCCAGGAATATTACTTGAATGGTTTTTCTTCTTCCCTGCCCTTCGACACGCAATTGCGCGCTTTGCAAAGCATTCCCTGTTTCCGCGATGTTCATATCTATCGTCCGGGTTATGCCATCGAATACGATTATTTCGATCCAACTCAATTGAAGCCGAGCTTGGAAACAAAGTTGGTAGATGGTTTGTTTTTCGCCGGACAAATCAACGGAACCACCGGTTACGAAGAAGCTGCCGGACAAGGTTTGGTGGCCGGTATCAATGCACATATCCATTGTCACGGAGGCGAAAGTTTTGTCTTGTCGAGAGATGAATCGTACATCGGCGTGCTTATCGACGATCTTATCAATAAAGGTGTGGACGAACCTTATCGTATGTTTACTTCGCGTGCCGAATACCGCATTCTGCTTCGTCAGGATGATGCCGATGCTCGCTTGACAGAAAAATCATATCGTATTGGTTTGGCTACAAAAGAGCGTTACGATTTGTGGATAGAAAAGAAAAACGCTATTGAAAAACTGACCGAATTTACACAGAATTATTCCATCAAAGCCAAATATATCAACGCTGCTTTGGAAAGTTTGGGCACGGCTCCATTGGAACAAGGCGTACGTTTGAGCAACCTTATTTTGCGTCCGCAATTGAGTTACGATTTGCTGAAGGATCATATTCCTGCCTTGCGCGAACACTTGGAAAAGATTCCCAATCGTCGAGAAGAAATCACCGAAGCCACAGAAATCAAGATTAAATATCAGGGCTACATCGAAAGAGAACAAATGCAAGCTGAAAAGATTCAACGCTTGGATAGTATTCGCATTGCTGGAAAATTCAACTACGAAGAAATACAATCTTTGTCGTTCGAAGCGCGTCAAAAGTTGATCAAGATTCAGCCGGAAACTTTGGGTCAAGCTAGCCGTATTCCCGGTATTTCTCCCAGCGATATAAGCGTACTTTTGGTACTTTTAGGACGATAATTTCACGAATATTTTAAAATTGTTCCACGCGGAACAACGACATCAAAACAAAGTATTTCAGCGAGTTAGAAAGATTCTTTGTTCAATTAAAGAGTGATATTCTTGTTTATAAGAGGTTTTACAAAGAATATAGCACAGATAAAATACTAGGATATTAGTGGTACAAAAAAGGATAAATATTTCTGAAAAGAATCACATTGTTTCACGTGAAACTTTGACAATCATTTCGCTTAAAAATCATGCTTAGCACTCATAAACATCTTCAAGCAATATTGGAAAGGGTTCCTGAAAATCCGGGAATCTATCAATATTTTGACAAAAAAGGGACGGTGATTTATGTGGGTAAAGCCAAGAATCTTAAACGACGCGTACACTCCTATTTCAACAAAAACCACGACGATTCGCCTAAAACAAGAATATTGGTAAGCAAGATTGCCGATATTAAATACACCGTGGTGGAAAGCGAAATGGACGCGCTGTTGCTGGAAAACAATCTGATAAAAAAATACAAACCGCGTTACAATATTCTGCTCAAGGACGATAAAACTTATCCCAGCATCTGTGTGAAAAGAGAAGCTTTTCCGCGCATATTTATGACCAGAAAAATTGTGAAAGACGGCTCAGAATATTTCGGACCATATAGTTCGGTTCCAATGGTCTATACCCTACTCGATCTGATTAAAAAACTATATCCTATCAGAACTTGTGCACACAGTCTGGATAAAAAATCGATCGAAAATGGCAATTACCAGCTTTGTCTGTATTATCACTTGAAAAAATGCAAGGCACCATGCATGGGTTATCAAAGCGAAGAAGAATACGATGAAAATATCAAACAGGTGAAGCAAATCTTGAACGGAAATCTAAAGCAAGTTGAAGCTTTGCTGGTGGAAGAAATGCAAGAAGCTGCCGAAAAATTAGCCTTTGAAAAGGCGCAAGAATGCAAAGATAAACTGGATTTATTGGAAAATTATCGAAGCAAATCCTATATCGCCAACACCAATCTGAGTCATTTGGATGTGTTCTCATACGACGAAAACGAACATTCTGCCTTTATCAACTACTTGAATATTGCCAATGGCGCAGTGGTGCAAACCTATACCATCGAATACAAAAAACAGATTGAAACGGAAGAAAAAGAATCGATTTTGGCCAGCGGTATTTTCGAGATAAGGCAAGCTTTAAAAAGTAGAAATCGTCGAATTCTAGTGCCATTCATTCCTAGTTTTGAAGAAAAAGGCGTTGAATTGGTGGTTCCCAAACGTGGTGATGCCAAAAAATTGATGGATTTATCGCTCAGAAATGTGAAACAATATAAGCTGGATTTGCTGAAACAACAGGAAAAACTGAATCCTGAACAGCGTGCCACCAGCTTAATGACAAAAATGAAAGAAGATCTTCATCTGAAAGAACTCCCCTGGCACATAGAATGTTTCGACAACTCTAATATTCAAGGAACAAATCCTGTGGCATCCTGTGTGGTATTCAAGAAAGCTAAACCTTCCAAGAAAGATTATCGTCATTTCAAGATAAAAACCGTCGAAGGTCCAAACGACTTTGCTTCGATGGAAGAAATTCTGACGCGTCGTTATAGTCGTTTATTGAAAGAAGAAGCGGAACTTCCTCAATTAGTGGTAGTTGACGGTGGTAAAGGACAGTTGCATTCGGCGGTGGTGGCCATGTCGAACATCACTAAAAACGAAATGTTCAACGATTGGAGCGAAGAAGAAAAGCGTGCCGGTCAGGATAAGATTAATCAAATACAGCTGATTGGTATCGCCAAAAGATTGGAAGAAATATTCTATCCAGGCGATTCTATTCCTTTATATCTCGACAAACGCTCTGAAACTCTGAAAGTTATACAGCATTTACGCGACGAAGCACACCGTTTTGGTATCACTTTCCATCGCGATTTGCGCAGTAAATCTCAGATTCATTCCGAATTGGATGATATTAAACACATTGGCGAAAAAACCAAGACCAAACTACTGAAAGAATTCAAAAGTATCGCCGGTATCAAAAAAGCAAGTAAAGAAGACTTGGTAAACTGCGTTGGTGAAAGCAAAGCCGGTATTATTTACGATTACTTCAACAGCAAGCAATAATAAATATTCGTCTGCGAAAATTTAATAAACAAATAGAATAACTGATTGATTATGAGAATATTAATTCAAAGAGTAAAAGAAGCTTCGGTTAGTATAAAAGGCTCTGTGTTTTCAAATATCGGAAAAGGTTTATTACTTTTAGTTGGTATAGAAGATTCTGATAATCAAGAAGATATTGATTGGTTATGTAAAAAAGCGAGCAACTTACGCATCTTCGACGACGAAAATGGCGTGATGAATCTTTCCATCAAGGATATTCAGGGAGAAATGCTGATAGTGAGCCAGTTTACCCTACAGGCTAAAACAGCCAAAGGAAACAGACCTTCCTACATCAAAGCGGCAAAACCTGACATCAGTGTTCCGCTTTACGAAGCTTTTTGCAAAAGCATGGAAGCGCAACTTGAAAAAGAAGTGAAAACCGGCGTTTTCGGCGCAGATATGCAAGTGGCACTCATCAACGATGGCCCCGTCACCATCTGGATGGACTCGAAAGAAAAAGATTATTGATTAAACTAACTATTATGACTCTCGAAGCGATACAAAAGGAAGTGGACAAGTGGATTAAGAAATATGGTGTCCGCTATTTTAATGAACTGACCAATATGGTGTTGCTCAGCGAAGAGGTGGGAGAACTTGCCAGAATCGTTGCCAGAAAATATGGAGAACAATCCTTTAAAAAGGGCGAAGAAAAAGACAATTTAGCCGATGAAATGGCCGATATTCTGTGGGTGTTGGTATGTTTGGCCAATCAGACCGGCGTGAATTTAACGGAAGCTTTCGAAGCCAATTTAGCCAAGAAAACACAACGCGACAGTAAACGTCATTTGGAAAATAAAAAACTGCAATAGCCACTCTCCTACTACAGTTAATTTTTGCGGAATCAGCATTTATATCGAATCATTTAGCCTCGTAGCAATGTTGCAATTATCGCGCAACTTGCCATCTAATTCGACACACAGAGCAATCAATAATTTCGTTTGATGCAATAATCGAGCAATTGCAACATAGCCGTTTTCATCGGTGATTCTTCAAAAGCCGACAAACTGTCGATGGCTTTCTGACGATACATTTCCATCATTTGTTCGGCATAAGCAATACCACCCTGAGCTTTCGCAAAATCGTAGATTTCGGCCACTTTTTCGGGTGATAAAGATTGCGTATTGGTCGATAAAAAGTCTCTATATTGCGCTGCCTGATCGTTATCTTGCGACAAAGCATAAATGAGCGGCAAGGTAAGTTTTCCTTCAGACAGGTCGTTTCCGATAGGTTTTCCAATATTATTATGCTCGAAATAATCGAAAATATCGTCCTTAATTTGAAAAGCTACACCCAGGCATCCACCGAATATTTCCAATTGCTTGGCCAACTCGGTTGAAGCACCTGAAGTAAGTGCACCGGCGTAAGTACAAGTAGAAAAAAGCGAAGCCGTCTTTTTCTTGATAATCTGAAAATAAGCTTCCTGATTGGCCGAAAAATCTTTGGAAAAAGACAATTGTTCAATTTCACCTTCCGAAAGCGTAGCACCCAATTTTCCTATAGATTGAATAATTTCTGCATAAGGAATGGATGAGATGATTTGCAAAACCTTGGAAAGAAAAAAATCTCCCGATAAAATCGCCACTTTATTATTCCAAAGAGCTTTAACGGAAGGCTGCGAACGACGTTCCACGGCATCGTCCACTACATCGTCATGAATAAGACTGGCCGTATGCAACAATTCTAAAGAAACAGCCGATGAAATGGTGTATTCTGTCACTTTTCCACACAAAGCTGCAGACAAGAGAACCAAGAGCGGACGAAGTTGTTTTCCTCTCGATTTTTTCACATGTTCAGCAATATTTTGAAGCATGGGATTATCGGAATACATAGCCTTGTCCAAAGCTTGTGTATACTGCTCAAAATACTTCTCAACGGGTTTACGAATTTCTTGAATCATGGCTGTTTTTAATAGGTTGCAAAGTTACATTTTTTATTATGTATTTTGTAATTTTGAGGCTTTAAAAGCTACTCTATGAACAAAAGACTATTTTTGCTCGATGCCTACGCACTGATATATCGTTCGTATTATGCATTCATCAAAAATCCCAGAATAAATTCCAAAGGAGAAAACACTTCGGCTATTTTCGGTTTTCTCAATACTTTGGAAGATTTGTTGCGCAAAGAAAATCCCACGCATTTGGCAGTAGCTTTCGATCCTTCGGGAAAAACCTTTCGACACGAAGCCTTTGAAGCTTATAAAGCGCAGCGCGAAGAAACACCCGAAACCATACGTTGGTCTATTCCTTTTATCAAAGATATTCTGAAAGCTTACGATATTCCCATCGTAGAAGTGCCAGGTTTCGAAGCCGACGACGTGATAGGATCTTTATCTAAAATTGCCGTCAATCAAGGTTTTGACGTATATATGATGACGCCTGACAAAGATTACGGACAATTGGTGAACGAACATTGTTTCATTTATAAACCACGTTACGGAAGTTCGGATTTCGATATTTTAGGACCTAAAGAAGTCTGCGAAAAATTCGGACTCTCCTACCCTCTTCAAGTAATAGATTTTTTGGCTTTGATGGGAGATGCCAGCGATAACATTCCTGGTTGTCCGGGTGTGGGAAAAGTTCGTGCACAAAAACTGATAGAACAATTTGGCAATATTGAAACTTTGTTGGAACATAGCGATCAGCTGAAAGGCATTTTGAAGGATAATGTTGAAAACAACAAGGAACAAATCATTTTTTCAAAATTTTTGGCCACCATCAAAACCGACATCGAATTGAATTTCGACGAGGAACTATTTAAAGTGGTAAAAAGAAACGAAGAAAAAGTGATTCCTATTTTTGAACGTTTGGAATTCAGATCGTGGATAAACAGAATTTCTGCCACCTCGCGTTATCAGGAAAAAACATCAAGTCAGAAAATATCGTCAGCAGTAAATGACAATGCTTTCGTTGAAAAGAAAATTTCCATCGCTCCGAAAAACAAGTCGACAGAAATTATCTTGAATGGAAAAAACATCATTTTCAAAAACGACAGCAAAATTGTTGAAAAGACAATCGAAGAAAATATTTCGTCTTCAAAAACGAAAGAAGAAAATTTTTTGCAGCTCGATCTTTTTGGCGAAGTACAAACAACGCAACTCGATCTTTTTTCAGGCTTTTTCAATGAAGAAAATCGCACCGATGTTCGCACCGATGAAAAAAATACGATTCTCAGCGACTTAAAAGATAGTTATCATCATGCAAAAATAATTGATAATGAAGCTATTGAATCTGAAATTCTGCAAAAAATAAATGACAGTAAAAAATTCACTTTTAGCCTCGCTGTTGATCAATTGGACGTGATGCGTTGCAAATTGCTGGGAATTGCTTTCGCTTTGGATAAAAATGATGTTTACTACCTGGCCTGTTCTCAAAATATTGAAAAGGACAAAAATCGTTTGCAAGCTTTCAAAGAAATTTTCGAAAACGAGCAAATAGAAAAAATCGGCCACAGTTTGAAATTTAACATCATTGTGCTGAAACGTTACGGAATACAAGTGAAAGGTAATTTGTTCGACAATACCATCGCGCATTATCTTTTGCAACCCGAAATGAAACATCAGCAAGAATACTTGGCCGACATTTATCTGCAACATCATGCCATTGCTTTCGATGATCTTTTCGACGAAAAAACGAAGAACAAATCTTTAGCCTTGCTCAAAGAGGAAAAATATATTCCTTACATCTGTGAAAAAGCTTGGATAGATATTTTACTTTACGATATACTGAAAGAAAATATTCATCAGGAAAAGTTGGATTATCTCTGTTACGAAGTGGAAATGCCGCTTATCCAAGTGTTGGCCGATATGGAATTCACCGGTGTTAGCATCGATACGCAGGCTTTAAGATTGATTGCAGAAGATTTACATGCCAAATTAAGGATATTGGAAGCTGATATTTACAATCTGGCCGGCGAAATGTTCAATATTAATTCTCCGAAAAAAGTAGGCGAGATTCTCTTCGATAAATTGCAGATTAAAGCTAAGGTAAAGAAAACCAAGGCCAATAAACAATATTCTACTTCGGAAGATCTTTTGCAAAGCATCAAAGACCGACATCCTATCATTGCTTTGTTGCTGGAATATAGAGGTATCAAAAAATTGTTGAGTACTTATATTGAAGCTTTTCCTTCGCTTATCAATACAGAAACGGGAAAAATACATACCTCTTTCAATCAGACTATTACGGCTACAGGACGTCTCAGCTCGAGCAATCCCAACTTGCAAAATATTCCTATCCGCGACGAATTGGGCAAAGAAATGCGCAAAGTGTTCGGTGTAAATGAAGGAGAATATTTCTTGTCGGCAGACTATTCACAGGTAGAACTGAGAATCATGGCTCATCTGGCACAGGATGAAAATATGATAGAAGCCTTCAGAAGCGGGCAAGATATTCACCAGGCAACGGCTGCAAGGGTTTTCAACCTTCCCATGGAAGCGGTTGATGCCGACATGCGTCGTAAGGCTAAAACGGCCAATTTCGGTATTATTTATGGTATTTCTACTTTTGGTTTGGCCGAAAGAATGAATGTTTCGCGCAACGAAGCCAAAAGCATCATCGAAGAATATTTCCAAAAATATGCGGCCATCAAGACTTATATGGATAAATCTATCGAAGAGGCCAAGGAAAATCTGTATGTAGAAACTGTCTTTCATCGTAAACGTTATTTACCTGATATTGTGTCGCATAATGCTGTGGTAAGAACTTATGCTGAACGCAACGCCATCAACGCACCTATACAAGGTACAGCCGCCGATGTGATAAAAATTGCCATGGTAAATATTTTCAAAGCTTTGCAAAGAGAAAATCTTCAAACTAAAATGATTATCCAAGTGCACGACGAATTGAATTTTATCGTGCCTGAAAACGAATTGGAAATAGTAAAAGCATTGGTTCAGAGAGAAATGGAACAAGCTGTCGATTTTTCAGTTCCTTTGAAAGCAGATATAGGATATGGTAAAAATTGGTTGGAAGCACATTAATAGTTAAATTTTGTAAAATTATAAATTCTTTATTATGAATACTTTATTAGGCATTTTGATGAGTGTGTTGTCTTACACTTACACAGTGGTAGATATTTGGCCCGATGGTCCGCAAGAAAGCAATGAATTGAAACACGAAGAAGTTCGCAGCGAAAGTGGAAGAATTTCGTATGTGAGCAATCCTCAGATGAGTGTTCTGTTGCCGTCGGCCGAAAAAAATACGGGAGCTGCCATTATTCTTTGTCCGGGCGGTGGTTATTTTCATCAGGCAACGCAACACGAAGGTTTTCAATTTGCAGAATGGTTGTGCGACAATGGAATAGCAGCCATCGTATTGAAATATCGTTTGCCTAACGGACATCATCAGATTCCGGGAAAAGACGCTTTGCAAAGCATTAAATTAGTTAGAGAAAATGCTGAAAAATGGCGTATCAATCCTTCTAAAATAGGTATTGCCGGATTTTCAGCCGGAGGACATCTGGCTTCTACAGCAGGCACGCATTTTCAGTATTTGGATAGCATCAATGCTAAAGCTTCGCGTCCCGATTTTATGATACTTTTCTATCCTGTTATCACCATGAAAATGCTTACCCACGGAGGTTCTAAAAAGAATCTTTTGGGCGATAATCCAAGCCAGGAATTGATAGATCTTTATTCTAACGAATTGCAGGTGAGCGAAGCTTGTCCGCCCACGCTTTTATTGCTCAGCGACGACGATAAAACGGTGCCTGCCATGAATTCCGTTTTGTTTTATCAGGCTTTGAAACAGCATAAAGTGCCTGCCAGTATGCACATTTATCCCGAAGGCGGTCATGGTTGGGGATTCAGAGAAAGTTTCCGTTATCATGAAAGCATGAAAAGCTTGGTTTTGGATTGGCTCAACCAACAGAAATTTATAGGAAAATAAGCACTTATTCACCAAAAAGTTTTCCACAGTCCATTATCATTAAAAATCCATATTTATATAAATATTAAATGATAATAATAGGCTGTTAATAATGTTGATAACTTTTTAAAAAGTGTTGTAAATTAATAATTTAGTTAATAAAAACTATGTTAATAACTTTGAAAACGATGTGGAAAAGTTTTTAATAAATAAAGGCACTCAAATTTGCTTGGATAAAAGATTTATATATTCCACGAAAGCTTTTGAATTTGCAAATTTATTTATCAAAAATTTATCAACACTTTCCAACAAGTTATTAACATTCTAAAACAATATAAAGTGGCAACTGTTAGCGATTCTCCATTGATTAAACAATATTTCGAAGTAAAAGAAAAATATCCGCAAACGCTTTTGCTTTTCCGTGTCGGCGACTTTTATGAAATGTTCGGCCAAGATGCTCTGATAGCTGTTGATATACTGAATATTGCATTGACACATAAATCGAATGGAGCAGCCGGAAAAATAGAAATGGCAGGCTTTCCGCATCATGCTTTGGATAGTTTCTTGCCTAAATTGGTAAGAGCCGGCAAACGTGTGGCCATTTGCGATCAGCTGGAAGATCCGAGTAAAACCAAGAAATTGGTAAAACGTGGTGTCACAGAATTGGTTACGCCAGGTGTTTCTACCAACGAAGCTGTTCTTAGCATAGGTGAAAACAACTTTTTGGCTGCTTTACATATAGATAAAAATAGGGCAGGGGTGGCTTTTTTGGATATTTCTACCGGTGAATTTCTGACAGCCGAAGGAAATTTTGAATACGTAGATAAATTGCTCAGTTCTTTCATGCCCAAGGAAATTATTTACGAACGTTCCAAAAGAGCTGTTTTTGCGGAAAATTTTCATCATCAGGCGGCTCGCTTCGAGATGGAAGATTGGGTGTACACATCTGATGCTGCCAACGAACGTTTGTTGAAATTTTTCCAAATATCGCATTTAAAAGGTTTCGGTATCCAGCATTTGCCTTTGGCTATTATTGCCAGTGCTTCTATTTTCTATTACATGGATATGACCGAACATCGTCAATTGAGTCATATTCAGAATATTTCGCGAATAGAAGAAGATAAGTTTGTTCGTCTGGACAGATATACCATCCGTAGTTTGGAATTGTGCAACAGCATCAACGAAGGCGGAAAAAGCCTGTTGGATGTGCTCGACAAAACTTCTACGGCCATGGGAAAACGTCTGATGCGTCGTTGGATTTTGTTTCCTTTGAAAGATGTTTCAGCCATCAATAAGCGTTTGGATGTGGTGGAATATTTCTTCAAAGATTTGGAAATGAAAGATTTCCTGAAGGATCAATTGTCGCAGATAGGCGATTTGGAACGAATGGTTTCTAAAATTTCGGTGGGAAGAATTTCGCCGCGCGACGTGGTTTATCTGAAACAATCGCTCAAAGCCATCAAGGAAATAAAAAATTATGTTGATAATCATTTCCAAGGCGATAACAATCATCCTTTGTATCAGATGATTACGCTTTTGGACGCTTGTGAAGAAATTTGTCAACGTATTGAAAGAGAATTAGTGGATAATCCGCCCATAGCCGTCAACAGAGGTGAAGTGATACGCTGCGGCGTGCATGCCGAACTCGACGAACTCAGACAACTTTCCAGCTCGGGCAAAGATTACTTGCTTAAAATTCAGGAAAGAGAAACTTTGGCCACGGGTATCGCCAGTTTGAAAATTGCTTACAACAATGTTTTCGGTTATTATATCGAAGTCAGAAATACCTATAAAGATAAGGTGCCCGAAAATTGGATTCGTAAACAAACTTTGGTGTCGGCCGAAAGATATATCACGCCTGAATTGAAGGAATACGAAGAAAAAATAATGGGTGCAGAAGATCGTATTTCACAAATTGAAAGCGAACTTTTCAATCAACTTTTGAACGATTTGGTTAGCTATCATCTTGTGTTACAGAAAAATGCACAATCCATTGCTCAAATAGACTGTCTGTTGTCCTTTACCGAAGTTTCCAAACAATACAAATATTTCCGTCCGGTGGTGGACGAAGCCGACGATATAGACATTGTGGAAGGTCGTCATCCGGTGATTGAACAACAACTGAACAGCCAAAGCGACTATATCAGCAACGACGTGCGTCTGAGCAACAAAGACCAGCAGATTTTGATGATTACGGGTCCGAATATGGCCGGTAAATCGGCGCTGATACGTCAGACAGCTTTGATAGTGTTGATGGCTCAGATTGGATGTTTCGTGCCCGCACAGTCGGCTAAAATAGGCTTGGTGGACAAAATTTTTACCAGGGTAGGGGCTTCGGACAATATTTCGCTCGGTGAATCTACTTTTATGGTGGAAATGACGGAAGCTGCCGATATTCTGAACAATATTTCCGATAGAAGTTTGGTTCTTTTTGACGAATTGGGTCGCGGTACCAGCACTTACGACGGTATTTCCATTGCCTGGGCCATCGTGGAACATTTGCACGAACATCCCAAATATCGCGCCAAAACGCTCTTTGCCACGCATTATCACGAACTGAACGAAATGGAAAAATCATTTTCTCGTGTGCGCAACTATCACGTTTCGGTGAAAGAAAGCGGAAATAAAGTGCTGTTTCTCCGTAAATTGGTTCGTGGCGGCAGTGAACATAGTTTTGGTATTCATGTAGCAAAATTGGCCGGTATGCCGCAAAGCATCGTCGATAGAGCCAACGATATTCTGGATCATTTCGAAAACGACCAAAAGCAGATTGCTGCTTGCGATACCAAAGATATCCATACCAAATCGGTGAAAGACGTGGCGCAAAACAGAGAAGGTTATCAGCTCAGTATCTTTCAGTTGGATGATCCTGTGCTTTCGCAAATCAAAGACGAAATCATCCATCTAGATGTAGACAATCTAACACCCATTCAGGCTTTGAATAAACTGAACGAAATTAAAAAGATTATCAAAGGCAAATAAAAAACGCGGTCATCTTCGAAAGGTGGCCGCGCTTATTTTTAATGAAGTTGTTTTATACGTTAAAACGGAAGTGCATGATGTCGCCGTCTTGTACCACGTATTCTTTACCTTCCACGCTCATTTTACCAGCTTCTTTCACTGCTTGTTCCGAACCATAGCTGATGTAATCGTCGTACTTGATCACTTCGGCGCGGATGAAACCTTTTTCAAAATCGCTGTGGATAACGCCTGCACAAACGGGAGCTTTGCTGCCGCTACGGAAAGTCCAAGCTTTCACTTCCATGGGGCCGGCGGTAAGGAAAGTATTTAGGTTCAACAATTTGTAAGCAGCTTTAATGATGCGGTTCACGCCCGATTCTTCCAAACCAAGTTCGGCAAGGAACATATCGCGTTCTTCGGCTGTTTCGAATTCGGCAATTTCAGACTCGATTTTGGCAGCTACTATCATCAATCCGGCGTTTTCATCCTTGATGGCTTCGCGAACGGCTTCCACATGTTTGTTGCCATTTACGGCAGAAGCTTCGTCTACATTGCAGACATACATTACCGGTTTGTTAGTAAGCAGGAAGAGTTCGTTAGCAGCTTTTTCTTCGTCCTTATTGTTCAACGTGACGGTGCGGGCCGACTTGCCTTGCAAAAGCGCTTCTTTGTAGCGAAGCAAAACATCGTACACCACTTTGGCTTGTTTGTCGCCACCTGTCTGAGCTTGTTTCTGCACTTTACCGATGCGGGTTTCGATACTTTCCAAGTCTTTGATTTGCAATTCGTAATCGATGATTTCCTTGTCGCGCACAGGATTTACGCTGCCGTCCACGTGGGTAACGTTATCGTCTTCGAAACAACGGAGTACATGAATAATAGCATCACATTCGCGGATATTACCCAAAAACTTGTTGCCCAAACCTTCGCCTTTGCTGGCGCCTTTCACCAAACCGGCGATATCCACGATTTCTACCGTTGCGGGAACAATACGACCCGGATTCACCAATTTAGCCAATTCTGCCAAACGTTCGTCGGGCACATTGATAACACCTACGTTGGGTTCGATGGTGCAGAAAGGAAAATTGGCAGCTTGTGCCTTAGTGTTTGACAAACAGTTGAAAAGAGTAGATTTACCAACATTGGGCAAACCGATGATACCACATTGAAGAGCCATAATGTACAGATGTTTAAATAAGCTTTTTTACGAAGCCGCAAAGGTAATAAATCCGACGCAATTTACGACGAGCTCTTTCCGATAAGTTTATATAGCTCTGATTTTTTGGGAAATATATCATCAGAAAAGAATAAATAGCCTATCTTTGTCAAGATTATAACCTGTATTTTTGGGTTAGAATACTTTAAAAAATATTGCTAATCAAACCTTTATGGAAATTAAAAGAATTTTTGACCTTTTGGATTGGATGTGTGCAAACTATCCGAAAGAAGACGCCTTGGCCGGTAAACGTAATGGTGTTTGGGAAAAAATCAGCACCGAAGAATATCGTGAAAAAGCGCATATACTGTCTTATGGTTTGCTCGAATTGGGTGTGAAAAAGGGAGATAAAGTAATTACCATCACCGCCAACCGTCCCGAATGGAACTTTGTGGATATGGCTGTTACCATGGTT
Organism: Bacteroidales bacterium; assembly: GCA_017380635.1. Classification (GTDB taxonomy): domain Bacteria; phylum Bacteroidota; class Bacteroidia; order Bacteroidales; family UBA1402; genus UBA1757. The sequence continues at coordinate 101,422 of JAFODP010000014.1, read as the reverse complement.
GGCGCCGTGCATGTTCCGGTGTATCCCACCTTGAATACCGATTCGTACGTGTATATTTTCAACCACTGCGAGGCCAATTACCTTTTCTTGTCTAATGCTTTGCAATTCAAGCGAGTACAGCCCGCTTTGAACAAAATGGAAAACCCGCCCATGCTCTATTCTTTCGATCCTATTCCCGGAAAGAATTATTATGGCGATATTCTGAAATTGGGTGAAGAAAACCGTGAAAAATACCAAGCCCAGCTCGAAGAAATAAAGAAAAGCATCAAATCGGACGATCTTTGTTCGATGGTGTATACTTCAGGCACCACCGGCGATTCCAAAGGGGTGATGTTGTCGCACAGAAATCTTACCTCCAATTTCTTGGCACATATCAAGCACATGCCGCTGACGCAAGAACATAAAATGCTCAGTTTCTTGCCTCTTTGCCATATCTACGAACGCACGATGAACTATCATTATCAGTGCAAAGGTATCAGTATTTATTATGCCGAAAGTATCGGAACCATTGCCGATAATATGCGCGAAATCCAAGCCGACGGTTTTTGTACCGTTCCCCGAGTGTTGGAAACCATCGCTGCAAAAATGTTCTCGGCCGGAAAAAAATTGCCTTTCTTCTCGCGTCAGGTGTATCAAATGGCTATCCGTCACGGATATAAATGGGATTATAAAGGCCGTCCTTGGTGGTATGGTCTTTGGCAGAAATTTTTCGACAAGACGGTTTACAGCAAATGGAGAGCTAGTTTGGGCGGCAAGCAGCTTTGCATTGTCAGCGGAGGTTCAGCCTTGCAACAAAGTTATATTCGTCTGTTCTCGGCTGCCGGTATTTATGTGTACGAAGGTTATGGTATGACGGAATCGTCTCCCGTTATTGCGGTGAACAATCCTATGACCGGCAAATGTAAAATCGGTACGGTGGGCGTTGTGTTGGCCGGAACGGAAGTTAAAATTTCCGATGAAGGCGAAATCCTGACCCGCGGTCCGCACGTGATGATGGGTTATTACAAAGATCCCGAATACACCAAGCAAGTTATTGATGCCGATGGTTGGTTGCATACCGGCGATATTGGCGAATTTGTAGATGGTATTTATTTGAAAATCACCGACCGTAAGAAAGAAATCTTTAAACTTTCTGCCGGTAAATATGTGGCTCCGCAGCCCATCGAAAACAAACTGAAAGAATCTGATTTCATCGAACAGGCTATGGTAATCGGTGAAAACGAAAAGTTTGCTTCGGCTATCATTGTTCCTAACTTTCATCAACTGAAGGCTTGGGCCAACAAGAATCACTTGCAATTCCGCAACGAAGCCAATCTGGTGGAAGAAGATATCGTGTACAAGATGTATAGCAAAATTATCGACGACTTGAACCGCGATCTTTCTCCGCATGAACAAATCAAGCGATTCCGTTTGGTGGCCGATGAATGGACGCAACAGAATGGTTTCTTGTCGCCTACTTTGAAATTGCGTCGTGCGCCGCTTCACAAGAAGTATCACGATTTGATGGAAGAAATCTACAACAAGACGGAAAACAACCAAACCAAGGGTAAAGTGTTCACGCAGATGTTGGAAGAAAGCAGCATTGAGCGTTACGAACGTAAGATTGCCCGCGTGGAACGTCGTCGTAAGTTGCTGGATTTGCGCAAGCAAGAGAGATTGTTGCGCATGGCCGACCGTTTCGAACGTAAGATTTCTCGTGTAGAAAAGAAATTGAAAAAAGCTAAGAATCAAGCACGTAAGCAGCGTTTGGAAACTAAAATCGAACGTTTGGAAATGCGTCGTCAGATTCGTGAATTAAAAATCAATATGCGTTTCTCTCGTCGTCATTTGCGCCTGGATTTCAAGCAAAGCAAATTCAATTTGAAGATTGCTTTTCACGAACAGAAGATTAACAAGAGAAAATAAGATTCTTATGAAAAAGTTAGCTGTGTGGATAATAGCCTTCATCTCTTTCGTCTCTTTACAGGCGAAAGAGGTGCCTGCTTTTCCTGGTGCAGAAGGTTTTGGCCGTTACACTACCGGTGGTCGTGGTGGCAAGGTTTATGTGGTGAACACGCTCGAAGACAATGACGAAGGCGATGCTGCAACGCGTCAAGGTTCGTTGCGTTGGTGTTTGAATCAGAGCGGCACGCGTACCATTGTTTTCAATGTATCGGGAACCATTCATCTGAAAAGTGCGCTCAGCATCAGGAACGGTAATGTCACTTTGGCCGGACAATCTGCGCCCGGCGATGGTATCTGTGTGGCCGATTATCCTTTCACAATCGCTGCTAACAATGTGATTATCCGTTATATGCGTTTCCGTTTGGGAAATAGATATGTGGCTAATCACCAAGGCGATGGCTTGGGCGGCATGGATCTTAAAAACATCATTATCGACCATTGTTCTGTCAGTTGGAGCATTGATGAATGTTTGTCTGTGTATGGTTCGCGCGATATCACGGTGCAATGGTGTATTTCTTCGCAAAGTCTTAATAATGCAGGACATAGCAAGGGATCTCATGGTTATGGCGGTAATTGGGGCGGATCGGGAGCCAGTTATCATCACAATCTGATGGCTCATCACAACAGCCGTACGCCACGTCTCGGACCGCGTCAGAGTACACAAACCGACGAACGTATGGATATGCGCAATAACGTTATTTACAATTGGGCCGGAAATGGTTGTTATGGCGGCGAAGGTATGAATGTGAATATCGTCAATAATTATTATAAGCCAGGCCCCGGCACCAAGACGCGTTCTACCGGAGTGCAGCAACGTATTGCCTCCATCAACATCCGCACCACCGAATACTGTCAGAATAAAGATGGCAGCTGGAATGGTTGGTATCCGATGTGGCATGTTTGGGGAAAGTTCTTCGTAAAAGGCAATGTGAACAGTTTGCACAGTGTGGTTACCAACGACAACTGGACTTATGGTATTTACAATCAGATAGATAAAAGCGGCAACGATGGCACTTTCAACGAAACGGTCCATCAGCAGATGAAGCTTGCGGCGCCTATCGATTTTGTGTATACCACCACGCATACGGCCGAAAAAGCCTACGAAAAAGTGTTGGATTATGTGGGCGCTTCTTTGCATCGCGATGCGGTGGACGAACTGATAGTTTCCGATACGCGAAAAGGTGTGGCCACGTATTCTGGAAAAAATGGAACCGATGTACCCGGATTGATTGATTCTCAAGACGATATCAAACCTGCTGATGCGCCTGCCGATTGGTCGGCCTGGCCCACTTTGCAACAAACCACTCCTTGGACCGACAGCGATGGCGACGGTATGCCCGACGATTATGAAACAGCCAATGCTTTGAATCCGCAGCTTGCTTCCGATGGAAATATTGTCAATGCAGAAGGTTACACCAATCTGGAAGTTTATCTGAATGGCATCGTGGCTCACATCACCGAAGCCCAAAATGCCGAAGGCGAAGTGCAAGGTTTGCAGCCCGATACCACCACCTACGAGGCTGTTCGCGAAGATGTGCTGCTTACTTGGGCTTTGGGTTCGGCTTCTTGTAATGCAGCCGCCGTTTCCAATCCGAAAGATATGTTGGCTTCCACGGCCTCTTCTCAGCAAGGTTTTTCGTTGAGTACCAGTACTTACAGCGGTGTCAATTTTACTAAATTTCAACCTTCGGCATCTTCGTCATCTGCCAGCGATAAGGCTTGCGTTTCTTTTTGTGTCAGTCCAAAGCAAGGTCAGTCGTTCAAGCCGGGCAAGTTGGCGTTCGATGCAGTGCGTTGTGGCACGGATGGCGGTTCGGTGGATGTTTTCTGGATCAACGATGCCGGTAAAAAAACAGAAATCACCACTGCTTTGAAGCCCGATAGAAACAGCAATTATTCAGCTTGCAGTTACGATTTTAGTCAGGAAAATTTTCCCTCCACGCAAGGCGAAGGAAAATTGGTGTTTTACATCTACAATTTGGGGACTACCAAGCAAATCGGTTTGGCAAATATCAAACTGAGTGGTCAGATTGACGATGTTAAAACCGATGATTTACAATCGATTATCAAAGAAGATGATGTTTATTACTACGATATGATGGGTCGTAAGCATTTGTCGCCCGAAAGAGGACTATATATTCATCAAGGTAAAAAGATTTTAATTCCGTAGTTATGGCTACCTCCTTAATAATCTGCGGAATAACTTGCCTTCTGATGATTTTGTCGGTCTTGTTTTTTCCGCAGATTTCTTTTCGAAAATATAAAATGGATTCCTATTGGCTGATAACGCTGATAGGGGCTGTTTTTTTATTCCTGTTCAAACAAGTGGAATGGAAAGGCTTTGTATCGGTGTTGTTGTCGGACGCGGCCATCAATCCTTTGAAGATATTGATACTCTTTATTTCCATGACACTGCTGTCGATATATCTCGATCATTTCGGATTTTTCCGCTATTTGGCCAATGCCACTTTGCGTCGGGCGAACACATCGCAAACCAAGCTTTTTCTGTATCTCTATCTGACGGTTTCCGTTTTAACCGTGTTCAGCTCTAACGATATTATTATTCTGTCGTTTACGCCCTTTATTTGCTTTTTTGCCCAAAATGCCAAGATTAATCCCATGCCCTATCTGGCCGCTGAATTTGTGGCCGCCAACACCTGGAGCATGGCTTTGATTATCGGAAATCCTACCAATATTTATTTGGCAACGGCGCATGGCGTGAATTTTCTGGATTATCTGAAAGTGATGACATTGCCCACGCTGGCAGCCGGTCTGATAGCTTTTGTTTTGTTGTATGGGCTTTTCCGTCGACAATTGCAAGCACCCATTTCGGGCAAGGCCGAAGACATTGTCATCAAAGATAAAATGCGCTTGGCCATCGGATTGTTGCATTTGGGCATCTGTACGCTGATACTGGTTTTCTCGTCGTATCTGCAGGTGGAAATGTGGAAAGTGGCCTTTTTCTCGGCTTTGAGTTTGTTTTTGTGTGCTTCGGTGGTGTCGGCTTTGCGAGGCGAAGTGGCGGTAGGTCTGACGGCTTGTTTGCGACGCGCGCCTTGGCAACTAATTCCCTTTGTCCTGTCGATGTTTGTTCTCACTATCGCGTTGAAAGACTGCGGCTTTACGGCACTTTTCGCTAAAATACTCGGCAGCGATAATCCCATTCTCTCTTATGGTTTGGCATCTTTTTTCACGGCCAACGTCATCAACAATATTCCCATGAGCGTGTTGTTCTGTTCGGTGATGGAAAATCTGCCCGCGCTCTTGCAAGTAAAAGCCATGTACGCCACGGTGATAGCCTCCAATCTTGGTGCTTTCTTTTCGCCCATCGGCGCTTTGGCCGGCATAATGTGGATGTCTATCCTGAAAGATCACGACTTGTCGTTTTCCTATGCGCAATTTCTGAAAATCGGGCTGACGATTGCGCTTCCCACTTTGCTCGTCAGTTTGTTGGTATTGCAATTCATTTTATAAATCTAACATAATTACGCTATGAAAAAATCTAATCAATTTGCTTTGTTTGTTTGTGCGCTGTCTTTTGTGGCTGCAGGCATTTTCTATTTGTCAACCCGCGGTATGGATGCGACAAAATTCCAGACAATTCGCGCTTTGTTTTCAAGTTTCTACATGTTTTTACCATTGATAAGCAGCCTTGTGTTGATGAAAATCAACGATAAGAAAATCACTTCGAAGGCTTTGGCCGCTTCTTTCAAAATCAATTGGGCTTGGGTTTTTGCCTGGCTGTCGCCAATTGTGTTGGTGTTTGCCACTTTGCTTAGCTCTAAATACATATTGGGCATGGATCTGTACGATAATATGAACGCCGCTTTGTTCGGAATGGTGGGCGATAATCCTCAGGCTATGGCGCAATTGCAGGCGCAGATGAATGCCATGCCGCTGCCGTATTTCTGGATTACGCTTATTTCGGGTCTGTTCGCCGGGCTTACCATCAATGCGGTGTTAGCTTTCGGCGAAGAAGCCGGATGGCGCGGTTATCTGTTCAATCAATTTAAATCGCAGGCATTCTGGAAACCAACACTTTATATCGGAGTTTTGTGGGGATTTTGGCACGCGCCCCTTATTCTGATGGGACACAATTATCCGCAGCATCCTCTGGCCGGCGTTTTCATGATGATGCTTTTTTGCTTGATGCTTTCGCCCATTTGCAATTATATCCGCATCAAAGCCAAATCGAGCATCGCGGTGGCTGTTTTCCATGGAACCTTCAACGCACTTGCCGGCATCTCCACGATGATGGTGATGAATTCCAACGATTTGCTCAGAGGTTTGCCCGGACTTTCCGGCATTATTGCCCTTTTGTTGCTGAATGTGCTTTTGTTCCTCTACGACAACTATATTTCCAAGGATAAAATCTTCACTTCCAAAATAGAATTCTGATGAATATTCGCATTATCAATATCGGCGACGAATTGCTGATAGGACAAGTAATCAACAGCAACGCAGCGGTGATGAGCCGTTATTTGCTGGCGCAAGGTTTTTATGTGGATAGAACCGTGGTAATCGGCGACAAGGGTGATGCCATTTTTCGTGAAATTTCCGATGCTTTTCGGCAAGTGGATGCCGTCATTCTCACCGGCGGGCTGGGTCCCACTAAAGACGATATTACCAAAAAAGTGATTTGCGAGTATTTTCATACACAACTTGTCCTTCATCAGCCGACGCTCGATTTTGTAAGCGGATGGTTGGCCGGACGCGGTGTACAGATGAGCGATACCAATCGGGAACAAGCCATGGTGCCCGCTTCGGCAGTGGTGCTTCCCAATCGTTGTGGAACAGCGCCCGGACTTTGGTTGGAACAAGATGGCAAAGTGTTGATATCCTTGCCCGGCGTGCCTTACGAAATGGACGAATTGATGCGATTGGAAGTGCTTCCGCGTTTGTCGGCCCATTTTCATCCGGGCGAACATTATCTCTGTAAAACGGTGCAAACCATCGGTATAGGCGAAAGTACGCTTTCCGATTTGCTGGAAGATTGGGAACTTTCTTTACCCGAACACATCGGCTTGGCTTATTTGCCCGACAGCGGCATCGTGCGACTTCGTCTCAGCGGTAAGGGAAACGATTTGCAAAAGCTTGAAAAAGAAATGGATGCAGAAGTGGAAAAACTCTGCGCTTTGGCCGGAGCTTATGTCTTTGCCAAAGAAGATCTTCCCATGCACGAAATTGTGTTCAAACTTTTATGTCAACAAGGAAAAACCATGTCGACGGCCGAAAGTTGCACCGGCGGCTATTTAGCCCATCTGATCACCTCTATTCCCGGCAGTTCCTGCGTGTTCAAAGGTTCTGTGCTGTCTTATGCCAACGAAATCAAAGAGAATATCCTGCACGTATCTTCAGACGATTTGCAAACCTATGGCGCCGTGAGTCAACAGGTGGTGGAAGCCATGGCTGTCAATGTACGAGAGAAATTTAACACCGATTTTGCTTTGGCCACTTCCGGTATTGCCGGACCCGATGGCGGAAGCCCCGAAAAGCCTGTTGGAACGGTGTGGATAGCGGTGGCTACGCCCGATGGTGTTCGTAGTGAATGTTTCCATTTCGGCAATGCCGGCGGACGTTTGCGCGTGGTGTATCGCAGCGCTGTCAGAGCCTATAATATGCTGCGTCAGTACCTTCAAAATCGATAACATTTTTTAGGATAAAATCTCGGAAAACAAGTATCGTTTCCTTGATTAATTCGCTACTTTTAGCCTCGTCAACGGCAATGGAAAAATCTTAAAATACGAACCAATGAAAACCTCAAAATCACTCTTTTATCTCTGCTTCGCTTGGGCACTGATGCTTTGTTCTTGCCAGGAACATATCGAATTGGAAGGAAGTTTGTTAAAAGGCGAAATTGACGAACATCCTTATGCCGTATTCCTGGAAGCTATGGATGTCGACGAGGATGGCGCTACCTCTTTTTCGGGACATTATCTCGATTTGTCGTCCTTTAGTGCCGACACGGTACCATTCAACATTTTTATCAACAAAAAGACGATTCGTGTGCAAGCCGAAGATGCCCGTGAACAATCTTCGGTGAAAGACCGCAGTTTGTCGATGCTGAATAAAAATTTGCGTCTGTCGTCTTTTCATTACGACGATAAAAAAATTGAAGGAAAAATCGGTGTCGGTCTGTTTGTTCCAAAGGTGCCTTTCCGTTTCGATATCTGTCAGGTGCAGCCATTTGTGCAATATTCCAACAAACGTTACCGCAAACCCTGTTATCGTGTGTCGGTGGAAAAAGATGTGCCTTATGGCCACGTGAAAGGTTATTGGGACGAAATTCCCGAAGGCGAAGACAAAGGCTTCGATCTGATTAGAAAATTGCGCGAAGTGGGCGAGGAGCAGGATCTGGAACTCACGATGGACATCTATAAGCCTCAGCACGACGCTTTGGAACATCGTCCTTTGATTATGATGATACACGGTGGTGCGTTTTATTTGGGTGCGAAAGACAGTCCGAATTACGTTAAATGGTGCGAACATCTTTCTTCTTTGGGTTATGTGGTGGCTTCCATCAATTATCGTTTAGGCTTCAAATTGAACCTGTCGGCCATTGAACGTTCGGCTTATTGTGCAGTGCAAGATGCGCATGCTGCGATGCGATTTTTGGTGGAAGAACGCGAAACCTACGGCATTGATACTTCGATGATTTTTGTGGGTGGAAGCAGCGCCGGCGCCATTACCTCGCTCAATTTGGCTTACATGACCGAAGCTTATCGTCCGGTAACTTCTTTCGACGATGAAGAGCGCGAATTGCCCGACTTGGGTCCCATCAACAAAAGTGGCAACAGGTGTAAAGCAGATTTTGATATCAAAGGCGTGGTGAATATGTGGGGCGCGGTTTCCAATTTGGAAATGTTCGATGAGAAAAAAGTGCCCATCCTGTCTTTCCATGGCGACAAAGACGATATTGTTCCTTACAAATACGATTATCCTTTCAAGGCGGTGGGTGCGTTCAAGAAGACTTTGTTCAACAAAATGTATGGTTCGTACAATATTCAGCAGCGTGCTGAGGCCAACCGTATTCCGGCAGAATTGCACACTTTCAAAGGTTGGAAGCACGAGCCACAGGTGGACAAGAATGATTCTATCAACGACAATTTCTACCTGATTCAAGACAAGATGGATATCTTTTTCCGCGATATTGTTGCTCCGGTAAAGCCGGCTATCGTGGCTTCGAAAGAGGAAGAAGGTTGTTATTATGTACGTCCGGCCAATGCGGAATTTGTCAGCTGGGAAGTGGAAGGCGGTTTTGTTATTGAACAGAATGGCAACGAAATCAAAGTGGTTTGGATAAGCAATGCGCCACGCCGTTATCTGCGCGTTTCAGGTAAATTGCCTTACGATTATGGTTTTGTGGAACGAAGAAATATCAACCTAAAGAAAAACGGTTAAGCTTATTTCTTCCAGAAAACAGCGGTGATATCGTTCATGCTGCCATCGGGCTCGATACGATACAAACGCTGGTTGGTAGTGCGAACATTCAAAGGTCCTTGCTCCGAAAGGTAAGGGCCTATTTTTATGTATTGAAAATGCTCGATGGGGAAATTTTCGGGTAGGGCAGTTTTGCCTGAATACCAAGCGGTTTTGAGCGAAGGATACTCTTGATGCAGCCATTGGGCCAAGCGGGCCACTTCGAAAGGCTCGCGGTCGCCGCCCATGAAAGATACACAGGTGATACCTTTGCCGTATCTTGAAAGCAACGACGAGAGCGAAGTCTCGTTGAGAACTTCGCCCACGTCGTCCATAAGGTACGCACTGTGACATCCCGGACAGCGGTTGGGACAGTGCGAAATGTTGATTGCCAAGCTTACTTCGCCCGGAATCTCTTGAAAGACAATATCGTAGTCTGCAAATTTCATTAGGTTTCAGCCTTAGGCTTTCACACATTCTCCATTGGCATAGAAACGACGATTGGCTTCTTCCTGACGAGCTTGTGAGAAGTTGCTGATACGTTTCATATAACCGATGATACGAGTCAGATAATCGATATCCTTGCTACCGCATTCGGGACATTCTTTCAAGTAACGCTTGTCGATGTGGCCACACTTGTTGCAAACCGTGTTAGGAATGTTGAAGGTGAAGTAGTTGCAACCTTCTTCGGCAGCTACGCGCAACAATTGACGATATTGTTCCTTGCTGAGGTGTTCTTCCAGGTTCATGTGCAAAGCCGAACCACCGGTAAGATGTTCCACGTAGTCGCGGCCGTGCAGACGGAATTTGTCGAGCACATTCAACGAAGTATCTTCCACAATGTAGAAATAGCTGTTGTAGCAATCGCGAGGCACGAAATAATGGTCTTCGCGGTCCCACTTGGCGTGTTTTACACCCACGTTTTCGGCAGGAATCATTTCGCAGTTGAACAACACTTCTTTGCTGCGATATTTCTTGTTGTATTCTTCTACCAAACCAAGAACGGTCTGAACAAATTCAAGATATTTGGGATTGTCGTTGATTTCGATACCCAAGAATTCGGCAGCTTCTACCAAACCGTTTACACCGATGGTCAGATATTGACGGCTGATGTTGATGAAGCCAGAGTCGAACAAGGGCAACATTCCCTTCTTTTGCAAATCCTTGAGGTTTTCGTTGTAACCCAATTGTACCTTGTGTGCAATGTCGATGATTTCGCGCAAGAAAGTCTGGTAAGGCATACCCATCTTCACAGCATGCTGGATACAACGGTTCAGGTTGATGGTGAGCACGCTCTTCGAGCCGGTAGAAACACCGCCGGCACCCAAAGTGTAGCTGAAGCCATTGTCCTGAATTTCGTTACGCAGACGGCAGCAAGAAGCCAAAGAGTCGGCGTTGTCGCTCATGTAGGTGAAGAAAGAGTGACCTTCGCTGTACATTTCGGCGGTGAAATCGCCATATTCCTTGTCCATTACATCACCATCTTTCGACAGCAAAGCCATGGTTTCCACGGGGAAAGTAAGCACGGCGCGGGTACGTTCTTTGTTGAACCATTTCATGAAGCGTTTCTGCAACCAAGACAAAGATTCCCAGTGAGGTTTGCTTCCGTTGGGGAATACGAATTCGCTGAACAAACTTTCGAAATAGAACTTGTCGTAGTAAGAAATATTCCAGAAAACAGCTTGGAAGTTGCGAGCACCGGTGGGCTGGTTGATAGAATAAACGATTTGTTCGAAATAGTCGCAGATAATCTTGTCGATGCTACGACGCTTGTTAGAAAGGTCAACCACATCGTCGGCACGCAGATAATAATCTTCGCCAAATTCCAAACCGATGAAATAGTTCATGTACATCAAGAATTCGGGCGTAGCGCAGGCACCGCTCAACATGCTCGAAACGATGAACACCATGTTGATAAAGCCGCCGCAGAACGACTTCAAGTTTGATGGAGGCGCAGAGTTACCGCCGATGGCCTTGGTACCGTTGATCAACCAGGGATACATGGTGATACTGGCGCAATAGTTGGCCAAGCTGGTTTCGTCGTTTTTGTAGAGGAAGTGGCTTTTCAGCAATTCCATGTATCTGTCTGACAATTCGTTGCCGTACATTTCTTTCAGACGGTCGGTAAGCAGACGACGGTTCAGACGGATAAAGTTCGATTTGGGAAGTTCGCCGATAAGGGTAGCGATGTTCTTTTTGTCAACATTGGCATTGGCATCGTACTTACTTCCGGTAGCAGCGTTCAAAGCGTTGCAATAGTTCATCAGGAATTCCAATTTGTCGCGGGTTTCGCGATCTTCGGTGTGTTTCTGACGATACAACATGAACGATTTGGCAACAGAGTAGTAGCGTTCTTGCATCAAGGCAATTTCTACTTGGTTCTGCACATCTTCCACCGAAATACCATTGTAAATGTTCAAATGGCTGAGGATAGATGTCATGATTTCCTGGGTGGCGAAACAATTCACCGAGAGGAATGCTTTAGCGATGGCGTTCTTGATTTTTTCAATCGAAAAAGGCACTTCTTTGCCATCACGTTTGACGATAAAAATTTCTGCGGAGCTCATAATTTTGGCTAACGACTTTAAATGAATGAGTTATATATTTTTTGATTGTTTTCTATCCCTTTTGTGCGGTGTTTGCAAAGGTAAAGCTTGCGCAGATATTTATCAATAGTTGACAAAAAATATATTCAAGAATTTTTGAAAGTTTTCCAAAAAAAATTACAACACTCTGAAAATGAGCATTGTAATTTTTTCAAAAGTTCAAAAACTTTTCCGTTTTGTAAACGAACAACTAAACTTGGTGTTCAAAAAACATCTATTCGGAAGCCAAACAATTGTCTAACAAATGGATAAGATGATGTTTGTCGAGATGCTTGCCGATAAAGACGATTTTTTGCATTCTGTCGCCATATTTTTCGTCCCAGTCGTCGCGGGCTTTAGGGTCTTGTGCCACAATTTCCATCCATTCCTGCGGGGGCGCTGCGGCGTACCAATATCCACCTTCGGTAAGCTGTTTTTGTTCGCCTGCCTGTTCGAAAATGCAAGACATGTCGGGATTGTCTTCGAACCAGCAAAGACCTTTTGCGCGCAGAATTTCTTTGGGCCATTGCTTGGTGACGAAATAATCGAACTTGTTCATGTCGAAAGGCCCGCGACGGTAATACAAGAAAGTTTCAATACCGAAAGGCGCTTCGTGATGATGATCGTGGTGATGATCGTGGCAGTGGCAATCGTGATGCTCATGCTTGTGTTCGTGCTCGTGGCAGTCGCAATGCTCTTCGTGTGCGTGATGGCTGCCGTCGCAATCGCAGTCGTGATGATGATGCTCGTGATGATGCTCTTTTTCTGCGCGGCAGTAAGGACAATCATCGTCGTGATGATGCTGATGATGCTCGTGGTGTTCGGCCTCGCTGCGCTCGGCCTCACTCAGCGGCCGCTCCATTTCCCGAATCCAAGCCGCCGAAGTGGCCACCTTGTCGAAACGGAACAGATGCGTGTCGAGAATTTTATCCAGCCCGATGTCGGCGTGCGAAGTTTCAATAATCTCCGCTTGGGCTTGCAAAGCGCGGATGTAAGCTTTGGTTTCGGCCAATTGCTCGGCGCTAACCAAATCAGCCTTGTTCAGCAGCACGATGTTGCAGAATTCAATCTGTTCCACCACCAAAGCTTGCAAATCTTCTTCCAAAGGACTTTGCAGACGCAAGGCATCCACCATGGTAACAATGCAATCGAGGTAAGGATAACTTTGTCCGGGCGCCTGCATCTGCGGGATGCTGCAAATATTTTGCGCAATCGGAGCGGGCATACCCAAACCGCTGGCTTCCAAAACGATGTAATCGAATTGCTGGGCGTGAAGCTCGTTCAACTGATTAATCAGGTCCATCTGCAAAGAGCAACAAACACAACCATTTTCCAGCGTCACCAGATTGCCCTGTTCCTGATTCACCACGCCGCCTTTCTGTATCAGATCGGCATCGATGTTCACTTCGCCGATGTCGTTCACCATCACGGCAAATTTGATGCCTTGGCGATTGCTCAAAATGCGGTTTACCAAGGTTGTTTTTCCGCTGCCCAAAAATCCCGTCAGCAGCAATATCGGAGTATTTTTCGTGTTCATAAGAGCTTATTTTGTTTTACATGTTGGAGTTGAGGGCAAAGGTAGTCTTGTTTTCGCTAAAAATGCATTAATTTAGCCGCAATTTTACGGCCGAAGGCCAGTCGTTTAATCCCAAAACCAAAGAACAATGAGACACTTTTCCGTAGCAATCACTTCGTTGACCATTTTTTTATCGAGTTTGATGTTTTCTCTTTCAGCCCAAGCGAATCAGCCTGTCTGGTGTGACGAGGCTTTGAGTGAAGACGAAAAAGTAGAAGCGATACTCTCGCAACTGACGCTGGAAGAAAAAGTGAAGCTATGCGCTGCGCAAGGAAAATTCACCACGCCCGGTGTGCCACGCTTGGGCATTCCCGAACTTTGGTACAGTGACGGCCCTCACGGTGTTCGGGCCGAAATCAACTGGAACGACTGGGGCTATGCCAAATGGCGCAACGACTCGGTGACGGCTTTTCCCGCACTAACTTGTTTGGCGGCCAGTTTCGATCCGGACTTGGCTTATTTGTACGGACAAAGTCTTGGTGCTGAGGCGCGTTATCGCAAGAAAGATGTTATACTCGGTCCGGGCGTGAATATCTATCGCATGCCTTTGAACGGACGCAATTTCGAATACATGGGCGAAGATCCTTATTTGGCTTCAGTGATGGTGCAACCTTATATCCGTGGCGTACAGGAAAATGGCGTGGCAACATGTGTGAAGCATTATGCGCTCAACAACCAGGAAATAGATCGCGGTCATATCAATGTGGAAGTGTCCGAGCGTGCTTTGCGCGAAATTTATCTGCCGGCTTTCAAAGCGGCTGCCGATGCCGGCGCTTGGACTTTTATGGGAGCCTACAATCAATACAAAAATCAACATTGCTGTCACAACGAATATCTGAACAAGATCCTGAAAGAAGAATGGGCTTGGGATGGCGCTTTCATTACCGACTGGGGCGGCTGTCACGATACCGAGCAAGCGGTGAAAAACGGTCTCGATCTGGAAATGGGCACTTACACCAACGGACTCACTTCCGAATCGAAATTCGACTATAATCATTATTATTTGGCCGATGCTTTTCTGCAAGGTTTGCGCAATGGTAAATACAGTCAGGAACAGCTCGACGACAAAGCTCGCCGCATTATTCGTCTGTTGTTGCGAACCAATTTGAACAGTCATCGTCCTTGGGGTTCTTTGGCAACGGGGGCCCACGCAAAGGCGGCGCAGAAAATTGCCGAAGGCGGTATGGTCTTGCTGCAGAACAAAGATAATATGCTTCCTATCGTCAAGGCGCCGAAACGTATTGCCGTGATAGGCGAGAATGCCATTCGCAACCTGATGCAGGGCGGCGGTAGCAGCGAACTGAAACCCAAGCGCGTCATCACGCCATTGCAGGGTATCAAAGAACGTTTCCCCGAAGCCGAAATTGTTTTTGCTCGCGCTTACGATTCGGGCAAGGCTATGTATTCCAACGAAGGCAAACCTACGCACAATCTCGACAGTTTGCATGCTGAGGCTGTGCGTGCGGCTGCACAATCGGATATCGTTATTTTCGTGGGCGGATTGAACAAGAATCACAAACAAGACTGCGAAGCTGCCGACCGCTACAGCTACGAATTGCCTTTCAATCAGCCGAAACTTATCAACGATATTGCTGCGGTAAACGAAAATGTGGTTGTGGTGCTGATGAGTGGAAATGCGGTGGAAACTTCGTGGGCGCCCAAGGTGAAAGCTATTGTTCAGGCTTGGTATGCAGGAAGCGAAGCCGGTTATGCCATTGCGTCGGTTTTGTCGGGCGATGTCAATCCGAGTGGAAAATTGCCTTTCTCCTTCCCTAAAAAACTCAGCGACAATGGTGCTATTTCCTACGGCCAATTGTCTTATCCCGGCGATGGTGTCAAACAAGTGTATATGGAAGATATTCTGGTGGGTTATCGTTGGCACGATACCAAGAAAATTCCGGCGGCTTATCCTTTTGGTTACGGACTTTCTTACACCACTTTCAATCTTTCCAATGCGCGTTGCGATGCCAACACCTATGCTTCCGACGGAAAAATTCAGCTCA
Organism: Bacteroidales bacterium; assembly: GCA_017380635.1. GTDB lineage: Bacteria > Bacteroidota > Bacteroidia > Bacteroidales > UBA1402 > UBA1757. The sequence goes on along the minus strand of JAFODP010000014.1, from coordinate 85,895 downwards.
GCATCGATATTGAAAATACGGGTTCGCGCGATGGTGCCGAAGTGATACAAGTGTATGTTTCTGATGTAAAATCTTCGGTGGCGCGTCCTTATCAAGAGTTGAAAGCCTTCCAAAAAGTTTTCCTCAAAGCGGGCGAAAAACAAACTGTCAGCCTGACAATTCCCGTGTCGTCTTTTGCATTCTGGGATGAAACTTCCTCTTCTTGGAACACCGAAGCCGGCGACTATATGCTGCGCGTGGGCAATTCTTCGCGACAGATTTCCGCCAATATTCGTGTGAAAGTAAAAGCCGAATAACTATGAAAACCTTATCGTTAATTCACCGGCATCGAAGCCTGAATATTGACATTTCGGGCGACAAATTGCTGACGCTGCACGTATGTTGCTTACACAAACAAGGTAGTGAAGAGGCTACAGTATTGGCACAGACCATCGATTATGAACTGAAGCAAGAAAACAGATATCTGTCTTTCGCTCATTTGCAAACGGGCGATGTCTTGCGTATTCGTTTTTCTGATTGTCAGACAGATAGGCCTGAGCGTGTGACGGATTGTCCCGATGCCAAGAGGACAGAAACACAATCTCCTTTGGAAAAATTTCAGGCATTTGAAAACTATTTAAAGGAAAGGGGCTGGTTATGAGAGGATTCAAAATTACATTCCGCGGAAAAGATTATTACATGGCCTGCACTTCCGGCTCTACCGGTATTCTCGTGAGCAACAAGGAAAATGTGATGCGACTGGTTTGTGACGCCATGGATATGGAAGGCAATTATCTTCAATGGATGACAGAAGATTTGCACGCAGACGATGAAATCATCATCTCTTACGAAGATTTTGACGAAAGCCTGCTGACATCGCCTTTGCGTGAAAAGCTTGTCAACGACGAAGCTTCCGAAAAAAGATTCATGCTCTCTATTTATCAGCAACAGAAAGAACAACTAATCGAGCAAGGATACTAATTAGATTACCTCATTGTTGTAACATTTTTGATGAATATGTATCTATCAAGGTCGATGTTGTATAAAATTAAGCGACTATGAGAAAATCTATTATTGCTGTGCTGCTACTCTGTTGCTATTTGTGGACAAACAGTGAAAATTCGGCGCAGGGCGAAAAGCTTTACCAAGAGTATTGTTCGAATGCAAAAAGTGAAATCGGATTGAACATCTCCTTTCCCGAAAAACGCATTCTTGAAATGTGGCATCCCGACAGCGCGCTACAAATTATCATATTTGATACTCCTCTTAATAGTCATGATCCGCTATTTGTATATGAATCTATCGTAAAGATTTCCAATCATTGCAGTGTGCTGATGGAAGCCAAACGCGGTGTTAAAAAGTACAACGGGCCTATTCCTCCTTATAGCCATCCTTCCGACTATGTGCTTTTTCCATTTGGAGCAAGTTTTATGCTTAAGAATAGCCATAAACCACATAATTTCCGCTATGTCAACAACATCACAAGAACGGGCGTTATTTCGAATAAGCCCGATGCTAAACCTCTGTCGCAGAGAGATGCGGAGGAAGTTGAGGCTGTCAAGCAAGAAACTCGCGAACTGATTAGCCAATACTCTCGCATAATAGACGATAGTCCATTGACACAAGAGCTTAACTGCCAAAACATCGTTATTACCGAAATACCTCAGGTTGATAGAGTAAGACTTTGGGTTACGGCTTCAGGACGTCCAGAAGAGACAAAATATTTTAATCCTGGTTTTGAAAGCAATAATCTACAATGTTATGCCGTACAATTTTATACAACAGAGGAGGAGTTACCTCGATCTTTCCATACCTTGTTCTTCATCGACGGCAACAAAACATCCATTGACAAGTGTATTGCCAAGGCAGCAAAGTATATCAAATTCGATTAATTTTCTTTTCTGTATGAGATTTTTACCTTTGCGAATCGGTGAACACCTTGTATCATAAAACTTTATAAGCCATGACGAAGAAACTGCTCTTCTCCCTATTGATTTGTTGTGTGGCGACGCTGTGCATGAGCGCGGCGGCAAGCGAACTGCCGATGGCCGAAACGAGGAGCGCGGCGGCAAGCGAACTGCCGATAACAGCGGCCGAAGATACATTTTCGGTAGAGGGCAAAATGGCGGCTTACTTTCAGGATATCAATGCGTTCAATAGGATGTATCCGCAGGAGAAGGTGTATCTGCATTTCGACAACACGGCCTATTTTTTGGAAGAAACCATTTGGTTCAAAGCTTACGTGATGGCGGCCAACGCGCAGCGGCAGAGCCAGTTGAGCAAGGTGTTGTATGTGGAATTGCTCTCGCCCGAAGGCGCGGTGCTGGAAACGAAAAAATATCCCATCGTGAATGGCGGCTGTCATGGCGAGTTTCATCTGGATTCGCTTTATCTGTCTGGTTATTACGAAGTTCGCGCCTACACGCGCTACATGCTCAACTTTGGCGACGATGCCGTTTTCTCGCGCGTGTTTCCTGTCTATAAGAACGTTCCCGAAGGGAACTATCATCAGAAAACCATCCTCGATAGAGACCTGAGCCGAAGAAAGAAAATTCGCAGCTATCACGACGACGGACAGTACAGTCTGTGGTCGTATATTTTTCCGCCTACCAAAGCGCTTCGCAAAAAATATCACTACGATCCCTTGCCCAAATGGGAACCGAAAAAACGCCGCAGCACAGTGAGTGCAAGCACTGCTTTCGATGATCAGATTTATGAAAAAGAGGCGCCCATCAAGATGGAATTCTTTCCCGAAGGCGGTGTCATTGTCGATAGTGTGGAGCAGCGGGTTGCTTTTCAAATCAGCGACAAAGAGGGACGCGGACTAAACTTCAGTGGCGGCGTGTATAATAAACGAGGTAAACTGGTGGCGCAAATTAAGCCCGCCATGGATGGTTGCGGTGTTTTCACATTTAAAGCTTCGGCCCAAGAAAGTTATGAGGCAATAATAAAGCATGCAGACAGGGAGTTTCGTTTTCCTTTGCCCGAAATTTATCCTTCCGGCTGTGCCTTGGCGGTAAACAATCAATACGGTAGCTCTCAGATAGTTATCACGGCTCATTATCGCAAAGACGAACTTTTCAATGACAGCCTTATTGCGGTGGCACTGAGTCAGGGTGGAAATATTTACCGCTTTCATGTTGTTGAGGCCGCAGATGAATACCAACTTTCTATCGATAAAGACTCCATGCCGGATGGCGTGAACAGCATTAGTGTTTTCGATCGCGAGGGACGCGCCTTGGCCGAGCGGATGTGTTTTATCAAGCACGACAAAGCGCATAGAAATAGTTTGAGCATTCAGGACAATAGCCATGGCTACGCCTTCAATCCTTACGGAAAAATCTTGTTACAAGCAACGGCCGAAGACCACGAAGGCAAACCCGTACAGGGCCATATCTCTCTTGCCGTGCGCGATGCCGAAAGCGACGACATTAGCTACAACAGCGACAATTTCTACACTTGGCTTTTGCTTTCGTCCGAACTGAAAGGCTATATCAAGCATGCTTCCTACTATTTCGAAAAAGACGATCGCAACCGACACCATCACCTCGATTTGCTGATGCTTACGCGCGGATGGAGCCGTTATCAGTGGGAAAACATGAACGAACAATATATGCAGGCCGGATGGAAACAGCCTATCGAAAAAGGAATCATGGCCGATGGCAGTGTCATCAACCTGGAACGTTTGCGCAAACCTCGCCTGAAAGATGCTAAACTCTCGTTCACCTTTTCTATCAACGATGAGCCTTATGAGTATTTTGGCCGCGTTTCCACCAACGAAATCGGCAATTATGCCTTGCTGTTTCCTCATTTTTATGGCCAGGGAAATCTTTGGATAAGCATGCGCGATTTTATGGTGGGTCCCCATCACATGGTATCGATGAACCGATGGTACAGTCCCAAGCCAAAATTTATTTCCTATTACGAACTGAATGTGCCAAGCGGCGAATACGCATCATCGTCCGAGACGAATATTTATAGCATGGACGATGGATTGCGTCAGATCGACTTGGACGAAGTGGGCATCGAAAGGAAGTCGCTGCGTCGTCGCATCAGGTATCAGTATTCTATGCAGCATTACAACATCGCCGAGGAATTGGAATACATGTGCGACACTTACAAGATTCCCTTGTCGGCCTACTATGAACGACCCGACACCTTGGTAATGAGCATCATGGACCGCTATAATTTTCCGCCTTGCGATTTCAATACCGTGTTGGCTTCGTCTTATCCTTCCGATAGCGAACTGCCGGAAGGAAAACTTTATTGGAAAGTGTATCAATATGCCAAGAAGATTCCTTATCAGAAGGAAATCGTGATTCGTTCCGAACCGGAAGTGCTGGAAAAATTCTGGATTAGTCTGTACGAGGCCGTCAAGTACTACGACCTCGTCGAATCGGGTGTAGCCTACACTGATTCATTACCTCGACAAATGGAAGTGCCGGACATTGGAGAAATTAGTGCCGTGTTCAAGGCAGACTTCGGAAAAAATATGTCACAGATCAAGCCCACGCGTTTCAAATTGCCTCCGTACAACAACAGAGACATGCGCCCCGACTGCGTGGCGTTCTTTCTCCCTGCCGACAGTGCTGAAATGATTGAGCCGCCTTTGGTGATGGGCCAGCGCCGTACCAAAATTCAGGGCTACAGCTATAGCAAGGATTTCGTGCATCCCGACTACACGGGCGTGCCGGTGCAGGACTTGCCGCGCGATTATCGTCGCACGCTTTACTGGAATCCCAATGTGACGCTCGATGAAAACGGACGCGCCGAGATTGAGTTTTTCAACAACAGCACTTGCCGCCACCTCTCCATCAGCGCCGAGGGCCTCAGCCACGACGGAAAACCGCTGGTGTTTAAGAAGTAATATTTGTTTTTCTGCATGACTTGATTACCTTTGCGAATTAGTGAAATAATTAACCTATAAAAATAAACAAGCATGGTACTCGGAGTATTTTTTCCTTTTGATGGTTTGGTGTTGATAGCCATTACTTTAGCTTATTTCTTCTGCCCGAAAAAGTATTTGGAAAACAAGCACGATTATGTGAAATTTTTCTTGACCTATGCCAGTGTGTATGCGAGCATTTTCATGCTGATTCACGCCTTGTTTTATACGCAGATTTCCGGCTCGGAAGCCGCTTTGCAAAGCTATCATGCGGCATTTGCTTTGGGCATTGCACCCACACTTTGGATAGCACATCGTCTATGGCCATTCAAGCAAGTGAAACGTAGTCAGCATATTAGCTTTTTCTCGGCCATCATCGCTCTGGGCGAAATCGCTGCCATCGCCTTGCTTTGGTTGATGGTTGCCCTTTCGGAAATGTAAACGGCCACCTGTCGCTGTGTGGGACGAAAAAAAATCGGCATTATTTTTGTTCTCCGCTTGTCTTTATATAAATTTGCACCCTATTTTGAAAAATAGGCTTTATAAAAGCTGTGTAATTATCTAAAGATAAGGATGTTATGAAGCAGAAAAGAGAGACAATCTGTGTGCAGGGTGGATGGAAGCCGGGAAATGGAGAGCCGCGCGTATTGCCTATTTACCAAAGCACAACTTTCAAATACGATTCTACCGAGCAGATGGCCGATTTGTTCGACCTGAAAGCCGACGGTTATTTCTATACACGTTTGCAGAATCCTACCAACGACGCAGTGGCTCAGAAAATCTGCGAATTGGAAGGCGGCGTTATGGCGATGCTTACTTCTTCAGGTCAGGCTGCCAACTTTTATGCGGTGTTCAATATCTGCGAAGCGGGCGATCATTTTGTTTGTTCCAACGCTATTTATGGCGGCACTTACAATCTTTTCACCTGTACGCTGAAAAAACTTGGCATCGAAGTAACACTTGTCAATCAAGACGATAGCGAAGAAGAAATACAGAAAGCTTTCCGTCCCAATACCAAGTGTCTGTTTGCCGAAACCATTACCAATCCGGCTTGTTGCGTGTTGGATATCGAAAAATTCGCACGCATCGCTCACAAGAATGGTGTACCTCTGATTATCGACAACACATTTGCCACGCCTATCAACTGTCGTCCTTTCGAATGGGGCGCCGATATCGTGACACATTCTACCACCAAATACATGGATGGTCATGCCACGCAAGTGGGTGGCGCCATCGTGGATAGCGGCCATTTCGATTGGGAAGCCTATGCCGACAAATTTCCCGGCCTGACACAGCCTGATGCTTCTTATCATGGTTTGGCCTATAGCAAGGCTTTCGGCAAAGAGGCTTATATTCGTAAGGCTACTGCTCAGCTGATGCGCGATTTGGGCTCTATTCCTTCGCCTCAGAATGCTTTTCTGTTGAATTTGGGCTTGGAAACTTTGCATCTGCGTGTGCCCCGTCATTGTGAAAATGCGCAGAAAGTGGCTGAATATCTGCAAGCTAACGAAAAAGTGGCTTGGGTACAATTTAGCGGTTTGCCTTCGGATCCTTACTATGCTTTGGCTCAAAAACAATTTACCAACGGACAGTCGTGCGGGGTGCTTTGCTTTGGATTGAATGGCACGCGCGAACAAGCCATCAAGTTTATGGACAGCCTCAAAATGATTGCCGTGGTGACGCACGTGGCCGATGCTCGTTCTTGTCTGCTTCATCCGGCCAGCCATACGCATCGTCAGATGAGCGAAGAACAATTGCGCGAAGCCGGTGTTCAACCCGATTTGATCCGTTTGTCGGTGGGTATCGAAAATGTAGAAGATATCATCGCCGATATCGAACAATCGTTGGCGCTGATTTAATTGACATCAACTTTATCACTTGCAAGCAATGAATCCTCTGAAAAGATTTCACGTACCTCCGGCCCCATTGGATTATGGAGACTTCCGTATCGATTACGGAGGAGTTGCTGCATGGAATATTGCCAAAAACTGCGCGTACGATAAGGCGACACGTGCGGTTACAAATTTTTGGAATCACCTTAGTTGTAAGGGGTTCCATTTTTTGTGTTTATTATTTGCGCAATGCGCTGAGTATTAATTTTTTAAAACAATTTAAGCATTGAAAAGACTTAGTGTTTTATTGCTGTGCTTGGTGATGTGTGCAGCAAGTTTTGCTCAGGAAAATGAGCATTCTTTTCTGGTGGTTCCCCGTTTGGAAGCAAATCCTTACATTGGTGGAAATCAAACTTTTGATATGGGAAACACTTCGCTTTATACCTTGTTCGAAGGCGAATTGAGCGAAACTTTTTCCTACTCGGTGATGAATCATTGGCTTTCGGCCGAGCCTGCGGCTTTGTATCAGAATACCTTCCGTAGCGACGATTTCAATTGGCTCGATTGGGCTTACGTCACGGCAGATTTGGGCAAGGTCGACCTTAACATCGGTAAACAAGCCATTCTCATCGGGATGTTCGAACAAGACGATTACGACTACGATGTTTGCTACAATCTCAGTTCGACGGTGTGGAACAATTTGCAAACTTACAACTGGGGCTTAAGTTTGGGCTACACCACCGACGATGAAGATACCCGCATAGCTGCGCAGATAACTGCCTCACCTCTAGGTGCATACCTCAACAGCGGCTTGTTTGCTTACTCGCTTTACATGAGTGAAGAATTCGAGGTGTATCATTCTATTTTGTCGGCCAATGTGTTTGAATACGAAGATCCTTTCGCCGGCTATGGCAAATCACACATTTACACGCTTGCTTGGGGCAATCGTTTCACTTTCGACGATTGGGAAATCACGCTCGACTGGATGGGACGCGGTTATTCGCCACGCAATTTGGACGAAGAAAGCCTTATCGCTTCTGTCAAATATTTTATCGACGACAAGTTTGATGTGATGTTGAAAGGCGGATGGGAAAGAAACCGTAGCGGCGAAGATGTTTTGGGCTACATGGACGAACCCGGCTTCCTGCCCACCAGTCTGGCTTGGATGAAGGCCGCCACGGGCAAGGATTATCTTTTTGGCGGATTGCTGCTGAACTATTATCCTCTGGACGATGAAGAAAGTCTTCGTCTGCATGGTGCTTTGGCCGCCAACAATTATGCCAAAGGTCTGTCGGTAACGATAGGCGCAACTTATTATTTGGATTTATTTGAGCTTTTAGATAGATAAGAAATGAAAGATGTAATTATCAATATTGAGCATGTCAGCAAGCAGTTTGGTGACAAAGTGGTGCTCGACGACATCAATCTTCAGATAAAAAAAGGAGAGTTCATCACTTTTCTTGGTCCTTCCGGTTGTGGAAAAACCACGCTTTTGCGCATCATCGGCGGATTTCATCTTCCCACGGATGGCAAGGTGGAAATGGAAGGCAAGGATCTTTTGACGCTGCCTCCGCATAAACGTCCGCTCAATACGGTATTTCAACGTTATGCCTTGTTTCCTCACTTGGATGTGTACGACAATGTGGCTTTCGGTTTGAAACTGAAAAAGGAAGACAACGAAGATATTGCCGAAAAAGTGACCAAAGTGTTGAGAATGGTGGGCATGTCCGATTACGAAGACCGCGATGTGAATTCATTGTCGGGCGGACAGCAGCAGCGTATCGCCATTGCGCGTGCCATCGTGAACCAGCCGAAAATCCTTTTGCTCGACGAACCGCTCTCTGCGCTCGACTTGAAGATGCGTAAAGATATGCAGATCGAACTTAAGGAAATGCACCAGAAATTGGGCATCACGTTTATATATGTGACGCACGATCAGGAAGAAGCGCTTACCTTGAGCGATACCATCGTGGTGATGAACGAAGGCAAGATTCAGCAAATCGGTACGCCCGAAGATATCTACAACGAACCACAGAATGCTTTTGTGGCCGACTTTATTGGCGAAAGCAATATCTTGGTGGGCACCATGATAGAAGACAGAAAAGTGTCGTTCATCGGTCATGAGTTTGCTTGCGTGGACGAAGGCTTCGAGCCCAACGAGGCGGTGGATGTGGTGTTGCGTCCCGAAGATATCTACATCATGAACAAACTGGAAGGTGCGCAATTTACCGGCGTGGTGAAGAGCTGTACTTTCAAAGGCGTGCATAACGAAATTTTCGTGGAAACCGAGAATGGTTTCGAATTGATGATTCAGGATTACAACTTTTTCCAACCGGGCAATACGGTGGGTCTGATTATCAAGCCGGCCGATATTCATGTGATGAAGAAAGATTGTCTGAGCAACCGTTTCGAAGGCGAAATCACCGCCGAAGGCGAAGTTACTTTCCTCGATACCATTTTCGACTGCGATACCACCGGTTTCGAAGTGGGCGACAAGGTTTGCGTGGATGTGGCTTTCGAAAAAGTGGATTTGCTCGACCATAAAGAAGATTCCGATTTGCGCGGTTTTGTCAGCTTTATTCTGTACAAAGGCAATCATTATCATCTTACCATCACCACCGAAGGCGGCGCCAAGCTCTTTGTCAATACCAACGATGTGTGGGACAAGCTCGATACCGTGGGTGTCAATATCAATGCAGAAGATATTCGTTTAACCAAAATTGAAGCATAAGCAATGAACAAACGCGCGAATTGGTCTATCCCTTACGCCATTTTTCTAAGCATCTTTGTGGCGTTGCCTTTGCTGCTCATTTTTGTGTATGCATTCCGGGCGCCGGGCGGAGGTTTCAGCTTTCAGAACTTCGTGAAATTTTTCAACGAATCGGAAGTAATCAACACCTTTTTGTATTCGATAGAGATTGCTGCCTACAACACGGCTTTGTGTATGCTTTTGGGTTATCCCGCGGCTTACATCTTGAGCAACAATAAGTTGAACAAGTCGGCCATCACCATCATGTTGTTTGTGCTGCCCATGTCCATCAATGCGCTTATCAGAACGCTGGCCACCGTCGAGCTTTTCGATATTCTGAATGTGGCTTTGGGCGAAGGCACGCTTATTTTCGGTATGGTGTATAACTTCTTGCCTTTCATGATTTATCCCATCTACAATACGCTTCGCAAGATAGATCCATCTTATTACGAGGCGGCGCAAGATTTGGGAGCTTCGCCTTTCGAGATTTTTACCAAGGTGACATTTCCTTTGTCGGTGCCGGGCATTCAAAGCGGCATCACCATGGTGTTTATGCCTACCATTTCCACTTTCGCCATTTCCGAATTCCTTACCAACAACAAAATTAAGCTGTTTGGTACCATTATTCAGGAAAACATCAACAGTTCGTTCTGGAATTATGGTTCGGCTTTGTCGTTGATTATGTTGGTGATTATCGGTCTTACCACCATACTTACCGGTGATGGTTCAAGCGATTCGCAGAAAGGAGAACAATCGATATGAAAAAGTTTCTGGCACAGATTTATATCTATCTTTTGCTGGTGATGCTGTATGCGCCGCTGGTCATTATCGTGGTGTTCTCTTTTACCGAAGCACGCGCTTTGGGCAACTGGACGGGATTTTCCACCCAACTCTACGAATCTTTGTTTACGGGCGGTATGCGCAATTCCGAAGCCTTGAGCGCCGCGTTGAAAAATACACTCATCATTGCTACGGTGTCGGCTTTGGCTGCCACGATTTTGGGAACGGTGTCGGCCATCGGTATTCACAGTTTGCGCGGACGTAAACGCAAAGCCATCACTTTCTTCAACAACATTCCGATGCTGAACCCGGATATCATCACCGGTGTGTCGTTGTTTTTGTTGTTCGTTTCCTTGGGCATTTCGCAGGGTTATACCACGGTGATTTTGGCGCACATTACTTTCTGTACGCCTTTTGTGGTGCTTAATGTGATGCCGCGTCTCACGCAACTCAATCCGAATATTTACGAAGCAGCGCTCGATTTGGGAGCAACGCCCATGCAGGCTTTGAGAAAAATCATCATTCCGCAGTTGCGCGGCGCCATGCTTACCGGCTTTATCCTGTCGTTTGCCATGTCTATCGACGACTTCGTGGTGACCGTGTTCACCAAAGGCAACCAAGGGCTGGAAACCTTATCAACCTTTATCTACAACGATGCACGCAAAGGAGGTCTCACCCCCGAACTTCGTCCTTTGATGTCTATCGTTTTCCTTACTATTCTTATTCTCTTGATTATCGGAAATATCCGTTCAAGTAAACAGGCAAAAAACAAGAAGAAATGAAAAAATGTATCTATGCGCTTGTTTTGGCAGGCTTGATGCTGCTCTCTGCTTCCTGCTCCGATCGTAGCAGTATTCTGAAAGTATACAACTGGGCCGACTATATCGACGAAACGGTTTTGGACGATTTTGAAGTGTGGTATCAGGAACAGACCGGCGAAGCAATCACGGTTGTGTATCAAACTTTCGACATCAACGAAACCATGCTTTCGCGTATCGAAAAAGGCCAGGAAGATTACGACGTGGTTTGTCCTTCGGAATATATCATCGAAAGAATGATGGCGCAGAATCTCTTGCTTCCCATTCAGCGCGATTTCGGTTCGACGCCCAATTACATCGACCAGAACCTTTCGCCATTCATCGTAAAAAGCTTTGAGAAAGTGAATTGCGGCGATAAACGTGCGCTCGATTATACCGTGCCTTATATGTGGGGAACAACGGGTATTCTCTACAACGCCAAATATGTTTCCGACGAGGAAGCTTCTTCTTGGGATATTCTGGTGAATCCGAAATTCTACGACAAAATTTTTGTGAAAGATGCTTGTCGCGATGTCTATACCACCTTGTTGCTTTATCTGAAAAACGATGAAATTAAGGCCGGTTTGCTCGACAAAGATTCCATCATGTACCACTACAACGAAGAATACATGCTCTTGGTGGAAAACTTCCTGAAGATGGTTGCGCCGGGCGTGGCCGGTTGGGAAGCCGATTTCGGTAAAGAACAGATGACGCAGGAAAAAGGTTACGTGAATCTCTCGTGGAGCGGCGATGCCAAATGGGCTTACGACGAAGCAAAAACCTTGGGCGTCGATTTGCGTTATCGCATTCCTCAAGAAGGTGCCAACGTTTGGTTCGACGGATGGGTGATTCCTAAATATGCTAAGAATACCAAGGCGGCTTCTTATTTTATCAACTTCCTTTGTCGTTCGGATATTGCCATTCGAAATATGGATGCCACCGGTTACGTGGGCGTGTTGGCTTCGCCCGAAATTCTGGAAGCCATGATAGACGAAAGTCAGGATTACACGGTGAATGCTTCCTATTTCTTTGGTCCGGGCATGGCCGACAATGTCAAGCTCAATCACATGTTCTATCCCGATTCGGTGGATATTTCCCGCTGTACGCTCATGCACGATTGGGGCGAAGATACGCCTCGTCTTATCGAAATGTGGACGCGCGTGAAAGGCGACAATGCCAGCGGCAGAACCTATGTTTTGGTGATTATTCTGCTTTTGGCCATGGTGGGATTGCCTATCTTCAACAAAATCAAGAAGAAAAATCGTAAGAAAAGCCGTAGAAGAAAACGTCGTCGCTAAATGAAAAGCTTCAGGCGGCGAGCTTTACATGCCCCTTTAAAAGTGTTGCTGAGGAATTTCCAAGGCGACACTCTTTTTTTTCTGGCTTCGTCCCAAGCACCTTTGATAAGTCTGAGCCACCAACTGCGCGGATGGATGTAGCTGAAAACAGCGCCTTTGGTTTGTAGAAAAATAGGGTCGGCAAAACGTTTTGCGCCGGTGCTGAGGCTGGGATGTGTGCAAATATAAATAGGTTCGAAAAGGCAATGCAAGCCGGCTTTCAGCAAGTCTTTCAGCAGAATATCTTCTTCGCCGCAGGGAAAATGCGCCGAGCCGACACCGAAATTTTCGTTGAATTGAAATTTGCCTTGCAGACTTTGCGTACGGAAAGCGATTTCACAACTGGAAATGTAATAGCCTTTCGGCGGATGTTGATGATGGAATCCTTTCGATGGATAGGCTTTTTCCTGACCTTCTTGATGAAACTGAAAACTGATGACATCGGCCTTGGGATGCTGTTCGAAGGCTTGGATGACGGCTTGCAGGGCTTCGGCCGTGTAATCGAGATCGTCGTCGCTGAGCAGCGAGAGTGGGGCCGTGGCCAGCGCCAATGCGTGGTTGCGATTTTTGCTGAGGCCTCGGTTGTGAATGATATGCAAATCGACATCTTCGCGCTGCAGGAAAGTTTGCAGTTCTGCACTGGCAGCTTCGAGCTTATCGCTCTGCGGCATCTGACAAGAAACAAGATAGGCCACGCCATCCACTTGCGGACGTTTGCTTCGTGCCAAGCGTTCAAGGCCTTGTAATCCGTAGCTGCAAACCAAAAGTTGTAATCTTGTTGCTGTCATTGTTTTTATTCTTCGTTGCACATATTTATAGGCATTCTTCTGGCTTCCGATTTTTCTGAATCTGATTTTACTGTCGGACAATCATTTTTCTCGGAGAGAATGCTCTGTTGATTAGTTTTTTTCGCCGAGCGAAAGTAGTGAAAAAGCGAGAGCGGAACAATATGTTTTCTTCCTTTATTTTGCTATGTTAAATTTTTATTAAGAAAAACTTGACTTTCGGTGTTTTGGTGTTGTATATTTGCCTCGCAAAAAACCTTAAATACACCCTGAAAAACCTAAGTATTCATGAAAAACAATCTTGGTTATTGGCTGATGTGCTGGCTGTTTATAGGCTTGAATCCCGCTGTGACAATCTCTGCTTCGTCCTTGCAGGATTCGGTCGGGCTTTCCTCAGCCATGCGCCAAGACACTTTGACAGCAGTATCGGTGGAAGCGCCTTTTCAGAAAGATCGAGCATTGAATCCTTTGGTGTATGGCAGTGGTCGCAGTTTTTCCACCGAAGATGCTTATCGTTATGCCGGAAGCTTGGGCGATGTGGGAAGAATGTTGCGCAATTATGCCGGAGTGTCTTGCTTGGACGACAGTCGCAATGATGTCAGTGTGCGTGGTAATTCGCCTTGTCATTTGCTTTGGCGCATAGATGGTTACGAAATCAACAATCCCAATCATTACGCCACGGTCGGATTGACGGGCAGCACGGTGGCTTTGCTGAACACCAACCTTATTTCCAATTCCGATTTTCTGATGGGTGCTTTTCCGGCCGAGTTTGGTAATGCTTTGTCGGGCGTTTTCGATTTGCGCATGCGACCTGCTGCCGCAGATTATCGTTTTCGTGTGCAGACGGGCTGGAATGGTTTCGAGCTGGGCGCTGAAGGTCCTTTTCGTCGGGGCGATGCTTCGGGGGCTTTTCTGGTGGCTTACCGTTATTCCTTTTTGGATATACTGAGTCGCTTGGGACTGAATACGGGCATCAATCCGAAATATCAAGACTTTACCTTCAAAATAAATCGGACATTGAGCGAGTTTTGGCGAATGGATGTCTTGGGCATTTGGGGCGAGAGCCTGCTGCAACTGGACGAAAACGATGCTTCTTTACTGACTGCTTCTTCAACGGCTTTTCTTGGTACGGCTTTGCATTACAACGACCAGTCGCATCATCGGGCGAGTGTCAGGTTGTACGCCAATAAGTTGCATAGTTTGTCGTCGGTGGAGCAGGCGGGCCAACGCGTTTATCACGAGCTGCAGGACGAAACGCGATACACGCTTTCGGCCACTTGGGACAGCCGAGTTCTCCCCAATCATTATTGGCAAATGGGAGCGGGATGCGATCTGTACGATATGCAATTCTTTTCGCGTGCTGCCCGGATGTATGTATGGCATGCCTATGCGCAGGATGAGTATCGCTTTTCTTCCCGATGGAAGTTAAGGGCGGGTTGGCGCTTGCAGGGCAAAAGTTTAGAGGGAATTCGTCATCAGAAGTGGGAACCTCGTGCGGCTTTGCAATGGCGTATCAACCAGGCTCATCGTTTGGCGCTGTCTTACGGTCGACATCATCAGACGCAGGTGCATAGTTTGTATCTGTACGGACCAGCTTCCGCTTCCAATCTTGCGCTCGATTTTTCGCAGTCCGACCATTATTGCCTCAGTTACGATTGGTCTTGGGCCGAAGATTGGCGCCTGAAGGCCGATGTTTATTACCAGTATTTGAGCGATTTGGCTGTGGAGAAAGAGGCGTCGGCATTTTCAGCCATGAATATCGGCAACGATTTCTACCTTCCGATGAAAGCCGGATTGCTAAACGATGGTTTGGCCAAGAACTATGGTTTGGAACTGACGCTGGAAAAGTTTCTCAGTAAGCAATATTACGCCATGCTCACCGCACATCTGTATCGTTCGCGTTATTGTGGTAGCGATGGCGTATGGCGAAACTCGGCCTACGATTTGCGTCATGTGATCAACGCGGTGGCTGGTTATCAGTTTGAGTGTGGAAAGTCTTATGTGTTGGGCGTGGATGCCAAGTTGTCGACGGCCGGAGGAAAGCCCGGCACGCCTTTTGGTGGCGAGCTTTATTCGGCGCGTTATCCGCCTTATTTCCGTAGCGATATCAGGTTATTCTGTCAGTACAAAGGACCGAAGGTCTTCTACGAATTTGCGGTGGATTTGCAGAATGTGAGCCATCACAAGAATCTCTTGTACGAAGTGTATCATCCGGAGAGTCAGCAATATACTTACTATTACCAGACGCTATTTTCTCCCATGTATACTTTCAGAGTTCTCTTCTAACCATTTGGCGGCTTCGAGCAGTTTGTCGTACCATTCCTGGCCGAAGGCACGGATGAGCGGGTCTTTCAAGAATTTGTACACCGGCAAACCGAGCTTCTGTCCGCAGGCAACGGCGTCTTTGCACACCGGCCAACGATGATAGTTCACACCAATGCGGCCGCCTGAAAGCGGTTGAAGACGGATAGGGTAGAGATAGCAGGAAATGGGCTTCATGAACGAAGTCTTTCCTGCTCTCCACGCCTTTTCCAATGCGCAATAACAAATGCCGTTTTCGTCGTAGCAAGTGAATACGCAGTCTTTCCCATCGACAATAGAGGTCACGTCGTCGCCATCGATGTCCTTGTAAGAGACGCCTTGTTGGTTGATGAGGGCACGGGCTTTCAGTGAAAGATCGTCCCAGACGGCGGGCAGCGCTTTTTCCAGTTCGGGAATTTCCTCGCTGAGAAGGGGCGCACCGCTTTCGCCTTCCACACAACAGATGCCTTTGCATTTGCTCAGGTCGCAGCAGAATTCTTTTTCGAACACGTCGAAGCTAACGAGTGTATTGTCGATTTCTATCATAGTGATAATGTGTTATTTAATCAAGCAATGACCGCTCATTTCAGCGGGAGTTTCAATGCCCAAAATGTGACAAATAGAAGGAGCTACGTCGGCCAAGATACCGTCTTCCACTTTGGCGTCCTTGTTGTCGGTGATGTACACGAAAGGTACGGGATTGAGCGAGTGAGCGGTGTTGGGCGAACCGTCGGCGTTTACGGCGTTGTCGGCATTACCGTGGTCGGCAATGATGATAACTTCGTAACCATGAGCCTTGGCGGCTTCCACTACTTTTTCTACGTTGCTATCGACAGCTTTCACGGCTTTTTCGATGGCTTCGTACACGCCGGTGTGGCCCACCATGTCACCATTGGCATAGTTCACGGCGATGAAATCGTACTTTTCGCTTTCGATGGCTTGTTTCAAAGCGTCACCTACTTCGTTCACGCTCATTTCGGGCTGCAGGTCGTAGGTGGCCACCTTGGGCGAAGGAATGAGGATGCGGTCTTCGTTTTCGAATTCTTTTTCACGACCACCCGAGAAGAAGAAAGTAACGTGGGCATATTTTTCGGTTTCAGCAATGCGCAATTGCTTCAAGCCGTTGGCAGCCACGATTTCGCCCAAGGTTTTTTCAACATTGTCCTTGTCGAACAAGATGTGAACGCCCTGGAAAGTGGCATCGTAAGGAGTCATGCAGTAATATTGCAAAGGAAGGGTGTGCATACCGGCCTCGGGCATATCCTGTTGTGTCAGCACGATGGTAAGTTCCTTGGCGCGGTCGTTGCGGAAGTTGAAGAAAATCACCACGTCGCCTTCCTGAATGGTAGCCAAAGGTTTGCCGTTTTCGTCCACGTGGCAGATAGCCTTGATAAATTCGTCGGTAACACCTTCTTCGTAAGATTCTTTCACGGCTTGTACCATATCGGTAGATGCTTTACCAACGCCATTCACCATCAAATCGTAAGATTCCTTGACGCGTTCCCAACGTTTGTCGCGGTCCATGGCATAGTAACGTCCGATGATAGAAGCGATAGCGCCACCGGTAGTAGCCAAGTGCTTTTCCAAAGCTTCGATGAATCCCAATCCGCTGCGGGGGTCGGTGTCGCGACCGTCCATGAAGCAATGCACATAAGACTTGCTGATGCCGTAAACCTTAGAAATTTCGGTGAGTTTGAACAAATGGTCGAGCGAGCTGTGCACGCCACCGTCAGAAACCAAACCCAAGAAGTGAATCTGTTTGTCGTTTTCCTTGGCGTAGCTGTAAGCGGCCTTGATTTGCGGATTTTCCAAAATACTGTTGTCGCGGCAGGCGATGTTGATTTTCACCAAATCCTGATAAACCACGCGACCGGCACCGATGTTGAGGTGACCCACTTCCGAGTTACCCATTTGTCCGTCGGGCAAACCTACGTTTTCGCCAGAAGCTTGCAATTGAGAATGAGGATAATTTTCCAACAGGCTGTTCCAATAAGGCGTGGGCGTGTTGAAGATAACGTCTGCTTTTCCGTGTTGGCCGATGCCCCAACCATCGAGGATCATCAGCATAGCTTTTTTACTCATGATGTTTATTGTTTAATTGTTTGATTTTCTGATATCTCGTTTTATCGCTTTTCTACTTTGCTTGATCAATTTCGGGCTGGCCACCACCGCGATTTCCACGCGACGATTCAGCTTGCGACCCTCTTCCGATTCGTTGGTGATGATGGGCACCAGCGCACCTTTTCCTTCGGTGTGAACTGCGCCGAGTCCTTCTTTTTTCAAGATTTTCTTCAGTGTCTTGGCACGTTCTTCCGACAAAGCCAAAGACATGTATTCCGAGGCGTTATTGTCGGTGTGCACCAAAATGTATGTTCTGAAATCGGGAAATTGCGACAGGATAAACGCGAAACCTTCCATGTAACGGATGCCGCCTTCTGTCAGTTCGCTACGACCGCTTTTAAACATGAAGTCGCTGGGAATCACTATCAACACACCTTCGTCGGGTTGGCGGATGGTGGCTACTTCGTCTTCGCTGAGCATGCTTTCCAATTTGATTTCTATCAGCTGCGCCTGCTCCTTCACCACTGCGGCGGTGCGCTTGTTCAACAAGGTGGCGTCTTTGTTTTCCAAACCTGCATGAACGATGTATTCGGCCGCCGTATTCTGCAGCAGTTCGTCCACTTCTCTATCGTAGAGTGCATTGCTGATTTCCTTCGGCATCGTACAAGCGGAAAGCAGCAACAACAAGCAGAAAAATACAAGCTTGAAAATGCAGTGCATGGATATTTGTTTAGCGTGGCAAAAGTACAAATTATTTCTCGATGTTTTGCATAGATATTTTTAACACGAATAAATTTGCAAATACGCTGATAATGTGTACTTTTGCAGCCGATGTAAGTGAAGGAGGGCCCGATGGTCTTCCTTTCGTTTTTCTTAATACGCAAGATTTGCGCCCAAAGAACGAACAATTTTTATTCGGATAATATGATAAAAGATTCTGTAATTCAGGTAGTTGAGCCCTGGTTGGAAGAACGCGGATTCTTCTTGGTCGATTGTAAAATCTCGACCGACAATGTGATTTCCATCGAGTTTGAATCGTACAAGGCATCGGTGAATATCGACGATTGCAGCGCTTTGAGCGCCTTTGTGGAAAGCCAATTCGACAGAGAAGAGGAAGATTTTTCGCTCGAAGTGTCGTCGGCCGGCATCGGTTATCCCTTCAAAGTGAAAGCGCAGTGGCTCAAGCACATCGGCAAAGATGTGGAAGTTCGCCTGAAAGACGGCAGAAAATTTGTGGGCGTATTGCAAAGCGTGGGCGATAACGATTTCTGCGTGAATGTGCTTCGCAAAGTGAAGCCCGAAGGCGCCAAGCGTCCCGTGCAAATGGAAATGGACGAAACCTATACTTACGAAGAAGTAAAATCGGTGGCACAACACATCGACTTTTGAATAGCAATCAATAACAATTAAAACATAAAACAAAAATGGCTAAAAAAGCAGCTCCTGTAGAAGAGAGAATCAACCTGATTGAGATTTTCTCTGATTTCAAAGAATCGAAGAACATCGATCGCAACACGATGATCAATGTGATTGTGGATTCTTTCCGTAATGTGATTGCCAAACTTTATGGCACCGACGAACAGTACGACGTCATTATCAACCCCGACAATGGCGACTTCGAAATTTGGCACAACCGTGTGGTAGTGGCCGACGACGAACTCACCAATCCTCAGTTGCAGATTTCGCTCAGCGAAGCTCAACAAATCGACGAGGACTACGAAGAAGGCGAAGAAGTAACCAAGAAAGTGCATTTCAGCGAATTTGGCCGTCGTGCTATCTTGAACTTGCGTCAGACTTTGGCTTCGCGCATCATGGAATTGCAGAAAGAAAATCTGTATGCCCGTTTCAGCGAATTGGTTGGCCAATTGGTTAGCGCCGAAGTTTATCAGATTTGGAAGAAGGAAATTCTTTTGCTCGACGACGAAAACAACGAAATGTTGTTGCCCAAACAGGAACAGATTCCTACCGATTTCTATCGCAAAGGTGAAACCGTTCGCGCCGTTATCGAACGCGTAGACAACAAGAACAACAATCCCAAGATTATCCTTTCGCGTACCTCATCTACTTTCCTGGAACGTTTGTTCGAATTGGAAGTACCTGAAATTCACGATGGTTTGATCAGCATTCGTGGCGTTGCCCGCATTCCCGGCGAACGAGCAAAAATCGCTGTTGAATCGTACGACGACCGCATCGACCCCGTAGGTGCTTGCGTAGGTGTGAAGGGTTCTCGTATCCATGGTATCGTTCGCGAACTTCGCAACGAAAATATCGACGTTATTAACTATACGCCCAATATCAGCTTGTATATCCAGCGTGCGCTCAGCCCCGCCAAGATTTCGTCTATCCGTTTGGATGAAGAAAACAAGCAGGCTTCTGTTTGGTTGAAACCCGAAGAAGTGTCTTTGGCTATCGGTAAGAACGGTAACAACATCAAGTTGGCCAGCATGCTCACCGGTTATCAGTTGGATGTATTCCGCGAAACGGATGCCGAAGAAGAAGACGATATCTATTTGGATGAATTCATGGACGAAATCGACGAATGGGTAATCAACGCCCTGAAGTCTATCGGTTGCGATACCGCCCGTGACGTGCTCGCTCTTTCTCGTGAAGTGCTTGTTGAAAAAGCCGACTTGGAAGAATCTACTGTGGACGAAGTCCTTGCTATTTTGAAAGCTGAGTTTGAAGAAACCGAAAATTAATGTTATGCCTGTTAGATTAAGTAAGATAGTTAAAGAAGTAAATGTTGGTGTTTCTACGCTGGTGGATTACTTGCGCAAAGAAGGCATCGAAGTGGAGAACGATCCTAACGTAAAGGTTTCGGACGAAGCTTATGCCCTTTTGTGGAAGAAATTCGGCAAGGGTGAAATGCCTACCAAGAAGAAAGAAATGCCTAAGCAGGAAGCGCCTGTGGAAGAACCTAAAAAGGAAGAAGCCAAGCCCGAACCTGCTCCCGAACCCGAACGTCCGCACTTCAAGACGCTGGGCAAAATCGATTTGGATGCCATCAATCATCCGAAGAAAGCCGAGCCTGTGAAAGAAGAAGTGAAGGAGCCCGTGGTGGAAGTTCCCGAAGTAAAAGTGGAAGCTGAACCCGTGGTAGAAACGCCCGCTCCCGTCAAGGAAGAAGTGAAGGCTCCCGCCGTGGAAGTGCCCGAGGTGAAGGAAGAACCGAAAGTAGAACTGCCCGAAGTAAAAGTGGAAACGGTGCTGGCCGAACCCGAAGCCGAAGCCAAAGCCGAAGCCGAAGAAGTGAAAGAAGTGCAGGAAGAAGCTCCCAAGAAGAGCGAACCCGAAATCTTCTCTTTGGCCGACAAGAAAATCGTTCCCGGTGTGAAGGTGTTGTCTACCATCGATTTGGATTCTATCAACCAGTTTACGCGTCCTAAGAAAAAGACCAAAGCCGAACGTCAGAAAGAACAGGAAGAACGTCGTCAGCAGCAAGCTGCCGAAAAGCAAAAACGTGCTGAGGCTGCCAAGAGCAATCAGAAGCCTGCTCAGCCTAATGCTGCTTCCAACGAATCTGGCGACAATGCTCAGAGCAAGAAAAAACGCAATCGCATCCGCGATGGTAAAGTGCGTATCGATGGCGCTGATTTCGGCAACAATAATAACAATCGTGATAACAACCGTGGCAAAGACCAGAAGGGTGGCAAGAACAAGCACAACAAGCCTCTGTTGAAACAGGAATTCAACGATGAAGATGTTTCTAAGCAGGTAAAGGAAACCTTGGCCCGTCTGAGTGCAAAACCCAAGAAAGGTGTTCAATATCGTAAGGATAAACGTAATGCTGCTTCGCAACGTTATCAGGATCAGATGGAACAGGAATCGCGCGAATCGAGCATCATCAAGATTACCGAATTCGTTACCGTAAACGATTTGGCTACCATGATGAATGTGAGCGTGGTGCAAGTTATTTCCAAGTGTATGGAAATGGGTCAGATGGTGTCTATCAACCAACGTCTCGATGCCGAAACCATCAACATTGTGGCCGACGAATTTGGCTTCACCACCGAATATGTCAGCGCCGAAGTATTGGAAGCTATTCACGTAGAAGAAGATAAGGAAGAAGATTTGGTGCCTCGTCCTCCCATTATCACGGTGATGGGTCACGTAGACCACGGTAAAACTTCTTTGCTCGACTATATCCGTAATGCCAATGTTATTGCCGGTGAAGCGGGTGGTATTACCCAGCATATCGGTGCTTACAGCGTTACTTTGGACGATGGTCGTGAAATCACCTTCCTCGATACGCCCGGTCACGAAGCCTTTACCGCCATGCGTGCGCGTGGTGCCAAGATGACCGACATCGCCATCATCATTGTGGCTGCCGACGACGACGTGATGCCTCAGACCAAGGAAGCTATTTCGCACGCTTCGATTGCCGGTGTGCCCATCGTTTTCGCTATCAACAAGATCGATAAACCTGCTGCCGATCCCGAACGCATCAAGCAACAGTTGGCCGAAATGAACTATTTGGTTGAAGACTGGGGCGGTAAATATCAGTCGCAGGATATCTCGGCCAAGAAAGGTTTGAACGTGGCCGAATTGCTCGACAAAGTGTTGCTCGAAGCCGAATTGCTCGACTTGAAAGCCAATCCTAATAAACGTGCTTTGGGTGCTATCATCGAATCGTCTTTGGATAAAGGTCGTGGTTATGTGGCTACGGTTTTGGTTCAGAACGGTACTTTGCGTATCGGTGATGTGATGGTGGCCGGTCCTCATTTTGGTCGTATCAAGGCAATGTTCAACGAACGTGGTCAGAAAGTGCAGAAAGCAGGCCCCGGACAACCGGTATTGGTATTGGGCTTGAATGGTGCGCCTCAGGCCGGTGACAACTTCAACGTAATGGAAACCGAACAGGAAGCCCGCGAAGTAGCCACCAAGCGTGAACAGTTGCAACGCGAACAAGGTCTCCGTACCAGCACCACTCTTACCTTGGCCGAAATCGGTCGTCGTATCGCTATCGGTAACTTCAAGGAACTCAACCTTATTGTTAAGACCGACGTGGACGGTTCGGCCGAAGCTTTGCAAGATTCACTCATCAAGTTGAGTACCGAGCAAATCAAGGTGAATGTTATCCACAAGGGTGTGGGTCAGATTTCGGAATCGGATGTTACTTTGGCTTCGGCTTCAGACGCCATCATCATCGGTTTCCAGGTGCGTCCTTCTATTCCCGCTCGTCGTAATGCCGAAAAAGAAGGTGTGGATATTCGCTTGTATTCAGTTATTTACGATGCTATCGAAGAAGTGAAGGCTGCTATGGAAGGTATGCTTTCGCCCGTTATCAAGGAAGAAATTCTTGGTTCGGCCGAAGTGCGCGAAACTTTCAGAATCTCGAAAGTGGGCACCGTGGCCGGTTGTATGGTGAAGGACGGAAAAATCAAGCGTGGTTGCAAGGTGCGTCTTATCCGCGACGGTATCGTTATTTACACCGGCGAATTGGCTGCTTTGAAACGTTTCAAGGACGACGCCAAGGAAGTGACCGTAGGTTTCGAATGCGGTATGAGCATCGTGGGTTACAACGATATCAAGGTGGGCGACTACATCGAATCGTTCGAAGAACACGAAGTGAAGCAAAGTCTTTAAAATATGAATGTGATAGATATTGTCCTGATGGTCGTTGCGCTGATCGCCTTTTTGGTGGGTTGGCGCAAAGGCTTGGTAAGTGCTATAGGCGGATTGGTGGCATTGGTGGGAGCGGTGTTGACGGCTCGCACTTATGCTGCCCATTTGGCTGAAATCTTCGCCGGCTGGTGGTCGGAAATGGACGAAAAAGTGTTGTATATCATCGCGTTTGCCCTAGTATTTTTAGTGGTGAATCTGGTGATATCGCTTTTGGCTCATCTTTTGGAAAGCCTTTTGAAAGCGCTTTTCCTGGGTTGGGTGAATCGTCTTTTCGGCGCTTTGTTGTCGGTGGTGATAGCCGCTTTCATGACAAGTATCGTGCTGAATATCTACGAATTTGCCGACAAAGATCATCATCTTATTTCGGCGCAACAAATAGAAGATTCCGTCTTGTACGATACGGTTTTGAAGGTGCTTCCTGCGATAGTTCCCGATTTGAAGGCCTTTTATCAGGAAAATATGCACGAACTTGAAAACTTGCCGAAGAAAGCTTTGGCAGGACAACAACAAATTTAATTAACTATGGAAAAGTCTCCGGATCAACATATTATCGAAGAAGTAACGAGCGGAGAATATAAACACGGCTTTGTTACCGATATCGAAACGGAAGTGATTCCCCGCGGTTTGAGCGAGGAAGTGGTCCGTTTGATTTCGGCTAAGAAAGAAGAACCCGAATGGTTGCTGGAGTTTCGTCTGAAAGCTTTCCGTTACTGGCAGACGCTGGAAACACCCACTTGGGCGCATTTGAATATTCCTGAAATTGATTATCAGGATATTATCTATTATGCGGCGCCCAAAACCGAAAGCGATGAAAACCAAGAGGAAATCGATCCCGAATTGCTGAAAACTTTCGACAAATTGGGCATTCCTTTGGAAGAACGCGATCGTTTGTTGCATGGTGGAACGGCGGTGGATGCGGTGATGGACAGCGTGTCGGTGAAAACCACATACAAGGAAAATCTGGCGGAACTGGGTATCATTTTCTGTTCTATCTCGGAAGCAGTGAAAGAACATCCCGACCTGGTGCGTCAGTATCTGGGTAGCGTGGTGCCTTATCGCGACAATTATTTTGCTGCGCTCAACTGCGCCGTTTTCAGCGATGGCTCTTTTGTGTACATTCCCAAGGGTGTGCGCTGTCCGATGGAATTGTCTACCTATTTCCGTATCAATGCGGTGAATACCGGTCAGTTTGAACGCACGCTCATCGTGGCCGACGACGACAGTTACGTGAGCTATCTGGAAGGTTGTACCGCGCCCATTCGCGACAAATCGCAGTTGCATGCG
Organism: Bacteroidales bacterium; assembly: GCA_017380635.1. Taxonomy (GTDB): domain Bacteria; phylum Bacteroidota; class Bacteroidia; order Bacteroidales; family UBA1402; genus UBA1757. The sequence goes on along the minus strand of JAFODP010000014.1, from coordinate 61,480 downwards.
GCCATCGTGGAAATCGTGGTGAACGAACGTGCCGAAGTAAAATATTCTACGGTGCAAAACTGGTATCCCGGCGATAAGAACGGCAAGGGCGGTATTTACAATTTCGTGAGCAAACGCTGTCTTTGCAAAGGTTATCGCTCGAAAGTGTCGTGGACGCAGGTGGAAACCGGTTCGGCCATTACGTGGAAATATCCTTCCTGCGTGTTGCAGGGCGACGAGTCGGTGGGCGAATTCTATTCGGTGGCGGTGACCAACAATCATCAGCAGGCCGATACGGGTACCAAGATGATTCATCTGGGACGCAACACCAAAAGCACCATCGTGTCGAAAGGTATTTCGGCAGGCAAGAGTCAGAACAGTTATCGTGGGTTGGTGCGCGTGGCTTCTTCGGCCGACAATGCGCGTAACCATTCGCAATGCGACAGCCTTCTGATGGGTGATGCCTGCGGCGCTCATACTTTCCCTTACATCGATATCAACAACAATACCGCCATGGTGGAACACGAAGCCACCACTTCCAAAATCAACGAAGAGCAATTGTTTTATTGTCAGCAACGTGGTATTTCTACCGAAGAAGCTGTCGGCCTGATTGTGAACGGTTATGCCAAGGAAGTGCTCAACAAACTTCCTATGGAATTTGCCGTTGAGGCACAGAAATTGCTGAGTGTTTCTCTGGAAGGTAGTGTCGGATAAAAAATTATTGAGTATGCATTTATTAGAAATAAAGAACTTACACGCATCCATTGGCGATAAGGAAATTCTTAAAGGCTTGAACCTCACCATCGACGAGGGCGAAATTCATGCCATCATGGGCCCTAACGGTTCGGGAAAAAGTACGCTTTCGGCTGTCTTGACAGGACATCCTGCCTACACCGTTACCGAAGGCGAAGTGTATTTCAAGGGCAAGAATCTTTTGGAAATGCCGGCCGAAGTCCGCTCGCGCGAAGGTTTGTTCCTGAGTTTTCAGTATCCGGTGGAAATTCCCGGCGTGAGCATGGTGAACTTTATGCGTGCTGCGGTGAACGAACATCGTAAATATCGTGGCGAAGCTCCGCTGAATGCTTCGGAATTCCTTAAGCTGATGCGCGAAAAACGTGCCTTGGTGGAACTCGACAACAAGTTGGCCAATCGTTCGGTGAACGAAGGATTTTCCGGCGGTGAAAAAAAGCGTAACGAAATTTTCCAGATGGCCATGCTTGATCCTGTTTTGTCTATTTTGGACGAGACCGACAGCGGTTTGGATATCGATGCTTTGCGCATTGTGTCGGAAGGTGTCAACAAGATTCATACGCCGCAAAAGGCTTGCGTGGTGATTACGCACTATCAGCGTTTGCTCGACTACATCAAACCCAGCATTGTGCATGTGCTTTATCAAGGTAAAATTGTGAAGACGGCCGGTTTTGAATTGGTGGGCGAACTGGAAGCCAAGGGTTACGACTGGATCAAACAAGAATTGGGTTATTAACAGACGCGCTATGAAAGCACAAGAAACTTATAGCAATCTGTTCAAGAACTATCGTGAAGTGTTGCGACTGAGTGCCGCTCGCGCCTTGGACGGCGCTCGCGACACCGCCTTCGCCCGCTTCGAAGCACTCGGCCTGCCCACCGGCAAGAACGAAGATTATCGCTATTGCGACCTTCTTCCCGCGCTCGAAGTGGACTACGGCTTGAACCTTTTCCGCATGGGCATTCCCGCTCATCCCGGCGAAGTGTTCCGTTGCGATGTGCCCACCTTGTCCACCCGATTGTTCTTCGTTGTCAACGATTTATATTATCCCAACAAAAAGCCCATCGAATTGCCCGAAGGCGTTGTTTTCGGTAGTCTGAACGAGCAACTCAAGGCGCATCCCGAATGCTTGGAACGCTATTACAATGCGCTCTGCTCGCAAAGTCAGGATGCGATGGCTGCGCTCAATACGGCTATGGTGCAGGACGGTTTTGTGCTGTATATTCCGGCCGGCGTGCAAGTGGAACAACCTTTGCAGTTGGTGCAGATGTTTCAGGGCGATATCGATATCATGGCTACGCGTCGTTTGCTCGTTGTGTTGGAAGAAGGTGCTTCGGCTCAGCTGATTGTTTGCGATCATGCCATGTCGACGGCCAAGTATTTCTCTAACCAGGTGAGCGAGATTTTCCTGGGCAAGGGCGCGCGTTTGGAATACTACGAAATGGAAATGACCCACGACAAAGTGACGCGCGTGAGCAATACCTACATTTCGCAAGCGGCCGATTCCGATTTGCTGATGAACAACATCGGTTTGGAAAACGGCCTCACACGCAACAATGTCGAACTGATATTCCAGGAAGCCGGAGCCAAAGCCGATTTGTCGGGACTTAGTTTGTTGAGCCGTCAGCAGCTAAGCGACAATCACGTGGTGGTAAATCACAAGGCCGGCGGATGCAACAGCAATCAGACCTTCAAATATGTGATGGACGGCGCCGCTCGCGGTGTGTTCGGTGGAAAAGTGTTGGTGCAGCCCGGTGCTCAGCAAACGGTGGCCTTGCAGTCGAATGCCAATCTTTGCACCTCGAAAGAAGCTCGCATGCACGCCATGCCTCAGCTCGAAATCTATGCCGACGATGTTACTTGCAGCCATGGTTCGGCCACCGGTCAGATAGACGAAAATGCCTTGTTCTATATGCGTCAGCGTGGTCTTAGCGAAGAAGAAGCGCGTATGTTTCTCAAGTTTGCTTTTGCGGGCGACATCGTGGAACGCATTTCGCTGAAACCTTTGCAGGCACGCGTGCGTATGCTTATCGGCAAGCGTTTCCGCGGAGAATTGTCGAAATGTGCCGAATGTAATATTTGTCCTTGATTTGTAAAGAATTTGTAGAAGATGTCAGCAATCTGTTCACAGTCTGCTATAGATGCAAAGGCCTTGCGTGCCGATTTTCCCATTCTTGCCAGCCAAGTGTATGGTAAGCCTTTGGTGTATTTCGACAATGCTGCCACCACGCAAAAGCCGCAAGTGGTAATCGATGCTATTTCTAAAGCTTACGCCACTTGCAATGCCAATGTGCATCGTGGGGTGCATTACCTGAGCCAGCAAGCCACGCAAGCGCACGAAGAAGCCCGCGAAGTGGTTCGAGATTTTATTCATGCCGCCTCGAGCGATGAAATCATCTTTACCCGCGGCACGACGGAATCTATCAACTTGGTGGCTTTTTCCTTTGGCGAAGCCTTTTGTCAGCCCGGCGACGAGATTTTGATTTCCGGCATGGAACATCATTCCAACATCGTTCCTTGGCAAATGCTTTGTCAGCGCAAAGGCATGACGCTCAAAGTGATTCCTTTCGACGAAAAAGGCTGTTTGAAGATTGATGAATACGCTGCTCTGCTGGGTCCGAAAGTGAAATTGGTGGCTGTGACGCAGGTGTCGAATGTGTTGGGCACCATCAATCCTGTGGCCGAAATAATCCGTTTGGCGCACGCGCAGCAGATTCCTGTTTTGGTGGACGGAGCCCAAGGCGCCGCTCATCTTTCGGTGGATGTTCAAGCGCTCGATGCCGATTTCTATGCTTTTTCGGCGCATAAACTCTATGGCCCGACGGGATTAGGTGTTTTGTACGGAAAACGTGCGCTTCTCGAGGCTATGCCTCCTTATCAGGGTGGCGGCGAAATGATAGACCAAGTGTATTATTCGCATAGCACCTACAATCAGCTTCCTTACAAATTCGAAGCCGGAACGCCCGATTTCATCGGAACCACTGCTTTTACGGCAGCCCTTCGTTATGTGCAAAACATTGGTATGGACAAGATTGCCCGCTACGAAGACGAACTTTTGAAATATGCCACGGAAAAAATGCAAGCCATCGAAGGTTTGCATATCATCGGACAAGCCGAACACAAAAGCGCCGTGATTTCTTTCGTTATCGATGGCATTCATCCTTACGATTTGGGCCTCTTGCTCGATAAATTGGGCATCGCCATCCGCACGGGTCATCATTGTGCGCAGCCTTTGTTGGAAAGTCTGGGTTACGAAGTTTGCGCCCGCGCCTCTTTCTCTTTTTACAATACTTTCGACGAAATCGACACTTTGGTGGCGGCTTTGTTACGCATTCAGAAAATGTTCAAATAATGGAAACGATCAATCAAATACAAGACGAAATCATCGACGAATTCTCTGTTCTCGACGATTGGATGGACAAATACCAACTGCTTATCGACATGGGCAACGACCTGCCCGCGCTCGACGAAGCCTACAAAAAACCGCAATATCTTATCGAAGGTTGTCAGAGCCGTGTGTGGGTGGTGGCCGATTACGACAAGGCTTCCAACATCGTTACTTTCCGCGCCGAAAGCGATACAGTTATCGTCAAAGGTTTGGTTTTCCTCTTGCTCAAAGTGCTCAGCGGCCGCACGCCCGACGAAATCCTCAACGCCGAACTCTATTTTATCGATGAAATCGGCCTCAAAGAGCATCTTTCGCCCACGCGCAGCAACGGCCTCTTCTCCATGGTAAAACAAATCCTCGACTACGCCCGCGTCTTCAAGACGATGTGATAGCTTTAGTTGTCGCTGCGCTGAAAACGATGCAAACGTTCTTGGTAGGATTGTTTGTACATGCGTTTTACTTTTTCATCTAAGAACGAATGTTCGATCAATTCATAGACTTTGCTTTGCTCGCTGGCAAAAGTCTCGATAACTTCATGCATTATTTTCGGTGGCAGCCCAATACGAGTTCCAAAGCAAGCAAAATCGTCCTGTTTGATTTTTGTGCCATCTTTGGTATAGTCAAACCTTTTGGTTCGTTATCCATTGCCTTTGGTCGATGTTCAACAGTTAATGAGACACAATAGCTATCATATTGAATAGCGTTTTACCGGAAAATTTTGAGGAAGTCGGCGGGAATTTCGCTGCTGAAGTCCATCATTTCGTGGGTGATGGGGTGGCGAAATTTGATTTGTTGCGCGTGTAGGCAGAGGCGATTGCAGGGATTCGTGCGTGAATGATAGCGCGGATCGCCGGCGATGGGATGTCCGATGTGCTGCATGTGGACGCGGATCTGGTTGCGTCGGCCGGTGTCGAGTTCGAGGGCGATGAGGCTGTGACGGCCGTTGGTTTTCAGTACTTTATAATGTGTGATAGCGCGTCTGCCTTGGCCGGGCGGGCAAACGAACATGTCGAGGGTTTTCGGGTCTTCGTCCATCCAAGTGTCGATGCAGCCTTGCGGGCGTCGCGGACGACCTTCCACCACGGCAATGTAGCGGCGGCTTTCCACGATGTCGTGCCAGTTGGTATGTAGTATGTCTTTGGCTTTCACGGTTTTGGCGAAAACAAGGATGCCGCTGGTGTCGCGGTCGATACGGTGAACCACGTAAATGCGTTCGCCGAGTTTTTTGTGTTGCATGTACTGATTCAGGTATTCTTCGGCGGTGAGTTTGTTTTCCCGACGATGTCCGATAGTGAGCAATCCGCTGTCTTTCAGCACAATCATTAGCCAAGCGTCTTCCCAGATGATGCGTAAGCCTTCGGGCAATTGAAAATCGGGCTTTTTGCCCACGAAAACTTTTTGTCCGGCCTTGAGCGGAAATTCGAGTTTCTTGACGATTTCACCTTCAACGCTAATCATCTCGCTTTGCAAAAGTTTTTTGAGCGAAGATTTGCTGCGACCTTGCATGTGGTGCATGAGCAGCGCTTCCAATGTTTGATCTTCTTTCACTTGGAGCATGGTGCCGGAGGCTTTATGTTCGTTTTCGCGATGTTCTAATTTCATGATTATCTGTTTGTTGTGCTGAGGCTTTTAGGCTGAAAAAATTTTTGTCAGCAGACGATGCAGTTTTTGCGGGAAACACCATCCGATGCATTTGACGATGGGAATGAGCGGCCAATAATACCATCCGGGAATGATGTATTCGCGTTGGCGGAAGAGGGCTCGAACAATGCGGCGTGCACAGGTCTGGGGTCTCATCAGGATGCCGCAGCGCCGGCCGAGGCGCGCGAGCTTGCCGGGCAAGCCCAGCAAGCTCGTCGCTACGCCGGCCGGCGCTGCGCAACTCACCACCACAGCACGGCTACGCAATTCGCGCGCCAGTGCCATGGAGAATTTCTTCACATAAGCTTTGCTAGCGCTGTACAGACTCCAGCCCGCCCAAGGCATATATACCGAATACGACGAAATGTTCAAGATGTAAGCCGGTTCCGCTTTTTCGACAGGATTCACTCGTCCGGCAGCAAGCTTTCGCTCAGCCATTTCTGCACCGAAAAGCTGACACAATCGCGTCAGCGTCAGTATATTCAGCCGAATCAGGGCTTGCGTTTTCGCAGCGTCCAAGACGATGGCTTCTTCGAAGAAATACATGCCGGCATTGTTCACCAAAACTTCCACGATAAGCCCTTGTTGCTGTGTCCAATCGAAAAGCGTTTGCGCCGCGTCCTCGCGCGTCAAATCTAAAGGCAAGGTCAAGATGTCAATCTCTTTGTTCAAATCTCGCATCAAACTTTCGCGGGCAAGCGCCAGTTTTTCTTCGCTGCGAGCCACCAACACCAAGCCGTAGCCCCGCAAAGCCAGTTCGCGTGCCACCGCCAGCCCGATGCCGGCACTTCCTCCCGTTATCAATGCGTATTTGTTCAATGTTCAAATGTTTTGTTGATTATCCATCTTCCGGAGTCGCCACCTTCGCGCGTCAAAAGGCTATCTTTTCTCAAAAATCATCTCTATTTTTTGGCACGCTCTAGAACGCTCTGGCACGCTTTATTTTCGCCCGTAAAGATACAGCCTCGACCTCGAATTTGTTTCCCTTAGCCCTGAATTTGTTTCCTTCCGCCCGGTTTTTTCTGTCATCTCCTTGCTTAAAATGCTAAGAATTAGTAAAAATACGCCTATAAATCCCTGTATATCAACCTTTTGAAAATTTATTTTCAAAAATGGGGGGGGGTGTAACGAATAAGCGAAATATGTATCTTTGTGGCCATGTGCAAGCGATATTTTTAGCAAACAATTAAACATATCATGATGAAAAAATTTACTTCCCTGATGATGGCTCTTTTGCTCTGTGCCGGCTTCTCGGCCCAAGCGCAAACCGAAGCCCAAGCCCAAGCGCAAACCAGTGCCCAAGTGCAAACCGAAGCCCAAACTCAAACCAAGTTCAAGTTGTTCGCCAAAACCAATGCCGCCTCGAAGGTCGAAAGTAAGCCTTGGCGTTCTATCGCTTTTTCGAGCAACGTCCTCGAAAGCACACTGACATTCTCCAACGGAAAACAATATGGCAAACATTTTTTCCTTGGTTACGGTATGGGCGTCGATTATTTTATACCCATGACCATCACCTTAGACGATCCGAATAATATGGTCACATTTCCCAACGGCGCTACTTCCTTGGAAGTAGGCGGACTTTCGGTTCTTCCCCTCTTTTTTGACGGACGAATGCGCATCTTCAACTCCTGGATTTCGCCTGCGGTGCGATTGCGTACAGGTTTTACCACAAATATCAGTCATCCTTCGCTGGGCGGCTTTATTCTTCCCGAAATTGCTTTGGATCTCACGCGTTATGTCAGCGTTTCGATGGGATGGGCAGGCCAGGCGCATTATCGTTTCGACATCAAAGATTGGGTTCGCCATAACACGCATCCTTATTTCGGCTTGGCCATCAATTTCTAAACCAATTAAACTTTGATAAAAATGAAAAAAATTATTTCCTTGTCTTTAGTGTTGATGATGGCGCTTTCTGTCAACGCGCAATTGTTGTGGAAAATCAGTGGAAATGGCTTGAAAGACGCTTCGTATATCTTGGGAACGCATCATGCTTGTTCGTTCACTTTTTGCGATAGTATTCCCGGCTTGAAAGAAGCATTCGGCCAAGCGCAAGTTGTTGTCGGAGAAATAGATATGCTGAATGCGGGACAAATGTCGCAAGAAGAACAGTTGCAGTTGCAATCTTTGATGTTGATGCCGAGCGATACGACTTTGATGTCTTTGTTTAGTCAAGAGGAAATGGCTTTGATAGACAAGTATTTGCTTGCCAACTTGGGAGCGAATCTACAGCAGCTTTCTATGCTTAAACCCATGTCGATTTTGGTGACGCTTCAAAATAAGATACTGATGGAAATTCTTCCCACCATGGCTACCATGACGGGCATGGATACATACATGCAACAATTGGCCGCCAAAAACGCTAAGGAAGTCGGTGCTTTGGAAACCATGAGCTTCCAGCTTAATTTGCTGTATGCTAGTTCGCTCGAAGAACAAGCTGATGCATTGCTCGAAATGGCCCGAACCGATAATATGAAAGAAATGCTTGTCGAGCTGACAGAGGTGTATAAATCTTGCGACTTGGATGCTTTGTGGAAGATTTTCATGGAGCAGACCACTGAATTGGAATACGAGAAGCTGGTAAAAACGCGCAACCTGCGTTGGGAAATGCAAATGAAAGAAATGATGCCCCTACAATCTACCTTGTTCGTGGTGGGAGCCGGCCATCTTCCCGGTGAATTCGGCATGATTCAGTTGCTTCGCTCGGCCGGCTACAAAGTGAAAGCCATCAAAAAATAGCAACATTTCCACGTTGAATAATATTTTACTACTTTTGTCCATGTGTCAATAGTGGACAGATAATTATACCTTGTTTTTCGACGATGGATAAATTTGCTTTGGATCTGGAACAGATGGAGATGCGCGACTCCTTTTCCAATCTTATGGTAAAACGCGTGTACAATATTTTGTTGATTGCCAGTAAGTACGATTCTTTCATTCTGGAAGAAGACGGCCGTATCGACGAAAAAATCTTCAACGAATATACCCAGCTCAACTTGCGTTATCCGCCGCGATTTATGCAGGTGGTGAACGAAGAAGCCGCCATAGAGCAATTGCAGAAAAACAATTTCGAGCTCATCATCTTTATGCCCGGCGACAAGAGCCAGCAAGCTTTCGAAGGCGCCAAACGCATCAAGAAAATCAGTCCGAATGTGCCCATCGTGATGCTGACGCCTTTCTCGCGCGAGGTGTCGCAATACTTGGTGAACGCCGATACTTCGGCCATCGATTATGTGTTCAGTTGGTTGGGAAACACCGACCTTTTGCTGGCCATCGTCAAGTTGATAGAAGACAAGATGAACGTCGAAGAAGACGTGAAATCGGTGGGCGTTCAGGTGATTATGCTGGTGGAAGACTCCATTCGTTTTTACTCGTCCATTCTGCCCGACCTTTATAAATATGTGTTGGAACAATCGCGCAATTTTGCCACCGAAGCCTTGAACGCGCATCATAGAACCTTGCGTATGCGCGGACGTCCAAAGATCTTGTTGGCAAGAAGTTACGAAGAAGCAACCTCCATTTACAAGCAATATCAAGACAATATGTTGGGCGTCATTTCCGATGTCAGCTTTACGCGCAACGGAATGAAAGATTCGCTGGCCGGACAAAAGCTGAGTGAGTTTCTGCACCAAAACGATCCGGTGCTGCCCATCATTATCGATTCGTCGGAGGCAAGCAACAAGAAACTGGCCGAAGGTCCCGAAATGGCTTTCATTCAGAAGGGCTCCAAGACTTTCCCGCAAGAACTTCGTCAATTGATGACCAATCTTTTCGGTTTCGGCGACTTTGTGTTCCGCGATCCGAAAACCGGCCAGGAAGTGGCCCGCATCCACGATTTGCAAGAATTGCAAAAAGCCATCTTCAGCATTCCCGACGATTCGCTGCGTTATCATTTCGAAAGAAATCACGCCTCGCGCTGGCTGTTTTCGCGCGCCATGTTTCCCATCGGACGATTTATCAAACATATTCCTATTCAGGCTTTTACCGACACGATGCCGGTGCGTCAGATGTTGTTCGATGCCATCGTGAAGTATCGTAAAATCAAGAACGAAGGGGTGATTGCCGAGTTTCAGAAAGGCCGTTTCGACAAATACTCCAACTACGCGCGCATCGGCGATGGCTCTTTGGGCGGTAAGGCCCGCGGCTTGGCTTTCTTGAGCGCCATGATTAAGCGTCATCCCGAATTGAACCGTTTCGCAGATACGCAGGTGATGATTCCCAAAACTTTGGTGTTGTGTACCAATGTGTTCGACGAGTTCATGGAGCAGAACAATCTCTACGACATTGCTTTGCAGGATTTGCCCAACGAAGAAATTTTGGAAGCTTTCCGCCACGCGCATTTGCCCGAAATGCTTTTCGACGACTTGGTAGCTTTTGTGGAAGTGGTGAAGAAACCTATTGCCGTACGTTCGTCAAGTTTGTTGGAAGATGCCCATTATCAGCCCTTTGCGGGGATTTATTCTACCTACATGATTCCTTACGACGAAGATCCGAAGATTATGCTGAAAATGTTGCGCACCGCTATCAAAGGGGTGTATGCTTCGGTATTTTTCGACCAAAGTAAAGCTTATATGACGGCTACGTCCAATGTTATCGACCAGGAAAAAATGGCGGTGGTGATAGAAGAAGTTTGCGGTAGCAGTTATGGCAATCGTTTTTATCCCACTTTCTCAGGCGTGGCGCGTTCGCTCAATTATTATCCTATCGGACAGGAAGAAACCACCGACGGCATAGCCAATGTGGCGCTCGGTTTGGGAAAATATATCGTGGACGGCGGTTTGACGCTGCGTTTCTCGCCCAAGCATCCCAAGCATATTCTGCAAATGAGTACGATGGAATATGCCTTGCGCGAAACCCAGACTTCTTTCCTGGCGCTCGACCTCAACAACAAGAACGGCCATTTGCCTGTGGACGATGGTTTCAACTTGCTGAAATTGCCGGTGAAAGAAGCCGAACAAGACGGCACACTCGATCAGATTGCTTCTACTTTCGATCCTTACGACCAGGTGATTCGCGATGGTATCTGGGAAGGCGGACGCAAGATTATTTCTTTCGCGCATATTCTTGAAAATGAAACCTTTCCTTTGGCCGAGCTTTTGTCGGATATCTTGAAATTGGGCGAAGAAGAAATGGGCCGTCATGTGGAAATTGAATTTGCCGTCAACTTGAACAGCCAAGATACCGACAAGAAGCACGCTTTCTATCTTTTGCAGATTCGTCCCATCGTGGATAGCAAGGAACAGTTCAACGAAAACCTGAACGAACTGCCCAAGGAAGACTTGCTTATGCGCACCAATTACGCACTGGGTCAGGGTATTGCCAGCGAAATTTTCGACATTGTTTATGTGAGTGGCGACAATTTCAATGCAACGCAGAATCAGCTTTGTGCTTACGAAATTGACAAAATCAACAAACAACTCACGCAAGAAGGTCGCAATTATGTGCTTATCGGTCCGGGCCGTTGGGGTTCGAGCGATCCGTGGTTGGGCATTCCGGTACGTTGGCCGAATATCGCTTCGGCGCGTCTTATCGTGGAAACCAGTTTGAACAAATACCAGATCGATCCCAGTCAGGGAACGCATTTCTTCCAGAATCTTACTTCGTTCGGCGTGCATTATTACACCATTCCGCATGCACAGGATGAGCGCAATTTCCTCGATTTGGATTTCCTGAACGGCATCGAGCCGCTATACGAGGATAAGTATCTGAAACACTATCGTTTCGATGAAGCAATGGTGGTGAAAACCGATGGAAAGAAAGGTGTTGGTATTCTGACGAAAGCCGGCGGAAATTAAGCGTTTTCGTCGTTGGCAGCGTCGGTGTCGATGTCTTCGGGTGTGGTGAAACGATCCATCACGCGCGCGCTGTAGGTTTTCGATACCGGAATGTTGGGAATTTGTTCGTGGTCGAGGTCGAGAATGAGGCCGTCTTCGCTTTTGCGCAACACTTTCACTTTGTCAAGATTCACCATGTACGAACGATGGCAACGCATCATCAGGCGATCGCCGATATGTTCGTCGATGCTTTTCATGGAGTTGCGCAGCATGAAGTGTTCCAGTTTGCCTTTCAGCTTGTAATAAATCTTCACGTAGTTGTCGGCCGATTCGATGTAATACAGACTATTTTTATCGATAGAAAGTCGCAAATCGCCCTTTTCATCGTAAAAACAAACCATTTCGTTGCGAGGCATCATCTTGCTGCGCTGTTTGTGTTTTGCGCTGAGGATATCCAATTGCAAGTTCTTCTCTTTCAAGGAGAAATACATCCAAGTGATGATGTAGGGAATAAGCAATACCAGAGCTGTGTTCTGTACGGCTTCCACCCAGGCGCGAATCAATCGGATGAAAATATCGATTTTGTTGAATCGTTCCAGTACAAACACCGTGAACGACGAATAGATGAGCGCCATCAGCACGATTTCGAAGATGATTAGCGCGAGATAGCCCAAATAACTCACCGTATGTTTCTTGGCGTAAAAATAAAGCCAGGTTCGCGAAATACCGATAACGCTCAATCCGGCCAAAATCACCAAACTCGAGTAGATGAAGTAGAGGAAAGAATCGCCGTCTTCCAAACCGAAGCGTCCTGCCCAGGTGCCGGAATTGAATGGCTGATACAAATTGAGGAAAAGCATGGCAAAAGCCGCGGTGAACACGCATACACGCACTACATTGCCTTTCTCGTTCATGAAAGAAGGCAACTGCCATAAATGCGGTTGTTTGGATGCTTTAGCCGTTTTTTTCATCGTTCGGATTCTCGCAAAATAACGCGCAAAGGTAAGAATTTTTTCTTATCTCAAAAATTGTCCCAGGAAGATGAGCAGAATCACCACCGGCGATACGTAACGCACCAGGAAGTAAAAAACAGACCAGATTCTTAGTTTTATCTTGCCTTTGTTGCTGAGGCTTTCGTGTAAATCTTTGCCTGGCAATATCCAACCTACGAAAATACAGATGAGCAAACCTCCCAGGGGCATGAAGATCTGCGAAGTGATTTTATCGAGAAAATCGAAAATATTGCAATGGAAGAGTTGGATGTGGCCGAGTTGGCCGAGCGATAGCGAGGCCAACACCACCAGCGGCACATTAATCAGACTGGCCACTACCGCAGCTTTGCCGCGCTTCATATTGAATTCTTCGCCGAAATAGGCCGTCACCACTTCGAGCAAGGAAATGGTAGAGGTGAGCGTGGTTACCACTAACAACAGGAAGAAGATAATGGCAAAAATCGATCCGCCGGGCATCTGGTTGAACACATGCGGCAGCGTCACAAACACCAATTGCGGTCCTTGACCCGGATCCAATCCCATGGAGAACACCGCCGGGAAAATGGCAATGGCCGCCAACACAGCCACCAATGAATCTATCGTCACCACTTGGAAGGTTGTATTCTCCAAGTTCACATCTTTCTTTACATAAGAGCCGTAAGTGAGCAAACATCCCATACCGATAGACAAGGAGAAAAAGGCTTGTCCCATGGCGCTCAGCACCACATCGGCCGTGATTTTGCCGAAATCGGGTTTGAACAGGAATTTCAATCCTTCCATTGCGCCGGGCAACGTTACCGAACGGATAGCCAACACAATGATAAAGATGAACAAAATTGGCATCAGCATGCGCGAACTGTTTTCAATGCCTTTCTTCACGCCAAACGACACCACCAAACAAGTGATAATCATGAAAGCCACTGCCGTGACGATGGGACGAATGTTGTGAGTGGAGAATGCTGCAAAGCTATCGGCCAAGTCGCCGGGCGTTTGTCCGATAAAATCGAACTTGATGGCTTGGAATGTATATTCGAGCGTCCAACCGGCCACCACATAATAAAAGCCCAAAATCAGGAAAGCGCAGAGTACGCCCATCTTTCCCAGCAACGACCACTTAGGACGACCCAAAGCCTTGAACGCGCCCGAAGCGTTGCGTCCGCCCATGCGTCCGAGACTCATTTCGGCCATCATCACCGGAATGCCCATCAGCACTACGCAAAGCAAATACACCAAAAAGAAAGCGGCGCCACCGTTCTGTCCCAACAGATACGGGAAACGCCATATATTACCCAGTCCGACAGCCGATCCGGCCACCGCTGCAATAATGCCCAATTTCGTCGCAAAATTACCTCTGTTTTCCATTTCTCCTTTTAAATTAGGGGTGCAAAGATAGTGCAAAGCGAGCGGAGAAGCAAACCCGAGTTTACTCGAGCTGAGCTTCTCCCGAGCTGCAGCCTATCTTGCGAGGCCGAAAGGCCGAGAAAGATAGAGAAGATTCACGAAGTGAAGATTCTTACTATTTTGATAAGAGCGGAGAAGCAAACCCGAGTTTACTCGAGCTGAGCTTCTTTGATAAGAGTATTTACATCACATACCCCAGGCCGAGAAAGATAGAGAAGCTTCACTGCGGCAATTAAATTATTTACGTATTTTTACAGAAAATAGGATGCGGCTCGGCATAAAAAAAATTCAAGCAAGCTTGTTTTTTTCTGCGCTCGCCTTTCACTATTTTTGCGCTCGAAAAATTGTCAGCATGCAAAGAAATCTCGTTCAGCAAACATTTGTCAGGGAGCACATCAACGATGACGTGCGCGATTTAGCATTGAAGGCGGCGCGTTATCCCGATGTCGATATGGCTGATGCATTGGTGCAGATTAAAGGATATCAGGCAATTAAGCAAAAAGTGCCCGCTTGGTATGCTTGCGAGGCTTTGCAATTTCCGCCCACACTTTCCCTGGAACAGTCGTCATCGGAAGCCACGGCGCGATACAAGGCCGCTTTGCTCGATGCATTTTTACCGATGGAATCGCGGAAAAAAGGCGTCGATTTGACGGGAGGCTTGGGCGTTGATGCCTATTTTCTCTCGGAAACTTTCGAAGAATATGTTTACGTGGAGCGTCAGGCATTGCTTTGCGAGCTGGCGGCGCATAATTTTTCGCAGCTCGGACGTGAGCAGATTTCTGTGCAATGTGCTGAGGCTGAGGAATATTTGCGAAGTATGCAGCCGGTAGATTTTATCTTTATCGATCCGGCGCGTCGTGACGATAAAGGCAAGAAAGTGTTTGCGCTTCAAGATTGTACGCCAGATGTGTCGGCGCTGTTTTCCTCTCTGCGCGAGAAATGTCGTCTGTTGATGATAAAGCTTTCGCCTATGCTGGATATCAGTCTGGCGCTGAAACAATTGGGCGATGTGGCGGCTTGTCACGTGCTGGCGCTCGACAACGATTGTAAGGAATTGCTTTTGTGTGTTGGCCAGGCCGAGGCGAATGCCGAGGCCGCAGCCTCTCCGGCCACGCAGCTGGTGGCCTGCAATCTTCGCAAGCAGGGCGATGTTCATACTTTCCGTTTTACGCGTGAGGAAGAAAATGCTGCCCCGTGTCGATTGGCCGCGGCGCCGGCTCAGTACCTTTATGAACCTGATGTAACCCTGCTCAAAGCCGGCGCCTACAAACTGCTGACCCAAGTATTTCCTTTGCAGAAACTTCATGTCAATACGCATCTATATACCTCAGAATCATTGCAAAAGGATTTTCCGGGCCGCGTGTTTAATATTGTGGAAGTGTTGTCGCCATCGGCCAAGGAAACGAAAAAGCGATTGCAAGGCTTGCAACAAATGAATGTGGCCACGCGCAATTATCCTGAAAGCGTAGAAACGATTCGCAAAAAATACCGCATAAAAGAAGGCGGCCAACTTTATTTGTTTGCCGCCACTTTAGCTGATAATCAGAGAGTGTTGCTGCTTTGCGAGAAAGCGGAGCGATAGCGAGGCTTTCGAGCAATGCCCGCGCGAGCGGAAGCGAGCGCGTCATCCTCCAGCAAGCGCAATACTATGATTCTTCCTGATAGTAAACCTTGTAGAATTTTCCTCTGTCGTCTTCGCCTTGCTCAATAAGGTTACGATTGCCGTGCACGTAAATGTGGAAATTCTTGTCCAACTTGATAACGCTTTTCAGCGCACGCGACTGTTTCTTTACCGCACCTTCCGAAATAGCGAAATCGTCGTCCAAAGCAATGCCGCGCTGGTCTTGATATTGACAAGTGTATTGGTCGAAAGCATCGATCACTTCGGGCTGACCAATCACTTGCTGAGCAAAATCCTGCATCTTGAAACGATCGTTGTCTTTGAAAAATTCCATCGAGCGATTCAGAAAATCGGCCTGGTCGGCGCGGCTCACGTCAAACTGCTTGGGCAATTCCTTGATAGCGAAATCTTTGCACATGCTCAGTACATCGTGCGTGTTGGAATACGAATCGCGACGTTGGCGAGCCTGCAAAAAGTCGTCTATCCAGAACAGCGCTTCGCCACGATTGGCATGATCTACCACCGAAAGCGCATAACCATTCTCGCGATCTTGGTTGTAGATGATGCAGCCCTTATCGAGTTTGCGCGTGGCAATACCTTCCTGGCAAAGCAAGCTTAATCCATCGTTCTGAAATTCGCTTTGCAAGAAAATTTCTTTGTTTTCCGACTTGAACAATCCGATGGCTTGCAAAGGTTCGTCGTCCAATTCGCCTTCGAAATAAGCCACGAAAAATTCGCCTTGCTTGATGTTGGGATGCTCACTTTTATCGAAAAGATGCTGCGCCAAAGTTTCAGATTGCTCCAACAAAGTTTCAGGAGCTTCGAAAATGTTTGACGCGCAAGCAAAAACCACGTTTTCATCGAGCATTTCTTCGTGGTAAAGCTGAAACATTTCTTCCGATTTCGAAGCCAAAGCAAAGTAATCGCTCAAGACCGTCTGCATGTTTTCATCGATGAAAAGGAGATTTTTCGACAAGAAACATGAAACTTCTTTAGCCTTGCTACCAACTTTATGAAGTGCCAGATATTTTAATTCTAAAGCGTTCATCGACAATGATTTAGATTATTCGTCAGCACCAAATTCCATCAGATAAGCTTTGATGAAAGCATCCAGGTCGCCATCCATCACGGCTTGCACGTTCGACGTTTGGTAATTGGTACGATGGTCTTTCACACGGCGGTCGTCGAAGACGTAACTGCGGATTTGTGAACCCCATTCGATTTTCTTTTTGCCGGCTTCAATCTTGGCTTGTTCGGCGCGGCGTTTTTCCAACTCCATTTCGTACAATTGCGATTTGAGCAAGCGCAAAGCATTTTCCTTGTTGCCCAACTGCGAGCGACTTTCGGTATTTTCAATCACGATACCGGTAGGAATGTGGTGCAGACGCACACCCGTTTCCACCTTGTTTACGTTCTGACCGCCGGCTCCCGACGAACGGAAAGTGTCCCAAGTGATATCCGAATCCTTGATTTCAATTTCGATGGTATCGTCCACCAAAGGCACTACGAACACCGAACTGAACGAAGTCATGCGCTTGCCCTGAGCGTTGTAGGGCGACACGCGCACCAAACGATGCACGCCGTTTTCGCATTTCAGATAACCGAAAGCAAAATCGCCTTCTACCGTCATGGTAGCTGTTTTGATACCCGCATCGTCGCCGTCTTGCCAGTTGGTAATCTGGATTTTATAGCCGTGATTTTCGCAGTAATGCTGATACATTCTGAACAACATTTCGGCCCAGTCTTGGCTTTCGGTACCGCCGGCACCGGCATTCACTTTCAGCACGGCACCCAATTTGTCTTCCTCATGACGAAGCATATTCTTCATTTCGAGGCCTTCGATAAGATCGAGGGTTTGGGCGTAAGTCTGGTCTATTTCTTCTTCGCTCAAGGCTTCTTCCTTGTAAAAGTCGTAGGCCAACACCAATTCTTCGCAAGCGGTTTCGACAGCTTTGTAAGCGTCTATCCACGAGCGCAATTCCTTGATTTTACGCATCTGGGCTTCGGCCGTTTTCTGATCGTTCCAAAAATCGGCGGCTTGGGTTTTTTCTTCTTCTGTTGCTAATTGCGAGGTCTTTCCATCGATGTCAAAGATACCTCCTCAGCGCGTGCTCGCGCTCCTGAACTTCTTTAATCTGTTCGGTCGTAGTCATAGTGAGTAATTAAATTTCGTATAATGCATCAATCTCTTCGAGATGATTGTTGATAATCACTTTGCGTTTGGCTTTCAGCGTGTTGGTGAGTTCGCCTTTTTCCATCGAGAAGGCTTCGGGCAGCAGAATGAAACGACGCACTTGTTCGAAGTTGGCCATGTCTTTCTGAACCAAACGAATACGGTTTTCGATAAATTGATAAATGCGCGGATCTTTCACGCAAGCCTGCATATCGTCGGCCGACAAGTTGGTGATACCCAAGTCTTTGATCAAGCTTTCCATTTCGGCGAAAGCCGGCACGATGATGGCGCTCACAAATTTGCGCTGATCGCCGATAATCACGGCATTGTCGATGTAACGGTCGTTTTCCAAGGCAGTCTCAATCATCTGAGGCGCAATGTATTTTCCGTTCGAAGTTTTGAACAAATCTTTCAGACGGTCGGTGAGGAAGAGATGACCTTCTTCGTCCAAATAACCGCAGTCGCCGGTGCGGAAGTAGCCATCTTCGGTAAAGCTTTCGGCATTGGCGTCGGGACGATTGTAATAACCGGGCGTGATGGTTTTACCTTTCAGCAACACTTCGCCTTCGTCTGAAATCTTGATTTCCAGACCTTCAACAGCGGTGCCCACCGAACCCAATTTAAAATGATAATCGTCGAAGCATGTAACGGTGGCGGTCGATTCGGTCAGACCATAACCATAGCAAACCGGAATGCCGATAGAGCGCATGAATTTGCAGACGTTGTCGTTGAGCTTGGCGCCGGCGATGGGGAACATCACTCCGTTGTTCAAACCAACTTTTCTCTGTACCATATTGAAAATGACCGTCTTGAACATCCAATACAACAAGAAGATGTGTGGCGGTACATGTTTATTCTGACGACGATAGGTCCAATGATATTTTTCGCCGATGCGGATGCCGAATGCCACAATTTTCTGCATAAAAGGCGAAAATCCGTTCAACACGCCTTGAACGCCGGCATACACTTTTTCCCAGAATCGGGGCACGTTGCACATGAAATTGGGACGCACTTCCTTGATAGCCATTTGCACATCGCCCGGACGCAACAGAATATCCACGCGCACATCGTTGGTCATGCAATAATAAGACCAGGCTTTTTCGAAAATATGCGTCATGGGCAGGAAACTCAACGACGATTGGTTCTTGTCGATGACATTTTTGAGCTTGAAGTTCATCACGCGGATGATTTCGTGGAAATTGCTGTGCAAAAGCATCACCCCTTTGGGATTGCCGGTGGTGCCCGACGTATAAAGAATGTTGGCCAAGTCGCTCAAATCGCAGCTTTTACGGATGGCTTGCACTTCGCTTTTTAAATCGGCGATAAGGCCGCTGTGCATAAAATCTTTCAGGTAAACCGAACTGTTGTCGTTGCGGTTCAAGCGCACTTCGGTGTCGAAGATGACGATTTTCTGCAAACCGCAATTGTCTTGCAAAGCTTCGAAAGCGCGGTCGTATTGGTATTGTTCGCCCACAAACAGCAACTTGATGGCTGCATCTTTGATGATATATTCAATTTGAGCAGTGGTAGAAGTGGCGTAAAAAGGCACTCCGACGGCACGCAAAGAATAGATGGCCGATTCGCAATAAATGCATTCGGGTTTATTTTGTGAAAAGATACCCACTCTGTCGCCATGCTTGATGCCATATTGCAGCAAGGCCGCGGCTACTAAATTTTCAGCTCCTTCCAATTCGGCCCAAGTGATGCCTTTCCAAGTGGCATCGGTGTAGTCGCGGAAACGAACGGCAATCTGGTCGGCATGTTTTTTTGCTTTAGCGGGAATCAGTTTCGCTAAATGAAACACTTCGTTCATACAATTTCTTTTTAATGATAAATACTCTTTTAATTTCCTGTAATCTCTCTCTTTATTACTTTCGTAATAATGGCTGCAAAGGTAGTGTATTTTTGCTAGAAATCACTACTTTTGCTCGCCCAAACTAAAGCCTATGAATCCGAATATCCAAGCATCGATAGATTTGTTGCAAAAACTGATTGCCATTCCTGCCAAAAGTCGGGAAGAATCCGCTCGTGCCGATTATTTGCAAAACTATCTGACAAACAAATCTTTGGATGTTCATCGCGTGGGAAATAACCTTTGGTGTTATGCTTGGCCGCCCGAAGAAGGCAAGCCCAATTTGTTGCTCAATTCGCATATCGACACCGTGCCTGCCAGCGATTCCTGGACGCGCCAAGCCTTTGAACCACAGCTTGAAAATGGTCGTTTGTATGGTTTGGGCAGCAACGATGCCGGTGGCCCGCTATGTTCGCTGGTGGCGGCTTTCCTGTCTTTGCGCGAAGCTTATCTGCAAGGTAAGCAACAGGCTTATAATCTGATACTTGGTCTTTCTTGTCAAGAAGAAATCACCGGTCCGGAAGGTGTCGATCTTTTGCTTTCCGATTTGCCTGCTATCGATTTGGCCGTTGTGGGCGAACCTACTTCCATGCGATTGGCGGTGGCCGAAAAAGGTCTGATGGTGCTCGATTGTACGGTCTACGGCGAAAGCGGTCATGCGGCGCATGCCACGGGCGATAATGCTATTTATAAGGCGATCAAGGATATACAGTGGTTTCAACAGACGCAATTGCCGCGCGTGTCGCCTTTGCTCGGTCCGGTAAAAATGACGGTAAGCATTATCAATGCCGGCAGCAAACACAACATCATTCCCGACACTTGTCAGTTTACGGTAGATGTTCGCGTGAACGAATGTTATCAGAATCAGGAACTTTGTGAATATATCCAGTCGCAGGTAGATTGTCAGGTGAAAGCGCGTTCGTATCGATTGTCTTCGTCGGGTATCGATTTGCAACATCCTTTGGTACAGCGTTGTCGCGAGATGAACATCGAACTCTTTGCTTCGCCCACGCTTTCCGACCAGTCGCGCATGTCATTTCCTTCGGTAAAAATCGGCCCCGGCGACAGCCTGCGTTCGCACACCGCCGACGAATACATTCTTTTGGACGAAATAGCCGAAGCCATCGAACTTTATATCGCCATGCTCGACGGCTTACAATTCTGATGGCTTAGTTTTTCTTCAACCACAATTCGGGATTGAGTTTCTGCAAATCTTTCCAAATCTGGAAGTGCATGATGGTAAGATTGTTCTGATCGGGATCGGAATAAATCGTGCCCAATTTGTCGCCAATTTTCACCGTTTGTCCCGCTTTCACCGATACTTTTTCCAAGTTGGAGTACACCGAAAGATAGTTACCGTGACGCACGATGATGGAAAAATTGGTGCCTTGCACGGAGAACACTTTCGATACGGTTCCTTTGAAAATGGCACGCGCTTCGGCGCCAGGCTTGGTTTGGATATCGATACCGCTTGAGTTGGTCTGCACGTATTTCATGTCCTTGTGTTTCTGTTCGCCGAAATGCACCACAATCGTACCGGCCTGAGAAACAGGGAAGGGAAGTTTGCCTTTGTTGTTGCCGAATTCGGCCGCCAATTTCTTTTCGTCCACACTCATGGCGTAAGCCGATGCCGTACCGCTGCTGCCCGCTGCCGACGATTGCTTGTTTTCGGCCGCAATGATTTCCTCAATCTTTTTATTCAGACGATCGGCTTTCTGCTTTTCTTTCTTTAGCTCGGCCTGCAGGCTGCTGCGCTTCTTTTTTAGGTTTTGAACGATGCTGTTCTGTTTGCTGCGCTCCTTCTTCAGACGATTCTGTTCGGCGGTTTGCTCGGCCACCAATTCGGCCTGTTCTTTGCGTTTGCTTTCCAAATCGGCTTTGGCAGTCTCAATTTCGGCTTGTTTTTCCTTGATCACTTCCGCCTGCTGACGCTGATATTTGGCATAATCGTTCAGGTAACGCATACGACGCCAGCTCTGGCTCAAATCGTCGGCCGAGAAGATGAACATCAGTTTGTCGTTGTCGTTCAGGCGAATATACAGCTGACGCACCATCTTGGCATATTGTTCCTGGCGCTTTTCCAGTTCGGCATTCAAGGCCTTGATTTCCTTGTTCAGCTCGTTGATGGCGCTGCGCGTCTTGTTGTATTCTGCGTTCAGACGATTCAGATATTTCTGGCTTTCCTTCACCTGATCGTTGATGATATTGTAACGATACAACTGATTTTTTACCGACTTTTCGTTGGCATTCAGCGCTTTGTCGGTTTCTTCGATACGTTTGAGCGTTTCCTGATACTGACGACGGACATCGGCAATATCTTGGGCAGACATCGTCGTCAAAGAGAAAATCAACAGAACAAGGATAAGCAAAGAACGCTTCATATAACTTACAACAGATTAAGGGATTGCAACAAAATAGGAATATCGATGGGTGAATAATTGCTCGGAATCGTCAAGGCGCTTTTCGGCGTTCTATCCAAATAGATTTCTTTGTACCAAATGTTTATGTTGCCAAAACGGCCTTGCGTGTCGCCTATTCGCGTAGTAGGGTCGGAAAATCTAATGCCTGTCGGAACGCGGACGCTGCCGATGTTTTCAAAATCCAAATAGTTGATCCACACCAGCGCTTCGCCTTTGCGAGAGATGTTCAATCTGGTAAAATCGCCCATTTCATCGATAAAATAGCTCCATTCGGTATCGTAAGGACCTTGGCAAGTGAGCGTCAATTGTTGCTTTTCGTCGAAACTGTATTGGCAGCTTTCGGGCAAGAGTTTTGTTCCCCACGGACTTATCATCTGATGACAAAGCACTCCGCGCAAAATCTTCATGCCCAAAGAAATAGGCAATTCCAAAGGCAAAGGAATCTGTTGCAGACTATCGGAAATATACACTCTTTGGCTTCTGTCCACAAATTGTATCAGCTGCTGGTCGGCATAGACGCGATGACTTTCGATGCCCAAAAGCGGTTGCAGGCTTGCATACACAGAATTTTCGCCGACGCTCAACAATCCGTTCACTTTCAGGTTGTTGTACTGAAAACTGCATTTGGCTTCCATTTGCGTCAAACCTTGGTTGTTGTCAATCAGGCTACGCAGCAAATCTCTTTCTTTTTTCTGCTGCGGCAAATCGCGCAGGCTCTTACATCCGTTCAACGAACATAAACAGATGATTGTCAGAGCGATGTATGCAATGCGTTTATTCCACATAACTGGCTGTATTTATTTTTTGCTGTAATTTTTCCGACACTTCCGCGCTCATCGAAGCAGCCAATTTCCATTGTTCCAAAGCTTTGGCCTTGTCGTTGCAAAACCAGAGAATATCGCCGTAATGTTCCACTACCTCAGCCGATTGCGTATCGTCGTTGAGCAATGCTCTTTCGATGTAGATTTTTGCCATGGTGTAGTTGCCTTGCTTGAAACAAACCCAAGCGTAAGTGTCCAGATAGGTAGCGTTGTTGGCCTCCAGTTTCACCGCCTGACGTGCCATCTTCTCGGCTTGCTCCAAATCGCGGTTTTCCTCGCTCAGGAAATAGGCATAATTGTTGAGCACCATAGCGTTGTTCGCATCGAAGATAAGCGCATCATTATAATAAATATAGCAAGAATCCATCTTGTTCATCCGATGATAGACGTCGCCCATTTCGCCCAACACGCGCGACAATTGTGCGGCTTGTGCTTGAGAATGCAAAATCTCCAGACAAGCCTGATAAGCCTGAATTGTGGCCGGAAGATTGTTTTCGATGGAATTCGTTACAGCAATATAGTACGGAAAAATAAATTCCTGCGGAAAATAGGCGCGCGCCTCGCTGCAGACATCCTTAATCATGCTGAAATTCTGCGATTCGATGAAAAGATTTACATACTGGGTCCAGTTTTGCAACTCCATGGGATTCAAATCGATAGCCTGACGGTAATGAATGGCCGCCTTCATCACTTGATGATGTTCTTTCAGCCAAGCAGCATAAAGACTATGTGCTTGCGCCTGGTGGGGATATTGCGACAAAATATTCTCGAAGGCCGATTGAATGAGCGCGCTGTCTTGGGCATGTTCTTTCAGGTAATATTTCTGCAGCGCGTCCATCTTGTGATTGAAACTGCCTTTGTGACTGCTGAAAAGGTTTTGATACAGTTCTTCGGCTTCTTGTTTGCGCTCTAATCGTCTAAGGAAATCGGCCAATAAAAAGGCGGCATCGCTGCTTTGCTCACTTTCATCTTCCATGGCCTGACGATAAAGTTTGATGGCTTTTTCTACCTTGTATTCTTCGTACGCGTAGGCCAAAAGCATCAGATACATCAGGTTGTCCGGATCGGATTTTCGCAGTTGTTCCATTTCCTTGATAGCCTTCTTTTCCTTGCCCAAACGACGATAATAATTGTAGACGTCCAAAGAGATATCCTGGTTTTTTCCTACGATGGCTTCCAGTTGCTTCAGTATGCGGATGGCCTCGTTGGGCAGGGAAGCTTCGCCATAAAGGGCAGAAATGGCGTAATAATATTCGTATTCATCGGGATAATCGTTCACTAATTTTTCTAAGAGTTGCGCGGCTTGCGTCAGCTTTTCGTCGCGAGAATAAAAACTGGCCAGATTCAGCATGTAGCTTTTGTTGTGCTCGTCGTATCGATGGGCATTTTCCAGGCAAATCTGTACGGAATCCTTGTTTTTGCGCATCTGATAAATGGGCGCCAAGCGAAACCACACTTCGGCTTGGGTGGAATCGAGTTGCAAGCAAGTATGTAGGCTTTGAAAGGCTTTTTGCGTGTCGCCTTTTTGCAGGTAGAGCAGGGCGTTTTCAAAAAGATAATCTTTGCCTTGTTCTATGCTATCGTTCTGAATAATAGGATATTCCTGCAACAGTTTTTCGCGCGGCGAATGTGGCTGCGTGGCCATACTGTCGCTTCGGGCCGGCAAAGTGGCCGTCAGCGCAGTGGTCAGAAAAATGATAATGCTTAACTTTTTCATGGTATAGGTGTTGTGTTATGCTTTTCCTGTGTGTCCGAAGCCGCCGGCACCGCGTTCGGTTTCGCCCAATACTTCCACTTCAATCCATTCGGCCTGAGCGTGTTGGGCAATCACCATTTGGCAAATGCGTTCTCCGTCTTCAATCACAAAATCTTCGTTCGACAAATTAATCAGAATAACCCCGATTTCGCCGCGATAATCGGCATCGATGGTGCCGGGCGTGTTCAATACGGTGATGCCTTTTTTCAAAGCCAAGCCGCTGCGCGGACGAATCTGCGCTTCGTAGCCTACGGGCAATTCTATGAATAATCCGGTGGGAATGAGTCTTCTTTCCAACGGTTTCAAGGTGATGGCTTCTTCGATGTTGGCGCGCAAATCCATGCCGGCCGATTGCGGAGTGGCGTAGGCGGGCAATGCGTGCTTCGATTTGTTGATGATGTTGACGCGAATCATAATTCTTTTCGATTGTTTGGTTTAAGCTGCAAACTTACAAAATAAATTACTACTTTCGCAGGCAAAATAATAAGACATGAAAAAACTGACAACTCTTAGCCTTTTGTTGCTGACTTTCAGCTTGATGTTCTTGTCTTCCTGCTTGGAAGATTCCGATAGCCGTCAATGGCGCAAGGCCAACGAAGCCTTTATGGAAGGACTGAAAGACTCTACCAATATTTTTGCTTTGGAACACCGCGATTCCATCATCGTTGCTGAAAAAGGCGGCAAATACGAAGCCGGTCCTGTTTCGGGCATTCTCTATCAGGAAATCAAAGCCGGACATGGCGAAATTCCCGTTATCGGACAAACGGTTAGCGTTAAATATACCGGTTGGCTTTACGACAATACGCAATTCGATACCGGTAAAATGACTTTCAAGTTGGGCGAATCTACCATCGATGGTTTCCGCGAAGTGGTGGAACGCATGCCTGTAGGTGCACGCTGGAAAGCTTATATTCCTTATTATTTGGGTTATGGCTCCACCGATTACCAGTATTCTCAACCCAACATTCCCGCTTATTCCGTTCTCATCTTCGACATCGAACTGCTCAAGATTGAAGAGTGATGCTTTTTATAGAAAGCAATTCTCTTGAAAGTTTGCTTTTTGTAAAAAGCATTTAGTGTCTTCGTGACAGAAATAAAAAATCCCGAAAACGAATTGTCGCTTTCGGGATATGTTTTGAAGGCTTGATTTGTTTTAATTACTTAGCACGCTTTACCAGATATTCGGCAATCTGCACGGCATTGAGGGCGGCGCCTTTCTTTATCTGGTCGCCTACGAGCCAGAACGTCAGGCCTTTGGGATTGCTCAAATCTTGACGGATACGGCCTACATAAACGGGATCTTTGCCCGAAAGGAAAAGCGGCATGGGATATTCCTTGTTGGCGGGATTGTCTTGCAGCACCAGGCCTTCGGCTTTTTCGAATGCTTCACGAGCCTGCGCTACGCTGATGGCTTCTTCGGTTTCCACCCAAATGCTTTCGCTATGAGCACGCAACACGGGCACGCGCACGCAAGTAGCACTCACTTCGATATCGGAATGCATGATTTTGCGCGTTTCGTTGTACATCTTCATTTCTTCCTTGGTATAGCCGTTTTCGGTGAAAACATCTACCTGCGGAATTAGGTTGTAAGCCAATTGATAAGCAAATTTTTCCACCGTGGGTTCTTCGCCGCGGAGAAGCTGTGCGTATTGTTCCAACAGTTCGGCCATGGCAGTTGCACCTGCGCCGCTGGCAGCTTGATAAGTCGATACGTGAACACGTTTGATATGGCTCAGATTTTCAATGGCTTTCAATGCAACAACCATCTGAATGGTGGTACAGTTGGGGTTAGCAATAATGCCGCGAGGACGATTCAAAGCATCTTCGGGATTTACTTCGGGCACCACCAAGGGTACATCATTATCCATACGGAAAGCGCTGGAGTTGTCAATCATGATGGCTCCGTATTTGGTGATGGTTTCGGCAAATTCTTTGGAGGTTCCGGCGCCGGCAGAAGTGAAGGCGATATCGATATCTTTGAAATCGTCGTTGTGTTTCAATTCTTTAACGGTGATGTCTTTTCCTTTGAAGTTATACACGCGACCTGCGCTGCGGGCAGATCCGAACAACACTAATTCATCCATGGGGAAGTTTCTCTCTTCCAATACTCTCAGGAATTCCTGACCGACGGCGCCACTGACGCCGACAATTGCCACTTTCATTTTAAAATAAAGTTAATAAATTATTTGTAAAACCTTGTTTCGGCTATTATCTTTGCTCCATCTTCCCGATGGAGAATCACCGAAATCGGGTGCAAAGTTAGTAAAAAAGTCTGAATGCTATGAAAAACCTTATCCGAAGTCTGCTGACTTTCATGTTGCTGGCTGCCTATTGTTTGCTTCTTCTGTTGATGTGCGCCTGCTCGCCGTCTTTTTCGGAAGATGCGTTTGCGCAGTATCCTTCTGTGGATGATGCTCCTTCTTTGCTGAGTATCAACGAATTGCTCTTTAATCCTTTGGGCGATGGTGTCGATTATGTCGAGTTGGTGAACGTCAGTTCCGACACTTTGGAAATGTCGCGTTTTCGTATTGCCAATCGTAATTCCAAAGCCGAAGTGGCAAATGTCAAAACTTTGTCTTCCAAACGATTGCCGCCTGGGGCTTATGTGTTGTTGTGCAGCGATACGGCTTGGCTGACCAGGCATTATTATCTTCCGGATAGCGCTAATGTGCTTTTGGTTAAAGCTTTGCCTTCTTTTGCGAATGCTTCCGGTTGTGTGGTGTTGTTGGATGCGCAAGCTGCCATCGTGGACGAATTTCCCTACGACGAAGATTATCATCATCCTTTGGTGTCGGATGCAGAGGCCTTGTCATTGGAAAAGCGACATCCTTGTTTGTCTTCTGTTTTGCCAAGCTCTTGGACGACAGCGGCTTTGGATAAAGGTGGCGGCACGCCGGGCTATGTCAATTCGCAGTATCGTGATGGCTTGATGCGCCCATCTGAATCGCTTGGTTTTTCGCTTGTCTCAGCTGCTTTTTGTCCGCAAGCCTTGTCCGCTGCCTCGCAATGTCTGTTGTCTTATCGCTTGGACGATAGCTACATAGCCAGCATCGTCGTTTACGATTTGCAAGCTTCGCCCTGCGCCACCATTGCCAATAATCTTTTGTTGGGAAGCGTCGGTTGCATCGCTTGGTCTGGTTGTGATGACGAGGGAAAAGTGTTATTTCCAGGCACTTATTTGCTTCGTGTACAAGCATACGCACTGAGCGGCAAAAACTATTCCAAGACTTTTGTTATCAGTATTTTGCAACCATAGAGAAATGCCGAAAAAAATAGCTACCTTTGTGCGTTATTTTACAAAGCATGAGTGAGTTGTTCGGCATATCCTTTCCGGTGGAAAATCCTATCGCGGTTTTCCTGATTGTGCTGCTGATTATCCTCTTGGCTCCCATTTTGTTTAAACGATTGGGCATTCCGCATATTGTGGGAATGATTCTTGCCGGGATGATAGTGGGGCCATACGCGCTGAATATCTTGCCTTTCGACCGAAGTATCGATGTCTTTGGCAAAGTGGGGCTGTACTACATCATGTTTTTGGCGGGCATGGAAATCGATATCAGTGACTTAAAGAAAAACCTGACCAAGAGTGTGCTGTTCGGCCTGATTACTTTTGTCGTTCCTGCTTTGTTTGCGCTGCTCGCAGGTAAATATTTGCTCGGCTTCTCTTTGATGGCTTGTCTGTTGCTGGCAGCCATGTTCGCATCGCATACCTTGGTGTCGTTTCCTATTATCAGTCGTTATGGTTTGTCGAATCGCTCGGCGGTGAATATCGCGGTGGGCGGTACGGTGATTGCCGTTACTTTCTCGATGATCATTCTGGCAACGGTGGACAGCACATATCACGAAAGTTCGGGCAATACTTGGCTGCCGATGTTGTTGAAGATGCTCTTTTCTTTGGTGGTGATTTTCTACGCCATTCCGCGCATCAGCCGTTACTTTCTGAAAAAATACGAGGATGGCATCCTGCGATTCGTGTTTGTGCTGGCCATGGCTTTCCTTGGTGCTTTATTAACTGAATTTGCCGGATTTCAAGGTGTGTTGGGAGCTTTCTTCGTGGGTTTGGCGCTGAACACGCAAGTGCCGAAGTTGTCTAGTTTGATGAACCGCGTGGAGTTTGTGGGCAATGCCATATTCTTCCCTTATTTCCTTATCAGTATCGGAATGATGATCAACCTGAGAGCCTTTACGCAAGGTTGGGAAGGTTGGTATGTGGCCATCGTGATGTCTGTCAGTGTGTTGCTTGGAAAATTCTTGGCGGCGAAAATCTTCCAGTGGTCGACGAAAATGAGCGATGCACAGGGAAGTTTGCTCTTTGGCCTGACCAGTGGTCGTGCGGCAGTTACTTTGGCGGTGGTGATGATCGGTTACAATATTATTGTTGGTTATCAGGAAGATGGCTCGCCCATCCGCTTGCTCAACGAATATGTGTTCAACGGTAGTGTGGTGATGATTCTGATTTCTTGTCTCATCAGTTCTGTGGTGACGGAAAAGGCTGCTAAACAAATGCTTCTGGAACGTAACGAGCAGACGCAACCGGACGAAAAAGCGCATAATATCCTGGTGCCGGTTTCCAATCCTAAACAAATCGATCAACTTTTGCATACAGCGGTGATGCTCAAGCAGTCGAAAGACAAACTTTATACGCTGAGCGTGGTGGACGAACATGCCGGAATGGATCGCAAGCAATGCAGCAATCTCTTGAATATGGCGGCGCATTATGCGGCTTCCATCGATGCGGAATTTCATCAGGTGATGCGTTTCGATACGGATGTTCCTTCCGGCATTGTCAATGCGGTGAAAGAGTTTCAGGTGTCGGATGTGCTGGTGGGCATACATCATCATACCCATTTGAAAGATCATCCTTTCGGATTGAAATTGCGTGGTTTGCTCAAGCATGCCTCTTTCAATGTGTACATTACGCGTTTTAATCAGATGTTGGACGACACCAAACGCATCGTGTTGATGTTGCCCGAAAAGGCCGAATACGAACATGGATTTTCTTTGTTTATGCAACGCAGTTATCGTTTGTGTCAGCATCTGCATGCCTCGGCTGTGATTTATGCGCATCCCGATACTTTACAGCATATCAGACAGTTGCTTCGTCGTTTCGATCTTAAGATTTCTTTGGAACTGAACGAATTGCACAATTGGCAGAATGTGCCTTTGATTATCGATTCCCTTACCGAGCACGATTTGATTTCATTTGTGTTGTCGCGTAAGAATACGGTGTCGTATGCGCCTTTGCTCGATGAAATTCCTTTGATGATGGAACGCTTGTTTCCCGATAAGATGGTGTCGTATTTTTATCCGGAACAGACTGTTTTCGTGGAAAATATCACTACTTATTCAGGACCTTTGTCGGTGCCGGCGACGCATCATCACAAGGACGATGTTTCTTTGTTTACCCAAATTTTGAACGATGGCTTGGACGCAAAAAACTGAATATCTGGTAGGTGCTGAAAAACTGCAAACTTATGCCGCGGCTCGTGTCTTAGTTGTGGGCGTGGGCGGTGTCGGTGCTTTTGTGGCCGAATTTCTGGCGCGTGCCGGTATTGGTTTCATCACTTTGGTGGATGGCGATGTGGTTTCAGACAGCAATCGTAATCGTCAGTTGTTGGCGCTTTGTTCCACCGAGGCTCAAGTGAAGGTTGAGGTAATGGCCCGTCGTTTGCAGGATATCAATCCACAATTGCAACTGGAAACCAGGCAGATGTGGCTGACGCCGGAGAATGTTCCCGCTTTGCTCGAAGAGCATTCTTACGATTTTGTGGTGGATGCCATCGATGATGTGCCGGTCAAAGTGGCTTTGCTGAAAACTTGTTTGGAAAAAGGCTTACGTGTGGTTTCGGCCATGGGTGCCGCCGGCAAGTACGATCCTACGCTTATTCAGCAGGCCGATATTTCCAAGTCGTATCATTGCGGTTTGGCCAAGGCGGTGCGTAAGCGCTTGTCGCAGCAGGAAGGAATCAAGTCGGGCATTCCGGTAGTCTTTTCGCCCGAACCTACCGATTTAACACAACATCCGGGCAATAACGGCGAAAGAGTGGTGCCGGGAACCATGCCATATATGCCGGCGGCTTTTGCCTGTCATTTAGCAGCATACGTATTGAAACAATTATGATACAGGGCATTAACATCAAGAAAAGTTTCGGTTCGCTTCAAGTGTTGAAAGGTATCGACATACAAGTGGAAGCGGGCGAAGTGGTTGCTATCGTTGGGCCGAGCGGCGCAGGTAAAACCACCCTCTTGCAGATTTTGGGCACTTTGGATCGTCCCGACAGTGGAAGCATTTTCATTGATGGTCAGGATGTTTCGGCCATGAACGATGCGCAGCAAGCTGTTTTCCGCAATCGTCATATTGGCTTTGTGTTTCAGTTTCATCAATTGTTGCCCGAATTTACAGCTTTGGAAAATGTGAGCATTCCTGCCCTGATTGCCGGCTGTTCGCACAGACAAGCCGAAAAGCAAGCTGCCGAAATTTTGGAACAATTGGGTTTGTCCGATCGTCGACATCATAAACCTTCGGAAATGTCAGGTGGTGAAAATCAGCGTGTTGCTGTGGCCAGAGCTTTGGTGAATCGTCCTTCTGTAATCTTTGCCGATGAACCTTCGGGCAGCCTCGATTCCAAGAATAAAGCCGAGCTGCATCAATTGTTTTTCGATTTGCGCGAACGTTTCAATCAGACTTTTGTCATCGTTACCCACGACCAGGAATTGGCCTCTCTTACCGACCGGGTGATTGAAATGAAGGATGGTTCAATCCTCTGAAACTGACTTCGAAGGGCTGTCAGCGAACGATTTCGAATAGACGGCAGACTCCGACTTTGAATCGACTGCTTGTCCTCTGAAACTGAATTCGCAGCCGCAATATTGCTGGTTGTAGAATCCATTGATGGCCAAGAGTTGATTGCGTCTTTCCTGCAAGCCTCCCTTGCGCCAATTTTTGTCCCAAAATCTTGTGCCTGTTGTTTGGGCTGAGGCCCATGCGCCCGCTATATTGATTTGTTCCAAGGATTTCCATCGCGAGGAAGCCAGGGTGGTGGTGAATGCTTCAATGCCTCTGATTTGCGCGAATTTCGCCGTTTTCAGCAAACGCCATTTGAAACATTCCAAGCAACGGGAACCTCGTTCGGGCTCCTTTTCCAATCCTCGGATAAAAGCCAGCCATTCTTCGTGTTGATAATCATCTTCCACGATTTCCAAGCCCAGTTGATGCGCATAACGCGTGCATTCATCCCGACGAATCAAGTATTCTTGTTGGGGATAAATATTCGGATTGCAGTAATATATAATAGGTAGATAATCGTTTTGCAACATCCACTCGATGATGGCCGAACTGCAAGGCGCACAACAACAATGAAGAACGATAGGCGTTGGCATGGCTGAATAAATGGGAAAAAGAAACCGCCCAGGTCCGTGGACGAAGGCGGTTTCGTGTATGTTGAATCGGAATGATTATTTCAACAAAGCAGCTACTTCAGCATCGGTAGCATATTTAGCGAATTCGATATCGCTAGCAACTTTAGCCTTCATAGCAGCATCTTCGGCGATAGACTTCTTCAAACCGGCAACTACTTCAGCCTTGTTGTTGGTCTTAGCACCAATCAAAGCTTGCAAATAGTAAGTGTCAGCATCGGGAGTTTCTACAGCAGCCAAAGTAGCTTTAGCCTTGGTGTAATCCTTAACCAAGATCTGAGCCAAAGCAGCGTTGTTGCTCTTTTCGTTACCGAAAGCCTTCACAGCGTTAGCATATTGACCTTTCTTGATGTAGAGCAAACCGAGAGCTTCTTCGTAGTTTTCAGCACCGGCAGCCTTGTTCAAGTAAGCTTCGATGGTAGCGTTGTCAGCATCTTCAGAGATAGCAATCAAAGCAAGGTTCAAAGCAACTTCCTTAGCAGCTTCCTTGGTGTAAGCCTTTTCGTACCAAGTCTTAGCGGTCTTCAAATCGCCGGCAGCAAACTTGATGTTACCAATGTTGTTGTAAGCGCGATAGTCGGCAGGATAAAGTTCGATGGTCTTGTTGTAAACAGCTTCTTTTTCAGCAACGGTGTTGTACAAAGTAGCAGCATACAACATTTCTTCTACGCTGAGTTCAGCACCACCGGCTTGGTAAGCAGCCTTGATTTCGTCGTCGCTGCGACCGATAACGTCAACGGTCAAAGCAATTTTTGAACGACGCAACTGAGGCAAGATTTCTTCGGCCAACACTTTGTAAGCAGCAGACAAATTCTTGATTTCAGCTTCGCGTTGTTCGGGATCTGAATACATAGACAAAACGCGGAGGATCAATTCTTTATCTTGGATGTTAGAAGCTTCGAGCAAAGCCTTGAAACCGTCCCAGTCTTCAGCGGTGAATTCGCCTTCAACAGCGCCTTGAGCCTTAGCTTTCTTCAATTCGCGGTTGATGTACTTGGTGGTGTTCTGTTCACGATCGCCAGCCAACTTTTCGTTCAAGTCGGTCTTACCATCGGGAGAAGCATAAGAAGAAATCTTGATACCGGCAATTTCCTTGTTTTCAGTTTTGGTAGCATTTACGATAGCAGCTGCTAAAGCCTTAACTTCTTCGCTCTTCAACTGGCTGCTGCGAACGTTAGCCTGTTGGATAAGGAACATGATGTTAGCTTCGGTAGTTTCCTTGATGATACGTTGGAAAGCATCAACACTGGGAGAAGGAGCAGCAGTTTCAACATTAGCCAAAGTTTCGGTAGAAACAACACCGTCAGCCAATTTAACTTCGGGATGTTCAACAGTTTTCTTACCATCAACTACGGTAACGCGAGCATAAAGCTCAGAACGCTTCATAGCAGGAATGTAATCGAAAGAAGTTTTGCCACTGAAAGAACCACCGGTCTTGGTAGGAATAACCTGGTTGTTACCAACAGCTTTTTCACCTTGCAAAGTGATAGGAGTACCTTCAACTTCACCGCCTTCATATTTCAAAACGGGAACGATGGTAACCAAACCTTTAGCGGGAAACATTTTTTCGGGGACAACGCCGGTGTAAGATACATCAACTTTACCACCGATAGCTTCGAGCGTCTGAGGAGTGATAGTGAAATGTTCACGAGTCAATGCCAATTTAGCACCGCAGCTGGTCAAGATCATAGCAACGGCAAGCATCAACGAAAGTTTGCAGATTTTGTTCATAGTTTTTTGAGTTTATGAGTTTTAATAATCGATTTTTATTCAGTTTTCCTAAAGAACCCACAAAAGTACACTTAAAAAATGAAATACCATCCTGATATGTTAAAAAAGCAGCAAATATTTGTTTTTTTAACATTTGATAGGCAAAGCTAACTATAAGATAATCTTGAATCTAAGACTGCGATGGGGGAAGTTTAGTTGCAGGATGTACAAGCCGGAAGCCAAGGAGCTGGGCAAGTAAAAGGATTCTATGTTTTTGTCTATCAGTATATTGTGTACCAATTTTCCTTGAACATCGAAAATATACAAGCTGGAAGCCGTTTCCCAGGTATCGGGATAAGACAGCTGCAGATAACGATTTTCTCTGTCAAGATAATAATGCAGTCTTTGCCAAGACGGTTCTTCGTCGGGTAGAGTAGGAGCGGGTTTCATGCTACTGTCGGCCAAAGCGATGAGCGGTTCTACCCACATGGAAGCCTTTTGAGCAAAAACATCCAGCTTTTCCATGCTTTGCCATTTGTTCTTGAAATAGTAGGCATGATTTTCCGAGGTCTTTGCGCCATACATGGCAAAGTCTTGATTGACAGCCTTGTCGATATAAACGGCGAGCAGAAAATTTTCTTCCACATACACGGCCGAATCGAAACGCAGGTAATTCTCCTTGTTTTTGAAAACTTTTTTGTCGCTTTGCTGGAAATGAGCGTTTCTGTATTCGGTGTATTGCGGGTGTAAATTCTTCTCAGCCAATATTTTATCCGGTTGTCTGGCCGACAGGATTTTTACCTGGATGGGAGCCGAGGCCGAGTAAGTGCCAAGATGCGGCATCAGATAAACACCATAAATCAGTTGTGGACCGTTGATGTTGAAAAGTTCGGCAAAGGCGTTGATATTCTTTTGGTTGCTTCCGAATAGATATCCAAAGTTGTCGATGTTGAAAGCTTGGATTTTGTCTTCCGGAGCGATATGACGCAGTCGTTGCAGTTGTTGCTCTTCCCAAGGATCGAAAGCTTCGAGCTGTTGTATGCCGCTGTTGTCCGGATCGAGCCAGTGTTTCAGCTGTTTATCGGGCGAACTATATTGATCCCAAGCGCGGTCGAGTCGGCTGAAAAAATCGCCCATAGAGTAATAGGAACAACCATTGCTGCCGCCCGAATCGCCGCCGGTGAGACTACCAACGAGCAGTCCATCTTTGTTGAAAAGTGCTGAGCCAGAGGATCCTATCCAAGTATGTCCTTCTTCCCAACGACTGACGTGCCAGTGATTGTTGCGCAGAATGCCTTCCGCTTCGTTAATCCACGATTTTTTGTCGATGCTGTCTCTTTCGATGGCGTAGCGTTTAGCTTCTCCGTAAGGATGATGAATACAGGTAAAAGGCGCTTGTCCGTGCATGTCGCTGTTGATAGACCATCCGGCGAAATAGGGACGATAATCGGCGGCGGGCATTTCCTTTAGTTCGAGCAAGGCAAAATCTACTTCTTTGGAAAGTGCGCGAGTTTGGCAATCGCTCAGCGAAAATTCTTCAGAAGCCTGAATATCAGACATGCAACGCGGACTCTCGTAATTCATGAACACCACGCTGCGGCTTCCTAAATCGGGATTGTTGTACAGACAATGCGCGGCCGTCAGAATATAAGGCCTTCCGTCTTGTCGTGCGTTGTTGATGAAAGTGCCGGTACAATAGGTGTCGCCATTGAGAATGAGCAAACAAACGCTGCGTCCCAATTTTTCCAGTTCTTCGTTGCAACTGAGATGAGGCAGACAAGGCATATCCAGATACTGAAATTTTCCACCGATGCGCAATCCTCGGTAGTCGTGGTTCACTTCGTAAATCTGCAATTCGCCGGCAAAATCGGCATCGGAAGGTTCCTGGTATTCGATAATCAGTTCGTCGCCACTCACAGGCGCGATGGGAAATTCACCGCTTTCCTGATGGTTTTGATGTGTGAAAGAACCCAATATTTCAGTGCGTTCCGGATTGTAAAGAAAAAGCTTCGCGCCCTTGGGAATACGGAAAGTGTCGAAGATAACGTTCAGTGAATAAGCACCTTGCGAATGAATACGAACGCGCCAAACCTTGGTTCCATCGGCGGTGTAAAAAGTTTCGCCACTATTTTCCGGATTGATATTGACACCGATTTTGTGCGCAAAATGCATGGCTCCATGAATGCCGCCGTAGAGCGAATCTTCCAGCAAAACAGAATCGACGTTGAAAGCAGGCAACTCGATAGCGCCGGCATGAAGGCAGCGTGTCTGTACGATAAGATCTTCGTTCTCGAAAGGTTGTCCTCCGAAAGAACGTTGTGCCGACGTGTAAGAAAAACAGGCCAGCCATAAGGCAAACAGCAGATGATATCGTAGCATTTTCATGAGAGTTTATCGTTTTCTTGCGCCGAATACATGACGGACGGGCCACCACACCGAAGGAATACTGATGGCCATCACAGTGAGTAAGACGAAAAATAAATCGCCGATTTTCAGTTTGATAGGATAAGCTTGTACGATAAAGCTGCCATCGCCCAACTGTAAAATGCCAAAATGTTGTTGCAAGAGACAGAACAAAATGCCCAAAACGATGCCCGCCATGGCGCCCAAAAAAGCAATCATCCAACCTTCGCAAAGGAAAATCTGCTTGATGTCTTGTTGCGTGGCGCCCAAGCTACTCAGCACTTTAGCGTCTTTTTTCTTTTCCAGAATCAGCATCGACAGCGAACCGATAACGTTGAAAAGTGCGATAAGCAGGATAAAACAAAGCATCAGGTAGGTAATCCATTTTTCCATGCGGTTGATGCGATAGAAATCGGCTTGCTGTTCGTAGGCATCTTGCACTAAAAAGCCCTCGCCCAATACTTGTTGGATTTTCCTTTTCGTTTGCTTTATCTTCTTGATATCCTGTAATTTGATTTCGATGGAAGTGACTTCGTCGTCGGCGTATTCCATCAGGTCGCGGGCAAATCCGATAGAGGTGATGACATAGCGTTCGTCCACATCCATTTGGCTGATGCTGAAAGTGCTGTTGAGCAGGATGCGACGACTTTTGAAAGAATTAGCCGGATTGATCAGGCTTACTTTTCCTTGGCGTTTGGCTGCGTACAACGTGATGGGATCGATAAAAGATTGGCCGGTGCCCAGAATGCTGGAAAGTCCGTTTCCGATGCAGGCAAATTCAATGTCGTATTCCACGGGCGCAAAATGTCCCGCGCGGATACAATCATCAATATGAGTAAGGCTGTCGTAATTCAAACTGACGGCTTTCAGCAAAGCGTTGGTTTGGCTGCTCTTGTAACGCGCCAGCACATTTTCCTCGATGCTTTCGCAGAAAACAGCTACATTGTCCAAGTTGCGGACTTGCGTAAATTCTTCTGTGTCAATATGAAAGCTTTTTCCTTGAGTGGCCGTGATTTTTAAGTCGGGATCGATTTGGCGATACATATTCCCCAAAACTTCCTGAAATCCGTTGAAAGCCGAAAGCGTACACACCATGGCCAGACTTGCCGCAGCAACTCCTAACACCGATACCAAAGAAATCAAGTTGATGGCATTCTGCGATTTTTTCGAAAACAGGTATCGTGCAGCTATGAAAATCGGCCATTTCATCGGGAAAACTTGCCTTATTGGTTTTTGAGCAGTTCCTCGATTTTTTCGGCGTAGTCGAGCGAATCGTCAATGTAGAAATGCAGTTCGGGCATCTTGCGAAGCTGGAAGCGAACGCGCTGTGCCAATTCGTGACGAATCGACTTGGCGGTGTCTTGGATGCTCTTCAGGATTTCAGCCGAACGTTCGGTGGGGAAAATACTCAGATAGGCACGAGCAATGCTCAAATCGGAAGTGACGCGAACCACGCTGACGCTCACCATGACGCCGGGCATCTTGCGGGTTTCCACCAGGAAAATCTCGCTCAGTTCCTTTTGCAGCAATCTGCCTATTTTGTTTTGTCTTGTTGTTTCCATAAATGTGATGATTATTAATTGTTTATTTCTTTCTGACGATGGTCAGACCATCGCGCAAAGGTAACATTACTTTTTCTACTCTGCTATCTTTGGCCAAATAATCGTTGAATTCGGCGATAGACAGCGACTGACTGTCGTTGTGTGCAATGTCGTTGAACAGCTTTCCGTTCCACAAAGTGTTGTCGGCCAAGAGGAAAGAACCGGGATGCATTTTCTCCAGCAGCATTTCGTAACATTCTTTGTATTGACGTTTGTCGTGGTCGAGAAAAATCAGGTCGAAATCGCCTTCGAGCCTGGGAATCAATTCTTTAGCATCGCCGTAATGCATTTTTATTTTGTGTCCGTAGGGCGAACGCGCGAACCAATCCTTGTGATGATCTTCGAATTCGTCGTTGTGCTCGATGGAATGAATTTCGGCATCTTCTCCGCAACCTTCGGCAAAACAAAGGGTAGAATAGCCGGTGAAAGTGCCCAGTTCTAACACGCGTTTGGCTTGTATCATTTTGCAGAACATCACCAAGATACGTCCTTGCAGATGGCCCGATACCATGCGCGGATTCAAGAATTTTACATAGGTTTCGCGACGCAGTTGTTGCAACAGCAAAGGTTCTTCCTCGCTATGTTCGCAGAGATATTTTTCCAATAAATCTTCCATCAGAACTCCTTTCGAATAATGGCTTCAACGCCTTTGCGGTACGATTCCAGTCCGAAGCCGATGAAACTGCAAACGCAGGCATCTTCTATCATCGACACGTGACGGAAACTTTCGCGTTGGTAAATGTCAGAAATATGTACTTCCACCACTGGTGTGGAGATGGCGCGGATGGCATCGCCCAGCGCAATGGACGTGTGGGTGTAAGCGGCCGCATTCAGCACGATGCCGTCGTAATCGAAGCCCCATTCGTGCAGCTTGTCGATGAGAGCTCCTTCGTGATTCGATTGAAAATAAGCAAATTCCACCTCCGGATAATCTTTCGTCAGTTGTTCGTAATAGCTTTCGAAAGAACTGTTTCCGTAGATGCCGGGTTCGCGTTTGCCCAAGAGATTGAGATTAGGTCCGTTGATAATTGCAATTTTCATGATTATTTTTGCCATCGTTTTTGAAGACGCAAAATTACAAACAAAAGATGACGCAGCATACCCCTTGGCTAAAAAAATACACCGCCTTTCTTCGCTTGGAGAAATCCTTGTCGGAGAATACCTTAGCCGCATATATGGCTGATTTGCAGAAGCTGATGGATTTTGCAGGTGAACGTCCTTTAGACCAACTTTCCACTGCCGACATAGAAAGTTTTCTCTGTGGCTTGCACGATATGGGCATTTCGCCTCGTTCTCAGGCGCGTATCTTGTCGGGTATCAAGTCGTTCTATGCTTTTCTTTTGCTGGAAGATTATATCCAGAGCGATCCTACCGAACTGATTGATGCGCCGCAGAGCGGTCGTCATTTGCCTGAAGTGCTGAGTCTTGAAGAAATTGATGCCATGCTGGCGCAAATCGATCTAAGCAAAGCCGAAGGTCATCGCAATAAAGCCATTGTGGAAACCATGTACAGTTGCGGTTTGCGCGTGTCGGAGCTGGTCGGCCTGAAACTTTCCTGCTGCTATTTCGACGAAGAATATATTTTGGTGGAAGGTAAGGGAAGTAAACAGCGTCTGGTGCCCATTTCGGCCAAAGCCTTGCGCGAAATTCATACTTGGATGCAATGTCGTTCGCAAATGAGCAATATCCGCAAAGGTCAGGAAGATTTTGTTTTTCTCAGCAAGCAGGGCCGGGCGCTATCCCGTTCGATGGTGTTCCGACTAATCAAAGATTTGGCTTTGCGCGCAGGTGTTCAGAAAAATATCAGTCCGCATACCTTGCGTCATAGTTTTGCCACGCATTTGTTGGAAGGCGGAGCCAATTTGCGCGTCATTCAGCAATTGTTGGGTCACGAAAGTATCCTCACCACCGAAATCTATACCCATCTCGACCGTCAATTTCTGCGTAGTCAGATCTTGGATTTTCATCCGCGCAATCAAAAATGATGCCAAATCTTCGAAAAAAGTGCCTTTGCAAGATTTTTGTTGGACACTGTTAGATTGGCCCTTTTAAAACCACCGATGAAATCGG
Organism: Bacteroidales bacterium; assembly: GCA_017380635.1. Lineage (GTDB taxonomy): Bacteria > Bacteroidota > Bacteroidia > Bacteroidales > UBA1402 > UBA1757. Next base: position 21,717 of record JAFODP010000014.1, on the reverse strand, counting down.
AAAAAATAGGCCTTTTTTGATAGATTTCTAAAACAGATTGTTAGATTATTTTTTTTGACGAGTACTCTTTAGGCGCGAATTTGGGCCAAAAACAGCTTTATTTTCTTCCGAAATCGGCCGGAATTTCTCCCCAGATTTCCGTATGCCATTTGTTCAAAGGAATGTCGTCGTAAGAGTGGGTTTGCAACCAGCGTTCGGCACGTTCGATCAGTTCGAAAATAACATCGTTTCGGCCGGTGCGGGCCAACTTGGTGCCGCATTTCTTTTTCTTAATCCAAAGCAAGGCGTTCGCGCTGTCGGAATAAACCGGAATGCAGAGGCCTTTCTGTTTCTGTAAAGCGAGAATATGCACGATGGCCAGGAATTCTCCGATGTTGTTGGTGCCGTCGGCGTAAGGGCCGGCGTGGAAGATTTCTTTGCCGTCGCCCAGATATACCCCGCGATATTCCATCAGGCCGGGATTGCCGCTGCAGGCAGCGTCCACCGCCACCACATTGCCTTGGGGTTTAGGCATGCGCGGATTGACGGGCGCTGTTGGCTGATTTTTCTTGGCATAGGCGCTTTGCCAGCCTTTGGTAAAAGCGATTTGGGCTTCGCGTAAGTCAGCGAAAGCCATGTAACGAGCGCCTTCGAAACCTTCGGTCTGCTGTTTGCAAGCTTCCCAATTGTCGAAGATGCCGCTTTCGCGACCTACCCAAACCACGTAATATTTATTTTTCTTTGCCATGAGCCTTGCGCATTTTGTATCCGTCCATCTTGCCGCTGAAGATTTCGTACAGACGCATTTCGCATTCCAAAGCGCCGTTCATCAGATGAACACGTTTTGAATGACGCAGGCCGATGTTGTCGAAGCATTCTTTGCGATAGCTCAATACCCAAGCCTGATAGCCGGCAAAAACATGTTTCAGACGTTCGCCCAAATCTTTGTAAAGTCCCATCAGGTCGGCAGGCTTGATTCTTTCGCCGTAGGGCGGATTGGTCATGAGCAAACCTTCATTGCCAACGGTAGTAACAATGTCTTGTACAGCTTTGGCTTTCAGATGAATATGTTTGGTTAGGCCGGCGCTTTCCACATTCTTGGAAGCAATGGCAATGGCTTGACGCGAAATATCCGAACCATAAATCTTGTGCTCGAAAGGACGCTGGGTGTCTTCGTCGTACAATTCGTCGAACAAATCGGCATCGTAATCTTTCCACGACTGGAAGGCAAAACGCTGACGATAGATACCCGCGGGAATATTCAAAGCAATCAGCGCAGCTTCGATGGGCAAAGTGCCGCTACCGCACATGGGGTCGATGAAATTGGTCTGACCTTTCCATCCGGCTAGGAGCAACATACCGGCGGCCAACACTTCGTTGAGCGGCGCTTCCGTCTGGTCTACACGATAACCACGTTTGTGCAAGGATTCGCCCGAAGAGTCCATGCAGAGCGTACACATATCGTTCGAAATGTGCAGATGAACATAGATATCGGGATTTACCAAGCGCACCGAAGGACGTTTGCCGTATTTGGCGTTGAAGCTGTCGGCGATGGCATCCTTTACACGATAGGTGAGGTATTGTGAGTTTTTGAAAATATCGGAGAAAAGTACCGTATCCACCGTAAAAGTTTGCTTTACGTCCATGTATTCTTCCCAGTCGAATTTGCGCAAGGTTTCGTAGATTTCATCGGCATTTTTTGCCTTGAAAGCCTTGACGGGTTTCAGTACGCGGAGCGCGGTACGCAGATGCAGGTTGGCTTTGTACATCATTTTTTTGTCGCCCTTGAAAAACACGGCACGACGGCCAATTTCTACATCGTCGCCGCCTAAGTTGATGATTTCTTCGGCCAACACTTCTTCCAAGCCGTAAAAGGTCTTGGCTATCATTTCGAATGATTGCTTTTGCATAATCTATCTAATTAAACTTCTTTGCTTGATTTTGAACCCTGTTTTGCTTGAATCAGACGCGAGCCAGCCGCCACATCCTGCGTCACCCAAATGTTGCCACCGATGGTTGAATCCTTGCCGATGGTGACGCGTCCCAAAATGGTGGCGTTGGAATACACAATGACGTTGTCTTCCAATATCGGATGACGCGGAACGCCTTTGATAGGATTGCCTTCCTCATCCAAAGGAAAACTTTTTGCACCCAATGTAACCCCTTGATATAGTTTGACATTATTGCCCAGAATAGCCGTCGCGCCAATCACTACACCCGTGCCGTGGTCGATGGAAAACGAGCGTCCGATTTCTGCGCCCGGATGAATATCGATGCCGGTTTCGGAATGTGCCAGTTCGGTGATCATGCGAGGCAAAGTGGGAACGCCCAGTTTTAGCAAAGCGTGTGCAATGCGATAACTGCTGATGGCGCGGATGCCCGGATAACAAGCAATCACTTCGGCATAGCTTTCGGCGGCGGGATCTCCGTTGTAGGCGGCAATGACATCTTCGGCCAGCATCGCACGGATGGCGGGCAGTTGTTGGATGAATGTCAAGGCGATTTCATCGCGATTTTCGCTATGGATTTGTTTACTCAACAACTGATACAGTTTCTCGCTGCAAATGCCCATGTGGTAGGCAATATTCTGCTTGTTGACGGCATCGTATCCGAAGAATCCCGGAAACAGCAATGCGCGACAGAGTTGTACGATTTCTTCTAATGCGCTCAAAGAGGGCATGGCGTCGGCTTCGATACATTCGTAATGCATCTTCTGCAAACTCTCGAAATCGGAGAGTTCCTTGATGACGGTTTTCAGTTGTTTGGAATCGTGAACGTTCATGTTTTCATTACTTGCCTTGCGGCCGTTACAAAGGCCCTTGTCTGGGCTAATTCGCCGCAAAAATAGCGCAATATTTCCGATTCTTGAAATAATTCTTCAATGGCTTGTTTCCTCCGTAAAAAGATAGTACTTTTGCGCCGCTTGTTGCGTTCAATTATTAACCAATTTATATTAATCGTATGGCTAACTTTAGAATGTCTTCTATTGTCAAAAAGCTCTTCATGAGCATCACAGGAGCTGCTATGGTTCTGTTCCTGACTTTTCATGCCGTAATGAACATCTTTGTGGTAATCTCGCCCAATGTGTATGACGCTATCTGTCATTTCTTGGGAGCCAATTGGTACGCTTTGGTTGCCACTATGGGTTTGGCTGCTTTGTTCTTGCTGCACATTTTGTTTGCATTCGTGCTGACCGTGCGTAACTACATTGCTCGCGGTAGTGTGCGCTATGCTGTGAACAAGCGTCCGAAAGATGTTGAATGGTCTTCACAGAACATGTTGGCGCTGGGTGTTATCATTCTTGGTTTCTTGGCCTTGCACTTGTTCAACTTCTGGTACAAGATGCAGTTGCAGGAACTTATTGCCGGTATCAACGGTGAAGAATTGCATGTAGCCGGTGCTGCTTTGGTTCAAGGCTTGTTTGCCAACAACTGGTATTGCATCGTTTACCTTATTTGGATGGCTGCCTTGTGGTTCCACCTTTCTCATGGTATCTGGAGTTCTATGCAGTCTATCGGTTGGAACAACCTTAAGTGGATGCCCCGCTTGAAATGCATTTCTAACATCTATGCTACCATCGTTTGCGGCTTGTTCGCTTTCATTCCGGTTTATTATTTGATTTGTAACATTTTTGCTTGCTAAGATATGAGTACCGAAACTATTAAAATCAACTCCAAGATTCCTGAAGGACCCTTGGCTGAAAAATGGACTAACTACAAAGCCCATCAGAAATTGGTGAACCCTTCCAACAAAAGACGTCTTGACGTTATCGTGGTAGGTACGGGTTTGGCAGGTGCTTCTGCTGCCGCTACTCTCGGTGAATTGGGTTTCAATGTATTGAACTTCTGTATCCAGGATTCTCCTCGTCGTGCTCACTCTATTGCAGCGCAAGGTGGTATCAACGCCGCCAAGAACTATCAGAACGACGGTGACTCTGTATATCGTTTGTATTACGATACCATCAAGGGTGGTGACTATCGTGCTCGCGAAGCTAACGTGCATCGTTTGGCCGAAGTTTCTAACGATATCATCGACCAATGTGTAGCTCAAGGTGTTCCTTTTGCTCGCGAATACGGCGGTAGCTTGGCCAACCGTTCTTTCGGTGGTGCGCAGGTTTCACGTACTTTCTATGCTAAAGGTCAGACCGGTCAGCAGTTGTTGCTCGGCGCTTATTCAGCTTTGAGCCGTCAGGTACAGAAGGGTAGCGTTAAATTGTACACCCGTCGCGAAATGCTCGACCTCGTAGTGGTTGATGGCAAGGCTCGCGGTATCATTGTTCGTAACTTGGTTACCGGTAAGATTGAACGTTATGCTGCTCACGCAGTAGTTATCGGTACCGGTGGTTATGGTAATACTTTCTTCTTGTCTACCAATGCTATGGGTTCTAACGGCTCGGCTGCATGGCAAGTATATAAGAAAGGAGCTTATTTCGCAAATCCCTGTTATGCTCAGATTCACCCCACTTGTATTCCCGTACACGGCAGCGGTCAGTCTAAACTGACTTTGATGTCTGAATCTTTGCGTAACGACGGTCGTATCTGGGTTCCCAAGAAATTGGAAGATGCTAAGGCTTTGCAGGCTGGTAAGCTCAGAGGTCGTGATATTCCCGAAGAAGACCGCGATTACTATTTGGAACGTCGTTATCCTGCTTTCGGTAACTTGGTACCCCGTGACGTTGCTTCACGTGCTGCTAAGGAACGTTGCGATGCAGGTTTCGGTGTAAACAATACCGGTTTGGCTGTATTCCTCGATTTCAGCGATGCTATCAATCGTTTGGGTAAAGATGTAGTGGAAGCTCGTTATGGTAACCTCTTCCAGATGTACGAAAAAATTACCGACAGCAATCCTTACGAAGAACCTATGATGATCTTCCCCGCTATCCACTACACCATGGGTGGTATCTGGGTTGACTATGAATTGCAGACTTCTATTCCTGGTTTGTTCTGTATCGGTGAAGCCAACTTCTCCGACCACGGTGCCAACCGTTTGGGTGCTTCTGCTTTGATGCAAGGTTTGGCCGACGGTTATTTCGTATTGCCTTACACCATCCAGAACTATTTGGCCGACGAAATCCGTACGCCTCGTTTCTCTACCGAATTGCCCGAATTTATCGAAGCAGAAAAGAATATCAACGAACGTATCGAAAAGTTGATGTCTATCCAAGGTAAACAATCTGTGGATTCTTTGCACAAAGCTTTGGGCTTGATTATGTGGGATTTCGTAGGTATGGGTCGTACCGAAGCCGGTTTGAAGAAAGCTTTGGTTGAAATTCAACGCATCAAGAAAGAATTCTGGAGCGACGTATTTATCCCCGGCGATGCCAAGGATTTGAACACCGAACTCGAAAAAGCTCTCCGTTTGGCCGACTTTATCGAAATTGGCGAATTGATGGCTCGCGACGCTTTACATCGTGAAGAATCTTGTGGTGGTCACTTCCGCGAAGAATATCAGACTCCCGAAGGTGAAGCTCTCCGTCAGGACGATAAATTTATGTATGTTGGTTGCTGGAAATATACCGGCGAAGACCAAGAACCCGAATTGCTCAAGGAAGAGCTCAACTATGAATTTACCAAAGTTCAACAACGCAATTACAAATAATCTATGGAAAAGAGTATCAATATAACTTTGAAGGTTTGGCGTCAGAGAGGCCCCAAGGCTAAAGGCGCATTCGAAACCTATCAATTGAACAACGTTTCTACCGACAGTTCTTTCTTGGAAATGATGGACCAATTGAACGAACAGTTGGTGGCTGAAAGAAAAGAACCTGTGGTTTTCGATCACGACTGTCGTGAAGGTATTTGCGGTATGTGTTCTTTGTACATCAACGGACATCCTCATGGTCCCGACGAAGACATCACCACTTGCCAGTTGCACATGCGTAAATTTAAAGATGGCGACACTATTACCATCGAACCTTGGCGTTCTCACGGTTTCCCCGTAATCCGCGACTTGATGGTAGACCGTGGCGCTTTCGATAAGATTATCCAAGCCGGTGGTTATGTGTCTGTAAACACTGGTGGTATGCCCGACGCTAACGCAATTCCTATTCCCAAGCCCAAGGCTGATTTGGCCATGGATGCTGCTTCTTGCATCGGTTGTGGTGCTTGTGTAGCCGCTTGTAAGAATGGTTCTGCTATGTTGTTCGTTTCTGCCAAGGTTAGCCAATTGGCTTTGTTGCCTCAAGGTAGAGCTGAAGCTGCTGCCCGCGCTAAGGCTATGGTTGCCAAGATGGACGAACTCGGTTTCGGTAACTGTACCAACACCGGTGCTTGCGAAGCTCAGTGTCCCAAGAATGTTTCTATTTCTAACATTGCTCGTCTGAACCGCGAGTATCTTTGCGCAAAGTTGGCCGACTAATCGTTTGACCACGACATAATTATGTATCCCCAGGCTGTCTATACGACCGATTCGTTACAGATGCTTGGGGATACTTTGCGTTTTGAAGGCATTCCCGCTGAGGCTATAAACGATTCATTGATAGGTTTGAAGCATTACCTGTTTATCGTTTTTGTGCTGATGGTGGGATCTTATCTTTTCGGCAGTCGTAAGCGTCAATTGGGCATTTATCTGAAAATGTTCCTCATGCCGCACAAGGAATTGTCTTACGACTTCGATATGCCGATTAATCGTTTTCAGAATTGGTTCTGTGTTTTCGCGCTTGTTGTTTCGAGCTTGTTTGTTTCTCTGTTGTTCAGCATTGAGAATGTCAGTAAGCTCGCCAGCATCACGTGGCCGCATTGGCTGATGGCTTTGGCTTTGACGATAGGTTTTTTCCTGCTGAAGCTCTTGCTAAATCGTTGTTTCTCGTGGTTGCATCTGCATCCTTCGCAAGGCAAAGTGATGCAAACTAGGGTGATGGCTTTCTTGAATTTTCTGTCGATGGCGCTTTTGTTGCTGATGTTGCTCAACGAATGTGGGCTCTTGTCTGCGCAAAGCCTCTGGATATCGGCATTAGCTGTATATCTGATACTTAAGTTAGTGTCCTTGCCAGGTTTGTTGGCATTTTTTTCTAGCCAAAGACTTTCGCTGTTCCATTCTTTTTTGTACCTTTGCAGCCTTGAAATCGTGCCCCTTTTAGTGTTAGGAAAAAGCATCGTTTTGATGGCACAGCTTACAAACCTTTAATAGCTTAAGACATTGAAAATTAAGAACATTCTGGTTTCTCAACCTAAGCCCTCGTCCGACAAATCTCCCTACTACGAATTGGAGAAAAAGTATGGTGTCCACATCAATTTCCGTCCTTTTATCAAGGTGGAAGGTATCGATGTGAAGGACTTCCGTCATCAGAGAGTAGATATTTTGGCGCATACTGCCATCGTTTTCACTGCCAGAACGGCTGTGGATCATTTCTTCAGATTGTGTGAAGAAACGCGTGTGGGCATTCCCGAAACGATGAAGTATTTCTGCGTCAGCGAAGTGGTGGCTTTGTATTTGCAGAAATATATCCAATACAGAAAGCGCAAAATTTTCTTCCCCACTTCGAACAAGACGGAAGATTTGATGGCGCTTATCTACAAACATCCGCACGAAAAATATTTGCTGTCTATTTCAGATGCCAATAAAGACGATTTCGATGCTATGTTTGCCAGCAAGAATATCAATTTCACCAAGTCGGTGATGTATCGTACCGTCAGCAACGATTTCACTCCTGAAGAAGGTTTCGATTACGATATGTTGGTGTTCTTCAGCCCCAATGGTATTGCTTCGCTGCAGAAGAATTTCCCCAATTTCGAACAAGGCGAAATTGCTATCGCTACTTTGGGTAAAACCACGGCTCAAGCGGTGAAAGATGCCGGTTTGCGTTTGGATATCGAAGCGCCTACGCCGCAGGCACCTTCTATCACGGCTGCCATCGAAGCCTATTTGAAAGAATCGAACAAGAAAAAATAATTATCGACAGATGAAGGGGCTTCCATAAAAGGCCCCTTTTTTATTCGTCGCACCGAGCTGTAAATGGAACCATTACGCTATACATTTCCCAAGGAAGAGAAACTCTGTGGAGAGCTTCGCATTGCCGAACTTTTTCGTCAGGGTAGTGCGCAGATTGCCTATCCTTTGCGTGCTTGTTGGCGATTGATTCCGCTTGCCTCAGACTCTTCCGATGCTATGCCGGTATTCATTAAGGTGATGATGTCGGCTCCGAAAAAGAAATTGCATCGAGCCAATAAACGCAATCGTGCCAAACGTTTGATGCGCGAAGCTTATCGCTTGCAAAAACACGCGCTCTGGCAACAAGTTTCTTCGATGAAATCGGAAAATGGCGAAGCTATGCAGATGCAATTGGCCATCGTTTGGCTGGCCGATGAAGTGTTGCCCTACGCCAAGGTCTATGAACGCATGGGCCGATTGTTGGAAAAAATTCAAGCGCAATTGTCATGAAATATCTGTGGAATGCATTGCGCAAAGCCTTGGCTTTCTTGTTACTCTTGCCGGTGTATTTTTATCGCGCTTGTATTTCTCCACTCACGCCAGCTTCCTGTCGATTTACGCCCACTTGTTCGCAATATGCTATCGAAGCCATTAAAAAATACGGACCTTTCAAAGGTGGTTGGTTGGCACTGAAGCGCATTTGTCGTTGTCATCCTTGGGGCGGCCACGGTTACGATCCTGTGCCATGAAAGCCATCAATATTCATACGCATCAAGTTGATTTTCAGAGCGACGATTATCAGGTGCTTTCGATTGAAGCGCTGGATTTTCTGTCTTCAGGAGAGGCTTCGCAGATAACTTTGCGCACGCAGCCTTTGTTGTCATTCGAAGCCTTTGCGGCAAGATTTCCCTCTAATGTTTATTTTTCCATCGGCATCCATCCTTGGAAGGCAGCTTCGCCCGAAGCGCAGCAACTTCTTGACGAGTCGGGGGCTTTTACTCACACCGCAGTTGAATCGTTTCGCTCTTTGTTGCAACACCCGCGCGTGGTCTTGATGGGCGAAATCGGTCTGGACAAGCTTTGCGATGCGCCTTTCGATAAGCAACTGCTTCTTTTGGAACAACAACTCTTGCTTGCAGCCGATTTGCGAAAGCCCCTTATTCTACACGTGGTAAAAGCCATGGACGAAGTGCTGGCGCTGCATCGTCGTTTTTCTTCGCAGATTCCGGCTTGGATTATTCATGGTTTCCGCGGCAATGCCCAACAGGCGCAACAATATCTGCGTCATGGTTTTCATCTTTCCTTCGGCCCGCACCACCATCCTGCTGCCCTGCAATCCACTCCGCCTTCCCGCCGCTTCTTCGAAACAGATTGACACCAAATTTTAATACTTTAAAACGCAAAATCGCCAAGTTTCAAGTTTAAAGAATGCTCAAGAAAACAGCCGTCCGCGAAGCCAAAGGCTTCGCGGACGGCAATGCATATAGATAGTCTTTGCATTTACTTAGCCGGATTCATGGTTACTTGCAAGCGGTTGCCTTGGTTTAGCAGCGCTTGGCCGAAAGCTTTAATCTTTTCAGCATCAATGCTGTTGACGATGGCTTCTTGCTGGCTATCCGAGTCGATACCCAAACGGTTGTATTCGCGCAGACAGCTAGCCCAATATCTGTTGCTAATGCGGTTTTCGGGAATGTTCTTGGCGAAGTTTTCTTTGGTCATGGTGAGTTGTTCGGCCGTCGGACCATTCTTGGCCAAAGCTTCGATACCTTCGAATACCAACTTCATCATTTCGTCGTTGCGGCTAGGATCGGTGTCAAACTGAATGAGCAAATCGATGCGCTGTTGCGGCTGGGCACTGGGAGAAGCATAAGCAGACACGCCATAAGTACCGCCGGCATCTTCGCGCACGGTTTCCGTATAAATCAGGTTGAGAATGTAGCAGAAAGCATCGGCCATCACCACGTTTTCGGGCGTGTAAGGCATGTTGCCACTGTAGCACAGTAAATTAGAACTTTTGGCGGTGCTCATGGGGAAGTCGAAGCTATGATTAATTTGGCCGGGCTGCGTTTCCAAGTTGTGGTCGATGTAATTCAAAGCCTTCTTGCTCACGGGCAACGAACCGATGTATTTTTCCACCAGCGGCTTGAGAGTTTCCAAATCGACATTACCGGTAATCACCACTTCGGCGTCGGCCATATTGCTATAAATTCTGCGATAGAAGTTTTCCAAGTGCTTGAAACTCATGCGAGTCAGTTTGTCGCTGCTGATCAGTTCCGTGCGAGGATTCTTGTTGTAAGCTATGTCGAGGAAGGTCTTTTGCATGGCAAAATCGGGCTGGGTTTCGATATTGGGCACGACGGCGTTCAGCTGAGCCATGGCGGGAGCCAATTCTTCTTCCACAAAACGAGCATCGCAAACGCTCAAGTAAACCAATTGCAGCATGGTTTCGAGTTCCTTGGGATTGCAGGATGCATTCACACCATGATAAATATTGCTGATACTGGGGCTTACGCCGACAATTTTTCCGCTGAGCATTTTTTGTAAAGTACCCTTCGGGAAGCTTGACACACCACTCAGGCTGTTGTAGAGCGCCAACATATTATCGTCAACAGAAGCCACTTCTTCGTCGGTAGCCAAAGACTTACCGCCCTTCACATTCAGGCTGAAAAGCACTTCTTCCTTGTTCACATCCGAAGGACGAACATAAATCTTGATGCCGTTTTTCAGCGTCCAAACCGTACTGTTGAAAGGACCGGCTTGGCTTTTCTTCACTTTCGAGCCTTTCAGTTTTGAGGCATCAACCAGTTCCTTGGCAATTTCTTCTTCCACATTAGCTTGGATATCAGCCTTCAAAGCAGTTTGGAAACAATCCAAAATCTGTGCTTCGTTGGGATGCGTCAAGCCTTCTTTTTCGGGAGCATTGTACAGGAATACCAAGTTTTTATCGAAAGACATTTGCGGGAGAATGCTGTTAATCTGATCGACATTCAGAATCTGCAGATAACCCTTCAATTGGGCTTCTTCGTAAGCAGGATCCATATAAGGCCAACCCTGGAAGAAATCGCCATAAAAACCATTGATGAAATCGGCATTATTGCGGCTGTCGGCATTGGCAGTGGCACGTTCGGCGCGGGCAATCATATTGGCTTTTACACGATCGAGTTCGGCAGCGGTGAAACCGAAACGTTTGGCTTTTTCGAATTCTTTCACCACGGCATCGAAACCTTTCAGCGATTCACCGTCTTTGGTGCTGGCGCCAATAACGAAAGCGTCCATCACGCTGTTCACAGAATAGAAGCCCATTTCGGCACTCAAGAAAGGAGCATCAGCTTGACGGGCAATGTCGGTCAGACGTTCTCTGAGAATGGCGTTGATAATATCCTGAATCAGGTTGACAAAATAACCCATACCGTAAGCGCGATATTCCATGGGCAGCGGTTCCGACTTTACATAGAGCGACAAATCGGTGCCTCTGGCTTCGGGATCGGTGATAATGCCGACAATAGGTTCAACGTTTTCCGGAATTTTGTGAACCGTTTTGGGCGTAGCGTTTTCGCGGGCAGGAATGTCGGCAAACAAAGCTTTCAACTTGCTTTCAATAACATCCACATCAATATCTCCGACAATGGCAACTGCTTGCAAATCGGGACGATACCAAGTTTGATAGAAAGCCTGCAATTCTTCTGCGGGGAAAGTTTCCAAACCTTCTTTGGTGCCGATGATATTAGTGGTGGCATATTTCGAATCTTTGTACAAATAGCCCCAAGTTTGTTCCATCATACGCCATTGCGCATTACGACGAGTACGCCATTCTTCCACAATAACGCCTCTTTCTTTATCCACTTCGGCCGGATCGTTGGTAACAAAACCCGAATAATCGTGCAGAATCAGCAAAGAAGTATCCACGATACCTTCGCGGATGGTAGGAATGTTGTTCAACATGTACATGGTCTGTTCCACGCCGGTAGACGCATTGATGTTACGTCCGAATTCGGCACCGATGCTCTGGAAATAATCCAACATCATTTTGCCGGGAAGGTTCTTGGTACCGTTCAAGGCCATGTGTTCCAAAAAGTGAGCCAAACCATCTTGTGCGGGGCTTTCCTGAATGGCTCCGACATTGGTAAACAAATAATACTCAGCTCGGTCGGCGGGTTTCTCATTGTGTTTAATGTAGTAAGTTAATCCATTGTCAAGCTTGCCGTAACGCACGCTCGGATCTTTTTGCATAGGCGCTTGCGGATTAATCTGCGCCATTGCGATGGTTGTCATCAACAGGGCAACCAGGGCCAAAGTCATCTTTTTCATCTTGTGTTATTTTTAAAACGCGCCAAAGGTAGTGATTTTCAAAAAATAATCTACATTTGTGATACCATATAATAGATAATTAGCGCCCACTTTATGATAGATATTGCTGCCAAAATCCATGATAAATTCTCTATCGAATTCAAAGAAAGTTATGTGGTGAATCCCGAGCTGAAAAACAATCAGTTTTCGGTGAACACCTGGATTTTTATGCCCAATAGTTTGGATATCAATCCGGATACTTACGGCAAAAAGCAGTTTTATCGCGATGTTAAAAGCAATGTGCGCCTTATTACGCCTTCGTACCTCTTGCGCGAAATGGCTTCTACGCACGCGCGTCCTTATCTTTATCTGAAAAAATCGATACAAGATTTGCAGGCTAATGTTTCGAAAAGCAATATTGCGGAATACGAATACCAGGTAAAAATGTTTTGCGCCATGGCCAAAAGTGCGCTTCGCAACGAGTATAAATCGATGTTAAAGTTGCAGAACGCTACCCAATTGACGCAACGCGCGCAATCGTTCAAGACTAATATTCAACGTATTCTCGACAATTATCGCGGCTTGCGCCCTCTTTTGGAACAAGAACATTTATCGACGCACAACCTGCATCATTTCTTCGATTTTGGCGATGAGTTTTTGGGAAATCTGGCTTCGACCAACCTTATCCGAACGCTTAAAATTATCCAAGATTTGCCTGAGATTGAAGCTACTAAAGCCGATTTTGTTGCCCTTATTCGTCGTAACGAAGCTTATAAGCGCGAGAAAGGTTTTCCCGTGGTGGATGGCAACGACCGCGACAAAAATCGTTTTTATGTGTTCCGTCACAGTATTCTGAAAAAATATATCGAAAGCGACCTTTTCATCAAACTTCGCAAGCAAAAAGACGGTTATGCCGTAGAACAGACGCTCTATGCTTTGGCTGCGGGCATCGCCATGATTTTTGCTACCGTCGTTTCTTTTGGGGTGCAGCGTATTTACGGCGCTTTGTCTATTCCGCTTTTTGTGGCGCTCATTCTCAGCTATATGCTCAAAGATCGTATCAAAGAGCTGATGCGTTTCTATTTTGCGCACCGCTTAGGCAGCAAGCTTTACGACAACAAAGCCAAGGTTCTTTTCAAGGAAAATCAAATTGGTTGGATGAAGGAAAGTGTCGATTTTATCAGCGACAAAAAAACGCCGCAAGAAGTGCTCGAACTGCGCAACCGCTCGGCTCTTTTGCAAGCCGAAAACCGTATCCACGACGAAAAAATCATTCTTTATCGCAAATATGTGGACATCGATGCCAAGAAGCTTAAAAAATTCATCACCACTTATCCTGTTTCGGGCATCAACGATATTTTCCGCATTCATATGAATCGTTTCGTTCAAAAAATGGACAATCCTCGACAAATGATTGATATGATCGATTCCGAAGGAAATATCCGTCCCGTCCCGTCTCTCAAAATTTACTACATCAATTTAGTGATGCAAATTCGTTATGGTTCGCAGATGCGTTACAAGCGTTATCGGGTGGCCTTGAGTCGTAATGGGATTGTGGGCATCGAAGAATTCTAATGCTTTGTGAGAATGGCGAACTGCGGCGCCCGCTTCGGCTGCGTCCTTGGTCATTTGCGAAAGCAAACTCCCGTCGTCCTCGCCTTGCGGCCACCACATTTCATCCATTCTGACAAAGCCTTTTCGTCTGATGTGAGAATGGCGAACTGCAGTGCCCGCTTCGGTGCTCGGCTCGGTCACGTACTTCGTGTACTTTCAAAAAATTTTAATCCCAAAGGGATTAACTAAAATATTTAGTTCTGTAACTAAGAAAAATAGTTGCAGAACTAATTTTTGTCGTTATCTTTGCAGCGAATTCAAAAGATATTATGTCGAGTTCGAAAACAAATTAAGTCGGATTCAAAAGAAATTAAGTCGATTTCGAATGAATTTAAGTCGTATTCTAAAAATATAGTCTAGTTCGAAAGAATCCATAAACGTTCAATTTAGAGCAATCAACGATAACGAAAACAAAATCAACGACAATGAATCTGAAAAAACTTACCGCCAAAGAAGAAGAAATCATGCGCTTGTATTGGGAAAAAGGCTCCATGTTCGTGCGCGAATTGCTCAATTTCTATCCAGAACCGCGTCCGCATTTCAACACCGTATCGACCATGGTGCGCTCGCTCGAGGCCAAGGGATATCTTGCGCATCATTCTTTTGGCAATACCTATCAGTACTATCCTATTGTGTCTGAGGAAGATTATGGCCGCAACACCATCAAAGGAGCCGTGAGTCGTTATTTCGAAAATTCGTATCTGACCGCGGTTTCGGCTTTGGTGGAAGAGGAAAAAATCTCGCTCGACGACTTGAAGGAACTTATTGCTCGCATCGAAAATCAACACTAAGCCATGAAAGAATTCTTCATTTACGAAGGGAAAGTAGCTTTGCTTTTGGTGGCTTTCTATCTCTTGTTCAAGGTTTTGCTTTCGCGAGAAACCTTTCATCGTCTGAATCGGGTTATCCTCTTGGGCACTTCGCTTTTGGCCTTCGTTTTGCCATTTTGCGTCATCACTTACACGCGCGAAGTTTCTGCCGCCGAGGCAAGCCGGATGATGACAAACATTTCCATCGAGGCAATGCCGCAAGAGATTCTTCTGGACGGACCCACCATCTGGCCTTGGGTGATGCTCGTTTGGAGCTTGGGCGCGCTGGCTGTTTTGCTGAATCACCTCTGGTCGATGCTGTCTATTGCCCGTTTGTTGCGCAGTTCGAATTCGATGTCAGGTAGCCACCGGGCCAAGATTCATATTCTCGACAAAGAGTTGACACCATTCAGTTGGATGGGCCATATCGTCTTATCGCGCCAAGACTTCGAAGAAAACGGCAGCGTCATCATTACCCACGAAAGAGCGCATATTCGTCTGGCGCATTCCATCGATAATCTGCTCATGTTGCCCGTGTTGCTGCTTCAATGGTTCAATCCGGCCGTGTGGTTGCTCATGCGCGATTTGCGAGAAATACACGAATTCGAGGCCGACGAATCGGTGTTGGCTTCCGGCGTGAATGCCAAGGATTATCAATTGTTGCTTATTAAAAAGGCTGTCGGCAAGCGATATTATTCCATCGCCAACAGTTTGAATCACAGTAAACTTAAAAACCGTATCAGTATGATGTTATCGAAAAAATCTTCTGTAGCGAGTCGATGCAAGGCATTGTCGCTGCTTCTGGTTGTTGGCCTTTCGCTCGCAGCCACCGCACAAGTAAACCCTGTGCTCAGCATAAACGAAGTTGTCGACCAAGAAAGGGGTAAAGAAAAATCTGAAAAAGAGGGTCTTACACTGTTTATGAATGCGGATGGAAGCTTTCTAGTCAAAGGTACCATTTTGACCTTGGACGGTTTAAAAATGAACAAAGCCGATGCCGTCACCATCGTTATTGACGAAAATGTGAAACAGGAAGATGTGGCCAAGGTTAAAGAATTCTTGAGAGAACATAATGTTCTGAAAATCAATCTTATCAAGGCTGAAACGACCAAGGAAATCACTTCTGTTTCTGTGAATGAACTTAACTCGCCGCAAATCATGATAGATGGTGCCTTGTCTGACGAAAACGCGCTGAAAAATCTGAATCCCGAAACCATCGACGAAGTGAAGGTTGACAAAGACAAGAACAGCATTATCATCACCACAAAGGCGAGGGAAAGCGAAACGATCGCTCACGAAGAAGAATTCGTTGTGGTGGAAGAAATGCCGCAGTTTCCCGGTGGCAATGAGGCTATGATAAAATTCATCGCCGAAAATCTGATTTATCCGAAAACAGCCATGGATAAAGGCGAGCAAGGTCGTGTCATCCTGTCATTCGTTATCGATAAGAGGGGAAAGGTGGGCGATGTGAAGCTGATTCGCTCTGTTTCACCCGAGCTCGATGCCGAAGCTATTCGCGTTATTCAAGCCATGCCCGACTGGATTCCTGGCAAGCAAAAAGGCAAAGCGGTGAATGTTCGTTATACCATTCCTATTGTTTTCAAATTATCTAAATGATACTTGTTACTAAATTGATAATTAAATAGTTTAAAGGGTTTCGCGCGAAAAGGAGCATCAGGGTTGAGAAACCGGGATGCTCTTGTTTTTTAGCACTACAGACAACAATAAACATGTCCAGCGATGCGCGGCAGTCATTTTACTTTTTCTATCGTTGTTTATTCTCCCGAAAGATGTTTCCAGCCTTGGGCGATAATGTCGAATTCGTTGCCATCGCGCGAAACTAAGCGGCAGCCTTCGTCGGCAGGACAGATATGGCCGATGATTTTTACATCGCTCCAGTCTTCGATAAGTTTGTGCATGGCCAGAGGTACGGTGAAAAGCAGTTCGTAATCTTCGCCACCGTTCAGGGCTGCAGTGCTTAGGTTCATGTTCATTTCTTCGCAAAGCACGGCCGTTTGGTAATCGATGGGAATTTTTTCTTCGTACACGCGGCAACCGCATTTCGATTGTTTGCAAATGTGCAGCAATTCAGACGACAAACCGTCGGAAACGTCCATCATGGCGGTGGGAACTATGCCTTTCTTGGCCAAGGTTTCCACGATGTCTTTGCGAGCTTCGGGTTTCAGTTGGCGTTCCAGGAGATATTCTTTGCCTTCGAAATCGGGGGTAAAATCGGCTTCGCCTTTGTAGATGGCTTTTTCGCGTTCCAGCAATTGCAATCCCATAAAGGCGGCGCCCAAGTTTCCGGAAACGCAGATAAGGTCGTGTTGTTGCGCGCCACTGCGTTTGACGGCTTTATCTTTTTCTACTTCGCCCAAAATGGTGAGGCTCAGCGTCAGTCCGGTCATGGAAGAAGAAGTGTCTCCGCCCACCAAATCGACGCCGTAAGCCTGGCAGGCCATGTAAATACCTTGGTAGAGTTCTTCCACATCTTCCACCGAAAATCTTTTGCTGATACCGATGGACACCAACAATTGCGTGGGACGTCCGTTCATGGCGTAAATGTCGGAAAAGTTTACCACGGCGGCTTTGTAGCCCAAGTGTTTCAGCGGACAATAACTCAAATCGAAATGTATGCCTTCGAGCAAGATATCGGTGCTGGCCAAGACGTCTTTGTCGCCAAAGTTCATGATGGCGGCATCGTCGCCCACGCCGTATTTCGACGAGGCGTTCTGCAATTTTACTTGTTCTGTCAGGATATCGATGAGCCCGAATTCACCGTATTGGCCGATTTCGGTGCGTTGAGGATGCAAATTTTCAGTCATAATATTAAAGAGATTTTATTAATTCTGTCACCAGGTGTGTCATGTTTTGTTGAGCCAGCTTGGCGGCCACTTGTACTTCTTCGTGCGAAACTTCTGCAATATCTTGTCCGATGGCACAGTTGGTAATCACCGAAAGTGCGAATACTTCCATCTGAGCATGACGAGCCACTATCACTTCGGGAACGGTAGACATGCCGCAAGCGTCGCAACCGAGCAAACGTACCAAACCATATTCCGTGGGTGTTTCAAAACTGGGGCCTTGCCAACCCAAATACGCGCCTTCGCGCAACAGCAGTCCATCGCGTTGGGCAATATCTTTGGCCAAGTTTCTTAGTCGTTTCGAATAGGCTTCGCTCATATCGGGAAAGCGTGTGCCGAGCCTTTCGTCGTTGGGGCCGCGCAGCGGATTCTCCGGGAAAAGATTCACATGATCCTTAATCAGCATGATGTCGCCCACCGAAAAATCAGGATTCACGCCGCCGGCTGCATTCGACAAAATCAGCGTCTTGACGCCGAGCGCTTTCATCACACGTACCGGAAACGTCACTTCCTTCATGCCGTAGCCTTCGTAATAATGGAAACGACCTTGCATCACCACTACTTGTTTGCCGCCCAGCACACCGAACACCAAATTGCCTTTGTGTCCGGCAACGGTCGATACAGGGAAGTTCGGAATTTCGCTATAAGGTATCACCTGTGCCTGCTCAATCTGATTGGCCAGATCGCCCAAGCCTGATCCGAGTATAATGCCTACGTCGGGCAAAGAACTGCGCAAATTTTTTAGGAACTCGCTGCTCTGCTGAATACGTTCGTACATGATCTATGATTTGTTGGTTAAACTTTTCTTCTCCCGCTAAAAATTCGACCTTCACCTTTACATAATAGGTATAAGGCAACAATTCGCTGAAATAATCGTTGTGGACGATGTGATAATAATCCTTTTCCGTGGTCAGAAGAATACCGCCTTGTTGCTTGATGCTTGCGAAGCGTTGCGCCATGCGCTCTACCTCCTTTTTGCTGTAATTGTGATGATCGGAAAACTTCAACAGCTTGGCATTTTCATCGATGTCGTGGACATATTTCTCGAAAGGTTGGGGCGAACCGATGCCGCAAAAAGCCAACACCGGACAAGCGGAATTTTTCAACTCTTCGGCCTTCAGCACTTTGTCGCCGTTGCAAGCATAAATATCACTGTAAGCGAAACTCGAAAAATATACGCGTTGATGCGCTTGCAGTTTCAATTGTCTGACGATTTCTGCTTGCTTGTCTTGGCTCAGATCTTTCGGGCATTTCGATACGATGATGATGTCGGCGCGCTTAATTCCGTCGGCGTGTTCGCGCAAATTGCCCAGTGGCAACATACGATCTTTGTAAATGGGACGATTGTAATCCATCATCAGAATGGCCAAACTGGGCAGCACTTGTCTGTGTTGAAAAGCGTCGTCGAGCAAGACAACTTCCGTGCCGGGGAATAAATCGAGCAAGCGCGAAATGCCTCTTTTGCGCTTTTCGTGTACGGCTACGGTGACGTCGGGAAATTTTCGTTTTATCTGCAAAGGTTCGTCTCCGATAAGTTCGATGCTGCTGTATTCGTCTGCCAAAACAAAGCCTTTGGTCTTGCGTTTGTAGCCGCGACTCAGGATGGCCAGCTGAAATTTGTCTTTCAACAGTTTTACCAGATATTCCGTGTGCGGGGTTTTTCCTGTGCCACCCACCGTAAGATTTCCGATGCAAATAACAGGGATAAAGAACCGCGCCGTATGGCGCAGTCCTTTGTCGAAGCGTCTGTTACGGATCTTGATAATCCATCCGTACATCAGCGATAATATGAGTAAGACGCTAATGGTCACTGTATCAATATTGGCTAAAAGTGTAAGGCATCAAGGCCAGGCTTCCGCTGTTTCTTTGCAAGTCTTTCAGAATGTTTTCGAAATGAGCTTGTGCCGAGTTGCCTTGCATCAAAGTCTGTGCGCCGCCAGTGAGGCCTTCCATCAAAGCGGTAACAGCATCTTTCTTTTCGGGATAAGACACTACGCTGTATTCACTCAAGCCGGCCATGTTGGCAGCCATTTCGATAGCGTCGTTCACGTAGCCCAACTTGTCAACTAATCCCAAAGACAAGGCTTGTTCGCCCGTCCAAACTCTACCTTCGGCCACTTTCTTGATATCTTCGGCTTTCATGTTACGTCCTACGGCACAACGATTTACAAACAATTCGTAGCCTCTTTCGATATTGGCCTGCATCAAAGCTTTTTCGCCAGGAGTCATAGCACGCAGCATGTTGCCGAAATCGCTGAATCGGTTGGTTTTTACCATGTCGTAATGCAATCCCACTTTCTGAGCTAATTTTTCAGCATTGTAGAACATACCGAAAATACCGATAGAACCGGTGATAGTAGTGGGCGATGCGATGATACTGTCGGCGTTGCTCGAAATATAATAACCACCCGAAGCCGCGTAGTCGCCCATAGAAGCAATCACGGGTTTCACTTTTTTCAATTCTTTGATGGCTTGGCAAATCTGTTCCGAAGCATAAGCGCTACCGCCGGGAGAGTTCACGCGCAACACCACAGCCTTTACGTGATCGTCCTTGCGCAGTTTTTCAAGTTCTTCTATAACAGGCGTGTAAACAATTTCTTCGCCACTGCCCATGCCGCTGCTCTTGTCGAAAATTTGTCCGGCTGTATAGAGCACGGCAATCTTGTCGGCTTGATATTTTTCACCTTCCACGGGAACCTTGTTCAGTTCACGTACACCGATGTAATGCAATTCTTTGCTTTCTACGCCGGTTCTCTTGGCCAACACTTCTTTCATGTCGGGGATGTAGCACAAAGAATCGATCAATCCGCATTCCACCATTCTTTCTGCTGTTTGGAACATGGGGAATTCGTCGATGATGCTGTTCAGTTCTTTCTTGCTCATGCCGCGCGATACCGACATATCGTTAAGCATCTTGTTCCAGATGCTGTTCATGTAAGAAATGGTCTGTTCTTTGTTGGCGGCGCTCATTTCGGTGTTCATGAAAGGTTCTACCGCCGATTTATACGTGCCCACTTTGAAAATTTGCGGTTCTATGCCCACTTTTTTGAACAGATCGGTAAAGAAGATAGGAGTTGACGACAGACCATAAATACCCACAGAGCCCGAAGGATTCATAAAAATAGAGTCGGCTACCGAACTGATATAGTAAGCGCCTTGTTCGCAAGTTTGTTCAATATAGGCGTAAATGAATTTGCCGCTTTCCTTGAAATCTTCCAAAGCCAAACGGATTTCTTCGAAACTGGCAGCACCGGCCGAAAGAAGACCTGTTTTCAGATAAATACCTTTGATGTTGTCGTTGTTTTTTGCGTTTTTGATGGCGGTGCAGATTTCGTCCAAGCCGAGAGTGCCCTCGCTGCTATCGCCATTCATCATGGAACTGAGGCTCGCAAAAGGATCTTCCACGCCGTATTCCATCAACGATCCATTCAGATTGAGTTTCAAAATACTGTTTTCTTCTACCACGCCGGTCTTGTTTCCCGACGATGCAATGGCTGCAAAAAGAATGATTCCTAAAATGCCGCTGATGACGCTGGCTAAAATTACGCCCAAAGTTGCGGCCAAGGTTGTCTTAAAAAATGATTTCATAATTATATATATAAATAAGGTATAATAATACTATTTTGAATTTTGCGAAAAAGGTGTCTTTGTATTAGGAAAAATATGTTTTTCTTCATCAACGAAGCAAAGGTAATAATTAATGTAAAACACGACCTTTATCTTGGGCTTTTTTTTCGATTTTCGGTGAAATTGCGAATTTTTACGCCGTTTTCACGCATATTGTTTCCTGTTGTGCGCTTGTGCTGTGCTTTCCATGCAGCGGGGATTACCGGGCAGCTTCGAGGATGGTCCTGATTTTAGGGTTTTGTAAGGATTTGAGCGACAATGATTTATAATTTTCTTTAAAAATAGTTGTAGAAAAATTTGGAAGGGAGAGATAAAAGAGCGTATCTTTGCAGCCCTTTCGGAAAAAAACGAGGGGTATCCGGTGGCCGAGAGAGGCTGCGAGGAGTGCGAAATGAAAAGCTGCGAAAGATATCTGAAAATGAGCGACTTGCGGAGGGATGAAAAATTTTTCAAAAAAGTTGCAAAAATATTTGGAGGATAAAGAAAACTGCAGTACTTTTGCACCCGCTTTCGACAAGGAAGTCACACGCGAGTGACGAAGTCGAGAAGGCGACAAATAAAAGAGTTCTTTGAGAGAATGAAAGGATAATAGTAGTACAAGAGATAAAGAGCGGGCTTGAGAAAGTCCAACCGTCAAGAAGCTTTTGTAGATCTGAGATGTCCTGAGT
>JAFODP010000040.1 GCA_017380635.1 Bacteroidales bacterium | reverse complement strand
GTTTTATCAAAGCAGTCAATGGATTTGATTTGAGTTTCGGCACTCAGTTTTCAACCTATGCTGTACCGAAAATTTCAGGTGAGATTCGCCGATTTTTAAGAGATGATGGTGCAGTAAAGGTATCCAGGACCATAAAAGAGCAAGCAATCGCAATCAAGTCTATGCGCAATCAATTGATCTCTGCCTTAGGACGGGAACCAACAGTACTGGAAATTTCTCGCCAAACCGGATTCTCGGCTGAGGAAATTGCATTGGCAGAAACCGCAACCGCAACTGTTGAATCCATTCATCGTGAATTAGGGCAAGAAGGATTTTCGTTAGAAAACATCCTTGCTGATGAACATACAGAAGAGCGTATGGTGGAACATATCGCACTTCAGCAAGCCATGGAAAAGCTCCCCGAAAAGGAAAACACCGTCATCAAGCTTCGTTACTTTCACGGATTGACGCAGGATCGTGTATCGAAGGTTCTTGGTGTGAGCCAAGTGCAGATATCGAGAATTGAAAAAAAGGCCATAAAGACGCTTCGTCTCCTTTTGTCCAGTGATTAAAAATAAAACTTTACCTTTCAGTCAAAATGCAGTAAAATAGTTGCACACTATCAGATATAGACAGGTGCTTTCTATGACCAACGAATTTGTGACTCGCTTTATTAATGCCCGCCGTAACTACATCGCTTCAACTTTCAACGATCTCAACGACATGCAACTGGAAGCCGCAATGGCAACCGAAGGTCCTTTGCTGTTACTGGCCGGAGCGGGAAGTGGCAAAACCACAGTTTTGATCAATCGTATCGCAAATCTCATGCGCTTCGGTTGCGGCAGTGATACGCAGTATATCCCCGAAGATATCACAGAAGACGATATTATTTTCCTTGAAAATATTGTCAATAGTCAAAATGATGCTGATCATGAGATCGCCGAACGTTTATGCGCAGTATCTCCAGTTTTACCTTGGAATATCATTGCCATTACTTTTACAAACAAAGCTGCTAACGAACTGAAGGAGCGGCTTGGCCGCATTCTTGGTCCACAGGCGCAGGATGTATGGGCAATGACATTTCACTCTGCCTGTTGCCGTATTTTACGCAAAAACATAGACCGCTTAGGTTTCTCCAGTCATTTCACCATTTATGACGCTACGGATTCTGAGCGCGTCATTAAGGAAATCGTCAAAGATATGGGACTGGATGACAAGACTTTCCCTGCGAAGTATGTGCTTGCAGCCATCAGCAGAGAAAAGGATGCCTTTGTCACACCGGATGACATGCTGGAAAGAGCCGAGAATAACGGTGATTTTCGGGCATTGCATATCGCCCGGGCCTACAAAACCTACCAAAGCAAGCTGTATGACAACAATGCGCTGGACTTTGACGATATCATATTTATGACTGTGCGCTTATTGCAGGAGCACGAGGATATCAGAGCCTACTATCAGCGAAAATTTCGCTATGTTCTTGTGGATGAGTATCAGGACACAAACCACATGCAGTATCTGTTGACCAGTCTGCTGGCTGGTGGATACGAAAACATCTGTGTTGTGGGTGACGATGACCAAAGTATTTACCGGTTCCGTGGTGCTACCATTGAAAATATTCTTAATTTCGAGAAAATGTATCGTGGATGCCGAACAATAAGATTGGAGCAAAACTACCGCTCCACTCAGTATATTTTGGAAGCTGCAAACTCTGTGATCGCTCATAATTTGGGTCGAAAAGGCAAGCATTTATGGACCGCTAATCCCACTGGTGAAAAAGTTACAGTATTCCAGGCGATGGATGAGCGTCATGAAGCAAACTTCATTGCAAACCAGATCATTGCCAAATCACAAGAAGGCGGCTTCGGACAATTTGCCATTCTCTACCGTACAAATGCCCAATCCAACTCTTTGGAAAATGCTTTAAAGTTCAATGCCATTCCTTATCGTATCATTGGCGGAACACGCTTCTTTGATCGGGCTGAAATCAAAGATATGATTGCCTATCTTTGTGTGATCAATAATCGGGCAGATGACTTGCGATTGCGCAGAATCATCAATAATCCCCCGAGAGGTCTTGGCGCAAAGACAATCGAAACGGTTCAGCGGCTTGCTCAGGCTGCAGCTGTGCCGATTTATTCGGTAGTTTCTGACCCATACTCTTACGGTCCGTTAGAGAAATCAGCCAATAAGTTACTTCAGTTCACGATCTTGATCGAAGAGCTGGCTCAGCTGTTGGAAAGCGGCATGCCGCTGCCGGATTTTTACGATGAACTGCTTCGCCGCACCGGCTACGAAATTATGCTGATGCAAAAAGACACGCCTGAAAATAAATCACGCCTAGAAAATGTGCGTGAATTGAAATCAAGCATTATGACATATGTGGAAAATACCGAAGACCCAACACTTGCCGGTTTTCTTGAAGAAATTTCGCTGTATACAGATATTGAAGAATACAGCGAGCAGGATGATGCCGTCGTACTGATGACGATGCATTCGGCCAAAGGTCTTGAGTTTCCGCATGTATTCATAACCGGCTTTGAGGATGGCCTGTTCCCGGGTATGCGTTCCATTTCTGATCGTGAAGAAATGGAAGAAGAACGTAGATTGTGTTATGTGGCAATCACTCGTGCCATGGAAACACTAACAATAACACACGCCCGGCAGCGTATGCTCTACGGCAAAACTACCGCTGCGTTAGCCTCACGCTTTCTGCGAGAAATCCCGCAGAAATGCATTAACTTCCGTGGGGTACAGCCTTCCACACAAAGCAAAATTCCGGAAAGATCAGCCTTCACCCCGCAGAAATTCAACGAAATCAAAAAAACAATCACACCTGCTGTTACCTTGGACTTGCAAAAGGGTGACCAGGTTTTGCACACTGCCTTTGGCCGCGGAATGGTCCTGACAATCACAAAAATCGGTGTTGATGCTTTATTGGAAATTGCCTTCGACCAAATCGGCACAAAGAAGCTGATGCTAAAAACTGCATCCCAACACATGAAAAAATTATCATAATATAAGCTTTCTGTCATATACTCCTTTGAATATGCTTCGGGGGTGGTATCATGTTCAGATTATGGCGGCGGTTACGATTTCTGCTGTTTTTCCTATTGCTGTCAGCAATTGCCGCGCTATTTCTGTTTCGTTGGAAGTTCAACCAACCCGTCAGGGAGTTGGCTCAAGCGCAGGTCATCAATGCAACCTCTGATTTGATCAATGATGCCATTGATCGTCAGATCGAAGCCGGTGATATCCAATATGACAGGATCGTTTATTTTGAAAAGAACCTGAACGGCGCAATTACCGCTTTAAAAACCAACATGAGTGAAGTTAATCGTTTGAAGACCAATACACTGAATATCATCAACGACGAGATCTTAGCACTGGATCAGACGGATATCGGTGTTCCGATCGG
>JAFODP010000039.1 GCA_017380635.1 Bacteroidales bacterium | reverse complement strand
TTGACAACCATGTGTTCAGATACTTGAAACACTCGTCATAATCGGCTTTGTCGGTTACTTTTTCGGGCGAATAGGTGAACGTACCGAACAAATCCATATCGGGGTTGCACATGATTATATCAAACGCGTTTTTTCTTGCGCGGCGCGTTGCGCGCTCCACGTCGCGCGGGTCAGCTATAAGCTCGTCAACTTCGTCGAGCTCTTCGCCCAAAAAAGAACATCCGTTCTTTTTGTCGCGCTGTTCCCACCCCGCTTCCCTAAACTTTGGAATGTTGAAATGTTGAATTGAAGCAAGTCGAAGGCTTCCGTCAGCTTGCCTGTAATACTTAGCCCTACAATTGTACGTTGTAGAAGATACGGAACGTTTTCCAATGTCGTCAAGGTCTAAAAAAGATAGAACTTGTTTGGCTGTTAAATTACCCACTTTGATGAAATACTGTCCTATATATCAAGTAAGAGATTGCGACCCGCCGCGTGACTTTCTGCGAGCCGTTACCATGCTCTGACGTTTCGAGTTACTACGTGCGCCCACCCACGACCGCCCCCAAGCCGCCGCCTACACCCACCAAGAAATCACAAGAATGTTGTTGCGTGGTTGCGCTCGCCGCGCGGGCACCGTCCCGGCTGAAAAAATTGGTGCCTACGTAGCCGAAAGTCAGAGAAAGACAGGAAAAAAGAAAAGGTACTTACATAGTAAGTACCTTTCGGTTTGCTGTACGCCGCCGACACAGTCCCCCTCACAGCTTCGGGGTGTGCCGTGGATAGTAGACGGCGCCGCTGATTGCTCAGCCGTACACGGTAGCTACATTCTACCACACATTCCCGAAATTGTCAAGCCCTTTGTGGAAATTCGCCCAAAAAATCCAAAAAGCTTGGAGAGAAACCGAGAAAAAAAGAAACTACACCAACGAAGTTTGCGCGTGAAGGCACTTTGTGCTCTCCAACATCTGGCTAGTTTGGGGTCGCGCCGTGTACGCCGTTTCGGTGGCGCGCCGCGCCGCGCTCACCTCTCGCCGCCGCTCTCTTGCCGTTAAAGGCGGCGCTCGCTACACGTGCGCTCACACTCGTCCTCGGCTATTACTCGCCCTGCGCGCTCAAACGCGTGCTCGGGCTTACAAAATACGGGGTTTTGCGCAACAAGTTACGCAAAACACGCATTTTGTATAATAGCTGTCGTCGCCGTTACTCTGTGCAAGCCGTAACAAATAGTTACATTGTCCCGTGGCTCGCGCTACGCGCTCGGAACGCCCGACCCCCGCAATTAGTACAAAATGCCCGTTTGGTGCAAAGAAACAAACACTCAGATGTAGGATTTTTCGCGCCGTCTCGGAAAGCAACAAAAACAGCAAAAAGAAGCTTTCCTCGCCGCCCCTCAAAATCCCCCTCATTTTTCTTTACACAAAACTCCATAACATTTTGTATAATTGCCACTCTCGCAAAAACGGCGAAGAAAGCCCCCGCCCGCTGTACGGCTTTGTGTAGTTACTTTTTCCCCACTGCGGCGCTTTCGCGCCCGTCCGCGCCTTTCGCGCGTGCAGAGCCCGCGCAAAGGCTTGGTAAAAAGTACTTTGATAATAGGCTTTAACTCCTTTCTGAAGTGTCACGCCTAAAATCATTGTACAGATTTTGCACAGCTTTGTCAACAAGTTTTTCCACAAGTGGCAATATTTGTCCGATTATCAAAGGAACATCGCAACGTTTGACTGATAGAAAGGCGTTTTCCCCCGTCGACCAATCCGAAAAAGCGTACTGCTCGGTTACGTAAATGCTAGAATGTTGCAAAGCCTCTTGTACAGTATGTAAATCAGATTTACTAAGCAAATCCACAGCAAAAAACTTGCGGAAGCTGTGCGGCGAAACGCCGCGCGGGTCAATGCCCGCTTTTTTGCACGCCGCCTTAACGCGCGCCCACACCGCTTGCCGCGTTATGTGCGCTTTGCGTTTCGTCTTGCTTGGGAAAACGTAGTCACGCGCCGCAATTCCCTTGCGCAACGTGCGCGCCAAAGAAGCCGAACACGGAGCAAAGCCCCACTTCCCCGTCTTTTCTGCACAGAACACAACGCCATTTTCGCGCACTTGCCAACCGCGCAAGCGCACCACATCACCCACGCGCAGCCCTGTAGAACACGCCACACGCAACGGAAGCCACGCAGCGGAGCTCATGACCGCCGAAAGGCTGTCAATCTCCGCTTGGCTCAAATATCGCGCCCTCACGTATGAACAACACCTCCTCGCCGTCCGCGCCGTTGAGATTGCACGCAAATTCCACGCCACCAATAGCAAGCGCGGTAAAAGTCAGCCACTCATCTGACACCGCCAACGCCGCAAGGCGTGCAATCTGAGCGCCGCTAAGTTTGTAAACTCGTGTCGTTTTCATCGTCATCACCTACAAAACGCACGCCGCACACGTACAAATACGCCGCCACAGTATCAACTAAATCGGGTTCGTCGAAATTGTAGCCCTTGTCGCAAAAAACACGGTGGTTGTTGAGCTCATCATTGAAATGCTCAACAGCAGAACGCACAAGCGCGCGCAAAGAACCTAATTTCATGAAATCACTCCTTTTTACATTCCTAAACTGTTAAATGAATCCGAGCTCAGAATAGACCACGTCACCAATCACGCGCGGCTCGGGCTGATATGTAGCCACTTGACCATTCAGAAATTCAGCTATAGTATCGCCGTATGCGTAAATAGGCTTTTGCACGTCGCCGCCGATAAGCACGTAACGGCCGCCGATTTTCTGCCCTGCCTGCTTTCCCATATACTTGAAGATATACTTAGAAACCATAGCGCGCTCGTCCTCGTCGTCGGCGTTACGCGTTATCTTCTCAGCCGACGAAAAACCGCGCCCCCAGTCCGAAATATTGTACAGCGGTTTTGAGCCGTGAGTAAGCAACCGCCCCGTTTTTGGAGAGATAGCGGGCGCGAGTTTTAGCGCCGAGGAATTCATTATCGCGTGAAAATGAATATCCCCTTGTTTTGTACGCTCGGGTACACAAACGTACTTCAAAGAGTTACGTTGCACTCGGTTTGACAACCATGTGTTCAGATACTTGAAACACTCGTCATAATCGGCTTTGTCGGTTACTTTTTCGGGCGAATAGGTGAACGTACCGAACAAATCCATATCGGGGTTGCACATGATTATATCAAACGCGTTTTTTCTTGCGC
>JAFODP010000013.1 GCA_017380635.1 Bacteroidales bacterium | reverse complement strand
TTCATTTTGGTGTTATTTTTAAATTCGGTGCAAAATTACAAAAATATTTTCATACCTGCAAATTTTATATACAAAAATCGCATTTTTATATGTAAATTTGTGTATTTTGTAAAATCGACTTTACAAAATAGCCGTTTTTTAACCGTTTTCTTGCTGGTATCAAAAATTTGTCGTACCTTTGCAGCCTATACTACTGACTATTCATTCATTATATCTTTTTTCACCCGTTCGCAGAGAGTGCGCGCGGGTGTTTTATTTTACGAGAAAAGTTTCGAATAAAATAAAACGTTTTTATATATAATATAAAAGCAGGCACGGAGCCTGCTTTTTCTATCAAATTTGCGTTTTAAGCGCATAAAACACCGCGGATATACATTTATACCATTTTGCAATTTCATGCGTTTAAAACTCGTTTATTTGCGTTGTCACGTGTTTACGTCAGGACCAACGCTTAATTTGTCTTCGTAATTATAAACGGGTGTTATAAAAGTTCCCGATATTCGTTCATACAATCCAACTTCTAGCGTGGATTTATGATAACAGGGGATGAATTGTGCATGAGCATTTCCATTTATATCGAACACTTCGAAGACGTAAAAATTCCCGACAAAACATTGAGTTGTTGCCGGTCCAAATCCTAATAAAAAATAGGTATTTTCGTCGGTAAACATGGGCAAAAAACGACCCCAATTTCGAGTGTCGGTTCTGGTTTTAATCTCGCCATCATACATTATCGTAAATTTTACGCTTGCCGTTGTAGTAGAAAGTAAATCTCCAACGGGAGAGGTTTGTATTTCAATTTCGCATATGCGATTAATAATATCGGCAGGGCATATTTGTATAGCTCTACCCGCCTCTCTATAAGGGGAAAAGGTCATAAAACGACAATCGTATGAAGGATAATATTCGAATCCCCAATGTCTAGGACTATTGGAATAAGGTGTATTTTCTCCAACTTCAACTTTATACATTAATACAATTCTCTCGCGCCCCCAAACAATAGGAATTCGCGTCCTAAAATTACCCCAATTGTCTCTTTTTGGTGTAGAAATATACTCCACCTGCTGATATTCCGCGGGGATATATGGAGGCGGTGGCGGTGTATATTCGCCTTTTAACCTTGACAAACTCAAAGACGCTATTCCATTACTCCATACGCCGTCCGTCCACGCGTACAAGGCGTTATCGAAACGTAACTGCGCGTCAAAAGGTAACTTGTCGAACTCGCGCTCGCTCATCTTAACCTCAGCCGTCAAACTAGTGGACTGAAACAAA
Organism: Bacteroidales bacterium; assembly: GCA_017380635.1. Taxonomy (GTDB): domain Bacteria; phylum Bacteroidota; class Bacteroidia; order Bacteroidales; family UBA1402; genus UBA1757. The sequence goes on along the minus strand of JAFODP010000013.1, from coordinate 2,587 downwards.
ATATTTTCTAAACTTTCGTTTTTCGGTACCTCAATACGTTGCAAATCGATTCGACCCTCAACGTAACGCGCAATGGTGTATTCTTCCGTATCGCCTGCAACAAACAACTCACCTGCCACATCCGAGCCCGCGTTCTTTGTTTATTGTCTAGCAGTTCCTTTTCTTGCTCAATATTGACGTTGTCAATCGTATAGGTCGCGGTCAGTTCGCTATCCTTAAAAGTTACCAAATTCTTTTGCGCGTAATCGCCCACACCGCGCGTGAGATTCGACCACTTCAACGGCTTATCTAGTTCCACCAACTCACCGCCTGCTATATTATCAACAAAAACAATCTCGCCTGCTTGGTATGATAGAATTTTGCCGGCCAACGCTGCAATAACCTTAACCAACTCAACAATAGTCATCGCTGGCACATTATCCTTAACGCGTATATACGCGTTATTTGGCTGCTCTTCTTTGCCCTTGACTACCACGTTCGCGGTTAATTCTTCGTTGGCTATTGTCCACCCCTCGAACTCACCCGTGCCCGCGCGTAAATAGTCATTTTGCGAAAGCAGCAAAAACGCCTGATCCGTGGAAATTTCAACCTCGCGACCTTTCAACGGATCCCCCGTTATAGTGCCATCGGGGGCAAACGAATAGCCGCCCAAAAAGTCAAACGTTCCGTTCATTTGTGCGCTAGCCAGAAACAACGTATCGGGCGTGTCATCGGCAAATTTCAGCGTCATATCTTGCTTCGCGACAAACTGCATAACGTAGCCGTAATATTGCGTAGCGTCAGCCGTCTTCACCTTAAATATCGGGTACGCGCTTTGCTCGATTGTTATCACGTTAGCAAGTTCGCCTTGGTCATCTAGCAGAGCGCTATTGAGCACGGGATAAGGTGTTGCACTTGTTTGCTCTGCTGCATACTTACGCGCGAACGTAACCGCCGTTTCGCTTACGCCTTTCGCCTTGGGTATGATAATACGATACGTATCTAGACCGTCCAAAACCTCACCCCAATTGACGCCCACGGCTGCACGTTGCAAAGCCATTTGCGCGTATGATGATAATTTCCATGACGGCATAATATAGCCGTCCGTTCTATATTGCACGCGCGCGGCTGAATAGTCATTGCCGCTGCTAGCGATACGCACGTCCGCGTCCATGCGCACGCCGTTTGAGGGCAAAATAAATTGCCCCCAATCGCCTAACGCCTTAACCTCTGCAAGCCCTAACAAATCACCCGTCACGAACACGCACTCAAAGGCCTCGGGGGTGTATTTGGTTATATGCAGAAAGCCGTCCTTGGTCACTCCGTCCATTTGCAACTGCGCGGCTATCTTTTGACGGCCTTTTTCGCCAAATCGGTGCGCATCATTTGCCCAACCGAAAATGCCCGTATTGATAGGCGTTGCAGGTACTGAGAAACTTGTCGAACGTTCTAGTTCCACGTTATCGAACGCGAAAAGGATATTGCTCTTTTTCAGCTGAATTTTGAAATTCGCGGGTAGTTCCAAAAATGATCCGCCAATATTAAATCTCGTCATATCTGCGATATTTGATAGTTATTTCGAGGGTGAAAAAATCGCTTGTGTCAGGCTGCTCCACGCTATCCGTGGTGACTGCAACGCGTGTTTCATCTCCAAAATCGGCGTCAATCTCCTGCACGGCTACACGCACATCGCTACTCGTTACGATATCCGAATAATACCAATAATCGTATCGGCTCAGGCCGTCCAATCTCAAGGTCAGCCCTTGCTCAATGCCTTTCGTTATATGATACGAATTATCAGCCGTCAAAAACTCAGTCGCTCCGTTGGTGTTATCGGTTACTTTGACCACTTCCCACGTGTGCCTTTTTAATGAGCCTGCGCGGCTTATCCACTCCACGCTCGCGTACGTGCGTCCACACACGCGCTCTGCACGTTTGTACCATTGACGGCCCGTAATCGGCAATAACGCGCTAGCGTCACGGAATACGACCGCGATACTATCAGCATCCGATGGTACGGATGCACTATTTAAGCCGTTTTTAAGTGCTGTCGTGTTAATCGCTTGACCGCTCGTAAACTGCATGCTCAACGCGTCCGCAGGTGTTTCTTGCGTTGCGTAAATCTCCACGCTATCGGATAAGCCAAAAAGCGGCTCAATCCACCTCGCAGGCGGCAGAACTGAGCAATACTGACCCACTAACTGATTGACATTTGCGTATGGGATAATCATTTTATCGGGGTCGATTAAGCCATTAACCACAAAAGCCAAATCTATCACGTCATCGCCGCACGAAATAGTCATAAGGCCGTTGGTGTTGCCAATCGCATACTCACCGCGTATAATATAGCTCACGTCTAGTAACATCTTGCCCTCGCGATTGGTCATGTACTCTGCGACCTCTCCCCATTCGATTTCTACCAATTGAGGACCGGTAGCGTTTGCGATTTTTATGCGCAAAAGGTTGCGTTCTTGTGCCCACGCCCCCGCGCCGAAATTGTATTCCACGGATAAGTTACCCGCCGTTTCGTTTGTCCAAATCATATCTTTGTCAATTCGTTATAATTACTTACTTTTTGCTGAAACTGCTTAAACTCGGTGTAGTCCAT
>JAFODP010000038.1 GCA_017380635.1 Bacteroidales bacterium | reverse complement strand
GATTATATGACGGGATTTGAACCGTTTTGCATAGTGAATGTAGAAATGATTACTCCCACTCGATTGTTGCGCTGGGCTTGGGCGACATGTCGTAGCAAACGCGGTTGATGTTGGGCACTTCCTTGAGGATACGGTCGGTAATCTTCAACAGGATAGCCCAGTCAATCTGCTCGATGGTGGCGGTCATGGCGTCAATGGTATTGACGGCGCGGATGATTACAGGCCAATCATAGCTGCGTGCATTGTTGCGTACACCTACGCTCTTGAAGTCGGGCACCACGGTGAAGTATTGCCAAACCTTCTTGTCAAGTCCAGCAAGGGCAAATTCCTCGCGCAGGATGGCATCGCTCTCGCGCAGGGCTTCCAGGCGGTCACGAGTGATTGCGCCAAGGCAACGCACACCCAATCCGGGGCCGGGGAACGGCTGGCGGTAAACCATCTCGTAGGGAAGGCCCAATTCCACACCACAAGCACGAACCTCGTCCTTGAAAAGCTGCTTCAGGGGCTCAACAAGCTCGAACTGAAGATCCTCGGGCAGACCACCTACGTTGTGATGACTCTTCACCATCTTGGCGGTCTTGGTGCCGCTCTCAACGATGTCGGGATAGATGGTACCTTGTCCCAAGAAGTCGATACCATCGAGCTTGCGTGCTTCTTCCTCGAATACGCGGATAAACTCGCCACCGATAATCTTACGCTTCTGTTCGGGGTCAGCCACACCTTCCAGCAAACCGAGGAAGCGGTCAGTGGCATCCACATAAACAAGATTTGCGCAAAGCTGGTTGCGGAACACTTCCACAACGTTTTCGCTCTCGCCCTTGCGCATGAGACCGTGGTTTACGTGAACGCAAACCAAATTCTCGCCGATAGCCTTCAGCAGAAGGGCTGCAACAACAGAGCTGTCCACGCCTCCAGAGAGAGCAAGGAGAACCTTCTTGTCGCCAACTTGCTGACGGATGAGCTCCACCTGGTCAGCCACAAAGTTCTTCATGTTCCAGTTGGTTTCTGCCTTGCAAGTGTCAAAAACGAAATCCTTAACGGCTGCTTTGATGGCTTCTTCGTCGTTGGCAAATTCGGGGAGCTTCACTTCACACAATGCTTTGTCATGACCAGCGGCCATAACGGGGAAGCCAGCTTCATATATTTCGGGCAAAACATCGATTTCTACACCGTCAATCACATTGTTGGGGCCACCGTTGATGATGATACCCTTTACATTGGGAAGAGCCTTCAGTTCTGCTGCGGTGATGTCGTGCGGATAAATCTCGCTATAAACGCCTAAGGCGCGAATGGCTCTGGCCACCACGGTATTTTCGTGGCTACCCAAGTCCAAAATTACAATCATGTCTTGTTTCATCTGTATTTTGTAATTTAAAAATATATTGATAACTTCATTAAAAATTTCCCTCTTTCTCCCTGCCTATTTCTTGGGCGCAGATTTTAATGCAAGTTTGGCGGCTTGCATACTAATGTCCAAAAAATAGTGCTCTGTTGTGGCATATACGTCTTAATCAGATTCTACTTTGCCTTTTTCGGAAAGCAAAGTTACTACATAATTTTGTAAAATAAATGAAAAATCAGAAAAAATGAGTTGTTTTGCTTGCAAGAAATGGCAGATTCGGCTACCTTTGTTAAAAAAATAACACATAATACCATAAAATAATAATGCAAAGCGATAGTCTTGTAATTATCCCTACATACAACGAGAAGGAAAATATACGTGCCATTGTGAAGGCCGTAACGGAGTTGGAAAAGCCTTTTGACGTGCTTGTGATTGATGACGGAAGCCCCGACGGGACGGCCGACATTGTGAAGGAAATGATGGAAGGTGAGAAGAAAGGCCGCCTC
>JAFODP010000037.1 GCA_017380635.1 Bacteroidales bacterium | reverse complement strand
TTCCGCCTCTTTGCGGGCTGCGATTGCTTTCGCGTTGGCTTCGTCAAGTGCGAGTTGTTGAAGTTGGCGGCTGCGTTCTTCTTCATCGTGGACGTTGGCTTCAATATATGCGCGCTGCAATTCGTAGTGTTCCGCCATTTCGGCTTCTTCACGTGCGAGCCGTCCTTGCTGACTTTCAAAAATAGCGCCGGAGATTTCAGAAAAGTTTCCGATTGCCTCGTTCGCGATTTCTCTGACCGCATTAATCACATTTTGCGTGGTCTCGGCGATTTCCTTCATTTTCTCCTGACCTTTTTTCGCGGCGGCGGTCATTAGGTCAAATTGCTGCTCGTAGAACGTGCGCACATTCTTGCCGACTTCCTTTGATGTTTCGCCGCTCTTTTTGAATTTCTCTGAAAATTTCGCGAAATTAAGGTCATTGAGTTGTTTTTCAAGTTTGGCGATTTCGGTTGCATTGCGGACGTATTCCTCGGAGTTGACGTCCAACACTTCATTTTGCTCCTTGAGGGCTGCAATGGCGGCGCGCAGTTCCTCCTGCTGATTGCGGAAAGTGAGATTAGCCAACTGTTCCTCGTATTCCTCAAGGGTCATCGTACCTGCCAACACTTGACGCTGCAATTCGGCAACCGCCCGCGTATATTCCTGAGTTCGCGCGAGTGTTTGGTATTGGGTTTTTGTTGCAAGTTTGGTCACCACTTCGTTAATTTCAGTAACGGCGCGCCCTAATTGACCAACGGCGGCGGTGGTTTCGTTCGTTGCATTTGTCGCGGTTTCTGCATCTTTTGCAAGTAGTCCCGAAAGGTCTATCCCTTTAAGTATGCCAGCCAGCGACTTTGTTAATTCTTCCGATGATACCGCAGCAAGGTCTTTATATTCATCGGCTAAATCTTTGAAACCCTTCTTTTGCTCATTGAGGGCATTAGTTATTGCCTCGATTTCATCTCTGACTTTGTTAAGCGGTTGTTTGTATGCGAATATAGCACCAGCAACTGCTCCAGCACTTCCTGCGGTGGTGCCTCCTAACCCTCCGGAAGTCCAATACTGTGTCTGTCTTTCATATTCTTTCAATTCTTTGGCTTCCTGCTTCCTTAATTCGGCAATTTTTTTGCGCGCCTGAATCTCATAAGCCGAGACTTCAAGCGCCTTGTCAGCGAGTTCTTTAAGTTTCGCCGACAAGGCCTCTGTGAGCGCTGTTTCTGCAATAGCCTTAACAATATCGTTGAAGCCCTTTTTCGTGTCTTTCAATTTTTCGTTGAGGTCGCCCACGTGGAGAGATGTATTTCCAAATTGCTTTTGTAAAAATTCCTGCGAGAGTGCGAGCCGTTCACTTGCATCGGTGGTCTTTTCAAGTGTTTTGTTAAATTCATAGAACTCATTTGTTCTCAGGACTTTTATCAATTTAATCGTACCAGTCAAAGCCACCGCGAAAATTGCGAGGTATCCGCCGAAAGATTTTACAATTGCAAATAATTTTTTGAAAGCACCCGTAACTTTTCCAACCGCTCCACTCAGGGCGGGGCTTTGCTTAAGGAATTGCATAAAGTAATTGTCTTTGTTCAACAATTCCTGTACTTGCTTCAACCCCTGCATCATAGCAATAAGGGCGGCCATGTTTTTCGTGGTTTTTTCAACGGCCTGCGAGTGGATGCCCAAAACGGCGGTCGCCCCTTGAAAAACGCTCACAATCCCCATCGCAGCCTGCATACCTTGAAGCACCGCCTTCAATTTCCCGTAGTCGTCGGCTAAATACTTAATTCGCGCCTGCATATCATTTTGCGCATCCTGCAACTGCCCCGCTTTTTTTTGTAGTTTGTCGTATTCCGTTTGCAGCGTGCGCACTTCTTCACTCTCCTCCCCGTGTGCCTCTTTCGCGGCAATGATGGCCTGTTCAACCTCTGACATTGTGTTCCTGATGTTCATCAACTGAGCGCGGTAGCCGCCCGTGGATTTCATAGCCGCTTCAATTGCCTCCTTATATTTGCCGATTCCACTGGTGCGCTTTTGCTCCACATTCTGAAACTCCTTCATCACCTTGATATTCGCATTCTGCTTATCAATTATTCGCTGCACGGTGGCGGCGTAGTTCTTGTCTGTGGTGTTCAGGTTCTTCCGTATCTGCTCAAGGGCCTTGTTTTGGGCTGCCATTGCCGCCGTTGATTTCGCCTCGGCTTGCAGTAATTCATCCAGCCGCTCAAGGTCGCGGTTGTAGTCGCCTTGGGACTTGGTGAGCCGTTCCTGCGCTTTTTCGTAATCGGAAAGCACCTGCTTGGCGGCGCGCTGCGTCTTTTGGAGTTTTTCGGCGGCGGCTGCGTACTGGTTGAGGCCATCGGCGTTCAGTCCCTTGGCGACCTCTGAAAACTGCGCGCGCATCTTTTCGGCGGTTTTCGCGCTTTCATCAACTACGATTCGAGCCTGCTCTGCAAATGCTGCCAAATCAAAAAAATCATTTATTTGTGTATTATCTGCCATAACTCGATGATATTTAATAATTTACAAATTATTTTCACGTGAAAACATTTCACGGGCGTGCGATTCGTGCGCGTAACAGTCTGAAAAAAGCGGAGGCTGTGTCCCTTTTGGCGGGTATGGATAGAGGCACGCGGGCGAAAGATACGGGCGAAAAACCCGCATTGTTGAAGTTTCGGAGAATGCTGCCCCAATAATCGGTGGTGGAGAATATGCGCCCGCCTCTGACTTGCAGCCCGCGCCGCGTGTCGCCGCTTATGTTGATAAACCGATAATTGTAAGTCCCGTTGTAGATATTCCATTTTTCGCGGTAGGCAGACGAAACCTCGCTGCCCTCCCACGTGGCGTTTGAGAGGGATTGTCCGTCCGGGTTGATACCGCTCACCCACGA
>JAFODP010000012.1 GCA_017380635.1 Bacteroidales bacterium | reverse complement strand
CTGCAAAGCGCTGTTCGTTCGCGTCCTCGGTCATTTGCGAAAGCAAACTCCCTTCGGCCGCTCACTCCATCACTTCACATCTCACGCACTCTCCAAGCTTGGCTCTTTCAGCTTTGTATAGCGCGCAATCTGCCGCGTCCGCTGCAGCTCATCCTCAGTCACGTACTCAAGTACGCTCCTGACGTCTTCGCTTTGCGGACGCGACGTCTCACGCACTCTCCAAGCTTGGCTCTTTCAGATTTGTATAGCGCGCGAGCTGCCGCGCCCGCTGCAGCTCATCCTCAGTCACGTACTCAAGTACGCTCCTGTCGTCTTCGCTTTGCGGACGCGACATCTCACGCACTCTCCAAGCTTGGTTCTTTCAGATTTGTATAGCGCGCAATCTGCCGCGCCCGCTGCAGCTCATCCTCAGTCACGTACTCAAGTACGCTCCTGTCGTCTTCGCTTTGCGGACGCGACATCTCACGCACTCTCCAAATCTGAATTGCTGGGATGGATGGGTGACTGGCCATGCGCGACTTGTCGCGAAATCTCCAAATCTGAATTGCCGGGATGGATGGGTTCCGGTCTTGGGTGACTTGTCGCGAAGTCTTCAAATCTTCAAATCTGAATTTCGGGGAAGAATGGGTGTTGCTCTTGCGTGAGTTGTCGCGAAATCCTCAAATCTCCAAATCTGAGTTGTGGAAATGAGTGGGTGCGGGTTTTGATTACAATCTGGCGCTTGCTGCAGGGATGTTATTTTAAGAGAGGAAAAATTTAATTATTTATTTCACTTATAAGTGAAATTGTTTGTATATTTGCCGAGCCTTGAATAGAAATACAATTAGACCTTATTTATTATGAATGCCACGGAACTAATACTTGTGAATAAAGCAAAAGCTTGTACTATTTACACCATTCAATTTCTTTCGGAAAATAATAGCGAATTTGAACGTTTTTATCACAAATTTGTGAACGATGCAGAATATAATTCCGATTTGATGAGGATAGTTGCTTTGATTGATAAAATTTCAGAAAAAGGAGCCTTGGAGCGTTTTTTTCGTCCCGAAGGAAAAATCAATGATGGTGTATGCGCTTTGCCAATAAGCGATTCGCGTTTGCGACTTTATTGCCTGCGTTTATCAGATAGCATACTTATTCTCGGTAATGGAGGAATTAAAAAGACAAGAACGTATAACGAAGATGATGTATTGAAGGGCTATGTTCTTAGTTTGCAGAAGTTTGAAAGACTGATTACAGAAGGGAAAAAGAATGGATCAATTGTGATAACTACCAACACGATAGAAATGGATAAAAGTTTTTGAGGTATGAAAACGATAGAAAGAACTTTTGGGAAAATGCTGGAAGCGGTGCCTGAAAATGTCAGGAGGGAAGTGGATTTGTCTTTTGCCATTGCCAACCGCATAGACTTCCTTATCAGGCAACGCGGACTGACGAAAAAACAGTTTGCCGAAGCCCTTGGTAAGCGTCCCAGCGAAGTAAGTAAGTGGCTCGGCGGACATCATAATTTTACCTTACGGACCATTGCTCTGATAAGCGCCTTTTTCAACGAGTCGATAGTGGAGGTTTGCGGGGATGACTAGTTGCGCTGTATTGTGTTTTTCCGGCAAGTGTGCTTGAATGTTCAGTGGGAAAATTTTATCTTTGCGGCCTTACTAATAAATAAGGTATAGATTGAGGAGATGAAAAATACCCTTCGTATATTTCTTTGTATACTGTTGATAATTAATTGTTTGTCGACGCTTGAGCTTGCAGCGCAAAGCATCGCTGTCAGTTCATTTCGGGCATTGGAAAACGACTTGACGGCCAATACTTACGGCACGATGCAAAAAGATCATAATGGTGAAATTTCGGCATTGATAAAGATTCCCACCACGGTCCAGGGATTTACCTTCGATGGAGGTATGGTGGGCATAGTCAAGGTGGAACAGCATGTGGGCGAAATCTGGGTGTATGTGCCTCACGGCATCAAGCGCATCTCTATTTTTCATCAGCAATTGGGCCATTTGCGCGATTATTATTTTCCTGTGCCTATCGAAAAAGCCCGCACCTACGAACTGAATCTTTTGGCCGGTAAAGCGCAGATTTTCGAGGATCTTACAACTTATCAGCAACAAGTTCGATTTCGAGTTGTCCCGGCAAACGCTTCGGTGGAAATAGGCGAGGAACCCATTTTCGTCGATGAACAAGGTTTTGCCAGCAAACGACTCAGTTATGGTAAACATAGTTATCGTGTGTCGGCGGTGAATCATTATACACAAGCGGGTAGTCTGGAGGTGAAAAAGCCCGATGCTCAAACTTCATCAGATGGGCCCTATGTTGCCGAAAACGACATCCTGCAAGTGCAGTTGAAAGCCAATGTGGGATGGATTAATATGCTTGCGTCCAAAGAATTTCATGGTGCTTATGTTTATTTGAACGACGAAAGGATAGGGCAACTTCCGATGAAAACCGAAGGACTGAAAAGTGGCGATTATCGTCTGCGTGTGATGAAGCCCGGTTATAGGAATTTTGAGCAGGCTTTGCAACTCTCCGACGGACAGACGGTAGAAATTCAAGTGTCGCTGCAAGAAAATATTGCTTTGGTGACGCTCTTGGCCGACGAGAAAACCGAAATCTGGTTCGATGGACAGTTCAAGGCATTAGGCCGTTACGAATTGAAACTTGAGCCCGGTGATTATTATGTGGAAACACGTCGCACTGCCCACGAGAGAGGCATTACACAGTTGCAAATCAGGGAACCAAATCCTCAAAGTATTCGTCTGAACGAACCGCAGCCCATGATGGGTTCATTATCCGTGCAATCCGAACCGCAGCAGGCCAAGGTTTATATGGATGATGTTTTCTTGGGCGAAACTCCTCTGACACAAGACGATATCAATATTGGAGAGCATCGTCTGCTGATGGAAATGCCAGGTTATTTTCCTTTGCGACAAACAATTGAAATTGCACACAAGGATACTTTTTCTGTGAACGTGTCCCTGAGAAAAAAGCTAAACAACAACGAATACCTGAGCAATGCTTCGCTTTATGCGGGAGTAGGCTTGAGTCTGCAATCTTTCGTGGGCGGAAGCTTGGGCGTTTATTTTGCGAAAGGCATCAATGTGGAAGCCAATTATAGATATGGCGAAACCAAGGAATACATCAAGCAACACGCCGATATTCGATTGGGTTATGGTTTGAAGATGGGAAAACATTTCTTGATGACCCCGCAAGCCGGTTTGCTCGCGCGTATGGAAAAGACCTACACTTGGGACTATGTCAATGGCTATGTTCTTCACGACGATCTTCATGTACCGGAATGTCTGCTGGCAGCGCGTTTTCAATATTGTTTGAATCCTTATATGTCGCTGTCGCTTTCGGCGCAGGCCGTCGTGGCTTCTAAAGCTGCCGGAAAACTTGTTTCGCAGGCCGATGCTCTTGTGCATCTTAATTTTGTCATACCCTTTACCAAATAAGCAGGAAGATGAAAAAACAATTTACACTTATTGCGTGGATAACGCTGATAATGGCACTTTTGCTCTCTTCTTGCCAAAAGTTTGAGGAAGATGCTATACAAAAATTGGCCTACGGAAAAGACGAAAGCGGCCGACATTTTGTCGATCTGGGTCTTTCTGTGAAATGGGCCACTTGCAATATTGGTGCCGAAGCCCCCGAACAGCAAGGCTTGTTGTATGCTTGGGGCGAAACCTCTCCGAAAGAAGAATACACTTGGGACAACTATAAATTCGGTCCGGACACCGCCTTGTCTAAATATTGCGCCAAGCCCGATGTGGCCTGGCATGGATTTACCGATGCCAAAACCACGCTGGAATTGTCTGACGATGCGGCTCATGTCAATTGGCGGGGTCGTTGGCGTATGCCCACTCAGGCCGAATGGAACGAACTGATTGAAAAATGTACCTGGACGCAAACCGAATATATGGGCGTCAAGGGATACGATGTGAAAGCCTCCAATGGCAACCGTATTTTCCTTCCGGCTCCCGATGAAAATGCCTTGTATGCTTCGAGTTCCTTGCTCGAGACTCGTCCCGACGAGGCGCTGCATCTTCCCATTTTCGACCAATACGATGTCTTGACGGCTCAATATCGTTACCGTGCCTACAGTGTGCGCGCGGTGTACGGCTCCCTTTTGCCCCAATATTGCCTTATCACCTTCGATGCCAATGGCGGCGAAGGCATCATGCATCCGCAACAATTTAGCAAGGGTGCTCTAATCCCCTTGACCGAGGTCCGTTTCACGAAACAAGCCAGTGTATTTTCCTCTTGGAACACCAAGGCCGATGGTAGTGGCACAAGCTACACGGACAGGGATGTTGTAAGTTTGACGGAGAATATCACACTTTACGCCCAATGGAAACTTGGTTACACCATCACCTTCGATGCCAACGGTGGCGAGGGAATTATGAAAAAGCAAGTATTTGACTATGGTGTTTCGCAGGCGATAAACAAAAATCTTTTTACAAGATATGCTTATTTATTCGATGGTTGGAATGTCAAAGCTGATGGCAGTGGACAATCTTATACCGATGGTGAAACTATTTTCATAGATAATCATCTAATCCTGTATGCTCAGTGGAAACGAGATGCTTCTTTTGGCGAGGAAAATGGCCACTATTACGTGGATCTCGGCTTGCCCAGCGGACTGAAGTGGGCCACTTGCAATGTTGGTGCCGCCACTCCCGAAGCCTACGGCGATTATTTTGCTTGGGGAGAGACGAGTCCGAAGGATGATTATAGTTGGAGTACGTATAAGTATTGCGGTGGCCCATACAACAATATAACCAAATATTGCACCGACATCTACTATGGTACTGTAGATAACAAAACCATCCTCGAGCTATCCGATGACGCTGCCAGAGCCAATTGGGGCGGTACTTGGCGCATGCCTACCGGAGCAGAAATAGAGGAATTACTTAATAACTGCACCTGGACCAAGGCCCTTCACAACGGTGTAGAAGGATGTAAAGTAACCAGCAAAACCAACGGAAACAGCATATTTCTGCCGGCGGCAGGCAACCGCTTTGGTACTTCTGTTTTCAATGTCGGTTTCAGCGGCTTCTATTGGTCGAGTTCGCTCTTCGAGAGCGATCCGTACGACGCGTACTACTTGAAATTCCGGCCGGGCGATGTGGGCTACAGCTATCGCTACGACGGTCACACGGTTCGCGCAGTCTGCCCGTAGCCCGCGTGAGGCCGAAAGGCGGAGCGCCGGGCGTTTTACCGCAAATTATCCAAAATAAGTGCACACCCTCAATTGCTTCACACGTAGCGAGCGGGCAGCCGAGCTTTGCATCGGCGGCCCTGCGAGTGGCAAGCGCAGGGATGGGCAATATGCAGAAAATTTTCATTCGCGGCGCTTGGATTTGAAAAATGTTTATATCTTTGCGGCGCACAATGATAGTGTAGGGACAGGATCAAAAACGGTCGTGTACCGCCCCGGGGTCGGTTTTCACTGGCCTCATTTTTTTATCTCCTTTACCTCCGTGTCATCGGAGAAATAAAAGAATAATCTTCCGACGCATTTTCGTCTGGCTTCTGTTATTGCATCGTAGTAAACTTTGCTATGTGACGGAATCGCCATCACCACGGCATCGCAACCTTGTTGATTCAAAGCCTTTTTTACGTATTTCACAATGTTTCCGGGACCTTTTGAAATACATTTCAGCTCGGTCTTGATTCCATCCAATCGAATGTCGTAAGTTTGTCCGGCAGGCCGTTGTACGCCATGCAGAAACTCCACCGCATAACCATTGTCGGCCAGCACTTTACACATTCGCATTTCTTTCTCAAACTTCAGCCGTTCCGCCTTGCTCGCTTTCGACTCTTCAATGCGTTCCCATTGCGTCACAACAAAACCATCACCACGAGGCGAAAGGTAGGATCGTTCCCATTCGTCTTCGTCGTAATGATAGATTTTTCTAGCCGTCTGAAATTCTTGTTTTGACTTGTGTTTCACGATATTAGGCTTGCACTATTTCTATTCTCACCCTTCCAAATGCGGTTCTCCGTTCTCGTCGAAAAAAATTTCAGGCAAAGTGCTTGCACAAACAATATCTTGCAGTACCTTTGCCGTGCCTTGCAAGTGGGACGGCTGTCGTTGAACAGCATTAGACCGTACACTTGTGAGGCTTTTTTCTGTCCATACTTCATGTAGATAAAAACGATTGAAGTTCTTTCTCCTGTGCACGACTATGTAACAGATGAATCTTTCCTTCCGAATGTCAATTGGCGCAGATAAAACAGCAGTGTCGTATCCTCTTCCTTTGTGATTATCATGATAATCAATGAGAATCCCTGTTTCAATAACTTCTTTGACAGCTGCAAACGCAATGGCTTTACTTCTCCCTACGCCATGTCTAAAGCTATCCTCGGCGCCTTTACGGTCTAAAACAACTTCGCCAAAGAGTGGGGAATGGGCCAGTCCTCCGATGCTTGCAAAGTGCTCGGACACTTGTTCGGTGAGCGTCTTTCCCGCTTGCTTTTCAAACTCATTTCCAGAAAGTTGCTTCACGGCTTCGTGGTAAAGAAGATATCGTTTTTTGTAGGCCGTTTCCCAATCGCCGAATTTTTCTTTGAATGCCTTTGTGCGAACCAAAATCCAATCTTCAAGACGCAATTTCGTGGGCCTTCCGTTGGGCGCCTTCAAATAAGTGTAATTCAATTTTGCCTGCGCAACAATCTGATATGCTTCGTGATAGTCACGCGAAATCTTTTCGCGCAGCGAGTCCAAATAATCAAAATCTGTTTTCATGGTATTGGCATTTTTCTTTCGCAAAGATAGTGTCTATTTTGTTAGAATTATTGATTTAGAAATAATAAATTAACATAAAGAACGACAGTTGCTTGTTCATTTTTCTAAACTTTCGAGCGGAAAACTGCGAGCGAAGACGCAAGATTGACTTTCATCGAAATAGCTGCGAGCGAACACGCAGGGATTGACAACGCAGCAACTGAAAGCCGCGAGCGAAGGCGCAGGGATGTTTTTTTTCGAAATGGTCGTAGCGAGGCGAACTCGTAATTATCTCATCAACCAATCCATCGCGAGAAAATAAAAAGTGCCTGAGAGATTACACTCAGACACCTTTATCAATTAAGTCCGATTCTAAATCGGAAGCAAAAACCGGAAACAGAAATCAGAAAATCAAAATCAGAAATGCTGAAATGAGAAATCCGATAGTATGCGGCTGTTAGCTCAAAGAACGATAGCGGGTTTTCTTGATGGCTTCGTCGCCGAGACGGGCTTTTTTGTTTTCTTCGTATTGAGAGTAGTCACCTTCGAAGAAGTAAACATTGCCATCGCCCTCGAAAGCCAGGATGTGCGTACAGATACGGTCGAGGAACCAACGGTCGTGGCTCACAACCACTGCGCAACCGGCAAAGTTTTCCAAACCTTCTTCCAAAGCACGCAAGGTGTTCACGTCGATATCGTTGGTAGGTTCGTCGAGCAAGAGCACGTTCGATTCAGATTTCAGGTTGAGGGCCAAGTGCAAACGATTGCGTTCACCACCGGAAAGTACGGCGGCTTTCTTTTCCTGGTCGGCACCGGTAAAGTTGAAACGAGACAAATAAGCGCGGGCATTGATTTCCTTGCCACCTACGCGAATAAATTCATTGCCTTCGGAAACAATTTCGTACACCGATTTTTCGGGCTTGATGGCTTCGTGGCTCTGATCCACATAGCCGATACGAACGGTTTCGCCCACTTCGAAGGTGCCGCCGTCGGGTTGTTCCAAGCCCATAATCATCTTGAAAAGAGTGGTTTTACCCGCACCATTAGGACCAATCACACCCACAATGCCGTTGGGAGGCAACATGAAGTTGAGGTCGCGAATGAGGCAGCGTTCGCCGAAAGATTTGCTCAAATTGGTGGCTTCCAAAACCTTGTTGCCCAAACGAGGACCGTTGGGAATGAAAAGTTCCAATTTTTCTTCGCGTTGTTTTTGGTCTTCGTTCAAGAGACGGTCGTAAGAATTCAGACGAGCTTTACCCTTGGCCTGACGAGCCTTGGGCGCCATGCGAATCCATTCCAACTCGCGTTCCAAGGTGCGACGACGCTTGCTGGCCTGTTTTTCTTCGAGTGCCATACGTTGGGTTTTCTGATCGAGCCAAGAGCTGTAATTGCCTTTCCAGGGAATACCTTCGCCACGGTCCAATTCGAGTATCCATCCGGCCACGTGGTCGAGGAAGTAACGGTCGTGGGTAACGGCAATCACCGTGCCGGGATATTGTTGCAAATGTTGTTCCAACCAGTCGATAGATTCGGCATCGAGGTGGTTGGTAGGTTCGTCGAGCAAAAGCACGTCGGGAGCCTGAAGCAGCAAACGGCAAAGCGCTACACGACGGCGTTCACCACCCGAAAGGGTCGCTACATTCTGATCTTCTGGCGGACAATTGAGCGCAGACATGGCCTTTTCCAGACGAGTGTCCAGGTTCCAGGCATCGGTAGCGTCGATAATATCCTGCAATTCAGCCTGACGGGCAAAAAGTGCATCCATTTTGTCGGGATCGCTGTAATATTCTTCCAAACCGAATTTTTGGTTGATTTCTTCGTATTCGTTCAAGGCATCTACCACGTTTTGAACACCTTCCATCACCACTTCCTTCACGGTTTTGCTGTTGTCCATCTGAGGTTCCTGTTCCAGATAACCTACGGAATAACCCGGAGAGAAAACCACATCGCCTTGGTATTCTTTTTCGATACCGGCAATAATTTTCATCAAAGTGGATTTACCGGAGCCGTTCAAACCGATGATACCGATTTTGGCGCCATAGAAAAACGAAAGATAAATATCCTTCAATACTTGTTTGTGGGGCGGAAATTGTTTGCTGACGCCCACCATGGAGAAAATGATTTTCTTGTCGTCTGCCATAATTGTTTGACTATATGCTATTTATATAATGATTCGATTGTTTTTGGGGCTTGTTTCCCGCTTTTGCAAAAGTAATAAAAGACAAGCCTAGAAACAAATGGCCGCGAAGGATTATTGTCGGTACTGCTTATTGATTTTGGCATAGCCGCAACGGCAGCAAAGATCTTCTACGGCCCGGTGTTGGCTGAAAGCCTCGTAGAGTGCGCGGGCGCGGGGAGAAGCAAGAATGTCTTCCAATTCCTGTTCAAAAAGATTACCCAAAACGATGTCGCCTTCATGGTCGAGGCAACAAGGCACCACGCTGCCATCTACCAGAACGCCGATTTGGTTGCGCAGGGCATAACAGAAAAATTGCGGGTCGGGCAGGGCTTCTCTTTCGCTATCGGGCCACTGAAAAATGCGGTCGTATTCCAGGTAGATGTTTTCGCAAAGTTTCCATCCGTCGTGACGTTCGGTCCAAGGCTGGGGCAATTGTTGCGCCAATAATTGCAGAATCTTGTCGTTTAAACTTTCGTATCCGCCTTGGTTCCAGAGTCGCAGAATGATGAGTGTGCCTTGTTGGGCAGCGGCTTTCGCAAAGCAAACTACCTGCTCAATGTAATTGTCCAAAGCGGCATTTTCGCTCGATACATTGTCTGTGTTTTGCATCAAAATTTTTTCGTCGAGATTGCCTTCGTGCGCGTGCAGCGAAATCTGAATTTTGTAGGCTTTGGCCGCTATCAAATCTTGCCTTTGCGAAAGTCGTGTTCCGTTGGTGGTAATGACCGGCGTGAAGCCTTTTTCTTTGGCTCTTGTTACAAAATCGGCCAGCTGCGGATGCAGACAAGGTTCGCCCATCAGATGGAAATAGAGAAATTGGATTTTGCCCTGCAATTTGTCTGTCAATTGTTCAAACTGTTCGCCACTCATAAGGGCTTTAGTTCGCTTGGTTTTGGCGCAGAACGCGCAGTCCAAGTTGCAGATATTCGTTATTTCCAAATAACAGCGCTGAATCATTTTTTTCTCGGATAGATGGAAGGAAATTAAAGCCTGCAAAGATAAAGCATATATTCTACATAATGTAACAAATAGGCGTACTCATGGTAAATCTGGCAACATCTACACGGGCTGTAGTGCAAATGGGGCGGGTAAGGCAAAAAGGATGAAATGATACAAAAAAAAGAAGAGACTCCGTTTCCGAAATCTCTTCCTGGTGATCCGCCTGGGGCTCGAACCCAGGACCCCATCCTTAAAAGGGATGTGCTCTACCTGCTGAGCTAGCGAATCTGACCTTGTTGCTTTCTTGAAAAGCGCTGCAAAGGTACTGCTTTTTTTTAATCTACCAAATATTATTGCTAATTTTTTTTATTGAAAATGATATTTGAAGCCGTCCGCAAGACTTAAATGCCATTTGATTATTTGCAAACGCATTCCGTCTTGCTTTATGGTCGCACTAAAACCTTGACAAATCTTCCATCGGATTGCCTTTGTATCAATAATCCTTTGGATTGTTCTAAGGCTTTCCATCCATTGATGAAAAATTGTTCAGACGCAAATCGATTCGTTTTGTTGGAACTGTTGCTGGTAGTGCAGTATTCCTTGATGCGTGAAAAGGCACCGAAATTATATCCATACGCCTGACTATAATTTTCAAGACAACCATTGGGAATATATAGCACAGGATTGTTGTCTCCGAGACTTCCTTCAAAGGGATTATTGCACGAGGGTGGGTTTGTGGCGGAAATATATACTTCTTTTAGTTTGGGTAGAAATGCAAAAGCCCGATAGTCGATGCGTTTGATGTTGGATGGAATATAAATGCGTTCTAGATGATTGCAGGCAGAAAATGCCGATTCCCCAATTTTTGTGGTTTCTTGTGGTATATTGACAACTTTAATGTCGCAATTGTAGAATGCCATTTCGGAAATCTCGGTGATGCTTTCGGGTATATCTACATAATTTATGTGGCATCCTCTGAAAGCATTGGGTGCAATATGCTTGGTATTTTTAGGAATGATGTAATTTCCTGTTCTTCCATTCGGAAAGATGTGCAGCGTATCTGAATCTTCGGAAAAAATTACGCCATCAATAGATTGATAATATGGATTGCTATCTGCGATGATTATTTCTTGTAAAAGAGATGCCTCTTCGAACGATTCTGTTATTAGTTTGACTTTTTGGGGAATAAAAATTGATTCGATTTGCGTATGAGAAAAAACGGCATATTCGATAGCTTCAAGGTTGTCCGGTAGAACAATGCTTGTAAGACGACTGCAATTGTAAAACATAAATGTCCCCAAGCAATTATTCTTGGTGAAAAGCTCTTCTCCCATACGATAGTAGGGGTGCTCGCTTTCAACGATGTGCGCTTTTGATAAATCTAGATGCTCCAGACATCCTTCTGTGTTTTCCATTTCGTTGAAACCGCCACCGGCCATTTCTCGAATCAGTTTGATGTCATTTCCTCCGATGGGGCCGCTGATGTGGAGTTGCGTGGTACTTTTGATATCTTCCGCAGAAATGAAATCTGATAAACTTTCAGCCTTTGTGAGTTTGATCTCCAAACTTTTGGCTTGAAGTACAGCTATGCAGCAACAGAATATAACCAAGAGTGTGATTTTCTTATTCATCTGTTTATTTCTTTTTGGGATTGCGGGGAAACCAGCCTTTTTCGACGCGTTTTTGCTGTTCGAATAGTTCCAGGATAGACCAAAAGGCGGAGAAGGCGGCAACACCGAAAATAGTAGAAGCAACCAAATGCTTGCAAATCAGAGATAAAGCCAAAAAGATAAAGCCCGCCAATGCGAAAGCCCACCACGATTTGGTGCCATAATGATATTCGGCTTTGATGACAATAGGGTGGCAAATGCCGATGATAAGAAAAGTGGCCAATCCCACCAAAATTCCTGCAAAATTCATCCTGATAAAGTGATTTAGTTAGTGTAAAAGAGTTGCAAAGATAGTGAAAGGCGAGAGCAGAAAAGCAAGCTCGCTTGAATTTTTTGCCGAGCCGCATCCTGTCTTCTGAAAAGATAGTGAAAGGCGAGAGCAGAAAAAGCAAGCTTGCTTGAATTTTTATGCCGAGCCGCATCCTGCCCTTCGAACGAGCCGCATCCTGTCTTCTTAAAAAGATAGTCTAAAATCTTGTTTGGCAGAAGCTTAAAAAAGATATTCGGGTTATTAACATTTATTGGTACTTGATGCTTTTATTTTGGTAGTTTTCGTTGTACTTTAGCAAGCTTTTTAAGCCAATTATAACTTTGATAACAAATAGTAATCAAACTAACAATTCAATGATGAGAAGATTTTTTGGTATTTCGCTGATGGCGATGATGTTGCTGGCTTTCCCGATGAAAGCGCAGTATCCTTCAGTTCCCGCCGATGTGCAGGCTGCCGTAGACAAAATGATGGAAAAATGTTGGGCTAGTTCCGATTCGGCTTTTGCTGTTGCCTTGCCGATTATCGAAGCAGAAGCTGCGCAAGGTCGTCCTTATGTAAAATTGGCATTGAAGCCCAACGATTTGATTCGTGCTGATATTCCTGCCTTCCCCGGTGCAGAAGGCGGTGCAATGTATACGCCCGGTGGTCGTGGCGGCAAAGTGCTGACCGTTACCAATTTGAACGATAGCGGTGAAGGTTCTTTCCGTTGGGCTTGCGAACAAGGTGGTGCCCGTATTATTGTGTTCAATGTAGCCGGTATCATTCGTTTGAAAACGCCTGTGATTATCCGTGCGCCCTATCTTACCATTGCCGGTCAGACTGCTCCCGGCGACGGTGTTTGTATTGCCGGTGAATCTGTTTGGGTAAATACACATGATGTGGTGATTCGTCACGTGCGTTTCCGTCGTGGTGAAACCTACGTAGGTCGTCGCGACGACTGTCTGGGAGGTAATCCTATCGGTAATATCATGCTCGACCACTTGTCAACTTCTTGGGGCTTGGACGAAAACATTTCTTTCTATCGTTATATGTATCATCCCGAAGATGGCAGCAAGGATCGCAAGCTTATGACGGTGAACGTTTCTATTCAGAATACCATTTCGGCTCAGGCTTTGGATACCTACAATCACTCTTTCGGAAGTACCATTGGCGGTATCAACAATACTTTCGCGCGTAATATCTGGGCTAACAACTGCGGTCGTAATCCTTCTATGTCGACGGCAGAATTCAACTACCTGAATAACGTTATCTACAATTGGTATCATCGTACGGGCGATGGCGCAGGTTATTCTTATAATGTATTCAACAACTATTTCAAACCTGGTCCTGTAACACCTAAGGATGAAGCTATTGCTTATCGTGTTTTCCGTGCTAACAACAAGGGTCGTACGCCTCATTGGGCTTATGTGGAAGGCAATATTGTAGAAGGCAACGAAGCGGTTACTAAGGACAACTGGAACGGCGGTGTTCAACAGAATCATTCTAAGGAAGATTTGGAATTTATCCGTTCTGCCGAAATGAAGCCTATGCCTCATGTTACCATTATGACGGCGCAAGAAGCTTTCGATTTCGTGATGGAAAATTGTGGTGCTATTTATCCTAAGAGAGATATTGTGGATCAACGTATTATCCACCAAATTAAGACCGACGAAGTATATTACGACAAAGCTGCCGACAATAGAGAATATTATCAGTTCCAATATCGTCGCTTGCCTGCCGATTCTTATAAACAAGGTATCATCACCGATATTTCGCAAGTGGGCGGTTATCCTGAATACAAAGGTAAACCTTACAAAGACAGCGACTTGGATGGTATGCCCGATGCTTGGGAAAAGAAATATGGTTTGAATCCGAAAGATGCTTCGGATGCTGTAAAGGATTGTAATGGTGACGGTTATACCAATATTGAAAAGTATATCAATGGTATCAATCCTAAGAAGAAAATCGATTGGACCGATTTGTCGAACAATTACGATACTTTGACCGAGAAAAAAGGACAATTAATGAAATAAAAAAATGGAAGCTATCAACTATGCAATGAATGCCAACCCTCTGGTGGCGTATTTTGGTAAACCTGCGAGTGAATTTACCAAGGCTGATATCATTTCTTACATTCAGGAAATGGGGATACAGATGGTTAATTTTATGTATCCGGCAGCCGATGGTCGTTTGAAAACTTTGAATTTCGTTATCAACGATTTGGCTTATTTGGAAGCTATTCTCACTTGTGGAGAACGTGTGGACGGATCTAGTTTGTTCCCCTTCATCGAAGCGGGCAGCAGCGACCTTTATGTCATTCCTCGTTTTTCATCGGCTTTTGTCGATCCTTTTGCACAATTGCCCACTTTGACTCTTTTGTGCTCGTACTTCAATAAGGATGGACAGCCGCTCGATAGCGCCCCACAAGAAACTTTGCGCCGTGCTTGCCAGGCTTTCCGCGAAGTGACGGGTATGGAATTCGAAGCGATGGGCGAACTGGAATATTATGTCATTGCTCCGGCCGAAAAGCTTTATCGCGCTTCCGACCAAAGAGGTTATCACGAATCGGGTCCCTTTGCTAAATTCAACGAATTCCGTACGCAATGTATGCAATATATCGCTTCTTGCGGTGGTCAGATTAAATATGGTCACTCCGAAGTGGGTAACTTTACCTTGGGCGATCTCAACTATGAACAGAATGAAATTGAATTCTTGCCGGTGCCTGCCGAACAAGCTGCCGAACAATTGATGGTGGCCAAATGGATTATTCGCAACCTGGCTTATCAATACGATTTCGATGTAACTTTCGCGCCTAAGATTATCGCCGGCAAGGCTGGTTCTGGTTTGCACATTCATATGCGTATTATGAAGGATGGTAAGAATCAGATGCTTAGCAATGGCGTTTTGTCGGAAACCGCTCGTAAGGCTATTGCCGGTATGATGGAATTGGCTCCTTCTATCACCGCTTTCGGCAACCGCAATCCAACTTCTTATTTCCGTTTGGTTCCTCATCAGGAAGCGCCTACCAATGTTTGTTGGGGCGACCGCAACCGTTCTGTGTTGGTACGTGTTCCGCTGGGCTGGGCTGCCAAAGGCGATATGAGTGTTTTGGCCAATCCGCTTGAAAAGGAAAGTTTTTACGATACCACTCAGAAACAAACCGTCGAAATGCGTTCTCCGGATGCTTCGGCCAATATCTATCAGTTGATGGCTGGTTTGGCTGTGGCTTGTCGTCACGGTTTTGAAATGGAAAATGCTTTGGAACTTGCCGACAAAACCTACGTGAATGTGAATATCCACAAACAGGAAAATGCCGATAAACTCAATTCTTTGGCTTGTCTGCCAGATAGTTGCGAAGCTTCTGCCAAATGTCTGCAAGCGCAGCGTGCTATTTTTGAAAAGTATCATGTGTTCTCGCCCGCCATGTTGGACGATATCATCGCTACGCTCGATGCTTTCAAGGATGCCAATCTTCGTGCTGAATTGGCCGGCGACACCGACAAGATGTTAGCCCTGGTGGAAAAGTATTTCCATTGCTAATTGATAAAATTCGCATAAACAAAAAAGCCAGTCTTCACTTCTGTGGAGGCTGGCTTTTGTTATGGGGTGTGTTGATGATTATTTGATCATTAATTTTCGGCCGTATTGGTCGATGAGCATGCCTTGGTAGTGCGCGTCGGGAGTGACGGGACGACCGAAGATGTCAAAGTATCTTAATTCTTCGTCGCCAGCGACAGAGGGCAGGGTATTGATGACATAATTGACCTTGATGTTGATATAGTCGGTGCGACAACCTTCACCGCCTTCGGGCGCAAATTCAAGACGAAGTTGATCGCCGTTACGGATATCGGTGGTGGCCAATGAAAGCGTTACTAATTTATCGTTGTTGTTGGTGGCGGTGGCACTGCCAATTTGTTTGTCGTTGAGGAAAAGTTTGTAAGTGCCTTTGCCATCGCTTTCGTCGAACATGCAAACCGAAATGCTGACGTTAGATGTATTGCTTTTCCATTGTGCATTGAGCGTGCCGGGGCCGGATTCTCCGCCTATCACTTTCTTGCCGGAAGCTAAAAACCAAGAACCATCTTGTACTTCAACAAAAGCTCTGAGTCCGCGGGTCCAGTTTTCGGCTTCGTTTTTGCCTTCTACAGCAGTAGCAATAGACGATTTGAAAATCCATTCGTCGCCATATTGAGCGATATTTCCTTCAGTATCAAGTATATCCACTGTCCAGGTATATCTGCGTCCCATAGACAAAGACTTCGGTTGAAAAGATGTGGTGGATGCACCTAAGTTGGCGCTATAATGAACGCTGTCATTGTCGTCTTTCAGCGTGAGTAAATATCCGCCGGCACCAAAGGCAGGAGCCCAGGTCATGGTCATCGCTTGGGTGTTGTTGGCATCTTTTTGAGCACGCAATTGCGCGTTGCTTTCGCCATTCGCAGGATAAGGTTTGCTTGCGGTCAAAGCAGCTGTGGTAAATTGCCAAGTGGCACCTTTAATGATAGTGTCTGTCAGATGAATATCTACGCGCCAATAATAAGTGGTTCCGGCTTGCAAACTATCTGTCTTAAAAGAGTTGGTGTTGGTGTTTCCTTGCAAATGACTGCTGTCGAGCAGGGCTGGATCGGTGGCCAAATAAAGATCGTATGAAACAGCTTGTGGCGCGGGGCTCCATTGTAATTTGGGTTGAATGCTGGGATAATCAATACGACCATGGTTGGGAATAGGAATCAAATCGTATTCCAATCCGGCTTTCGGACCGGTTTGATCTTTGACAATTTGAGGAACATCTTTGGCAGCATCCAAACACATGCTTGCATCGTAATAATATGCAGGATTATAAACTGTTCCGGTACCTTTCATATTTCCCGAACAGCCCGAAAAAATATTGTTCTTTTCTTGCGCTTGCCCATAATGAGCAGAACTGGGGTCGGAACTATACATTTGTTGAAGCGGTGTTTTGCAATTTTTGAAATAGTTGCTTTCAATCAACACTTGCGCGCCGGTAAAATAACCTACACAATACGAACTGACATTCTCGTAATAATTGTTCCAAACGTGGCCTTTTCCATAACCGATACGCGGATTACGTTGGGTAGTATTGATGAAAGAATTATGATGATACGAAACTCTTTGCTTGCCTACGTCTTCGTAATGTTGTGTTCCTGAGTTACATACCGATACTTTATCGTGATCGTGGAAACGATTCCAAGATGCAGTCATCAAATCAGAACCAATGGTGAAGTCTAATAATCCATCGTCCGAAGCAGATAAATCGCAGTGGTCAATCCAAACGTGATGCGAACTACGGAACGCGATAGCATCTTGATGCGCGTTCTTAATGGTGAATCCTCTGATAATGACGTTGCTGACGCCGTTGGCGTTAAAACCGATACCATCTAATACGGCATTGCCATTCAAGCCGATAATGCTTTTATTGGAAGCTACTTGAATGTCTTTTTCGTTGGTCGTGCTGATAGTGCCTTCGAACAAAATAACGTAGGCTTGTGATGCTGAACAATATTGACGCAATTCGCTTTCGTTCTTGGCGTAAACCAAGCTGCCGAGAGAACCGCCATAAGTTCCACCGACGCCGTAATTCGAGGTAGTGGCAAAACCTACCAATCCGTGTTCAATACTTTGAGCTTGGCTAACTAAACTTAGCGCAAGGCTTAGTAAAATCAGAGTATTTTTCATTGTGCGTGGTATATGTATTCGTGATAAAAATAATTAATGCTTATTTGATAAGTGTTTTTTGTCCTTTGCTATCGATAAGGATACCTTGATAAGTTTTAGGATTAACCTTACGTCCTTGTAAATCAAAATATTCTGTTTCTTCTTGAGCGGCTTCAATAGTGGGTAGAGCCGTTTCTTCGCTTGGAAGTTTGATGTATTCGGCCATGATGCCGGCTTCTCTGAGCAGACGAACGAACAAGTCGGCCATAATTTTGGCACCGGTGGCATTGGTGTGTGTATCGTCTTTGGCGGCAAACCAAGTGGTGACCGTGGTTTCGCCGGTTTCGATGAACAATTTGGCAGTGGCGGTGGTCATGTCAAGGTAGGGCACGCCCATTTCTTCGGCCACCAATTTCATCTGATAAGGATAATCGTAAGTATGATCGCTCGTGGAAACCTTGTTGCCGCTGGTCAGGCCGTTGGCAGTGAGTTTGTCGAATTTGTCACCCAAATCGTGACGACCATTGCGTTTGATGGATTTTTTGTCGCTGCTGAAATATTTACGGCAAATGGATGATACCAGAATGGGCTGGCCGCCTTTTTCTCGCGTTTCGTTGATGTATTTACGCAGATATTCTTTATAGGTATCATTGGGCGAAGTGGCACGAAGATTGGCTTCTTTGTTGATGCCGTTTTTGTTGTAATAGGCTTGCAGGCTGTCGCCGTCCAAACCATTGGCCTTTTCGTCGTTGTGGGCAAATTGGATAATCACGTAGTCGCCTTCTTTTATTTGGCTTTTGACGCTGCTCCATTTTTCTTGGTAGAAACTCTTGCTCGAACGTCCGCTGAGGGCGTGATTGACAATCTTGACGTCGTTGGTGAAGAATTGCTGCAAAACTTGTCCCCATCCGATTTTCGGAGAATTATCGGCGTAAGTGGCCATGGTGGAATCGCCGATGGTGTGTACTTTAACCGCCGAGGGCAGTGGGAGACAAATCAAGAGGCTCAGCAACAGAGCCATAGCTTTTTTTACATGCGTGTTCATAAGTATAAATATTTTTTGTGATATGCTTTTGCAAACAAAGGTACGCTATTCTTGATAAAATCACTATCTTCGCAGTCAAATTTTATAGCTATGTTTTCAGGAATCGTAGAAGAAGCCGGCCGCGTAAAGGCCTTGCGTCGTGAGGATAGTAATCTGCATCTCACGCTCAGTTGTTCGTTTGTCAACGAATTGAAAATAGACCAAAGTGTCGCTCACAACGGCGTTTGCCTTACCGTGGTCGATATCAAGGACGATGAATATACCGTTACCGCCATTCAAGAAACCCTCGACCGTAGCAATCTTGGCTTGCTCAAAGAAGGCGATTGGGTGAATCTGGAACGCAGCATGCGCGTGAATGGTCGTTTGGATGGCCACATTGTGCAAGGTCATGTCGATACCAAAGCCGTTTGT
Organism: Bacteroidales bacterium; assembly: GCA_017380635.1. Lineage (GTDB taxonomy): Bacteria > Bacteroidota > Bacteroidia > Bacteroidales > UBA1402 > UBA1757. The sequence goes on along the minus strand of JAFODP010000012.1, from coordinate 27,574 downwards.
ACCGAAGTGTTGGAATGCGATGGCAGTTGGCGTTATACCTTTGAATACGAATTCGATAAAGAAATGGCACGTCAAGGATATATGACGGTAGAAAAAGGTTCTGTTTGCGTGAATGGCGTCAGTCTTACTGTTTGCGATGCACGCGACAACCGTTTCTCCGTGGCCATTATTCCTTACACCCACGATCATACCAATTTCGCTCAGATAGAAAAAGGAACGGTTGTCAATTTGGAATTTGATATCGTCGGTAAATATATCAGCCGAATGATGCAGTACAAATTGGATTGAAACAGAACGAGGCCTCCGAAAGAAATCGAGGGCCTCGCTTTTTTTATGTCAATCTGATGGGCTTTACAAATTCTTGACGAGCGTATCGCCATTACTTTTGATATTGTTCTCCATTTCTATCATCGTTTGCCAGAGCAGGGGAGACTGTTCTTCCGGACTCATGTTGAAATCTTCCGTGCCGGCCTTGAACATTTTCTCGAATACCATGTTGACGCTGATTAAGTTGATGTCCATGGCGGGTTGATATACCAAGCTGCTATTGGGATCGGGGCCCGGCATTTCGCAAAGTATCTTTAAATCGCAAAGTTGGCTCAATTGCTTTTGTGTCAATCGGATAGGAATATGGTTTCTGGATGAAAGATCGTGAGCCGACATGGCCGCTTTTCCTTGTGCAAATCCCTGGCAGATATCTCTTAACAACAACATGGTGAAATACAGACGATAACGGAAACTGACTCTCTTGGTTTCCTTTTCAAACATGAAATTGTCCAAATTTTGCGAAGCGTAAGTAATTTCTCCACCCAGCAAAACAATCATCCAAGTGGCCTGTACCCACAAAAGCAAGAGCGGAAATGCAGCGAAACTTCCGTAAATGGCGTTGTAGCTGTTCACCCAAATTTGTCCGTTGATATAGAGATATTGGAAAATATGGTAGATACTTCCCGTCAGAAGTCCTGAAATCAGGGTGTTTCTCCATTGCACTTTGGTGTTGGGCACAATGAAATAAAGGAAACTAAACAACAGACAGGTTACAAAGAAAGGTATCGTCTTGATTAAGAAATTGATAACCGGGCTGAATGCCATCCATATTTCGTTGTTGGCGAAATTTGTTTTAATGAAAATGGAAATACCGCTGCTGAGTATCAACAAAATCGGCAGAATCAGCATGGCTGCGAAGAATTCCGTTATCTTACGCGAAATGGCGCGGCTTTTGGGTACTTGCCAAATAATGTTGAAAGAGCGTTCAATGTTGTTGATAATTGAGAATACGGCCCAGAGAATGAAGATGATACCGATACCGATAACAACTCCTTTGGTGGCGGCGGTCAATACTTGTTCTACCAACTTGAATGCCATGCTCAAAATATTACCATGCGTGGGGAAAATGTTGAGCAGTTCGTTCTGTAAGACGTCTTGCAAGTTGAATCCTTTGGCGATGGCCAACAAAATACAAAGTATAGGCACTGCGGCCAAAAGCGTGAAGTAGGTGAGTCCCGAAGCCACCATCACCAGTTTGTTGTTGGTGAAGCCTCGTCCGGCCAGAATCAGGATGCGGAAAATATTGTTGATGATTCTGCGCAAGCCTTTTTCTTTGCTGGTGTCTACGCGCCAAATATCTGCGGTGAGAAACTGCAGAAAGCGGATAATTTTTTCCTTGTAGGTATGTAGTTTGTTCGCCATAATCAAAAAAATAATAACAGAGAACCCATAAGCCGGGTTCTGTTCTATACTGTCATTTATCTGGACCTGCAGTCTCCTGCAGGCTCTAGCGGCCTACCCTCCGACATGGGGCGGGCAACCCTCGTAACGTCGGTTTACATGGCCTTGCAACCCATAAGTGGTACGGCGCTTCATGTTGCCATAAAGCCGGTAGGCTCTTACCCTGCCTTTTCACCCTTACCTCCAAAGGAGGCGGTTATTTTCTGTTACCTTAACTCTACCTTCGCAGATAGCTTCCCGTTAGGAAGTATGGTGCCCCAATCTGTTGCCCGGACTTTCCTCTCGATTACTCAAGCGACAGTGCGGCTCTCTGTTATTATGGCGGCGAAATTAGCCATTTTTCTTGCAACTGACAAATTGTCTCTCATAAAAGTGTTAATACTGGTTAAAAACTGTCATCTGCTTGTTATATAATGGCTGTGGAATCGTTTTTGTAACGTATGTGATATAACTTTTAATACTTACGAACATGAAAAAACTATGGAAAAATGTCGCTGTCGTTTTAACGATAGTTGTAGCCAGTGCCGCGATATCTTATATGGTGGTGTCGCAATTCTCGAAACAGATTCTGGCCTCATTTGACAATATAAAAGAACAGAATGAAATACAACAACATGCCCGCTTTGCAAGAATGGAAGTGGTTCCTGCTGTAGCTACCGATTTTACCGTTGCGGCTGAAAATTCCATTCATGCGGTGGTGCATATCATGTCGAAAACCAATCGCAGTATACAGCAAGGCCAAGGTCCTATCGATTTGTTTGAATATTTCTTCGGCTATCGCGAATACAGCCAACCACGTCAGCAACAACCGCAAGTGGGCTATGGCTCAGGTGTCATCATTTCTCGTGATGGCTATATCGTTACCAACAACCATGTGGTGGAAGGTGCTGATGAATTGCAGGTAACGCTCAACGATCAACGTTCATTTACAGCTCGTATTGTGGGTACGGATCCCACCACGGATATTGCGCTTATCAAAATTGATGCAGAAGATTTGCCCACCATTCCTTATGGCGATTCCGATAAATTGAAAGTGGGTGAGTGGGTGCTTGCTGTAGGCAATCCTTTGAATCTGACTTCGACAGTTACTGCCGGTATTGTGAGTGCTAAGGCTCGTAATTTGGGTATTATCGGTTCTCAGTCTACCAATGGCGCGCCCAGTTTGGGCATAGAATCTTTCATTCAAACCGATGCGGCAGTAAATCCTGGCAATAGTGGCGGCGCTTTGGTTAATACTTCGGGCGAATTGGTTGGTATCAATACGGCCATCGTTTCTTCGTCGGGTGCGTTCTCGGGATATTCGTTTGCAGTTCCGGTAAGCATTGTTAGCAAAGTGGTTGCCGACCTTAAGCAATATGGATCTGTGCAGCGTGCTATGTTGGGCGTGAGCATCCAGACGATGAATTCCGATTTGGCCAAACATTATGATATCGATATGGTGGAAGGTGTGTATGTGGCCGAAGTGTCCGACCGCAGTGGCGCCAAGGAAGCCGGTATGGAAAAAGGCGATATTATTATTAAGGTGGACAATCGTAAGGTGGCCAACAACGCGCAATTGCAAGAACAAATTAGTCGTTTCCGTCCCGGTGATAAGGTGAAAGTGAGCGTTTTGCGTAAAAATAAAGAATTGCAGTTTGATGTTACTTTGCGCAATATGTACGGCAATACCGAAATTGTAAAACAGGCCGGTTTGTCCGATTTGGGTGCCAGTTTTGGTGAATTGTCTATCGATTTGAAACGTCAGCTTAATATTAGTTATGGTGTTCAGGTGACGGGTTTGACTGATGGAAAATTGAAAGAAGCTGGAATGCGTAAAGGTTTCATTATCATGAAAGTGAATGACCATCGTGTGGCTTCGGTGGCCGAATTTGAGAAAATGGTGAAAGATGTTCAGTCGGGAGCCGGCTTTGGTGAAAGTGCTTTGTTTATCGTTGGTATGTATCCCACTGGAAAAGTGAATTATTACGCCATAGATTTAGGTGAATAAATTTGATAATCTCCAATAAAAAGGCTACATTTGCGCCCAATTTTCGAATCGATAAAGCATGAGACAGCTTAAAATTACAAAATCCATCACTAATCGTGAAAGTGCTTCTTTGGATAAATATCTGCAAGAGATTGGCCGAGAAGAATTGATTAAAGTAGAGGAAGAAGTAGAACTGGCTCAGCGCATTCGTCAAGGAGATCGTGCCGCATTGGAAAAATTGACTCGTGCCAATTTGCGTTTCGTGGTTTCTGTAGCCAAGCAATATCAGAATCAGGGTTTGAGTTTGCCCGACCTTATTAACGAAGGTAACTTGGGTCTGATTAAGGCTGCTGAAAAATTCGACGAAACCCGTGGTTTCAAATTTATTTCTTATGCTGTATGGTGGATTCGTCAATCTATTCTTCAAGCTTTGGCTGAACAATCGCGTATCGTTCGTTTACCTTTGAATCAGGTTGGTTCGTTGAACAAAATCACGAAAGCCTTCTCTCGTTTCGAGCAAGAACACGAACGCAAGCCTTCTCCTGAAGAATTGGCCGACGAATTGGGTATCCCGGTAGATAAGATTGCCGATACTTTGAAAGTGTCTGGTCGTCATGTGTCGGTGGATGCTCCTTTCGTGGAAGGCGAAGACAACAACTTGCTGGATGTGCTGGTTAATGACGATGCTCCCATTGCCGACCGCACCTTGATCAACGAATCTTTGAGTCGCGAAATCGACAGAGCTTTGTCTACTTTGACAGAACGAGAAAGTGATATTATTAAGATGTTCTTCGGGCTTGGCTGTCAGGAAATGACATTGGAAGAAATAGGCGACAAATTTGGACTCACCCGTGAACGCGTGCGTCAAATTAAGGAAAAAGCGATACGCCGTCTCCGTCAAAATTCACGCAGCAAGCTCTTGAAAAGTTATTTGGGATAAAAACTGGCTTCGGCCAGTTTTTTTTATGCCCATTATGAAAGATGTTTTATTGTCTCAACGGGAACTAATCTGGCAACATTGCCCGTTTCTAAAGAGTCTTTTCCGGCCTCGCGGCTGTTATCAGTTGGTCTGGAACAATATAAAGAAGCGTCCGTTGATTTGCTGGATACTGGAGGTGACAAAAGGATCGGTGACGCGATTGTGGAAAATATCGGACAAACCATAATAGTAGCCGCCACTTACACCACAAACCGTTTGGCCGAAATGAAATTCGAATCCCACATTACCCATAATTCCCCATTGGAAATAAGTTTCGACGGCTTTGTTGTAATAGGGATGGAAATAGGCAAATTCTTCGTTGTTGTATGATTCTGTTTCCTGTAGAAAATAGCTGAATTTTGGGCCTGCGTTCAAAAAAAAGCGGGCCTTTCCACTTTCTAGATAGGCATGCATCAAAAAGGGGATTTCGGCAAAACTCATCCTGCGATGATAGTAATCGGGGCTTTGGTAGCCGTAGTCGTCGGCCCAACCGCATTGGCTCAGCAAAAGTCCGCTTTCGATACCGAAATTCTTTTCTGCGATGTAACGGAAGATAAATCCACCTTCCCATCCTTGTTGATAGCTTTTGTCTGCATACAAAGGTTGCAGGCTGGCCGTTGAAAAAGTGACACCAGCCGCCGCACCCAAATAACACTCGTTTTTCTCCAACATCCTATATTGAGCCGACAAAGGCAAAATAAGGTAGAGCATACACAGGAGAGAGAGAATCTTCTTATTCATGCCTTATTGGATAATATCGGATGTAACTGCCTGATTACGATAATAATGAATCAGATAAACGCTTCTGTTGTACCAACCGCTTTCTTGCTGCGTCTGCTTGAAGTGAAATTCGTGCTGCAAGGCTTTGATATCAATGTCGCGGCGCGATGCCATTTCGCAGAATTGAACCATGACATCGTAACCCATCATGGCGTAGCAAGGAAAAGTGTTCATCAGGTCTTTGCCAAAATTCAGGCTGTAATTAATCTGGAACTGACGGACATTGGGCAAGTTGTAGTTGGCGAAATAATTACCATAAATGGTGGTGTTCAAATTGTGAAGCACCGGCAAGTTGCTCTTGTTTAAGGCAATCCATTCCGGATAGCCCCACATTTCAGCCTTGTAGGCAGAAGGCAGGAAGTTGATGATGGCTCCCACAGTGGAAATCAGACGATTGGCTTCTGCTAATGAACAAGCACAAGGAATAATCAAATTGGGTTTTTGATTGCTCAAATGAGCCGCGATGCTGTCTTTGAAATATTCATCTCCTTCGTACTCGATAAGTTCGTGGAAAGCAATGCGATGGTCGATCAACTGTCGGCGGATGGCTTTGAACAATTGGCCTTTTTCGTCGTTCAGTTCGTTGGGCGTACGAAGTAGGATGATGTTCTTGTTGGCAAACTTGGCGGTATCGAGCGATAAAATAGTCTCGTTCACCATGCTTTGAGGCGCATTCACCTGATAGATATAAGGATTGCTTTCGGTTTCGGCAATGCGAGAACTGAAAGGCAAAACCAATCGAACTTCGTTCTTTTTGCACCATTCAGACAAATAAGGTAATTGGTCGGCGTTGGCAGCGGCAATAATAAAATCGTGACGTCTTAAATCGTTGTTATTCAAGCAGTATTGTGTTCGATATAAAGTATTGCCAATGTCGTAGGCTTCGATATGAATGGAAAGTCCTGTTTTTTTCAGCGTGTCGGCAGCCATCAACAAACCTTCGTAGAATTCTACATAACGATCGGTGGAAATGCCCGTGGTGTCGCCAATCATGAAAGGCAGGAGCAGCGCGGTGGAAACTTCGTCTTTTTGGTTGTTGTTTTCCTGAGCCATTAAATGTTGAATGCGATCGAGCAAGTGACGGATGGAGTCGCGACTTGTTTGGATTTCTTCCTGCATCTTTTCCACTTTTTCTTCCAGCGCTTTCACTTCCTTGCTGGGCAAAATGATAACGGATCCTTTGCGTAAATTGTTGGGAATGTTAGGATTGAGCTGACGGATAGTATCTATGTCGATATTGAATCGATGCGCGATTTCAATGAGTTTTTCGCGGCGCTTTTCGACGGTATAAATCTGTTCGTTGTTCGATTGATATAAATTGTCTTCTTCGGTTTCTTGTGTTTCTTCGGCTGTGGTGGCCAACTTGGTGGGAGCAGGGCTGGCAGTGCTTGTCTGGCTTGCTGTGTTTTCTTCTCCTCTGACAGGAATCGTCAACACATGACCGATTTTCAAACCTTCGCTCAAGAAAGGATTCATGGCCAAGAGTTCTTCCTGTGTGATGTGAAAACGTTTAGACAGACCATAGATGGTTTCCTTGGGTTGCACCACATATTGATAATATTGTTTACCGTTACGCACGACGATTTCTGTGTCCTGCGCATGGCTGAAACAGCAGAAAGACAGGCAAATCAAGCTTATAATGAGATGTTTCATGATCGATAATGATAGAGTTTTCGAATAGTCGGCAAAGTTAATACAAATTAATCCAAGACAAGCCGAATAACGAGATTTTTATCGTAAATTTGTCGCCTTATTGAGAAAGCCGCTACGCTATGAAAAAATATTTGTGTACACTTCTGTTCTTGAGTCTTTTGGCTCCAATATACGCTATCGGGTTCGAGGCATTGTCTTCGTCCGGGTACGCGCCATATCGTCATCAGCCGGAGCAGGCTTCGTCTTTGGAAGATGTCTTTGTCTTTTATGGTATCGATGCGGCTTCCTTGCGTTTTGTCTGTGATCAACCCGCTCTATGTCAATGGCGTAGCGATAAGGCCGCTTTGACAAACGAGCAACAAAGCTCTGATGCACAAGCCTCTATTTTAAGCCATCTGCAAGCAAATACATTATACATCGTTCAATACGAATCGCAGGAATATGCTTGCTATGTGATAGATTATCAGTTGAATCCTTTGCAATACGGCAGTTTATCGGCGGTGACGGATGCTATCGATATTGCTACTTCCTTGCAACTCAATCTGGCTTATTGCAGCGACGATTTGAGCTATCGCGGCTTGAACGGAAAGTCTTATACCATCGATCGTGAACATCGACTGACTTACGTGGACGCCGTTTGGGCAGAGGATGATAGACAATATCGCGACGAAGAAAAGGAAATGGCAAGTTCGGGCTATATTTCATCTTTGGTGTTGGATGCGCCCAAGCAGGATGTGTCTTTCTGTTTGCAAGGCGATCAGTTTCTTCGCTATTGGAATTTGCCTTTGGCGGAAACACGCTGTGATTACGAGGCGGTAAGCATTGAAACGCATGCCGTAGCCAAGCTTTTGAAAAACGAAGAAGAAGGTTTGTCGCTGACGGGATCTGCGCCCTTGGAAGTGGCTTTTTACAGTTACGCCAATCCGGCTACCGATTATTGTATATGGTATATTTACACCACCCCTGGTTCGGAGGAAGAATACCTTTATCGTAATGAAGAAGATATTGAGTATACTTTCTATCATTCAGGTACTTATACAGTAAAACTTAAAGCAAGTAATGACACTTGTGAAGACTCTGTGAGTTTCTCCATCACGGTAACGGAGTCGTCACTGGATTGTCCCAACTTTTTCACGCCACGTTCTACACCCGGCGAAAACGACGAGTTTCGTGTGGCGCACGAATCCCTTATAGAATTCCATGGACGCATCCTCAACCGCTGGGGAAATCTGCTCTTCGAATGGACCGATCCTGATTTAGGTTGGGATGGCACTTTCCAAGGCAAAGCTGTCAATCCGGGTGTTTATTTTTATGTGATTACCGCCACCGGATCGGATGGAATCAAGTATGTAAAACGAGGAGATATTAATTTGATAGAATGAATAAACAGACCATTTTCAGTACATTGTTGATGATGATGCTGCTCGCATTTCCAAGCGGCTTGCAAGCTTCCAGTCCTTACACTAATCCAAGTTCCACTTACGCCTTAGCGATACCCAAGCAAGTGACATTTTGCCAGGAGAACATCGATTTGCGACGCATGGATGTGCGTGAACGTTTCGATAGAGAATTGCTGGCAATGAACTTTATGCACTCGGCCACACTTCAATTGGTGAAGCGCGCCAATCGTTATTTTCCTATTATTGAGCCAATTTTGAAAGCCAACCATATTCCCGACGACATGAAGTATCTCTGTTGTATCGAAAGTTCGCTCAATCCAAAATCGGTGTCGGGAACGGGCGCGGCGGGCTTGTGGCAATTTATGGCGACAACGGCCAAGGAATATGGTTTACAGGTGAATAGCGAAGTGGATGAACGTTTCCATATCGAGAAATCTACCGTGGCAGCTTGTCAGTATCTGAAAGATGCTTACGAAATTTACAAAGACTGGAACCTGGTGGCAGCCGCCTACAATGCCGGCAAAAGACGTATCACGACAAGCCTAGAAGAACAACAGGTGGACGATTATTTCGATCTTTACCTTAACGAAGAAACCTCGCGCTATGTGTATCGTATTTTGGCTTGTAAATGGGTGATGGAACATCTGCAAGATTATGGTTTCTATTTGCGCGAGAGCGATTTATATCAGCCCATCGACTATCGTAAAGTGGTGGTGAACAAAGCAGTTGCCAGTTGGGTCGATTTTGCCAAAGCGCAAGGCTGCACATTCAAGCAATTGAAGGAAGCCAATTTATGGATAAAGGGCAATGTGCTGACCAACAGCAGCGGTCGTTTGTACGAAGTGAAACTGCCTGCCAACGATAAGGCTTTGCAGTTCGACGAAAAAAATCTGAAAACACATCATCAAGCATGGATTTATGAAGGAAAATGAGCAGATATCCGTATATGGAGCGCGGGTTCACAATTTGAAAAACATCGATGTGAACATTCCTCGCAATAGTCTCACCGTTATCACCGGACTGAGCGGCAGCGGCAAATCATCTTTGGCTTTCGACACCTTGTTTGCCGAAGGTCAACGTCGTTATATTGAAACCTTTTCGGCCTACGCCCGCAATTTTCTGGGTAATCTGGAACGTCCCAATGTAGATGAAATTACAGGCTTGAGTCCGGTTATCTCCATTGAGCAGAAGACCACGAACAAGAATCCTCGTTCGACGGTGGGTACGCAGACCGAAGTCTACGACTATATCCGTTTGCTCTATGCCCGCGCGGCCGATGCTTATTCCTACGAGACCGGCGAGCGCATGGTGAAATACACCGAAGAACAGATTCTCGATTTGATTATCAAGGATTTCGATGCGCAGCCCATTTATATTTTAGCGCCTTTGGTGAAGGGTCGTAAAGGTCATTACAAGGAATTGTTCGAATCTTTGCTCAAGAAAGCCTATCTGAATGTGCGTGTGGATGGTCAGTTGATGGAAATTACGCCGCAAATGCGTCTCGACCGTTATCGCAACCACGATGTGGAAGTGGTGGTGGATAAACTCATCGTCAATGCCAAAGATAGCACGCGTCTGAAAAAGAGCCTGCAGATTGCCATGCGTTTGGGTAAAGGCGTGATGATGTTGCTTGACAAGAACAGCGGCCGCATACGTCATTATAGTTCGCATTTGATGTGTCCCACTACCGGAATTTCGTATCAGGATCCGGCGCCGCATAATTTCTCTTTCAATTCGCCGCAAGGCGCTTGTCCGCACTGTAAAGGTTTGGGCTATGTCAATCAGGTGGATATCAACAAGATTATTCCCGACGATAGTTTGAGTATTTATCAAGGTGCCATACTTCCTTTGGGCAAGTACAACAACTCGATGTTCTTCTGGCAATTGGAGGCATTGCTGGCACGTCATGGCTACGATTTGAAAACACCCGTGCGCGAACTTTCGTCACAGGCTTTGGACGAGATTTTGAACGGATGCGAGGATAATTTGGTTGTGAAGAAGTCTTCTTTGGGTTTGTCTAACCATACTTCGCACTACGAAGGCTTGATAAAATACATTGATTTACAGCAAGAAGGCGAAGTTTCGGCCGGTGCGCAAAAATGGGCCAGTCAGTTTGTGTCCGTGATGGAATGTCCGGAGTGTAAAGGCGCACGTCTGAACCGCGAAGCCTTGATGTTCCGCTTGCGCGACAAGAATATTGCAGAGCTGGCGCAGATGGATATCAGCGAATTGTACGATTGGATGGAAGAGCTGCCCGAATATCTGAGCGAGCGTCAGCGTTCCATCGCCACGGAAATTCTGAAAGAAATTCGTCAGCGTTTGCGCTTCCTGCTCGATGTGGGTCTGGATTATCTTTCCTTGAACCGTGCTTCGGCTTCGCTCTCCGGTGGTGAAAGTCAACGAATTCGTCTGGCTACGCAAATCGGTTCTCAGCTTATCAATGTGCTGTATATTCTGGACGAACCCAGTATCGGTCTGCATCATCGCGACAACCAAAGACTCATTGCTTCGCTCAAAAAATTGCGCGACCAAGGCAATACGGTAGTGGTGGTGGAACACGACCGCGATATCATGTTGCAAAGCGATTACATCATCGACTTGGGACCCAAGGCCGGTCGTTTGGGTGGTAAGCTGATGTTTGCAGGAACACCACAAGAAATGATGAAGGCCGACACTTTGACGGCGGCCTATCTGCGAGGCGAAATGCAGATCTCTGTGCCGGAAACCTTGCGTCCCGGTAATGGTAAAGAATTGATTTTGAAAGGCTGTCGTGGTCATAACCTGAAAAATATCGATGTGCGTTTTCCTTTGGGAAAATTGATTCTGGTTACCGGTGTGTCGGGCGGCGGAAAATCATCTTTGGTCAACGGAACTTTGCAAACGGCTCTCAGTCAACATTTCTATCGTAGCTTGCAACCGCCTTTGCCATTCGATGCGATTGAAGGTTTGGAACATATCGACAAAATCGTTTCGGTAGATCAATCGCCTTTGGGTCGAAGTCCGCGCTCCAATCCGGCCACTTATTGCGGTGTTTTTGCTGCCATACGACAATTGTTCGTGGAATTGCCAGAGTCAAAGATAAGAGCTTATAAACCAGGACGATTTTCTTTCAATACGGCCGGCGGTCGTTGCGAAAAATGCAAAGGCAATGGTTATGAATGTATCGAAATGAACTTCTTGCCCGATGTGATGGTGCCTTGCGAAGCTTGTCAGGGGAAACGTTACAACCGCGAAACGCTCGAAGTCAGATTCAAAGGAAAATCCATTGCCGATGTGTTGGATATGACCATCAATATTGCGGTGGAATTTTTCGAGAATCAACCAAATATTTATCAGAAAATCAAAACCTTGCAGGATGTCGGTTTGGGATATCTGAAGCTGGGCCAACCATCCAAAACTTTGTCGGGAGGCGAATCGCAGCGCGTCAAGTTGGCTACCGAATTGTCCAAACGCGACAGCGGAAATACTCTTTACGTGTTGGACGAACCTACCACCGGTTTGCATTTCGACGATATCCGCGTGCTGATGCAAGTGATTCATCGTCTGGTAGATAAAGGCAACACTGTTATCATTATCGAACACAATATCGATGTCATTAAACAAGCCGACTACATTATCGACATGGGACCCGATGGCGGTCGTAACGGTGGTCGGGTAGTGGTTTGCGGAAGTCCCGAAGAAATTCGTCAATGCCAGGATAGTCTGACGGGCGAAGCTCTGCGTCAGGAAGAATCAATCATTCAAAATCTTTAAGTTATGCTGGCCTATCTGCAAGTAGAAAAACTCACCAAGTCTTACGGAGATCTGTTGCTCTTCGAAGATATTTCTTTTGGTATTGCCCAAGGACAAAGGGTGGCGCTTATCGCGCAAAACGGAAAAGGTAAGACTTCTTTGCTCGAAATTCTGGCCGGCGATGCGCAATACGACAGCGGTTCGGTGGTATACCGCAATGGACTGCGGGTATCATATTTGCCTCAGGAGCCTAAATATCAGGCACATCAGACGGTGATGCAGACTTGTTTTGCCAGCGACAACGAAGTGGTGAAAACCATCGCCCGATACGAAGCAAAGCTGCAAAAAATGGGCGAGGATAGCATGGATGCCGAAATGGAAGAGTTGCTGCATCTGATGGATTATCATAAAGCCTGGGATTACGAAAGTCGTATCAAGCAGATTCTCAGCAAATTGAATATCCCGCATTTCGATCGTCAGATGTCGATGTTGTCGGGTGGAGAACGTAAACGCGTGGCTTTGGCCAATGCGCTCATCACCGAACCTGACATGCTAATATTGGACGAGCCTACCAACCACCTCGATTTGGAAATGACCGAATGGCTGGAAAAATATTTGCTCAAATCCAATGTCACTTTGCTGATGGTGACCCACGACCGCTACTTCCTCGATCGTGTTTGCAACCTTATTTTGGAAATAGACAATCGTCAGATTTACAGCTATCAAGGTAATTATTCCTATTATCTGGAAAAACGCCAGGAACGTATCGAGCAATTCAATGCCGAATTGGCGCGTGCCAACAATCTTTTCCGTACCGAACTCGACTGGATGCGTCGCATGCCTTGCGCCCGTGGCACGAAAGCCAGAGCCCGTAAAGATGCCTTTTACGAATTGGAAGAAAAGGTGTCACAAAAAATGTACGAACAACGTTTACAGCTTGATGTGAAGGCCAGTTACATCGGTTCGAAAATATTTGAAGCACAATACGTTTCCAAAGCTTACGGCGAGCAGAAGATTCTGCAGGATTTCTATTATAATTTTGCCCGTTACGAAAAACTCGGCATCGTGGGACGCAATGGTAGCGGCAAAAGTACTTTCCTGAAAATGTTGCTCGGCTTGGAGCCATGCGACGGCGGACGTTTCGAGATTGGCGAGACCGTTCAATTTGGTTATTACAGTCAGGATGGTTTGCAATTCGATGAAAATCAGAAAGTAATAGATGTGATGCGCGAGATTGCCGAAGAAATTCATTTGGGCGACGGACGACGTCTGACGGCATCGCAGTTCTTGAGTCATTTTCTTTTTACGCCCGAAGTGCAGCACAATTACGTGCATAAACTGAGTGGGGGAGAAAAGCGCCGTCTGCATCTCTGTACCATTTTGATGCGCAATCCCAATTTCTTGGTGCTGGACGAACCAACCAACGATTTGGATATCCTCACCCTCAACATTTTGGAAGAATATTTGCGAGGCTTCAAGGGCTGTGTTTTGGTAGTGTCGCACGACCGTTATTTCATGGATAAGATTGTGGATCATCTCTTGGTTTTCAAGGGCAATGCCGAGATTCAGGATTTTCCGGGCAATTACACCCAATACCGCGAATGGCGAGATGAAAAAGAAGCCGAAGAACGTCGACAGAAGGCAACGGTAAAAGCAACAGCGGCTCCTGTCAAGGCAGAAGCGCCGCGCGAGAAAACTGTTAAGAAAAAACGCAGCTTCAAGGAACAACGTGAATTTGAGGCGCTTGAGAAAGAATTAGAACAATTGCAGCAGCAGAAAATCGACATGGAAAGCTCTTTGAATTCGGGTGCGCTTTCCGGAGATGAAATGCAGCGTCTTTGCAAGGATTTGCCTCAGTTGATGGCTCTTATCGACGAAAAAGAAATGCGTTGGCTGGAGTTGGCAGAAATTGAAAATTGATGTTTGATTTCTCGTAAACTGTTTTTATCTTTGGGAGTTTAATAAGTCTTTGTTATGAAAGAACATACTCCCAAAGAACAGATTCTCATCAGAATCACCGGTAAAGACCGTCCCGGTCTGGATGCCGAAGTAATGAACATTTTGGCCGATTACGATACGAAAATCCAAGATATCGGACAGGCTTGTATTCACGCCACTTTGTCGATGGGTATTTTGGTGCGCATCGATTCTGCTCATTCCGGCCATATGATGAAAGACTTGATTTTCAAGGCTTCGGAAATAGGCGTTAATATTGAATTCTCGGCTGTTACCGACGAAGAATACGAAAACTGGGTGGCGCGTCAAGGTAAAAACCGATACATTCTTACCATTTTGGGACGCGAACTTACAGCTGCCACCATCGGTGCCACTTGTCGTATCATTACCGATCAGAAACTCAATATCGATGGTATTCGTCGTCTTAGCGGACGTCAATCTATCAATACGCCACAAGATAAAGTGAAAGCCTGTATCGAGTTTTCATTGCGCGGAACCCCCAAAGATGTGCATGAATTGCAAGCTCAGCTAATGCATATCGCTCCTTCCATGGGTATGGACTTTTCCTTCCAACAAGACAACATGTATCGCCGCATGCGTCGTTTGATCTGTTTCGATATGGATTCTACACTCATTCAGACCGAAGTGATCGACGAACTTGCCATTCGTGCCGGCGTGGGCGACGAAGTAAAAGCTATTACCGAAAGCGCCATGCGTGGTGAAATAGATTTTTGCGAAAGTTTCAAGCGTCGTGTGGCCTTGCTCAAAGGTTTGGATGTGTCTGTTATGCGCGAAATTGCTGAAAACTTGCCTATTACCGAAGGTGCCGACCGTCTGATGTATGTGCTTAAAAGCTACGGTTACAAAATCGCTATCCTTTCCGGTGGTTTTACTTTCTTCGGCGAATATTTGCAAAAACGTTGGGGTGTCGACTATGTATATGCCAATGAATTAGAAATCGGTCCTGATGGTCGTCTTACCGGTCGTCATGCCGGCGAAATCGTGGATGGTCGTCGCAAAGCTGAACTCCTAAAACTGATTGCCCAAGTAGAAAAAGTAGATAAAATGCAGACCATCGCAGTAGGTGACGGTGCCAACGATTTGCCCATGCTTGCCGAATCCGGTCTTGGTATCGCTTTCCATGCCAAACCTCGTGTGGTTGCTACCGCGAAACAATCTATCAATACTGTTGGTTTGGATGGGGTTCTCTACTTCTTGGGATTTAAGGACTCCTACCTTGACGAAAAAGGGCGTGAATAACCTTCTTTTTGGCTGATTTCGCTCCGGCTTTTCGTCGTTTAGGCCCACTAAACTCCTCAAACCCGAAGCGAAATCAACTCAAAAAGATTCAAACTTTGGAAATATGTAGGAATAGTCGGCAAGGCCCGCAAAGCTCCTCAAACCCAAAGCGAAATCAGCTCAAAAAGCCCAACGCTTTTGGATGTTCAGGAAAAGTCGGCAAGTCCCGCAAAACTCCTCAAACCCGAAGCGAAATCCGAAGCAAAGCCCGAAGCGAAATCTAAACTTATGCAGTTGTTGAGTGAAACATATCAGTATCAAACCATTACTTTGTCGGAAATGAAGAAAGTGAGTTTGATGAAAAGGGTCGACACAAAATATGTAACGACCCTCGATAAACTGCATGTGATACTGCAGGCTTTGCGCGATGATTATTTTGTACAGGAAACCGATGGCGAGCAGCAACTTCCGTATTACACGCTTTATTACGATACGCCCGATTGCCAAATGTTTTCCGATCATCAACGAGGTAAGCCCAATCGTCAGAAAGTGCGAATTCGCAAGTATTGCCAAACGGGCCAGGCTTTTTTGGAAGTGAAAAGCAAGAAGGGCAATGGCCAAACGCGCAAAAAACGCATCGCCGTGCCCGACGAACATCATTCCATACGCTTGTCCGAAAACTTCCTGGCGGAGCATTGTCCCTATCAACCTCAGTTGTTGGAAAAGAAAATTGAAAATCATTTTTATCGTACCACTTTGGTCAGCAAGGCTTTGAACGAGCGAGTGACCATCGATACAGGCTTGTCTTTCTATCATCATGGCAATGCCTGTTCGCGTTCTTTGGACGATTTGGTGATTATCGAATTGAAACGCGACGGACATCGTTATTCTAAACTTTTGGAAGTGCTGAACGACATGTACATTCCGTCCTCTTCATTTAGTAAATATTGCGTGGGAGTGGTGCTGACCGATCCGAGTATGAAGTATCATCGCTTCAAGGAAAAACTTCATCCGCTGGCAAGGCGTATTCCTTCTTTGCAACAATGTTATCCCTTTTAAATTTGAAAAAATATGACTGAACTTGATTTGTTTGAAGATGTAGTAGAAAATGTTTTGGAAGATTCAGGCGGACTGACTTTGCTCTTTCATTTTGGCATCAACTTGTTGGTTACGTGGTTTATTATCCATTTTCAGTATTATAAACAAAGTCGCAGACGAGATTATTATTTTACTTTCTTTCTGATCAGTATCAGTATTTTCTTCCTGATATTCCTGTTGGGAGGCGTCAAATTGAAAGTGGGTTTCGCTTTGGGGCTCTTTGCTATTTTCGGTATCATCCGTTATCGGACGGAAACCATGCCGGTGCGCGAAATGACTTATCTTTTTGTCATCATCTCTTTGTCGGTGATTAATGCGCTGGCTATCACCATTTCTTATATGGAATTGCTGCTGACCAATCTGATTTTCATTTTGGCTATCTGGTTTTGCGAAAAGAATCGCTTTATCAAGCATATATCCACCAAGTTGGTGCTGTACGATAAACTGGATCTGATTCTTCCCGAAAAAAGAGAAGAAATGATAGCCGATTTGAAGCGTCGTACGGGCTTGAACATCGTGAAAGTGGAAGTGGGACATATCGATTTTCTGAAAGACACCGCCATGCTGAAGCTGCATTACGAAAGCGATCTGAAAGAAATTAATACCGTCAATGAATTGTTGAAATTCCCTAAAGAAAATCCGCTATGAGAAATCTTTTGATGCTTGTGCTGTTGTCTTGTTGTGGTTTGGCTTTACAGGCGCAAAGTTTGTGGACAGCCATCGATGTGGAGAAAAAAATCAATAAGCAATGCTCGGCCTCGTTTGAATTGGAACATCGAAGTTTTCAGCAAAGTTTCAACAGCGAACGTTTGGCCTCGACCTTGGGTTTGGAATACGAAATCAACAAATATTTGAAAACGGAAGCTTCCTACAGCTTTATCTATCGTCAGACGCAGGACGAACTGACAAAAAAAGGCAATCTTGTGCCGGCTTATTGGTCGCCCAGACATCGTGGAAACCTTTCACTGACAGCTTCTTACAAATGGAAAAAACGCATCGAGATTTCTTTGCGTGAAAATTATCAATACACCTATCGTTACCAGATGTTTGTGCCAAAACACAACGAATTGGGCTTCCGTATTCCCTACGAAGAAGTGGACGAAAAACACAAACATATCCTGAAAAGTCGTCTGGAAATAAAGTATGATATCAAGAAATCGCCTTTTGAACCCTATCTTTCTTGCGAACCTTATGTGGAATTGACCGATTTCTACGTGGAAAAAATCCGCTATACGATTGGTACGACTTACAAAATCAATAAAAAACATCGCTTGGAGGCGTATTACCGCTACATCAATCATTCTGATGAGGATGAACAAGCTGGCTCGGTGTTTGGTTTGGGTTATAAATTTAAATTCTGAAAACAATGAAAAATAACATCAAGATATTGTTGGCGGCGATGGCTTTGCTTTTGATGAGCTGTGAACCTATTTATATTGGTGGAAAACTCGAAGAAAGCGGTGGCGGAGGATTGGATCATCCTTTTTCAACCGATGTGGCCGTTTACGACGGACGTTTGGCTTCGGATAGTCTGGCCGACATCGTGGGACGCGATCCCTATATTTTCTGGGAACAAAATCAGTTTCCCTATTTCGTGAAACTCACTTGGGATGGACCTCAAGTGCAGGTGGAAAGCAACAACGAACGAATTCTCTGCGAAACCCAAGGAGCCCATGTGGTGATTGATTTGCTTACGCGCGATGTGGCCGGCGTGGCCATTATCTTGCAAGGACAGAGCAACGACGCTTCGCTCAAAATCTACGGACGACGCAATATTAAACTCGAAATGAACGGCGTGCAGCTTGTTTCGCAACGAGGTTCCGTTATCAACAATCAATGCAAGAAGCGTCTTTTTGTTCACTTGAATGCGCAGACTGTCAATACTTTGGAAGATGTACCCATCTATACCGACGATTTTTATTATCTGCCCGGCCACGATGCGCTGAGCGAAGATCGCAAAGGCTGTTTCTTTAGCGAAGGTCATTTGGTGTTTAGCGGAAGGGGCGTGTTGCGTTTGAAGGCCAAGTATCGTCACGGCATTGCCAGCGATGCTACTATGTATGTGCGTCCCGGTGTTACTTTGGTGCTGGACGAGGCTGCCAAGAATGCCATTCATATAAAAGGTGATACGGGCGACGATATGGGTATTCACGTGGCCGGTGGTTATATCTACGCCAAAACTCAGGCTGATGCCGGCAAATGCATTAAAACCGATCTGCATTTTTTGCAAAGCGGTGGTGAACTTTGTCTGAATACCACGGGCCATGCTATGTACGAAAGTGAATCTGTAGATGGTGTTGAAAACGATTTGGCCGATACTTCTTCGCCTGCCTGCATCAAGGCGGATGTTAATGTGCATATCAAAGCCGGAAGCCTCTATTGCAGAAGCATTGGCACGGGTGGAAAAGCCATCAACTGCGACGGTACTATGCTTATTGAGGGCGGAAACATTCAAGCGGTAACCAGTGGCGAAGACTTTATCCAAATAGACTCTATCAGTGGCGACACGCTCAGCACTTATCCGCACGTGCTCAAGGCCGATGCCGATTTGCGCATCGTGGGTGGTCAGCTCAATTTGGCGGCCAGTCTAAATAGCGAAAAAGCGGCTGTGCTTAAATCGGATGCCTGCATTCTTGTGGACGGTGGCGATCTCTATGCTTATGCCGGCGACGATGTGCTGAATGCTGTCGATATCCATTTCCGTGGTGGACGTAGTTTCCTTTATTCTGTTAATAATGATGTGCTTGATGCGGATAATCAAATTCTGCTCGAAGATGGGCTGATTCTGGCTAACGCGGCCAATCCTTTCCAAAGTTCCATGACGGCTCCGCTGATACGTCTTGACGGTGCTCGTTTGTTGGCGCTTTCGGGAAGCATGACTCAGTTGCCCGACCAGGAAAGTTTGCAGCCTTTCCACATCCAATGTTTTGATGCCCATCGTGGCCAGCATCTTGCGCTGATGCAGGGCGATTCTTGTCTGATGGCCTACGAAATGCCTTTCGGTCTTGATGATTTGGTGCTGCTCTGTTCGCATCCTGCGCTCACCCCCGATACGCGTCTTTTCCTTGGCTCATCGGCCAACATCACTTCTTCCACCCAAGCATGGCACGGCTTCTACGAAAACCCCATCTGGCAAGGCGGCCGCTTGGTGAAGTAGAAGGAAAAAATAATAAATGAAAAGTAGTAAATATGGCAAAGAAGAACAAAGGTACATTCTCGTATATAGAAGCGCAGCAAGCATTAGAGAATATAGCGGAGAAGTGTACAAAAGAGAATATTGTATATGAATTATTGAGTATCTTCTGTGGATATGGCAATGCAAGTATTCAGCGCATCATAGACGGCAGAGGAAATGATGCAAAGGACGGCAGAACCATCCTTGTAAAGAAACTCATTGCATACAGAGCAACTGACAATGGTCTGTTTGGCGATGACAACCTATATGAAATCATCGAAGCAATGCAGAAGGATTCTTCAATCTACAAGAAAGAACCTCGCTTGTATGTTGCTTCTGATGGCAAACGCATTATAGCATACGACCCCAAAGAGGAAGATTTGTACGACAACGATATTTCGCTAATGTGGAAGGACTTTGAGTTCTTCAAACCATTGGCAGGTATTGAGAAGTTCCGTAACATTGAAGAGTCGGAGGCGGATGTAAAGTCTGCCGAAATGATGGCAAAGATATACGATGACATTAGGCGATACAACGATGTACACGACAGACAGCAAATCCACAACATCAATGTGTTTATGACACGTTTGTTGTTCTGTTTCTTTGCAGAGGACACGGGCCTGTTCCCCTGTGCAAATATGTTTACAACTGCTATTAGACAAGACACAAAGGCAGATGGCACAGACCTAGCAGAGTTCTTGGATGGTATATTCGATATAATGGCGATTGAGGACAAGCAGATACGTGCATCCTTGCCAAACAAAATAACACAGTTCCCATACGTTAATGGCGGACTGTTCAAAACCCATATCCCCATACCCATACTAAGCAGACGTACCCGTATGCTTATGCTCAAATGTGGAGAGTATAATTGGGCAGAAATTAATCCCGACATTTTTGGTTCAATGATACAAGCGGTTATCAACCCTGATGACCGTGCAGGGATGGGAATACACTACACATCTGTGCCCAATATAATGAAGGTTATTCGCCCCTTGTTCCTTGATGAACTCACAGAAGAGTTTGTAAGAGTAAAGGATGATGCAAAGAAACTCAATGCACTGATGATGAGGTTATCGAAGATAAAGTTCTTTGACCCTGCTTGTGGTAGTGGTAACTTCCTTATCATTGCCTACAAGAGCATTAGAGAATTGGAAATTCAGATATGGAAAAGACTTAGGGAGCTGGGTTCAACACAACTACCATTCTCAAACATATCACTGACACAGTTCTATGGCATTGAGATTGACGAGTATGCTTGTGATACTGCAAAACTATCGTTGTGGTTAGCTGAACATCAAGTGAACAACCTCTTTTGGAAGGAACTTGGTTCAAAGGTAGATGCATTACCACTTGGCAAGAGCGGTAACATTGTTTGTGGTAATGCTTGTCGTTTGGATTGGAACACTGTATGCCCACACACTGCCGATGAAGAGGTATATGTAATGGGTAATCCTCAATATAAAGGTTTCAAATATCAGAGTGAACAGCAAAAAGAAGACAAGGATATTATCTTCAAACATTCACATATTTCGTATAAGAAACTTGATTATATAGTTTGCTGGTTCGTGCTTGGCTCACGCTATGCAACAAACACAAAAACCCGAATAGCCTTTGTTTCAACAAACTCCATCAGTCAAGGAGACCATTTGTCCATTTGGAAATCAATTTTATCTCCAAATATGGAAATATCATTTGCTTACAAATCATTCAAATGGAAGAATAATGCTAAAGATAATGCAACTGTAATGTGTGTCATCATAGGTCTACAAAGTCCACCAATCACCCAATCAAAGCGATTATATGATGACAACTCATATACCATACTAACTCAAATACCTCCAACATTATCAGAAACAACTGATATAATTGTTGAGAAGAAAAGCTCCCCTATTTCTGATTTGCCTGAAATGATTTTGGGTAGTTTACCTGCGGATGGAGGTTTTTTAATCTTTGAAGAATCAGACTACCATTCATTAGTTAAAAAGAGTCCTCAAATTGCTATTCTACTTAAGAGATTTATTGGTTCTGGTGAAATAGTTAAGAATATTAATAGATACTGTCTATGGGCAGATGAGTCGTACAAAGAACTATTATATTCTATTCCCGAGTTAAAAGATAGACTTGATAATGTGTCTGAATATAGACGAAACAGTAGTAAAGAATCTACAAAGAAGTATGCGGCGTATCCATATTTATTCACTGAGAGACGATATTTTGCGAAAGAAGCAATTGTTGTGCCCATTACAACATCAGAGCGTAGAGAATATATCCCTGTTGATATTGCGACAAAAGATTCGGTAATATATCATTCTGCATGTGCTATATACGACTACGAATTATGGCACCTTGGTGTATTAACATCAAAAATCCATAATGTATGGATAAGAGCAACTGTTGGTAGATTGGAAACACGAATTAGATATTCTGCAACTCTATGCTACAATACATTCCCATTCCCCAAAATTAACGATGAGCAGAAACAGAGATTATCAGCATTGGCAGAGAATATCTTGCTGACCCGTGAGAATCATACCGAGATGACATTGGGTGAGATGTATAACCCTGAGAGTATGCCCGATGACTTAAAGGAAGCACACAAAGCATTGGATATTGCAGTTGAACAGTGCTATCGCACCGAACCATTCACCTCAGATGATGAACGCTTGGAATATCTGTTCAAGTTGTATGAAAGAATGACAAAGAAAAAGTAATATGGCAACAAAGGATGATGAAGAAATGATTGATGCTTTTGAAGGCACAGAACCATACGCAAACGACTATACTTTTCATAGATGGTGTGAGCATTTATTCATTTTAAACAATGAAATGAGTAAGCAAGAAATATTTGATGCATATTACTTAAGAGCGTATTTTATTGTTGTATATGAGCTTAGTAATGAAGGATTAAATTATGCAAAGAAGCAAGAACTTCAAGTTCCTGACAAAAGATATAATTTACTCGTAAAAATGGTAGAAGAAATGTTTCAAGAAATAACCGATGATGAATATTTCTTGATAAAATATTTTAGAGATAGTTACTGCCATATATTTACACGAAGTTACGACTATCATAATGAAGATGGTACAGTTAGAAAAGGTACAAATTTTTATTGTAAAAATGGTGTAAAGTATTGTTTAACGCCACGTGAAATTATAGAAAAGTTTGTTGCAGCCTTAGGAAGAAAACCCGATGGAGAATTACTATTTAAGAAACGTATTTTTAATACCTATCATCCTATTATAAAGAAATATGAATTATTATTTACTAATGAAAGAAACAGAATAAATGCCCCTTTGAACGATTTAAAAAAAATGCTTGACCCATCTGGTTTGTTGGAATTATAATATAGACACATATATAAATTATGAAAAAGTGTACGTTTTGGATTGCAATACTATCTTTAGCAGTATCATTAGGAACTATTGCTGTTATAGTAATGGATGTTTGGGAAATTAGTGTTATTGATTCTAATTCTTTTATAAGCGGATTGGTTGCACTTTTTAGTCTTGCAATAACATTATTGATAGGTTTTCAAATTTATAATTCAATTGAGCTGAGTGATAAATTAAAAGAAATTGATGTTTTAAAGCAGAATATACAGGAGATACGGAATGTTTATGAACTAGGTATTAAGAAGAATAATAGTGAGTTTGAAATTTTGAGAAACGAATTGAATGAAAGTACAAATATTACTCTTGCCAAAATATATTACAGTTCAGGTGTAATGGAACTAGATGCTTTGTTGAGATTATTATGTGCTACAAAATATGCTTTAACTGTCAAGCACGATGAAGGTTACAAATGGTTGTTAGATGAAATTGAGGCATATATGTTTAAAATTTATCCTTCTTCATTCAACAATGGGGAAATTGGTGTAGAAAGTATAAAAATAACTGTTGAAGATTTTAAGGAGTATATTAAAAGCGAAGATGTTGGCATTAAAAAACACCCAAACTACCTGTACATCAAAGATAAGTATGAAGAACTTATGAATAAATTTAATGTGCGTTTGCATCTTATTTCCAACGGAAAAAATGTGTCTGATAAGGTTTTAGATAAAGAAGCATAGTTATGGAAAACATCGTAAACATCACATATAATCAAACAGGTGCTTCATCGAATGTAGATGCACTTGGTATGCGTGAAATGCAACGTATGGTGTATGAACAACGCCACAGACAGTATTTGCTAGTGAAAGCACCTCCTGCGTGTGGTAAGAGCAGAGCGATGATGTTTGTTGCATTGGATAAATTGCAGAATCAAGGCATAAAGAAGGTTATTGTTGCTGTTCCCGAAAAGACAATTGGTCGTTCATTCGATAACACCAATCTAAAAGACTATGGATTCTTTGCCAATTGGAACGTTGCACCATACTTTAACCTTTGCAGTGGCAGTGAAACAGAAAAGAAAAAACGCTTTTTTGAGTTCATAGACCCAGGTTGTAAAAACAAGATATTGGTATGTACACACTCAACGTTGAGAAACGCTGCAAAGGAACTGAAAGATGAACAGTTGAATGATTGCTTGTTTGGCATAGATGAGTATCACCATTCTTCTGCCGATGTAGACAATGGTTTGGGTGAACTTATACGCAGACTTATTGCCAAGACAAACGCACATATATTGGCAATGACGGGTAGTTATTTCAGAGGTGATAAAATACCCGTAATGAGACCCGAAGATGAGGCTCTATTCCAACCCGCAGTAAACTACAATTACTATCAACAGTTGAACGGATATAAATATTTGAAGAGTTTGGGAATAGGTTATCATTTCTTTCAAGGGAAATACATTACAGCTATGCCCGAAATCCTTGATACCACAAAGAAAACTTTGATACATATTCCATCTGTTCAAGGCAGGGACACATACGCACCAAAGTACGACCAAGTAGATGACATTATTAGAATGATTGGTGAAGTCGTTGAGGAGGATTACGAACACTTTATAAAGATTGTCCGTACTCCAGATGGTCGTTTATTGAAGGTTGGAGATTTAGTTGAGGATAATCCACAACAACGCAGAGCATTGCAAGCGTATCTGCATAGAATGAAGAGTGCCGATGCTCTTGATATACTCATTGCATTGGGAACAGCAAAAGAGGGTTTCGATTGGCAATGGTGTGAAACTTGTATAACAATTGGTATTCGTGCTTCACTGACAGAGGTCGTTCAGATTATTGGTCGATGTACACGAGATTGTGAAGGCAAGACAAAGGCGCAGTTCACAAACCTTATACCTTGCCCCGATGCTGGCCAAGAGGATGTTGGTATTGCTGTAAACAATATGTTGAAGGCAATTACAGCGTCGCTGTTGATGGAGCAAGTGATGGCACCTAAATGGAATTTCAAAACTAAGAAAGATGATGAGGATATTGCTGACGGCAGTAATAGAACCCTCTCTGTAAAAGGTCTGACAAAGGCAACCCCAAGAGCGCAAAGTATCATTGACAATGATATGACCGAACTTAAAGCGGAGATATTGGCAAGCGATATTCTAAAGCAAGCAATGTCGAACAGTATCATTGCGGAGGAGATAACCCAAGTGATGATACCAAAGATAATTAGGGAACGCTATCCTGCTTTGACAGAAGAAGAGGTTGAACAAGTAAGACAGCGAGTTGTGTTGTCATCTACTATTCAAGGTTCAGAGGTTCAAGTTGGTGATAATGGTAAAAGGTTTATAAGTGTCGCAGGGCAATTTGTTGAGATAAGCAAACTATCCATCAACCTTATAGATAGCATAAACCCATTCCAAAGGGCGTACGAAATGTTGTCTAAGTCTATTACTCCCGAAGTGTTACGCACTATTCAGTTTGCCATTGAAGAGCAAAGAACTGATATGACAAAGGAGGAGGCGATATTGCTATGCAAGAAATATCTACCTAAGTATAGAGAAGAACACAATGGTGCTGTACCTTCTCTAAACGATTCGGAACCATTGAATAGACGTATTGCCCAAGCAATTGCGTACATATCGAATATGATACGCAAAGGCGAAATAAAGAAAGATTGACTATGATTGATTGGGATAAAGAATTGGCTGATGTCTTGAAAGACCCCGTGTTTGCAGATGTAAAACCAACACTGCATAGATTGTCATCGAGCGATAGGCTTGTAAGGTCGTTTGATGAGATTACTGCATTTGTAGAGAGCAATGGTAGAAACCCATCTGCTGATGGCAATATGTCTGAAAGAATGCTTTACAAGAGATTGGAAGGTATCAAGTCTGACAAAGCAAAATACGACAAATGCAAACCTTATGACCGATTGAACCTTTTAGAGGATCAAACAGAGGTAACAGATGTATGCAGTGAACCCAAAACGGTATACGAAGAAACTATTGAAGAAGAGAAAAGCGATGATGAACTGCTTGCAGAGTTCTTGAAAGACCCAATATTCAATATATCGCCCGAAGCAGAAGCAATATTTGATCTACCTGAGTATATGATAAAAGACATTGAAAGGGCAAAGGCAGATTACATTGGCAAGCGTGTAAAATGCGAAGATTTTGAAATGTTTGAACCTTTATTCCAAAATGTTCACGCTGAACTGAGGAATAAGAAACGCAAGTTGATAAAGTTTAAAGAGGCGCATTTGCAAGAAGGTAACTTTTTCGTTGTTGGCGGTGTATTGACCTATTTGGCAAAAATACACAAACTGCAAAAGAACGGCAATCACAAAATTGATGGTAGGATTAGATGTATTTATGAAAATGGTACAGAATCTGATATATTACTTCGCTCATTAGGGAAATACTTGTTTAATGAGGGATATACTGTTACCCATAACGAAGATGAATATGGATATTTTGAGAGAATGTTCAAATTAACCGATATGGATATTGATAGTGGTTATATATATGTTTTGAAATCAAGATCTAATGCCCCAAGTATTACAAAATATAAGAATCTATATAAAATTGGTTTTACAACGAGAACGGTGGAAGAACGAATAGCAAATGCCAAGAACCAAGCTACGTATTTATATGCAGATGTAGAAATTGTAGCAACATGGAAAATATATAATGTGAAGAGTGTTGATGTTGAGAATGCGATTCATCGGTTATTTGACAAAGTTCAACTACAACTGACTGCTGGGGATTACACGCCAAAGGAATGGTACGTTGTGCCTTTGGCTGTGATTAATGAGGCTGTAAATCTATTAATGATGGGTAAGAAAGTATTATATGATGATACTTTACAACAATTAATAACGGAAGATTAAAGAATGGTGTTTTGCTTAAATATTACATATCTGAAATTACTAGTGATTCGTTAACCGACGCATCAATAGTAACCAAGTCTTATTAAAGTATGTTTCGCTGACGCAAGATAAAGAGGACTTGTGTATTATTAATAAATCGGATTTGGGATATCGTCTAATCCCTATTAAAGATTATATCTTTTCATAGATAAGAGATTGTCAAAGAAATGCAGAAAGGGAGAAATAAAGAAGATTTATAGAAAATTCAAGATACTGATGAAATGACAAGTACTATCTTTGTGATTAATTATTGGACGGTAGTGAATAATTTAATTTATAATCTATATGACGAAAGAAGAAATATACAAGATACTTTATTGTACAGAGACATCACGTGTTGAACGCACCATAAGTACGGGCGATATGGATAAATTTCAAGAGGCTATTTGTGCCTTTAGTAATGACATGTCCAATTCTCGCCAGAATGGTTATCTTATCATTGGTGCAAAGGACAATGGTGAGTTATCTGGATTGAAAGTAGATGACAATCTTTTCAAGAAGATTTCAGGTATTCGCAGTGATGGAAACATTCTGCCTATACCGATGATGACTTGTGAACGATATGAGTTGGAAGGTGGTGACATTCTTGTTGTGGAAGT